>NZ_CP007633.1:0-1851618 GCF_000832145.1 Thermotoga sp. RQ7
CCCGACAAACCTGTTCGTTGGATAATTATTCTTGGCACACCTTGTGCGGGGGTTTCCCAGAATGAAAGAGCGAATACTCCAGGAAATAAAGACCAGAGTGAACAGAAAAAGTTGGGAACTCTGGTTCAACTCTTTCGAAGTGAAAACGATAGAGGGAAACAAGGTGATCTTCTCCGTGGGGAATCTCTTCATAAAAGAATGGCTGGAGAAGAAGTATCATTCGGTGCTCTCAAGAGCGGTGAAGACGGTTCTTGGACACGACGCTACCTATGAACTGACCTACGAATCGTTTGACTCACACACATCCTACAGTGAGCCTCTTGTGAAGAAAAAGGCGGTTCTTCTCACACCACTGAACCCTGCCTACACTTTCGAGAATTTCGTTGTTGGACCGGGAAATTCCTTTGCCTACCATGCTTCACTGGAGGTTGCCAAGAATCCAGGAAAGTACAACCCGCTTTTCATATACGGAGGAGTGGGACTTGGAAAGACGCATCTTCTTCAGTCGATAGGTAACTACATAGTTCAGAGAGAGCCCGATCTGAGGGTGATGTACATCACCAGCGAGAAATTTCTGAACGATCTTGTTGACAGTATGAAAGAGGGGAAACTTGCTGAGTTCAGAGAAAAGTATAGAAAGAAAGTGGATGTCCTTCTGATAGATGATATTCAGTTTCTCATAGGAAAAACGGGTGTTCAAACAGAACTCTTCCACACCTTCAACGAACTTCACGACTCGGGAAAACAGATAGTCATCTGCTCTGACAGAGAGCCACACATGTTGAAGGAGTTTCAGGACAGGTTGATCTCCAGGTTTCAGATGGGACTCGTTGCAAAGCTGGAGCCACCTGACAGGGAAACAAGGAAGAGCATCGCAAGAAAAATGCTTGAAGTTGAAGAGGGAGAACTTCCGGAAGAGGTTCTGGATTTCGTTGCAGAGAACGTGGATGACAACCTGAGAAGACTCAAAGGTGCGATAATAAAACTTCTCGTTTACAAAGAAACCACGGGAAGAGAGGTCGATCTGAAAGAGGCAATCGCACTTTTGAAAGATTTCATAAAACCCGAAAGAAAGCCGATTCTCGATCCCATCGATGAGTTGATAGAGATCGTCTCGAGGGTGATGGACGTACCGAAGGAAGAAATTCTATCGAGCAGCCGGAACGCAAAGGCACTCATGGCCAGAAGAATAGGAATGTACATTGCGAAGACTTATCTGAAGAGTTCCCTGAGGACGATTGCGGAGAAGTTCAACAGGTCCCATCCTGTGGTCGCCGATAGTGTGAAAAAAGTTAAAAATTCCCTGCTCAAGGGAAACAGGCAGTTGAAGATGTACATCGATGAAATCGTCGGGGAGATATCCCATAGGGCTTCAAGTGGTTAACTCCTCAGCGATCTTTCTGAGAGACCACTTCATGGCAGGAGTTCTGTAAGGATCGGAACCATCGTCCAGTTTCAAGATCCATCTTCCGTTTTTCCCCGAAAGATCCAGATAGTAAATTTGACGAAAATCTCCCTCGTCCGTTGAGATCACCTTCAAAAGGTAGCCGCTGTCTCTGTAGACTCTTTTCACGACAAACACTTTGTTTTTGTTTTTGAACACCTTTCCTTCCAGACTCTTCAGTTTTTCCCAGGAAACCGTACCTTCAAAGGTGACGTGCGCCACGGTGTTTTCCCCCTCCAGCAATCTTTTCACCGCTCCGTGTCTTATTTTGCGTGCAATAATCAGGAAGGTTCTTTTACCCTGAGATTTCCACTTTCTCTCGTAGCGTGTTTCCACTTCCCTTTGAAAGTTTTCCACAAAAGAATCCACCACGAAATATTCGGAGGTATCAAAGGCCTCGCGCACCTCTTTAGCGTACCATTCCTCATCAGTTGCAAACTCAAGAGTACCGTCCATTTCCAGAACAGTGGACAGGGTCTGCATGAAATCGTGGCTGGTGATTCTTCTGTTTTCGTGCCTTTTCTTTGGCCAGGGGCATGGAAAATTCACATAGACCTTTTCTACGCTGTTGTCGGGAAAGAGTTCTCTCAGACCGAATCTGCCGTCCACTTTCACAAGTTTCACGTTCGTCAGACCGTATTTTTTGAATTTCTTCTGCGCCTTGACGAAAGAGGTTATGGAAACCTCAAAACCCACGAAGTCCTTTTCGGGGTGCTTTCTTGCCATCTCCGCAAGGAACTCGCCGTTTCCAAAGCCTATCTCCACGACGATTTTCGACTTTCTACCAAAGATCTGTGACCAGTCAAGAGGAAAGAACGGAAAACTCTGAGGTTTTATTTCGTAATCTACTACAACCACCTGAGCCACCTCTCAGTTTCTATGAGATTCAGGTTCTTTTTTTGCGCGTACTCAATGACCTTCAGGTATTCCTCCCGGGTTATGCCTCTGCTCAGGCCATACTTTCTCGCCAGATATTCCGGGCGAAACTGTGCCATTATGTTCACAAGAGGCTTTGGTTCTATCTTTGAAAGCAGATCGATAACGCCCAGACTGTTCTCGATGTATCCTGGAAGAATCAGGTGTCTTACAAGAACACCCTTCTTCATGATACCATCCTTCAACACAGGTTCTCCAGTTTGTTTCACCATGACTTTCAGGGCTTCGAAGGCAATCTGAGGATAGTCCGCGACCCCTGAAAGTTTCATACCAAGTTCCGGATCACTGTACTTGAAATCGGGCATGTAGATGTCCACAAATCCTGCCAGTTGCTCAATCGTCTCAACGGACTCGTATCCACCACAGTTGTAGACAACGGGTATTTTCCTTTCTATTCTTTCAAGGGCATCAACGATGAAGGGAACCTGATGGGTTGGAGTCACCAGATTGAGGTTTTCCACACCCATGTTCTGAAGTTCCACAAATATCTCTGCCAGCCTTTCGATGGTGATTTCTCTTCCCACACCAAGTTGACTGATTTCGTAATTCTGACAGTAAACACATTTCAAATTACAGAAGGTGAAAAAGACCGTGCCGCTTCCTCTACTCCCGACAAGGATTCTTTCCTCACCGAAATGAGGGCCCCATGAGGAAACGATGGGGCGGTTAGAAACACCGCAGACTCCCTTTTCACCTTTCAGACGATTCACACCACAGGTTCTGGGACAGATATCACACCTTTCCAGCTTTCTGTAGAAAACAGCGCTTTTCATATCCTCTTCAGGAAGTACTCGGCATCGTCCGTGTATTCACTGTCTGGGAACTTCTCTATGAAGTCTTCAAATAGTCTCCTTGCAGTGGAGAGATCTCCTTTGAAATAGTAACTCAGCGCCCTGTAGTAATATACATCGTCTTTGAAGTAAACGTTTTCTTCTCCTATCTCTTCTATGGCAAGATCGAATCTCCTTATAGCTTCATCGTACTCCCTTCTCAGGTAGAACATGTAGCCGAGAAACCAGAGAGATTTTGCCCTCTCTATGCGACTCTCTTTCGATGGAACGTAGACCACAGAAGGAGTGGACTCTCTGGTTGAAATCGTACTCAACGCCGATTCTATTTGAGAAAGTTTCCTGTTGAGGTTTGCCAGGAGATCCTTCAGGCTTTCGAGATCTTCAGAGACAGTTTTCACGTCGCTCTGCACTTCAGTGAACCTTCCCTCAACAAGATCGTTCAGTTTTCCCATGCTTTCACTGAGAACTGCTATGTTTGACAGCACATCTTCAACACGCTGCTCCAGTGGCTTTATATCGACCGTCTGTTCGATCACCGGTGTTTCAGATTCTTTCTTTACACTCGAAGGAACAATGTAGAGAGCAAAAAGGGAAACAAGAAAGATGGCCACAAGGAGAGAAATGGTCAGGATCTCAAAGAGACCTGTCTTTCGGCTGGAAAGACCATTTTCGAGAAGCACAGGATGTGTTCTATCGAGTTCCATTAGAAGCTTTCTATACTTCTCCATAGCCTTTCTGTCGTTACGCTGTCTGGCGAGTTTGTACCTCAACGCAATGACTTCGACCAGCTCAGGATAATCTTTCACGATGGACTCAACGATGGAGATGGCTCCCTGGACGTTTTTTCTTTCGAGTTCTTTCAGGGCTTCCTCTGCCTCTCTCGAATAGTCTATGCTGTACTGACTTGTTGCATGTTCGTAGTGTTCTGCGTACTTTTCTTTCAACTCTTCGGGTAGAGACTCGTAGATTCTCTTTACCGCCTTCCAGTTTCGAGCGGCGTACTCTACCTCCAGTTCAAGGTGAGGAAACTCTCCGGGAAAGAGAGAGAGAAGATTGCGGGCTTCGGTTATCCTTTTTTCGCTCAGAAGGTCCCTGACGATTTTTTCCACAGCGTTCATTCTTTCAGCCCCCTTATGGCTTTCGGGATAAGCCTCAAAAGCTCTGAGGTAGTGAGCCCTCTTTCATCGTCTTCGAAAAGATCCGCCGCCATTCCATGCAGATACACCGCAAGAAAACTTGCCTCAAGAGGAGATAGTTTCTGAGCCATGAAACCTGAGATCATCCCGGTCAGAACGTCCCCACTGCCCCCTTTCGACAGCCCCGTGTTGCCTGTTGTGTTGAAGAACGTATTCTCTCCATCTGTGACGATGGTGGTGGCTGATTTCAAAACAAGAACGCACCGGTGTTTTCTGGCGAACTCTTCCGCGAAAATGTAGTTGTACTTCACCTCATCTATCGTTTTGCCGGAGAGCCTTGCCATTTCCCCAGGATGCGGTGTTATCACCGTTGGTTGATTTCTCTCCGAAAGTACCGACACATCGAGAACGTTCAAACCGTCGGCGTCCAGAACAACAGGTTTTTCCAGTTTTTTCAAAAATTCGTTGACGAATCTTCTCGTGTCATCGTTGTTTCCAAGTCCAGGACCGACAGCCACCACATCGACCTTCTCCGCCATCCTCAAACACTCTTCTACATTTTCAGCGCTGAAGTATCCATTTTTCGTTTCAACGGGAACGGAGATGAGTTCAGGAAAGCTGGATGTTGCAACCAGATTCTGTGGAAAGGGCACCACAAGAGTCACAAGCCCCGCTCCCACCTTCAAGGCTCCCATACCAGTCAGAACAGGTGCTCCAGAGTACAGCTTTGAACCTGCTACAACCAACACCTTTCCGTATGTCCCTTTGTGAGAATCTTTTGGTCTTTCTGGCAGCAGCGAAACTGCCATCTCTCTGGTTATCACATGCCTTTTGAGTGGCTCCAGAAGAGATCGAGGGTGTCCAATGTTTGCGACCTTCAGTCTTCCTGCGTATTCCCTTCCTGGAAAAATGAGGTGTCCCACCTTTGGCGCTCCGAAAGTCACCGTGAGGTTTGCTTTCACGGCGGTTCCAAGAACCTTCCCCGTGTCTGCATCCACACCAGATGGGATATCAACCGATACAACGTAGGTGTTCGCGTTGTTCACAGAATCTATCACTTTTGCGTATTCACCTGTGACTTCTCCCTTCAATCCTGTTCCAAAGATTGCATCCACAACCACATCGTACTCTTTCAGGAGAGAAGCGTCAAAATGCTCGAGGACTTTCCCTCCAAATCTGAGGTAGAGGTTGTAGTTGTAATCACAGTCAGGTGTTCTGCTCTTTCCAAGGAAAACAACGAGAACATCCCTGGCCACATTCAGAAGGTTTCGTGCAACAACGAATCCATCGCCCCCGTTGTTTCCCCCTCCACAGAGAACGAGAAATCTTTGTCCAGAAAGGTTTCCCAGTTCCTCTTCCAAAGCAAGAAGAACCGAGATACCCGCTCGCTCCATAAGGACCTTCGAATCCATACCGTATTCGTTTATTGTGATCTCATCGATTTCTTTCATCTCTCGACCGGTTGTCACTTTCACTTTGTATCACCTCTCGCCATAGAGAAAACGATAGATGAAATATATCCTCTTCACCTTCTTCAGATATCTTTGTGCACTCTCGATGTATCTTCCATCGTTCAAAGCGCTGGGTCCAACGTTGTAAGCCATGATCGCCCTGTCGAGATCACCGTAGATGTCCCTCAAAAAGCGAAGATAGACGATCCCGTAGAGTATGTTTCCCTCCGGGTTTTGATAGTCCTGAGCGAGAGCAAATTTCTCTTTCAACCACATCGCCGTCGATGGCATGATCTGCATCAATCCAAACGCACCCGCTGAGGACACAGCGGTTCTGTCGAAGTTACTTTCTACCCAGATTATACTCTGGATGAGCCTGGGATCTATATCACCGGAATAACTTGAAATGTAATCATAATAGTCGTCTGGAAACAACCTGTACAGGTTCGCAAAGAACAGCAGGGCGAAAAGAAAACACAGAAAAAGGACTCTCACACACTCAGGGCCTCCCTGTAGATCATCAGGATTTTTTCTTTTGTGAAAGTCCCCGGTGTGTTCGACACGTGTTTTGCCCTTGATGCTTTCTCAGACCACCTTTCCAGCTCTTCCTGAGAGACCTCAACCCTTTGATAGAGACCCAGATCTTTCAGAAAATTCAGCAGACTTTTTCCGAATATCCTGTTCACTTCATCGACACGATCGGGAATTTCCTCTCTCATGACGTTCATAACGAACGGCAGGACCATACCAGTTGCCCTTCCGTGTTTTATTCCCTTTTCCGTGGTGAGGGGATACCCCATGGCGTGGGCAAGGGTTGTACTCGTCTGGGCGATCACCATCCCGGCAAGGCAGGAGGCTATCAGCATCTTTCTTCTGGCCTTTTCATCACCACCCATGGCTTTGGAAAGATATTTGTGAATGATTTTCATGGCCTCGAGGGCAAGGGCATCCGATGGAGGAGTCGCCCTTCTGGAAAGGAAACCTTCCACGGCATGGGAGAGGGCATCAACACCCGTTGACAGGACCAGATCCTCCGGCATGGAATAAGTGTACCTGGGATCCAGGAAGGCGTAGACGGGAAACATCAACCTACATCCTCTTTTGTTTCCTTCCTGATCCGTGAGAACAGAATATGGTGTCACCTCGCTGCCGGTTCCCGCTGTTGTTGGGATCTCCACAACTGGAAGCCATCTTCTGATCTTCTCACTGTCATAGAGATCTTCAACATTGAGATCTTTCTCCTTCAAAAGAACCGAAATCGCCTTGGCGAAATCCATGGGGCTTCCACCACCAAGCCCCACCACGAAATCAAAATCTTCGTCTCTGAACCTTTCGGCTGCCCCTTCAACGCTCACAAAGGAAGGATTCTCTTCGACCTCATCGAAGACGACATAGGAAATGTCGAGCTTTTCCAGAAGATCTGTTAGATCATCGAGTGAGCCGTTCTTCTTCGAAGATGTTCTGCCCGTAACGATGAGAGCCCTTTTTCCCAGTATCTTCATCACGGGACCTCTTTTGGAAAGGATATGATCTCCAAAGAACACGTCCGTGGGCATGTAGAACTCCCACATGTTTTCCACCTCAACTTTCGTAGACGATCTCGTAAGTCACCTTCGAGGAGCATTTCAGGATGGCAGAGACGCTGCAATACTTTTCCTGAGAAAGTTGAACAGCTTTTTCGACTTTGTCCTTTGGGGGCTCACCATCGAACTTGAAGATGTACTTCAGGTGAACCCTGGTGAAGATTCTGGGATGATCTTCTGCTCGCTCGTACTCGATCTCTATCCTGAAATCCTTCATCCGGTCGACCACTTTCATTTTCCTCAGGATGGACACCACGTCCATTCCCGTGCACCCCATGAGGCCAGAAAGAACAAGTTCAAGAGGCCGGGGGGCGGCATCCTTTCCCCCGACCTCTTCTTTGGCATCCATTATGACATCGTGATTGGAATCTGTCCTGACATGAAACATCATGTTTCCGATCCAGCGTGCCTGCATTCTTTCACCTCACACTTTGAACTTTTTAACGAGCGAGGAGAGGTGTTCGGAGAGTTCAGAAAGTCTCTCTGCCGCCTCACTCACCCTAGCAGAGGAGGTGGTCTGGTTTTCTATGAGGGACTCCATTCTTGAGAGACTCTCCACGACACCTTCCACCACCTTGGTGACGTTGTCCATCGCACTTGCCATCTCCTCTGCAGCAGCCCCCTGCTCCTGAGCTGTTGCTGCCGTGTTCTCTATCATGCTGTTGATCTCTTCTATCCTTCCAAGGATCTCTTTGAACCTCTTTGTGATCTCTTCCCCCTTCACCGCTATCTCGTCCACACTCTCAAAGACCTCTTTCGACCCTTCTTCCACGTGCCCTATCGTACCCCTCAGACTGCTCAGCATCTTCGCTATGTCTTCTGTTGCTTTCTGACTCTCTTCTGCAAGTTTTCTGATCTCATCCGCAACCACCGCAAAGCCCCTTCCTGCCTCTCCTGCCCTTGCCGCCTCTATCGCTGCGTTCAGTGCAAGTAGATTCGTCTGCTCTGCTATCGAGCTGATCGTGTTCACTATCTCCCCTATGGTCTTGGCTGACTCCACAAGTTCCTTCAGGTAGTTTCTCTGTTTCTCTGTTGACCCTTTCAGTTTCTCTATGACACGGCTTACCCCTTCTACGCTCTCTGTTCCTTCTCTTGCAGCTTTCGTCACCGCTTCTGACCTTTCCGTCAGATCCTGGGTGATCTTCGAGATGTTCTGTGCACTCGCCGCTACTTCTTCTACTCCACTTGTCACTTCTGTGAGTGCACTGCTCATGTTGTTCGCCTCATCCAGTATTCTTTTTGCCTCTTCGTGGAGGTTCTCTGCCGATCTGTGGCTCTCCTCTGAGAGGGCCTTTATCTCTTCTGATGCTTTGCTCAGCTCGTTTGATGCCTCTATGATGTTTTTGATCATCTCTTTCAGTGAGGATACCGCTTCTTTCAGGCTCTGTTCTACCTGTGTCAGCTCGTCTTTTCCTTTCGCCTCAAATTCTACCGTCAGGTCCCCTTCTCCAAATCTCTTCACTCTTTCTACCTGCTCTTTCATCCTTCTCACTACAGGCATCATCGAGAAGAACAACACCCCAAAGATCACGCCTCCAAATACCACGTATGTTACGATCGTCCCAAAGGTCGCTTTCCTTCCTTCTGAAAGTAGTTCGTTGAGGTATCCTGTCGAGAAGATGTAGAAGTCGTATCCTGGCACTTTCGCCCATACGGTGTATTTCTTTTCTCCGTTGTACTCGTACTCTACGTATCTTTCTCCTCCACTCTTTGCTTCACTGAAAGCTTTCTCAAATCCCCCAAGTTCTTTCACGTCTTTCATGAAGTTTTTCATGTCTTTGTGTATCAGTACCTTCCCATCACCGGATACCAGTATGCCGTAGCCGCTTTCTCCAAGTTTTCCGCCGTTGACCACTGTATTCCAGAAATTTTTTCCTTCGGAAAGATCTATCACATAGCCAACACCACCGAGTGTGCCGGCACCGAAGGCACCGAGTGGAGCAAGAACGACAAGTGAGGGTTTATTTTTGAAGGTATCCGCCAGCACAACGTATGGGTCCTTTGAACTCTTCACAAGATTCATGTACTTCTGATAGATGGTTGAAGAGGAATCTATCTGTTCCAGACCGTTTGCGGTGGCGATATAACCAGAACCGGTCATCTCCTCGAAGGTGAGGCCTGCAAGAATCGTACTGGAGGCTTCTTTCACCAGTTTGACCATGTTGGAAGCCATGGAGTAGGTGTCGAGAAGCTGGGCTTCCATCGATTGTGTTAAAGCGCGTGCCCTCTCTACGTACTTGTTCATCTTTTCGGCGAAGTAATTGGAGAGAACATCGATCTGAACCTGCGCGTTCTTTTTGACCGCATCTACAACAGCACCTGAAACACTCTGGTATATGAGGTAAAAACTAACAACAAGCCCCGCCAGAACGACCAGTATGATCACAAAAACCTTCATACGCAATGTCATAGGATCTACCTCCCGGATGTGATTTATCGCCTGTTATTTTATCAGAAATTCGCTCAGAAAAAAAGAAAAAATACCGGAGACAGCGGGAGTGAGAAACCACCCGCTCAGTATCCGGATTAAAACTTTCTTGTTTCCTAACCTCATTCCCCTCGCGTACCCTGCTCCCAGAACGGCTCCCACAATGGCCTGAGAAGAAGAGACAGGAATGCCCACCAGACTGAAAAACCAGACGGTCACGGCCTGAGAAAGAACCGCCACAAGAGATGTAAAGTGATCTAACTCTATTAATTTCTTCCCGACGGTCATCATCACGTTTTTGCTGTAGGTGAGGATACCAAAGGCGATGCTGATCCCACCAAGAAAGGCTGCCTGCTCAACGGTGAGGAGTTTTTCCACGAACACCCCCGTTACATTTGCGACGTTGTTCGCACCAAGTGAGAACGCCCCGTACGCTCCGAAGACCCATGCGAAAACCTTTATGACTCTGTCCTGCATCTGAACGCTTGGGATCTTTCGAAAGATGTACGAAAAAGCCGGATAGAAGACCAGACTCAAAACCAGTGCTCCCGTTGGTGTCAGAAACCACACGATGAATATCTTCGTCAAAGCGGGAAGGTCGAGCCCCTGAATTCCCATCGTGGAGAGGTTTGCTCCCACTATTCCTCCAACCACCGCCTGGGATGTGGAAACCGGTATTCCAAACTTCGTCATGATCGTCACGGTAAGGGCACCGCAGAGGACAGAGATGCTGGAAGCGACAAGGTCAGAGGTGCTGAGCGAACCTATGTTCTGAAGGCCTCTTGCTCCACCCATCACCGCTCCGAGCACAACGAAAACGGATGCCACGATCGTGGCTCTTCTGTAGGGAGTGAGACCAGATCCAACGAAAGGACCGAAAACGTTCGCCGCGTCGTTCGCACCAAGGAACCATCCGAGGAAAAGCGAGGGTAAAAGATAAACCAGCATGGTATCCCTCCACATTGCTTACGATTTTCTATTGTATCATTTTGAACCTCTCTTACGGTACAGCAGTCATACAAACAGAACGTAGAAAGTTCCTGACAGAACTTCACAATATTTTAAAAATACGGTACCCGTTTAGGAAAGAAATTAGAATGTTCTCTTAACCTGTTACATTTACAATGAAGACTGGAAGATGAAAGTTGACCCCCCTATCCCCCTTGAGATACACCCCCCACGGCTTTGGCGGGCTCGAAAGAGCCCGCATTTTTTTATATGTGATAGAATTGTACACGATAAATCTCAGGAGGAGGTGTCACCGTGCTCGACATCGGTACGCTGATTTTCCAGATATTCTGGATGATCTTCATTTTCTCTCTCATCACACCTTTCTTGAAAAACTCTGCTCTCAAATCGGCAAGAGAGGCCATTATAAGGTCCCTCGAGAAGAAAAGAAACAGTCGTGTGATCACACTCATTCACAGAACAGAATCCATCAGTTTCCTTGGTTTTCCGGTGAGGCGCTACATAGATATAGAAGACTCTGAAGAAATTTTGAGAGCGATAAAGTTGACCCCGGAGGATATGCCGATAGATCTGATAATCCACACACCTGGAGGACTGGTCCTGGCAGCAGAACAGATAGCAAGGGCGCTGAAAAAGCACAAGGGAAAGGTCACCGTCTTTGTTCCGCACTACGCTATGTCTGGAGGAACTCTGATAGCGCTTGCAGCGGACGAAGTTGTCATGGATGAAAACGCCGTCCTTGGACCCCTCGATCCCCAGATTGGAAACATGCCGGCACCCTCCATTCTCGCCGCCGTCAAAAAGAAGGACGTGAACGAAGTTGATGATCAGACGCTGATACTGGCCGATATAGCCGAGAAAGCGATAAGGCAGATAAAGGAATTCGTCACAGAAATTCTGAAGGATAAGATGCCAGAGGAGAAAGCAAAGGAAATAGCAGAGAAACTCTGTGAAGGGAACTGGACACACGATTATCCTCTGACCGTTGACAAATTGAGAGAACTCGGTTTGCAGGTGAGCACCGATATGCCACAGGAAGTGTACGATCTGATGGATCTTTACAAACAGTCCGAACCGAAAAGACCCTCTGTCAGTTACGTTCCGGCTCCTTATTACAGGGGAAGGGAAACACGTGGTGAAGGTAGATGATTTCTACAGAAAAGAGTACGGTGTGGTCGCGGGGATAGACGAAGCCGGCAGAGGTTGTCTGGCGGGGCCAGTCGTGGCTGCTGCCGTCATTCTGGAGTACGATATAGAGGAAGTGTGCGACTCCAAACTCCTCACATCGAAAACGAGGGAAAAGCTGTTCGATGAGATAATGGAAAAGGCAGCCGTTGGAATCGGTATGGCCACACCGGAGGAGATAGACCTTCAGAACATATTCAACGCTACAAAGATGGCTATGAACCGAGCGTTGGAGAATCTCCCTGTGAAACCCTCTTTCGTGATCATAGACGGAAAAGGATTAGATTTGGGCGTTCCCGGTACCTGTCTGGTCGGTGGTGACAGGAAAAGCAAACTCATAGGAGCAGCATCCATCATCGCCAAGGTGGTCAGAGACAGATTGATGGAGAAACTACACGATCTGTATCCTGAGTTTTCTTTCCACAAACACAAGGGTTATGCCACGAAGGATCATTTGAACGAAATCCGTCTTCACGGAGTTCTTCCCGTCCACAGAATGAGTTTCAGACCGGTTCTGGAGAATCTTTCCAGAGAAAGGCTTGAGGATTTTCTTGAAAAGAAACTCATCTCAAGGGAGCGTTTTGACAGGATACTGGGTCTTCTGGAGGCGAGAGAAGGTGTGGCTTTCGGGAAAGAAAGAGTCGGACATAATCTCGCTCTTTTTCAAACACGTGGACAAGGTTGAGGAAACACTGGTCTGTGTGTTCGATCTGCTGAAAAATTTCCTGGAAGGATCGGATGAGATCGACATTCTCTATCAGCGTGCCCAAAGACTGGAGAGTGAAGCGGACAGACTCAGAAGAAAGACCGAACTGGAGATGTACAGTGGTGCCTTCCTGCCGAATTTCCGTGGAGACCTCCTCGGCTTGATAGAATCTTTGGACAAGGTTGCAAACAAGGCTGAATACGTGGCGGATATTCTCGCTCTTCAAAAGCCTGAGATTCCTCCAGAGATAAAGGATCTCGTCCTGAAACAGATGGATTACTCTCTGAAGGCTTTTAGATCGTTGAAGATGGCGCTGAAATACCTCTTCGAAGAGATGGACAGAGTAGGAGATTATGTTCTGGAGGTTGAAAGGTACGAGCACGAAGAAGATCTGGTGGAAAGGAACGCACTGAGAAAGCTCTTTGAAATGGAAACCGACAAATGCACAAAACTCGAAGCGAAAGAGCTCATCAGAAGCATAGGAGACATTGCAGACAGAACGGAAGATGTCTCTGATAGAGTAGAAATCGTGCTTTTGAAGAGGAGGTTCTAAAATGGGAAAAACGGGAAAACTCTTCGAAGAACTCGTGTCCATCATGGAGAAGCTTCGCTCCCCGGAGGGTTGCGAGTGGGACAGAAAACAAACTCATGAGAGTTTGAAACCCTATCTCATCGAAGAGTGTTACGAACTGATCGAAGCGATCGATAAAAAAGATGACGAAACGATGAAAGAAGAACTCGGAGATGTTTTGCTCCAGGTGGTGTTCCACTCTCAGATAGCAAAAGAGAGAAATGCCTTCTCCATAGACGACGTGGTTGAACACCTGAATTCCAAGCTCATCAGACGTCATCCCCACGTCTTTGGAGACAGTTCCGGTTATTCCTACAAACAATGGGAGGATATAAAGGCTCAGGAGAAAGGAAAGAAGAAATCATCGAGGGTAGGAGAGATAAACCCTCTCGTTCCTGCCCTCTCCATGGCAAGAAGAATTCAGGAAAACGCTGCACAGGTGGGATTCGACTGGGACAACATCGAGGGGGTGTACGAGAAGATAGAAGAGGAACTTGAAGAACTCAGAAAGGCCAGAAGCACGGATGAAGCAGAGGAAGAACTCGGCGATCTTCTGTTCTCCATAGTCAATCTGTCCAGGTTTCTCGGAATCGATCCCGAATCCGCCCTCAGAAAGGCCACCAGAAAGTTCGTGGAGAGGTTCAGGAGGATGGAGGAGATGATAGAAAGGGATGGACTGGTGCTGGAGGAACTGTCTTTGAGAGAACTGGACGAATACTGGAACAGGGCGAAAGGAGGAGATGAGGAATGAAAAAGGTTTTCCTCGTAATTCTTCTGGTGACAACGGCCACTTTCTTTTCGCAGGCAACGACCACATCGAGCACGGTGGTTGCCATCGTCAACGGCCAGCCGATCACTTCGGATCTTCTCGAACTCGAAGCGGATATAAACGGTATTCTCAAAAGCATCGCACAGATCGATATGAGATTCTTCAACGTTCTCACAGGAACCGAGGAGGGATTGAGACTCCTTTTGAAATACAAAATGGAAGTTTTGAATTCACTGATAGACGATCTCCTCATACAGCAGCTTGCAGAAAAAGAGGGGGTCGGTGTAACAGATGAAGAGGTGAATGCAGAAGTCGAAAAAAGACTGAAAGAAACGGTGGAGTCGATGGGGATAACCCTTGAAGATCTGGATAAGTTCCTTCAGAGTGCAGGTTACGGTGATCTTGAAACGTTCAAAAAGCGCCTCAAATGGCACCTGAAAACCCAGCTTTCGCTTCAGAGACTTCAGGAAAAGATCACCCAGGATGCAACGGTGACGGTTGAGGAAGCCCAGAATTACTACAACCAGAACAAAGAGGCGTACAGAGTGCCGGCTGCCGTTCATCTCTACAGGATCTCCGCCGAAGAAAAAGGAAAAATCGATGAGGCCCTCTCAAGGATCAGAAAGGGAGAGGATTTCCTTGAGGTCGCAACAAAGGTGGCAACAGGAGGAGACCTGGGCTGGATCGAAGAAGGAGAACTTGAAAAGGATTTGGAGAGTGTCATCTTTGAAGCGCCGGAGGGTGCCATACTCGGTCCGTTCGAATCGAAGGGTGGTTTTATGCTCTACAAAGTTGTAGAAAAGAGGGCTTCCTCTTACAAAAAGTTCGAAGAGGTGAAAGAGGAAATCATCAACAAACTGCTCTCGGAGAAAAAAGCACAGATCTGGAACGACTGGTTCAACAAA
This sequence comes from Thermotoga sp. RQ7, assembly GCF_000832145.1. Classification (NCBI taxonomy): domain Bacteria; kingdom Thermotogati; phylum Thermotogota; class Thermotogae; order Thermotogales; family Thermotogaceae; genus Thermotoga; species Thermotoga sp. RQ7. Next base: position 14,875 of record NZ_CP007633.1, read on the forward strand.
ACGTTCGAAGAGTTCAAGAAGAACAGTCATATAGAAATAAAACTTGGAGGGAGCGGGGAATGAAGTTAAAGACAAAGACGATGGAATGGACAGGAAACTCCTTGAGGCTGCTGGACCAGAGGAAACTTCCCTTCATCGAGGAGTACGTAGAATGCAAAACACACGAAGAGGTCGCACACGCGATAAAGGAGATGATCGTCAGAGGAGCACCTGCCATAGGTGTCACGGCTGCCTTCGGATACGTTCTGGGTTTCAGAGAGTACCGTTCAGGAGATCTGAAGGAATGGATGAAACAGGTCAAGGAAGTTTTATCTCGAACCAGGCCCACGGCCGTGAACCTGTTCTGGGCCCTGAACAGGATGGAAAAAGTCTTTCTTGAAAACCTGAAAAACGAAAACCTTGGTGAAATCCTCGAAGAAGAAGCCATGAAAATGGCACAGGAGGACATAGAGACGAACAGGGCGATCGGCAGAAACGGAGCAGAACTCATAGAGGATGGTTCGACAATTCTCACTCACTGTAACGCAGGTGCGCTTGCGACGGTGGATTACGGCACGGCCCTCGGGGTGATAAGAGCCGCCGTGGAGGCGGGAAAACGTGTGAGGGTGTTCGCCGACGAGACGCGTCCCTACCTTCAGGGGGCAAGGCTCACCGCCTGGGAGCTCATGAAAGACGGTATAGAGGTCTACGTCATAACGGACAACATGGCAGGATGGCTTATGAAAAGAGGAATGATAGACGCTGTGGTCGTGGGAGCCGACAGAATCGCTCTGAACGGAGACACCGCAAACAAGATAGGAACTTACTCCCTTGCCGTTCTGGCGAAAAGAAACAACGTTCCCTTCTACGTGGCGGCTCCGATATCTACGATAGACCCTACGATAAAAAGCGGTGACGAAATACCAATAGAGGAGAGGAGGGCAGAAGAGGTAACCCACTGTGGAGGAAACAGGATCGCTCCTGAAGGGGTGAAGGTTCTGAATCCGGCCTTCGATGTCACAGAAAACTCTCTGATAACAGCGATCATAACGGAAAAGGGTGTCATCAAACCACCTTTTGAGGAGAACATAAAGAAGATCCTCGGGGTGTAACCTTGGATCAGATTTTTGCCTTTTTGGAGGAAAAGTTCCTTGCGTGGATGTGCTTGTTCACAAGATTTACAGGCTTTTTTGTGATCGCCCCTTTCTTTTCTGAAAGGGCATTTCCGGTTGTCGTGAAGGTTTTCCTTGCGCTCTTTACGAGCTGGTTGACCCTTTACTCGTCGAACATGAGTTTGCCACTCGATACGCCCGTTCTCACCTTAACACTGAACCTGTTGTTTAACTTTCTCGTGGGATTCAGCCTTGGGTTCATCGTGTATCTTTTCCTTCAGGCATTCAACGGAGCAGGTTACATCTTTGGTTTTCAGATGGGATTTGGTATGGAGGAAGTGCTCGCGTTCGGAGAAGAGCAGACGAACCCTACAGGGGAATTGATATACCTTCTGGGTCTGACAGTTTTTGTGCTCATAAAAGGACCTCTTCTGATCTTCGAGGGTCTGAAGGATTCTTTAGAAGTGTTTCCCGTGAACCTTGTTAATTTAAAAGAAGATTTTTTCTCCTACATCGTGCAAAGGTCTGATGAATTCTTCGTGATGATCCTGAAGATCGGAATTCCCATCATCGCGTTTATGTTCATCGTCAGCATCGTACTGGGAATCGTCTCCAGACTCATTCCACAGATGAACGTTTTCATGGTTGGACTGCCGTTGAAGGTGATGATAGGTTTCGTTCTGATAGCGGGGATGTTGCCGATATGGGCGGACATGGCTCAGAGTATCTCAAATCTTGTCTGGAACGCTATTCAAGAGCTTCTTGGGAAATAGTTCCTCTACTGTTCGCTGAAGCCGAACGAACAGAGCGCGCCACTCCAAGGAAGAGAAGGAGAGTAAGAGAGGAAGGTCGAGTTCCCGTCTCAAGAGAACTCAACATGGCTATCACCTTCCTCATATTCGCCGTTGTCTTGAAGATATTCGGACCACAGGGGATCGCAAGCATCGCCCGGGATGTCAGTGCCTTTCTTTCCCTCGAAGAAACAGAAGATCTTCTGAGCGCTCTTGGATATTTTAAAGATATTCTTTTGATGATCGGAGCCCTTATGCTCTTCACCATGGCCGCTGGAATTCTGGTGGGGGCGATTCAGACGAGGTTTCTTCTTGCGTTCAAAACCCTCAGACCCGATCTGAACAGGATAAATCCGGTGGAAGGGTTCAAAAGACTGTTTTCTCTGAGATCAGTGGTCGAACTTTTGAAGGCCGTTATGAAAGTGGTGGTCATCGGTGTTGTCGTTTATCAGGTACTGAAAGATCGCTGGTACGAGATGGTTCTTTTGAGTGACATGGAACTGGAAGATGCCTTTCTGAACCTCTGGGATGTGGCATCTGAAGTTTCTCTGAAGAGTGGCATAGCCCTTCTTGCACTGGCCGTGTTCGATTATGCCTATCAGAGATGGGATTACGAAAAAAGCATTCGAATGACAAAACAGGAAGTGAAGGACGAGTTCAAGGAAGTCGAAGGAAACCCTGAGGTGAAGCGAAGGCAAAGGCAGATGATGTATGATATCCTACGAAGGAGAATGATGGAGGAGGTCCCCAAGGCCGACGTTGTGATCACCAACCCAACGCATTTTGCCGTAGCCCTGAAGTACGATCCCGACACGATGAACGCACCAACCGTGGTGGCGAAGGGTGTGGACCATCTGGCCCTGAAGATCATCGAGATCGCAAGGGAAAACGGTGTTGCAATCGTGAGAAACCCTTCTCTTGCCCGAACGCTGTATTACAGGGTGGAGATAGGTGAGGAGATACCGGTGGAATTCTACAGGATAGTGGCAGAAGTACTCGTTTACGTTTACACGAGAAAAGGGGTGAGAATTTGAAAAACGTCGATATCGTGGTCTCTCTGATGATAGTGGCCATCGTGCTTCTGATGGTACTTCCAATTCCAGATAGAATGCTGGATTTCTTTCAGATTCTCAACTTAACCCTCTCGATGATAATACTTTTTTCCACGATGTACATAAGAAGCGCACTGGAACTTTCTTCATTCCCGACTTTGCTTCTTGTGGTAACACTCTTCAGGCTGGGACTCAACGTGGCTTCAACGAGGCTCATCCTTCTGGAAGGTCCACAGTTTCAGGGAAGGGTCATAAGAACCTTTGGGGATTTTGTGGTCAGGGGAGATTACGTTGTGGGATTGATAGTGTTCTTGATACTGGTCATCATCCAGTTTGTGGTCATCACAAGGGGTGCCGAGAGGATAGCGGAAGTAGCGGCAAGGTTTACCCTCGATGCCATGCCAGGAAAACAGATGAGTGTGGACGCGGATCTGAACAGCGGCCTGATCACAGAAGAGGAAGCAAGGAAAAGGCGAGAGGAGATAAGAAGAGAAGCGGATTTCTACGGTGCTATGGATGGTGCCAGTAAGTTCGTGAGAGGGGATGCCATAGCGAGTATCATAATCGTTTTCATCAACATAGTTGGTGGGCTTCTCATCGGTGTTTTGAGGCACGGTATGAGTCTTGGGGAAGCGGCACAGGAATACGTGATCCTCACGGTGGGAGACGGACTTTCCGCCCAGATACCCGCTTTGCTGGTTTCCACTGCAACCGGTATCATCGTGTCCAGGGCAGCATCGAAGGAGAATCTCGGAAAAGACCTGGTGTCGGAACTTTCTCGCGAAACGAAGGTCATCATCCTCACAGGCGGTGTTTTGATCTTTCTGGGACTTTTCACTCCCATTCCGTTTTTCAGTGCTCTTCTGGGAGGGGCTTTGATCCTGCTTGCGGTCTATGCCTCAAGGGCCGTTCCTCAGGAAGAACTCGCAGGTCCATCGCCCGCGGAAAGACCGAGTGGTCCTGTACTGTCAACCCCTGAAGAGGTGGCTGAGGTGATACAGAGCGACACCGTTGAGGTGGAGATCGGATACGGTCTGATTCCCCTCGCCGATCCATCCCAGGGCGGTGACCTCCTCGACAGGATCACATCCATAAGAAAACAGCTTGCCTTCGAATTGGGTCTTGTGGTATCTCCCATCCGGGTGAGAGACAGTGTCCTTCTGAAACCAAACGAGTATTCCATAAAGATAAGGGGAAGTGAGGTTGCTCGTTATGAGCTGATTCCAAACAGGCTCCTCGCAATAAATCCTGGAACCGCTGAGGAGAAAATACCCGGCATACCAACCAGGGAACCCGCCTTCAACCTTGAGGCGTACTGGATAGAAGAGTGGAGAAAAGAAGAAGCCCAGCAGAAGGGTTACACCGTGGTGGATCCTCCCACCGTCTTCGCCACACACCTTTCTGAAGTGCTGAGAAGACACGCCGATGAACTGCTCGGAGTCAAGGAGTTCGAACTCCTTGTTGAAGGTCTGAAAGAGAAGTTCCCGAAACTGGTTGAAGATCTCATACCGGACGTTATGAAACCAGCTGAGGTGAAAAAGGTTTTGCAGAGACTCCTGAAGGAAGGTGTTTCCATCCGGAACCTTCCGACCATTTTCGAAACACTTTTGGAAAGCGCAGAAAAGAGCAAGGACATAGATTTCCTGGTGGAAAGTGTGAGAAAGGCTCTGAAAAGGCAGATCGCTTCTCAGGTGCGCTCCGATGACGGTAAAATACACGCGGTAGTCCTCGAAAGGGAACTGGAGCAGAAACTCGCCGAATCGATAAAGGAAGTGGGGGAAGAAAGAGAACTCCTTCTGAATCCAGAAGTGTCACGAGAACTCATGAACAGGATATCTGCTGCCCTGAGTGATCTGATGAAAAAGGGGTATCAGCCGGTTGTAGTCTGTTCTTCCAGCATCAGGTCGTACCTTTCCAGATACATAGCAAGGAGTGTCCCAGGTGTTTTTGTGATCTCCTACGATGAAATACCGGACGATTACACCCTCCAGATTGAAGGCGTGGTGAAACTGTGAAAATAAAAAAATACCTCGCCGAGAGCATCAGAGAAGCGATGATGATGATAAAAAGAGAACTTGGGGATAACGCCGTTATCCTGAGCTCTCGTAGGATAAAAAAAGGTGGATTCTTCGGAATAGGAGGAAAGACGTACTTCGAGATAACCGCCGCCGTGGAAGAAAAAGAAGAGGAAAAGAAGGTAGAAAACGCTTCTACTTACAGACTTCAGGAGATCCTGATAAAGAACAGACGAAGCCTGGACGATAATATTAAGGACGAGTTCGACGAGATAAAGAGAACCATAAGTGAAATCAAACAAATCCTTGTGAAAGAGAAGAGCCAGACCCTTCCAGAAGGGCTGTCGAAGATCTCCTACGGTATGGAAAAACAGGAGATAATACCGGAAATCAGATACAAAATAGTGGAGTTTTTGAAGATGAAGTACGGTGATCTGGATCCCGGCTCAAAAGAAGCCTTCAAAATTCTCTCTGAGCAGTTTTCCAACATCATAAGAACGAAAGTACCGGACTTTGAGAATGTAAAGGTTCTCTTTGTTGGAACAACTGGAGTTGGTAAGACAACAACACTTGCAAAGCTTGCTGCAAGGTTCAAGATAGAAGAGAAAAAGCGTGTGGCGATACTCACACTGGACACCTACAGAATAGCCGCAGCCGAACAGTTGAAGACGTACGCGGAGATAATGGATATTCCCATGAAGATCGCATACACACCAAAGGAAGCAGAATACGAAATGATGGCACTGAAGGATTACGACGTTCTTCTCATCGACACCGCGGGAAGGAGCCATCAGAACGATCTTCAAATGAGCGAGGTCAAAGCTCTGGCAGAGGCTGTGAAACCAAACATCACGTTTCTGGTCGTCGCCATGAACTACAAACTGGACGACATGAAGAAAATTCTGGAGAAATTCTCTGTGGTGAGACCCACACATCTCATCCTCACGAAGATGGACGAAACATCCGTTTATGGTACTTTTGTGAACATCTCAGAAATCACAGACATTCCAATCGCCTTTGTAACAAACGGCCAGAGAGTGCCAGACGACATCTTCGAAGCAAATTCCGTGGAACTTGCAAGGATCGTGACCAGTGAGGTGTTAAGCTGTGCCGGATCAGGCGGAACATCTCAGGAAAAGTGAACCGAAGATAGTGAGTGTTCTCAGCGGAAAAGGCGGTGTGGGGAAATCCGTAATAGCGGTCAACCTTGCCCTGGCGCTGAAAGAAACAGGAGCGAATGTGCTTTTGCTGGACGCAGATGTGGGATTTGGAAGCGTTGAAATTCTTCTTGGTTTCATGGCGCCCAAGACACTGAAAGATTTTTTCAAATCCGATATGAAGATCGAGGACATCGTTTTCAGCACAAAATACGGTGTGGATGTTCTCAGTTTTGGAATCGACATGGAGGACCTTCTCCTTTTCAATCTGAGCGATCGGAGGCGTTTCTTCGATTGCTTCTCCAGACTTCTCAAAAAATACGATTATCTGATAGTAGATTTTCCACCGGGGTACAACGAGAACCTGGACAGTTTCTACCTTCAGTCTGACTTCCTCATCCTTGTGACAACACCGGAGCCAACTTCCATCATAAACACTTACACACTGATGAAAATTCTGTCCGTCAAGGGAGTCTCTCCAGAAGAAGTTTTCCTTGTCATGAACATGGCAAAGAACATGAGAGAAGGAAGAATCGCTGTGGACAGACTGAAAAGGGTGATCGAAAGATTCGTTGGCTTCACGATAAAACACTCCTTTGTGGTGAAAGAAGATCCCGTGGTTCACAAGAGTGTGGTCTCGCAGGAACCGTTCGTTCAGCGTCACCGGAAGTCCCAGCCGTCTTTTGCGATATATGGGCTCAGAGAAAAGATCCTGAGAGAGCCTGTTCGGAAAGAGGGTTTCCTGACCAAAATAAGACAGATGCTTGGGATAGGGTGATACGATGCAGTATTACACCGAACTTGTGAAGGCTTCTGATGTGATAAGGCCCGGACAGAGTGTCATTGTGGAAGTTTCCTATCCGGAGGATCTCGAAGGTGAGTACAAAAGTAGCGTTCACGACGTTGATTTCGAAAGAAACCTTCTGGTACTCTCCATGCCGAGTTTCAAGGGAAGACTGGTTCCTCTTCCGCGAGGAACGCGATGTACAGTGAAGATCGTGGACAGTTCTGCGATATACACGTTCAGAACGGCTGTACTGGAAAGTGGTAGGGACGAAGATGGTTTTCCCATCACCAAAGTGTTGTTTCCAAACAGGTTGAGAAAGGTACAGAGAAGAAGATTCAAAAGGATAAAGATCTTTCTAGAGGGATTCTACAGGGTCTCCTCCAAAGATGAACCACTGAAGAGGTTTGTGACGAGAGATTTCAGCGCAGGTGGTATGCTGATGGTGGTGAACGACATCTTAACGGTGGGACAGATCATATACGTTACGATGGATCTGGATGAAAACCTGAAACTGGTGGATCAGCCTGCCCGGATCGTAAGAGAAGCAGGAATTCTTGAAACGGGTGAGAGAATGTACGGAGTGGAATTTTTGAACGTTTCTCCCTCTCTGGAAAAGAAACTGGTGACTTTCGTTTTCAGAAAGGAAATTGAAATGAGAAACAAGGAAAGGGGAGATATCGAGTGAACATCTCCGAAAGACAAAAGGACCTTCTGAAAGAAATCGGAAACATAGGAGCCGGAAACGCTGCAACGGCGATATCTTACATGGTGAACAAGAAGGTGGAGATTTCCGTTCCAACGGTGGAGATAATCCCCCTCAGCGACGTGATATTCGTGGCGAAAGATCCAGAAGAAATCGTTGCGGGTGTGAAGATGCCCGTGACAGGAGAGATAGAAGGTAACGTCCTCCTCATAATGGGAACGCAGGTGGTGAAAAAGATCCTGGAGATACTCATAGGACACGCACCTGAAAATTTACTACAGCTCGATGAGTTTGCTGCTTCGGCGCTTCAGGAAGTGGGAAACATCATGTGTGGTACCTACGTTTCGGCTCTTGCAGACTTTTTGGGATTCAAGATAGACACGCTTCCACCTCAACTTGTGGTGGACATGATTTCTGCGATATTTGCAGAAGTTTCGATCGAGGAGCTAGGAGAGAGCGTCGATGATCAGGTGGTGTTCGTCGAGACATCTCTCACCGTGGAGGGAGAGGAACCGCTGACCTCATATCTGATGCTGGTGCCGAAGCCAGGATACCTGAAAAAGATCTTCGAAAGGATGGGTGTTCAGGAATGAAAAAGGTAATAGGTATTGGAGAATACGCCGTTATGAAAAACCCGGGGGTGATCGTGACCCTGGGACTGGGATCGTGTGTTGCCGTGTGCATGAGAGATCCCGTTGCAGGTGTTGGTGGTATGGCCCATGTAATGCTTCCGGACAGCGGAGGAAAGACCGACAAACCCGGAAAGTACGCAGACACGGCAATTGAAACGCTGGTGAAAGAGCTTGAGGCACTTGGGGCAAAGAGAGAAAGAATGGAGGCAAAAATTGCCGGTGGAGCCAGCATGTTCGAATCCAAAGGAATGAACATAGGTCAGCGAAACGTAGAAGCGGTGAAAAGACACCTGAAAGAACACGGAATAAAACTTGTGGCAGAAGACACCGGTGGTAACAGGGCAAGGAGTGTCGAGTACAACATAGCCACTGGAAAGCTTCTTGTGAGGAAGGTGGGTGGTGGTGAACGATTAGAAATAAAGGAAATCTAGTGTGGGATAAAGAAAGGGCAATAAAGAGTTTGCTTCCTGTTATAAAACGAATAGCCGAAGATCTGGTGCAGACCCTTCCACCGAACGTGGAGGTAGAAGACCTCATTCAGGAAGGAATCCTTGCAGCACTCTCTGCTTTTGAAAGGTACGATCCGTCCAAAGCGAGTTTTACAACATTCGTAATAAAAAGAGTGAAGGGGGCAATGTATGACTACCTGAGAAGGATAGACTGGATGCCAAGAAATCTGAGAAAAAATGTGAAACTTGTGGAGAAAGCGATACACGAGAGTGAAGAGTTCCCTTCGGACGAGGAACTGGCCAGGAAAACCGGGTTGGAACTGAAAGAAGTGATTCGCGCCAAAAACGAGATGATGAGAAGACAGATTCTCATGATAGATGCCTTCGATGAAGAGTTAGCGTTGAAAACAGAAGGACCAGATGAAACAGCGTACCGGGAGATCTTAAAAGAGAAAATAAAAAAAGCGATTGAGAAGTTGTCCGAGAAAGAAAAACTCGTCCTCTCACTGAGGTTTGAAAAAGAGCTTTCCCTGAAAGAAATAGCACGCGTTCTGGGTGTTTCCGAGTCCAGGGTTTCTCAGATCGTGAGCCTTGCCCTCTTGAAAATAAAAAGGGAAGTGATGGGCGATGATCAGACCAGTTGACTTCCAGGGTTTTGTTGTCAAAGGTGTAGAGTCCACCCAGAGCATCTCTCAGACTTTGAATCAGCAGGCACTGACACAACAAATAGCTGGACAGCATCTGGTGCAGCAGTTCAACAGAGAACAAAGCATGGTGAAAAGAAGTGTTTTCGCAGAAGGTGTCGAAGTGAGAACTTCGACGGAGGGAAAAGGAAGGAATGAAAATCGTTCTTCTTACAATCTCAGGATCCAGAGAAAAAAACAGGTCAGTCTAAGAGAAGAAAACAAGGGACTGTTCATGGATGTGAGAACATGACGACCGCTTATCTGGATTCAAAGAAACTGGGTGGAAAATTCGTGGGAGGGCTCCTTGTTGTCGACGAACGGGGTATTCCACAGGAGTTCAAGTACACCGAACCTGTGGTTCCAAACGAACTCCAAAGGATACTGTACGGTGGCTCTCTCGAGGTCTATTTGAAGACAGAACTCATAGCCAGAACATTGCTGAAAAAGATGGAGAAAAATCCAGATTTCATATTCGTTCGCGATCCCGAACTTCTGGAGGCGGATGAGAGACTGGTGCTCCTTGTTGAGAGAAACGAAAGAGTGGAAGAGCCAGTTCGAGCTTCTGAGGAGGAGGCGATTCTTCCATTCAAAGGGAAGGCACTCAAAGTCATAGGGAAACTCTCGGACGATCGTCTGGAAAAACTGCTGAAACTTTTGGAAGCTTTCGATGTTCTTGAACCATTTCAAAGACTGGACAGGGCGCTGGAGTACGTATGTTCAGGCGAGTGATCTACTTTTTCAAAAGATGGCTGGAAGGGTTCATTCTAGAACTGAAAGGTCCAAAGGTGAGCGGTATAGAGGTGGATCTTTTTCCTCCTTCTGTGATCGAAGAAATCTTCCAGAGTCAAGTGAACGTTTTTTCGCTGAAAAGAGAACCACAGGTTCACGAGGAAAAGCTTGAAAACGAGATGATACGGGTCGAAAACTGTTTCCCAACTGCTGAGATCTCTCTTCGATCTGGAAACTTGGAAATTTCAACCATTGGTGCACAGCTTTTCGATGAAATATCACTGAAAACCTCAGTTCACTCAGAAAGCCTCTCTTTCCATGCCCGGGTTCATTCGGTTTCTTCTAACACACCGCCTGTTTTCTCAAAGCCAGACCTGTCTGTTCTGAGGAGAATGACATTAAAGAGAGAAACACGTGTTGACAGGAAAAAAATAGAAGGAGCACTGAAAGTGCTCCTGATGGAATTGAAAGGAAAGCAATTCAAACGCATCGGTTTTGTTGGATACTACAGGAACGTTCCGTCTGGGAAATTGTTCGTCGTGAACAGAGAACTTTTCGTCGACGTAGAAGAAGGTTCTTCGAAAGATCTCATGGTGTTCGAAGTTGAAACAGAAAGATCGAAACGCTACATATTCATTCCTGTTCAATAGCTTCAGAAAGTTCTTCGATGTTTTCCAGAACTACTTTGAAGAACTTAAAGGCTTCGATATCGACTTCCGAGTTTTTGTTCATGAAGTAGTAAGTGACCTTTTTCCTGAAGCTTTCTCTTTCTTCAGAAGACATTCTGATGATTTGAAGAACGATGGCTTTGATCCTTGGATCATCCTTCATGGCATTCAGAATTTGCTGGACCTCGGGTTTCATCCCTCATTCTTGCTGTTCTCTAAAAAGACCTTGAAAGATATACCCGTTCTCACATCGTCCCCTATCTTGATTTCGATGAACCCCGGCACGACGAAGAGGTCCTTACCAGACTCCTCCAGGAACCTTCTGGCAACTGCCAGTGCCTTCACTGCCTGGTTCACAGCCCCCGCGCCAATCGCCTGAATCTCAACCCTGTCGCTCTTGGAAAGAGAACCAGCGATCGCACCAGCCACTTTGTTCGGATTCGAGTTTGAACTGACTTTCAAAACTTCCATTCTACCATTCCTCCTTACTCACGGGTTCTCTAACTTGCATTTTATCACAAAGGTTCCGAACATTTCAAACTTACTCTATTGTTACTTCTCTCAGATATTTTGCGGCATCTTCCGGTGGAACGGTGTTTATGTAGAAACCTGTTCCCCATTCGAATCCTGCCACTTTCGTCAGCCTTGGAAATATCTCGATGTGCCAGTGGTAATAGTCCTTTCCCTCCAGGTTCGTTGGAGCCGTGTGTATGAGGAGATTGTACGGAGGATTGTCCAAAGCCGAGTAGATTCGATACAGGACGTTTTTCAGAATCTTTGAAAGAGAGGTTACTTCCTCTTCCGATATCATGTGGAAGCTGTTCATGTGTCGTTTGGGAAGGATCCATGTTTCAAACGGAAACCTTGAAGCGAACGGTTCTATAGCTATGAAGTGGTCATTCTCCTCAACGATCCTTTCTCTTTCCTTTTTCTCCTCATCGATGATGTCACAGAAAGGACACCTTTCCTTGTACTCGAAGTACTCTTTGGATCCTTCAAGTTCTTCCTGAACCCTCTTTGGCATGATGGGAAGGGCAATTATCTGACTGTGGGGATGGCTGAGAGAGGCTCCTGCATCTTTTCCGTGGTTTTTGAAGATCAGAATGTATCTTATCCTCTCGTCCTTCATGAGCTGTTCGTATCTTATCTTGTAGGCCCAGATCACTTCCTCCACGTTCTTGTACTCCATGACGGCCAGGTGAGAGTTGTGATCGGGTGTTTCCACAACAACATCGTGGTATCCAAAACCCATAGCGGCGTCGTACATGCCTCTTCCATACTTTCTCAGGGGGGTGTTTGGGTCCACTGCCGGAAACTTGTTTGGAACGACCCGAACCCACCATCCGGGCGTGTTCGGTTCTGTGTCGGCCGGTCTGAAAGCGAAGATCTCGGGAGGCGTGGTGTGCTCGTTTCCATAGTCGAACGGACAGAATCCTTCCTGAACCTCTTCAACCTTTGTTCTCACAAAATCGTTGGGCCTTTTTGCCCTCTCGGTGGCTATTATGACCCATCTCTTTATTATGGGATCCTTTCTGAACTCAGCCATCTCTTCTCCCCCTCACTTTCCAACTTTGGCAAGGGCTTTTTTGTAAAGTTCCACGTACTCCTTTGCTGATCTGTCCCATGAGAGATCTGTGTTCATAGCGTTCGTCATGATCCTCTTCCAGTGTTCTTTCTCTCTGTAGTAAAAATGCAGCGCTCGAGAGATGGCCTTCAAAAAATATGAAGAATCAAAGGGTTTGAAACCAAACCCGGTTCCTTCCATGGTTTGAGGATCGTATTCCTTCACCGTATCCGCAAGCCCACCGGTGTACCTTACAACGGGAACTGTTCCGTATCTCATGCTGAACATCTGTCCAAGGCCACACGGTTCGTACTTGCTGGGCATGAGGAATATATCAGAGCCGGCGTATATCTTCTGTGCCAAATCCACGTCGAACTTTATGTTCACTGAAACCTTATCTGGATACTTTTCCTGGAACTTTCTCAGAGCGCTTTCGTAGTATTCATCACCCGTTCCCAGAACAACGATCTGAAGATCAAAGAGCGTGAGATAGTCCATGATGTCGAGCAGAAGGTCGAGCCCCTTCTGTGGGACGAGTCTGCTGATGAGACCTGCCACGGCAGTTTCTTTTTTCACAGGAAGTTTCAGTTCTTCCTGAAGTTTCACCTTGTTTTCCCATTTGAGTTCCAGGTGATTCACATCGTAGTTGACGTAGATTCGCCTATCTGTTGCGGGATTGTAGAGTTCGTAATCTATCCCGTTCAGGATTCCATATAGATCTTTTGATCGCATCCTCAGAACTCCATCCAGTTTTTCACCGTACTCTTCCGTTTGAATCTCCTCAGCGTAGGTTGGGCTCACCGTGTTTATCACATCGCTGAATACAATCCCGCCCTTCAGGAAGTTCAGCTGACCATAAAACTCAAGACCATCGATGGAAAATACGTAATCTGGGAGACCAGAGAAAGAAAGGTACTTTGGATCGAATACACCCTGATAACCAAGGTTGTGTATGGTGAGAACTGTTGCGGTTTTGGAGAAGTACGGATCGTCCCTGTAAAGGGTCTTCAGGTAAACGGGGATGAGCGCTGTCTGCCAGTCGTTCACGTGGATGACATCGGGCTTGAGGTCGAGGTGTTTCACCAGATCCAGCGTGGCAGCAGAGAAGAATATCGACTGCTCTCCGAGATCAGGACCAGCGTAAACATCGTCGGCCGAAAAGTAGTACTCGTTCGCCACGAAGTAGGTCTTCACGTTGCTTCCAGGAAGTGTGGACTCATATATATCGAATTTTTCGCTTGTTTTCACATAGGAGGCGGAAATATCACTGGCCACCTTTTTGAGATCGTAGTCGAATTTTTCCGCGTTCTTTTCAACCAATCTGTGCTTTGGCATCACTATAAAAACCTCTACTCCCTGCTTTTCCAGGTACTTTGGGAGCGTTCCGGCAACGTCTGCCAGACCTCCCACCTTTGCAAACGGAAACACCTCGTATGAAACAAAGACCACTCTCATCTTTTCACCTCCGGTTTCAGTGGTGCATCGTGTGGAAACACCAGAAGATCAACGTCTCCCACATCGGAGAGGAACCTCTTCGCATGACCTTCTTCGTACCCTTTGATTATATCATAGTAACTAAGCCTGTTAGGTATCACATCTCCCGTCACAAGTACCCTCCCCATGTTTTCCGTGTAAAGAAGGAAAGAGAGGTGTTCTCTGGCGTGCCAGGGAGTGTGAAAAACCTTCATCTTTCCATCCATGAGAACTTCGCTCCCTTTCAACGGAACGATCCTCTTCCAGGAAGATATCACCTGAGAGTAAAGTCTTCCAAGAAGAGGACCAAAGGATCGATAATTCTTTGTTGCGTAGCTTTCGTGTACATAGAAAGTCGCGTTTTCGAAAAAGATGGAGTTGAAAATGTGATCCAGGTGCAAATGAGTGAAAAAAATGTCTGTAATTTCTTCGGGTGAAACACCGATTTCTGAAAACCTCTTTTCCAGTTCATCTATCGAAGGAAGGTTTCCCGGATCTATCAGGATCTTTCTGCTTTCGTGTTCCAGATAGACTACGGTGGAGAAATGAGCGTTCAGTCTCTCCGGCACAAAGACACTACCGCCTGTGAGAAGGATTTCCATCTTCATTCACATCACCCCACAAAATAGCTCACGATCGCCACAAAAAGACAGTAGTAAGCGAACTGCCACATCTTACCGGACCTGACACTTCTTGAGAGTATGTAGAGCGCTAAAATTCCAGATAAGAAAGCAAAAAAAGGTGCTGTCAGTGAGATGTTTTCTTTCTCCATTCCCAGGATACCCGCCCCCAGGACAACCGGTATGGACATCAAAAAAGAGTACTGGAGGGCATCTTCTCTTCTGTACTTCAAAAAGAGGAGCGTCGCTATGGTGATTCCACTCCTCGAGACACCGGGAAAAAGAGCCAGTACCTGTGCCAGGCCCACCAGCGTGGCATCCAGTATGGTCATCTCTTCCATCCTCTTCTCACCGGAGAACGATCTGGTGAACAAAAGTACGAGCGCCGTGAAGGAAAAGAAGAGTGGAAGAACAGCAGGGGAAGAAAATGCTTCGTCAACACGACTTTCGAAAAGAACACCGAAGACACCGGCCGGTATCGTGGAGATCACAAGGTTGAGAATCACCCTCCAGTTTCTCAAACTCCTTCTTATACCTTCAAGGGCGAAAACGACAACGGCAGCGAGCGTTCCAAGATGCAATATCGCTGTTTGATAAGCGTTGAGATCCATCTTGAAAACGTGGGAAAAGAGAACCAAATGGCCCGAACTCGAAACTGGTAAAAATTCGGTCAGTCCCTGAACGATTCCAAGTAGCATCTCCATTCTCAGAATCCCTCTTCTTTCTCCATGCTTTCCACTTCTATTCCGACCATTCTCAGAAGATCACGAAGCAGTTTTTCATCCTCCGTATCTACTTTCACAACGACCTCTCTTTTTCCGTCGAGCTCTCTGGCTGTGAGAATCGACAGGATGTTTATTTTACCGCTTGAGAGTGCGTCTACGAGTTTTTTCAACTCACCGGGTCTGTCCTCCAGAGTCACAGAAAAACGGATTCCGGGCACATCCATGGCGAGCGCTTCCACCAGTGCTTCGAGAAAATCGTGAAGACTCACCGCTCCCACAACCCTGAGCTCCTCATCGACCACAGGAAGATATGGCTCCTGATGTTCCAGAAACAGAAGAAGGGCGTGGGTGATGCTATCGTTCTCGTGGATGAAGAACTCCGGAAGAGAGATCCTATCAGAAATGGGAGAGTCCATTTCCAGATCTATCAAATCTTCTCTGTTCACAACTCCCTTGAGATGTCCTTCACTGTCTTTTACCACACACTCGTTCGTCTGGTACTGTCTCATCTTGCGAAGACACTCACCGACGGTTGCCGTCTCTTCCACAACGGGAAAGTCGTGTGTGATCCATTTTTTGATGTTCATTCAATCCACCTCCTTCAAGAGTTCATCTATGTAAAACCTCAGGCGATCGATGACCCTCTCCTTCGGAACTTTTTCCATTATCTTCCCTTTCACGAATATCACCGCACCATCCTTCAAACCCGCCACACCCAGATCGGCATCCTTTCCCTCACCGATACCGTTCACAACACATCCCATAACCGCCACCTTCAGGTTCCTGTTGATGTGAAAAAGGCTGCTTTCAACTTTTTGTGCCAGTTCTTCAACGTCTATCTCGGCCCTTCCACATGTGGGACACGCTATCACTTCCAGGCCCTCTCTCAGTCCGAGGGATATCAGGATTTTCTTCCCCACGATCACCTCTCGGACGGGATCTCCGGCTATCGATACCCTTATCGTGTCTCCGATTCCCTTCAGCAGAAGATAACCAATGGCAATCGAAGACTTCACAACAGCGGTTTCCGCAACCCCCGCTTCCGTCACACCGAGGTGTATGGGATAATCCACTCTTTCGGCAATATACTCGTTTGCTCTTATCGTCTCAAGAACGTTCGAACTCTTCACGGACACGACGATATCGTAGAAACCTTCCATTTCGAGGGCCCTCACTTCTTCGAGAGCAGACTCTGCCAGGTCCTTCCATCTTTCTGATGTCCTGTGTTTCAGTGACCCAACGTTCGCCCCAACGCGGATGGGTACACCGTACTCCTTCGCTACACTGACCACATCCCTCAAACGTTCTTTGCTCATGTTCCCCGGATTTATTCTTATTTTGTCCGCACCGTTTTTCACGGAAAGGATCGCAAGCTTGTAATCAAACTGTATATCCGCCACCACGGGAATGGAAACTTTCTCTTTTATTTTCCTGATCGCCTTTGCATCCTCTTCATCCTGGACGGCCACGCGCACGATTTCGCATCCCGCTTCTTCGAGTCGCTTTATCTGAAGCACGGTTCTTTCCACATCCGATGTCTTCGTTGTGGTCATCGACTGTACACTCACCGGGGCTCCTCCACCTATCGTCACCCTTCCAACCCTGACGGACCTTCTCATATTCCCATCAACCTTCCTATGTCGAGGAACGTGATGTAAAGGAAAAGAACCATGAGGAGTATGAAACCAATAAAGTGAATGATGTTTTCAATCTGTGGATCCAGTCTCTTTCTGGTCACCATCTCCACGAGTGAGAAAACGATCCTGCCACCATCGAGTGCGGGAAGCGGAAGAAGATTCAGAACTCCCAGGCTGATCGTTATGATGGCTACAACGGTGAGTATGGCCTCCATACCGCTCTTAGAAGCCTGTCCGATCACTCCCGCAAGCCCCACCACACCGACTATCTGACCCGTCTGAACGTTTCGGAAAAAGTTCTTCAAAGAAGAGGCCGTTGCCCAGAGTACGTAGTTACATGCTTTCACCGAAAGGCTCACAGTTTCCACAAAATTTTCAGGTCTGTAGCGCGGCACCTCGTTTTCTAGAACACCGGGGGTTTCCAAAACCGTCTTCAAAGAACTAGTGTCGATCTGCACTTTGATCAACTTTCCTGCCCTTTCCACCGTCACATCTACCGTACCTGAAAGCCCTCTCCACCACTCAACATTTTCTCCCTGAACACTCAGCATCAAAACCCTATCACCAAGGGTCAACCTCTGATAGAGTACTATCAAATCCTGCCAGTTGTCTATCTTTTGGCCCTCGACCTCAACGATTCTGTCTCCCCGCTGGAAAACAGAGAAATCTTCCTTGAAGATGGGAGCAAGACCCGCAAAGGAGATACCGATCATGTATCGCTTTGGTATCTCGTTGAACTGTTTCAGGATGCCTTTGACCGTGCCACCTTCGAACCCCAAAGTGACGTACTCGTTCACGTAGTCCTTCAGGATGGAGATGTCCGGATTTCCGTTGACTGAAACGAGTTTCCCTTCTGGTCTTCCCTCGGCACTTTCCAGAACGATTTCGTAGGTTTCAGGGTACATCCTGGGCACGATTCGAATCGGCACTTTCTTTCCGTCTCTGACGACCACCAGTTCCACGGGAAGTCCTTTCTGGATCTCCTCGGATATGATAGCGGTATCGAAGGCGATCCTTCCGTTCACAGAGTATATGATATCTCCTCCCAAGAGCCCTGCCTCTTCTGCGGGGCTGTTCGGAAGGACCTCTCCCACACCCGGTAGGGCAATTCCCCAGTGGAGCGTTATGGGAAGAAAAAGAACATATCCTGCAACGATGGAAAAAAGAGGACCTGCCAGGGTTATCAGAAGTCTCTGCCACGCTGGTTTGGCGTAGAAACTCTTTTCTCTTTCTTCCACTACCTCCTCTCCTTCTTCGCCCAGCATCCT
Organism: Thermotoga sp. RQ7; assembly: GCF_000832145.1. Lineage (NCBI taxonomy): Bacteria > Thermotogati > Thermotogota > Thermotogae > Thermotogales > Thermotogaceae > Thermotoga > Thermotoga sp. RQ7. Next base: position 32,922 of record NZ_CP007633.1, read on the forward strand.
CACGTATCCACCTATCGGGAAGACGTTGAACCTGAAGGTGGTTTCCTTTCCTTTCACAGAGAAAACTCTGGGTCCAAATCCCAGAGCAAACTCCAGGACCTTCACTTTGAAAATTCTTGCAAAAAGGTAGTGTCCAAGTTCGTGAACCATGATCACACCGGTGAGTATCAGGATGAAATAGATGACAACCATTCTGTCACCCTTTCTGCGATTTTTCGCGCTTCATCGTGGATCTGTTCCACTTCTTCCAGGTTCTCCGGCTCCGGATATCCGTCGATCCTCTCAAGAGTTCTTTCTATGACCCTGTGTATTCCTCCAAACTTTATTTTACCCTTCAAGAACGCGTCAACTGCCACTTCGTCTGCTGCATTGAAGGCCGTTCTGAGGGCGTAGGAGTCTTTTATCTGATTCAGTAAAAAGAAAGCCGGGTATCTTTCCGGGTTTACTGGATCGAAAGAGATTTTCATCGTCTCGAGGGAAAAAGATCCAAGGGCAGCACGCTCTGGATAGAGAAGAGAATAACTTATGGGAATCCTCATGTCAGGCGGAAAGATCACCATCTTCACATTCCCATCGGGCAGTATAACGACTCCATGAACCAGTCCCTCTCTGTGTATTTTCACATCTATCTTCTCGAAGGGAAGATCGAAGAGTTCCATCGCTTCCAGAACTTCAAAAGCCTTGTTCACCATAGTGGCGGAATCCACCGTGATGCGTGCCCCCATGCTCCAGACGGGATGTTTCAGCACGTCGTTTGGTGTTGCAGTCTCTATCTTTTCCAGATCCCAATCCCTGAGCGCACCACCCGATGCCGTCAGAACGATTTTCTGAACATCCGGTTCGATTACCTGGAATATCGCACTATGTTCGCTATCCACGGGAATCAGTTCGACACCTTTTTCCTTCAACTTCCTCTTCACAAGGAACCCCCCACATACGAGAGATTCCTTGTTCGCAAGACAGACCCTTCTTGAGTGCTCCAGAGCGGCCAGAACGGCCCTCAACCCGCTGAAACCAGAAACCGCCACCATCGTGATATCTGGCTTCAGCGCTTCCATCATATCCTCCAGCGCATGAGGCCCCTTCCAGACCTTCGCACTGCACTCAAAAGAAACATCACCGGTAACTACCACGTTTTCCACTTGAAATTCTTTCACAATCTTTTTTGCCAGTTCCACGTTCGTGTGAAAGGAGATCCCCACGAGTCGAATGCCCTCTATCTTTCTCAAAACATCAAGCGTCTGTGTTCCTATGGAGCCCGTTACTCCCAGTATCACAAGGGTTCTCTCTTCCATCTGAAGAAGATCACACCTCCTTTTTTAACCTCTATCTCAACCTCACTGGACACCGCTTCGTTGCTCACGCCGTACGGCTTTACAACAGGCATTTTTGCATCTTCCAGGGTATATTTGAATCCCCTGAGACTCACCCCTTCCGCATCAGCACCGAGTGGGAGTATGGACCACTTTTCTCCTGGCCTGGCGAAAAGAACCTTTTTTCCCTCCACGTAGCCAATCGTTAGATTTTCCGACTCAAGCACGGTGTTTTTGAAACGTTTCAGCAAATAGAAGAGGGCAAGGATCATATCCAGGCGGTCACCCTGCCATCCGAAGACAATCTTTTCTTCACTTTCAAACTGTTGAAGTGCAAGTTCCAGGTCTATTTCGTCCTTTTCTTCTGGAAACAGTTTCATCATCACACCGTGTTTTTTCAGCCACTCCATCGTTTCTTCTGATACCGAATCGGCATCCCCGACGAAAACGTCGGGAACGATGTTTTTCGATCTCAAAAAGTTCGCCCCACCATCCACGGCTACAATCCTGTCACATTTCGAGAGATCGATTCTTTCATCGTAGCGACCGTTCGCAAATATACACACCATTCATGGAGTCCTCCTCGAACGAGCCTGTTATAATTCTATCAGGAGGTGGTGATTTTTTCATGAAAGATCTTCCCGGAAACATCTCCGTTCGTGTTGAGAACGGAAAGGTGGTCGAAATAAAACTGGGAAGCGATGAATCAAACTGCCCACCGAAAGTGAAGAAAGAACTGGAAGAGTACTTTTCTGGCAAAAGAAAAGAGTTTTCTTTCCCGGTTGAAATCAGGGGAACTTCCTTTCAAAAGAAGGTTTGGGAAGAAGTGAGAAAGATTCCATACGGTGAGACACGAACCTACAGAGAGATCGCAGAAAAACTCAACACCTCTCCACGAGCCGTTGGACAGGCCCTTGCGAAAAATCCTCTTCCCCTCTACATACCGTGTCACCGGGTAGTTTCAAAACGAGGGTTAGGAGGGTTCAGTGCCGGTCTTGAATGGAAGAGATTTCTGATCGATCTGGAGCGAGGTAGTCGATGAGGAAGTTCTTTGTGTCTTTTTTGATCTCTGCCGCTTTTGTCTTCTCAACACTCTGGGGGCTTTACTTCCTTTTCACGAAAGATCTACCACCGCCTGAAAGCAGGCTTGTTCCGACTTTCAGGGTATTCTACAGTGACGGAACACCACTTTTCATTTCCAGAAACGTCTGGATAGATCTTTCGAACGTGCCGGAGAGTTTCGTAAACCTTCTTTTGACTTCTGAGGACGAAGATTTCTACAGGCATCCCGGGTTCGATTTGAAGGGTTTCATAAGGGCAATTCTGGTGGATATAAAGACCCTGAGTTTTTCACAGGGAGGAAGCACTCTCACCCAGCAACTTGCAAGGACTCTTTATCTTTCCACGGACAAATCCATCGTCAGAAAACTGAAGGAGATTTTCATCTCGTTCTGGCTCGAACGAACGAGAACAAAAGATGAAATCCTGGAGATGTACATAAACTCTGTTTACATGGGAAACGGAATCTACGGATTTCAAACAGCAGCACTCTATTACTTCGGGAAGAACCTGTGGGAACTCTCCGAACCAGAAATGGCCGTCCTTGTTGCTCTGATCAAGTCTCCTGAAAACTTCAACCCCGAAAAGAACCCAGAAGTTTCCAAAAAAAGAGCAAAGATCGTACTTGAAAGGATGCTTTCGGAGGGAAAGATCGATCAACAAACGTACCAGAGATATGTCGAAGAGCTCTCAGAACTGAAATTCCAGGTGCACTGGCTCACAGTGGATGAGGAGCTTTTCTGGAGGATCGTGAGGGAAGCCCAGAGGGCAGGTTTTGATCTGAACGAACTGAGGCACGGCTACAAGGTGTTTCTCACGCTGGACAGAGATTTGCAGGAACGGGTCTTCAACATCATCCAGGACGAAAAGACAGCCTTCGTTGCCGTGAAGACGAAGACGGGCGAGATAGTGGCCTATCGGGGAATCGGTATCGAATATGGAACGGGCTGGAGACAGGTGGGATCCGCCATAAAACCACTGTATTACTACTACGCCCTCCTGAAAGGAATGAATCCTTCGAATCTTTTGATCGACCTTCCTGTCAGGGTGGGAAACTGGGAACCGGAGAATTTCGATGAAAAATACAGGGGGATGGTCAGTCTCGAGGAGGCCATCGTGGAGTCCAGAAACATCCCTTCCGTGCTGCTGTACTCTCATATTCAACCGGAGAACGCGAAAACTTTCATCACAGAAACGTTGAAACTGAGATCCAGATATCCGGACGACCTCACCGCCGCCCTGGGAACCGTTGAAACGTCCCCAGAAGAACTGGTGAAAGCGTATTCGGCAGTGTTCAACGGAGGTGTTGTCCTTCAGCCCTACATCATAGATAGAGTAGTGGACCGAAACGGGAGAGTCGTTTACAGGGGGTATCCAAAGGTCGTATCGATCGTACCATCTTTCGTGAGAACACCACAGGAAGCGAGCGAGATCATGAAGTGGATCATGAAAGAAGTCGTGGAAAGAGGGACGGGTGTTCGAGCAAGAATCCCGGGAAAGACAGTGGCAGGAAAGACGGGAACGGCAGAAAACAACGCCTGGTTCATAGGAGGAGATGATGAGTACGTAGCTGCCCTGGTGAAGGATGGAAAGGATCTTCTTGGCGGAAGAGACAGTGCCCCCGTCTGGAAAGAGATCGTGTCAGACTGGAAGAACTTCAAAGGCCTTCTCACGTACAGAGAAGTGCACGGTGAAAAGAAACTTGTGATCGACGATCAAATCGTAAGTTACATCAATTACAACAGGCTTGTTGAACTTTTGAACGAAGGAAGTGTTGGACTGGAAAGGATCGTGGAAATCCTCAAATTTATGGACTACAATCATCAAATAGAGTTTCTTTCAAAAGTAAACGCAGTAGATCCGGTTCTATCCCTCGAAATCTGGAAGAAATTTCTGAAGGAAGGGGGATGAAACATGATACTGTTCAGAGAACCAGGAAGGACAAACACGAAGAAGACCCTGGAGATAGCAATCGAAAAGGCTCGAAGTCTTCCTTCCAGAAAGCTTCTGATAGCTTCTGCCACGGGGTACAGTGCGAAGATGGCACTGGAAATGGCGAAGGATTTGAAACTCATCGTGGTGACACATCACACCGGTTTCGAAGAGCCGGACACACAGGAGTTCGATGAAAACACAAGAAGACTTTTGAAAGAAAAAGGACATGAAGTTCTCACCGCCACCCACGCCCTCTCCGCTGGAGAGAGGTGTCTCAGAAAAAAGTTCGGAGGCATCTATCCTCTGGAAATCATAGCGAACACCCTGAGGATGTTCAGCGAAGGTGTGAAGGTGGCTGTGGAGATATCTCTGATGGCGGCCGATGCAGGACTTGTGAGAACAACGGAACTCGTCGTGGCCTGCGGGGGAACTGAAAGTGGCCTCGACTCTGCCGTCGTTATAAAACCGGCGAACTCTTCTAATCTTTTCGATCTGAGGATCGTCGAGATCCTGTGTATGCCTTCGAATATCTGATCTTCAGATCCTGAACGAGCTGTTTTATCTCCTGTATCTCTTCCGGGCTCATTCCGTACTTCCACCAGAATGGAAGAACGGTGTTGTTCAAAAGAACAGGATCAACGTCTGGATCCAGTTTTTTCTCTCTGACAAGTTTTTTCCAGTCCTCTGTGCCTGGGATAGGGGTGTACTCGTTCACCGACACACCGATCCCTTCGTTCAAACAAACCCTTACGGCCTCCAGCACATCCTCTTTTGTCTGACCGGGCATGTTCACCATAATGTACGCTGAGACTTCCTCCTCTGTGAAACCAACTTTTCTTAGAATCCGAGCGGCGCGCACAAGATCTTCATCGTACACCTTTCCTCCCGTTTCTTTCTGGAGCTTCCCGGCGGTTTCGTATCCCAGTTTTATGGTTTTGAAGTTCGCTTCTTTCATCAAAAGAGCGGTTTCTTCATCGAGGAGTCTTGCGTGTATTCCGTTTGGAAGATGAAAGCGCACCTTCCAGTTCTTTTCGACGATGAGTTTCAATACTTCTTTGAATCGTCCAGATGCCAGTATCGCATCGTCGAAGAAAACAACGTCCTCAACCTGAAACATGTCCAGGTACTTCTCGACAGTCTCTACCACTCTCTCCGGGCTTCTCACTCTGAGGCCTTTCCATAGTCTGTGAACTGCGCAATAGGAACAGTGAAAGGGACAACCAAGCGTTGTGGTGAAAACAAGATACCCTACCCTCTCGTAGAGTTCGTACATTGGATCAAAAATTTCGAACCAGTTCTCCGGTATCTCCTTCGAGGGGAATCCGAGTTTTTCCAGAAAAGATGGAAGGAAAACAAGATCACCGAAAGGAAACACCAGTGCTCCACTTCTGGACGCATGTTCTGGAAAGAGTCTTGGGTATATTCCCCCCAGAACGATCGGAACATCGTAGCGTTTTTTCAGAAAACGGATTGTCTCCCAGACACCGGGATACCAGTAACTCAGGGTAGAGGTGACCATCACAAGTTCTACCTCTCCTATCTCCCTGAGTCTCCACTCCAGAAATTCCGGGGGTGCTCCGTATCTTTTGTATTTTCTTGGAACAAAGCGAAGGATCTCTGGTTTCTCTATCACTCTGCTCGGGAACTTTCCGGTAGCGTACTTTTTGTCTTTTGGGACTTTCACAAAGCGTGGAAGATAGGGATCGTGTCTGTTGAGAAGATCCACAAGGTGAACCTCGTATCCCATCCATTCCATTGCGCGGGCAACGTAAAGAAGACCAAGGGGTTTCAACCAGAAGTCGTACGCTGCAAAGTCGTGGATCCACGGATTCACAAGGAGCACTCTCATCTTCCGAAGCAGAAATGGAACACCCCCTTTATGGTCAGGTCTTCGTCGAAGATCTCGTGTTCGAAAATCTCCTTCACGATCTTCGACTGTCCACCCGTCAGGACTACCGGCAGATTACCGTACACTCCTTTTATTCGCTTCACTATTCCTTCGAGGGCATAGACCGTTCCATTCACAACGCCGAGTTGTATGTTCTCTTCCGTATCCTTGCCCACCACGAAATCCGCCGGTTTCACCTCAACGAGTGGGAGTTTCGCTGTCCCTCGAAAGAGCGAGTGAACCATCATGAAGAGCCCAGGAAGTATGGCTCCACCTTCGTAAGAACCCTCCACCACAAGATCCACCGTGGTGGCGGTTCCCATATCAATGATGATACCGCTGCTACCGTACTCTTTCACAAAAGCCACGACGTTCGCTACCCTGTCTGCTCCGATCTCCCCCGGGTTTTTTACGTTCCATTTCACACAGCCGTTCTTCGCTTTCACCCAGATGGGATCCATGTTGAAATACTTTCTTGAGAATCGTTCTATAACGATGTTCTGTGTAGGAACAACGGAAGCCACTCCGATACCTTCTATCTTATGCATAGCGTCACCCAGAAGGGGATACAGATGCGAAAAGAGTTCGTCCTCTGTCTGGAAAATTCCTGTGGACAAGCGCCATCTTTTAAAAACTTTGCCATCTTCCGTTGTGGAGAAAACGGAGTGGGTGTTTCCAACATCGATCAGAAGGTACACAGGTACCACCTCCGGTTTTAAGATGGTGTAAAATACATTTTACGTTCAATACCCACAATTTGACACGAAGATTCAGTAAGGTAGTACTAAATTCTTGATAGAGCACACCAGAAATTCTATCATGGGAGGTGAATACATTGGACTGGAGGAAGTACGGATTCAACACGAGGGCACTCCACGCGGGCTATGAACCTCCTGAACCGACAACAGGTTCTAGAGCCGTTCCCATTTACCAGACGACCTCTTATGTCTTCAAAGATTCCGATCACGCAGCAAGACTGTTTGCCCTGGAGGAGCCCGGGTTCATCTACACGAGGATCGGAAATCCAACGGTGAGTGTTCTTGAAGAGAGAATAGCGGCACTGGAAGGTGGTGTTGGTGCCCTCGCTGTTTCCAGCGGACAGGCAGCCATCACGTACGCCATCCTGAACATAGCAGGGCCCGGTGATGAGATCGTCAGTGGAAGCGCCCTGTACGGTGGAACTTACAATCTCTTCAAACACACGCTGTACAGGAAGTCCGGTATTGTGGTGAAGTTTGTGGATGAGACAGATCCAAAGAACGTAGAAGAAGCTATCACGGAGAAAACAAAAGCAGTGTACCTTGAAACCATTGGGAATCCGGGTCTTACGGTACCGGATTTTGAGGCAATAGCAGAAATCGCTCACAGGCATGGAATACCTCTCATCGTGGACAACACAGTGGCACCGTACATCTTCAGGCCATTTGAACACGGAGCAGACATCATCGTGTACTCTGCTACGAAGTTCATAGGAGGGCACGGCACATCGATCGGTGGACTGATAGTGGACAGTGGAAAGTTCGACTGGAAGAACGGGAAATTTCCAGAACTCGTGGAGCCGGATCCCAGTTATCACGGTGTGAGTTACGTGGAAACGTTCAAAGAAGCCGCTTACATAGTGAAATGCAGAACGCAGCTTCTGAGAGACCTTGGAAGTTGTATGAGTCCGTTTAACGCGTTCCTGTTCATTCTGGGGCTTGAAACCCTAAGTCTGAGAATGAAAAAGCACTGTGAGAATGCACTCAAAGTCGTTGAATTCTTGAAGACACACCCTGCGGTGAGCTGGGTCAACTATCCGATCGTTGAAAGCAACAAAACCAGAGAAAATGCTCTGAAATATCTTAAAGAGGGATACGGTGCCATAGTGACCTTCGGTATAAAAGGAGGAAAAGAGGCTGGAAAGAAGTTCATCGACAGTCTCACACTCATCTCCCACCTTGCCAACATCGGAGATGCAAGAACACTGGCCATCCATCCTGCTTCCACCACCCACCAGCAACTCACCGAAGAGGAACAGTTGAAAACAGGAGTCACTCCAGATATGATAAGATTGTCTGTTGGAATAGAGGACGTGGAGGACATAATAGAAGATCTCGATCAGGCTCTCAGAAGATCTCAGGAGGGATGAAGATTGCCAATAAACGTTCCAAGTGGTCTTCCTGCTGTCAAGATTCTGGCAAAAGAAGGAATCTTTGTGATGACGGAAAAGAGGGCGATACACCAGGATATCCGCCCTCTCGAAATACTCATATTGAACCTGATGCCAGACAAGATAAAGACGGAGATACAGCTTCTCAGACTCCTTGGAAACACTCCTCTTCAGGTGAACGTGACATTGCTCTATACGGAATCGCACACACCGAAACACACTCCCATCGAGCACATCCTGAGGTTCTACACTACGTTTTCTGCTGTGAAGGACAGAAAGTTCGACGGATTCATCATCACAGGAGCCCCTGTGGAACTTTTGCCTTTTGAAGAAGTGGATTACTGGGATGAACTCACGGAGATCATGGAGTGGAGTCGTCACAACGTGTATTCGACCATGTTCATCTGCTGGGCGGCTCAGGCGGGGCTGTACTACTTCTACGGTGTACCGAAGTACGAACTACCCCAGAAGCTCTCCGGTGTTTACAGGCACAGAGTTACGAAGGAAACGGTCCTCTTCAGGGGGCACGATGACTTCTTTTGGGCACCGCACTCCAGATACACGGAGGTCAGAAAAGAAGACATAGAGAAAATCCCAGAACTGGAAATCCTCGCAGAATCGGACGAGGCCGGGGTTTATGTGGTTGCAAACAAAAGCGAAAGGCAGATATTCGTGACAGGACATCCAGAGTACGACAGATACACCCTGAGAGATGAATACTACAGGGATATAAACCGAAATTTGAAGGTACCCATTCCGGCTAACTATTTCCCAGACAACGATCCGACGAAAACACCTGTTCTCACCTGGTGGAGCCATGCCCATCTTTTCTTCAGCAACTGGCTGAACTACTGTATCTATCAGAAAACACCTTACAGACTGGAAGACATTCACTGAGAAGAACCCCGCAGGGGGTTCTTCTTTTGTGCTAGAATATCTCTGGCTGCACAAAGGGAGGGAAAGAGTTGTCCGTCTTATCAACACTGGAGAACTTCTTCAATCAAACCGCCTTTCCTCATCTCACAATTGGAAACGTTATCATGTTTGCAGTAGCGATCTCCCTGCTCTACGTGGCGATAGTGAAACACTCAGAACCCCTTCTGCTGATACCGATCGCCTTCGGCATCATCCTCGCGAACATTCCACCTGAGGCTTCAGGAATTCTGAACGAAGGAGGTTTTCTCTATTACATAAAGAAGGGTCTCGACCTGGGAATCTATCCCCCTCTCATCTTTCTTGGAATCGGTGCTCTCACAGATTTCTCTTTCATGCTCTCTTACCCGATAACCATTTTCCTCGGTGCCGCTGCCCAGATGGGGATATTCTTCACACTCTTTGTTGCAAAAATGATCGGTTTTTCATTGAAACAGGCAGCATCGATCGCTATCATCGGTGGGGCAGATGGACCCACCGCCATCTACATCACCAACACGCTGTCTCCTGAACTCATCGCTCCCATTGCCATCTCTGCGTACTCTTACATCGCCCTCATACCGATATTACAGCCTGTTGTTTCAAAAATGCTGACCAGTAGGGAAGAAAGGAAAATACGCATGAAACCTCCCAGAAAGGTGAGCAGGTTCGAAAGACTCTCGTTTCCCCTCATCATAACCATCGCCACCGCCCTTCTGATACCAAAGTCACTGCCACTCGTTGGTTCACTCATGCTTGGAAACCTCCTCAGGGAGGCCGGGGTGGTAAAGAGACTGGTGGAAGCAGCTAGCAGATACATTCTCGACACGGTGACCATACTTCTCATGCTTTCCGTTGGAGCGTCTGCAAGGGCGGACGTATTCTTACAACCTCAAAGCCTGAAAATATTCTTCCTGGGAGCCACCGCTTTCATCGTGTCTATGAGTTCGGGTATTCTGTTTGCAAAACTCATGAACCTCCTCTTGAAAGACAAGATAAATCCTCTCATAGGTGCCGCTGGTGTTTCCGCCGTTCCAGACTCTGCCAGAGTCGCTCAGAAACTTGCTCAGGAAGAAGATCCGAGCAATCACATACTCATGCACGCAATGGGACCGAATGTGGCGGGTGTGATCGGATCCGCAACGGTAGCCGGTGTGTTTTTAATGTTCCTCAGCTGAGAAGGTGAGGTTATGGGATATAGAATCGAGGTAAACTACGATTGGTGCAAGGCCTGCAAACTGTGTTCCTGGATCTGTCCCACAAAAGCCATCACAAGCGATGAACTGGGAAGACCCGTGATACGCGAAGAAAAATGCGTCGGGTGTCTGAGATGCGAGAAAATTTGTCCTGAGATGGCAATAGAGGTACTGGGAAGTGAAGAAAGATGCCAGAGATGATGTTTTTGCAGGGAAACGAAGCGTGTGCCCTGGGAGCCATAAGAGCGGGATGCAGGTTCTTCGCTGGCTATCCCATCACACCTTCCACAGAGATAGCCGAAGTCATGGCAAGGGAGTTACCAAAGGTCGGAGGCGTGTTCATCCAGATGGAAGACGAAATAGCCAGTGCTGCAGCCGTCGTTGGGGCCTCTCTTGCCGGTGTGAAGGCCATGACCGCAACGAGTGGCCCCGGATTCAGCCTCATGCAGGAAGTGATCGGATACGCGATAATGACAGAGACTCCGTGCGTTTTTGTCAACGTCATGAGGCTGGGACCGTCCACGGGTCTTCCCACAAAACCGGCTCAGGGAGACATAATGCAGGCAAGATGGGGAACACATGGTGATCACGCCATAATTGCCCTCTACCCTTCCACGGTGGAAGAAGTGTATCGTCACATAATCACCGCTTTCAACATGGCAGAAGAATACAGAACACCGGTTATCTTTCTGATGGATGAGACCCTGGGGCACATGAGGGAAAGCTTCTATCCTCCAAAAGACGAAGATCTTTTCGTCATAGAACGACTGAAAGACACATCTTTCGGTGAAGAAGAGTTGTTCGTTCCGTTTTCCGAGAGCGAGTACGCAGAACCCACACCGCTACCAATGGCAGAGATGGGAAGGACCAAGTTCCACGTTTCCGGTCTTGTACACGATGAATCTGGTTTTCCTCTCAGCTCTCCTAATGTGGCGGAGAAACTGATAAGACGGCTCACCAACAAGATAAGGCTTCACTCGGACGAACTCGCCCTGTACGAAGAGTACGAAGTGGAAGATGCAGAGATTTTGGTGGTGGCGTACGGTATTGTCGCAAGAAGTGCTCTGAAGGCTGTGAAAATAGCAAGACGCGACCGGATCAAAGTGGGACTGTTCAAACCCATTACGATCTGGCCAGCTCCCATTTCGAGATTCAGAAAGCTGGTGGAGAAGGTGAACACAATTATCATCGCCGAGATGAATCTGGGGCAGTACGCAAAGGAACTGATCAGTGCCATCGACAGAAAGTCGAAGGTCATAAGAACGATAAACAAAGTGAACGGAGAACTCATAAAACCGGAAGAGATACTCGATGTTATAACCGAAACTCAAATAGAGATTTAATCAGGATGGGGTACAATATTGATGGAATCAAAAAAGCGAGGAGGTGGAGATTGTGTACGTGGAAATCGTTGATGTGAGGGCAAGAGAAGTTCTCGATTCTCGAGGAAATCCCACCGTTGAAGCCGAAGTCGTTCTGGAAGATGGTACTGTGGGAAGGGCGATCGTTCCCTCTGGAGCATCCACCGGAAAGTTCGAAGCTCTGGAGATAAGGGACAAAGACAAGAAAAGGTACCACGGAAAAGGCGTACTGAAAGCCGTAGAAAACGTCAACGAGACAATCGCACCTGCTCTGATCGGCATGAACGCCTTCGATCAGCCCCTTGTGGACAAAACCCTGATCGAACTCGACGGCACAGAAAACAAATCGAAACTCGGTGCCAACGCTATTCTCGCTGTTTCCATGGCAGTGGCAAGAGCGGCAGCGAATTACCTTGGACTTCCGATGTACAAATATCTCGGTGGAGTCAACGCGAAGGTACTTCCCGTTCCTCTTATGAACGTAATAAACGGTGGTCAGCACGCAGATAACAACCTCGACCTCCAGGAATTCATGATCGTTCCGGCAGGATTTGACAGTTTCAAGGAAGCCCTGAGAGCAGGAGCAGAGATCTTCCACACCCTCAAGAAGATTCTTCACGATTCTGGGCATGTGACGGCGGTCGGTGACGAAGGTGGATTCGCACCGAACCTCTCATCCAACGAAGAGGCGATAAAGATACTGATTGAAGCCATAGAGGAAGCTGGTTACAAACCCAGCGAACAGGTGTTCATCGCCCTCGACTGTGCCGCATCCTCTTTCTACGACGAAGAAAAAGGAGTCTACTTCGTTGATGGCGAGGAAAAGTCCAGCGAGGTGCTCATGGGATACTACGAGGAACTGATAGCAAAGTATCCAATCATATCCATCGAAGATCCGTTCGCGGAAGAAGATTGGGATGCGTTCGTTGAATTCACCAAGAGGGTAGGAAACAAGGTTCAGATCGTGGGAGACGACCTCTACGTGACCAACGTTAAGAGACTCTCCAAGGGAATCGAACTCAAAGCGACGAACTCCATTCTCATAAAGCTCAACCAGATAGGAACCGTCACGGAAACACTCGATGCCGTAGAACTCGCTCAGAAGAACAACATGACGGCCATCATCTCCCACAGATCCGGAGAGAGCGAAGATACCTTCATAGCAGATCTTGCTGTGGCCACCAACGCCGGATTCATCAAGACGGGATCCCTGTCCAGGAGTGAAAGAATCGCCAAGTACAATCAGCTTCTGAGAATTGAGGAAGAACTTGGAAAAGTGGCAGAGTTCAGAGGGCTTTCTTCCTTCTATTCCATAAAGAGATGAAAAAGGCCCACCCCCGGTGGGCCTTTACCCATTGAGGTGAGGTTCGTTGGAAAGACACGATGAGATAAAAAAAGGTGCATGGGTTGGAATCGTTGGAAACACCATCCTTGCGTTGTTGAAGGTGATCACAGGACTCTTCACAGGAAGTTATGCGATACTTGCGGATGGAATAGATACGTCAACTGACATATTCACATCTTTTGTCATCCTCCTGTCGGCGCGCATCTCAGGAAAACCCCCCGACAGAACACATCCTTATGGTCACGGAAGGGCGGAAACTGTGGCTTCAAAGATCATCTCGTTCATCATGTTCTATGCAGGAGCTTCCCTGTTGATAGAGTCCGTAAAAAGACTGATCACCGGCGAGATCTCTCTGGAGCTGTCTTTTCCTGCCTTCTTCGTGGTTGGAGCTTCCGCTGCAGGAAAGACTTTCCTCTTCCTGTACAAACTGTCGCTTGGAAGACGTCTCAACAGTCTCGCTACGATCAGTGACGCTCTGAACATGAGAAACGACATCATGATCTCCGGCACCGTGCTGGCTGGAATGATAGCGATGAAGACGCTTGGCTGGTGGTGGTTGGACAGTGCTCTTGCGATATTCGTTTCGATAATGATCCTCAGAACTTCTTTCCAGATCTTCTACGAGGCTGCCTTCGAGTTGATGGATGGAATGAAAGAATCGGAATTAGATATATACACGGACATTTTCAGGGTTTTAGAAAAGTTTCCAGATGTACACAACCCCCATAGGGTCAGGGTGAGAAAAGTAGGAACAAAATATTACATAGAGATGGATATAGAAGTTGATGGATCGATGACCGTGGAAGACGCCCACGACCTGACCGTGAAAATAAGAGAAGAGATAATGAGCAAAAGAGACGATATAGAAGACTTGACGATACACGTGGAACCTCTTGGTAATGTGGAGAAAGAGGGTTTTGGCGTGAGGAAAGGGGTGTAGGCGTTGAAACTGATGGACAGTCTGGAGATCTTCTACCGGAGAAAGGACAAAGATACCAGAGACCTCGAGAGGAAAATCAGGGAGATCTTGCGAGAAACTGGTATCACTCTAGATGTTGTGAACTCGGAGTCGGCAGGAAGGATATTTCTCAGGATCAACGTTCTGGAAGATCAGGAACAAATTCCGAGTTTTATTTTGAAGGCCTTAATCCCGGAAACCGATGCCACCAGGCTTCCCCTCGGAGAGTGGGCAACCCTGAACGTCTTTGTGGAAGAAGCCTCTTATCTGGAAGATTACGATTATATGAAGATACACTCAGATGGTAACAGATACACACTCTACGTACCGTACTCCGCTGTGAAAAGCAAAAACAGAGATGAAGTGGTGGCAGACTTCATGAAGTACTTTTTTGAAACAAAAGGCTGGGATCCAGGAAACTATGAGTTCTTCGTTCAGGAAGTGGACAGCATAATATGAGGTGAAAAAATGATCGTGCTGGCGCTGGATACCTCTCAAAGAATAAGGGTTGGTCTGAAAAGAGATGAAGATGTAATCGAAGTCTCCTACACAGGGCAGAGAAAACACGCAGAGGTGCTGCCTGTTCTGATAGAGAGACTTTTGAGTGAAAATGGTATCTCTGTAAAAGATCTGAGCGCTGTGGGAGTGGGTATCGGTCCTGGAACACTGACCGGACTCAGGGTTGGAATCGCAACCATTATAGGGATGGCGGCTCCTTTCGATATTCCCGTTGTTCCTTTGAACTCTTTCGAAATGGCCGTGAAGAGTCTTCCTATCGATGGCACGGTCCTTGTTTCCAAAAGGGCACGTAAGGGCTATCGTTACCTTGCAGTCTACTCGAAACAGAAAGACCTCTTGAACACCATCAAAGAACCTGCTGTTCTCTCAGACGAGGAGGTTCAGAAGATCCTGCGTGAGACAAAACCCTCCACCGTTCTGGAAGAAGAAATCTTCATATCACCGAAAGTGCTCGTTGAGGAAACAGAAAAGGCGTTTAAAGAAGGAAAATTTGTGCATTACTACGAAATAGAACCCCTCTACCTCCAAAAGTCCATAGCGGAGTTGAACTGGGAAAGAAAAAGAGGGGGATAGTCCCCCTCAATTTACTTTCTCAACTTCTCTTGCAACCTCGAGTATCAGTTTTTCACCGTCGAAGTCCACCCTTACCGTCTGACCTTCTTTGACCTCGCCTGCTATGATCATCCTGGCCAGAGGTGTCTCTATCTCCCTTTCAATGAGCCTTCTCAGCGGTCTTGCTCCGAACGTTGGATCGTACCCTTTCTCTGCGAGGTACTCTTTTGCTGCATCGGTGATGGTCAGTCTTATGTTTCTGTCCTTCAAACGACCTTCGAGTCTCTTCAACATGATCTCCACTATCTGTTTCATGTGTTCCTTGGTGAGTGGTTTGAACACGACCACGTGGTCTATCCTGTTTATGAACTCCGGTCTGAAGTAGTGTTTCAACTCCTCCCTCACTTTTTCCTCGATCTCCTCAAAGCTTTTACCTTCTCTGACGAAGTTCAGGATGAGATCGCTTGCTATGTTGCTCGTCATTATTATGATCGTGTTTTTGAAATCCACGACGTTTCCTTTGGCATCGGTCAGTCTGCCATCATCCATGATCTGAAGCAGTATGTTGAACACGTCCGGATGAGCCTTTTCTATTTCGTCAAGCAGGATCACACTGTACGGCCTTCTTCTCACAGCCTCTGTGAGCTGACCACCTTCTTCGTATCCTACGTAACCCGGTGGTGCTCCAATCAGTTTGGAAACGGCATGCTTTTCCATGTATTCACTCATGTCGATTCGAATGAGGGCGTTTTCACTTCCAAAGAGCACCTCAGCGAGTGTTTTTGCGAGTTCTGTTTTTCCAACCCCTGTTGGTCCCAAAAAGAGGAACGTTCCAACAGGCCTGTTTGGATCTTTTATCCCCGCGCGTGCTTTCCTTATGGCATCTGCCACAACCCTGACGGCCTCTTCCTGATCCACCAGTCTCTGATGTATGATCTCTTCAAGTTTGAGCAACTTCTCCTTCTCCGACTCCACTATCCTGGACACGGGCACACCAGACCAGGATTCCACAACTTCCGCTATTTTCTCCGCTGTGACGACCGGTCTTCCACTCTTCAAGGACTCGTATTCGCTCTTCAGTCTGAAAAGTTCTTTCTTGAGATCCGCAGCTTCTTTGTACTGGGACCTCACGGTGAGCTCGTCGATTCTGTTCTCGAGCTCTTTTATCTTTCTTTCGAGTTCCTGAAGCCTTGCCTCATCCTTTTCCTGTTTTGAGAAGCCCAGTTTCACCCTCGCAGCCGCTTCATCCAGCAGGTCGATCGCCTTGTCCGGGAGGAATCTGTCTGTTATGTATCTTGCAGAAAGCTTTGCAGCGGCCTCTATTGCTTCGTCTTCTATTTTGACCTTGTGATGTTCTTCATAAACCCTCTTGAGACCTTTCAGGATCTCTATTGTTTCTTCCACACTGGGTTCTTTCACCAGAACCGGCTGAAATCTTCTTGCGAGCGCTTTGTCCTTTTCTATGTGTTTTCTGTATTCATCCAGCGTGGTCGCTCCTATGACCCTGATCTCACCTCGGGCAAGGGCAGGTTTCAACATGTTGGCAGCATCCATTGCCCCTTCAGCTGCTCCCGCTCCAACTATGGTATGGATTTCGTCGATGAACAGAATGGTTTTTTCTTTCTGTTTCATCACTTCGTCGAGGAAGGATTTCAGCCTTTCTTCGAACTCACCTCTGTACTTGGTACCAGCTATCATCCTGCCAAGGTCGACCATCAACACACGCACATCTTTCAAAGGATCGGGCACTTTTCCTTCCACGATCCTCTGCGCAAGTCCCTCCACGATGGCTGTCTTTCCAACTCCAGGATCTCCGATGAGTATCGGGTTGTTTTTCGTTCGCCTCATCAAAATCTCGATCACGCGCTCGATCTCTTTTTCCCTTCCTATAATGGGACCAATCTTTCCTTCCCTGGCAAGCTTCGTCAGATCTGTGGCAAACGCCGTGATCGGTGATTGCTTATCCATAAACTCATCTTCGTGCTCTTTCACTTTCTGAAGCACCCTTTCGTAGTCCACTCCGTACTTTTTGAGAACGCGCGCTGCATGCGTTGAACCGTCCCTCAGGAGTCCCAGAAGGAAGTGAAGAGGCCCCACGTCTTTCTGCTTGAAGAGCCTGGCTTCCTTTCTTGCCAGTTCCAGGATGTACGAAAGTTCCCTGGAAACGTACACCTGATCGGAGAATCCATAGAATATTCCGTACTGGGAATCGATGTAGCTCTCCAGTTCGTCGGCGATCTCTTCCGTGTTCACATTGAGTTCTTCCAGTATCTTTGTGACCTCGTTTTCGTCGTACAGGAGCTGAAGGAGAATGTGCTCAGGTCTGAGTAAATTCTGGTTCCTGTCCTTAAGATCCTCTACACTCTTTTCAAAGATATCCTTCATCTTGTCGTTCAGGTTTCTCATACGTCTCACCTCCGGTGAAATATATTAGCACTTAATTATTAAGAATGATAAACAAAAAAGTAACAATAAGCAACGACGCCGTCTTCTTCCTCCAACACAACAGGTATACACCTGTGTATCAAACTATTCATACCGATAATTCCCACCAGAAGACCGTTTTGGATACTTCGAATTATGTTCGTCATTTTTTGACTTTTATGTAAAAACACGTTATAATTTCCTGCAAGCGAAGTCCAATCCCACCATCCAGAGGTGTAAGAAGATGAGAAAATACACCCACTACCATATTCCAGTAATGGTTCGAGAAGTGATCGAATATCTGAAACCTGAGGATGAAAAGATCATTCTGGATTGTACGGTGGGAGAAGGAGGACACGCACGGGCGATTCTGGAACACTGTCCTGGTTGCAAACTTATCGGGATAGACGTTGATTCAGAGGTTCTTCAAATCGCTGAGAAGAAGCTAAAGGATTTTTCCGATCGAGTGAGTCTTTTCAAAGCCTCTTACAGAGATGCAGATTTCTTACTCAAAACTCTTGAAATTGAAAAAGTGGACGGAATACTGCTGGATCTTGGTGTTTCAACCTATCAATTGAAGGGAGAGAACAGAGGTTTCACCTTCGAAAGAGAAGAGCCACTCGACATGCGTATGGATCTGGAAAGCGAGATAACAGCCCAGAAGGTACTGAATGAACTGAGCGAAGAGGAACTGGCCCGTATCATCTTCGAGTATGGAGAAGAGAAAAGATACGCAAGGAGAATAGCAAGAAAGATCGTAGAAAACAGGCCCCTCAATACCACTCTCGATCTTGTAAAAGCTGTAAGCGAAGCTCTTCCCTCCCATGAGATAAGGCGTCGAAAGAGACATTTCGCCACCAGAACGTTCCAGGCAATAAGGATATACGTCAACAGAGAACTTGAGAATTTGAGGGAATTCCTCCTGAACAAGGCAGAGAAGCTTTTGAGGGTCGGTGGCAGGATAGTGGTGATCTCTTTTCATTCTCTGGAAGACAGGATAGTAAAGGAGGCTTTCAGAAATTCCAGAAAACTCCGTATTCTGACGGAAAAACCAGTGCGTCCTTCTGAAGAAGAAGTGAGAGAGAATCCTCGTTCCAGAAGTGCTCGTTTGCGTGCAGCGGAGCTTGTGGAGGAAGGAGGAGATTGAACTGCCAGCGAAGGTAAACCAGAAGTCAAGGGTTCTTGTATTCTCTCATCAACTCGTCTTTACGATCATCATGGTCGTCATGTTGATATTCATGGGAATAACAGCGTTGAGAATGGGGGTTCTGACGTTTCAACTGACACAGGCCAACAGACAGCTGGAGATCAAGATAGAAGAGATGAAAACAACGTATCAAACTCTGAGAGAAGAATTCAACCACATTTCCTCCTATTTCGATGTTGTGCATCCTGCGGAGTGAAAGAATTAGATGGAGAAAAGGCTGACTCTGCTTCTGGCAGTGTTTGCGTTGTTTCTGGCGGTCTCGTTCATAAACCTTTTCTTCTTTCCCCCTGCAGGACAGAAGTCCCACTGGTATGTTTCAATCCCTCCAAAGCGCGGTAGTATTCTGGACGCGAAAGGAAGAAAGATCGCTTACGATTCCCCGGTGTACGTTGCATATCTGGATGTTGAATTCTTCAAAAGACAACATGGTAGCAAAAGTGCTCTTGAAAGGACTCTGAAGGCCTGTGGTATCGAAAAAGATCCGGAAGAAGTCCTGAAGTACAGATTCTACAGACTAACAGAGGCAGAGGATAAAGAAAGCGTCCTGAAAAGGCTTGATCCCGACATCCTACCTTTTGTCAGCCTGGAAGTGGAGTACAGAAGAAAAAAGTTTCAAGACTACAGCACAGGTGTGTTGATAGGTGCGGTTTTGAACGGTCAAGGAAAAGGTGGCGTTGAAGGTTTCTTCGACGACGCTTTAAAAGGCAAGAGAAAGGGCACCTTGGAGTTTCTCTACAAAGGTGCAAGGCTCTCTCCAGTGCTCACCGATTACGTCCTTCCAGAGGATGGCCAGGATGTCCATCTATCCATAGACCTGGATCTTCAAAGGCATGTCTACAGAATAATTTCCGATGCGGTGAAAGAATTCTCCGCGGAAGCAGGACACGCCATTGTCATGGAATCTAAGACAGGAAAGATTCTATCGATGGTGACCACAAGAGACTGGAACGACCTAATCGGCGGTTACATCGAACCCGGCTCCACCATAAAACCTGTGGTTTATGCCATCGCTCTTGAGACAAAGTCTGCTTCGCCGTCCTTCTCCGTAGAATGTGAAGGGATGATAAAACCGGTTGAGAACCTGAACATCATCATAAGAGACATAGAAGAACATGGAAAAGTGGACTTTCTCACGGGAATCGTAAAGTCCTGTAACGTTATGAGTGTGAGGGTGGGAGATCTGATCGTAAGGCACATAGGAGTTGAAGGATTCTACGAGTGGCTGAAAAAAGCAGGTTTTGGTGAAAAAACAGGAATGGAAATGGAAGGGGAAATCGATGGGGTACTGAGAAATCCAAAAGAGTGGTCACTCATAGATCCAGCGGAGATCTCCATAGGCCAGGGAATCGGGGTCACACCCGTTCAACTTGTGGCTTCCCTCAACGTGTTTGCCAACGGTGGATACTGGATAAAACCATCCATTTTGAAAGAAAGCCCCGTTCAGAAGAGGAAAGTCTTTTCTGAAACAACAGCAGAGACGATCAAGAAAGCCATGATAGAAGTCGTTGAAGAAGGCACGGGAAAACTCGCACAGGTCAGAGGATTGGAAATCGCTGGCAAAACCGGAACGGCCCAGAAAGCCGTTGGAGGAAAATACCAGAATCTCTACCACTCACTCTTTGTAGGTTTCTTCCCTGCAGATGATCCCAAATACACAATAATGGTGCATCTGGACAGTCCCTCCGAAGCGTTCTATGGGGGTGATGTTGCCGCTCCTGTGTTTAGAAAGATAGTGGAACTTCTAACGGAAAAAGAGAAGAAAAAAATAACCCTCATAAGAGGTCTAATGCCCGATCTAGTGGGCCTGCCGGTGAGAGATGCCCTCCTTGTGCTGGAAGAGCTCGGTATCGAGGATGTAGAACTGAAAGGTAAAGGGTGGATGGTGTCCGATCAGACACCCCCACCCGATCATCCACTGGAAGGAAAGGTTGTTTTGATCCTGGGTAATCAGAAGTAATGCTTTGCGGCATGTTCCACCGCTATGGCCCCGTCTGCAACGGCTGTTACGATCTGTCTGAGGTTTTTCTTCCTCACGTCCCCAACAGCGTACAGACCTTTGATACTTGTTTCCATGTTTTCGTCCGTTATGACGTAACCGTAAGGATCCAGTTCCACGAGTCCTTCGAGCAGTTTGGAGTTGGGATCCAGTCCTATGAATATGAACACCCCATCTGCTTTCAGCACCTTCGTTTCGCCGGTTTTCACGTTCTCTATGACGACCTCTTCAACCTTGTCCTTTCCCCGGATCTCCTTCACCGTGGAATTGTAAATCACCTCTATCTTCGGATTGCTCAACACCCTTTCCTGGAGAACCTTCGCCGCAGTGAGGGTCTCCAGAAGCTGGACCATGGTGATCTTGTTTACAATATTGGAGAGAAAGATCGATTCATCGCACGCGCTGTCTCCTCCTCCAACAACCACAATGTCCTTTCCTGCAAACAGATACCCATCACACGTTGCACAGTAAGAGACTCCCCTTCCGAAAAACTCCTTTTCTCCGGGAACGTTCAGCCTCTTTGGATTGGCACCCGTTGCAACGATCACCACAGGTGCCTCTATCCTCTTACCGTCATCCAGTTCGACCACTTTTTTATCCTCTTTGACTTCCAGTTTTACAACTTCTGCGTTGTAAATTTCTGCCCCAAAGCTTTCCGCGTGTTCCTTGAACTTCGATGCGAGTTCCTCACCGGATATCTTTGGAAAGCCCGGGTAGTTTTCAACCAGGTGGGTGAGATTCACGTACCCACCCTCAATTGCTTTTTCAACAACAAGAACAGACAGTCCCGCCCTTCTTGCATATATGGCAGAAGCAAGACCTGCTGGTCCGGCACCGACAACCACTATGTCGTATTTATCCTTGATCTCTTTTTTCTTCACAGAACCCGTGTCAAAGAAGACCACATTTCATCACCCCTTTGCAAGCCTCAAAACCTCATTTATGAACTCCTTCTCAGGATAGGCTCCTACGAAGAACTTTGAAGGATCTCTGTTCACCACGATGTGCGGGACAGAGGAAACACCGAATTTCTCACTCAATTCCCAGTATTCGTTCGCCTCGATCATCTCTCCAATGATCTTGTCGCTTGCCATAGCCATGTTGTGGGCCATCAGAACCGCCCTTGGACAGTAAGGACACGTCGGGGTGACGAACACGCTTATCCTTATCGGCTCTTCAAGATTCTGGAGTTTCTGGATGCTTTCCTCAGAAAGCTGTGGTTTTCCCTTTGAAACGGTGATGATATCCTGTATGAGCGTGCCAAATTCATGGCCCGAAGGAACACCGTAGAACCTTATGCCGTAGTCTTTTTCCTCTTCGGAGAGCAGAATTGTGGCAGGGACCAGTTCCACCTGGTACTTCTCGACAACTTCTTTTTCGGTGTCAAAATCGTGAACTTCGAGTTCAATCCTTGGATCGATGGAAACCAGCTCGTTGAGCACCTGTTCCGTGATTTCACAGTACTGACAGCGTGCTTTGTCATCGGTTTTGAAGAACAGCACCTTCACCTTTTTCTCCAGTTCTTTGTTGAAAAGATCCTTGAGATACGCCACGTCCTTTTCAGACAGAATACCCATTTTTTCACCTCCATTATTATTCTACCAAATTAGTCGAATTTATTTATTCCGTTCAGTAAACCGATTGTTACACCAAGGAGCAATATCGCTGGAACTATCAGAGGACTCTTCAGATCAACGTTCGAGAAGACGGCGTACAAACCAAAGAATTTCAGGGCAGGTTTCACGAAAGATCTGAACAGTCTCTTTCTGATCTGGTACAGGCTGAATTCCCTGTCGTTGTATTCGAAGGACAGAAACATGATGCGATACTGCTTGTCTATACCCATCAAAAAATGAGCGGATTCTCCAAGAAAAAAGAGTACAGCAAGAACGGCAACCAGAAATCGAAAAACCATGGAGTTGAAGACCCAGGAAAACAGGAAGATGAGTCCCAGAACAGTGAACTCGTTGAAAATCCTGAAAGCACTTAAGTCCAGTTTTTCCCTCTCTTTGAGGTAAAAGTAAGAGAAGAGAATGGAAGTGGCAAGTCCCACTCCACAGAACAGAAGTCCTTCAAAAAACCACGTCATTTCTCATCCCTCTTGTCCTCGCCCTTTTCTTTGAACATCTCCGAGATGACCCCCAGACTTGCAAGTATGGAACTTGCTTCGAACGGAAGGAATATTTTTGTCGCCTGGCCGTTCGCCATCTCTTTGAGGGTCTCCAGATACCTGACGGTGAGAAGATCCTTTGTTGGTCTGCCTTCGTGTATGGCACCAAAGACGAGTTTTATTGCCTCGGCCTGCCCACGCGCCTCGAGTATGAGTTTTTGCATGTTCGCTTCAGCAACTCGTTTTATCGCTTCGGCTTCTCCTTCTGCCCTCAGTATTGCTGCGTTCTTTTCACCTTCTGCCCTCAGGATCTGAGCCTGTTTGTAACCTTCAGCCTCTAGTATAGCCGCCCTTTTTGTTCTTTCAGCTTTCATCTGCTTACTCATGGCGTCTGTGATATCCTGAGGAGGATCTATCTTTTTGATCTCAACACGGGTGATCCTTACACCCCACTTGTCGGTAGCCTCATCGAGGACCGTTCTGAGCTTCATGTTTATCCTCTCTCTGGAAGTGAGTGTCTGATCCAGTTCCAGCTCTCCTATAACGTTTCTTAGATTGGTCTGAGCGAGTTTTATGGTGGCCATTTCAAAGTTACTCACGTTGTACA
Organism: Thermotoga sp. RQ7; assembly: GCF_000832145.1. Lineage (NCBI taxonomy): Bacteria > Thermotogati > Thermotogota > Thermotogae > Thermotogales > Thermotogaceae > Thermotoga > Thermotoga sp. RQ7. Next base: position 56,453 of record NZ_CP007633.1, read on the forward strand.
CCACCTTGTAGGCATCCGTGATCTCGTAGTAGATGACAGCGTCGACGGTTACAACCACGTTGTCCCTCGTTATCACTTCCTGTGGTGGAACATCGATCACTTTCTCCCTCATATCGACTTTTATCATGCGTTCGAAGAACGGAATGATGAAGTGTATACCCGCTCCAACTTCCCTTTTGAACTTTCCAAGCCTTTCCACCAGACCACGTTCGTAAGGTCTCACTATTCTCAGAGAACTGGCGGCAACGATCACCAGAAACAGAACGATAACAACAAGGGCTATCAACATACCCCTCACCTCCTCAAACTTTTTTCACAACAACGTGGGCTCCTTCCACCTTCAGTATTTTCACGTGTTCGCCCTTTTCGATGACTTCCTCATCGTCTTCTGCAAATGCCCTCCACACGTCTCCGTTGATCTTCACAAGACCGGTTCCCTCTTTGTTGTTTATCGTTTCGATAACGAGCGCCACCTTACCAACGATCTCTTCAACGTGGATCTTCCTGGGAGATTCCCAGCTCTGAACCAGTCTCCTGGTAAAAAGAACCAGAACTATTGAAACAACGGCAAAGACGATTATCTGAATGTAAACACCCAGGTACAGGGATACCAGTGAAGCTGCGAGTGCTCCCACCCCGAACCAGAAAATGAAAAAGGTGGGTGTGAGGATCTCCGCTACCATGAGTATGACACCAAGAACAAGCCAGAATACCCACGCCTCCATATTATCCCCCCTCACATTTCGAACACTCTCCTCGGATCCATATAGGTGATTTCCACGTCAGGCAACATCTCCCTGTACTTTTTTATGACACTCCTGATACTTCTTATGTAGCGTGTTGAAATGTGGTAAAGGATCACCCTTTTCACACCCGCTTTCTTCACCGTTTCCATGACCTCGTCGATCGAAGCGTGGTTCTTGTACCTCCGGTCACGGGGATCGAGAAAGGTGCACTCGTGGATCAGAAGCTCTGTTCCCTCTACCTCTTCTGGATCGAGCGCCAGAGAATCACCGCTGATGGTGAGGATTTTCTTGTGATACTCCCTGGTTACAAAGTCCCGCCCCTTCTCCTTCACCAGTCTGGCGATCACTTTGCTGTCCAGTCCCTGAAATTCCTCCTTCAGTTTCCTTCTAACCTCGAAGATGTGATACCCGAAACTCACCTCGGTCGCCACATGTTTTGTTCTGAAAGGCTGAACGTACCGTTTGAAACCACCTGCATCCCGGAGAAACACCCTATCTCCTTCCTCCAGGGGATGAACGTTGAAGGAGAATCGAAGTTCGGGGTTTGCCTTTTTTATGAAACTGGTGTACTCCTCAACTGCTCTGTTTCCTTTGGGGTAAAAAACATCGAGCGGTTTTTCCCTGTCACCCATCCCGTTGTTTCTTATGTTCACAACACCCCACAATCCTGCTATGTGATCCACGTGACCGTGTGTGAGAAAGACGTACTTGAAGGCGTAAACCTTACTTCCAAGAGTGGTGGAAACTCCCTCTCCCGCATCGAAGAGAATCCGCTCCGGAGAGTAATAGATCCAGGTGGAAAAAAGAGCCTTTGAAAACCCTATTATGTTCATTCCTCTCTCTCCACCCTGATCTCTATTGTGTCCCTGACACCACCAGGCAGAATTACTTCCACCGAGTACTTTCCGATTTCTTTTATGGGTTTGTCCAGTTTGAACCATTTTTTGTCGAGGCTCAGACCGGTGAGTTTTGAAATCTCTTCCGCAAGAGTCGCTGCCGTAACGGCCCCGAAGATTTTCCCGGCTTCACCTGCCTTTGCTTTGATGACATGAGTCCTCTTTTTGAGCTCTTTCAGTATTCTTTCGCTTTCTTCCTTCTCACGCTCTTTCTTTCTTCTTTCCATCTCCTTTTCATGTTCTATTGCCTTTTCAAGACCTTTGGTGTACTCTCTGGCAAGGCCACGGGGAATGAGGTAGTTCCTCGCGTACCCATCGGAAACCTCCTTGATCTCACCCTTTTTCCCGATCTTTGGAACATCTTTCAGGAGTATCACTTTCAAGTTCGTTCACCTCCCAATAGTTTTTCCTTACTTATTCTATCATGGTCGATTGATATAATTTTTGAGAAAGGAGGTGTAATGGTGAAAAAAGCGATTGTGCTCTGTGCGGGAAAAGGTACCAGACTCAGGCCCCTGACGTTCACCACCGCAAAACATCTCATACCCATCGCAAACAGGCCCATCCTTTTCTACAGTCTGGAAAACATTGCACGGGCTGGAATCGAAGAAGTAGGAATCGTCGTGAGTCCTTACAACGCGGAGGAATTCAGAAAGGTTGTGGGGGACAACCCCTTCGGTCTGAAAATCACCTACATCGTTCAGGAAGAACCAAAAGGACTTGCCCACGCCGTCTGGGTCTCCAGGGACTTCCTCGGTGATGAAGACTTCATGATGTACCTTGGAGACAACCTTATCCTCGAAGATCTCAGAAAGTTCGTTGAAGATTTCGAGAGGTCAGACTATGCTGCCTCCATCCTGCTCTCACCGGTTAAAGACCCAACCCGTTTCGGTGTAGCCGTGATGGAAGGAGACAGGGTCGTAAAGGTCGTTGAAAAACCAAAGGTTCCTCCAAGTAACCTCGCCATCGTGGGGCTGTACCTTTTCAGAAACAGGATCTTCGAGGGTATAGAGAACATAAAACCCTCCTGGAGGGGTGAACTTGAGATAACCGACGCCATAGAGTATCTCATAGAAAAAGGTGAGAAGGTAAAAGGATACATCATCTACGGCTGGTGGAAGGATACGGGAAAACCCGATGATCTGCTGGAGGCCAACAGAAAAATCCTCATGGGAACAAACGAGGAGATCCTCGGTGAGGTGGACGACAAAACCACCATTCAGGGAGCAGTGATGATCGGAAAAAATTCCAGGGTTGTTAACTCACTGATCAGAGGCCCCGTGGTCATAGGTGAAAACTGCCTCATAAAGGATACTTACGTGGGACCTTACACATCCATCGGAAACAACGTGATCCTGGAAAGCTGTGAGATCGAAAACAGCATAGTGATGGACAGTTGCTCTATAGTGGGCATAGAAAAAAGGATAGACTCCTCCATTCTGGGAAAGGGAGTTTCGGTCAGAAGTTCTGCAAGAAGACCTGCAACTTTGAGTCTCATTCTGGGAGACATGAGCAGGGTGGAATTTTAAAAGAGGGGCTTTCGCCCCTCTCACTTTGACCATTTCACAACGATGGGGGAGACCACGTACAGAGAAGAGTAGGTTCCTATCACCGTCCCTATCGTCATTCCAAAGGCGAAAGGTTTTACGGCGTTTCCCGCAAACAGCAGCAAGACGAAGACGACGAAGAACGTGGTAAGAGAGGTGTTGATCGTTCTGGCAAGTACCTGGTTTATGCTCATGTTCACGATGTTAGCCATATTCCTTCCACGGTATCTCCTCATGTTCTCTCTGATCCTGTCCGAAAGAACGATGGTGTCGTTCAACGAATAGCCAAGCAGCGTCAGAAAGGCTGCAACGGCAGCCACGTTGATCTCGTACCCGAAGAGCGAGAAAAAGCCCATTGTGATGAGAACATCGTGAACGAGAGCAACGATCGCTGCCACACCGAACACGAATCTGAACCGTATGGTGATGTAGATGAGGAGAACCACCAGCGCCACCAAAATGGCTGTCCATGTACCCCTCCTGATCTCCTCTGCTGCTGTCCCACTGATTTCGTTGAAAGAAACAACCTTCCCCGGAAGAAGACTTTCGAGTTCTTTTTGAATTCTCTCCTTTTCATCTGGTTCGTAGGTTTTGGGAACGACTATCGAATACTTCAGAACGCTTGCAGGATCTCCCGCGGAGCGCACCTGAACGATCCTGGCCGTTGCGAATTCATCGGAGATCCGAGAGATCGCGTTTCTTATATCGGACTCTGTGATCTCCACGTTTTCAAAGCGCACGATGATTTCGGAGCCACCTGTGAACTCCACTCCGAAGTTGAAGCCTTTTGTGAATATCGAGACGAGAGAAACCACTATCAGTATCAGTGAAACCGTTATGAAGAACTTCGATTTTCCCATGAAATCGATCTCTCTTCTCATTGTTTGCTCCCTCCCTGAGCTTCTTCAACCCGGGGCGGTTTTATGAGAGGAGCGAGGCTGTCGAGGAGAAGTCTGCTGAACACGAGGTTCACAAAGATACTGCCGAGAACACCGATTATCAACGTGATGGCAAACCCCTTGATGGTTCCCGTTCCGAAATAGTAGAGTATGAGTCCGGTGAGGATGGTTGTGATGTTCGCATCCAGAATCGTCGAAAGCGATCTGTCGAAACCTGCCGCTATGGATGTCTTAACGGGTTTTCCTGATCTCATTTCTTCCTTTATTCTTTCGTATATGATCACATTCCCGTCCACCGTCGTTCCGATGGTGAGGATGATACCCGCTATACCGGGAAGGGTGAGTATGAACTTACCGGCTGCCATCACACCAAGAAGAAGTATCGTGTTGTAGATGAGGGCAAGGTCTGCAACAAGCCCCATCGTTCTGTAATAAACCAGCATGTACACAAGGACAAGGATAAGTCCCATTATTCCTGCTTTCAGAGAAGCATCGATCACGTCACGACCAAGAAGCGGCGCCACCCATCCAGAGGAGGTCTTCACAAGTCTTGCAGGTAAAGCACCACTTCTCAAAATGGCGGCAAGCTGTTTTGCCTCTTCGAGGGAGAAGTTTCCTGTTATCTCGGCCTTTCCATCCGGTATGATGGCAACAACCTGCCCTGCAAACTGCACAACGTCATCCAGAACGATCGCAAGCCTTTTCTTTGGATCGTAAGTACCTTCGGGAACGTAAAGGGCCTGTGTGATCTTTTTGAATTCGTCCACGTATTCTTTGGCAAGTTCAAACGAAACTTTGTAACCGTATCTTCCCGCTCTCGTTTCTACCTCTGGCCTGGCGTAGACGATCCGTGGTGCTTCAAGAACCAGGTCTTTCCTTCCCATTATCTCCTTCTTCACAAGGTACCATTTTCCGTCTCTTCCTTTGAGCCAGGTCGCCTTTTCTCTTTTAGCTTCAAGAGAGAGCTCTGGTACCTTGTAAGGATCTTCACCGTCGTATTCGTCCAGCACCTGGGCAAAATAGAGCACACCCGTTGAACCTATGAGTTTTTCTGCCTGAACGGTATCGGTTGCACCGGGTATTTCCACGACTATGTAGGATCTGTTCTCGCGGAACACTTTCTTCACGGACGCTTCAGTGTAGCCGGCCGCATCGAGCCTGTTTCTCAGAACCGTCCACACGTCGTCGACCACATCGGAAGGGGTCTCCGTTCCCTCTTCCACTTCAACGAGATACTCTATCCTCGCACCACCTTTTATATCCAGTCCAAGGCGAATGTTGGATGTCCATCCTCCCTTACTGGGCCAGAAGAGGGCCAGTAGAGCACCGACCAGTACGATCAGCACTACCACAAGCCTTACCCTGTCTCCCCTCATCGGTTATCCCTCCTGATTCTTCTCCTTTATGACGGTGGATATGGCCCTTTTTGTGATTTCAAGTTCTGTGGCGTTGGCAGTTTTGATCTTTACGGTGTCTTTCTTGATATCGATGACCTTTCCAACGATACCACCTATCGTGACAACTGTGTCTCCCCGTTTCAGCTGACTCAGCATCTGCTGAAACTGCTTTTCTCTTCTTCTCTGTGGAAGGATGATCAGAAAGTAGAAGATCGCTATGAAGAAGATCAGCATGAAGAGGAGACTTCCCCAGCCACTGCTTGCCGGGGCTGTGGCACTGCCGTTTGAAGCACCTGGAGCTGCTGCGTAGATGATCTCAGGCATTCTCCTTTCCTCCCTTCTCAAGTATCAATTGAAGTCTTCTATAGACGAGTGGAACAAGAACAAATTGAAGCACAATACCGGGAATCCCCGTGGTGAAGCTCAGAAGAATCGAGGTGAGCGGCTGAAGTTTTATTCCAATGAGTGCTCCTAAAGCGTAATAAGATACCGAGTAAACCAGTCTGCCAAGAAGAACCGCAACGGCGAGTCTGAGGAATATATTTTTCTTCTCCATCACCCCCAGAATGAAACCGTACACGAAGACTTCAGGAATCATGAACAGAAACATCGGAAAGGGTGGCATACCCATGGTCAGAAAAGACAGAACCGGAAGAAGCCCTCCAACAATCCCTCCCACAAAAGCACCGGAAACCGCTCCGGCGAGCATGGCGACCAGATGAAGCGGCAGAAACATCCTGCCAAGGTTCACCAGATGCAGAAGGTAGGCGAGGGCAACTCCAACGGCCAGCCACATGGCTGTGTAGGTCAACTTTTTCATTCACCATCACCCCTTCTGGATAACTTCGAATTGATTATATCATCCATCAATCGTTTTGCAGTCTCGACGTCCTGAGTGATCGTATTTTTCAACTCCTCAATTGAGTTGAACTTCTTTTCTGGTCTTATGAACTTCAGAACCTCCACCTTCAGGTGGGCACCGTACAGATCTCCCTCGAAATCCAGTATGTAGACCTCGTACTTCACGTGCGTGGAATCGCTCACGGTGGGTCTGAACCCCACGTTCATGACACCGAATTTCTCTTCCTGATTCGGCAAATTCACTTTCACAAGATATACTCCGTTTTTCAAATTCACGAGTTTTTCTCTTCCCCTGTCGATGTTGGCCGTTGGAAACCCAAGTTTTCTTCCGAACTGCCTGTCTCTGTAGACAATCCCTGATATCTCATAGTACCTGCCAAGATAGGGTGGTATCTCTTCCACCCTTCCCTCCTGGACGAGTTTTCTGATCAGAGAACTGCTCACTTTCTTTCCGTTAACGATTGTGTCGGGCACTTCGTACACTTCCAGTCCGTTTTTTCTCAAAAAAGAAGTATCCCCTTCGGCGTTCTTTCCGAACCTGAAGTCCCTTCCAACGACCACTCCGAAGACACCTGGCAAATACTTTTCGACAAATTCTTTCGGCGACAGGTCTTTGATCTGAAAAAAATCCAGTACGACCACTTCCGAAAATCTTGAAAGAATCGCCACTCTCTCTTCTACAGACAACAAAAGTCCTGGAAAATCGGGTGAGAGATATTCAGGGGGATGAGAAATGGTGAACACAAGAGCGGGCATCTTCTTTGAAGAGGCCACTTCCCTGAGTTTCTCAAGAACCCTGCGATGCCCGATGTGTACTCCGTCGAAAACACCGATGCTGACAACCATTCTTTCACCTCATGTTGAAAACCTTCTTCAATTTCAAAACACGTTCGTTCCTGCCCTGTCTTTTCAATGTACGAAGAAAAGAAGCGTTTCTTTCTGCCTCCGCAAGTGCAAGAAGGTTTCCTTCTTCATCGAAAACTCTCACCGTGTCTTCCTTCCTGAACTCATCCCATTCTTTCAGCATCTCCAGAAACACCTGAGATCCGTTGAGGATCCTTTCGGAAAAATCCTGAAATATCACCACGCGCGGGAGCCACTCCAGGCACCTCTCCATCGGTATCACTCTGTTTTCTATTTCCTCCGGCGATGCTTCGAAGACGTTGAGACTTTCTTCGAGGGTGTGCGGCCCCACGCTCTCTCTCACAAGCTCCACAGCGGTCGCTCCACAACCCAGCCTGTATCCGATGTCCATGCAGAGAGACCTCACATAGGTTCCGGGTGAGACTTCCACCCTGAAAGAGACGGTCTTTCCCTCTATCACTACATCCCAGATTTTGAAGATCTTCACCCTCTTTGGAGGAAGTCTTATGATTTTACCCTCTCTTGCCAGTTTGTAGAGCCGCTCACCCCTGTATTTCTTTGCAGAGTAAGCCGGCGGCACCTGATCGTACTCTCCAACGAAAGAAAAGATGGCCTCTTTTATCTCCTCTTCCGTGACGTTGCATTCTCTTTCCTCAACGACTTCTCCAGTTATGTCGAAGGTCTCTGTAATCAATCCGAGTTTCATCTTCACCCAGTAGACCTTGTTCAGGTTCTTGTAGAACTCAAGAAGACGCGTTCCCTGGTTCACCCCTAGAATGAGCACACCGCAGGCAAAAGGATCCAGGGTTCCACCGTGTCCCACTTTACGTGTTTTCAGTTTCTTCCGTACCTCATCCACCACATCGTGTGAGGTTGGACCTTTTGGTTTGTACGCTACAAGGATTCCGTGTTTCATTCTTTGTCTTCACCTTCCTCTTCTTCGCGTTTAAACGGATCGAATCCCAGTTGATTCAGCAGCTGATGTACCCTGACGCTCGCTTCTATTCCCTTGTCTTCGTAGAAGCGAATCTCTGGAGCAACGTAGAGTTTCAGATTCTTTGCCACATAGGTTCTGAAGAATCCCTTTGCCCTGTTCAGTATCTCCACTGCTTCCCTTCGCTCCTCAGGGCTTCCCAGAAAACTCACATAGACGTCAGCGTATCTCTTGTCTTTTGAAAGTTCGACGCGAGAGAAGGTCACAAATTCTTTCTTCAAACGCGGGTCCCTCAACTGTTGAAGTGCCTCGGTCAGAAGTTTTTGTATCTCCGATTCCAGCATCGCCTTTCTATAGAGAGGATGCATTCTTTTCACCTCCTAATCCAGGCTCAGAAACTCCTTTGCCTTCTCGTATTTTTCTCTGGTTCTCTCAAAAACTCTTAAAACAACACGTGGCTTCAGCCTGAGAGTGTTCAGAGCAAAAGGAGAAAGAACAGGATCGCCCCACGAGAGGGACGCACCTTTCATCATGAGATTCGCCAGGACATCTCCAACATGGACCATCGACACCTGATTGATGAACAGTTCGTTCGGATTTGCTTCAACTCGATGATGATAGTCCGCGGTGAAAACGAGAAGATCCGGAAAATTCCAGTTTTTCAGAAGTTTTGCTCCAACTTCGGTGTGAGGGGGCACCTCCAGTTCCTCTTCGACTTCGATCAGGTTCTTCTTCAACTTCTGAGCGATTTTTACCTCCATTTCCAGAACGTCGGAGAGAAGAAAGTCGTAAACCACTTTTCCTATGTCGTGAAGCAGGCCCGCTATGAAGATCTCTTCCTTCAGCGGATAACCAACTGTTTCTGCAATGGTCTCCGAGGCAACAGCCGTTGCTATGAAATGCGCCCAGAGTTTTTCTCTGTCGATGCTGGAAGATCCGTTCTTGAAGATCATATCGTAGGTGAAAACGCTCAAAGCGAGGTTCCTGACGGTCTTGAATCCCAGTATCATGACTGCTTCACTCAGGGTTGTTATTTTCCGGGGAATCCCGTAATAAGCAGAATTTGCAAGCTTCAAGACCCTGGCACTGAGACTCGCATCCATCATGAGGGTGCTGGCAACTTCCGAGGAAGAAGCATCTGGTTTTGAACACACTGCCACTATCCTTTGAACAACAATGTTTGGAGATGGAAGTTTGTCGATACCCTCGAGTATCTTATCGATTATCTTCAGTGCCATGATCATACGGGATCCACACGAAAAACCTGGATCCCTTCCCCTCCTCACTCTCAACCCATATTCTTCCGCCGTGGAGTTCCACGATCTCCTTTGTGATGGCAAGTCCCAGACCCGTTCCAGAAACTTCGTAAGTTAAGGAAGAGTCGACTCTGTAGAACTGTTCGAAGATCTTTTCTCTGGCGTGTTCCGGTATCCCTATACCGTTGTCTTCCACAACGATGAGGATTCCATTTTCATCTTTGTCCAGAACCACCTTCACGTATTTTTCTGGTTCATCCTTCTTCGAGTACTTCACGCCGTTGCTCAGAAGGTTCAAAAGAACCTGTTTCATCCTCGTTGGATCGACTTCCGCCTCGAAACAGGGAACCTTCTTTTCCAGAAAGACTTTTACACCCTGAGAAGCTGCGAACTCCTTGATGGCACCGACGGCACTTTCCAACAACTCACAAATGTTGGTTTTTTCCTTTTTTATCTGCAGTGCTTTTCTTTCGAGTCTGGAGAAATCTAGCAGTTCGTTGAGGAGATTTTCAAGGTGATTACTCTGATCGAGTACAACTTCCAAGAATTCCTTCAGGGTATCCGTGTCGAGTTCCTCCAGACTGTTATACATGGTCTCCGTGTAGGCTTTTATGGCAGTTAAAGGAGTTCTGAGCTCATGGGATATGTTCGCAACGAACTCTGTCTTCATCCTGTCTATGCGTTTTAGCCTTTCCAGTTCCTTCGATGCCGTGATGTTTTCCACGATCGTCAGAGCCTGTGTTTCACCGTTGTAGAGCAAAGGAATGGAAGTGATGGAAAAGAACTTATCCTCAGATTCGATCTCTCCAGTTCTCTGAACCCCAAGCGAGATCGCCTCTTCTGAAATTTCCATCGCCTTCTTCATAACTTCTTCCGGGAAATTTTCCCTTGCGAATCTCTCGTTCTGAAAACGTATTTCTCCGTTTGAATAAACGAAGATACCTTCCGGAAGGTTGTTGAGGATGGTGTTCACGTAATCATAAGTTTCTTCAAGTTCTCTGTAGAGCCTGACGTTTTCCAGTACGATGGAAGAAAGAAACGAAAAAATTCTGAAGATCTCCGTCTCTTCCATCGAAGGCTGATGATCCATGAAGACAATCAGACTCCCGAAGGACCTTCCGAGTTTGACCAGGGGTATGATTCCGACGTATCCTCCTGCTTCTTCCACAAAAGCCGGGGATGCCTGTTTCGTAGCCCATTCTATGAACTCCTCGAATCTTGAAACATCGAGTTCTCTTCCCAGCACAACCCGCTTGTTTTCGTCGATCAGAACCAGATCGTTCACATCGACGACCTTCTTCACAAGGTTCAACAAACTGAGAAGGACATCCCTCTCTTCCTTTACGTTGGAAAACTCCATTATCAAAATAGAAAGAAGCAAGAGCAACTTATCGGTTCGTTCCTGGGTTTTATCCATCTAGATCGTTCACCTCACGATCCTGGAGGCAGCCTTTCTCAATCGATTCATCACCGCAAAGAGTATGCCCCTTTCCTCCAGCCCCTCAACAATTATATACTCTTTTTCTCTCTTTTCCGCTTCTCTGAGTGCTGCAAACAGATTTTGTGCTATGCTGTAGGGATTTTTCAAAGAACCTATGACGATTCTGTCTCTGTACAACTCCTTCCTTTCTTCGACACATATCACAACGTGATTGGGAAACTCTCTCAAAACGTCCTTCATCTTCTCGAGGTTTTCCACGAGTATCAACGGCTTTGAGGGAGCGTAGTGACGGTATTTCATGCCCGGTGCCAGCGGTTTTCCTCTGAACTCACCCTTTTTGACGAAATCAGGTACAACAAGATCGGGGAAGAACTCTTTCAATTTTTCAACCTCTACAGGGCCTGGCCTCAAAAGGACAGGCTTTTCCCTTGACAGGTCTATTATGGTGGATTCCAGACCAAACGGTGTGTTCCCTGCGTCCAGTATCAGGCTCACCCGTCCCATGAAGTCCTCCACAACGTGTTCCACGCTCGTCGCGCTGGGTCTTCCAGACAGGTTCGCACTCGGAGCGGCTATGGGATCTTCCAGCATTTCTATCAGTTTCAGGGCCACCGGGTGAGCCGGCATTCTCACAGCCACCGTGGGAAGTCCCGCAGTGACCACATCGGAAATTCGCTGGGATTTCTTTGGGAGTATGACCGTTAAAGGACCAGGCCAGAATCTCTCCAGAAAGTCCCTGAAAGACTCATACCCATCTGCCACCTCTTCGAGTTGAGAAAACGAACATATGTGGACTATCAGGGGGTTGTCTGCGGGTCTTCCTTTGATTTCGAATATCTTTCTGCACGCTTCCTCGTTGTAAGCATCCGCACCTATTCCGTAGACCGTCTCTGTCGGAAAGACAACAACCTCTCCTTTTTTCAGAAGATCGGCAGCTTCTCTCAGGGATCTTTCATCGGGAAAAAGAGGATCCACTTTTACGACCCTGGTCATCGATCAGCCTCCTTCATTAAAAACAAATGGGGCTCCCAGAGCCCCTCCTGGTGCCGAGGGCGGGACTTGAACCCGCACGGGGTCATCCCCCAGCTGATTTTGAGTCAGCCGCGTCTGCCATTCCGCCACCTCGGCCCCTGTATAATATGGTAGCAATTTTCCATTCGTAAATCAAGTCCTTCGTTTCCTCTTCTGACCTTGAATTCTTTCAAGATGTATGCTAAACTATTATTAGCACTCAAAAGAAAGGAGTGCTAAAATGAGAAGGCTCTCAAATAAGGGTGAACACCAGAGAAACCTGAACGATCGCCAGAGAAAGGTACTTTACTGCATTGTGAAAGAGTACATAGAAAACAAAAAACCCGTCAGCTCACAGAGGGTTCTCGAAGTGAGCAATATAAATTTTAGCAGTGCCACCATAAGAAACGATATGAAGAAACTGGAATACCTTGGTTACATATACCAGCCCCATACCTCGGCTGGCCGGGTCCCAACGGACAAGGGACTCAGATTCTACTACGAAGAAATGGTAAAGCTCTCCAAAGAAACCGAAGAACTGAACCTGGAGGTGGACACCTTCAGGTCCATTCCGCTCGCAGATCCAGAAAAGGTCCTGCTTCTGGCTGGAAATCTTCTTGCCCGGCTGGCTGAAGGGTACGTCCTCATAGAAAGACCAAATCCCAGAGATTTGAAAATACTCAGGGTGATGCTCATACCGGTATCCGAGGATTACCTGATTTTCTCAATACTGACAGAATTCGGCATTTCGAAGATCACTCCCATCAGAATCCATGAGGATTTGAATTGGGAGGAAATAGAAAGACAGCTGAACTTCCTTTTGAGGGGAAGAACAGTTGAAGACGTGCTAACAGGAAAGGTGGAAACTCTTAGAGGAAGCGGTATTCTCAAACTTATAGAATCCGTGATGAACGAAAAACTGGAAAGGTACATAGACGTTGGTTTTGAAAATCTCCTGAAGGATGACACACTCTCTCTGGAAGATATAAAGCACCTTCTGGAAGAGATAAGGGACCATCGTTTCCTGGAGAGTCTCATAGAAAACGACAAAGACGTCACAGTGAAGATCGGAAAAGAGATCGGGAGTAAAAAACTGGAAAGATTCGCCGTTTTTTCCGGTAGATACTACAAAGGATCATCGCCGATTGGAAGTGTTCATCTTTTCACCTCAAAAATCACCAGGTACGACAGAAACCACAGGGTTTTCAACTACGTACTCAACAGACTTTCGGAGTACTTCACATCGGCCGCCAGGAGGTGATAGAATGTCTGAAAAAGAAAAGAAGGATCTCTCTCAGGAATGTGAGGAATTGAAGGAAAAATACAGGGAACTCGAAGAATACGCCAAAAGACTCAAGGCCGAATACGAAAATTACCGTGAGGAGGTCGCCAGGGAAAAAAGAGAACTCATAAAGAACGCAAACGAATACCTCATCTCAAGACTGATTCCCATACTCGACGATTTCGAAAGGGCCTTGAACCAGAAGGATCATGAGGAATCCTTTTACAAGGGTGTGAAGTTGATATACAAAAAGCTTCTAAACACACTGGAAAAGGAAGGTCTCTCTAAGATCCAGGTGGGAGAGACTTTTGATCCGTTCGAACATGAGGCGGTTGAGAGAGTCGAAACGGACGACGTGGAGGAATACACTGTACTCGAAGTACTGGAAAGTGGCTACAAATTCCACGGGAAAGTACTGAAGCCAGCGAAGGTGAAGGTGGCCGTGAGACCAAGAAAGAAAGATGAGGAATCTCCCGATAAAAAGGAGTGATTCTCCATGAAAAGAGAAAAAAAGGATTACTACGAAATCCTCGGTGTTCCGAGAAATGCCACGCAGGAAGAGATAAGAAAAGCGTACAAAAGGCTGGTAAAGGAATGGCATCCAGATAGACATCCAGAAAACAGAAAAGAAGCCGAGCAGCGCTTCAAAGAGATTCAGGAAGCCTATGAGGTCCTCAGCGATCCTCAGAAGAGGGCCATGTACGATCGTTTTGGATACGTTGGGGAACAACCCGTCTATCAAGAAGCAGAAACCGGTGGCAGTTTTTTCGAAGACGTTTTCAGAGAGTTCGAAAACATCTTCAACAGGGATATATTCGACGTGTTCTTCGGTGAAGAGTCTGGACGAAGGGAGAGAAGGGAATACGCTCGAAGGGGAGAGGACATACGCTACACCATAGAAGTGAACCTTTCTGACCTGATCAACGGTACGGAGATTCCCATCGAATACGAAAGGTACGAAACGTGTCCAAGATGCGGAGGAACCGGTGTGGAACCAGATTCGGGATACATCAGTTGTCCACGCTGTGGTGGAACGGGAAGGATCAGAGAGGAAAAAAGGTCGTTCTTTGGATACTTCGTCAGTGAAAGAACCTGTGACGAATGCGGCGGAACAGGAAGAGTTCCTCAAGAGTTGTGTCACGAGTGCGGAGGAAGTGGAAGAGTTCTCAGAAGAGTGCGAAGAACGATAAAAATACCTCCAAACATCGAAGACGGAGGGCATTTGAGAATACCCGGCGGCGGTAACGCGGGTTATTACGGTGGACCCTACGGTGATCTGATAATCACCGTTCGAGTGAGATCGGATAGCAGGTTCAAGAGATCTGGAAAAGATCTGATATACGATATCACGATAGATTACCTCCAGGCGATACTGGGAACAACCGTCGAGATCCCTCTTCCAGAAGGTGGCACAACCATGCTGAAGATACCACCTGGCACACAGCCCGAGACGGTCTTCCGTCTGAAAGGGAAAGGACTGCCGGGTGAGTACGGTAGAAGGGGCGATCTCCTCGTCAACGTACACGTTGAAATTCCAAAGAACCTTTCGAGAGAAGAAAGAAAAGTACTGGAGGATCTGGCAAAGAAAAGAGGCATTCCCGTTGCCTAACGGTTGGGGTTCACCAGGGCTTCTCTCACAACGAGTTTCACATTTTCCGGGACGGTAACTTCGACCGTCAATGGTCCTCTTCTGACGCTCATCCATCCCAGTCCTGCCACCGCCAGTTCTTCTCCTTCGTTCAGAACGAACTTTTCCTTTTTCCACGTGAAATCTTCGTACCTCGCTTTCGAACAGGGTGGTTTTAGAAGATCTCCCAGTCTGTTTTTCATCAACTCGTCTGCTCTTTCTCTCCTTGTCTCATGAAAGGTAACCTCTCTGGAGGAAAAGAGTAAGAATATGGGGCTTTTCTCCGTTTCGTAATCTACGTCGAAACGGCACAATCCTCCCATGAAGATCGTTCTGTTCCTCTCTGGTTTGAAGGTTTTTCTGGAGAGCTCTTCTTTCGGAAGGATCGTCTTCTGACATTCCGGATCCAGAAGATCAAGGATTCTGTCTTTCGTCATAATACCGGGAGTGTCGTAAAGGTAGAGATTTTCACCTTTTACCTTCCTCCTCAGTATTCCAAGGGTCGTTCCTGGAAACGAACTGATGGTATTTTCGTGAGTGCATATCCTGTTTAAAAGGGAGGATTTTCCAACGTTTGTCACCCCTATCACCAGTGCTTTATCGGTCAATCGTGCAAGCAGTTTTACCAGGGACTTCAGACCGTAATTCTTCTCGGCACTCACTATTCTTATTCTTTCGGGGTCTTTCGCCTTTATTCTCTTTTTCACCCATTCTTTCACTTCCTTGACGGTAACTGCCCTGGGAAGAAGGTCGAGCTTGTTGATCACATACACAACGTCCTTTCCTTCCAGCAGGTTTGCTATGTCTTCTCTGTACGTGCCCTCAAAATCGAAGATGTCGATCACCCACAGAACCACCTCGAAACCACCAAGATAAGATTTCAACTGATTCCTGAAATCCCAATCGTACTCTATAGGTTCCAGTTTTCCATAGTGCTTTATTCGAAAACATCTCTGGCACAGAACTTCTTTCCCTTCCTCCAGCCTTTTTTCAAAAGCTTCTCTTGGAATGTATCCCGGTTTCTTTGGATCTTCGAACTGTATGTTGGCACCGCATCCTGGACACTTCACCGAACATCACCTCATTCTATATCGTGTTTCAGGCCGATCTCCTGAAGGATTATGAAGTCTTTTTCCCTCCACTTTTCTTTCACCTTGACATTGAGATCGAGAAACACTTTCCTTCCAACAAGGAATTCTATCTCTTCACGTGCAAGGGTTCCTATTTTCTTTATCATGCTTCCGTTTTTCCCTATCAATATCCCCTTCTGTGAATCACGTTCTACGTATATGTTGGCCCGTATGTAAAGGACGCCGTTCGGTCGGTCTTTTATCTCCTCGATGACAACGGCGGTGGAATGCGGTACCTCTTGACGAGTCAGGTGGAAGATCTTCTCCCTTATGATTTCAGCCGCCATGAAAGAGAGTGGGCGATCCGTGATCATGTCCTCAGGATAGTACTGCGGACCTTCTGGAAGTTCTTCCTTTATCCTGTCAAGCAACTCGAAAACACCGATTCCTTTCAGGGCAGATATGTAATGAACAGAAACAGCGTTTTCAACCATACTTTTCGCGAGTTCTCCTACCGACTTTGCTTTTTCTTCTCCTGCTACATCTATCTTGTTCACGGCGATGATGGTTTTTGTTCTGGATTCGTTCACGATCTTTGCGACCTGTTCATCTGTTTTGGTGAAACCATCGGCGGCATCCAGCATGAAGAGGACAATATCAACTCCCTTCAGAGCCTGAACGGCAGCCCTCACCATGTATTCTCCCAGACGATGAAGTGGTTTGTGTATGCCCGGGGTGTCCACGAATACGATCTGTGCGTCTTTGTCGGTGTAGATACAGTTTATCCTGTTTCTGGTGGTCTGGGGTTTATCGGAGACGATCACAACCTTTCTACCCAGAACAGTGTTTATGAAAGTGGACTTTCCAACGTTCGGCTTCCCAGCCAGCGCAACAAAACCCGACTTAATGTTCATCACCTCCCAGTCTGAAACCTCTTGGTAGAAGATCTTTCAACCTCGCCACCTCGTAATCTCCGTCTCTGTTTGCCATGATCACATCCATGTCCTCAGAGAATTCGTAGAGCACCTGCCTGCAGGCACCACAGGGAACAGTTTTTTCAGGGGAATCCGAAGCTATTGCGATCGCAACAAATTCTCTTTCTCCTTCAGAAACCGCTTTGAACACGGCCACCCTTTCTGCACACACGGTGAGGCCGTAGGAAGCGTTCTCCACGTTCACTCCCGTGAACACCTTTCCGCTCTTTGTGAGAAGAGCAGCCCCTACTCTGAATCCAGAGTATCTAGCGTAAGCCTTTTCCCGAACCTCCAGAGCCATTTCCACCAGTTTCTCCGGTTTCATCTCTTCCCCCCTCCAGGACTTTTATCATGATCTTCTCTATCCTGTTTTTACCGACTGCCAGCACTTTGAAGTACAGGTTACCGATGACAGCCTCCTCACCAACGTTCGGTATCCTCTTGAAGTGTTCCAGAAGGTATCCTGCTATCGTTTCGTACTCTGTCTGCGGAAACTGGATTCTCAACTCTATCTCCAGATCGTTTATGGGAGTACTACCATCGACAATGTAAGTCTTCTCCCCGATTTTCTTTATACCGGACACTTCGTCGTAGTCGTATTCGTCCATGATATCACCGAAGAGTTCCTCTATTATGTCTTCGAGGGTCACAATCCCGGCCGTTCCACCGTACTCGTCCACAACTATAGCTATATGGATCTTTTTCGACTTGAGGATTTTCAGGAGTTCATCTATGTTCATGGTCTCCGGCACGTAGAGGGCGTCTCTCATTATGTCCTTCACCTTCATGTTCTTTACCTCTTCACAATCCTTCTCCGCCAGAATTGAAAGGACGTCTTTGGCGTAACAGACCCCCACGATGTTGTCTATGGTCTCCCTGTAGACAGGAATCCTGGAATAGCCTTCATCTTCTATCAGTTCAATGAGATCCCTCACCGTCTGGTTCTCCTCTATCGCTACGATGTCAACGCGGGGCGTCATTATCTCCTTGACGGCTATCTGTTTCATTTCGAAGGCACGTTTCACTATTCTTTCCTCTTCCTGCTCTATGACTCCCATTTCGCCTCCAACCTGAACGATGGAGACGATGTCTTCCTCGGTGATGAACAGATCTTCGGATATTTTCTTTCCATGCCTCAAAGCGATGATACCGTCGGAGATCTTCACCAGAAGTCTTCCGACAGGATCGAAAACCCTGGTGAGAAACCTGACCACACCTATCGATCTCTGGAAGATACGGTCTGGCTCGGCCCTTGCCATAACTTTTGGGGTGATTTCTCCGAATATGAGAAGAACGGCGGTAATGAAGAGGGTGGAAACCACTGCCACAAGTTCTTCGCTCACTCCTCTGAGAAGATTCAGGAAGATCAGAGTGGAGATGGATGAGGCAAATAAATTGACGAGGTTGTTGCTTATCAGGATCGTCGTGAGGTACTTGTTGAAGAGATGGATGTAACTTTCCCTTTCTGATTCTTCCTCTTTCTTTTCCAGAAATTCCTTGATCTTCACCTTGCTCATCAGGGTCAGGGCGGTTTCTGAAGAGGAAAAGAAGTTAGAAAGATAGATCAAGACAACAAGCAGCAAACCTTCAAGACCGAGTGTCAACATGCTACTGACAGGATCTTCCACTTCCGTTCCACCTCCATCAGTAATGGTAATTTTCTCCACGTATTATTTTAAACGCCCTGAACACCTGCTCCAAAACTATGAGAACGCTCATCCCGTGGGTGAAGGTCATCCTGGACAGAGAAAAAACACGGTGGGCCTCGGAGAGTATCTCCTCACTCAGTCCATAAGGCCCACCGATCAGGAACGTGATATCTTTTCCCTTCATCTCCACCTCTTTGAGGAACCCGGCAAATTCCTCTGAAGAGAGGTTCTCACCCCTTCTGTCCATAACCACCATCAAACTGCCGGGTAAGACCCTCTTTTTCAGTTCCTCTGTCTCTCTTTTTACAATTTCTTCGACGCTTCCTCCATGGGTGCGTTTCAACTCGATGATCTCGGTTTTGCAAAACCTCCTGAGAAATTTTTTGTAATGGTCCACCCCCATCTTTATGAAATTATCCAGCTTTCCACCCACAACGATTCTTATCCTCATTTCCCGGCTTCCTTGACCAGTATGTCGAGCAAATTCGATTCTATGACCTTTTTACTGTTGAGGTTCGTTCTCAGATAATACGAAACCGTCTGTATCAGGGAATCCAGTGGAAAGAGCCCCACTATTTCAGAGCTCAAAACGGGAACACCGTAGCGTTCGGCCTCCATCTTTATCATCTCAAAGACGCGATACAGGGGTGTTTTTTTGTGATTGGTGATGTTGATCGATACCTGTACGATTCCCTTTTCCTTCAACTCGATGCCTATTGCCTTGACGTACCTGAGACCACCACTCGAAAACCTGATCGCCCTCGCTATCTTTTCCGCTATCCTCACATCCCCTGTTCCAAGGTTCACGTTGAAGGCTATGAGAAATTCTCTGGCACCGACTGCCGTCACTCCGGCGGAAGGATGAACACGATCGGGCCCAAAGTCAGGCTTCCACATGGGATCCTTTATCTTTTCGAAGAACCCTTCGAACTCACCTCGCCTGATGTTTGCGAGATTTTCCCTTTCAGGGTGTGTGGCGGATTTCTCGTAGAGATAAACCGGCACACCTAGTTCTTCGCCAATCCTTTTTCCCAGGATTTTCGAATACTGGACACACTCGTCCATCGTCACGTTGTAGAGAGGAACAAGAGGAATGACGTCTGCTGCTCCCATTCTCGGATGCTGCCCTGTGTGGTTTCTAAGATCGATCAATTCCACCGCTTTCTTGGTCATGTCAAAGAGGGCATTTATGAGGTTTTCAGGTTCTCCCACAAGGGTCACAACCGATCTGTTGTGATCTGCGTCCATGGACCAGTCGAGAACCCAGACCCTGTCGTATTTTTTGGCCTCGGCTACGATCTTTTCAACCACTTCTTTCCTTCTTCCTTCGCTGAAGTTTGGAACGGATTCCACCAGCTTCAACTCACTTCCCCCCTAGCTCTGCCAGTCTGTTCTTCAGCGAGAGGATGAACTCTTCGTAGGTCTTTCCATCATCTGGATAACACACGTAGACGTATTCGAAACTCTGTGAAAGTTTTTCCTTCATCCTTCCTGTAACAGCAGTGATCCCATGCTTTCCCGTAAGTGTTAGAACGAAGACGTATTCGCTGGCAGAAATCGGCAGAATGTAATCCGTCTCTCTGAAGAACTTTTTGATTGCCTCGTAATTCCTCATCACACCGTTGAATCTAACGTACATGACACAGAAATGTCCTCCGGCTCTGCTGCAGCGCTTTATCTCTTTTCTCACGATCTCTTCGAACTTCAAAGTTATCTCCATATCTTCGATGTTCTTTCTGACAGAAACAGACACCCTTGATGTTTCAGGAGAAGACAGTATCTTCTTCACCCTGCCAAGAAGGTAATCCTGCTTGAAGGGTTTCAGGATGTAGTCGATCGCTCCCGCTTTCACCGAATTGATAACAAGGTCTTTGTCGACATAGGCACTCAGAACGGCCACTTTTGTATCGGGAAAACTCTCACGTATCTCTCTTATCAGGTTGAGACTCTCTTCACCCTCGAAGATGTCCACAAAGACAAGATCCACATGTTCTCTACGAAGGGTTGAGATGGCTTCCTGTCTGTCTCTTGCCCACAGAACCCTGTATCCTTCCTTTTCGAGGGCGTTTTTCACAGCCAGAAATGTGATCTTTGATTCGTCAATTACCATGATCGTTGCTTCCATTCCTCTACCCTCCTCAAGATCATTTTATCATCGTTCACTCGATTCTGCTCAGGATGAACTTGAAATATTCTTCCTTTTCGTCGAAGGTCACCGTTTTGACGATCGTTCTGTATCCAGGTTTGACGATCGTGATCTCGTACGTTCCAGTTTGAACGTAGATGGTAATGGGTGTTTCGCCGTGGTAGTATCCGTTGAGATACACCGTGGCCCCGGATGGCTGGGTCTCTATCCTGACCTCAGAGAAGACCACCTTTTCCTCAAGACGTCTGAACACTTCCTTTTCTTCACCGGCTTTCAGATTCACCGTGAAACTGTCCGTTTCGTATCCTTCCTTTTCGAGCCTTATACTGTAGGTTCCAGGATCAAGAACGATGGTCAACCCACTCTCAGAGGTTGTTCCAGCGTACCTTCCATCCATGTAGACGTCCACACCGACAGGATCCGTTCTCAACCTCAAAGTTGCCCGAAGCGGTTTCAGATCGATGTGAATGGATCGGGACTCTCCCTCACCGAGGGTGATGTACCGTGTCTCCTCACGGTAACCTTCTTTTCTGAAGGTCAGGCTGTAGTTTCCGGGCGAAAGATTCAGTGTCAGAGGAGTTTTCCCCCTGTAGTCTCCGTTTATGTACACATCTGCCCCACTCGGTGAAGAGCTGAGCGAAAGCTTTGCAAAGGGAAGTCTGGCTACCACACGTACGGTCTGATTTTCCCCCACGTACACTTCCTTATAGAAAGTGTAGTTCTCAAAGTACACCGTCACGTAATGTGTTCCTTCGTCCACTGTCATCGTGATGGGTGTTTTTCCCCTGTAAGATCCGTCCACGTAAACTGTCATCCCGGGAGGATCTGAGTCCACGATCAGAGTACCAAAGGCAGGTGCCCTTCCCACGTAGAAATACGTGATGTCCGAGACCCACTCTCCTGTGAGATAGGGTTTCAGCCTCTTTTGAACGTACTCTTCGACGTTGTCAGACAGGGTGGGAAACATCTGCGTTGTGCCGAGTTCTTTCAACTCTTTGAAGATGGGAATAGGAGTTGTACTGGCGATTACCTGAATGTACTCTTTGCCGTATGGAGGAGAAACCCTGAGAGAGTAAGTTGATCTGGATGGGATCTTCTTGATCTCGTTTGCACGAACGAAGTTATCGCTCTCGTACTTGTTCGGAAAAATGAGCGTTACCTTCCCCTGGGCGTTTATATCGTAGACCAGTATGTAGGCATCCCTTGAAGACTTCACGAAGATCTCAATCCTCTCTCCCACGTTGTAGACAGATCCCTCCGGTTTGTCGAGCCACACGTCCACCGTGAAGTACGGCTTTTCGGGAAAGATGATGATGCTTTTCACGTTGAACGAGAAGGAAAGAATCGAAACAAGAACAAGCAAAATAAACAGATACCTTCTCATCGCTCACACCTCCCTGGTTATTCTGGCCACACAACTTCCGCACCGAGGATTTTCCTCTCTGATTCAGGAGTTACCGAGTTACCGTTTTGCTCGATAGAACTTCCTGAACGAAGACTGCAAAGCCGTGTGTGCTGTCTCTATCAACCTGTCCGAGATGATACACATCGTTGGCTTGATCATAACTCGGCTCCGTTATAGATAGAACACGAAAGTATTCACCGTCTTTTACGAATTTCACCAGAAACACCCTGTTTCCAACAAGTTCAAGACGTGAAAGAGGTCTTACGCGAGCCTGCCATTCGTCTTCATCGTACTGGTACCACACGTCCACATCGTAAATCGGTGTGTAATTCTGCCAGATACTGGTCAGCCTTTCTGTATCTACAATCTCTCCAGCTGTACCCACAATCACTCCAGCCGCGGCGACGAAATCACCATTTTTCTCGTAAAAAATCTGTCTTTGGGAGTAAGGAGAGTTAGGATCTGTGCCACTTTCATAATAGAGCAACAGCACGGGATGTTCCTGAATCAAGTAGTCACTGTAAGATGGCTGGTACCAATTCTTGACATCGTTCAAATACGCATTTCCCACTACCTCCACTATGAACTCGTGTTTTTCTTCAAGAATTGGCAGGCAGGATGTCAGAAGCAAAAAAGCCACCACCGAAAGAAGAAAAAAACGCTTCATGGTGTTCACCCCCTTCGGTTTTAAGACTTGCGGAAGAAAAAAGAGGTTCTCTACATCTTCCTTTCAACCCTTGCAATCGCTATTCCTTTCAAGATGAGGCCGGCGATAAGAGAAAACACGAGGGTGGACGTTCCACCGTAGCTGATGAAGGGAAGAGGAACACCCGTGACGGGAAGAAGACCCAGGTTCATCGAAACGTTCTCGAAGACATGAAACCAGAGAAGGCCACACGAAGAAACCATGAGGATCTCCCAGTATTCGTCCTTCACGTTCAGGATCCACCTTGAAACTTCGAAAAAGAAAAGACCAAAGAGCGAAAGAAGAGACACGATACCAAGAAAACCAAATTCCTCTCCAATGACGGACACGATGAAATCCGTGTACGAGACGGGAACGTATCCCATCAGATTCGCTTTTCCTTTCATGTAACCTGTTCCGAAAAATCCCCCGGCACCGATCGCATGTATGGACTGAAGCACGTTGTAGGAATAGCTCTTTCCGTACTCCTCGGGGTTGAGGAAGGAAAGAATTCTTGCCCTCTGGTAATCCTTCAGACCAAAAAAGAAGAACACGGGAAGCAGGATCAGAGCAACCACCAGGAGAACAAGAAGGGGCTTCTTATCGACCTTGGAAGACAGAACGGCAAAGAGCCAGATCAATCCCATGGAGAAAGCGGTCCCGAGGTCCGGTTCCAGAAAAACGAGTATTCCGGGAACGAGAGTGAGAAAAAGGCTCTTCCAGAACCACCTTCTTTCCAGAAGATACGGAAGCAAAACGATGAGGGAAAGTTTTGCCAGGTCTGAAGGTTGAAAACTGATTCCCGCTATTTTGAACCATCTTCTGGAACCACCGATCGGCGTTCCCTTTAAAAGGAGTGCTATCAGCAAAACAACAGAGATCACGTACAGGACCACGGAAAATCTTCTTATGGTGCTGTCCTTTACGAAAAGAATCGAGATCATCAGTGAAAAACCAAGAACATCCCAGATCACCTGTTTCGAAAACAGCGTTTCGTTCTCTCCGTAGGTGGCACTCCTCAAAGTGAACAATCCAAATACCATCAACGCGCCAACAACGACCACGATGAGCCAGTCTATCCTCTTGTTCTCATGCGGAATAACTCTCACCTCACTCAGAGGCGATTATCTCCATTTCTTTTACGAGTCTGTCATCCTCGCTTTCCACCACCACAACCATTCTGTAGGTTCCAGGTTCGTCGAATTTTATAAGATCGTACGTCGTTGTTTTGAAGATCTCTCTGGAGGAAAATTCATCCAGAACGATTCTGAATTCATCCGACCTGGAGTAAGAAAAAACGGGTTCCTTTCTGGTGATGACGATCAGAACGCTTTTTAGGACAAAGTACTTTCTCTTTTTCTCTTCGTTCAAAAGTTTCACAGAAAAGTCGTACCTTTCACCAACGCTCACGAATTTCGCTCCTTCAACCACCAAGGTTGTTCCCCTCAGATTTTTCTGGTATTCTTCGGTCACGATTAAGGGCAAAACGCGTTTCAGGGTGCCTTCTTCGGTCTCAAGTTCTAAAACGATGAGGTAATCCCCCGGCCTTTCAGGAGCGGAAAGGCTTTCTCTGTGAACTTCTACCGTTCCCATGGGAGCCGCTCTGAAGGCACTTCCCAACGTTGTCTTCTTCTCGACAATCGTTCTTTCATCTTCTTCCAGAATCTTCAAAGTCACACTCTTCACTGTTATATCCCTTTGTCTGGAACTGATGTTTTCAAGATAGGTCGAAAAATCGATTTCCTCGTATGGAAAGTAAAAGTCCTTCAGGTTATCGACCTCGACCCTCCACTCTTCGATGACCGTCACGATCTTTCCTATTGTCACTCTTTGGCCGTTCACTCTCATGGAAACTGTCACCAGGTAATCCCCACCGTCCAGATCAATCAGCTCCACTTCTCTTTCCAGATCAAAGACCAGAACACTTTCAAAGGCATCGAGTTCTTTCTCAACCCGCTGTGGATAGTGAAATTCGTATACTACGTTTTCTTTCTTCTTTACAGAGAATAGAAAATCTTCGAGGACAAGTTTTCCCTTTCTCCTTTCTCTGTTGTAGATCTTCACCCTGATACCAAGAGGTTCGTCTGGAAGGTACGACTCCTTCGAGTCAATCACTATCTGGAACTGTCCAACAACACCTTCCGGTCTGTTGGGAAAGAAGGCTTTCGTGAAGAAGAAGAGGAAAACCACAATGGCGAGGTTCAAAACAACAATAAAGTTCGCCCTTCGGCGAATTCTGTTTCTCCTCTCTCTTTCTTTCCGCTCTTTTTCCTCGTCCGATTTTTTCCAGTCTTCCGGGCTTCTGGAAAAGTACTTCATGGCAGGGTGGTCACCCTGAAGACTTCCTCAAGGCTCGTCAGGCCCTGCGCTACCTTCTCAAGGGCATCCACAAACATGGGACGCATGCCCTTTTCCATGGCGCGTCTTGCGATTTCCATCTCACTGGCCCTCGAGGATATCAGCGCCCTCATCTCTTCATCGACTATCAAAACCTCTCCGATGGCCATTCTTCCCCTGTACCTCATTCCCCTGCAGACAGGACATCCCTCTTCAGAAGGGTAATAGATCTGGTCAGGCACTCTTCCAAAAAAGCGCTCGAAATAGGATTTTGCGTTCTCATCTTTCACTTCTCCTGGAATTTTGCACTCGTCACACAATTTCCTCACGAGCCTCTGTCCTATAACTCCTATCAAGGAGGTGCCCAGAAGGTGTGGATCTATACCCATCTCCATGAGCCTTGACACGGCTCCCGCCGCTGTGTTGGTGTGGAGCGTGCTCAAAACTAGGTGTCCTGTGAGAGAGGCCTCGACGGCAAGCTGGGCTGTCTCCCTGTCTCTGATCTCACCAACCATGATGATATCTGGATCCTGTCTCAGAAACGCCCTCAGGTATCGCGCAAAGGTGAGCCCTATCTCCGGGAAAACCTGACATTGAGTGACACCATCGATGGTGTACTCCACGGGATCTTCAGCGGTGACGATGTTCACACTTTCACTCTTCAGGTGATTTATCATGGCGACGAGTGTTGTGGATTTTCCACTGCCTGTCGGGCCGGTAACTAGGATGATTCCATAGGGTTTTTCAAGAATCGACAGAATCCTTTTGTAGTTGTACTCGCTGTATCCGAGTTCCTCTAAACGTTTGTTTGCGGCAGAAACTTTCAGGATCCTCATCACAACCTTCTCGCCGAACGTAGAGGGCATGGTCGATACACGAAAGTCGTACTGCTCTCCACCCTTTATCGTGTAGAATTTACCATCCTGGGGCAGTCTTCTCTCCGAAACATCGAGACCACTCATGATCTTGATACGTGCCACAACGGAGTTATGCTGTCCTTTCTGATACTCCAGAACCCTTCTCAAAACACCATCTATCCTGAACCTCACCCTCACGGTTCTTTTCATCGGTTCTATGTGGATGTCGCTCGCTCCCATTTCTATGGCGCGGTTTATGATGTTGTTTACGAGCCGAACGATCGGTGCCTCTTCCACTGCCGCCTCTTCAGACTCTTCTGCCTCTTCTACCTGTTCTTCCGTTTCTTCTATGGCAACATAAGGTTCTTCGAAGAGCTCAAGGGGTACACCCAGCACGTAAGTCTGGTACAGCATGGAAAAATCTCTGCTTGCAACCAGGTAGATCTCTGGATCCTTTCCGGTGAGAAAACGTATTTCCTGCCTTATTCTGGGAATGTTCGTTCCGTTATCTGTGACGACAACGAGAGTACCGTCTTCTTTCTTATCGATGGGAATCACGTGGAGAGATTCTATGATGTTCTTCGGAAGAGAACCAACCACGTTGAGCGGAATGTTCTTGGGAAGGTCCTTCAAAATCGGTGCGTTGTACTGCTCACTGAGGGCGTCCAGGAGCTGATCCTCTGTGATGTAACCCAGTTCCACAAGAACTTCTCCCAGGGGCTTTTTCAGTTGCTTTTGTATCTCAAGAGCCCTTTCCAGTTCTTCTCTGGTTATGAATCCCCTCTCGACCAGTATCTCCCCCAGTTTTCTGTACCTTCTGAGCATTAAAGGAGTCCCTCCAGACCGTATCTGTATATGGCGGGAATGTCACCTTCCGGGAAGAGTATTTTGTCTTCGTCCGGGAATCTTGTTGCAATGAAAATCACGCGGATCTCATCTTCGGGTATCTCATCGTCGAAGATGAGTCCGAATTTCACATCCGCATCCTCGCTGCTGTTTTGCCTTATGATCATGGCGGCTTCGTGTACCTCTTCCATTCTGATGTTGCTGGGGGCCGTTATGTTGAAGACGATGGAACTGGCGTTCTCAACGGGATGCTCTATCAATTTGCTCTCCATGGCCTTCTTCGCCGCTTCTCTGGCCCTCTGTTCACCTTTTCCGACTCCTATTCCGAGGATCGCCGCTCCTGCGTCTTTCATCACAGACTCTATGTCCGCAAAGTCGAGGTTTATGTATCCTCTCTTCGTTATGAGCTCTGAGATACCCTTCACTCCCTGGTGAAGAGTTTCGTCTGCCTTCAGGAAGGCATCCTTTATCTTCACGTCCCTCGGGAGTTCTTCCATGAGTTTGTTGTTGGAGATCTTTATCAGAGTATCGACATGTTCTCTGAGTTTCTTCAGGCCCTTTATCGCTTTGTTGAGTCTTTCAGGACCTTCGAAGTAAAAAGGAGTGGTAACGATTGCCACCGTCAGAATCCCCATCTCCTTGGCTATCCTGGCTATGACAGGTGAGGCTCCCGTTCCCGTTCCACCACCGAGCCCTGCCGTTATGAAGACCATGTGGGTATCTTCGAGGACCTCACGAATCTTCTCCTCGCTTTCCATGGCTGCTTCCTCGCCTATTTCCGGTCTTCCACCGGCACCAAGACCACGCGTGATGTTTTCTCCTATCTGTATCTTGACATCGGCGTTGGAGGCCTCCAGTACCTGTAGATCCGTATTCACGGCAACGAACTCAACGCCGTGTATTCCTATCTCTATCATTCTGTTTATGGCGTTGTTCCCCGCACCTCCGACTCCTATGACCTTTATCTTGAGGTTGTTCGCCTGGGGTATGTTTCTGCTTTCCTTCTTTTTCTCAACGTCAAGATCAAAGCCCATACTCTTAACCTCCCGATCACTCCATCAATTCCCTGAACAATCTGAAAATCCTTTTAAAAGGATTCTCCCGTTTCACCGGTGCTTCCTCGTATGGATTCTCCATCGATGAAAAGACGTTCCCAAAGGCAGCAGCAAACGAAGGATCGTAGGCAGCCTCGTCCGAGTTGACGATCAACGGTTTGTCCGAATTTGCATAGCATCCTGTTCGCACGGGAACCCTGAACACCTCCGTCGCCAGATCGTTTATCCTGGGAATTTTGGCACCCCCACCCGATAGGACGACTCCACCGGGTATTCCTATCTCTCCCTCTTCCATTATCTTTGCCTCTACTTCCCTGAAGACTTTCTTCGACTTACTCATTATCTCTCTGAGGCGGGCGTGTATGATGACGGCGAGTTTCTTCACATTTGTGGTCTTCACCGTGTTCCCATCCAGTCCCCTGTACTGTATCTCCTCTTCTTTGATGTCGCTGTAAACCGCGTTGCCGTAGGTGATGATCAACCTTTCCGCTTCTTCGAAGGAAGTATCCAGAACAGCGGAAACATCCTTGATCACGTGTTTCATACCGACGGGAACGTAGGCGATCTTTATGGGAACACCGTTCTTGTAGGCTATAAGACCCGTGAAGTTGTATCCCAGATTCAAAACCACCACACCGCGGTCCTTTTCCGACGAAGTAAGAACCCCCTCTGCCGTGGATACAAGAGAAGATCTCAGCTGAAAGGGACTCTTCACTATATCCTGCAGGAAATTGTAAAACATCTCGTAAATTCTCACAGGGATTACTATGGAGGTATACTCAACCGTGATCTTCGATGCTTTCATGTCGAGGGGATTGAAAACGATCCTCTCACCATCAAGAAGGTACCTCTTGGAGAAGAGATGAAGGGGTTTTTTTCCATCTTCCTCCAGTTTTCCCAGGGCCTCTGACTGCATCTCTCCGAGGATGTCCAGGTTTATCACTCGCCTGTCTTCTCCGAAATCTTTCTCCGACACAACGTCTCTTCTTTCGAAATTCACATTACTGAAAGATATGATGAAATCGCTTCTTAAAGATCTTTGAATCTGCTCCTCCAGTTCTTTCAAAAGTGTGTTCACAGATTCCTTGAAGGCTATGGCATCCTTTATCTCTCCCTCATCCAGCCCTCTAGACTTCACACTCGAATAAGCGAGCGCTTCCCACTCCTGATCGTGTTTTCTCAGAACCAGGCCCTTTATGTATCTGGAACCTATATCTATGGAGGTGAAGAAGGACGCCTTTGGCAAATCAATCACCCCTTATTTTTATCAGAATACCACTCTCGGTCAGAAAATACTCACTCCTTGGTTCGAGAAAGTCTATCTGCGACTTCAACATCTCAAAATTATTCACAAAATCCCGCCAGTCTCTGAAAGAAAGTGTAACACCTTTGATGAGAATCACCTTTTTTGACTCAAAGAAAACGGTCGAGACAAAACCACTGTTCAGAACGGGTTCCAGAAGACTCAGGATCTTTTTTCCTTCCTCTGAAAGTTGCAACCCCTCCAGTTTCACTTCCAGAAACAAAGGGTAAAGCCTGAAAAGCTCTTCGCTCAAAACAGAAGAAACCAGATTGCCATCGTCAGAACACAGGTAGTAATTCCCCTCGCTGAAGACTATTCCAGCAACTTTTCTCGAATCTATTATAATACTTTTTCTGGAAATGTTAAAATTTTCTATCAAATTGTGTGCGATCTTTTCTGGAACGGCCACTGCTTCTCCAGGATTTGAAAAAGTCTTCATAAAAAATAGAGCATACATCGCAACAAGTATCATCAAAACGATTCTCAAAGACCTCATGGCCTCAGATGTCGAGTTCTTTTACCTTCAGTGCGTGCCTTTCTATGAATTCTCTTCTGCTTGATGGATCGTTTCCCATGAGGATTTCAAAGAGCCTGTCGGCCTCTTCAGCATCCTCTATGGTCACTCTTATTATCTTTCTGGTCTCAGGGTTCATGGTCGTCTCCCACAACTGCTCCGGATTCATCTCTCCAAGTCCCTTGTACCTTTGTATCTCCATCTTTTTTCCCTCAAACATCTTCCTGTACTCCATCAGCTCCGCATCACTGTACACGTAGAAATCCTCTTTTCCGACCCTTATCCTGTACAGCGGAGGAAGCGCTATGTAGATCCTTCCATCCTCTATCAATGGTTTCATGTACCTGTAAAAGAGTGTCAGAAGGAGTGTTCTGATGTGAGCCCCATCGATATCGGCATCCGTCATGATGATTATCTTCCCATATCGCAGTTTGTTTATGTCGAAATCGTCTCCTATTCCGGTCCCAACCGCAACGATTATGTCACTGATCTGCTCGTTCTTCAGCAGACGATCCAGGGAGGATTTTTCAACG
This sequence comes from Thermotoga sp. RQ7, assembly GCF_000832145.1. NCBI lineage: Bacteria > Thermotogati > Thermotogota > Thermotogae > Thermotogales > Thermotogaceae > Thermotoga > Thermotoga sp. RQ7. Next base: position 86,588 of record NZ_CP007633.1, read on the forward strand.
TTCAGGATCTTTCCCCTGATCGGAAGAACTGCCTGGAACACCCTGTCACGTGCCTGTTTGGCGGATCCTCCAGCAGAATCACCCTCTACGATGAAGAGTTCGGTGTTTTCACGGTCGGTAGAACTGCAATCTGCCAGCTTTCCGGGGAGGGTGGTGCTCTGAAGTACGTTCTTTCTTCTCACCATCTCCCTTGCCCTTCTTGCTGCTTCTCTTGCCTGTTTTGTGCTCATTATCTTTGACAGTATTGTCCTGACAAGATCGGGACTGGCGTCGAAAATTTTCTTCAACTCCTCCCTCATCGCTCTGTTCACCGCTTCTTTCACTTCTTCGTTGCCGAGTTTTGACTTGGTCTGTCCCTCAAACTCCGGATTCTTCACATACACACTTATAACAGCGGTGAGTCCCTCCCGTACGTCATCTCCCTGGAAGGAGTCTCCGTTCTTCAAAAAGTTGTGTTTTCTTCCATATTCGTTCATCAGCCTCGTGAGGGTTGTTTTGAAGGCTGTAACGTGTGTACCTCCATCGACAGTCTTTATGGTGTTCGCAAAGGAAAGAATCTCTTCCGAATAAGAATCGGTGTACTGAAAGGCGATTTCCACGATTACCTCGTCTTCTTTGTCTTTGACCTTGACTTTCTCCGTTCTCTTCAGATATATCACGTCATGAAGCACTTTTTTTCCACGATTCAAGTACTTCACGAATTCTTTCAAACCACCATCGAATTTGAACGTCTTCTTCTCGTTGTTTATTCTGTCTTCGAATTCTATTTTCAATCCCGGCACGAGGAAGGCGATTTCTCTCAACCTGTGTTCGAGTATGTCAGGATCGAATTCGGTCTCAGAGAATATGAGAGGATCCGGTTTGAACCGGACGACCGTACCGTGTTTGTCAGTTTCGCCGATCACCTCAACAAGTGTAACTGGCTTTCCCCTTTCGTACCTCTGCCTGTAGATCTTACCGTCTCGATAAACTCTCACCTCGAGCCATTCAGAAAGTGCGTTCACCACAGAAACTCCCACACCATGAAGTCCACCGCTTATTTTGTAGGAATCCTTGGAGAACTTTCCTCCCGCGTGAAGAACGGTGAAAACCACTTCAAGGGCACTTCTTCCTTCTTCCGGATGAACGTCAACAGGAATACCCCTTCCGTTATCTTCAACCTCAACACTGCCATCTTCATGCAGTGTTACTTTGATCCAGTCGCAGTAGCCCGCAAGCGACTCATCGACACTGTTGTCGACCACCTCGTACACGAGGTGATGCAACCCACGCTTTCCTGTAGAACCGATGTACATTCCAGGGCGCATTCGAACGGGTTCCAGCCCTTTCAAAACCTTTATGCTCTCAGCCGAGTACTTTTCCATTGATCTTTCCCCTCCTGAACACCATGTCTCTGAATATCTTCCTTCCTGCTTTCTCGTTGAGTATTTGAAGAATTCTGTCCTTCTGAAGAGAAAGTTCGGTCAGCCACAACGAATCATCACAAACGACATGAACGATACCATTTTCAACCTTCTCCACTGCCGTATGTCCGGCAATGACAGGCCCTACAAGGCCTATCCAATCCATCAATAGCATCCTAGTTTTCAACTCAGAAAACAGAGGGTTTTCACCCGCAAGTTCCTCGAACAATTTCCCAATAGGCTTCACGTTCCCACCCAGTTTTCCTCCAGATTCAAAACGAAGGGTTCGAAGTTTTCCATCAACGTCGACGTTATTGGTCCTGGTTCTTCCTCGAAGAACAGGTGATCGTTGAGCCTCCTCACAGGAACGATTCCTGCACTCGTGTGGGTCAAAAACATCTCGTCTGCCTCAAACAGTTCCCAGACCCACACAAATCTTTCTTCCAGTGGAATTTCCAATCTGTTCGCAAGTTTTATCACGTTTTCACGGGTTATTCCATCAAGGATGCCAGATTCGATAGAGGGGGTGATCAGCCTTCCTTCTTTCACCAGAAAAACGTTGCTGAAACTTCCTTCACAGACCTGACCGTTCACACCCGTCAGAATCACATCGTAACATTCCCCAATCTCCCTCCGAGCAAGCAGAATGTCCGTTCTTCCGGTTATCTTTAAACTCGGCGGTGTAGAAAGATCGGGAATCCTTCTGATCTTCGATATCTTCACATTCACTCCCTCTTCGACGTTTGGAATGTTCAGTGGCGAAAAAACAAAGAACAGCTCAGCAGTTTTCACAGAGAGAAGCACTTTTATTCTGCTTTCACGATCGATCTGCCGGGTACCCTTTTTCAGTATGTCGACGAACTCTTCAAATGTCATGGAAAAGGGGATATCAAAAAAAGAAACAGACCTCATCAGTCTATTGTAGTGTTTGTAAGCGGCAAAGGGAACTCTGTTGTACGTTCGCAGAGTTTCATAAACGAGTCCCTGAGAAACCTCCTCAAACATCTCGTAGTTCAGAAAGAACTCATCCGCGTGAATGAACCGCCCTTTCTGCCAGATCAACACGACAGGAAATCACTCCTTCTTCCGAAAGAGACTTCACCCTCACATTGTGGAACACCCCTATACCATCACCCACGAATTCGTGTTTAACGTAGTATTCGTCGTATCCTGAAAGCACACCCTTTGCGATGTACCATTCCGCGAGAACTCTCCTCTTCTTGTTCACCATCCGCCTTTTGTATCTGTGAGACACTTCTTTTGCCTTTTCCTTTAAAATGTTCAAGCGTTCTTTCTTCTTGTGTTCCGGAACAGCATCGGAAAAGGTACTCGCAGGAGTCCCTGGCCTGGGAGAGTACCTGAATATGTGAACCCTGCTGAATTCGACCTCTTCCAGGAGTTTCACTGTCTTCAGGAAATCCTCGTCCGTCTCCCCTGGAAAACCAACGATGATATCCGTCGTTATGGAAAAGTCTGGATTGATACTTCTCAGTTTTTCCACCACTTTCAGAAAGTCGGAGGAACTGTACCGCCTTCCCATTCTCTTCAGAACTCTGTCTGAACCACTCTGAACAGATATGTGGAGATGCGGACACAGTCTGGGGTTGTCCCGGAAAACTTCCACGAGTTCGTCCGTTATGTCCTCTACGTTCAGAGAACTGAGACGCACCCTGTAATCGCCAGGAACATGTTCTACGATCTTCAAAAGATCGACCAGGGTGGTCCCGATATCCTTTCCGTACTTTCCAAGGTTGACTCCCGTGATGACGATTTCCTTGTATCCCTTTATCACCATTTTCTCGAATTCTTCTTTGAACAACTCCAGTGGTTTGCTTCTCACCTTCGTTCCACGTGCAAACCTTATAGCACAATAAGTGCAGCCGTTGTCACATCCGTCCTCCACCTTTATGTAGGCTCTTGTTCTATCCTCAAAACTTCCCTTCACCTTTTCGTAAACGGGGCTATCAGGAGCCGACACTACCAGTTTCTGTTCTCCGTTCAGAGAGAGAAGATGATCGACTATGTTCTTCTTCTCCGAGATTCCAAGGACCATGTTCACGGGAAGCTTCTTTGCCTCTTCAGGAAAGAGCTGTGCAAAACATCCTGTGAGGATGATTTTTGCATCCCTGTTCTTCCTTCGTATGCTTTTAACCAACCTTTTTACCTTTTTCTCCACTTCTTGGGTGACCACACAGGAGTTTATTATGTAATAAGAAGCCTCGCCGGCTGGCAGAACGGTATAGCCGGCCTTTTCGAGCTGTTCGGCCATGTATTCACTTTCGTACTGGTTCACCTTACATCCAAAGGTCTCGATTCTCACCGTTCTCATATCTCCAGTTTCCCCTCCGAAACCACTCTCAGAACATCTATCCTTCTGACGATTCCAACAAGTTGCATACTATCATCGACCACAGGTAGTGATTTGAAACCATGCCTTATGAGATAATCCGCCGCCACTATGAGAGGATCGTCCTCCTTCACCACAACAGGTGGTTTGCTCATGTAATTCGATATGGGTTTGTCCTTTATTTTGACTATATTTCTGATCAACTGGTTGGTGTCCGGGATGAAAGAAGCGGATCTGAGAAGAGAAAAATAACTGGGAACCAGGGCCTTTATCAGGTCACTTTCACTGACAAACCCCACAACTCGCATGTCGTGGTCGACAACAGGTATTCCAGAGAGATTCTGCCTTGACAGAAGTTTTATGACCGTTTCCACAGTTTCATCTTCGAATACGGCTGATATATCATAAATGACGGCATCCTTCACTCTCATTTACTTCACCCTCTCCACGGTGAAGTGATCGTATTCCTTCTTTATCGCCTCGAGATCTGGCATGTATTTTTCTTTTCTTCTTGTTGCAGCGAGTGCAGAAGCAAAACCAAATTTTGCCATCTCCAGGAAATTCGCTCCGTGGGTGACAAAATAGTAAACCATTCCCGCCACGTAAGCATCTCCCGCACCGAGCAGATGGGACGCATCTATCTCCTCTTTCGATTTTATGATCCACACACCGTCCTTTGTGGCAACTATGTCGTTCTTCACCTCGTAGGAGACAACTGCGACCTGAGATTTCTCTGCTATCTTCTCTGCAAGCCGAACGTAATCTTCAAAGGTTTTGAGCTCCATACCGAAAGGTGCCAGATGGTTTCCTCTCAAGTCCGGTTTCACCACGTTTGGATATTCCGGACCTGCCAGTGTTCTTTCGAGCAATCTGGGGGTCTGTTCTACAAAGACGAAGATTCCCTTCTCACGCGCAAGTCTCACCAGTTCGTAACAGACGTCTTCACTTACTCCAAGCGGTATGCTTCCAGAGATGACCACACAATCGACCTTCGAGAGTGTCATCCTGTACCTTCTCAGAAAATGATTCAGATCGTCTTCACCGATTTCTGGACCGGGAAAATTTATGGCCGTTATGGTTTGATTCTTTTCATCTATGATCTCTATGTTCTCTCTCGTTTCCCCATCCACATAAACAAAATTCGTTGTGATCAGATTCGAGATCTTTCGCAGTTCCTCTACAAGAATTCGTCCTATGTGACCTCCCACGAATCCGGTGGCTACTGAAGGAACCCCGAGCTTTGAGAGAGCTATAGAGACGTTTATCCCTTTTCCGCCAGGCGTCATCTGAGACCTGCTCAGATCCCTCAACCTGTATAATTTGTTCACCTGGAAATCGTCTATGAAGATCTCCCGGTCCAGCGCGGGATTCAACGTGACGGTCAGTACCATAGGATCACCTCGTTCGTGAAACGGTTCTTCACATCTTCAAAACAAAATCTCTGGGAGTTCCCGCATAATTGATTCTACCATCATTCAGTATTACCAACAAATCCGCAATGTAGAGAAACCTCTGGAGGATGCGGGTGGAGATTATGAAGGTCCTATCTTTTTTCATCTCGAAGAACGTACCGATGATTCTTTCAAGATTTTCATCGTCGAGGTGATCCAGCAGACAATCCATCAGTATAATCTCAGGTTGCTTCTGCTCCAGTATGAAAAAGAGGAGGGAAATCTTTTCGGCAGGCGAAAAAACAGAAAGGGGGGTTTTGCGTCCCAGCGTCAACATTTTCAGTATTCCCAGATCATCCAATCTTTCGGAGATTTTTTCAAGATCCACCTTCTTCTTCAGACTCAATCCCAAAAACTCTTCGAAACTGTAACGGTTCATAGCATCGATGAAACTTGTATCGAGGTAAAGAGCCTTCTTTCTTACATAGGTGTCATCGAGCTCTCTCACATCCTGTCCGAAGAGATAAACTGTTCCGCCTTCCGTCACATCTTCCAGTATTTCATCATTCAACTTGACAACCGCTCGAAGAAGGGTGGATTTACCTGAACCCCGGGGCCCGTATAAAACATTTATTCCCTTAACAAAGGAAATGGTGATATCTTCTAAAATTTGCTCTCCGCTTACAGAAACAGAGAAATGATCAAACGTTATCGGAGATCTTTCGTCTTTCATCGTTCTCTCTTTCTTTCTTTTCATCAAAACCCAGCCTTCTCTTTATTTCCCTGAGGGCATTCTCATCTCCACCGGCCATCATTCTGAGGAGTTCTATCTGTGAGAGTACTCTGGGATTCTTGGACACTTTTTTTCCCAAGTGGCATCACCTCACGATAGATTTTATTCCCAAACCTTTAATTGGACTTGTAAGGATCATTACAATTAGAGTCCTCCCCTTTTGAATCAATCTCAGGAGTTAAAATCTATCTGGAGGTGATTGAATGCGAAAACCACCACTCATAGTAGAGTACGAGTTGACAACAAGATGCAACTTCAGATGCAAGCACTGTTACTGCGAAGCGGGAGAGCCTCATCCGAATGAGTTGAGTTTCGAGGAGATAAAAGAACTGATGATCGACTTGAGGGAACTTGGCGTGTGGGCCCTGGATCTTGTGGGAGGTGAGCCTCTTCTCCATCCACACCTTCTCGACATACTCGCTTTCGGCAGAGAGATAGGTCAGAGACTCATGATAAACACGAACGGATCCCTTGCTACCAGAGAAATGGTTCGGAAAATAAAAAGAGCCAATCCAGATGTGCTGATTGGTGTATCGCTGGAGGGACCAGATCCTGAGACGAACGATTATGTGAGAGGAAATGGCAACTTCGAAAGAGCGATCGAGGGCATCAAAAATTTCATAAGCGAGGGTTTTCAGGTCACGATACTCAACGTGATAAACAGAATGAACTGGAGAAAGTTCGAAGATATGGTAAAACTATCCCTGAAACTGGGAGTCAGAGCTCTGTACGTGGACAGGTTCATCCCAGTTGGAAGAGGAAAGATCCACGCAAAAGAACTGGACATGAATCCTGACGAATGGAAAGAGGCCATAAGATACGTTCTCGAAGTTGTAAATACTTACAGAGACCGGCTGACGTTCTACGTGGAAGAATCCATATCCGGTGCCCCTTGCTCCGCCGGTATCACCCACGCCTCGATACTCGTTGAAGGAACCGTTGTACCATGTGGGCATTTCAGATACAACAAAGAGTACTACATGGGAAACGTACGAGAAAAGAAGTTTTCCGAGATATGGAACGAATACAAACCCTTGCCCTCTCCCGAATCATGTTCAACGTGTCCAGTTTTGAAAGAATGCGGAGGAGGATGTAAGGCGTATTATCTGTTGAAAGGTTACGAGAAAGATGAAGCCATCTGTGCGATAAATCTCTCAAGGTACAACATAAAGTAACAAATATGCAACGTATATTTCACCTTATGGGCATAGAATCTTTTACCGACCGGTAAGTAAAAAAAGACGGAGGTGGTTCAATGCCAGTAGGCGGAATTAAAGGAATGATCTATCGACAGGCAGGAAAACTCGTCGGATCTTTTGTGAGAAACGCCGATGTGGAAACCCTGGGAAAGATATTCGGTACCCTCAGCATGTTCACGAAAGAGCCTTCGAAGAGTGGCCTTCGAAAACTTGCAGATCTCGCCAAAGAAAGACATCCCATGGTGATGTCATGGGTCAATGTTTTTAAAAAGGCAAGTCCAAAATGTGTGGAAGGGGTCATAAACAACCTCATCATCAACGAATTCGCACTCGGAGAACCCATAAGGCAGGAGAAGATGCACGAGTACAAAACCGTTCTTCCGAAACTTCTCGTTCTGAGTCCCACCTACGCGTGTAACTTGAACTGTGTTGGGTGCTATGCAGGACTTTACGGCAGAAAGTACGAACTTTCCCACGACGAAGTCAGGGACATTTTGAAACAGGCCAACGACCTTGGAATATACTTCTTCATCATCACCGGAGGAGAACCCTTCTTCTGGCCGCACCTGATGGACATCTTTGAAGAGTTCAAGGATAGTTATTTCCTTGTCTACACGAATGGAACGTTGATAAAGGAAGAAACTGCAAAGAGACTGGCTGAACTTGGAAACGTGACGCTCTCCATTTCAGTGGAAGGTTTCGAAACGGACACCGACTGGAGAAGAGGAAGGGGCATCTTCAAGAGGATTCTCGAAGCGTGGGAAAGATTGAGAAGGCATGGTGTGATCTTTGGAGCCTCAGTGACGGCAACCAGAATGAACCATGATACCCTTATGAAAGATGAGTTCTGGGACTTCCTGGAAGAGCAAGGTGTCTCCTACGTCTGGGTGTACCAGTTCATGCCCGTTGGAATGAATCCATCCATGGACCTTGTCCCCACTCCCAAACAGAGGTATGAGAGATTCCACAAACTCGAACAGATCAGACTCAGCGGAAGATTCGCCTTCGTTGCGGACTTTTGGAACCACGGATTCCTCACCAACGGTTGTCTCGCAGCGGGTGCCAAATACCTCCACATAAACGCAAAAGGATACGTGGAACCCTGTGTCTTTCAGCAGTTTGCCGTTGACAGCATCCGCGAGAAGAAACTCATCGATATTCTGAGATCACCGTTCTTCGAAGCTTACAAACGAATGATTCCTTACAGCGACAACCTCTTCAGGCCGTGCCCAATAATAGACAACCCGAAGGTGTTCAGAGCCATGGTGAAAGCGTTCAACGCAAAGCCTCAGCACGAAGGTTCTGAGAGGATCATCACCGAACTTGCACCTGAGATCGACAAACTCGCTGCCGAATGGAAGAAGTACGCAGACAAGCTCTGGTACGAAGAAGGATACTCAGAGATCTACCCGGCAAACAGAGGCGTTTATAACTACGAAGTGAGAATGAGAAGGTACGCGGACAAGGAAAAGCTCCTCGCGGTGGACAAACGCTACAGGGATTGATGTGGAGGGGTCAAATTGGGCTCTGAAACAAGAAGAAAGATAGTGGAGGCAGCGAAGAGGGCCTTTTCGAAATATGGATACGACGGTGTCAGCATGGAAGATATCGCACGGGAAGCAGGTGTGAAAAAGGCTCTCATATACTACTACTTCCCGAGCAAGGACAAGCTCTTCGAAGAGGTCTGGAGAGAAGCACTCGAGGAACTGGAAAACCATCTCTTCACAGTCACAAAGGAGACGAACTCTTACTTTGCCAAGATCAAAAAGTTCTTGAAGTCGTACGTTGATTTCGTGCTGAACAAGTCAGTGCTGAACGAAATAATAGAGAAGGAGAAAACAACGATCCGTTTCGAGGAGAAAGAAAAGTGGTCGGTTCTGAGAGAAAGATACGAAAACTTCATAAAACGTGTTGAGAAACTGATAGAGGAAGGAAAAGAGCAAAATTACGTACCAAAGGATCTGAACTCACGAGCCGCTGCGGAACTCATTGTCAATTCGATGGGAGACGTTCCGAAAGACCAGAAGCTGCTTCAGAGTATACAGGAAATGATTCTCAAGGGACTCCTGAACACAAAAACGGAAGAGGGGCGATAGCCCCTCTTTTTTTTTTTTAGAATCTTCTTTTCACACCGAATTTCTCTTCTACACGCTGAACCATTCTTTCGAAGATCTGATTCACCTCTTCATCCGTCAGTGTTCTTTCTGGATGTCTGAATATCACATAGAAGGTAACACTCACCATACCCTCTGGAACACCCTTTCCCTCGTAAACATCGAACACTCCCACCTCTTCCACGAGAGATTCACCCATTTTTCTGAATAGGTCCAGTATTTCGAGGGATTTGAATCCTCTTGGAAGCAGGAAGGAAACGTCCCTTCGAACAGCCGGAAACTTCGGTGTGGGTTTGTAAACCGGCCTCTCTGAAACAAGTTCGGCGAGCGATTCCAGATCGATTTCGAAAAAGTATGTCTCCTCTTTGACATCGTACTCGTCGAGAAGTTTTGGATCGACCATTCCTAGAAATCCAAGTTCTTTTCCCTCAGAAAAGATACGAGCGGTTCTCGTCGGGAAAAATCCTGTCAGTTCTGCTTCTCTGTACTCGGCACGTACTCCGTATCTTTGAAACAGCTCGTCAAGAACCCCTTTCATAGTGTAGAAAGATACCTTCCTTTTGTCGGTGTAGTCGTCTGGATTTTCCAGTCCACAGGCCACAGCAGACAACGTTTCAACTTCTCTGTACTCACCGTTCTCTCTATAGTAGATCTTACCGATCTCAAAGAGTTTGAGATTTCTGTTCTGTCTCTTGAAGTTCTCAGACAGCACCTGAATCATACTGTGAAACAGCGTGTAGCGCATCACATCCATATCCGAAGAGATGGGATTCGTGAGGAAGATTGGCTCTTTTCTTACAACAGGCCACTTTTTCACTTTTTCAGAGTTCACAAAGGAAAAGCTCACGATTTCATCGAATCCCATTCCTTTCATGAAGTGAGAAATCTCTTTCCTGAAGATCTGTTTTCTGTTCCATCCGATGTTCACAGCGGGCAGGCTTATGATCCTGGGTTCTATCTTTTCATAACCGTTTATCCTTCCTATCTCTTCGATCAGGTCTATCTCCCTTTCCACGTCGGGTCTGAAGGTGGGAACCACGACCTCGTATCCATTCTCCACACTCTTCACCTGAAACTCCAGACGTTCGAGTATTCTATCGGGCTCTTCGACCTCTATCCCCAGGATCTTCTTGACTCTTTCCTTTCTGAGAAACACCCTCTTTGGTTCTATCTTCTTTGGATACACATCCCAGAATTTTCTGAGAACGACTCCCCCGGCGAGTTTTTGAATCATCTCTGCAAGTCTCAAAGATACCAGGTCTGCATCGTTGGGGTCGACACCACGTTCGAACCTGTAAGAGGATTCGGAACTGATACCGAGTGATTTGGAAGTTTTTCTTATCCTGACAGGATCGAAATAAGCCACTTCGAGCACCAGATCCCTTGTATTCTCACTCACACCGGATTCCATTCCACCCATGATACCACCGAGCGCCAGGATGTTCTCACCATCGGTTATCAGAACTTCTCCGCCTTTCATCTCGTATTCCTTCTCGTCGAGCAGAAGAACCCTTTCTCCTCCACTTGCTGTTTTTACAACTATTCTGGCGTTACCAAGACGCGCCAGATCGAACGCGTGAACAGGATGTCCAAGTTCAAGCATCACGTAGTTGGTCGCATCGACCACGTTGTTCAGGGATCTCATTCCTGAGGCAACGAGCCTTGCTTTCAACCAGAGAGGGGAATCTTTCACTGTAACTCCTTTCATTATGCGGGCGGTGTACCTTGGACAGCCTTCAACATCCTCCACGATCACATCGAAAGGAACATCTTCATCCACGAACGAAACCCTGGGAGAAGGTTTCTTCAGAGGCCTTCTGCTCAGGGCAGAAAGTTCCCTGGCCACCCCCAGAATGGAAAGGCAATCCGGCCTGTTCGGTGTAATTTCAAGATCGAGCACCCTCTCGTCCAGACCGAACTCTTCTATCACGTTCACACCTGGAGTCACCGGTTCTGGAAAACGGTACACACGGTCGGACTTTTCCTCCAGCCCGAGTTCTTCAAGAGAACACAGCATACCCTCGGATACGATCCCACTGAACTCGCGCGGTGCGATCTTCACTCCATTGTTCAGTGTGGCACCCTCAAGAGCCAGGATCACGTAGTCTTCTTCCTTCACCGTTCTGTCGGCTGTAACAACGGTGTAGAGTTTCTCTCCGGCATCCACTCTACACACCAGGAGTTTGTCAGATTTGGGATGCTGGAAAGTTTCAACTACCCTGGCTGTAACGATTTTGCCGGATACGTTGAAGGGTTTCAGGATGTCTTCCACGCTCGTTCCTGAGAAAGTGAGTCTTTCTGCTATTTCTTCTATGTCCCAGTCCAGATCTATGAATTCTCTGAGCCATGACTCCGGTACCCGCACTCGTCACACCCCCGTCAGTAACTGCTGAGGAACCTCACATCGTTTCTCACGAATTCTCTGATGTCCGTGATACCGTACTTCAACATGGCAATCCTTTCAACACCCATTCCAAATGCATACCCCGTCCATTCCTCCGGATCGTATCCCACGTTCAGAAACACGTTTGGATCCACCATTCCCGCACCGAGTATCTCGAGCCATCCATAGCCAGAGAGGTACACATCCACCTCAAAACTCGGCTCTGTGAAAGGAAAGTAACTTGGTCGAAGACGAATCCTGGCGTTTTTCCCGAACATCCTCCTGGCAAACTCCTCAAGGGTGAACTTCAGATGTGCCACGCTGAGATCTCTATCAACATGCAGGCCTTCAACCTGATGGAACATGGGAAGGTGTGTTGCGTCATAATCTCGCCTGTAGACTTTCCCCGGTGATATGATGGCAATTGGAGGTTTTCTCTCCAGCATGGTCCTTATCTGAACGGGAGAGGTGTGGGTGCGCAGAAGAAGTTCATCTGTGATGTAGAACGAATCGTGTTCGTCACGAGCCGGATGCCATTCTGGAGTGTTCAAAGCATCGAAATTGTGCCAGGTTGTTTCTATCTCGGGTCCTTCCACCACATCGAACCCCATGGAAACGAAGATCCTCTCGATCTCTTCCATCACTTTGAGTACAGGGTGAGAATGTCCCACTTTCCTTCTGGCTCCCGGCAGCGTAACGTCCACTCGCATCTTCTCCATTCTCTCTCTTTCAAGAAGTTCCTCTATTTGTTTCTTCTTTTCGGAGAAAAGCCTTTCCACTTTCTCTCTGAGTTCGTTAACTCTCTTTCCATAGGCGGGCCTTTCCTCAGGAGGGAGATTCTTGAGATTTTTCATCAAACTGGTGATCTTTCCCTTTTTTCCAAGAAATTCCACTCTGAACTGTTCCAGTTCTTGAGCGTTTGACACCTTTTCCAACTTCTCAATCGCTTCCTTTTCGACGGTTTCGACATCCATTTCTCATACCCCCTGGCTTTCATTATACAAAAAATGGCGGAGGCGGTGGGACTCGAACCCACAAGGGCCTTGCGGCCCACCGGTTTTCGAGACCGGCTCCTTAGCCAGTTCGGACACGCCTCCGCGTCGTACTTATTATATCATCAAGTATTTTATTTCATTTTGCGGCTATTTTCAATATCTCTTGAACGTCTTCTCTTTCCAGAACCTTCACCCTACCCAGTGTGGCTCCCTTTGGTTTCAGATTTTTCTCCACAAGGAGCATCACGTTGTCCACTATCTTCTCGATGTCTTTCTCCGGAATACCGGCATCTTTGAGAGTTACAGGAGCTCCCACCTTCCTGAGCCAGTTCTTGAACGAATCTATACCCCTCAGGATGAGATCCTCACCCTCTCCTTCGAGGTTGAATATTTTCCTCGCGAATCTTTCAAACTGGGCAGGATTTTCTCTGTACACGTACCTCATCCACGCGGGAAAAACGATCGCCAGACCTGCACCGTGAGCGATGTCGTAGAGGGCACTCAGAGAATGCTCTATTCTATGACAGGCCCATTCTCCACCTCTTCTTCCAACGGCCATCGTTCCGTTCAGGGCTATGGTCGCACTCCAGGCAAGATTGGCCCTTGCTTCGTAATCATCCGGTTTTTCAAGGAGCCTTTCTGTCATCTTCATGATGGTTCTGATGGTGCCCTCTGCTATTTCGTTCGAGATCTCCGGGCTGCTTCCATCGAAGTAATACTCGAGGATGTGAGCAATGGCATCCACCGCTCCGTACACCGTTTGCTCTTTTGGAAGTGTGGCCTGAACGGAAGGATCGATGATTGAAACTCTGGGATAGAGGGCTTTTGAACTCACACCATATTTTTCTTTCGTTTTTTCATTCGTTATGACGGCGTTTCCGTTCATCTCTGTTCCTGTGGCAGAGATCGTCAGCACATCGAAGACAGGAAGAGCCTCTTTTATCACGTATTTCCCAACGAAGGCATCCCAGATATCACCTTCGTACAGAATACCAGCTGCCACCGTTTTTGCCGAATCTATCACACTTCCGCCACCAACACCGAGCACAGCCTCTACCTTCTCTTTTCTTCCAACCTCTATCGCCTCATGAACTTTGGAAAGAACAGGATTCGGCTTGACACCGGAGACCTCCACCCACTCTATTCCATGCTTTTTCAGAGATTCGACCACCTGATCGTAAACTCCATTCCTTTTTATGGATCCTCCACCGTAGAGAAAGAGCACTTTCTTTATTCCAGCATTCTTTATCTCCTCACCTATCTTTGGTATCGTTCCCCTTCCGAAGATGATCTTTGTTGGGTTGTGAAAGACGAAATTCTCCATCAATTATCACCTCCTTATTTTTATTGTATCACGTCTCTTTCAGTCTCTTTTTGGAAGAATCAGATTCAGAACGATTCCAACGAGTGCGGCAAGTCCGATTCCTTTGAGTTCGACCCTTCCCACCTTCAAAACCGCTCCTCCTATACCGGTCGTGAGCATCAGAGCAGCTATCATGAGGTTTCTGGGTTTGGAGAAATCTACTCGTTCGTTCACCATCGTTCTCACACCAACCGAGGTGATCATTCCAAAGAGAACAAGACTCACACCACCCATCACAGCCTGAGGAATCGTCTGAAGGATTGCACCGAACTTTGAAACGAACGCGGCGAATATGGCAACAAGAGCTGCTCCCCTCAGAACGGACGGATCGTAGACCCTTGTGAGAGCCAGAACCCCTGTGTTTTCGCTGTAGGTGGTGTTCGCGGGACCACCGAGCAAACCGGCAACTGCAGTGGCCAGACCATCTCCAAGAAGAGTCCTGTGAAGACCCGGTTTGTCAAAGAAATTCTTCCCCACGACTGCTCCGTTCGTGGTGATGTCTCCAAGGTGCTCCATGAAGGTGGCAAGAGTCACAGGAACGATCATGAAAATCGCACCGTAATCGAACCTGGGAAGCATGATCTTTGGCACGCTGAAGAAAGGCGTGTTCAAAATGGCGGTGGTGTCTATCTTTCCCATGAGAAGTCCTGCGACGTAACCAACGAAGACTCCCGTGATCACAGGTATCATGCTGAAGAAACCTCTGATCACCGTTGAGACGAAGACAACGGTTGCTATCACGATTAGAGCGAGAGGCCAATCGCTGGAGGCCATTTGGATGGCAACGGGACTGAGTGTGAGTCCTATCACCATGATCATGCTACCGGTGACGACTGGCGGGAGGAGTTTCTTTATCTTCTCGGGTCCCACGATCTTCACGATCACTGCGTAGAGCACATAGAAGAGCCCCGCAACGAATATTCCACCGGTTGCGTAGGAGAGGTCCCCGTAAAGTTCCTTCACCGCAAGGACAGGAGCGATGAAGGCAAAACTCGATCCAAGAAAAACGGGGACAATTCCACCGGTTACAAAGTGGAATATGAGGGTACCGATTCCCGCGGTGAGGAGTGCCACAAGAGGATCCAGACCGGTGATCAGTGGCACCAGCACGGTGGCTCCAAACATGGCAACGAAGTGCTGAAGTGCCAGAAGAAACCACCGCCAACCGCTGACCCTGGTAACCGCTCCTTCAAACTCCATGAAGACACCTCCCGTTTAAAAATAAAGGCTCTTCAAAAGAGCCTTCGATTTCTGTTTTTCAATTTTTCTCTTAAAACAAGAAAGACGAATTTCAGAACCTGAAGGGGAACTTTTCTTTTGCTGACAGGAGACTGAAAGAACCGATAAAGCCACTCAAGGTTCATCTTCTGAATCCATTCTGGAGCCCTTTTCTTTTTTCCAGAAATGACATCAATGGATCCCCCAACACCCATGGCGAGTCTCACGTTCAGTTGAGGGAAATTCCTGTGTATCCACTTCTCCTGCCGAGGAACTCCCATTCCCACGAACAGAAGGTCGATGGATCTTTCGTTTATATCCCTCACCACCCTCTCTGACTCTTCCTCCCGAAAAAAGCCGTGGTGGTATCCCACAACGTTCACGCCGGATCTTTTCAGTGAATCGGCGGCCTTTTTGACGATCTCTTCTTTTGAGCCGAGAAGGTAAACCCTCCAGCCAGTTTCCCTCGATCTGTCGCAGAGATACTTCATTATCTCGATGCCAGGAAGCCTTTCCGTGTGATCACCTGTGAGGGACCTCATCGCCCAGACCACACCGGATCCATCGGGCACGATCAGATCAGCGGAGTTGATGACATCACGGTACTCTTTGTCTTCCACAGCCTTCAGAAGGATGGAAGCGTTCATGGTGACCACGAAGGTTTTCTTCTTCTCTTTCAACCTTTTTTCGATTTCGTTCAGAAATTCCTCCCTCTTCCCAGAGAGGACCCTCGTTCCAAAGAGTTCGACTTCTTTCACCCTGCTTTCCTCCAAAAAAAAGCGGAGGAAAAACCTCCGCTTTCCTCTGGTGCCGAGGGCGGGACTTGAACCCGCACGGGGAAACCCCCACATGATCCTGAGTCATGCGCGTCTGCCAGTTCCGCCACCTCGGCACACCACTCCGTTTGAATAGTTTAGCATCTTGAGGCTTTCACGTCAAGAGGTCCCCGTTTTCTTTCCCTGGAGAATCAGCGGCTGAACGATCAGAGTGAAGGTGGCTCCCACACCGATACCGAGCATCATGAGAATCGAGATGTTCTTGAAGAGTGCAAGTTCAGAAAAGAGCAAAACGGCGAATCCGGCGATCAAACCGAGCGCGTTTGTGAGAACAGATGGCCCTACGTTTTCGATGACCAGGTAAGGATCTTTCAATCTCTGTTCCTCGGAGGCGATGTGTATCGAATAATCTATCACAAGCCCCATGAGGATACCGGAGGTGATCGAGGTGGAAACATCGAGGTTGATACCGAAAAACACCATGAAAATGAAATTGAACACCGTTGTGAAGGCAATTGGAGCCATCACACTGAGTGCAGAGAGAAGTTTTCGAAAGATGGCAAACACCATGCCAAAGATCATGATGGAGGCAAGAGCGATGCTCTGCACCTGCGATCTGAGGATACTGTCGTTTATGTCGTTCCATATCAGCACAGAGCCTGCAACGTAGTGATTCCAGCCTGTTCCTTCAACGATCTCGTTGATCTGCTTCACAACCTCTTTTGCGTGCTCGTATCCCTCCGGAGTGAGATTGACGATGAGTCTTATCCTGTTTCTGTCTCCAACGAAGGTTTTCAAAAAAGGATTGGCCCTGGAAAGAGCGTACATTATCGGAACGGGTATATCGACCGGGAAGACAACGCTGGACACATAACCGCTCTGCTCTATCTTTTCAACCAGCTCCCTTATTGTTTTGGAATCCGTTCCAACGAAGGAAGAGTCCTTTTCCAGCACCAGATAGAGCGGTTCCCTCATATTGAATTTGTCCACGATGAGATCGTAAGCCTTCACCAGTTCGGAGTTTTTGCTGAAGTAGGATACCATGTCCGAGCCCACCGGAACCCTTGGGAGCAAAAACGGTGACAGACCGGCCACGATCAAAAAGACGATGAGTGCTACCGTTGCCGCCTTTCTTCCCACGTACTTCATCCCAAAGTTTCTGGGAAGCCTCTTTGGAGAGTAATCTCTGAAGAGTTCCACGCCC
The DNA here is from genome assembly GCF_000832145.1 of Thermotoga sp. RQ7. NCBI lineage: Bacteria > Thermotogati > Thermotogota > Thermotogae > Thermotogales > Thermotogaceae > Thermotoga > Thermotoga sp. RQ7. The sequence goes on from NZ_CP007633.1 coordinate 103,774, forward strand.
GAGGTGAAGATCACAAGTACCACAACAGCAAGACCGGAGGAAACCAGGATTCCAAGTTCTCTGAAAGCCCTTATGTCTATGAATATGAAGGACATGAAGCCCGCCGCGGTGGTGAGCATCGAAAAGAGGATAGGCTTGAAGATATGCCTGATCGCCTCTTTTCTGTCTTCGAACCTGAAAAGAGCGTTGTAAAAGTGTAGCCCGTAGGCAGAACCGATGATCAAAAGAAAGGAGATGGTCATCACGGTCATGGTGTTCAGGGTCTTTCCCACTGCAAAGAACACGGCAAAGACGAAGAAGGTGGACAGAACAGGAACGATCAGAGAAAACAGCGCTGCTCTGAACGACCTGAGCTGATAGTAGAAAAGAAGAAAGATGACAAGGAACATGAATACAGGATAGACGAGGGTCTGCTTCACAAGTTCCTTGAAAAGTGCACTGTCCAGAACCGGCTCTCCAAAGAGGTAGTTTTTCTCAAAATACCTGGACACAACCGATTTTATCTCTGGAATTTTCTCCCTCGCGTTCACATCTTTTTTGAATATCACGTTCAAAAGAGCGTACTTTCCATCTTTCGTTATGAAACTCTCCGAACTGGGATCCTTTAAGATATCTTCTGAAACGGCTCCGTTTTCGAAATAACTTTCTACTCTGAAACCAGAAAACCTCGGAAGGTTCACAGGACTCATCACACTGGAGATGTAACTTTTCCTTGCCAGCTCTTCGTGAAGATCGTAAAGCGCCTGTGCATCTTTGAAGAAGCTCTCAGAACTTTCGACCACGATCACGATGGAGGAACTTCCACCGAAATCCCGGTTCAACCTGAAAAGGTTCTTCACGTTCTCGTTGGTGGTCTTTTCTGGGTCTCCGTTGTAGCCGGGAAGGAAAACCTCAGGGCCGGTCTCTATCTTTCCCAGAGAGAAAACCACAACGAAAGAAGCGATGACGAGCACCACGTACACGATCGTGAACACGTACTTCTTCATTCGCCTGATCCCTCCTTCGACAAGGCTTCAACCATCCTCCTGAACCCTTCGCTCACAACCTGAAGATCTTCTTCCGAGAACTTCTCAAGGACCGATCTCACAAGACCGTCAAAATTCTGAAGGATCTTTCCGTACGTTCTTTCTCCCTTCTCAGTCAGTATCACCCTGAAGGTTCTTCTGTCGTCTGGGTCCATCTCCCTCATCACAAGTCCCTTTTCTTCCAGAAAATCCACCACGTTCGTAACGTTGCTCTTCGTGGTAGAAAGAAACTCCGCTATCTCCTTCATCTTCTTCGGACCAAAGAGCGCTATGTACAAAAAAGCGTAGAGTTCAGTTGTTTTCATGTTCGATATCTCTTCATCCGGTGGGAGAAACCTCGAAAACTTCATCACCAGGGAAAAGAGTGTTCGCAGAATTTCCTGTGAGTTCACGTTTTCACCTCCATTATCTGGACTGTCCATTCAGGAAATAGTTCAATTATTTTACTAAATGGTTCACTTTCCGAACCAAATGATGTAGAATCGTAGTCGGTGGTGAAAATGAGATACTCGCTTTTGAAGAATTATCTTTCAAAAGAAGAGGCACCAAAAATCAGAAAGGAACTGATAAAACTCGCCCTGCCAGCAATGGGCGAGAACGTTCTTCAAATGCTCTTCGGCATGGCGGACACAGCCTTTCTAGGCCACTATTCCTGGAAAGCAATGAGCGGTGTGGGACTTTCCAATCAAATCTTCTGGGTGGTTCAGGTAGTTCTCATAGCTGCAAGCATGGGGGTCACCGTCACAGTGGCGAACGCTCTCGGTGCTGGTAACAGACGGGCATTGAGAACACTGGCGTGGAACGGTATCTTTCTGGCTCTTTTCACCGGGCTCCTTCTCACCGCGCTCACGATGTTTTCCGATGGTTTGCTGAACATCTTTCCGAATCTGGAAGATGAAATAAGAGACGCAGCAAAAGAGTATTTGAAGATCATCCTCTCTGGTTCAATGGGATTTTCCATCATGGCGGTGTTTTCGGCCATGTTGAGAGGTCTGAGTGACACGAGAACCCCCATGATCGTCACGGGTGTTACGAACCTTCTGAACATCTTTCTGGATTACGCTATGATCTTCGGTAAATTTGGTTTTCCTATGTGGGGTGTTCGCGGAGCTGCGATCGCGACTGTTCTTTCGAGATTCGTGGGAAGTGCCATTCTCACGTTCGTGATTTTCAAAAAAGAGGAGTTCCAGCTCAAAAGAGGCTATGTTTTTCCCACCTGGAGCGTTCAAAAGGAAATTCTCCGTGTTGGTTTCCCTACCGCCATCGAAAATTTCGTTTTTTCCACAGGTGTTCTTCTCTTTGCAAACGTTCTCTTGATGGCAGGAGCAGAGGCCTACGCAGGACACAGAATAGGTATAAACGTGGAGTCGCTTTCCTTCATGCCCGCTTTTGGTATCTCAGTTGCCATCACCACCCTGGCTGGAAGATACAACGGGATGGGAAACCGGGATCATGTTCTTGGAGTCATCCGCCAGGGATGGATTCTGAGTCTTCTCTTTCAGGTGACTGTGGGTGTTATCATATTTCTTTTTCCGGAACCGCTGATACGGATCTTCACCAGCGATCCTCAAATAGTAGAGATCGCAAAGCTTCCGGTGAAGATAATAGGACTCTTCCAGTTTTTTCTGGCGACGGAATTCACCATGAACGGAGCGTTGAGGGGAACGGGAAACACACTCCCACCCATGATCATCACCTTCATCTCCATCTGGGCCGTGAGACTTCCCGTTGCCTACGTAATGGTGAAGTACTTCGACCTGGGACTCCTCGGTGCATGGATCGGTATGATCTCAGACATCGTCTTCAGAAGCACGCTGAAACTTGCCTTTTTCCTTTCAGGAAAATGGGAAAAGAGGGCAGCCCTCACAAGAGAGAGGGTGAAAGAGTTAGGCTGAAAAGACCGTGTCTCCGCTTTTCACCGTCATGAGGACGTTAAGATCCTCATCAAGAAGAACAAGGTCCGCCTTCATTCCCTCTTTTATCCTTCCTCTGTCAGCAAGGCCAAACTCCAGACAAGCGTTGTAAGAGGACACGATGGCAAGTTCCTTGAGTGAAGCACCTGTGAACCTCTGAAAGTTCTTCACAGCATTTGAAAAGAAAAGGGTGCTTCCAGCGAGCGTGCCGTCTTCCAGACGTGGAACATCCTCCTTCACCTTCACAACAAGATCACCCAGAGTGGTTGTTCCCTCTTTGAAACCTGCTGTGGATATGGAATCGGTGATCAGAATAATTCCTCCTGCTCCTTTTACCCTGTAGACGAGCTTCACCATCTCTTTTGAAAGGTGTACTCCATCGCAGATGAGTTCGACTTTTACATCGTCCAGTAGAAGTCCCGCACCCATGATACCAACCTCTCTGTGATGCAAGGTCCTCAGTGCGTTGGGAAAGTGGGTGATTCTCTTCACTCCCTCTCTGTAGAACTTCATGAACTCTTCGAACGTGGCGTTCGAATGTCCTGCTGACAGAACGATGGCTTTTTCTGCAAGTCCCAACAGGAGCTCGGACTTTCTTATCTCGGGTGCGAAGGTGAGCATTCTTGCGGGAAAGTCGATCTCCTTCAGTTCCTCTTCTGAGGGAGCTCTTATGTACTTTTCTGAGTGGGCTCCTTTCTTTTCCCTAGAAATGTACGGTCCTTCCAGATGGACACCGAAAAGTGAAGTCTCCGGATTTTTGAAGATGTAATCTCTTGCCTTCCCCAGAATCTCCTTCATCTTCTCAAGCGAGGTAGAGACGGTAGTGGCAAGAAACGTAGTGACTCCCTGGGAGTAGAGAAACTCTTCCATTCTTTCAAAATCACAGTTCATAGTATCGGCTCCCATCACACCGTGGATGTGAGGGTCGACAAATCCCGGCATGAGAATACTCCTGGGAGTGCATTCTCTCTTTCTTATACGACAAATCTTTCCGTCGTCCACCTCCACATCACCCGTGAACTCTCCATCAACAGGATCCACGATCAGAACACGCTCTATCACCATGGAAAACACCTCACAGCGTTACCGTCTTTTCCAGATGAGGTGGTCTGTCCGGAGAAACACCCCTGGAAGATGCCTTCTGATATCCCAGAATCTGAGCGGGTATCGTCCTCAAAAAGGTAGATCTCCAGTCGTTGCTGAGAGGAATGTCCCCATCTTCTCCTATCTCTAAAACTGTGGCACCGAGTGATTCCAGTTCTCTTTTCAGGCGTTTCTCCTGTTCATCCATTCCAACGACCTTTTGAACAAAAACGAGAGTTTTTTCGTCGACCAGTGCCTTTGGACCATGTCTGTATTCAAGGGTTGAGTAGGCCTCTGAAAAGGTGAGTGACATTTCTATGCATTTCAGAGCAGATTCCAGGCTGATTCCATAGAACTCGGCCATCCCGAGAAAGACGAAGTGTTCATATCTTTTCAGATCGATACCTTCAACAGCCCTCCAGGAAAGATCGAAGAACCTCTCGGAGTACTCAACAAGTTCCCTGTATGGACCGATGGGCGAACCGGATATCGTATCCGCCATGAACATCAAGGAAAGCAGGATCATGTTGAAGGACTTCGTCATCACAACGGCTTCTTCTTTTATTGGAAAAACAAGTGGAATGTCGCTTTCTTTTGAGAGTTTCGAGTTTTCCTCTATTGTGATCCCCACGGTCTTGAAACCCTTCCTTCCCAAAACCTCGTTTGCCAGAAGAACCTCCGTGGTGTTTCCCGTTCTTGAGAAAAGAAAGGCGAGTTTTCCTTCAAGTTTTGGTGTCTTCTCAAAAGCCACCTCTCCTGCGGGGAAAACCCTTGTTCTCACCTTCAGAACTCTTTCGAAGTATCTAGAGGCCGTGAGGGCAAGGTTGTAGGAACTTCCACAACCGACGAAGAGAATCTCCTCCGTAAGACTGCTCTCTATCTCCCTGAGAATATTCCTGTCAGAAAAATTCACTACGAAGTTCTCAAAGAAGTTTTTCAACTCGTGCTTTTGATCGGTAATTTCTCTCAGAGTAACGCTCATTTTCCTCCCTCCTTCGTCAGTATTTCACACCACCAGCAATAGCGTTTATTATGTACCTCTGTGCGACTAGGAACAGTATTATAACAGGCAGAATAGAGAGAACTATACCAGCTGCTGTGTATCTGAAGTTCACCTGGAAAGTGCTGTTCAAATACACCAGAGCCACAGCAAGTGGATATTTGTTCGAATCAGAAAGTACGATGAGGGGCCACAGAAAGTTGTCCCACCAGGTTATGACCTGAAACACAACTAGCGTGGCTATATCAGGTTTTATCAAAGGAGTTATTATTCGCCACCAAATGTAAAGTTCTCCCGCGCCATCTATTCTTGCAGCATCTTCAAAGCTTTTGGGAATGTTTAGATATGCCTGTCTCATCATGAAGATTCCAAAAATAGTGACGGCCTGGGGAAGAACAACTCCGAGATAGGTGTTCAGCATGCCAAGCTTTCTCAAGGTGAGGTAGTTGACTATCAGCGTGTTCTGAACAGGAATCATCATCGGTAAAAGTACCAGGAAGAGGACAAACTGCTTTCCTTTGAAATCGATTCTTGCAAGGGGATAAGCTACCATCAGGGAAAAGAGCACGTTCAGGAAGGTTCCAAGACCTGCTATTATCAAGGTATTCAGATAATAACCACCCAGATTCACCGTCTTCCAGGCTCCGACATAATTTGAGAAGGTTATCGGGTGTGGAAAAAGATTGGGTGGATACTTATAGACATTACCCCCTGCTTCCAGAGAAGTCTTCGTTATCCAGTAGAAAGGCCAAACAGATAGTAATGCAAAAAACACAAGAATCACGTAAGTTAAAAACTTTCTAAATTCAAGCATAATAGCTTTTAAGACCTCCTTCCCTGAAAATGTAGAAATTCAGAAGTGAGAAGGCGATAACAACAAAACTGAACAGTATCGCCGCCGCGTTTGAATACCCGAACTGAAGGTAACCAAATGCCTTGTTGTATATGAAAAGCCCCATCGTTTCCGTTGCGTGAGCTGGTCCTCCCTTTGTCATCGCATATATCTCACCGAATACGTTCAAAGCCGCTATAGAAGACATCGTTGAACAAAACAGTATGTACGGTTTCAGAAGGGGCATGGTCACTTTGAAAAACACCTGAGATGGCCGGGCTCCATCCACTTTTGCTGCTTCCAGCAACTCCCTGGGTATGCTCTGGAGCCCCGCCAGATATATCACCATGTAGTATCCAAATCCTTTCCACATGGTGACGAACATTATCGCAAAGAGCGCTATATTGGGATCTGAAAGAAAAGAGATTGACTTGTCAGTGATATGCAGGGATCGAAGCAAAAAGTTGATGAACCCTTTTTCTCTGTACATCCACTGCCAAGTGATGGCTGCAATGGTTATAGGCGTAACAACAGGAAGAAATATGAGCGTTCTGAACAGATTCCTTCCTTTTATGGCCTTATCCACCAGAACGGCAAGCAGCATCGAGATGATTTGAAGAGGCGGGACAACCAGTAGATACAATAGACTGTTTTTAAAAGCATTCCAGAAGAGGGGATCTTTCAAAAGTTCAATGTAGTTTCTCAGCCCGATGAATATGGACTCTCCCACCATGTCGTACTGGTAAAAGGATATCTTCACACCGAATATCAACGGGTAATATATAAATAGGATCATGAGAAACGTTGGGATGGTGATGAAGAAGAAAGCCAGAGTCAATTGTCTTTTTCTCAAACTCAGATGGTACTTCCTTCTGGACATCTTCTCTCTCCTTTCGAGATAGGGGGAGGGGGATTTTCCCCTCCCCACATTTTTATTTCGACTGCTGAGACTTCATAAGGTATCTCCAGTATTTTGCTGTTTGTTTCAAGGCTTCTTCAGGTGTTTTCTGGCCCAGGAACACCTGAACAATGGCATCCTTAAGTTTGTCAAAGGCCTCTTTTCTGAACGGTATATCATCGTTGTAGAACGTGATGTACTTGAGATACTTGGCTCCCATGATTCTTGCTTTGGCAGCCAGTGTTCCATCGTCCTCAGAGAACCAGGGATCGTTAACTGCTGCCTTGAGTGTCGGGAATATGGTCACGAGTTTACAGAAAGCGATCTGGTTCTCAAGGTTTGCAACAAAGGCGGCAAATTCCGCTGCTTCTTTCGGATTCTTGGAACCTCTGACAATGTTCAGCGTGGAATACCAGCCACTCATTCTCACACCTGGTTTTGGAGCTGGTACCGGTGCAACGTCGGATTTCTTGTATATCTCGGGAGCGTTCCATTTAACCCTGTCTGCAAACTGAGGCCCTGTGATCAGCATAGCAAGTTCGCCAGCCTGATAGAGTTCTGTTGCCCTGGTCCATTCTCCTCCCTGAACCAGTTCGCTCGGGATGTACTTCATTTTGTAGAGAGTCGCCCATTTGTTCAGAGTGTGTGCATACTCTGGCCTGTCGAAGAGGACTTCCTTTATTCTGTTGTTCTCATCCACGGTGTAGAGGTTCAGCCCGTCCCAGTTGAATATCGCCGATGGATCTTGGAGAATTGTCGGGAGCACACCGTACTTTCCAGTTTTTTCCTTTATCAGCACAGAGTAAAGAAGAATTTCATCCCAGGTCTTCGGTGGGTACTTGGGGTCAAGACCAGCTTTTTCGAATATCTCCTTGTTGTAAAGGATAACATCAACTGCTGTGTACCAGGGTATTCCGTAGATGTGTCCTTTCCACGTAAGACCCTTCATCATGTCGTCGAAGTACTGACTAAGAACTTCTTCAGGAAGCAGTTCGTCGATGGGGAACAGGACTCTTTTCTGGGCAAATTCGATTGTCCACTGGGCGTTCAGGTTAACAACGTCAGGTGGATTTCCGGAGGAGAAAGCCGCCAAGAGCTTCTGCTGTAGAACATCCCATGGAACATCTTCCCACACGATCTCAACATCAGGATGAAGCGCCTCGTACTTGTCAATGATCCCCTGAATGAAGTCTGTGAAGGTTGGCTTCAGTGACATGGTCCAGAAGACGATCTTCGTTTTCGGCAGAGCAATGGTTACAAGAAGGATGAGCAGAACAACCAGAAGCTTCCTCATGAAGAACACCTCCCCAAAAGATGTTGAAAGGATTTATAAACAGAGATGGGTTTTGTCGAATGGGTGATGACAACACTCCTTCCAGGGAAGAATTTCGCATCAAAGGGATTTCTGATGATGAAATAGATGGTTCTATCCGAAGGTAAGCTGAGATGAGCCTGCAACACCTGCTCATTTTTTGAAGCGTTCACCACAAAATCGAAGATCAGTTCCCCATCAACATCGTCAGGACCTGCTTCTATATCGTATCTGATGACGTCTCTCACCTTGAAAAACCTTTTCGCCACCTCCGGTATCAGATCGTAATCGTCACCGGTGGTATCGGCCGGGCTCAGATTTTTGTTCGATGGGACCAGGAGAACAACTTCTCTGCCAAGAAGTTCTTTTCTCATCCGTGTGCACTCTATGGCTCTTTCTGCAACTTCGGCGATCAGTCCAGAGTTGAATTTGTTTTCCAGCGCGCTCAAATACTCGTCAACGATCTTTATGGAGCGCTCCACTTTTTCCCTTTCGATACTTCCGTCCTCGATGAGTTTCTTCAGAGATTCGTAATAAACGGGAAGATCCCTGAAGTTGTCAAGGAGTATCATGTTCCCTCCTGCTTCAATGAAAAACCTCACTGCCTCTTCGACGGAGAAGTTTTCAGATATCGCCTTCATCTCCATCGCATCACTGAGAACAAGGCCCTTGAAGTTCAACTTTTCTCGAAGCACTTCTGTTATCAGTTTTTTCGAAAGAGTCGCTGGAAGATCATCCACAGCAGGATACTTCACATGTGCCGTCATGACAGCCGTTTTCACTCTACTCTGGAAAATCCTTCTGAATGGCAAAAGATCTTCTCTCCACAGCTCCTCGAAAGATGCATTGACGGTCGGAAGAAGATAATGCGAATCATCCGCGGTTTTTCCGTGCCCTGGAAAATGCTTGATACAGGGAATCACTCCTCCTTTGAAATATCCCATGCATGCTTCCATTCCATGGGAAGCTACTACTTCCGGATCTGATCCAAAGCTTCTCAAGTCCACTACAGCAGAGCCTTTTTCTGAAAGCAGATCCAGAACCGGTGCAAAAACCATGTTGAAACCCAGCGTGTTCATAATCCTCCCGGCCATCTCACAGTATCTGCCTGTAAAGACTGGATCAACCTTTCCAGCTGCAAGATTCCCAGGAAAAGAGGGAACGTACTTCAAAACTTCAAGTTGTCCACCTTCGTGATCCGAACTCACGATGAATCTTCCATTTCTGGACAGAAAGTTCATGAAATCAAGGAACAGATACTCCTTTGAAAGAACTCCAGGGTAGATCAGAACGCCGGCCGGTCTGTATTTTTGTATTACCTCCCTTGCTTCCTCGTTGAAGTCATCAAAACCACAGAAAAACAGCTTTCCAAGATCCACATCGATCACTCCCTGTTTACAGTATTTTCCGGGCGAATTCATAGTCTTCCAGTATCTTCTTCCAGAAAGCCCTCGCCGCTCCGACCGCGATTGTCCAGAGCCCTCTGTCATCGAAGAGAATCTCAACGTTGGGAACGTGCCTTTTCTCCAGCCGATTTAGAAGTTTCCCCTTCAGTTCTTCACGAAAAACCGGGGAAAAAAGAACGATGTCTCCCCCGAAAACAACTGTTTCTGGATCGATCAGATATATCACAAAAGAAGCGACTTCTGAAAGCCGAAGGATGAGATGTGAAAGCGATTCGAGAGACATCGTTTCGAGATTGACTTCATCGAGAGTTGAAGAATCGTTCAGAATAGATGGAAGAGTGTTCATTTCAAACTCTCCAGAGGCGCCAGTGCCCCCCTGGTACAATCTTCCTTCCAACCACAGCCCCGCTCCCACACCCACAGATAAATTCAGATAGTATGGAACGGAGAGCAGAAAATAAACCACATTCCTTCTCTGGAGTCCATATCCAACCACCGCCGCATTGGCATCGTTCAAAATGAGAACTTCCAGATTCAGTCTTCTGGAGAGTTCCTCTCCCAGATCGAAGTTTTCTATGTCGAGTGCTGAAGAGAAAATCACCCTGTTGTCTTTTATAATTCCCGGCATTCCAACCGAAACACCAACGACGTTTGAGAATTTCTTTTGAAGAGGCTTCACACAGTTGATCAGAACCGAAGCGATCTCTTCACCACGAAATTCCTCGTGCTTCTCTATCTCCTCAACGACGTTCCCCCTGGCATCCAGCACTGTCACGATCAGCCTGTTCTGTTCCATTCCCACACCGAGGATGAAGAACTTGTTTGGATTTACCGTGTACAGCGTTGTTTTTCTTCCACCCTGAATTCCCGGAGAGACTTCTTCTTTTTTCAGGGCAAAGCCCGACTTCAAAAGGGGTCTGAAGTTTCTGGATACGGTAGAGAGATTGACGGAGAGCTCTTTACTCATTTCTTTCATGGAGATTTTTTCGTTTTCTATCAAAAGTCTGAGGATTCTGTGCTGGGTTGGAGATAGGTTCAAAGATGATCCCTCCCGTAATGCTAGTTGCGTGTTGCAAGCAACTACATAATGTATTTTTAAACAAAACGATATCTTGTGTCAAGTTCCAATTCCATTTTTTTAATATCAGAAAGAAATAACAGGCGGGAAAAACAAAAAAGTGGCTCCCGAAGGAGCCACGCTATTTTATTGAACTTTCCTGTAGCAGAACCACCAATCGTAACACTCGTATTCCTTCGATTCCAGTCTTTTTCTTGCCTCTTCCACACTGGTGGCGGGTGGTACTATCACCGCGTCCTTTATGATGTCGTTCTCTGGCCAGTTGGCAGGTATGGCGACCTTTTTCTCATCAGACACCTGGAATGCCCTTATCACCCTCAGGATCTCGTCGATGTTTCTTCCAACCTCGGGAGGATAGTAAATGATGGCCCTTATGACTCCGTTCGGGTCCACCACGAAGACAGCGCGCACGGTGTTCGTTCCCTTCTTGGGATGGATCAGACCGAGTTTTCTAGAGAGCTCTCCGAGATCGTCTGCTATGATCGGGAACTCGATCTCAACTCCGAGTTTCTCCTTTATCCACTCGACCCACTTGATGTGTGAGAACACCTGATCGATACTCAGTCCTATGAGTTCCGTGTTCAACTTTCTGAACTCGTTGTACCTCTTCTGGAACGCAAAGAACTCAGTGGTACAAACCGGTGTGAAATCCGCTGGATGGCTGAAGAGAACGAACCACTTTCCCCTGTAATCGTCTGGAAGGGTCTTCTTTCCGTGTGTGGTCCTCACTTCCACTCTGGGAAACTCCTCACCGAGCAAAGGAATCCTGCCTTCCATGTTAAGCACCTCCCTGTAAATTTTTAAAATGATTTCAAATTGTCATCCAGATAGTATAATAACCGATCCGTGTTTCCAATAAATTGCGAAAATGTATCAAAAAAGAATGAGTATCAATAAGGTGTGGTGTGAACTTCTTCATTACAGGAGGGCTTTAAAAAAACGAGGAGGTTTCCCTCCCCGGTTTCAGATGGTGTTTTCCAGATCCTTGAGATACTCTTTGAACCTCTCCAGCCATTCAAGGATTTGCTCTTTCGTTTCGAATTTTTCGTCGCTCAAAAGGTTCACACTCCAGTCCTCCAGTATCATCTTCCACTGTTCATCACTAGTTGCACTGTACGCCTTTTCGATGCTTTCAAGGAAGTTTTTCGCATCGTTCAGGATCAGCCTGTAGTGTGCAAGAAATCTCAGGTATCTTTCAAGAACAAGAACCTCCTTGAGACCAATTAGATCGTTGTAGATTCTTGAGATGACTTCATTGATTCTGGAAGATTCCAGATTTCTCTGTTTTAAGTAGTCTCCAAATTCATTCAGCCGTTTCAAAAGGAGTTCTCGCCATGGATTCAGTTTGTAAGTGTAGTTTTTCTCGGTTATGAATTTTCTCATCTCCTCTGCGTTTATAGAGAGCCAGTTCTGGTTCTTGAAGTCTTCGAACAGGTCTTTGAAGATTTCTTCGAAACGAGATGAATACTCCTCTCCAAAGTCGCTTCTGAGGTATTCCTTCAGATCGTTCAATACGCTTTCAAACCTTCTTTCAGCGGCCTTTTCGTACTCTGGAAGTGATTCTTTTGTCCTTCTGTAACTTTCTTCGTAGAGTCTCAGGACATCTTCAAAGACAAAGAGGGCTTCCTGGTGTTCTTTTGAAGACATGTATTCAAACGGCATCGCATGGAGAAAATCCAGCACTCCATCGGGCACTCCCCAGACACCAACTCGGTTCATGTTTTCAACGGCCCAGATCTCTTTTCTTGCAAGGTAAAATAGAAACTCTCTGTTCTTTTCTACGGTCAGAGGCTGCGCTTCAGCGGCCTTCATGGCGAAATACCTGTAGATATCCTGCCCCGCAACGGCCTGTCTGAGATCGTAATGCTTCCAGTCGGAGAACCTGTTCCATGCACCGGGAAGATAATGAATGGTGATCCTGGCGTAGTTTATGAACTCATCGAAGTATCTTACAGCCAATTCGGAAAAGGCTTTTTTCATCAGATCATCCTGAGCCTTTGTAAGTAGAATCTTCATGACCTGATGAAGTCCCACATACCTTGTCGCAAGACCCCTGTAAGTATTTCTTTCGTTGAAGGATTTCAGTGAGGAAAGATACAGAGAAACAGAATCGAGGAAAGCCTGGGCGGTGATCAGGTTGTCTTTTCCCAGAGAATCGATCACGGAAAGATCTTGATCCTTCAGGAACGAAAGATCAGTTTTCCGAGAATCAGAAAAAATCACCTTCTGGTACTCATCGAAGTTCTGGTTGAAAAACCTTTCATAATCTTCCTTTGTGTTCAGCTGGTTTTTCAACTCATCGACTCTGAATTCACCCACCGCAAGGGCAGCAAGATAAAAATAGGACCTTCCGTAAGCCCTGTTGATGTGAACAGACCTCAGAAAGTTCTCCTTCGCCTTTCTATAAAGTTCCACTCTCTGGTTCAGAAGCTGAGTTCGATAGGATGCGATCTTCTGGATGGTGCTCTGTATGTTCTGTCTTTCCTTCTGTATGGTTTCGAGTCTGAGTTTTTCTATCTCCATGTCAGATGGTATCACTGGAAGGTTTTGTTTCATCACGAACTTTTTGAACTCGTCGGGCCTCAGGTAACTGTAGCGGCCCGTGAGTGAATTCAGTTCCTCCAGAGCGTTCTTTGCCTGTTGCTCGTAGCTGTCCAATCTGGAGAGGTCTTCTTCGATTTTTCTGATGGCAAGGTATGCAGCGTTTCCCTGTTTGAAGTACACTTCAGATACGAAGTAGTTCCACTTCAGATACGAAGAAACCACACCGATCAGGATCACAATAGTTCCCAGTGCAACCGCCCATCTTCTCTCAAATCTCATGACCCTTCCACCGTAGAAATAACCACCAACTGCCATTGAGGCTGCAGCGACCACGAGAAATCCGTTCGGGAGAAGATGTGCTGGAAAACTGAAAGCACTGTGCATCATGAAGGTGATAAAAGAACTGGAGAGGGCGAGAAAGAGAAAAAGATCGTCCCTCGTTTCAACTCTCCTCAGTATCCTGAAGAACAGAACACCAAGTGAGAGCGCCAGAAAGACCAGAGAAGCAATTCCCACGATCCCCATCTCTCCTAGAACCTGAAGGTAGTCGTTGTGTGTTCTTTTGAAATTGTTCCAGCCGTACATCAGTTCTGGATGATCCTCTATCACGTCACCCATGTAGTTTATCGTGAGAAGCTGGTACGTTCCGATCCCACTGCCGAATATCCTGTGATCCTTCCACTGATACACGGAAGAAAGCCAGGAAAGAAGACGCTCGTGCCAGGAACTCACTTCCGCTACAGCCTGTATCCTCTCGGCAGGAGAAACCCTTCCGTAGCCGTTCAGAGGAGTCGGTACGTTGTAGAGAACAACAAGAGCGATCACGGCGATCACAACGAACACCGTAAGGGTTCGACTCATATCGGCAACTTCCCTGTCTGCTTTTTCCTGACTCTTTTTTCTTCTAAAAACCATATAGAAGGAAAGGAAGATACCAAAAGACACGATGTTCGCAACATAGAGAGAACGTGTCTGCCCGACAAGAATACCAGAGACCATGAGAAGCGCAGAAACAGAAGCGATCACCTTCACAGCGGATGCTTCTTTCTTTCTGAAATCGTTCGACGCTATGAGGTACAGGGCGAGCGGGAGGTTCAGAGAAAGAAAGTTCGAAACGAAGTTCACGTTTCCTATGGTTGCCTTCACACTCGCCCTTGAAAAGGGATCACCGATCTTTCCAAGGAAGATATCAACGCCACCGTAGAAATTCAAAAGAGCGTCGAAGGCAACAAAACCAGCCAGAGCCACGCTGACTGTGAGAAACCTTTTTATCCTCTCTTTTGTGACGAAGAAGTTCGAAATGAAAATGGAAGTGAAGAACATGAGAAGAACATAAATCGCTATATCGAAGGAATAACGGAAGTAGACAGGATTTTCACGATAGACGTTTATCGTGGAAAGAAGGGCTGAAACCGAGAAGGCAAAGAAAGCCACATGAGCCATATTGAACCTGATCTCCAGTTTCTCTCTTCTCAGGATCTTCAGAAGGCTCATGAAAAAGATGACACTCAAAAACACCGTGATGATGGCGTATTTTGGAACACTGAATTCGTACGTCAACTTTTTCGAAGAAAAAAGAGCCACAACGATGTACATTATGTAGAACAGCACTTCCATGCGCTTTCCCTCCCAATCAGTCGTAATCGAACAGTCTCAAACCCTTTATGATGAGGTAAGAGAAAACACCGGCAATGACAAGAGTCAAGACTCCTGTGAATGCGTTTCCCATCGCCCCAAAACTGAACCCGCACAACAGAGAGTGTATCAAACACATGACAAGCAGTGCTTTTCTGACTCCCAGTCTCCGTGAAAGTTTGTCGTACATGTGGTCTCTGTCTCCGGAAACGATCGATCTTCTGTTTCTGAACCGTCTTATCACACTGGCGAAAAAATCAAGCAGAAATATCCAGAGAGGAAACACGAGTGGTACAAAAGAGTTGAACGAGACGACACGGTTTTGAGAGATGATCATCGTGGAGAGTAGAACGGCCAGGAGATAACTTCCAGCATCTCCCATGAAGACCCTTGCCGGTGGAAAGTTGAAGACAAGATATCCCAGCGAAACACCAAGAAGCGCCAGCGAGAGATCCTGAAAGAAAGTCCCCTTGACCAGAAAGAAGAAAAAGAGAGAAGAAATGGCCACAAGACTTCCACAGAGCCCATCCATTCCATCCATCATGTTCACAGCGTTCATCAGGATCACAACGAAAAAAACCCAGAGGATCGGATACCAGACGTTGTGGAATCCCACGTACCTCCAGACCAGAATCAGAGAAATTCCAAACTCCACAACGAGTCTGAAAAAAGGAGACAGCGAAAACAGGTCATCCAGCAAACCAAGTGTGAGAGCAAGAGACGATGTTAAAAGAACAGCCGTATCTTTCCACAAAAACGGCAGAACACCGGCGAATATACCGAGCCCCCCAAGATAGGGAATCTCTCTTCCGTGGGGTTTCAACAACCCATCTGGTCTGTCCACGATGTTGAGTTTCTTTGCGAGTTTTCCGAAAAACCAGACCCCAAACATCCCCAGAAGAAAACTCAGAACAAAGGGCATTCCTTCACCTCAGTTTTTTGGTGAAAAGTTTTTTCCC
The DNA here is from genome assembly GCF_000832145.1 of Thermotoga sp. RQ7. Classification (NCBI taxonomy): domain Bacteria; kingdom Thermotogati; phylum Thermotogota; class Thermotogae; order Thermotogales; family Thermotogaceae; genus Thermotoga; species Thermotoga sp. RQ7. The sequence continues at coordinate 119,459 of NZ_CP007633.1, forward strand.
TTCAACGACAACGTATTCGAAGTTGAACCTTCTCAATTTTGACATGACCTCCTCGATTCCCCGGCCTATGTGCTGTACTTCATGGGCATCCGAACCGATCGTGATGAATCTTCCCCCAAGATCCCAGTACATCTCCAGTATCCAGTAGTCAGGATTGGGCTTTCCGTGTTTGAAAAGCCCCGCGGTGTTCACCTCGAGGATCTTTTCACGGGCTACAAGAAACCTCAGGATCTTCTCTATCAGATCTCTGTTTGCTTTGAAATCGGCATTTGCATACCTTGCAGGATAGTCAAGGTGTGCCAGCGTGTGAAATTCCACCCTTTCCATAACGTAAAGCGTTCTTTCGAGGTAGTCCCTTGCCAGTTCATCTGGCGGAAGGTTCTCATCGTACCTGTGCACTCCAAGAAGCAGGTAATCGAATCCTTCCGGAAAGATTGCTTCTTTCACACCGTCCCAGCTGATCTCTGCTCCTCTTGGAAGATCGAATTTGTCCATGGTGAGGAAGTACTCTTCCACGTTGAAATCGTGAACGAGTTTTCCGTTTTCGTACTCGTAGTGATCTGTGATGCAGAAATGATTTATTCCGAGCTTTTGCACCTGAGCGATGATGTCTTCCACTTCTGCCTTTCCATCGTAGGAGAACGTGGAGTGAAGGTGCATATCTATCATTGCAATCCCTCCAGGACCTTCTTAAGGTGAACAAAGATCGGATGAGGTGCTCCCACCTTGCTCTTGTACTCCGGATGGTACTGAACACCTATGAAGAAGGGGTGATCCTCTATTTCCACGGCTTCGATGAACTCCGACTTTGCAGAAACAACGAGTCTGTATCCCTCCTCACCGGGTTTCTTGAAGATTTCTGGAAAGGCCTCTTCGTTTGCTTCGTATCTGTGTCTGTGCCTTTCGTAAACTTCTTCTGCTCCACCGTATATCTCATGCAGTTTTGTACCTGGAAAGATCTTCACCTTCTGTGCGCCAAGCCTCATCGTACCACCGAGTTTCAGAATTCTTTTTTGTTCCTCCATCAAGTCCACGACAGGATATGGGGTTTTTGGATCGAACTCTGTGGAATTCGCCTCTTTGTATCCGAGAACGTTTCTTGCGAACTCAATGATCATGAGTTGCATGCCAAGGCATATGCCGAGGATGGGTTTCTTATTTTCTCTGGCGTACTTTATGGCCTTTATCTTCCCCTCGATTCCTCTTCTCCCAAACCCTCCTGGAATGATCAGGGCATCGTACTCGTCCAGAACTTTTGCTACCTCTTCTTCACTCATCTCCTCCAGCATCTGACTGTCCACCACGGTTGGCTTTTCCACACCCGTCAAGAACACAGATTCTATGATGCTCTTGTAGGCATCGTCTGTTCCAAGGTATTTCCCCACCAGTGCTATCCTGTAAGGTTTGAAAGCCTTCGGATAGGACCAGTTGAACCCAGTGTCCTTCAGATCGAGTTTCAACTTGGAAGAGATCTTTTCATGCAGTCCCATGTCTCTCAGTATCTCCGGGACTTCGTAAACGTTCTTCGTGTCGGGAAGGTTTATCACGAATTCTCTGGGAACACCCGAAAAGAGGGCAACCTTGTTCATACTGGGAACGTCGAGGGGGAACTCACTCCTCACGATGATCATGTCAGGAGTGATTCCGATCCTTCTGAGAAGTTGAACCGACTGCTGCGTTGGTTTGGTTTTGAACTCGTTCGTGGTTCGAAGGTAAGGAACGTACGTAACATGGGCAAAGAGGAAGTTTTCTCTTCCTTCTTCCATCTGCAGCTCTCTGACTGCTTCCAGAAAGACCTCACCTTCGATGTCACCGACGGTACCTCCGATCTCAACCACAAGGAGTTCTGCCTCGAGAGACCTTATTCTGTCCTTTATCTCCTCTGTGAGATGGGGAACGATCTGGACGGTGTTTCCGAGGTATTTTCCCTGCCTTTCCTTTTCTATAACCCGAAGGTAGACCTGACCTGCCGTCATGTTGTTGTGGCGGGTCATGTCTCTTCCGAGGAAACGCTCGTAGTGACCGAGATCCAGATCCGCTTCGTAACCGTCTTCGGTGACGAAGACCTCACCATGCTGGTTCGGGTTCATGGTTCCTGCGTCCACGTTCAGGTATGGATCGATTTTCAGCACGTTCACATCGACACCGTATTCTTTCATGAGTCTTGCCAGAGAAGCGGAGAATATACCCTTTCCTATACCACTGAGAACTCCTCCGGTCACAATAACGTACTTCTTCATCCCATTCCCTCCTTCTTCAGATATGTTATCACCTGAGAAGTAAATTTATTGTTTCTTTCTCATGATCGAGGCCAGAGATTGAAACTTCCTGTGAGATTATGATATAATCATGCCAGATTTTTTGTCGGGAGGTGGTATTTTGAGACGGGTGGTCATAACGGGAATGGGCATCGTAAGTCCTTTTGGTGTTGGGAAAGAAAAGAATCTGGAAGGTCTTAGAGAAACCAAAGTAACGATAGATCGAATATCTTCTTTTGATGCTTCTAACTTACCTGTTCAAATCGCAGCAGAGGTTAGAGATTTCAAACCGGAAGAGTACATAAATCCAAAACTCGTGAAGAGAACAGATCGGTTCGTTCACTTCGCTCTCGTCAGCACCAAAGAAGCGGTGGAAGAGGCAGGGATAAATTTCGAGCAGTTTTCGGAAAGAACAGCAACGATCATAGGATCCGGAATGGGAGGATTCCTGACACTCGACAGCGAAAACAACAAGTTCCTCTCTCAGGGGCCCAACAGGGTGAGTCCGTTCCTGATACCGATGATTCTCATCGATATGGCGTCCGGTGTCGTTGCAATGGAGTACGGTCTGAAAGGACCGAACTTTTCTTCTGTGAGTGCCTGTGCTTCTTCTCTGCACGCGGTGGCACTCGGTACTCTTCTGATAAGGCATGGATACGCAGACGTGGCCGTTGTTGGAGGAACGGAAGCAACGATAGCACCCCTGCCGATCACCGGGTTTGCGAACATGAGGGCGCTCTCAAGAAGAAATGACGACCCCAAACGAGCTTCCCGTCCGTTCGACAGAGACAGAGACGGCTTTGTCATGGGAGAGGGTGGAGCGATCCTCGTTCTTGAAGCGGAAGAGGTCGCAAAATCAAGGGGTGCGAAGATCATAGCGGAGATAAAGGGAGTTGGCATGACGGACGATGCATACCACTTCAGCGCACCGGATCCAGAGGGCAGAGGAGCGGCAGAAGCGATGAAACTGGCTCTGAAAGAATCTGGCCTCTCTGTTGAGGACATAGATTACGTGAACTGCCACGCCACAAGCACACCCGCCGGCGATGAGGCAGAACTCAAGGCTATAAAGAAGGTGCTGGGAGAACACGCAAAGAACGTGGCCATAAACTCCTCTAAGGCCCTGATAGGACATCTTCTCGGTGCCGCTGGTGCCGCAGAACTCGTCCTTTCGATTCTTCAGATGCAGCATTCCTTTGTGCACGGAATGCCAAACCTCGACAACCCAACGGAAGAGGCAGAAGGAACAGGTCTTGTTGGAAAAGAGCCGATCCAGAAAGAGATCAGAAACTTCATTAAGAACTCCTTCGGATTCGGTGGGCACAACGTTTCGGTCGTTGTGGGGAGGTATGAACCATGAACATAGATTACGTGAGGTCGATCCTTCCACACAGGTATCCTTTCCTTCTGGTGGACGGTGTGATAGAAGAATCCGAAGACAGGATCGTCGCTTTCAAGAACATCAGCATTTCTGATCCCGTCTTTCAGGGTCATTTCCCGGAGTATCCCATATACCCGGGTGTGCTCATCATCGAGGGGCTCGCCCAGACTGCCGGTATTCTTCTTTTGAAAGATCTTGAGGGAATACCTCTCTTTCTCGGAATAGACGAGGCACGTTTTAAAAAGGAAGTGCGACCAGGAGACAAATTGATCTACGAGGTGAAAAAGATAGGTGAAAAACTCGGCACGGTTCAGGTGGAAGGTGTGGCAAAGGTTGAAAACACCATCGTGGCGAAAGCCAAACTTCTACTGGGGGTGAAGAAGAAATGAATCTGAAAACCAGGGTCACAGAACTTCTCGGAATAGAGTATCCCATACTCATGGGGGGAATGGCCTGGGCGGGAACCCCTGTTCTCGCCGCCGCTGTCTCCGAAGCGGGGGGACTTGGAATCATCGGATCCGGTGCCATGAAACCTGACGATCTGAGGAGAGCCATTTCTGACCTCAGAAAGAGAACGAGCAGACCGTTCGGTGTGAACGTGATCCTTGTTTCACCCTGGGCAGACGATCTCGTCAGGGTCTGTGTGGAAGAGAAGGTGCCTGTGATCACCTTCGGGGCAGGAAATCCCACAAAGTACATAAAAGAATTGAAAGAAAATGGTATAAAAGTCATTCCCGTTGTGGCTTCAGATTCCCTCGCGAGAATGGTTGAAAGGGCAGGAGCAGACGCCGTGATAGCAGAGGGAATGGAATCCGGTGGCCACATAGGAGAGGTCACCACCTTCGTTCTCGTGAACAAGGTCTCAAGAAGTGTGGATATTCCCGTGATCGCTGCGGGTGGAATAGCAGACGGCAGGGGTATGGCTGCTGCCTTTGCCCTCGGAGCAGAAGCGATACAGATGGGAACAAGGTTCGTGGCGAGTGTGGAAAGCGATGTTCACCCCGTCTACAAAGAAAAGATCGTCAAGGCCTCTATAAGAGACACCATTGTGACCGGTGCCAAACTTGGGCATCCCGCACGCGTTCTCAGAACGCCATTTGCAAGGAAGATTCAGGAAATGGAGTTCGAAAATCCGATGCAGGCAGAAGAGATGCTGGTGGGGAGTCTGAGGAGAGCCGTTGTGGAGGGAGACCTTGAGAGAGGTTCTTTCATGATGGGACAGAGTGCCGGACTGATCGACGAAATAAAACCTGTGAAGCAGATCATAGAAGACATCATGAACGAGTTCGTGGAGACGGTGAAGAAACTGAGGAGGTACGTCGAAGAATGAAACAGCTTGTGAAGGCCGGTACTTTCACAGCCCTCATCGTGGTGGGAGCATGGATTTCGATTCCGATCGGTCCTGTTCCCTTCACTCTTCAGGTGTTCTTCGTTTTCCTAGCCGCTTACATGCTCGGGAAAAAATACGGTACACTATCGATTGCAACGTATGTGTTACTCGGTGCCATTGGCCTTCCTGTCTTTGCGAACTTCAAAGGTGGAGCGCATGTTCTCATCGGTCCCACCGGTGGGTACCTCTTCGGTTTCATTCTAGGAGGATTTGTGATCGGACTTCTTTCTGAGAAGAGAGAAAACTTCGTGTGGTATCTCGTTTCTGGTCTTTCGGGTCTTGGAATCATATACTTGCTTGGTGTGTTCGTTTTGAACTTTTACGTTCACGATATCAAAAAAGCAGTGGCACTCGGCTTTGCTCCGTTCGTCTGGTTCGATCTGATAAAACTGATCGTTGCCGCCGCCATAGCCCTCAGGTTGAAAAAACTGGAGGTGAAACGGTGAGGGCGTTCGTCTTTCCCGGACAGGGATCTCAATACTCCGGAATGGCGAAGGATTTCTCCGTGTACGAATCTTCAAAGGACATATTCGAAAGGGCGAGAAAGGTTCTGGGATTCGACATCACAGAGATCATGAACGGTGATGAAGAGACCCTGAAACTCACGGAGAACGCTCAACCCTCCATCTACATAACGAGTTACATCGCTTACCTCGAACTGGAAAAAAAGGGTATCCTTCCGGACGTTGTAGCAGGTCACAGCCTTGGGGAGTACACCGCGCTGGCTGTGGCTGGTGTGTACGATTTCGAGACAGGGCTTTACCTTGTGAGAAAAAGAGGAGAGTACATGTCGAAAGCCCTCGAACCTGGGAAGGGGACCATGGCAGCCGTTATAGGACTCGACATCGAACAGATAGAGGAAGTGGTAAATTCGATAGATGGAGTGTACATAGCAAACTACAACTCGCACGATCAAGTGGTGATCAGCGGTCTGAAAGAATCCGTTGAAAAGGCAATGGACATCCTGAAAGAAAAGGGTGCGCGCCGCGTTGTGGAACTGATGGTTTCAAGTCCTTTCCACACACCGTTTCTGGAGTACGCCAGAGAGAAAATGAAGGAAGAGGTGGAAAAGATAGAATTCAAAAAACCGAAATGGCCCATAGTGATGAACTCCACTGCAAAACCGACAGAAAACCCGGAAGAGATAAAAAAGAACGTGATCGAGCAGATCACAGGGCCTGTCCTCTGGAAACAATCGGTGGACACGATGAAAAAAATGGGTGTGGAAGAATTCGTGGAAGTGGGTCCAAAGACCGTTCTGAAAAACCTCTGCAGGAAGATGGGAGTGAAAGCGCTCCACTTCACCGAGCTTCTTTCAGAGTAAAAGCACCGTTTACAAGAACGGGAACTTCATGGAAAAGGTCTTCTGTCGTGCAGAAATCAACATCCTTTTCAAATCCAAGAGATATCAACCTTTTCGCATGGGAGGAGAATCTCTTGATCTCCTCCCTTATGTTCTGCACAGATTCGAAGTATCTCATCACCACGAGTGCACCGTCCAGAAGATCTTCCCTTTTCATTCTTTTCACGATCATTCCAGCAAGTAAAAAGTCTTCCAGGGAAAAATCTCCACTGGTTCCGGCACAGACGATGGTGATGTTCTCTTTCTCCTTCAGATATTCAACGACCGCAGAAACGTTCAGAAAAGAGGCTGCGATGACGCTGTCACCCTCTACCCTCTCGATCACCTGAGTGCCGTTCGTCGTTGTGAGAACGATCGTTTTCCCAAGGACCAGTTCGCTTTTGTACTCAAGAGGAGAGTTTCCAAGGTCGAAACCTTCTATCTTCTTCGCATTTCTTTCTCCACACACAAGAACATCCCTTTCTTTCCTCTTCAGCGCTTCCTCCACTGTTTTTACAGGGATAACTTCCTTTGCACCGTTCGCAAGCGCTGTGACAATGGTACTGGTGGCCCTCAGAACGTCCACAACGACCACCGTTTCATCTTTCACTACAGAGCATGGAACCATTACAACGTTCACCATTCGACCACCCTCTTCAACATCTCGTCGAGATCTTCCGGATAGAACGGGTTGTAGACTGGAAGGCTTGTTTCGAAGGTCCCGTTCAGGCACACTCCACCGATCACCTTTGCATCTGAGAGTGTTTCGATGAGTCTTCTTTCCTCTTCAAAATCGGGTTTCTTTGGTATCTTCGGGAAAGATTCAAAGTGTTTTCTGGATGGATCGTGCACCAGAAAGACAACATCGGGGTTGCAACCATACAGGAGTCCCAGGGTGACCTGACCGTACGCGGGATGCCTCAGTGCTCCCTGCCCTTCAACAAACACAATCTCCTTCCCAATCTTTTCGAGCTCCAGGATGGTCTTCTCCACCACACCAGAGACAAAATCGGCGGGAATAGCGTCTACAACGTACCCCGCGTCCGCGCCTATCAAAATACCGGTCTGACCTGTGGCCATGAAGGCCGCTTTTATTCCTTTCTGAAGCGCCCTCTCCCACAGCTGAACGGCAGTTGTCCTCTTCCCTACAACACAATCCGTTCCGAAGACACCGGCGACCTTTATTCCCTTCCGATATACGTCACCGGAGAAGACTCTCAGATCTGCCGGTGGAACACGAACGTCCACGATTTTCGCTCCGCTTTCCTGGGCCAGTTTCAGAAACTCTGTTTGCTGGGAGATCTTGAAATGAAGCCCGGATATAACGTCAAAACCGTTCGATAGAGCATCTTTCACAAGCTGGGCTATCTTTTCTTCAAGGTAACCTCCCGGGTTGGACACTCCGACGATCACAACCTTTGCACCGAACTCTTTGATCTTTTCTATCGAAGAAACCACGGGAACATCGAAGCGAACTGGCTGAACAAAGTCGCTTGCCTTCTTTCCTTCGTGCTCTGCGACGACACACACCGGTTTGAAGAGCTTGCTGTGTCTGAGAAGGCCATACGTGGTTTTTGCATGGGGTGTTCCCAGCTGTCCCCAAGCTATTATCGCGGCGGGTGTTCCCGGCTGATATAATTTCCAGAGATTCATCGTTTTCCCTCCGTTTTTTTGAAATTCTATCACGGGAGGGGTCTTCGTTGAAGATAGCGATCTTCGGTGGCACTTTCTGGGACATCTTCCTGTTCGGAGAAGATCCACACAAGACAATCATCAGGGAATCTCCAGGTGGGTCAGGCCTTAACGTGGCGTACGGCCTTTTTCTTCTTGGATACAAAGTCGATTTCTACTCCAACGTTGGAGAGGACTTTCGAGGAAAACACCTGATGGACGAACTTAAAAGATCGGACTTCGATGTTTCCCATATGTCGATTCTTCATGGAAAAACAGGACTGTTCATAGCCCGCAATGGAAGACCTCTTGCCGTTGAGATCGGTGTGAACAGAGAAAACATCGCCGTTCCACCTGTGATGAACGATTATGACCTCGTTTTTGCAACGGGGGAGGTTCCGGAAAAGACCTTGAAAGTCGTGTGTGAAAGATCACAAAATGTGGTGATCGACATCGGTCCCAGAGCAAAGATCGACACCAGTGGTTTGAAGGCACTCATCATAGGAAACGAGAAAGAATGTTCAAGAACCAGATGTGATGTGGTGAAAATGGGGCCAGAGGGTGCAAGATGGGGCGATATCCATGTTCCAGGAAACGGGAAGTCGTTTTTTTATCCGATCGGTCTTGGAGATCTGTTCGATGTTGTGCTGATTCACGAGCTTCTGAAAGGAAGATCTCGCAGAGAAGCCCTAGAAAAAGCGGTGGAATGTTCACAGATTCTTGGTCAGGAAGGTCCGGTGACACCTTTTGAAAGGATCTCACGTCTCAAATCTTTCTACACGAGCCACAAAACGCTTGAAAATTGCGGCAAATCCACCGATACTTCCCACAACAACGGATATTAAAGCCAGTGCGAAGAGAAGATGCGACCCGAGTGAAAGAACGTATCCGAGAGCGGCCACCACCCCGAGGGCAAGAAGCTGTACCAGAAGAACCACCGGCGTGGAAAAGACCTTCGCAGGGTTTGCAAGTTGGTCCGCTTTCTCCCACTTTGAGAGAAAAAGCCCAACTACTGAGACAAAAAAGTAAAGACTCAAACACACGGGAATGAAAGAAAGGTAGAGAAATTGCCTCTGGTAGAAGACCAGAAAGATCACGTAACCTGAAACAACCGCGGTGTTCAGAAAGGATGGAACGAGCACCTTTGAAAGAACGACATCTTTCAACCTGACGGGAAAGATCCTGGGAAGTGGCCAGACTTCCAGTTCTTTCCTCCAGAGCATCGCCGTCATCGTCGCGTTGTAGAGAGCAGAGATACCAACTGCAAAGATCAATCCGAAATCTGCACTTCCCACGATCGTCATCAGAACTCCAAAGCCCACCGGATAGAAAAGAAAATAAACCATCCTTTCTTCACGAAAAAGGGTGATGAAGTCCTTCTTGAAGAATCCCTTTCCCAGGAACCTTTTCTTTCCCAGTTCTTCTTTTTTCTCGTGTACAACGGGCTCAAAGGCAGCCTTCCGTGATGCCAGATAGAAGAGCAAAAAGGAAAGGACCGCAAGCAGAGTCTCGTGGATCAGGAAGATGGGCCTGACATGTGAAAGAACAGGATAAGAAAGAACGTTCCACTTTGAAACGAAAAATCTTCCTGCCACGATGGCAAAGTCTGGAACGTTCACGATCACAAGAAACCCGAAGACGGCAAGAAGCTGTACCACAGAAGAGAGCCGGCGTGCTGCCGACCGATTCAGTACCCTCCCAAAAGCTATCGACAGAGCAGATCCCAGAAAAACAAGGAAGAAAAGATGCAAAATCCCAGACAGTACCGGAACGGGATCTCTGGTGAGAAAAGAGAGCATCAGAAGGTTCAGAAACATCGTTATCAAAACAAAGGCCTGGTAAAAGAGAGACATCAACATCTGATAGATGACCACCGTACTTCTTCTGATCGGCAGGGTGAGGAGAAATTCGATCTCTTCCTCCAGAACAAGAGAATGAGAAAGATAGAAAGAAATCCCAAGTAGAAACATCATAGAAAACAGGGTGGTCGAAAACGTCAGAGAAGCAACAAAAACTTCCTCTCCGAACCTGTTCAGCAGTTCTTCAAAGGTCTTTCCCATGAGAGAGTAAAAGAGCACACCCATCATCAGTGCGGTGAAGAGCACCGCGTACAGTCCTTTCTTTCCCTGTGGATTTGCGTACTTCATGAGCACAAAGAGTTCTCTCATACCTCACAACTCCCTGATGATCTCTTCTATTTCCTCGTTTTCCGCCGTGAGTTGAAGGAAGAGGTCCTCCAGTGAAGCTTTCTCCTGACCGGAGAGTTTTCTGAGCTCTTCCATGGTTCCCTCCGCTATGAGTCTTCCTTTATTTATGATGCCGATCCTGTCGCACATCTTCTCCGCGATCTCCAGGATGTGCGTGGTGAGGAATATCGTGGCACCTTCGTCTGCGTACTTTCTCAGGAGAAGTTTCAGAATTTTGGCACTCTTTGCATCGAGACCCACCGTGGGTTCATCCAGAAAGATCACCCTGGGCCTTCTCATGAAGACACTGACCAGCATGAGCTTCTGTTTCATTCCGTGCGACATCTCACCCACTCTCTTTCCCAGGTAATCCACCTTGAAAGCCTCGCAGAGCTCCGCTATCCTTTTGCTCACCTCTTTTTCGTTGAGGCCGTATATTTCCACGATGAAATCCAGAAATTCCTTCCCCGTCAGGTGAGTGTAGATCTTCGGCTCATCCGGAACGACTCCGATGTTCTTTTTTATCTCCATCTCGTGTGTCTTCATGTTCATTCCGAGGATTTCTATCTCACCCTCAGTTGGCTTCAAAACACCTGTGAGCATCCTTATGGTGGTCGTTTTCCCGGCACCGTTTGGTCCCAGAAAGCCGTATATCTCACCAGGTCTCACCACAAGATCAACATGATCGACAGCGACAAAATCTCCGAACTTTCTCGTTAGTCCCCTCGCGACTATCAAAGGTATCAGCTCCCTTCTTTCACAACCCATCTACCGCTCACGAGTTTCACTCCCAGATAGACGAAGGGAGTGTCGATCGCGGCGATGATCAGTTTCACTGCGTACTGAGAGAAGACCATCTGGGAGAGTGCAGTTCCAGGAACCGTTCCAGCAAAGGCCACGGTGATGAACACGAGGGTATCTATGAACTGGGAGACCATCGTGGAAAGATTGTTTCTGAGCCACAGATGTGATCCCCCTGTGATCCTCTTCCAAAAGTGAAAGGCCCAGACATCGTGGGACTGAGAGAGAACGTACGCGAGGATACTCGCAAGAACAATCCTTGGTGTGGCACCGAACACTTTCACGAACGCTTCGTTCCCTTCGAAGATGGAGGCGGGAGGATAGAGAGCGGCGATCTGCGAGTAGATTACGAGTATGAGAGAGGTGAAAAAGCCGGTCCACACCACCTTCTGCGCGGTTCTTTTCCCGTAAACCTCCGACACGATGTCCGTTACAGCAAACGTGATGGGATAACACAGAACCGCCACAGGAACAAGGAATGGACCTATGTTCACAAGTTTTCCCGCGATCACGTTCGAAATGGTCAGAGCAGAAACGAATATTCCTGTCAGGAGTATTAGTCTCTCATTCAGCTTTTCCATTTTCTCTTCCCTCCAGTGAACCTATCTGCGTTGTTGTCTTTATCCCGCCTCTTATGTTGTATATCACGGTGACTCTCAGACGGTCCGTTTTCAAGAGGTTCTTCAGGTCTTCGTATATTCTCTTCGTTGCCTCTTCCTGGTATATTCCTACGTTTCTGAAACTGACAAAATAGTACTTCAGGGACTTGAGTTCAACGATCTTCCCGCCGTCGGGATAGTATTCTATGATCACTTTGCCTATGTCTGGAAGTCCAGAAAAAGGACACACGGCGGAGAACTCTTCGGTTTCGATTCTGATGTACTCTTCTTTCCCATCGAAATCTATGGCCTCCAGAAAGTCCGTTCTTATCGCATCGTGCCCTTTGAAGTCGAAGATTCTGCCTTCTGCCTTTGGCATGCTCTCACTCCTCCAGCATGAGTTTTATCTTCTCCAGAACCTCCTTTGGATTTCTCCCAAACACCCTTATCATCGCTTCTTTCCCCCACCACCCTTCATCATATATCAAATCTGGAGGCGATTTCAACTCCGAGATCGCCCGCTCTATCATCCACACCATGGACTGGCCCTCCTTTTCTCTGATCTCCTCTGGTTCTTTCGATCTGTCGTAATGATAGACTTTCAATCCCTTTTTCCTTGCCCTCTCCACGTACTCTTTTCTGTATCTCACGTTCACCGTGCATCTCATGTACGGATAAAAACGCATCATGGTGATCGTCATCCGTGCGGTGTGGGATCTGTCTCTGAAGGAAGCGCAGGATACAGCCACCGCCTTTCCCTCTTTGAGCCTGATCCTTCCTGGAAACTTTCCCACCTCGTACTCACTCTGTGCCCAGGGCAAAGCGTAAGAAACGTTCTGTCCAACCTCCGGCACCGTGAGGGGTCCTATCTCAAGAAACTCCGGGAGGATCTCGTCCAGTGTGTTGAGGACGTCGTACTTGTGCCAGTCACGAAGAAGTTTTTCTGTCTCCACCACACTCGAGGACCTTTCGAGGATCTTTCTGAGAAGTTCCATGGCGGCTCTGATCGCCTCCTCCACAGGGTAATTCAGCGCCAGAAAACCAGCAATTGCACTGGAGAAGGCGCACCCTGTTCCGTGAAACTCTCCGGGCACCCTAGAGATTTCGATGACGAGTTCCCTGTACCTCACCCTTATCCTGTCATCTTTTTCATGTCCGCCGGTGACGATGAAATTTTCATGTTCTCCCACCCTTTTTGCTTCCTCGTTGTTCAGTACAACGTAGTCGGCGTAACTGGTGAACTCTCTCACTTCGCCCAGATCCTGAAACCTGAAACCCGAAGAAGACTCAAGCACAACGTTCCACACGATCGTTGAATCTGGAAACATCTCTCTCAAATTCTTCACCACTTCGGGACGGGCAAGACCCACCTTTATCACACGTGGCGGAGTGAGCACCTCGATCTCCCTTTTCATTTCTTCCCAGTCTCTGAAACTCACAGAGAAAACCTTTTCCTCGTTCTGAACGGTCAGGGCAGATATCACACCGTGGGCCCTTATCCCGAGTGCAGACAGAATTTTCACGTCCTGAAGCATTCCCGCCCCTCCAGAAGGGTCAAAGCCCGATAACACAAGTACCATCACAGATCCCTCCAGTACTCGAGGAGTTTTTCCAGGCCCTCACTACACTCTGGAGTTGGTTCTATAACGAAATCCACATCCATACCTCTTATGAACTCCAGAATCTCGAAGAAGTCCTTCAACTCACCCCAGGGAGCATGGTGACACCTTCTGTAAGTTTCAAAGTCAGCGTAGTATACGTGGAACTCTTCGATCAGGTCTGAAAGCTCTTCGATGAACTTCACAGGAGAAAGGTGGTAGATCTCAGCGTCGAGAAGAAGGTGCCCTACATCAACACACATCTTGCAACCTGTGTTCTCAAGGAAGATTCTGTAGTCCTTCGCAGAGTGAAAATGATCGTTTCCGTAGACGTTCTCCACCCGGACCCTGGCGAGGGTGGCAAGTTCGGAGAATTCTCTTTCCACTTCTTCGTAAATGAAAAGCCAGTTTTCCTTCTGAACGGCGTTTGGAAAATGGACAACAACGTAATCTGCTCCGATCTTTTTTGAGAGATCAGCACACCTTCTGTTCACGGAGAACGTGTCCCATCTTTTTTCTTCGTTCAACGAGGTGGGGTTTGGGTGGCGATCGACGTATCTGTAAACGAAAGGAGCATGAACCCCAAAGTGTCTGCCTGAAAAGAAGTGGAGGACGCGTTCCAGGTCCTCCATTTTGAAAAAACCCAGTTCGTACACATCGGCCTGTGGAAGTGTTTCAAGGAGATCTGGCCTGCTTCTTATGATGCTTGTGGAAACGCCTTTCCTCAAGAGAACTCCTCCGCTATCTTTATTGCACAGAAGGGTCCACACATGGAACAACCCTTGTCGGGATATGGCCTTTCCTCGTACTTTTTCTTTGCAATGTCTCTTCCCAGTGAAAGATCGAACATCGTTTCCCAGTCGAAGTTCTTCCGGGCGAGAGCCATGCGTTTTTCCAGTTCCCAGGCTTTTCTGTTTCCACGTGCAACATCCGCCACAACCGCCGCTATTTTAGATGCTATCACACCTTCTCTCACATCCTCAACATCTGGAAGGGAAATGTGTTCCGATGGTGTCACATAACAGAGAAAGTCCGCACCGTAGTAGCCGGCAAGAGCCCCTCCGATCGCACAGGCTATGTGGTCGTATCCCATTGCTCTGTCGGTGGGAAGAGGACCCAGTAGAAAGATGGGAACACCTTTTCCTACCTTCTTCATGAGTTTCACGTTCATCTCCACTTCGTTCAGTGGAACGTGGCCGGGTCCTTCCAGCATCACCTGGACTTCCTTTTCTCTTGCTCTCTCCACGAGTTCTCCCATCACGAAGAGCTCTTCAAACTGCTGGGAGTCACTCGCATCCACTACCGCTCCCGGTCTCATTCCATCTCCAAGGCTCAGGGTGATATCGTACTCCTTTGCTATGTCCAGAAGTTCATCGAAGTGTTCGTAGAACGGGTTTTCTCTATTGTTCTTTATCATCCAGCCGGCGATGATCGCTCCTCCCCTGCTCACGATCTTCAGAATTCTCTTTGAGTTCTTCACTCTTTCGAGAACCCTTCTTGTCACACCCACGTGTATCGTCATAAAATCGATGCCGTCTTCGGCGTGTGCGATCACCATGTCGAAAAAGTCCTTCTCCGAGAAATCCACCACGTTCTTTTTCATCTGATAACTTTTCACGGCAGAATCGTAGATGGGTACAGAACCAACGGGGACGGGAGACATTTCCACGATCGTCCTTCTGATCTCTCTCAGGTCCCCCCATGTGGAGAGAACCATGAGGGAATCCGCTCCGTACTCTATCGCTACTCTGGCTTTCTCCTTTTCCTCTTCGATCGAGGAGAACCCCTGAGATGTTCCTATGTTGGCGTTCACCTTCACACTGAAGCCTTCACCAACGATCATGGGTTTACTCACTCTGTGGAGTTTGTTCTTTGGAAGAACGGCTCTTCCCTCTGCTATCTTTTGCCGAACCTCTTCCACATCCACACCTTCGTACTCGGCAACCTTTTTCATCTCTTCGGAAACGATACCTTTCCGTGCCATCTCCATCTGAGTCATGATCTCACCCCAGCTTTTCACTTATCAACTTCGCAACCTTCTGACCGGACAGAACCATGCCTCCGAAGATCGGACCCATTCTGGGGCCACCGTGGACGGCACACACAGCCATTCCGGAAACGAGAAGTCCCGGGAAGATCTCACCGGTGTTTTCCACAACGAACTTCTCCGCTTCATCGGCATCCATGGGAAATTCCGTTTTCATCTCAACGAGTCCACGCTTTGCAAGAAGCGATACCACGTTCGCAGGATGCCCCGTTCCATCCACGGTGAAGGAAGCCTTTATCGTGATGGGATCAACGTGGAGTCCCAGCCTCACCGTGGGTCCCCAGTTCACCACAACGCCGCACACCCTTCCGTTCTGGACGGCAACATCCTCTACAGAGACGTTGTTGAAGAGTAAGGCCCCTACCTTCGTTGCCCTGTAAAGGAGTCCGGAAGCAAAGTGCACGGAATCCACCACGATGTGATCTTCTCTAAGAGTGTATTCGATCTCCAGTTCTTTCAGAAAGTCTTCCAGTTCCTTCTCCAGCACGATCTCGTTGAACATCATTCCGCCGCCCCATATACCACCACCAGGCACGTTTCTTTCTTCAAAAACTGCTACTCTGAAACCCTTCTTCGCCAGCTCGTACGCCGCTGTGAGTCCACTTGGCCCTGCTCCAACGATCGCAACATCCAGTTCCAGACTGTCTCTGAGTTTTTCGAAGTACCTCTCGACGATGAGTCTGGAGATCAGAACATCCCTCATGAAAGCACCTCCCTATAAAAATAAATTCCTCCGCACAGGGCGGAGGGTTTTTTCTTTTCCCTTCCCCATTCCCTCCGCCGGTATTACCCGGATCAGGTTCTAGGGGTCGAGGACTTCCGTCCTCCTCTCAGCCCCGGAATAGGAGCTCCCCCTGGGGAAGGGTTGTATCTGGATTTCCACAGTGAGATTCTAATACATACTTTTGTGGTAAAATTTAAATGGATGTTTCATTTTCAAAAGAATTCAATGGAGGTGAGAGAAAATGGCAGATCAGTACCATGAACCGGTTTCTGAACTCACAGGAAAGGACAGAGATTTCGTCAGGGCCCTCAACAGTCTGAAGGAAGAGATAGAAGCGGTTGCCTGGTATCACCAGAGGGTTGCAACCACCCAGGATGAAACCGTAAGGAAGATCCTGGAGCACAACAGAAACGAGGAGATGGAACACGCTGCGATGCTTCTTGAGTGGTTGAGAAGGAACATGCCGGGCTGGGACGAAGCCCTCAGAACATATCTGTTCACAGACAGGCCGATCACAGAGATAGAAGAGGAAGAGACCTCCGGTGATTCCTCCACAGGTGGAGACCTCGGTATAAGGAAGATCTGAAAGGGGTGAAAAACATGGAATTTCTGAAAAGATCGTTTGCTCCTTTGACGGAGAAACAGTGGCAGGAGATAGACAACAGGGCAAGGGAGATATTCAAAACACAACTTTATGGAAGAAGGTTCGTAGACGTGGTAGGCCCCTACGGCTGGGAATACGCCGCCCATCCACTTGGAGAAGTCGAGGTGCTCTCGGATGAGAATGAAACTGTGAAATGGGGATTGAGAAAATCCCTTCCTTTGATCGAACTGAGAGCGACGTTCACACTTGGACTGTGGGAACTCGACAACCTCGAAAGGGGAAAAGAAAACGTGGATCTTTCCAGTCTTGAAGAGACCGTGAGAAAAGTGGCTGAATTCGAGGATGAAGTGATATTCGAAGGGTGCGAAAAATCTGGTGTGAAGGGACTTCTTTCTTTCAAAGAAGAGCGAAAGATCCAGTGTGGAAACTCTCCAGGAGATCTTCTCGAGTCTCTGATGAGGGCTCTTTCGACGTTCTCAAAAGAGGGTATAGATGGTCCCTACACCCTCGTCATAAACACGGACAGATGGATCAACCTCCTGAAAGAAGGGACCGGGCATTATCCCCTCGAAAAAAGGGTGACGGAACTTCTTGGAGGTAGAGTCATCACCACACCCAGAATTGAAGACGCTCTTGTTGTGTCCGAGCGAGGAGGAGACTTCAAACTGATCCTTGGACAGGATCTTTCGATAGGCTACGAAGACAGGGAAAAAGACAGTGTGAGGCTCTTTGTGACGGAGACGTTCACCTTCTATGTCGTTAACCCAGAAGCGATGGTGTATCTGGCATTCTGAACTGAAAGATCGGTGGGGAAAATGCCGGACGTTTTGCTGGTGTATCCCCCCATGAAAAAGGTGGGGATAGCGGATCATCTGGGACTACCTTATATCGCTGCCTACCTGAGAGAGAAAGGAATGAGTGTCCAGATTGTGGACACGAAACTCGAGGGCTGGTCTCCAAGACGGGCCGTCGAAGAGATCTCAAAAATACCAGCAAAGGTGATAGGAGTAACTCTTCCCTTTCAGATTTACGCTGTGGAGGTGTTGAACTTCATCTCAGCTCTGAGAAAAAAACCGATGCGCACATATCTGTGGGTGGCATTTTCCCCACCTTTGCTTATCGTGAGATACTGGAAAAGTACCACTGCATCGATTCTGTGGTTCTCGGTGAAGGAGAGATCACTTTCTACGAACTGGTGAAAGCCATCTTTGGAGATAAAGACTGGAGGAGGATCCATGGCGTTGCCTACAGAGAGGAAGGAGAAATAAAAACCACTCCCTCGCGCTCTCTCGTGAAAGATCTGAACAGTCTGCCCTTTCCTGTACGGGACAACCTCCCAAGGATATACGAAAAGACGGGAGCAGCGTCGGTGATAACTTCCCGTGGGTGTTACGCTTCGTGCTCTTTTTGCAGCGTTGTTCCGTTCTACGAAAAGTTCGGGCCGAAGATTCGTCTGAGAGATCCAGAAAACGTGGTGGATGAACTGGAAGTGCTGGTGAAGGAGTACAAAATCGAAAACGTCATCTTCTGCGATGCGAACTTTACGATCTCTAAAGAGAGAGCAGCAAAGATAGCAACCGAAATAATCAGAAGAAAGCTGAAACTGAGGTACGCAATAGAAAGCAGAGTTACAGAGGTAGATGAAAGGTTGTTCAGGCTGTTGAAAGAAAGTGGTCTGAGAAGAGTCTTCCTCGGGCTGGAGTCGGGATCTCAATCCATGCTGGACAGGTTCAGAAAAGGAGTCACAGTTGAACAGAATCTGAAAGCTCTGGAGATTCTCTCTAAACTCGATCTTTACGTTTCTCCGGGTTTCATTATGTTCGACGATCGCACAAGTCTTGAAGAACTGCAGGAGAATGCAAAGTTTCTGAAAATTGTTCGCCGGATCATGAGAGATAAGATCCGCCCGATCGATATCACCACAAAACTTCTGCCCCTTTCTGGTACAGAGTTCGAAAGATACCTTAAGGAAAGAGGAAAATATCGTGGAGACGTGTTTCGTTTCAACTACAAAATCGAAGATCCATCGGTACGTTTCATCTACTACTTTCTGAAAGTCTCTGGAACCATCGTTTCATCCCTGAAAAAACTCTTTCCCCGAAAAGATTGGGACAGAAAGTGGCTGGAGAGCTAGATTACCACGATGCTTCCTCTCGTCCATATTCCCGTCACCTTTCCAACGTTTCCCACCACTCCAAGTACCTGATCGTTTTTCTTCACTGTCTTCAGAAAGCCTGGAAAGTCTTCTGGCCATTTCACCGTTTCGTCGAATTTTTTGATCAAGTCTTCTGCCGTCTCTTCGGTTCTTGCCATCACAACGCATCCTCTGCCATCTTCAAAATCTTCGAAGATGAGGAAGGCAGGTGTCAGGAACGGATCTATCCTGATCGTCAGATCCCTCGAGTAACGAAGTGTGAGAGGTCTGGCCAGTTTCAAAAACACCTTTCCGTCTCTTTCTAGAATGAATTCGTCCAGAGCGTTCATCAGGTCTTTTCCGATTTCCTGAACGCTCTTTGCGGAGAAATCAATATCTGGTAGTTTTCCCGTGTGTTTCCTTCCGATCATCAGGGAGCATCCTCCAAGATCGTACCTTCTGAATCGTGACGTTCCCAGGATGGGTCCTCCGATCTGAACTCTCATTCTTTCACCTCCTTCTGAAAAACAAAAGGGGCCGACCTTTCGGCCGGCCCCTCGATTTTCTGCTCAGCGGTCACGCAAAAACCCCCGGTCCGCTGAGGGGCCGGCTCTTCGATGTAGTGCACATTATCATATCGCTGAGAATTCCCTGTTCAAAAAGTACGAAACTGCACACGCTCTCACCTCATGAGAAAACCATACCACTCTGTTGTTAAAATCATGTTGCTTCTTTCATTAAATTCATGATCTCACCTTCGTCAGCCTCGAACACACCTATAGCCCAGTCGGAGACACCACCTATCCATATCACCTTTCCTTCGTATACCACAAGTCCACAACCAAAGATCACTCTGATCCTGTCACCGTACTCTTCGATCACGCCCTTTGGTGAGAGAACGTAGTTTGTCGTTCCAAGAAGTTTTCCTCTACCATCCACGAGCGCCAGACCGTTTTTGTAGGTGAGATCCTTGAGAACCGCGTGCCAACCTATGAGGTACCCTCTCTTAACCCTGACGGCGTTGGTGGACCATCCAACTTTTGTTTCCCATTTTTCCGGGAAGAAAACCGGATCTAGGCTGTAGAGATCTATAGAGTCTCCTTCCATTCTTCCACGCCAGCAGACTTTGGTATCTCCCACCGTTATCCTGGTCAGTATCACGTTCGATTCTACAAAAGAGCTATCCTTCATCGAAACGGGGATGAAATCACCGAGCGTGCTCTTTATGGAGACGTATTTCTTTTCCAGAAGATTCAGGTCTTCGTCCAGAACAGCGTAAGCAAGAAAGTCCGTGTGCGGCTTTCCTTCCTGTGACCAGTCTTTGTACCCTTTTGCTGTGTACAGTATCTCGAACCGAGAGTCTCTGAAAAAGACCCTTGGATCTTCGCACCCGAGGAACTCCTGGATGTCGCGTGGCCAGAAGACGATTTCCATTTCTATGGGTTTTTTCACTTTCCCATTGAACAGATCATCGATGTCCACCACGAAGTGACCTATCGACGACACGTACTTGTAGTAATCGAATATCACCCTTGGAAACACGTGAAGACTCTTTCCCACAAGGACCGCTCCCGGGTTGAAAACGGCAACGGGTTGTCTGGGATAGTTCGTGAGAACGAAATCTTTGGGAAAGAAGTAGGTTACCCTTCTGAAAATGTCGGTCGTTTCGTCCTTTCTTAGCGATCTTTTATGGAAAAGGAGTTTTCTCAGAATTTCCTCTGCCATGCCCCACTCCCCCATGAGTGAAGGGGCATCTCGCCCCTTCACACAAGTTGATCCATTGTCTTTCCAGAATAAAGCTCTCCTGCGATCCTCACCAGTTTCAAGTCCAGGCCTGTTTGCTGATAGAGGGAGAAGAAAAGGATCTGCTCCATCTGTTCCTTGCTCATAACGGGAGTGTTACCAGTGGACAGAGAGCGCTGTACTGCATAGTTCGGATATACTGGATTGTATCCGACACTCTCTACTCTCAAACTATCACCTCCCCTGTTCTTTTATCGGAAGAATCGTCCGGTCTTTTACCCTGAAAGACGTTCAAGTTCCATCTCTATCTCTTCGTAGACGGGCTCTTTCCCTGGATCATCGGACACCCAAGAGTAGACAATCGTTCCGTTACTGTCCACGATGAAGACAGCCCTCTTTGCAGCTGTGTAGCCAGGAATACCCAGGAAGTTCTCGTGCACTCCTCCGTACTGGGATGCCACTTTTCCAGCGAAGTCAGAGAGAAGGTCGAACGTGATGTGATTCTTCTCTGCAAACGCTTTGTTCGCAAAGGGACTATCCACACTGATACCAAGAACAACTGCGTTGAATCTGTTAAACTTGGAGAGGGAATCTCTGAACGTGCACAGTTCCTTTTCACAGACACTCGTGAACGCACCAGGATAGAAAACGAGAACCACGTTTTTTCCTGAATAGTCCGAAAGTTTCACTCTTTTCAGTTCTGTGTTCACCAGTTCAAAATCGATCGCCTTATCGCCAGATTTCAACATGAAGATCACCTCCACTTAGGTAAAACTTATACACTGATATTCTATCACAAGAGGGATACAGAATGAAATATGAAAAAGTCATCTTTTTCAGATTCTTCGGCAGGTTGAACGATTTTTTCAAGGACAACGAAAGGGTGAAAGTCCATCGCTTCACAGGCTTTCAGACGGTGAAGGACAGAATAGAGGCACTTGGAGTGCCACACGTTGAAGTGAGTTTTATCATACTGAATGGAAAACCTGTGAGTTTCGATCACATGGTGAACGATGGTGAATTTTTCTGCGTTTATCCTGAGTTTCAGACAATAGAGATACCCTCAGAATGGCTCGTCACCCCCAGATACGAAGGTGAGCCCCGGTTCGTACTCGACATCCATCTTGGAAAACTCGCCAGGTTTCTCAGAATGCTTGGCTTTTACGCCTTCTTCGGCGAAGAAGAAGACGAAAAACTCTGCAGGATGGCAGTTAAAGAAAATGCCATACTCCTGTCCCGCGATGTGGGTCTGTTGAAGAGAAAAGAGCTTGTCTTCGGCTACTACGTGAGAAACACCGCCCCGAAAAAACAGCTGGTGGAAGTGGTGGAAAGATACGATTTGAAAAGGTGGATGAAGCCGTTCACAAGATGCATCGAGTGCAACACAGAATTCGAAGAAGTACCTAAAGAAAGTGTGAAAGACAGAGTTCCTCCAAAAGTTTACAGAATCTTCAATGAGTTTGTACGCTGCCCGAGCTGTGGGAGAGTCTACTGGAAAGGTTCACACTACGATCACATGGTGGAGTTCATAGAGAAAAATTTGAACTGATACTCAATTTGTTACAAATTCTTGCTTTAAAGAAAATGTGATACAATCTTACTTAAGATTTTTCAAGGGGGTGTTTTTATGAAAAGATTGCTTTTACTCCTTGTGGCTCTGGGTTCACTGATTCTTTTTGTGGGAACAAGCTGTGAATCGAGAGTACAGGTTCCCGTTCCTCTTCCCGAAGTGAATGTGGAAGTACCGAAGGTGGATCTCGGTTTCAAGGTGGTAAAGCCAACTGGAACAGAAGATTTCTTCGAAGATTTCGAATCGTACGGTCAGGGAGAAGTGGCACCCTTTGGACCATGGAGGGTGCTTGGGAGAGCTCCCCACGTCGAAGAGGGAGTCCAGGCAGACAAAACCATCGGAAAGATTCTCAGAATGGACATAGACCGGGGAATTTTCACTCCGGGTGAGTGGACAAACTTCACACTCGAGTGCAACTTGAAAAGAGAAGGCTCAGCAGAAGGAAGAGTATACTTCAGACTCTCCGAAGATGGAAAGAAAGGATTCTACGTATCTTTCTCAGAGTACGGTGTGGCCCTTCACAAGTTCGCCGGGAGCATAGATATGAAAATAGCAGAGAACAAAAGTTTCAAACTGAGCGACGACTGGATGTACTTGAAGGTCATTGCAGACGGAGAGAAGATTCAGATCTTTATGAACGGAAGAAAGGTCATCGATGTCACTGACTCCGACGTGTTCTCAGGAGGAATAGGAATGGCAACAACCTTCCAGACTGTTTTCTTCGACAACGTGAGGGTCGAAACGATCGAATAAAAAAGAAGGGGCTCTGCCCCTTCATTTCTGTTCCTGAGCCATCTGCTCCTCTACAAAGGTGGGCTTCCTCTTCACTTTCTTTATCACGTAGAACTCGAGTTCATCCCCTTCCTGTATGTCATCGAAACCTGCAAATTTTATACCGCATTCCTGTGGTGCCTCGACGACTTTCACGTCTTCTTTGTAATGCTTCAGACTCTCTATTTTTCCTTCAAAGATGAGCTGGCCGTTCCTGTAGATTCTCACAAAACCATCTTTGTCTGCCTTTCCATCCAGCATCTGCACGCCGGCAACTTTTCCAACCTTTGAGATCTTGAAGACCTTCTTTATCTCTCCATGTCCGATCACTTCCTCCACTTCTTCGGGCTCCAGCATTCCCTCCAGGGCGAGTTTCAGATCGTCAACGAGTTTGTAGATGATGGAGTACGTCCTCACGTCGACCCCTTCCTGTTCTGCGAGTTTTCTGGCTTTGTTGTTCACCTTCACCCTGAAACCAAGTATCACACCGTCCACGGCTGCAGCCAGCATGACGTCACTGGTGCTGATCTCACCAACTCCGGCGTGGACGATGTTCAGCTCTATTTCCTTGGACTGGAGTTTGTTTATGGCGTTTCTCAGTGCCGCAACCGAACCGTAGGTGTCTGCCTTCAGAATGAGGTTCAGGATCTTTTTGTCTTTTTCCTGCATCATCTTCATGAGTTCTTCCAGGTTCACGTGCTTTTTCGTCTGTTTTTGGGACTCCAGCCTTTCCAGTCTTTTTTCAACGATGTTTCTTGCCTTCTCCACGCTTTCCACCGCGTAGACGTTCGAGTGAACGTCCGGCACATCCTCGAACCCGAGAATCATAACGGGTTGAGACGGAAGTGCCTCCTTTATAGGTCTCATCCTGTCATCGAACAGGTTCCTCACCTTTCCATAAGTGTTGGCGGCCACGACGGCGTCTCCTACTCTCAGAACACCGTCTTTCACTATCACACTCGCGACGGGTCCCATCTTTTTGTCCAGTTTGGACTCTATGATCACGGCTCTAGCGGGTCCTTCAGGATAACACTTGATCTCGTTCATTTCTGCAACGAGGAGAATCATCTCGAGGAGCTCATCCACTCCCTGTCCGGTCCTCGCTGAAATGGGAACAACGATCGTATCGCCACCCCATTCTTCCGGGATGAGACCGAGTTTCTCCACGAGTTCCTGTTTCGTCTTCTCCACGTTCGCATTCGGCTTGTCTATCTTGTTTATCGCGACTATGATGGGAACGTTCGCCGCCTTTGCGTGGTTGTACGCCTCTATCGTCTGGGGCATCACCCCGTCGTCTGCAGCGACAACGAGAACAACGATATCCGTCGCCTGGGCACCCCTTGCTCTCATCTCCGTAAAGAGTTCGTGCCCCGGTGTATCTATGAACGTGATCTTCTTTCCGTTCACCTCCACCTGATATGCACCTATGGACTGGGTTATACCACCTTCCTCTTTTTCGGCAACCCTTGTAGATCTGATCCTGTCAAGGAGCGTTGTCTTTCCATGATCGACGTGTCCCATCACCGTCACAACAGGAGGTCTTGGCACCAATTTGTCCTTCTCTTTCTCATAGAGCTCCTGGTATTTCTTCTCCAGAAGCTCAAATTCATCGATCTCCTCTTCGGGTGCCTGTTCTTCTTCCAGTTTCACTTCCACTTTGTATTCTTTCAGGATCTGATCTACTTCTTCGAGTTTCAGGATCTGCCCCGGCCTCAGTGCGATGCCTCTTTTCACGAACATATCCTGTATGATCTTGTTCTGAGGTATTCCCAGTTTTTCAGCAATTATGTCCAGCTTCAACTCGTCTGGTTTCAAGGTGATTCTTCTTCTCTTTTTCTTCTCGACAACTTCCTTTTCTATCTCTTCGTCGCTTTCTTTCTTCGGTTTCGATAACTGCTCTGGTTTCTTCCTTCTGTCTTCTTCCAGTAGATCTATGATGATGTTCGCAATCTCTTCGTCCACGAAACTCATGTGGCTTTTCACACTGACGCCGAGTTCTTCCAGTTCCTGAAGGAGTTCCTTTGGAGACATGTTGAGTTTTTTTGCCAGCTCGTAGACTCTCAATCTGGCCACCTCTATCACCTCGCCTCGTCTATTTTACCACCTTTTCTATAGCCTCAATCAGACTGTCCTCCTCCAGACCTACCACAGAAACACCGGGTTTGTCCAGAAGCCTCCCTAACTCTTCCTTGGTGAACATGACAATGTACGGAACGTTCTTGTTTTCACACCGTATTATAGTGTCCCTCTTTGTCCTCTCGCTGGCATCTTTTGCTATGATGATGAGTTTCTTCTTTCTCGGGGCCCTTATATACGCCCTGATACGTTCTTTTCCGAATACGATCTTTCTTGCCTTAACAGCGAATCCAATGTAACTGTAAACTTTCCTTTTTATCTGATCGTCCATACCATCACCTCATTCGGGATATCAGGTACAGAATGAGAGATATCACCACGCTGATGATCAAGCTCGTCATCAAAGGAAAGTAAAAAACGAAGTTTTTTCGCCTTATCACTATATCTCCGGGAAGTTTCCCAAGAAACGGGATCTTTTCGAACAGCACAAGCAGAACACCGAAAACCACAAGGATGAGTCCCATGAGGATCAGTATCTTTCCAATCCCCTGGAACATTCTCACTCCTCCTTCCTGAAACGATCGAACGGGACCTTTATCATCTCTCCCTCCTGATCCGAGAAAAGGGTCACTGTTTTCAGAAACACGTTCACGTTGACCACCCTGTAACGTTTCCCTTCGTACGTTATGGTGCTTCCCTCGTCGGGAATTCCCTTCAGCTCTTTTTCGTAGAAGTCGTACTCATAAGTGAGGCAACAGAGAAGTCTTCGACAGGGCCCGGATATCTTGGCCGGATTGATCATCATCTGCTGTTTTTTGGCGTGTTTCAGCGTGACACTGGAAAACTCCCTGAGGAAAGTGGAACAACACGTTGGAAGCCCGCACAATCCAAGTCCTCCGAAGAACTTCATCTCGTCTCTTACACCAACCTGGCGCAGTTCTATCCTGGTTTTGAATATTTTCGCAAGGTCCCTCACGAGTTCTCTGAAGTCGACCCTTCCTTCCGCACTGAAGAAGAATATGAGTCTTGATCTGTCGAAGGTGTACCTCGCATGGAGGAGCTTCATCGGAAGACCGTGTTCCTTTATCTTCTGTTTACAGATCTGAAAGGCCTTCCATGCGTCTTCCACGTTCTTTTTGTACTGCTCCATATCTTCCTCCGTCAGTTTTCTGATCACAGCTTTCAACTCGTAGCCGACCTCGTCTATGCTCACCTCACGAACGGGTATGAGGACCCTACCGACTTCAAGACCGAAGTCTCCCATCACAAGGACCAGATCTCCTTTTGAGTAGTCCTCACCGTTTGGAACAGAGTAGTATATTATCTTACCCTTTGGGATTATCTCCACACCCACTACCTTTGCTTTCAGCTCCAAGCGTGAACACCTCTCTTCCTTTTCCTGTGTATGATCAAGACGTTCATCAAGGTGATTTTGGTGTTCAGGTTTGCCGTCTTCACTCTGAGAATGGAATCAAGGAAAGACACGTTCTTCTGGTCATCCGCTCCCTCCCAAACATTTTCGTGAAGCACGATTCTCACCACTTTCTGAATCAAAAGGAACGCATCCCTTCCTGTGATGTTATTCACCACCTGATCGAAAAGATCAAAGAATCCCTTTGGTTCTGCTCTTGAAAGCCTTTCCAGAAGCTCTCTACAGGCAAGATAACCCTCCAGACCGTTTGCCAGCGCCTTCTTCAGAAGTTGCTCGGCTCCCAGAGATTTCACGTTTTCCAGGAGGGAAATGATCTTTTCCCGACCAGATCTGTAAGATTCCAGAGCCATCGAAAAGTCCCTTTCAAGAAGCGGAAGTTCCTCCCACAGGTTTCCGAGTTTCTCCTTCACCGCTTCCCAGAATTCTCTGGGAACCCTCACACTCACCCTGAAGACCCTACTCCTTATCGTGGGAAGCAAATAATGCCAGTGTCTGGTGTTCAAAACGATCACAGCGTACTCGGGAGGTTCCTCAAGGGTCTTCAAGAAAGCGTTTGCCGCCTGCTGAGTCATCCTCTCACAATCGTGGACAATCACGTACTTTCTGCTGTAAAGTTCCGGACTGTAATTCAAAAAGTCCTTTATCGATCGAATCTCGTCTATTCCGATGTTTTCACCCTTTGGATCGATCTCCAGCACGTCCGATGCCTTCGGTGGAAACTTCTCCACGTACTCGGGCAGTGCCAGGGAGATTTCTCTCTGATAAGAGAGATCCTCACCATCTATGAGGAGAGAGGCACCTTCTGATCTTTCCACGATTCTCTTCAAAAGTTCCAGTTGGTCTTTTGCATATTTCACGATCAATTCATCCATTTTCCCACCTCGCCATTCAATTATATAATGATAAAATCGAAACTGAGGTGAAAGAATGATCCTGAAATTCCTGAACGAAACTCTACCATGGGTCAAAAAACCGAGCAGGTACATAGGTAAAGAAATAAACAGCGTTGTAAAAGATCCGAAAGAAGTTTCACTTCGGATCGCCCTGGTTTTCCCCGACACTTACGAAATAGGTACATCTAACTACGGCCTCGAAATACTCTACCACATCCTGAACAGCCAGCCCGATATCTGGGCAGAAAGAAGTTATCTTCCATGGGTTGATATGATAGAGAAGATGAAGGAAAGGGATATCCCACTCTACACGATGGAGTCCTACACACCGCTCTATCAGATGGACGCAGTTGGAATCTCTCTGGAGTACGAACTTTCCTACACCAACGTCGTCGAAGTTTTGAAACTCTCGAAGATCCCACTGTTCTTCTGGGAAAGAAAGAAGGATCCCATCGTCCTTGGGGGAGGACCCTGTTCTTCCAATCCAGAGCCCGTTTACGGGTTTTTCGATGCGATCCTCGTGGGTGACGGAGAAGAAGCCATCCTGGAGATCGCAAAAGTGTTGAAAGAAACAAAGGGGGAAAACAGGGAAACCATCTGGAGAGAACTCTCAAAGATCGAAGGAGTGTACGTTCCCGCCTTTTATGAACAGCGAGGAAAAAAGGTCGTTCCCGTATCAGGTGAGTTTCCAGCATCGATAAAAAGAAGGATCGTGAAGGATCTGAACGCCCAGCCGGTTCCTGTAAAAAAGATACTTCCAAACACAGAATCCGTCCACGATAGGGCGGTAGTTGAAGTTGCGCGCGGGTGCACAAGGGGATGCAGGTTCTGTCATGCGAGTATTTACTACCGACCAGTGAGGGAAAGATCGCTCGAAAACATCATCGAAAACGCTGAAAAAATGCTGAAAAACACCGGATACGAAGAGATCTCGCTTCTTTCGCTCTCAACGATGGATCACACACAGATCGAAAAAGTTGTGGAAGAACTGCTGAGGAGATTTTCCGAAAGAAAGATCGCCATTTCCATTCCATCAACGAGAATGGACAGGTTCGGTGTGGAGATCGCTTCCAGGATCGCGTCGGTCAGAAAAACAGGGCTCACGTTCGCCCCCGAAGCCGCCACACAGCGCCTGAGAAACATTATAAACAAGAACATAGAAGAGCAGAACATCTTCTCGACACTGGAGGCGGCAAGGAAATCTGGATGGAGAAGGGTAAAACTCTACTTCATGGTTGGTCTTCCCGGCGAAACGGAAGAAGATCTGAAGGCACTGGTCGACCTTCTGAGAAAGGTCAAGGATATCGGTTTCAAAGAGGTTTCAGCGTCTGTGGCCGTTTTCGTTCCAAAACCGCACACACCGTTTCAGTTTGCCCGACAGATCACTCCAGAGGAAGCAAACGAAAAATTCAAAATCCTCACCAGAGCAAAAAGAGTTGCAAAGGTCTCGTACCACAATCCAGAGATGAGCCTTCTGGAGGGGATCTTCTCGAGGGGTGATAGAAAACTTCTGGATCTCATAGTGAAGGCAAAGGAACTTGGAGCGCTTTTTGACGAGTGGAGCGAGATGTTTGACTTCAACGTATGGAAAAAGGCCTTCGACCTGACAGGAATAGATCCAGAGGAGCACCTGAGAGAAAGAAAAACGGAAGAGGAATTTCCTTGGGATCACATAGACATGGGTGTCACGAAGGAGTTTTTGGTGAGAGAATACCAGAGGGCACTCGAGGGGAAAACCACAGAGGATTGCAGATGGAAGGGTTGCTATCTCTGTGGTGTCTGTCCCAGATTCAAGGTGCAGAATATTCTCTCCGGAGGTGAAAAGGGATGATCCTGTTTGGAACGGGTGGAATTCGAGGTGTGATGAGAAAGGGAGAGTTCGATGAGGACACGGTGAAGAGGGCTTCACTGAGCGTCGCCTTCTGGATGAAACAGAGAAAACTGAAAAGCGTTGTGATCGCCTACGACACGAGAAAAAACTCCAGAGAGTTCGCAGAGCTTGCCGGAAGGGTCTTCGCAGGTGAAGGAATAGAAGCCTACGTGTTTCCAGAACCAACGCCAACACCGGTTCTCTCTTTCGCAGTGAGGCACATGAAGGCCGGTGCCGGTGTTGTCATAACAGCGAGTCACAATCCTCCAGAATACAACGGATACAAGGTTTACACCTGGGATGGCGTTCAGGCAATACCAGAGTACACGGACGAGATCACCGAAATATACAAAAAGGTCGATATCTCCGGAGTGAGGGAGGGAGGTTTCAAACACGTACCTTCCGAGGTGAAGGAGAGTTACATAGAGAAAGTGGTTGAGATAGTCTCGAACCTTCCAAGAAGAACGGACCTTGACGTTGCCTACTCTCCACTCCATGGAACGGGAGCAAACTATGTTCCGGAGGTTTTGAGAAGACTCGGTTTCAAAGTGAGACCTGTGGAAGAACAGATGAAACCCGATCCAAACTTCTCCACAGTCCCAACTCCAAATCCCGAAGAAGATGAAGCGCTCGTTTTGCTGAACAAAAAGGAAGCGACCCTTGGACTTGCAACCGACCCGGACTGCGACAGGGTGGGAGTGGTGTACAGAGGAAGAAGGCTCACAGGAAACCAGGTTGGAGTGCTCCTTACGGACTTTCTCCTCGAACACGTGAAGGTAGAAAACCCTCTCGTGATAAAAACGATCGTCACCACGGACATGGTGAGGCCCATCTGTGAGGAAAAAGGTGCCTATCTCGAAGAAACACCAACAGGTTTCAAATTCATCGGTCATTTGATAGAAGAACACACAAAGAAAGGTGACAGAAACTTCGTCTTTGGTTTCGAGGAAAGCTGTGGATACCTCGCAGGAGACCACGCAAGGGACAAAGATGGTGTTGTGGGAAGTGTCCTCTCTGCGATAGCCTTCAGCAACTACGACCCGTACGAAAAACTCGAAGAACTCTACAGAAAGTACGGTTACTACATGGAAAAACTCATCAACTTCAAGTTCGAAGACGTCAGCAAAGCGATAGAAATATACAACTCCCTGAAAGAGTACGATGGAATAATCGATTACTCCAGAGGTTACAAAGGAATAATTCCAAACGAAACCATAGCCTTCGTGTTCGAAAAATCCAGAATCTTCGTCAGACCATCTGGAACAGAACCGAAGCTCAAGGTGTACATCCACGTGAGAGGGGACACAAGGGAAGAGTCAGAGAATCTGATGAAGGAAAGTGAAAGAAAGATCAGGGAGATCCTGAAACTGTGAACTGGTATCCTGGTCACATAGAAAAGACAAAGCGTCAGATCAGAGATCTTCTGAAACTGGTCAACACGGTTCTGGAGGTCCGGGACGCCCGGGCCCCTTTTGCCACATCGGCGTACGGAATGGATTTTTCATCGAAAAACACGATCATCGTTCTGAACAAAGTGGACATAGCGGACGAAAAGACAACGAAGGAGTGGGTGGAATACTTCAGAGAACAGGGAAAAAGGGTGATCACCACCTTCAAAGATGAACCGAGGAAGACGTTTTTGAAGAAACTGTCCTTCGACAGACTTGCCCGTGTGCTGGTTGTGGGTGTTCCAAATACGGGCAAATCAACGATCATAAACAAACTGAAAGGAAAAAGAGCAAGTTCGGTAGGGGCTCAACCCGGTATAACAAGGGGCATACAGTGGTTTTCTCTGGAAAACGGCGTAAAGATCCTCGACACGCCGGGCATCCTCTACAAAAACATCTTCAGCAAAGACCTCGCCGCAAAGCTTCTTCTGGTTGGTAGCCTTCCCGTGGAGAAAATTGACGATCACGAGGTTTTCGAGAAAGCGTTCGAGATCTTCAAACGCCATCAGGAAATCGAAGAAGATTTCACCACGTTCTTCGAAAACTTTGCAAAAAGAAGGGGACTCCTCAAAAAAGGCGGAGTCCCGGATCTGGATCGTGCCATCAGAGTGTTTTTCACAGAACTGTCTCAGGGAAAACTGGGACGTGTTTCTTTCGAGCGCCCCGACGAGATCAATCCTGAAGAACAAGGGCAAACTCGAACGGTTTGAGAATCACCCTTTCTTTCTCTTCCCACTCTCTTCCGTCCCAGACCCTGCCACCGGAAAGTTCTTTCGTCTCTTTTCCAACGTTTGCAGCAATGACAAGTTTTTTCCCGTCTTTTTCGTAAGAGTACAGAACCAGATCCTCATTCGAGAGGTTTTTGAAGGTTCCTTCGAGGATGAAACCGAGGAACTCCTCTCTTATCTTCAACAACCTTCGTATGAAGGAAAGAACTCCCCTGTCAGGCCTGTCCCAGTGGAGAGCGTAGTGGTCGAAGAAAGCGAGTTTGCCAAAAAATTCATCCGTTGGTGGTAACACTTTTCTCAGATTCGGATCCGTGTCCAGACCCAAGTTCATTGGTTGTTTCTCGCCTATCTCCTGTCCCGTGTTCACGTACGGGATCGCATTCGGCAGAAAGTAGGTCACAAAAGGTGCCAGTTTTTTCATTCTGGAAGCGTGCTTTCTTGTGGCTATACGGGGTGTGTCCGGTGTTTCAACGGATGCCAGAAATGGAAGAACGAGTTTTTCTGCAATTTCTGGTAGTTTTCCTATTTCTTCTGTTCTTCCCGCGAAATACCAGCTGCTCCCAAGTATCACGTCGTAGCCTGCCTCTTTTGCCGCCCTGTCCCTGTTCATGTCGAGTTCTTCGGCTATAATCACAAAGGCCGGATCGTACTCTTTCACGTTCCTTATTATGAGATCGAGGAGTTCCTTTGGAAGGGCGTGCCCCATGTCGAGCCTTGCCCCATCGATTCCGTACTTCTTCTGATAGTGTGGTATCACGTTTGCAAGGTATTCCCAGAGTTCCCTGTTGGGCACTCTTCCCGGGAACTTGCTCGCCTTTATCACGTCGTAGAGAACGTAGGGAGGTTGATCTGGTTCGAGGAACCTTTTCGATGCCTCCGGATGGTCAAGGTACAGTCTCAAGAACGTGACATCGTCCCAAGTAGGCTGAGGATCGTTTATCAGATCGGAAAAACCAGGAGGTGTGATGACTCCAAATTCTTTCACGATAAGCTCCAGGATATTGCCCTCTTCTTTCTTTATCCTTTCCCACTTTTCTGAATCGATCCGATCCGGGGAGAGAGTGAACTTCTTGAGGTGTCTTTTCACGCTTTCTTTTCCGTAAATGATCTCCAGTTCATCCTCATCGGGCACTTTGAAGGGAATCTCCTCTGCCCTCGGTGGAGTGTAGTCTGCAAGTTCTTCAACCTTTATCCAGTAGAACCAGTCCGGGTGTTCTTTTATGAGATCCGAGTCCCTCGAGGCCGTTCTCGGTATGAAATCGAGTATCACCCTGATCCCGAGGATGTGACACGCTTCAACGAAGGCTTTGAACTCTTCTTCCACGTTGAAGGACTCAAGAAGTGGATCGTGGTATCTTTCATCGAGCATCATGGGATTCTTCACAGAGTACGGAGACGGTG
This sequence comes from Thermotoga sp. RQ7, assembly GCF_000832145.1. Lineage (NCBI taxonomy): Bacteria > Thermotogati > Thermotogota > Thermotogae > Thermotogales > Thermotogaceae > Thermotoga > Thermotoga sp. RQ7. Next base: position 152,126 of record NZ_CP007633.1, read on the forward strand.
CCCCACCCTTTTTGAAAAGATCGCTCATCTTGCTCACAGGAAGAAGGTAGATGGCATCCACCCCGAGCGATTTGATGAACGGAAGAAGAAGGATCATCTTGAAGAACGTTCCCGCCTCACGAAAGCCGAGGGCATCGTCCTCCTCGAAGTAGCCAGAACCCTTGTGATTGTACGAAGTTGTTGTTCTCGGAAGAGAACCGTAGACGACAGAGCGTTTTATCCAGTCAGGAGAACTTTCACCCTTCAGGAACGAAAGAGGCTGTGAATAATCGAGATCCCTTGAGTGCTTTAAGACCCAGTCCGTAACGGCCGCAGCGAATTCGTACGGATCGACGAAGTACTTTCCAGACTTCTCCTCGAAGTTCTTGAAAAACCTTGGTATCCAGAGCTTTGGAACTGCGTACAACTTTTTTCCGGTGATTTTCTCTCTGCAGAAACGGTTTATCTCTTTGAGGATCAACGCCATCCCTCCTGATTTAATTGATGTCATCATCTATTTTAACAAAACGAAACAAAGAACGCAAGATGAAAATTGACAGGAATCATTGTGTAATAGTACAATATTACAGTGAGGTGATAGCGTTGTGGTTCAGGATCGATTTCCACTCTTCAAAACCGATCTACGAGCAGATAAAAGAGAAGATCAAACTGCTCATTCTGTCCGGAAAGTTGAAGGAAGGTGATTTCGTGCCCTCCATACGATCGCTCGCAGAGGACCTTGGGGTGAACCTGAACACCGTTGCCCGTGCGTACAGAGAACTCGTCCAGGAAGGCGTTCTGGAGGTGAAAAGAGGAGAAGGCTACATCGTATCGAGGGTGAACAGAGGAAAGTTCCAAGCGCAACTTGAGGAGAAACTCAAAAAGATGCTGGAAGACTGCAAAAAAGCGAAAATTCCTTTAGAGAGGGTGTTGAAACTGGCAGAAGAGGTTTACAGGGGTGATGAGTGATGTTGAAGGTGGAGAACCTGAAAAAGTTCTATGGAGAAAAACCGGCGGTGGACGGTATCAGTTTCGAGGTAGAAAAAGGAGAAGTTTTCGCCATTCTTGGTCCCAACGGTGCAGGAAAGACCACCACTTTGAAATGCATAGTCGGCCTCAGGAAGATATCCTCTGGAAAGATCGAACTGGAAGGTACGTTCACATATCTTCCAGAAGAAAAGAAACTCTACCCTTATCTTAAAGTTAGAGAGATCGTATCTCTCTTCAAAAGAATCGGAAAGAACTTCCATGAGGAAAGATCCCTCAAGATGCTCGAAAGATACGGTATAGACCCCAACGAAAAGATCGTAAACCTTTCACACGGTATGAGAACGATCCTTTACCTTTCGCTTGTCCTTGCAGAGGACGTGGACCTCTACATACTCGATGAACCTACATGGGGACTCGATCCCATCGTGAGAAGTGAGATCCTCGAGCACATAAGATCCCTCACTTACGACGGAAAATCCGTACTTTACACCAGCCATGTGCTCGCGGAGGTGGAAAAGATAGCAGACAGGGTCGTCATCATGAAAGAAGGAAAGGTGGTTCTTTCAGGGAATCTGGACGATATAAAGTCTTCCTATAAACTCGTCGTTTCAAAGGATGAACTGCGTGGCTATCTTCTGAAAACACTCAGAAGTGGAGAAAGGATCTATCTGATGAAAAAAGAAGAGATACCAGAGAACGTTCAGGTGGAAGATGCTTCGTTCGAGGACATCTTTGAGGCGATCGTCAGGGGTGAGAGAGATGTTCAATAAAGAGTTCAGGGATATGAGGGTGCGCTTTCTTGTGATGTTCTTCATCCTTCTTGGAACGTTCGTTCTACTTGTGGTGGTGAAGGACTACACGCAAAATCTCTCTGAGATCATCAGAAGTGCACCGAAGAACATTCTGGAAAAGTTCGGTGTCACAGATGAGTTCATGAAGAAACTCTCCAGATGGGACTTTTACATCATCACACAGTGGTACGGAAAAAATCTTGGTCAGTTCGTTCCAATACTCGCGATTATAATGGCTTTTCCAGTTTTTGCAAGAGAGATAGAAGACGAAACGATGGAACTTTTACTTGTGAGAGTCAAAAGAAGAAGGCTCTTCATGGTGAAGTTTTTCATTCCCCTTGTTTTCACCCTTCTGGCCCTTGTGGTGCTCGCCGTTCTTCCACTGCCCGTCAGCTGGATCATCGGTGAGTCACTGGATGCGAGTTCTGTGTTTCGCTATCTTCTGGTGGAAACGATAGGGATCTTTCTGTGGTTTTCCATCACCATCTTCTTTTCCTTGCTGTTTTCCGATCAGGTCAAGCCCCTCATCGTTTCGATCGCTCTTCTTGCAGGAACAACGGCACTTGGAAGTTTTATCAAACTCCTTTCCATTTTGAACACCTACCTTTACATACTGAAGGGAGATCTTGTCTTGTGGCCGTCTCTGGCTTACACCCTGGCTGGTGTGGTGTTTACTTATCTTTCCTATAAAGTTCTTGAAACAAAAGACTTCTGAGGAGGTGTGGAGTGTGATCGTCACCACCGTTGAGCAGATACCGGGATACAGGGTGAAAGAGATCCTTGGGGTGGTTTCAGGAAATGTGGTGATGTCGAAACATCTGGGAAGGGACATAGCCGCCGCATTGAAAACCCTTGCTGGAGGGGAAATCAAAGGCTATACGGAGATGCTTACGGAGGCAAGAAACATCGCTTTCGAAAGGATGGTGAAAGAGGCAGAAAAACTCGGTGCAGACGCAGTGATAGGATTCAGGTACTCTTCTTCCATGATCATGAGCGGTGCGGCAGAGATCCTCGCGTACGGAACAGCGGTGAAACTGGAAAAAATTTGAAGGGGCGAGATCGCCCCTTTCACACCTCTTCCTCTTCTTCAAGTTCTTCCAGGTCGACCTCTTCAATCGTCCCCTCAACGGTTTCTTCTACCTTCGATTCTTCCTCCGTCGTAAGAGGAGCTCCCTCTCTTCCTTCAAGGTACGCATCCGCTATAACGGAAGTGATGAGTTTTATAGATCTGATCGCATCGTCGTTTCCGGGTATCACGTAATCGATCGGATCAGGATCGCAGTTCGTATCAACTATGGCCACGATGGGAATACCCAGTTTGTTCGCCTCGGCAACGGCTATCTTTTCTTTTCTCGGATCCACTATGTAGACGATGTCAGGGAGTTTCCTCATCTCCTTGAGCCCACCAAGGTTCTTTCTGAGTTTTTCCAGCACTCTTCTTATTCTGCTCTGCTCTTTCTTTGGTAGTTCATCGAGTTTTCCGCTCTGTTCCATTTCCTCGAGTTCGATGAGTTTGTCTATTCTTGATCTGATCGTCTTGAAATTCGTGAGGAGTCCACCGAGCCATCTGTTGTTCACGTAGAAAGCACCACATCTTTCCGCTTCAGCCTTTATAACACCCTGGGCCTGTTTCTTCGTTCCTACAAAGAGGATCGTCGCACCTTCACTGGCCTTTTCCCTCACAAAATAGTAGGCTTCTTCTAGAAGTTGCTGGGTCTTTTGAAGGTCGATGATGTAGATGCCCTTTCTTTCCGTGTAGATGTAGGGGGCCATCTTCGGGTTCCATCTTCTCGTTCTGTGTCCAAAGTGCACTCCCGCTTCCAGAAGCTGTTTCATGGTGACAACCGCCACAGACAACACCTCCATCCTTTTGGTTTTAAACCTCCGCTCCCTTCACACCCACGCCGGCCTTTTCACAGGCACCGAGGGTGGGATCCAGGAGCGTGCGTGATATACACCTTGAGAATTCTACCATTGAAGAGAGGAAATTTCAATTGTTCTTGTTTGAAACCCTCGGGTCCACGATAAACTTCACAACGTAGAAAATCCCGAATACACCGATCAACCCCGTGAGAACCATGAGAACACCGTATCCAGAAAGATCTGCTATTTTACCTCCGATGAGGGGAGCAACGAAGGAAAAAGGAGCGATTGAAAAGTACAGAGACCCCATGTAGAGTTCTTTTCTCTTCCCAGACACGAAATCCAGTGTGATCGCCATGTTTCCAACGTTGTTCGTGGTGTTCACAAGGCCCATCAGAGCAAAGACGGGATAGGCGTGCACCGGTGATGTGGAAAGAAACGCCAGCATGACAGCCCCAGAATAAAAGATCTTGCTGAGAAGGAGATTCAGTTTGTGTCCCTTTCTGTCACCGAGGGGACCGAACAGGAAAGAAGACAGTCCTTGGGAAACGAGAACGATCGCCGTGAAAACCGCCGCTGTCTCATCTGGAAGTGAGAACTTCTCCAGCAAATACACCGTGATGAAACCGCTGGACGCAAACATGAAACTCGTGATGATCCTCTCTATCAAAAAGTTCCGGAAATGTCTGTCCAGAAAGACATTCTTCATGTTTTTTATGTAGTTCCATATAGGTTCATCGTCTGGTAGTGTGTGATCCGGCACTTCCCTTGTGAGAGCCAAAAACACGAAGGACACCATGAAGAAGACAAACGCTGTGAGAAAGACGTAACCGAAGTTCACAGGAAACGGGTAGCTCGAGAGAAGCTCTCTGGCGATGACAGAACCACCAACTCCCAGTATCGCTCCAAGACCGTTTCCCATGGCAAAAAAGGTGCCTCTTCTTCGTGGATCGATCACCTTCTCTATCATACTCATCCACGGAGGACCCAGAAAGCCCATTGAGAATGTAGCGATCCCAACCATCAGAATGGAAAGGTAAAGAGCCAGCCTCGGAGAAGGAACAGCGAGGTAGAAACTGATCAGAGCCATGAACAGGTAAGGGAGTCTCTCTCCCAGAGTTACCTTGAGGACGAGATTCAATTTCTTTGGCGATCTCTCCGCGTGCTTTGCGCCCCATATGGCTGGAATACCCCAGCCCAGGTTCGCAATGGCCGGGATGAGACCCAGCTCCAGATTGGAAGCACCAAGATTTCTGGCAAAAACAGGAAAGAGCGTAAAAATGGATCCAAGGGTCATTCCAAGACTGAAGAACGCGTAATCCAGTGAATTCACGATGAAATTCCACCGATAGTCCTTCTCCGTCAAACGTTCCATCTTCTTCTCTCCCGGCTCTGAAGTATGCAGCATAAGATATTCTATCCTAATTTTTCGTTTCGGGAGAATACGAAACTCCTTAACTTTTCGTAAAGTCGATCCCAGTCTCTTTCTCTCTCCACATACTCTCTGTTTCTTCTGCCGAGTTCTGAAAGATCCTCCTCGAGGATCTTCCTCAGCGCCTCTTCGAGATTATCCTCCCTGAAAAAGACAGCACCCTTTGTTTTCTTGAAAGGGAGATTTTCGATATCGACACAGAGAACTGGTTTTCCAGAGGCCATGTAGTCTACCACTTTGTAGGAACTCACGGCGGGGTGATCCATCACGGTTTGAGAGAGAGTGAAGAGGAGGACATCTGCTCTTTGAAGAAGGTAGGAAACACACCTTTTTGGAACAGGATCAAAAAAGAACACGTTCTGCAGATCTTTCGCCGTTTCTTTCACAGAAACAAGATAATCCGCATGAGACGGTCCGACAAAGAGGAACACAAAACGATCTCTCAGGTTTTTGTTCACTTTTGAGAGTGTTTCTATGAACTCTTTTATTCCCTTATGTTCGACGATGGATCCTGCGTAGACAACCTTTATCTTGCCATCAGGCACCTTTGAGAAGACTTCATCCACCACCGGGCACGGTTCTGGATCTTCGAAAATCTTCAGATCAACACCGTTGGGAATGTAGATGAAATTTTTTGGTCGAACCTTCAGTCTGTTGAAGTGCTTGGAAAGATCTGGAACAAGGGAAATGATTCCATCTGCTTTCGGATAATACTTTTTGCACATGTGGTCGAAGAGCTTTGAAACTGGATGACGGTAGCTCAGAGAACCAAGTTCTACAAGATCGTCCGGCCAGACGTCTCTGATCTCGATGAAGAACCTTCCACCTTTTTTCTTCACGTAATACCAACCAAGGCTCCAGGAAAACGGGTGCGGAGAAGACGCGATGATGACGTCGTATCTCTTCTGAATGATCTTCTTCCTTCCGTTTCTGTAATAATCTATCGAGGAGAGAAGCCTTGAGAGAGAATTTCCGATGTACTCTCTTGTTTCAACGACGATGAAGTCCGCACCGTCTTTAGAAAAGCTCCATCCAAACGTTTCGCTCCATCTTTTGCCAGTGAGGTGCGAAAAATCACCGATGTAGATATCCACCTTGTGACCTTCCTTTACGAATCTTTTCGCGAGTTCGAAATGTCTCGTTTCAGCGCTTCCCATCTCTGGTGTGCTCGCGTAGTGATTGAGTACGGCTATGTTCAAGAGGATTCCTCCTTTTGTTTTTTCTCAATTACATTATAACTTTTGTGATTAAATATTCTCCTGGAGATGGGCATTACGTTGAGAGGAGGATCGATGGTGAAAATTTTAATAGGTTCGTGTGGAGGGCTTACGGGGCTTTATTTAGCCAAAACTCTTCGGAAAATGGCCATTGAAGAAAAAATCGAAATATACGGTTTCGATGTAACAACGAAGATTCCTACCAAATTTTTCCTGGATAAACTCTTCGTGTTAAGTAGGGCAACAGAAGAAGAGAATTTTATAGATCAGCTCATTAAAATTTTGAACAGAGAAAAAATAGACATTTACATTCCCGTCCACTCTGATGAGTGTAGAATCGTTTCCAAGCACCAGGGGGAAATTTCAAAGAGGAGTCATGCAAAGTTCATGATATCACCTTATGAAACTTTCAAAGAACTTGACAACAAAGCGAATGCCTACAGGGCTTTAAAAGAAATTGGGCTTAAAACACCAAAAGTGTATGAATCACCCAGCGATGTGACCGAGTTTCCTGTAGCTGTTAAACCAGCTGTGGGAAGCGGAAGTAAGAAATTCTTTGTCTGTAAGACCAAGGAAGAACTGGAGTTTGTCAACAAAGCCTATAAAGATGTTCTTATAATGGAGTATCTTGAAGGAAAAGAGTACACTGTCGATACCTTTTTCAACAGAGAAGGAAAGTTGATCACCTACAATCAAAGAACAAGAATTAAAACACTGGGAGGTGCGGCTATCATCTCAGAAAACGACTTTTCAGTGGATGTACGTGAACAAATTGAAAAAATCGCATCGAGATACAAAATAATAGGTCCCGCAAATTTCCAGTTCTTTTTAACACCGAATAACGATGTAGTGTTTACTGATATAAATCTGAGATTTGCTTCAGGAGGTCTTCCTCTGAGTGTAGTCTCGGGAGCTGACATCGTGAAATTGTTGATACTCGAGCTTTTGGAAAAACCTTATGATCCAACCGAATTTCAGAGCGATAGAAAGAAAAGGGTCATGTACAGGTACTTTGAAGAAATATTCGAGGTGAGCGAAAGTGATAGTCTTTGATCTTGATGGAACTTTAATCGACGTTTGGAAAAGATACTTTTTCGTATTCAATTCGTGGTGGAAGATTGAAAATCTCAACCTCGAAAAATTTAAGACTCTAAAGAAAGAGTTTGAACAAGACTCGTTGATAGTCAGCCTCTTTCGATCTTTCACCACGCAAGAATACACAGCCTACAAAGAATACAAAGAAAAGAAATTGGAAGAACAAGACATCTTGGAATTAGACGAAGATATCGTTGATTGGAGTCTTCTAAAGCAATTGAAAGAAAGATACATCATATTGACCCTGAGACGAAATCAACAGACACTTTTTGAAGATCTCAAAAAGCGAAATAAAGATGTGCTAGATAACGTTGTGGTTTTGCAACCAGATGGTAGTCCGCTTGTTAAGTACAACTGGGTGAAAAACAACATACCTCCCGATGAAAAAGTTTTCGTGGTTGGCGACTCTGAAACAGATCTTCTTGTGGGAAATCTGGATAACGTACATGTTTTTCTCGTGAAAACAGGTCTTCGAGATCCCGATAGGCTGATAAGAAAATACAATGAACTGAAGGAGAAAGTCACCATTGTGGATTCTGTAAATGATTTTTTGTGCTTTCGCATTAAAGCATAAAATGTTACCAAAATTTAACATTAAAATCCCTAAAGCCTCTTCCGATTAAAAATAATGGAAAGCCCGGCGCCGGGACAGGGAAGTAAGAATACTCACACGGAGGTGAGTAGGTTATGAGGATCAATCACAACATCAGTGCGTTGAACGCTTGGAGAAACATCGACCAGACTCAATACAGCATGAGTAAGACGCTTGAGAGACTCTCCTCTGGTCTGAGGATCAACAGGGCAGGAGACGACGCAGCGGGACTTGCCATCAGCGAAAAGATGAGAGGCCAGATCAAAGGTCTCAACATGGCGATCAAGAACGCTCAGGATGCCATCTCTCTGATCCAGACAGCAGAAGGAGCTCTCACTGAGGTTCACTCGATCCTTCAGAGAATGAGGGAACTCGCAGTTCAGGCAGCGTCTGATACAAACACAGACGTCGATAGAGAACAGATTCAGAAGGAAATCGATCAGCTCAGAGAAGAAATCGACAGAATTGCAAGAACAACAGAGTTCAACACCAAAAAGCTTCTCGATGGAAAACTTGAAAGCTTCAGAAGCCAGGTTGATGCAAAAGTTGTTACCGGTGGAAATATCAATGTCCAACTTGGATCGGTTTCAAGTGCAGCGGTTGAGGGAACATACGTCATCGAAGTAGGACAGTTTAGTGGAACTGAAACTTCACAACTTGATGTCAAGATAACCCTGTTCACCGCTGGTGGTTATTCTAGCACAGTTGTAACCATAACTGCGGGTTCAGCAACACTTGGAGGTATCACCTTCAAATGGGATACGAATGTTCTCAGCATTAACGACTTTGGTGGAGCCCTACCGAAAAACGAAGTAGTCGACAGCGCAGTTGTCAGAGTAGAAGCTATCTACACAGCTGCTTCACAGCTCATTTTCCAGATCGGAGCAAACGAAGGGCACAACATGGTTGCAGGAATCGACGACATGAGCGCAGCAGCACTCGGATTGACAACAGTTTCTCTTGACGTAACCACTCAAGACGCAGCAGAAAGAGCGATCATGGTTGTGGACGCTGCGATTCACAGGGTGAGCACGGCAAGAGCAGCGCTTGGTGCCGTCCAGAACAGGCTCGAACACACCATCTCCAACCTCGGAGTTGCAGCGGAAAACCTCACAGCGGCCGAATCCAGAATCAGAGACGCAGACATGGCAAAAGAGATGATGGAATTCACCAAACAACAGATCCTGCTTCAGTCCAGTATGGCTATGCTCGCTCAGTCCAACACACTTCCACAGAACGTCCTCCAGCTGATGAGATAAAAATAAACACCGTCAATTCGGGGGCGCAAGCCCCCTTTGTTTTTGTGCAAAAATATATGAGGAAAGAAAGAGCAGGACATAGAAATATACAACCGAGGTGAGAAGATGAGAAAATGTCTGCTTTCTGTAGCCATGATAGTGAAAGACGAAGAACACAACATAAGAAGAGCGCTTGAAAGCATAAAAGACGTCGTAGATGAAATCGTGGTGGTCGACACGGGATCCACAGACAGAACACCAGAGATCGTGAGAGAATACACAGACAAGCTTTACTTCCACGAATGGAAAAACGATTTCTCTGAAGCGAGGAACTTTTCTTTGAAATTTCCCACCTGCGAGTGGATTCTCATTCTGGACGCTGACGAAGAAGCTTCAGAAGAGTTCAGACAAAACATCAGAAGTTTTCTGGAAAGCCTATCGGAAGATGTGAACACCGTGTATCTTCCCACAATAAATTATCTGGATTGGGACTTCAAAAAAACTGAAATAGCATCAACCCCGAGGATCTTCAGAAACGGGACTGTTTATTACAAGAACATCGTTCACAATCAAGCGATTTATAAACCGAAGGTGGTGCACGCCCCGTTCAAGATTTATCATTACGGCTACATTTGGACAAGAAAGCTCAAAAAGAAAAAGTATGAACGAACAGGGACATTAATAAGAGAACATCTAAAGAACGTGAAAGATCCTGTAGAAAAAATATACTACCTCGTCCAGCTTTACAAAACAGAGAAAATAGGTGGTCAGAAACACGAGGAGAACAAAATCGCTTGGGAAACTCTGCAGGAAATAATGAAGGTTGGAAAAATACCTCCAATAGGTCTGGAGTTTTTTTATATATTCGGAATGGAACTGATTTTGAACGGGTTCCTTGAAAAAGGAGAAGAATTCATAGACTCCGCTATTAAGGCTTTCCCAGAAAATCCAGATCCATATTTCGCAAAGCTTGTAATTTACGAACGAAAAAAAGACTGGGAGAATCTTTATCAGTGGGGGAAAAAGTTTTTCGAAGTTTTAGAGAGGGCCCTATCTCAAGCAGAAAAATATGATTTTACAATCATGACTATCAAAGAAACAGGAATGGCTCATCTTCTCATGTGTCATGCTTGTATAAAACTTAAAAAATGGGATGAAGCCTACGCGAATCTTTTGAAAGCGATTGAAAACGGCGTAGATAAATCCAAAATTGCTCTCACGCTTCGGATTATATCAGAAATAGACAACAGAGAAGATTTCCAGAAAGCACTCACGTTAATTGAGAAAATAGCAGAACACTCTGAAAGCTTGTTTTTCGATGAAATAGTTGAGAAAATAGTGGAATTCGAGATTGAAGCATCCGAAAAGCTTTTGAACAAACTCCCTGTTTCAAGGAGAATCTCCAAATTCATTTTGAAGAGATTAGTAGAAAAGAAGGATTTCCTGTTCGAATACCTGACAGACGGTGACATTAACTCCTTCGTGGGAAAAACAGGTATCCCCGGACTTCTTTTCATCTTCGATCTTTTGAGAGAGAAAGAAACAGAAGGAAGACTCATCAGAGTTCTCTCAAAGATCGAAGGTGATGAAAAACTTAACGGCATTATCCAGGCTCTCATCGGCGATCTGTATCTGAAACTTGGGAATTTCTCGGAAGCCATCTCAAGGTACAGAAAAACACTGGAACTGGCTCCGGAGATAGCAAGCTTCATAAAACCTGTGATAGAAGATCTGAAAACAAGACTCGACCCGGATATAGAAGGAGTCTACGAGGAATTGTACAGATACTTCTCCGGCTACAGAGAGTTTCCGTTCAACATCCTCGAATTCGCAAAAGAAGACGCGGAAAAACTGTATCTCATCTCCGATCACCCACTCGCCATCTACACCTCAGCAGTGGCTGTGTTCCAAAAAAGCAAAGAAAAAGCAAGAACGCTTCTTGAAAGAATAAAAGACATCTCAAAACTTCCATTCTACTATTACCGTCTCGCAAAAACCTGGGAAGAAGAGAATCCATTGAAAGCCTTCGAACTTAACATAAAAGCAGTGGAAGAAAACGAAAATCTGGGAGACATAGCACTTGGAAGATACAAATACAACGGGCTTTATCCGAATCAGACATTTCCGTTCATGAAAAAAGAGGATGAAATCATCTGGGTGGGAAACATAACAGAGAGATTCTCTGGTTTTGGTGCGATTCACCCTGTCAGAGCGTGGAAGAGAAAAGAAAACTTCTACTACGCGCTTCCATATCCATCAGATGAAGCCTTGAAGCTTTACAAAGAAAGAGAAAAGGAAATCATGAAAGAACCTCCATTCAAAGTGAAAGAAGAACACATAATAGAAGTTCTTCTGGAGAGCGATACAAGGGACCTGAGAATCAAAGGAGAAGCTCCTGGGATTGAATTCGTCCTGAAAGATCTGGAAATAGAGTTGAAAGAAAACTCGAAGAACCTTCTTGTTGTTTCTGGTGTGGAAGAGACACTCGACCTGAATAAACTTGTTGAAAATGCTGAAAGAGTGCTTCTTTTCTTCTTTGTGCCTGATATGAATGATAGAAACAACCCCGTGTGGTATTATCCTGGCTTCAGAGTATTGAGAACCACTCATCAAATGAGGAAAACTCTGGAAAATCTGAGATTCTCCGTTGTTAAAGTGAGAGCAGTTGATAAAAACCTCAGGTTCATTGAAGCCTTCAGGAGGGTCTGATTATGGACATCTTTGAAGAGATAAGAAAAAGGATAGAACAAAAAGAATTCTCGAAAGCAAAAGAACTGATTGAAAAGATAGAAGATGAAGTGGAAAGATACAACTCACTCGGAATCATACACTACTACGAAGGCAAAATCAACGAAGCACTCGAGTTCTTCAAGAAAGCCCTCGACACCAATCCAGTTCACGATGATGTTCTTTTCAACTACTCAAAGGTACTCTTTGAAAAGGAAGAGTACTTCGAATCCTGGAGGTATCTGACAAGGATCAACAGCAAAACGTGGGAAGTCTACGACATGCTTGGAGACACACAGTTGAAGCAAAACAATCCAGCGATGGCTCTTCATTACTATAAGAAGGCAATGGAACTTTCCAATATACCGGAAATGAAAGAGAAATATCAGATATTGAGAGACCAGTTCAAAAAAGACATAAAGCTTGCCATATTTTGCCTTCCTGGTCTGGACAACTTCATAAAAGACATAGCTCAGATTTTGTCGAACATCTACGATGTGAAACTCGTAGTTACAACAGATGGCAGGCAGATTAAGGAAGCGTACGATTGGGCAGATATCGTCTGGCTCGAATGGGCGAACGAAATGGCAGTGGAGATAACGAATAAACTGCCGAAGGATGAGAAAAAGATCATATGTAGATTGCACAGATATGAAGCCTTTACTCCGTTTGTGCAGAAGATCAATTGGAATAACATTGATAAGCTTATTCTTGTAGCCGATCATATGAAAGAAGTCCTCGAAAAATACCAATCAAATATTTATAAACTCATAGAAGATAGAATTGAAGTTGTTCCTAACGGTTTGGATCTTAACAGGTTTCAATTCAGAGTACGACGTCCCGGTTTTAATATTGCTGTTGTTGCTCATATAAATCATCGCAAGGAACCCGCTATGTGGCTTCAGGTTATAGGTATGCTAAAAAAAGTAGATGAAAAATACACTTTACACATAGCTGGAGATTTCCAAGATCCAACATATGCACACTATTTCTACTATTTTATCAAAAACGCAGGCCTTGAAAAGAACGTAAAACTCTACGGCTGGGTTGATGACGTGAACGCTTTTCTTGAAGATAAAAATTATCTGCTTTCAACCAGCATTCATGAGGGGCATCCTTACAATATAGCAGAAGCCATGGCGAGGGGCATAAAACCTATTATACATAACTACGCTGGGGCAAAAACGCAGTGGCCTGAAAAACTAGTTTATAACTTTATCTTTGAGATTCCAAACTTGCTTTCAGAAGAATACAACAGCTTGTCTTACAGGACGTATATTGAAGACTCTTGGGCCATGGAACGACAGATTCTCAATATCTCGCAACTTCTGAAAAATAAAGGGGGATGAACCATGTCTAATAAAAAAAATTCTCTTGTTGATTTTCTGAAAGGTAATTTGTTTTCAAACAACTTAGAGATAACTGTACAATCAATGCCTTATATATTGAGAATAGAATTAATCGAGAAATTGTGTGAAGAAAAAAAGGTTGTCCATATTGGTTTCGCTGATCATAAAGATTTAATTGTTAAGAAAATACAAAACAACATCTGGCTTCATGGTAGAATTCTTAAGAAGGCCCAAAAGTGCGTAGGTATCGACATTGATAGAGAGATGGTAGAGTTTATTCGAAAAGAATTTTCTATAGAAAATTTGTATTGTTTAGATGTGGAAAAGGACGAACTACCACCAGAGATAAAAGCAGAAAAATGGGATTATATTCTCATTCCGGAGGTACTTGAACATGTAGATAATCCTGTTAATTTCTTAAAAAATATTAAAGCAAAATTTGCTTCCATTTCAGATAGAATCATAGTTACTGTTCCAAATGCATTCAAACTTGAGAATTTCCTCAGCGCCATGAAAGACAAAGAAGTTATCAATAGTGATCACAGATATTGGTTCACAGTCTACACAATTTCTAAAGTACTAACCGTTGCTGGTATAAGTGTTGAAAATTTCTTTTTGGTTGATAGTTACTATAATCCAATCTATTACGAAATAAAACAAAAATCTCCTTTGTTCAGAGAAAACATAGTTGTCATTGGAAAATTTACTTAGGAGGTGTCCTGCATGTCCAAAATCTGGACTGAAAAGATCTTCGACGATCCGGAAATCTTCATTTTGAGAGTAGACGACGATCAGATAAAGTACTTCGAGGCTGTTTGGGAAATAACTGAAGGCATCAGCTACAACGCGTACCTTGTGAAACTGGGCAGTGCAAACGTTCTGATAGACGGCTGGAAGAGAAACTACACAAAGGAGTTCATAGAGACCCTCTCCAGTCTCATCGATCCGAAAAAGATCACCCACATCGTAGTCAACCACACCGAGCCAGATCACAGCGGAACACTGCCCGAAACACTGAAAGTTGTTGGACACGATGTGGAGATCCTCGCATCGAACTTTGGAAAAAGACTCCTTGAAGGTTTCTACGGGATAAAGGATGTGACGGTGGTATCGGACGGCGAAGAAAGAGAAATAGGCGGAAAGACGTTCAAATTTGTCATGACTCCCTGGCTTCACTGGCCAGACACAATGGTGACGTATCTCGACGGAGTTCTCTTCGGCTGTGATGTGGGCGGCGGATACCTACTCCCAGAGACTCTGGACGACTCAGACGAGAGCGTTGTGGAAGAGTACCTTCCCTACGTCACAAAATACATCGTCACTGTAATAGGACACTACAAAAACTACATTCTGGAGGGAGCAGAGAAACTCTCCGCACTCGACATAAAAGCGATACTTCCGGGACACGGGCTGATATGGAAAAAGGATCCGGGAAAACTTCTTGAGCACTACGTGAACGTTGCGAAGGGTGTTCCAGAGAAAGGAAAAATCACGGTGATCTACGACTCCATGTACGGCTTCGTCGAGAACGTGATGAAAAAGGTGATCGATTCTCTCAAAGAGAAAGGATTCATACCGGTTGTGTACAGATTCTCCGACGAGGAAAGACCCGCGATCAGCGAGATCCTGAAAGACGTTCCAGACAGCGAGGCGCTGATCTTTGGTATCTCCACCTATGAGGCGGATCTTCATCCACTCATGAGGTATGTCATCTACGAGATCACCGACAAAGCAAATTATGAAAAACCCGTTCTTGTCTTTGGTGTGCACGGCTGGGCTCCGTCTGTCGAGAGAAAGTCAGGAGAATTTCTGAAGGAGTCGAAGTACAGAGTGCTTTCTTTCACAGAGGTGAGGGGTGCTGGCGTGGACGAGAAGAAGGTCGAAGAGGCGATAGATCTTCTCATGAAAGAACTGGAGTGATGAACGTGAAGGTGCTGATAGTCGGAAATGGTCCCGGTGGGGTGGAACTGGCAAAACAACTCTCGGAAGATCACGAAGTCACCATCGTCGAAAAGGAAACGGTTCCCTATTACACAAAACCCATGCTCAGCCATTATGTTGCAGGACTGGCGGAGGAAAAAAGTCTCTTTCCCTATCCGATCGACTGGTACGAAAAAAAGGGTATAAGACTCCTTCTTGGTACAAATGCAAAAAGGATAGACTCGGAAAAGAAAATTCTCGAAACAGACAGAGGAACCCTTGAATACGACGTTCTCGTTCTCGCAACGGGTGCAAAGCCGAGAACACTCAAAATACCCGGCTGGGAGAGAATGTACACTCTGAGGACGATAGAGGATGCGAAGAGATTGAAAGAGGCGGTGGAAAGAGAAAAGGATCTTCTCATCATCGGCGGAGGGTTCATCGGCCTTGAAATCGCAGGGAATCTGTCGAAACAGGGAATCAAGGTGAAAGTGGTTGAGAAGATGACCCGTCTCATGGGACTGGACGAAGAACTGACAGAGAGAATAAAAAAAGAGCTCGAAAAACACAAAGTGGAGTTTTACCTTGGCAGGGACGTGGAGAGGATAGAAAACGACGTTCTCGTTACAGACAAAGAGGAGATCCCTTCAAAGGTTATTCTATGCTCCATAGGGATAGTACCGGAGACAACTCTTGCAGAAGAGAGCGGTCTTGCAGTGAACAGGGGTGTCCTGGTGGATAAGACATTCAAAACATCAGAGCCGAACGTCTACGCCATAGGGGACTGCGCAGAGCACAACGGTATCATCTGTGGAACGGCAAAGGCTGCCATGGCACATGCGAAAGTTCTGGCGAACAACCTGAGAGGCATCCCTGATGAGTACGACTTCCAGTTCAGGTCTTCCTACTTCAAGTTCGGCGACTTTCCCATCGCCGTCCTGGGAACCCTCACGAAGGATGGAAACTGGCTGGACAGTGAAACCAAAGCCTTCTACAGGGATGGGAAGATCGTTGGAGTTGTGGTCTTCGAAGACATGAAAAAGGCAAGGGATTGGGAGGAAAGGCTCAGAAGTTCTCGATGAGACTCTTCGATGAAATAGCAGAAAGGTACGACCTTCTAAACAGGATCATCTCCTTTGGAATGGATCTGAAATGGAGAGAACAGATGGTGACCCTTGTCCTGGAAAAGCATCCGAACAAGGTCCTCGACCTTGCCACGGGAACAGGAGACATCATCAGACTTTTGAAGAAAAAAGCATCACATCTTGAAGTTACAGGGCTTGATCTTTCGCTGGAGATGATGGAGATAGCAAAAAAGAAAGTGAAAGGTGCAGAGTTCATCACAGGAGACGCCCACGATCTTCCTTTCGAAGATGAAGAGTTCGATGTCATCACAGTGGCGTTTGGATTCAGGAACTTCTCCGACAGAAGAAGAGTTCTGAAAGAATGCCGCAGGGTGCTCAAAAAAGGTGGAAGACTTGTGATTCTTGAACTTCTTCCTCCAAACACCAGAAGGTTCACCGGGAAACTCTACTCTCTCTACCTGAAACTCTTTGTTCCTCTCCTTGGAGGAGTCTTCAGTGGGGATTTTCGTGCCTACAGGTACCTCTCCAGATCCGTTCTCAACTTTCTGACACCTGATCGGATAGTGAAGATGATGGAAGAAGAAGGCTTTGAGGTGAGTTTCAAGCCTCTTCTTTTTTCTGTGGCGGGGATCTTCGCTGGTGATAAAATTTCCTCAGGTAATTAATTCGTCTCAGAAACGAATTTAAAAAGAAGGGGGTAAAAACATGAAGATCTCCATCGTCGGAGCGGGCAGTGTGAGGTTTGCCCTCCAGCTTGTGGAAGACATCGCCCAGACAGATGAACTCTCAAGAGAAGACACACACATCTACCTGATGGACGTTCACGAAAGAAGACTCAACGCTTCCTACATCCTGGCAAGAAAGTACGTGGAAGAACTGAACTCACCCGTGAAAGTGGTGAAAACGGAAAGTCTCGATGAAGCGATAGAGGGTGCGGACTTCATCATAAACACCGCCTACCCTTATGATCCGAGGTATCACGACAGCGGATCTCAAAGGTGGGACGAGGTCACAAAGGTAGGAGAAAAACACGGCTACTACAGAGGAATAGACAGTCAAGAATTGAACATGGTTTCCACCTACACCTACGTTCTTTCTTCTTATCCCGACATGAAGCTCGCCCTCGAGATAGCGGAGAAGATGAAGAAGATGGCACCCAAAGCGTACTTGATGCAGACGGCAAATCCCGTCTTCGAAATCACGCAGGCGGTGAGAAGGTGGACCGGTGCGAACATAGTGGGGTTCTGCCACGGTGTTGCCGGAGTTTATGAAGTCTTCGAAAGACTCGGCCTCGATCCGAAAGAAGTGGACTGGCAGGTCGCCGGGGTGAACCACGGGATCTGGCTGAACAGGTTCAGATACAGAGGAGAAGATGCATACCCGCTTCTCGACGAGTGGATAGAGAAGAAGCTACCAGAGTGGGAGCCGAAGAATCCGTGGGACACACAGATGTCACCCGCTGCGATGGATATGTACAGATTCTACGGTATGCTCCCGATAGGGGACACGGTGAGGAACGGCACCTGGAAGTACCACTACAACCTGGAGACGAAGAAGAAGTGGTTTGGAAAGTTCGGCGGAATAGACAACGAGGTGGAAAGACCGAAGTTCCATGAACACCTCAGAAGGGCAAGAGAGCGCCTCATAAAACTCGCAGAGGAAGTCCAGGAAAATCCACACCTGAAGATCACAGAGAAACACCCCGAGATCTTTCCAAAGGGAAGACTCAGCGGAGAACAGCACATCCCTTTCATCAACGCGATAGCGAACAACAAACGTGTGAGGCTCTTTCTGAACGTGGAGAACCAGGGAACACTCAAAGACTTTCCCGATGATCTTGTGATGGAACTTCCCGTCTGGGTGGACAGCAGTGGGATACACAGAGAGAAGGTAGAACCCGATCTCACACACCGAATCAAGATCTTCTATCTCTGGCCAAGGATCTTGAGGATGGAATGGAATCTGGAGGCGTTCATCTCAAGAGACAGAAAGGTACTGGAGGAGATCCTCATCAGAGATCCGAGGACGAAATCTTACGAACAGGTTGTGAAGGTGCTGGACGAGATACTCAGCCTTCCTTTCAACGAAGAGATAAGAAGATACTATGAAAATTGATGATTCAAAACAAGCCCCCTCTTCGGGGGCTTTTTCTCTGGCTGGGGCGGGTGGATTCGAACCACCGATCGCGGATCCAAAGTCCGCCGCCTTACCGCTTGGCCACGCCCCAACCTTTTCCATGCTATAATTTTACCACTGTAGGAAAGCTCCTTCAAGGGAGGAAAACAGCATGCGAAAGATCACACTTCGTTCAAAACTGGACGGGAGAGAGATCGTTCTCGAGGAAAATCAGAATCTCTTCGATATAGCCAGAGAGTACCAGAAGTACTACAGGTACAAAATACTGGCTGCGAGGGTGAACAACAGGATAATAGAACTCTTCAGAACACCCGATAGAAGCGGAGAACTCGAATTTTTAGACCTCACAGATCCCGACGGACTCAGAATATACCAGAGAGGACTCGTCTTCCTCGCAAGTCTTGCCGTTAGAAAACTGAATCCGGAATGGCGATTGAAAGTCCTTCACTCACTCGGGAAGGGGATATACTGCGAAATCTATAAGGGAAATGAATTAATCGTTCCCGACCAGAATCAGGTGTTCGCCATAAAAGATAAGATGAGAGAACTCGTCGAGAAAGATCTACCTATTGAGAAGAGAACGTTCTACAAAGACGAAGCAAGGGAGATATTAATGAAGGAAGGGCTTGTGAAAACGGTCAATCTCTTCAAGTACAGAAAAAAGAGAACCGTGAAGCTTTACCACTGCGATGGTTTCTGGGCGTACTTCTACGGATATCTTCCACCGAGCACCGGCAGGATTGACGTTTTCGATGTTCAAGCTTACAATCAGGGGCTCGTTCTTGTCCATCCGGATCCAAAAACAGGAGAGCTTCCCGTCATCCACATGCCCAAACTCTCCCAGGTGTTTCTCGAATACGCCCGATGGCTGAACGTTCTGGAACTCGAGTACGTATCCGATCTCAACGATATCATAGCCCGTGGGGAAAGGCACGTGGCTGACCTTATGCTTCTTTCTGAAGCACTTCATGAAAAGAAGATCTCAGACATAGCGGATGAAATCGCAAAAGACAAAAGAAAACGGCTCATTCTGATTGCGGGTCCTTCCTCTTCGGGAAAGACCACCTTCGCCAAGAGACTCTCACTCCAGCTCAGAGTGAACGGTCTAAAACCAGTTGCTATTTCCCTCGACGACTACTTTGTGGACAGAGAAAAAACACCGCGTGACGAAAACGGAAACTACGATTTCGACTCGATAGAGGCCCTCGACATAGAACTCTTCAACAGGAACCTTCAGGATCTTTTGGCTGGAAAAGAGGTGGTCCTGCCGAAGTTCAACTTCAAGACCGGAAAGAGGATGAGAGGTCCCACCCTCAAATTGGAGAAGGACAACATCATCATCGTCGAAGGAATACACGGTCTGAACGAACGCCTGACGGCCTCAATACCGAAAGAGCAAAAGTTCAAGATATACGTGAGTGCATTGACTCAGCTGAACATAGACGATCACAACAGAGTCACAACAACGGACACGCGGCTCATCAGAAGAATCGTGAGGGACTACAAGTTCCGGGGACACACCGCGTACGATACATTGAAGATGTGGCCAAACGTCAGAAAGGGTGAAGAAAGAAACATCTTCCCGTTCCAGGAAGAGGCTGATGTGATGTTCAACTCGGCCCTGGTTTACGAAATACCAGTGCTCAGGATTTTCGCCGAACCCCTTCTCGTTCAGGTTCCGGAGGACACCCCAGAGTACTCGGAGGCACTGAGACTTTTGAAACTTCTGGACTTCTTCTTGCCGATCACGAACATAGAGGATATTCCTGACAAATCGATCTTGAGAGAGTTCATAGGAAGGAGTATCTTCAAATACTGATGATGAGGGTGCTCTGGTTGATATCAATCCTTTTTGTCACCGTTTCTCTGGCGGATACTTTAACGCTGGATGCAACCCTGCTGAACTTTGATGAGACTCTGCAGATCCTTCTGGAACACTCAAAGATCTTCGAAATCACACCACCGTCCACGGGAACGGTGGGAAGTCTCAAGTACCTGGAGTACAACGGCCACGTTCTTGCCAATGTGGAAGACCTCTACATCCTCGACAACAACAAGTTGCCAAATCCAGGCGTTCCAGTGGAGACCCTGAAACTGTTCGGTGTGGATTATGTTCAGGCAGATGGAAACATCAAGATAATCACATGCAGAGTGAACTCCATAGAGGAGATCGGAAGAACAATCGTTGTAAACTACGAAGGTGAGAGAAACTTCGATATCGAACAGGCGGAAGACTCTATGAAGATTGTCGCAAAAGACTGGCTCGTCTTCAGGGGAAAACCGGCCGCACCCGGAGATGTGCTCTTTGAAAAAAGAGAAGTTGTGGTAGAAAAAACTGCAGAGAGCGATGGTCAGTTCAGAGTCTTGCTGAAACTCAAAGAATCGGCTGGTTACATCGTGAAACCACTGGGAGAGCGGATCGATCCCTTCGAAAAAGATGCGGTTTTCCTGGTGGGATACGGTGACGGAAGGGTGATCGTGAGGAGTTTCTCCAAGGACCTGAACGGGCTCGATCTTCCCGCTTACTCGAATTCTTTGAAGATCGCAAAAAAGATTGCAGATGAGATGAACTACAGAATCGAGATATGTCCCATATACGATATTCCCGTTGGGGTCACGGGGGTTGTGGTTCTTCTGAGAGAAGAGGAAGATATGCCAGAACTTCTGGATGTCATTGAGAGGTTGATGAAGGAATGAAAAGATACGCTTCTTTTATAATCCTTCTGGTGACAGTTGCTGTCTTTTCAACGGAGTTGAAGATATGCTATCTGAGCGAAGACCTTTTGCCCGTTGTCAAGGTGATAGAGGCAAAGGAAAATCCTGTCCTTGAGATCTTCGAGGCACTCTCATCCCCTCCTTCGGGGTTGAAGAGTTTTGTGCCTCAGGATGTGCTCAGAGCATATTTTTTCGTTGGAGACTATTTGATTCTTGACCTCTACAGTGAAAGGCTGAAGGGAATGGACTTTGAAGCGGAAAGATACTTTCTACACCAGATGCTCTACACGGTCTTTTTGAACGTGAAGGGCGTGAACAACGTGTACATTCTTGTGGATGGAAAAAGGCGAAACGTGCTCGTCAAGCACGTGGACATCAGATTCAGTTTTCCAAGAGAGGTGTGGGAGAAGTGGCCGATACACTGAAACCAGGAGACAGAGTACTTCTTTCGTTCGAGGACGGGAGTGAATTTCTGATCGATCTGGAAAAAGACAAAAAACTGCATACACACCTTGGTGTGATCGATCTCAACGAGGTCCTTGAAAAAGAAACTGGGGACATCATAAGAACGTCATCTGGAAAAAAGGGCTACATCCTGAAACCCCGGCTGATCGATGAAATCATGAACATGAAACGAAGAACTCAGATCGTCTATCCAAAGGATTCTTCCTTCATCGTTATGATGCTCGATGTGAAGGAAGGTGACAGGGTCATCGATACGGGTGTGGGAAGTGGGGCAATGTGTGCGGTTCTCGCACGGGCCGCTGGAAGCTCTGGAAAGGTCTTCGCCTACGAAAGAAGAGAAGAGTTCGCAAAACTTGCACAGAGCAACCTGACGAAGTGGGGACTGGTTGAAAGAGTTACAATAAAGGTGAGGGATATATCCGAAGGGTTCGACGAGAAAGATGTGGATGCGCTGTTTCTGGACGTGCCCGATCCCTGGAACTACCTGGATCGATGCTGGGAAGCCCTGAAAGGTGGTGGAAGGTTCGCAACCGTCTGTCCAACTACGAATCAAGTTCAAGAGACACTGAAGAGATTATACGAACTTCCCTTCGTGAAGGTGGAGGTATGGGAAAGTCTCTTCAGACCTTACAAGCCCGTTCCAGAGAGACTGAGACCGGTGGATAGAATGGTTGCTCACACAACTTACATGATATTCGCCACAAAAGTCTGTAGAAAGGAGGAAATATGATGAAACTCAATCAACTCTCCAGGTTTGTCATCATCAGCGTTCTGGTGCTGGTTTTAACTCTCATCCTCGGTGGTTCATCAAGGACAGACCTCACCATAGAAGAAGTGAACAAGGCGCTGGAGCCGTTCTTCGATTCTCTCTCTTACATACTGAATTACTACTACGAGGCAGACAAACTGGACATCAACAAGCTCATAGATCATGCCATAGATGGACTTGTGAAGGGAACAGGGGATGACTTTTCCTACTATCAGGATCCAGAAACCTACCGTGAAAACCAGATAGAAATGAAGGGAGAGTACGGCGGTCTTGGAATAGAAGTGACTTACGATACAGAACACAGTGCCATAAAGGTGGTAGCACCCATGTATGGAACACCGGCATGGCGAGCTGGATTGAAGGCGGGAGATCTCATCATAACAATAGACGGAACACCGGTCTCCAAGATGACGTACATGGAGGCGGTGAACAATCTGAGAGGTGAGCCGGGAACGTCTGTGACGATAGAGGTTTTGAGAGATGGAGAAAAACTCACTTTCACCATCGTCAGAGAAAAGATAGAGATAAAGATGGTACTCTACTCGTTCATAGAGACGGAGAAGGGAAGAATCGGATACGTGAGAATAACCCGATTCGGTGAGAAGGCCGACTCGGATATGAAGAACGCGCTGGACAAGATCTTCGAAAAGGGTGTCAAGGGATTGATCATCGACGTGAGGGACAACCCCGGAGGATACCTCGATGTTGCGCTGAAGATCGTCAGTATGTTCGTCGACAAGGGCGTGATCCTGAAGGTGAGAAACGGCTTTGGAGAAGAGGACGTTTACGAGTCTTACGGAAACAACTATCCAAACGTTCCGATAGTCGTTCTGGCGAACGAAGGCTCGGCCTCTGCATCCGAGATCCTAACGGGTGCTTTGAAAGACCTCGGCATCGCCACCGTGGTCGGCAGAAAAACCTTCGGCAAAGGTTCTGTCCAGACAGGATTTCCTCTGAGCAACGGCGGAGTACTCTTTTTGACCACGGCACACTATCTCACACCTTCAGGAAAGGACATACACAGAATAGGCATAGAACCAGACGTTGTGGTTGAAGAAGAGGTGGAAGAAGAACTACACGCAGAGACAAGAGAACAGATAGAGATAGACCCGGAAAAGGATCCGTTCATAAAGAAAGGTCTGGAAGTTCTGCTCGAGAAGATAAAATGACGAGAAACGGCTTTCTTCTGATCCTTCTGGTGGTGGCGCTTTTCTTGTTTCTGACAGATCTGTCCTTCAAATCAGAGAGGAGGGAGTTCACACGGCTTCCTTCCTTTGGTGTTAGCGTGCACACCCCCTGGAAAACCACTGTTGAGCGTATCAAAAATGAACTCAATGGATCTATTCTGGTGAACGAAATCCTAAAGGAAGTGACGGATGTCGATTATTACCCGGAATGGAAGTCGTTCGTCTTCAAAGATCGAGAAAGTTTTGAGAAAGCAATGAAGGTGGTGAAGAGAGAAACAGGAAGGAGCGTATCCGTTGAAAAGACGGAAGAGAACGTTGAGTACTTCTCCGAAGAGGGTATGTACTTCATTCTGAAGGTGAAATGATGTCTGTGAAGCTGGATGAGTCCATGAAGAAGTTCTCCTTTGTGGTACCGATCACGGTGTTCTTTGTGAACGTTCTTGGTTTCTGGAACGAAATAGTGGTGGTGTACAACTCTTTGAGAGTTCCGTTAAAGGTGGCAGAGCTTTTTCTCTGTTTCATGATCTACTCTCTGGTTGTGTCTGGTGTCTACAAAATGACGACCGGCAGATCTCCGGATGAGATGATGGTTTCGTTTTCCCCCTACATATTCTTGCCCCTTCTTTCTGTGTTTTTTGACCCAAGAAAGGCCGTTTTGATACTGTTTCTTGTCTCTGTTTTTTTCTTTCATAGAATGGATAAAAAAACGATCTTCGTCGTTCTGATCAGGGTTTCTGCTCTTTTCTTCTTCATATGGAAGATTTCTTCGTGGATGAGGTGAATGGAGTATGAACATCGGGATGTTCAGCGATACCTACGCACCTCAGGTGAACGGAGTGGCAACGTCCATAAGACTTTACAAGAAAAAGCTCACAGAGCGGGGACACAGGGTGTTTGTGGTTGCACCCTCTGCACCGGAAAATGAAAAAGATGTCCTTGTAGTGAAAAGCATCCCCTTTCCCTCAGAAAGACAGCACAGAATCTCCATTGCCTCAACCAGAAAGATTCTGGATTTTGTGAGAAAAGAAGAAATTCAGGTGGTGCACAGTCATTCACCTTTTTTCATGGGATTCAAAGCGCTCAAGGTTCAGGAGGAACTGAAACTTCCACATGTTCACACGTACCACACGCTTCTTCCTGAGTACAGGCACTACATCCCCAAGCCTTTCACACCCTCGAAAAGGATGGTTGAACACTTCAGTGCGTGGTTCTGCAATCTGGTGAACGTGGTGATTGCACCGACAGAGGACATAAAGGCAGAACTGGAAAGTTACGGGGTGAAGAGGCCCATCAGGGTCCTTCCAACGGGGATAGAGGTCGAAAGGTTCGAATCGGCTGAGGCTGGAGATCTCAGGAAAAAACTGGGACTGGAAGGAAAAAAGGTGCTGCTGTACGTCGGAAGGATAGCGAAGGAAAAGAACGTGGATTTCCTTCTGAGAATCTTCGAGAAATTGAACTCCCCGGATCTGTTTTTCGTGATGGTGGGGGATGGTCCCGAGAGAAAAGAGGTCGAAGAGATCGCAAAAGAAAAAAAACTGAACCTCATCGTGACCGGATACGTTGACCACGAGGAAATACCAGAGTATTACAAACTGGGAGATGTCTTTGTGTTCGCTTCGAAGACGGAAACACAGGGGCTGGTGCTTCTGGAGGCCCTGGCTTCCGGCCTTCCGGTTGTGGCCTTGAAGTGGAAGGGTGTGAAAGATGTCCTCAAGGGTTGCGAGGGAGCGATACTTCTGGACGAAGAGAATGAAGAAGTCTTTGCTAAAACCCTGAGAGAGATCCTCACGAACACCCGCCTCAAAAACGAACTTTCCAGAAAAGGAAGAGAGTTCGTGAAAAGAGAATGGTCTGTGGAGCGCTTTGTAGGAAAACTGGAGGAGATATACATGGAGGCGATAGAAGAGGGACCTCTTGAGATCAACGCCTCCCTTATGATAAAGGAATTTGTGAAGTTCGAGAAGTTGAAAAACTTCTTCTCCAAACTGGAAGAGAGGATCTGGAGGTGATCTGGTTGTTTCCGTTTCATCTTTTTCTCGGTCACGTCGTGGCAGATCATGGTTTCACGAACAACGCGAAGATAAGAGAGTACACTGGTTGGAAATTGATAGGTCATATGATCTGGTCTGTCTTTGCGATTCTGGCTTTCACCTTCGACGTTGTGTTCGAGTCAGTGAGCGGTACGGTTGTCTTCTTTGTGGCAGTGGCGGTTCATCTGATGGGGGATGTCCTCAGGGTGTATCTGCACAGAAGAGGAAAGAAACGGGCGATAGATCTGCTGGAGATTTCTCTTCTTGCCGTGTTTCTGATCCTGAATCTTTACATCAAGGATCTCTTCGCAAACTCCTATCTCACGTCGGAGTTCGTTTTCTATCTTCTCGGGATGAACGCTGTTTCTGTGGCTATAACGTATCTTTTCCGCAACTTCGTGCCCGGTGATCCAAAGATCTCCGATATAGAGGGAATCTCTGAAAGACTTGCTTTCTTCGTTTTTCTCCTTGCTGGAAAGGAGGTTTTCGCTTTTCTTTCTCTTGCCCTCGGTTTTCTCTATAGACTCTGGAAATTCAGAAAACCCGACGTGAGGTGGTGGTTGAGTCCTGCTCTTGGTGTGGCCGTGTCTTTCATCTGGAACTGGATGATGTACGGGAGGATCATCTGATGACGTACGCTGTGGGCGACATACATGGTTGCTTCTTCGCTTTAAAGGCTCTCCTTGAAAAACTCCCACTGGGAAAGGAAGACGAACTCGTTTTCCTCGGAGACTACGTGGACAGAGGACCGAACTCGAAAGAAGTGGTGGAATTCTTGATGGAACTTTCCAAACACCACAGATGTATCTTTTTGAGGGGAAATCATGAGGAGATGCTCCTGAACTGTGTGAAAAATCACTCCGGATGCGATCTATGGTATTTCAACGGAGCAAGAAGCACGGTGGAAAGTTTTGGAGGCATTGATGAGATCAGAAAGTACCTGGATTTTTTCGAAAGCACCGTTTACTATTACGAAAAGGGAAATTTCGTATTCGTCCACGGTGGTGTGAAGCCGGGAATTCCTCTTGAGGAGCAGGATCCTTTCGATCTTGTGTGGATAAGGGAAGAGTTCATCTACAGCGAAAACCCCC
Organism: Thermotoga sp. RQ7; assembly: GCF_000832145.1. Taxonomy (NCBI): domain Bacteria; kingdom Thermotogati; phylum Thermotogota; class Thermotogae; order Thermotogales; family Thermotogaceae; genus Thermotoga; species Thermotoga sp. RQ7. The sequence continues at coordinate 178,797 of NZ_CP007633.1, forward strand.
TCCCCGGGAAAACGGTGGTGTTCGGCCATACTCCCCTTGAGAAGCCTTACGTTTCGTCGGATAAAATAGGTATAGACACAGGATGCGTCTATGGAGGAAAACTCACAGCCTTCAGGGTAGAGGACAGAACGTTCTTTCAGGTGGAATGCATAGGCAGGAGATGGTAGGATGGTAGCCGTGTATCCCGGTTCCTTCGATCCCATAACACTGGGGCATGTGGACATAATAAAGAGGGCACTGAGCATATTCGACGAACTGGTGGTTCTCATAACCGAAAACCCGCGAAAGAGATGCCTCTTCAGTCTTGAGGAGAGAAGAAAACTTGTAGAATCCGCATTGAAAAACGTGGACAGGGTGAGAATAGACGTTCACAGAGGTTTGCTCGTGAATTATTTGAAGGAACATGGTATAAAAGTTCTGGTGAGGGGCCTCAGGGCTGTGACAGATTACGAGTACGAACTTCAGATGGCCCTTGCCAACAAGAAACTGTACGGTGAACTGGAAACGGTTTTTCTGACGGCGAGTGAAGAGTTCTCCTTCGTTTCATCGAGCCTTGTTAAAGAAGTGGCCATGTACGGAGGCGATGTGACGGAGTGGGTAACCCCCGAAGTCGCCAGGGCACTGTACGAAAAATTGAAGGAGGGAAAGCGATGAAGATAAAAGTGGTCCTTCCGGATGGAAGTGAAAGGGAATACGAAAAGGGAACAAAACCGATGGAAATCGCTCGGGAAGTCGGTATCAAAAAGGTGATAGGTGCTGTCGTGGACGAAGAACTCTGGGATCTCAAAAGGCCCCTGGAGAGGGATTGCAGAATACGTTTTGTAACACTCGAAGACCCCGAAGCACCCGAGTTCTACAGACACACGATGGCACACATCCTCGCCCAGGCCGTCATGAGACTGTACGGAAAAGAAAACGTGAAACTGGGCATAGGTCCCACCATAGAGAACGGTTTCTACTACGACTTCGACATCAGAAACGGAAAGCTCACAGAGGAAGATCTTCCAAGGATAGAACAGGAGATGAAAAAGATAATCAAGGAAAATCTTCCCATAGAGAGAGAAGAGATCAGCAAAGACGAGGCAAAAGAAATCTTCAAAGATCAGCCGTACAAGTTAGAACTGATAGAGGAAATAGAAGGAGACACGGTGACGATCTATCGTCAAGGGGAATTCGTGGACCTGTGTAGAGGACCACATCTTCCTTCGACCGGTGTTGTGAAACACTTCAAGTTGCTTTCGGTGTCCGGAGCTTACTGGAGAGGCAGTGAGAAAAACCCCATGCTCACAAGGGTTTATGGAACCGCTTTTGCGAAAAAAGAAGATCTCGAAAATTATCTGAAGTTCCTCGAAGAGGCCCAGAAAAGAGATCACAGAAAACTGGGACCTCAGCTGGAGCTCTTCATGCTGAACACCGACTACGCTCCCGGAATGCCGTTCTTCCTCCCCAGGGGAGTCATCGTGCTCAACGAACTGATGAACTTTTCAAGGGAACTGCACCGGGAGAGGGGTTACCAGGAGATATTCACCCCGCTCATAATGAATGAACAACTCTGGAGAATCTCAGGACACTGGGATCACTACGCCGAGAACATGTATTTCATTGAAAAAGGTGAGGAAAGGTACGCTGTAAAGCCCATGAACTGTCCCGGACACATCCTCGTGTACAAAAGCAGAGCCGTGTCCTACAGGGATCTTCCTCTGAGATTCTTCGAGTTTGGCCGGGTGCACAGATACGAAAGGAGCGGGGTTCTCCATGGCCTCATGAGGGTGAGATCCTTCACTCAGGATGACGCACACATATTCTGCACACCGGATCAGATCGAAGACGAGATACTCGGTGTTCTGGAACTGATAAACACCATATACAGCCAGTTCGGTTTCACCTACAGGGTCGAACTCAGTACGATGCCAGAAGACCACATGGGCGATGAAGCGATCTGGGAAAAAGCCACGAACGCATTGAAAAAAGCATTGGACAGGGCTGGCCTTCCCTACAGGGTGAACGAGGGAGAGGGTGCTTTCTACGGTCCAAAGATAGACTTTCACATAAAGGACTCTCTGGGAAGAGAATGGCAGTGCGCAACAATACAACTTGACTTCATGATGCCAGAAAAGTTCAACGTAACGTACATCGGACCCGACAACAGAGAACATACAGCGGTGATGATACACAGGGCGATATACGGCTCTTTAGAGAGATTCTTTGGGATCCTCATAGAACATTTCGCAGGGGCATTTCCAACCTGGATCGCACCGGTCCAGGTGGCGGTGATTCCGATTTCGGACAAACACAGCGAAGGAGCAAAGAAAGTAGCAATGACGCTTTCCAGGGAGGGATTCAGGGTCTTCCTGGACGACCGAAGAGAAACGCTGGGATACCGAATAAGACAGGCACAGATTCAGAAGATACCCTACATGGTCGTGCTGGGAGACAGAGAGCTGGAAAGCGGAAAACTCTCTGTGAGAACACGCTCAGGAAAAGAGATAAAGGACGTGGAAATGGATCATTTCATAGACACGCTGAAAAAAGAAGTGAGGGATAGAAAGCTGGAGCTCACACTGGAGGGATGAGAATGAAGTGCTTTTTCGAGGAAGAAGACTTTGAAAAAATCGTGGAGAAGATAGACAGGCTTTACACGAGAGTGGATGATCTGGAGGAATCAGATATAGCCTTCTTAAAGAAGAAGATTCCCTTCTCCGGTGTTTCGGTTGTGAGAGAAAAAGATGGTTACGCAATCTACAGGGGAGAGGAAAAACTTCTGGAGACTCCTGGAGACAACAGAGAACTCCCGGCTGTCGTGGCTTATGTTCTTTCAGGTGAGAAAATGCTCGCTGGAAGCTGGGTTCGGAGAATGGTGAGTGGTCTTCTTCAGGCGATGGTGGTTCTGATGGAGATAGAGGATGAGAACGGCTGGAGTCATTCTCAGAGGGTGGCAAGGCTTGCTGAACGCGTTGGGAAAAAACTGGGACTCTCCGAAGAGCGGCTTTCTCTTTTGAAGGAATACGCCATGCTCCACGACGTTGGAAAGATAGGTATCGAACAACTAATGCTCTACACACCAACGAGGATCCGGATATTCGAGCAATATCCTCAGGATCACACGATCATGGGTTCTGTTTTTCTGGCGTCTCTTGAAGTACTCTGGGATGCCGTTCCCATCGTAAGACACCACCACGAAAACTGGGATGGAACGGGTTATCCGGATGGTCTCAAGGGTGAGGAGATACCTCTTGAAGCACGCATCATAGCCGTTTGTGACTATTACGATGTTCTCACCAATTTCGTCTCGTCCGAGTGGGAAGGACGCGCGAAAACCCACGACGAGGCCGTAGAGATCATCAAAAAGGAATCGGGGAAAAAATTCGATCCGTCGGTGGTGGATGCTTTCCTGAAGGTATTCTCAGACGAGGCTGTCGAGTAACACTCCTACAAGAAGTTCCGGTGTCCTGAGACCTGCTTTCAACACGCTGAGTGCCAGTTTCAGCCTTTCTATATCTTCTTTCAATCTTTCTCTTTCAACTGGATCGGTTTCTTGACTGAGACGCCTTTGAAGTTCCAGGATCTTTCTTTCTATTTCATCCTGTCTGTCCTGAAAATCATTCACTTTCTCTCCATTCTGGGACACCGGAGTGTATATGTAAACCTGCGTTCGCCCTGCGATCGCCGCAAGGAAGGATCCACGCTTTCTCATATCGAGGGCTATGTTGCTGTATATAACGTACCCGCCCTCTCTGAAGGCTTCCTTCTTGAACGCCAGCAGATTCGATATCTCCTGGGAAAGTACCCTGAGCACACTACGACTTGCGGGAGCCGAATACGGAATTCCCGGTTCTCCCGGATCCAGCCTGTAACCAAGAACAGGGTTAGAGATCATGGTCTCCCCCTCAAATCTTTCCAATCATGTTCGTAATCGACGCCTTCACCTCAACCCTGCCGTTCGAAAAGTCCATCGTTATCTTCGGAAGCTCTGCCTTTTTGTGAAAGCCGTGTTTTCTCTTCATCCCGATCTTTTCCAGAACGGGCCTCCAGCTACCACAGTTCACGTACAGTTTTTTTCCATCAGGTGCTGGAACTATCCTGTAGGTGAAGTGGTGAACGTGTCCCATTACAAGTATATCGACTCTGTCAATTTTGTCCAAATCTTCGGCGTAGCCCACCATGAATCTCTTCCACTTTTGACTTCCCTTCAGTACAATCCTGGCCCACTTCTGAAGGTAGTCCACCCTGCGAAGTTTTCTGAACGTGTAGACCGTCCTCACAAGAATTCTGCCCATTTCCAGACCACCGAACCTGTTCACGAACAACCTGGAGATCCAGTGAGTCCTTGGAAAGTTGTTTCTCATCCATCTCTTTGCTTCACTCGTTTTCAACATGGTGAGAAAGCTTTTCAACCAGAGTTCCACCAGGTCGACACCGATGTCGTAGATCTCCGTTACATACTCGAACCAGTGAAAAACATCGAGAAGAGGTCTCACGTTGTCATAGTCTCGTACCACCTCTTCTGGAGCAAAGTTTATGACGTTTTCGTCGAAGTTCACCATCATGTACCTCGCTATGAAATCGCCAAGCGGTGGTATTACTTTTCCGCTTTTTCTGTCCAGTGAGAAGCGATTTATAACGTCGAACTGGTTACCGTGAAGAACTAGGAGCTTTGTTTTTTCATCGTAGTAGTAGGGCAGGATCTCAAGGTGCTCGAATCTTTCCTTCAAAGCCTTTTGCAGGTTTTTGTTTTTGAGAATATGATAATCGTGATTTCCCACCACGTAGTAGATGGTGTGTCTTTTTGCGAACTTCTTGAGTGTTTCGAAGATCTTTTCATGCTTTTTCTCTATCTCGTTTATTACGGTGTCATCGAGGCTCTTCAGTACTTCATCGAAGGAGACAAGCCCCAGTTCTTTCACAACACGGCTTTCGAGAATCTCAAAGCCGTCTCCTACGATGAAGAGTTCCACTTCTTTTTCATTCAGTATGTCTTCCAGAAAATCTGAAAGTTCGCTATCGAAAAAGAAATCATCCTTGGCGGACCCATCTCCTATGTGAAGATCGCTTATGAAGACTCTCTTTATGTTCTCTCACCCCATCCTTCGAAGAAACTGCCAAGTTTTATTTCAAGAGCGAGTGCGTTCAAATAGGCACTCTCTCCCTCTGGAACGATGAACGTTTCAAAGGGTTCTACCCTTCTTCCATCGAGCTCTCCTCTTTCAAGAACAACGATTGCACAAAACCCCTTCAGAGTTTCCTCGCGCGTCTTTCTGATCCTGAAGTATTCACACTCGAACTTTTCGAAGTTCTTTATCAGAAGATCTTCAATCTTTCTTTTTTTCATCACCTTGAAAGCCTTTTCCACGTGGAGCTCTCTGCCCCGGTCCCAGTCGTAGACTCTGTAGGTGAGATCTGAAGACTGCTGAACTTCCACAAGAAAGCCGCTGGGCCCCAGTGCGTGCACCGTTCCTGCGGGAAGAAAGACAAAAGTTCCGGGCTGGACATTCACCTTTTTCAACGCTTCATCCCAGTTTCCACTCGAAAATGCTTCTTTGATTTTTTCAGGATCTTCCCCAATGGCTATCTGTCCGTTTTCCACGAAGTACCATGCTTCCGTCTTCCCCCAGGGTTCCTTTTCCAGTTTCTGTGCTTCTTCGTCGTCTGGATGCACCTGTACCGAGAGCCAGTCTTCGGCGGAGATGAGTTTCACAAGGAGTGGAAAGCGAGGAAAGACCTTCCCCAAGATCTTCTCCATGTCTTTGTTGAGATCCAGGCCTTCCGATGTTTCGGTGATGAACAGAGGATGTCCTGAGAGAAGCCAAACCTCACCTATCTTCTCTTCCGATCCAAACATTCTTCCAAGGCGATGGCTGCCCCAGATCTGTTTCCTCAATTTTGGAAGAACCTTGATCGTCATTCCGAATAACCTCCCACCCTTATTTCGCCGTCTCTGTAGTAGAAAACCGCTTTTGTGAGTTCTTTCTCCACACGAAACACTTTGTTGAACATGACGACCTCAACACCCGGATAAACGACTTCCTTCACAATGACCGCGGCGTTCTTTGCCATCTCCTCAGCTATCTCGTTCAACCTTTTTAGCTCCTGCTCGTTCTTCTGTATGGAATCTCTGAGATTTATCAGTGTGTTGCTCACCTTGTTCAGGAGAGCTTCCTTGTCGGGGGGAAATTTGTCCTTGAGAGTGCTCTGCATCTTTCTGAGCTCAACCAGAACCTTGGTGAGTTTTTGAACGTTTGCCTTATCGAGCGAAACCTGAGCAGAGATGATCTTTATCTTCTCGTTCACTTCCGGATCGACACCCACTTCCACTCTCGTTTTGACTCCTATGGGAGAGCCAAGCTGAAAGGTTTCAACCCTGACTCGAGCGATTGTCACACCACCCCTTATGCTGCCTTTACTTCCCGTCACCGTTACACTACTGGCTTTGACAGTGGAATTTTCTATGTTCTTTTCCACCACCACTTCCTCGGCTTCCACCTCTGCGTTCTCTACGAAGACCGTTTTGATCGTTTTCTTTGCCTTCACGAAAGCCTTTCCTCTTCCCTTTATACCACCTGCTGTGATGCTGCCGTTGAAGGAAACGACCGTTGCCGCTTCTATGACCCCCTTCACTTCGATGTCTTCCTGGGCCCTCACAACGAAATCCGGCTTCACATCACCCTTCACGATCACCCTGCCCGGAAAATCTATGTTCCCGGTGGAATAGTCAACTGATTCCACTTCCAGAGTATCGTTCACATGTATCGTTCCGTTCGGTTCGATGATCAGTATGCCGCTCTTTGTGGCGATGATCTCGTTGTCCTTCATCGTCACGTTGTATCCAAGGTGGTACTCTGGCATCCTTCCCGGTTTTGGTTTTACGGGATTTCCAAAAACATCCCTTCCCTCTTTGCCGGAAGTGGGTGGTATGATGCGAGCAATGGTCTCTCCCCTTTTAACGATGACCCTTTGCTTTGCAGGGATTTCCCTGAGATCGACTCTACCGTCACTCTGAGAAACGCCCTCCACTTTCTTCAGAAGCTCCACTCTTCCATCTTCGCCATCGACGGGTGGAGTGCCCTCTGCGATCAGAACGGGTGTGTTGTAAACTGGAGATTTTATAAGATCATCAATCATCTCCTCCTTTATTCCGTACTTTATCCTGGCAGACTGCAGAGCACTCATGAACTCTTCCTTCGACAGGGGAGGTTCGTCAGGTCTTTCTTTCCTCACGATAGCGTAAGCCTGCATTCTGTCTTCCGATACAGTGAACTCCACCTTCACCCCTACCCCCTCGCTTCACCAGGGATTTTTCTCCAGAAACTCTCTCATCGCCTTCATAGCCCGTTCTGCGAGGCGTTTTCTGCGCTCGAACTTGTTTCGAACCCGGACAGAAAGAGGAGGAAGCAGTCCAAAGTTTGCGTACATCGGCTTCAGATCTCCTTCGACCTTTTCTATTATATAACTGAAGAGCGCTCCCATCATGGTTTCCTCAGGAAGACGAAGCGGAGAAAGACCCCTCAGGATCCTGTACACGTTGTACGCCACGTAGATCCCGGACGCTGCCGATTCCATGTAACCTTCCACACCGGTGATCTGGCCGGCGAAGAAAACGCTGGGATGTTTCTTCAAACGAAAGAAGGGATCGAGAACCCTGGGAGAATTGATGTATATGTTTCTGTGCATCACACCGTAGCGGACGATCTCCGCGTTTCTCAAGCAGGGAATCTTCTGGATGACCTTCTTCTGTTCTCCCCATTTTAACCTGGTCTGAAATCCAACGAGGCTGTAAAATTTTCCTTCTTTGTCTTCACGACGAAGTTGAACCACGGCGTACGGTTCTTTACCGGTTCGAGGATCCACCAGCCCTGTCGGTCTCAAAGGACCGTATCTCAGAGCGTCTTTTCCGCTTCGAGCGATCTCCTCAACGGGCTGGCATCGTTCGAAGAGAAGACTCCTGTCGAAATCCTCCATTTCAATGACCTCTGCCTCAACGAGTGCTTTCCAGAGTTCCTCGTACTCTTCCTGGGTGAGAGGACAGTTTATGTAATCGTTTCCCTTTCCGAATCTATCTCCCCAGAAAGCCCGACTCATGTCTATGGACTCAAAGCTCACAATCGGAGAGACAGCATCGAAGAAGAACAGAAAGTCTTCTCCCAGAAGCTCCTTCAGAAAAGAAAGAAGCCCTTCCGAGGTAGCCGGTCCCGTTGCCACTATCCAGATACCCTCATCGGGATTGAAACTGGTCACTTCCTCCCTCACGATTTCAACGTTTTCCATATCCTCTATGATTTCTGTAACCTTCCTTGCGAAGGCGTTTCTATCCACAGCCAGCGCTTTTCCTGAAGGAACGCGCGTTCTTTCTGCCACTTCGAGCACCACAGATCCCATCATCTTCATCTCGGCCTTCAGAAGACCCTCGGCGTTTGTGACCTCTTCTGATTTGAAAGAATTGCTACAGACAAGTTCTGCAAAGTACCCGGTTTTGTGTACTTCTGTCATCTTTTTTGGACGCATTTCGTAGAGGCGTACCTTCACTCCGCGTTTTCCGAGGTTGTAAACAACTTCCGACCCTGCAAGCCCTGCTCCGATGACGTTCACAACCATCGTGTCACCTCAAATCTTTCCTGACCACGGTGAGATTTCCCCGTTTCAGGGGTCGTATTCTGAACTCGTCAGCGACCTGATGGATTATGTAAAGACCGTACCCTCCCTCTCTGGGGTTTTTCAAATCGGGAGGAATGGGTTTCAACCTGGAGGGATCCACAGGCTCACCAAAATCCCTCACAAGTATGTAGAAGGTTTTATCTTTCACCACATAACTTACAACGATCTTTTTCGTCTCATCCTTCTTGTAGGTGTGCTTGATCACATTGGCGAGGATCTCTCCAAGGACGATCTCCATGTCCACAACCACGCTGTTTGGAAAGTCGTTGAGCAACAAAAAATCACGCATGGCAGAGCGTGCAATCTTTATGTATGAACGCCTGGAAGGAACAATGAGAAACATCAGGTTCTGCAACTTCAGCCCTCCCTTAGCAATAAGAAGGCTTCCAGGGGAATCCTTGGAGAAATGAGAAAATTTCGTTCGAACTCGAGAATTTCCCTGAACACCTCTTCTTCACTTTTTTTCATCGTGTCGGCTGTCTTCGAAACGTCTCCCGTCATCAGGAAAATTCTCACAGCGTCCGAGACGGGTACCTTCATCGTGAAGGTGTACTCGTAGAGTCTCTCGTAAAAGGACACGCTCTGTTCAACATATCTGATCATCATCAGGGCCTTTCTTACTGCTTCCCGGAGTTCTTTTTCCGGATCTGAAAATGCGATCTTTCCCCCCGAAATTGCCTCATGAAAAGAAACGTTCGAAGGAGAAATTCCAGCGTCGAAATCTCCAGCGTTGTAAACAGCATCCACAAACGAAGAAATCTCTTCTCTGAGATGAAGGCGCTTTTCAAAACTTTCTGCCTGTGCCACAAAGACCCTTTTTCCAGGGCGCCAGTTTTCAGAAAGGACCTCCACCACCTTCTCCACTTCTTCATTGTACCACCTTGTTTTGAGGAATTCATGGTTCAAAAGATCGACGATCAGATCACGGGGCTCGATTCTTGTTTCAACAAAAACTGCCATTTTCCCAAGAACCGTCTTTGCAGGAAAACAGTAGACCTTCCCTTTCACGGGAACATTCGACTCCAGAACGGTCTTTGCGGTCTCGAGGATGGAGGAGTCGGAGAGTCCAAGACCGTTCCACAGGATTTTTTCACCGTCACAAACTGTTATTCTCTCTGGAAGCTTCAACATGTAGCTTCCTCCTTCTTCTCTCCAGAAGACTGAACACACACCCACAGTAGTTCTGTCTGTAAATCCCCAGTTCTCTGGAAAGTCTCACGCCTTCCTGATAGGCTCCTCCCTTTCTGAAATTCTTAAAATAGAACACCACACCGTACTTTTTCTCCAGAACCCTTCCTATCTCCTCGATCATAGAAAGGTCCTTTTTTGGACTCGCAAGGAGGGTGGTGGAAAAGAAATTGTATCCTCTCTTCAAAGCCTCCTGAGCGGTTCGTTCCAGAAGGAAACTGATACATCTTCTGCATCTTTCACTGCCTTCGCCGAGATCTCTGTAATCTCGAACGATGGAATACCATCTTTTCACCTCGTCCACTGAACGCTCTCCAAAGATCACCTTCAAGGAAAAATGAGACGCCACATTCTTCACGGCGTCTTCTCTCTTTCTGTACTCTAGAGGAGGCTGGATGTTCGGATTGTAAAAGAAGAACTCCGCATCTTTCACATGAAAAAGCGTTGTGAGAAGATCCGGTGCACAGCAAACGTGTATCAGCACCCTCTCACCTCAAAAGAGCCTGGAGGAATCCAGAAGGAGTGTGACGGGTCCATCGTTTACCAGATGAACATGCATGTGTGCTCTGAAGATACCCTTTTCCACTTTCAACCCTTTCTTTTCCAGAAGGTCTACGAACTTCTCGTAAAGTTCCTTTCCTTTCTCGGGAGGAGCGGCTTCTGTGAATGAAGGCCTCTTCCCTCTTCGGCAGTCTCCGTAGAGTGTGAACTGAGAGACGACGAGCACTTCTCCCCCAACATCCATGATCGAGAGGTTCATCTTTCCTTCTTCATCTTCGAATATCCGAAGTCCAGATACCTTCTCGGCGAGCCATTCACAGTCTTTCTCCGTATCGTCCTTTCCAACACCGACAAAAACAAGGAGCCCCTTCCCAATGGCTCCCACCACCTTTTCATCTACGATCACCTTCGCCTCGTTCACTCTCTGAACAACTGCTCTCACTGTATCACCCTTTCTGCGTCCAGAACGTACCTGTAAGCCTTCAACCTGCTCAAAAATTCGTTCAATTCACCGGTGTTGGAGATCCTTATATGGAGCTGGACGAGGATGGGATTTCTGTCTTTCAAAGTCTTCACACCGACAAACTCGGCTCCGAGGTTTGTCACACGGTCTATAAGACTGGGAAGGCTTTTTTCAGAATCGAGAACAACCCTTACATAGGCATCGAACATCTCCGACGCTTCAAGATTCCATTCCGCCGGGAATATCTTCTCCTGAGAAATACCCTTCAGGTTTTTGCAATCACTTCTGTGAATGCTCATTCCCCTTTTGCTCACAACAGCCACAATCGGATCTCCCTTTATTGGATGGCAGCACCTGGCTATATGAAACTCTATGCTTTCTATTCCGTCGACTGTCACGATATTCTGAGATTGCGCCTTTTTCTTCTTTGTTTTTCTCTTTACGACAATTTTCTTTCCCAGGATGGCCTCTATCAGATCCTGCGTCGTGATACTGCCTTCTCCAATTTTCATGAAGAAGTCTCTCTCTGGGTAAGAGTTCAGGTACTTTTTTATTCCATCTGACTGCATCACTTCCTCAAAGGATTTTCCCAGTTTTCTGCATATCCTTCTGAGGGTTTCCTTTCCCTTTTCAACAAGTTCTGGAGCGAGTTTTTCTTTCAGAAACCTTCTGATCTTTGCCCGTGCGTTGTGCGTTCTGGCGTATTTCAACCAGTCGACGCTGGGACCGGAAGAATTCTTGTTCACGATGATCTCCACAACGTCTCCGTTCTTCAACTGATAGTCGATGGGAACGATCTTTCCGTTCACCTTTGCACCGCTGTAGTGATGCCCTACTTCCGTGTGTATAGCGTAAGCAAAGTCAATGGGGGTGGCACCTTTGGGAAGGTGGATGATATCACCCTTGGGTGTGAAGACGAAAACCTCGTCCATTTGGAGTTCCTTCTTTATGTCCTCAAACTCTGTAAACCCCTGAGCGAGTTCTTTTCTCCAGTCAAGGAGCCTTTCTATCCATTCTTTTGCCGTCTTCACGTCGGGCTTTTCTTTGTATATCCAGTGAGCAATGAGACCGTACTCAGCCTCTCTGTGCATCTCCTCGTCTCTGATCTGTATCTCCAGAGGTTCACCATATCCAGTGATGACCGTTGTGTGGAGAGACCTGTAACCGTTCGATTTTGGAGCAGCGATGTAGTCTTTGAACCTACCAGGAAGGGGTTTCCAGATGTTGTGTACTATTCCAAGTACAGTGTAACAGGTGGTAACATCCTTCACCACCACTCTGAGGGCTATGAGATCGTAGATCTCCTCGAACTTTTTTCCCTTTTCTTTCATCTTCCTCCAGATGCTGTAGTAGTGCTTGTACCTTCCTTCAACGGTGGCCTTTATTCTGTGTTCCTCGAGGGCGCTTTTCAGGATTGAGATGTACTCGTTCGTTCTCTTTTCCCTTTCTTTCTTTTTCTCTGCAACGAGTTCTTTTATCCTGTAGTACTCCTCTGGATACAGAACCTTGAAAGCAAGATCCTCGAGTTCCGATTTTATGGAATATATGCCCAGTTTGTGAGCCAGTGGTGCGTACACCTCTAGGGTCTCATAGGCCTTGTATTTTTTCTTCTCCGGGTCCTGAACGTACTGTATGGTGCGCATGTTGTGGAGTCTGTCGGCGAGTTTCACGAAGATCACACGCATATCCTCGGCCATCGCGAGAAACATCTTCTGTATGGTCTCCATTCTTTTTCTGGAATCCTGATCCGGTCCGACGGGAGCGTTTATGCTGCTCACCTTGGTGACCCCATCCACTATCCTTGCGATCTCATTTCCAAAGAGTTCCTTTATTTGATCGAGACTGACACCTTCACCGTCCTCGATCGTATCGTGAAGAAGGGCCGCAGCCAGCGTGGTGGAGTCGACCCCAAGTTCGGCCAGGATCTTTGCAACCTCCACAGGATGTGAAATGAACGGATCTCCAGAGAACCTTTTCTGTCCCTCATGAACGATCCATGCGAACTCGTAGGCTTTCATAAGAAGCCTTTTTTCTTCCCTGGAAAAGTTCTTTTTTCTCAGCGATTCCAGTTCTCTGACCACCGCTCTGGCTTCCGATTCGAGTTCAATTCTGTTCAGCATCGTTTCACCACCGATTGAGACCTTGTGAAAAAATTATAGCACGGGAGAGGGGTATAAGCCGGATTCTGTCGTGGGTGGTCATCAATCTGGGGTGTGCGTTACCGCACACCTCAAGCGGCCAACCCGGGGGAATAGGGGGAGCAACCCAACCCCCTGCTTGGCCTTGCTCCAGGTGGGGGTTGCCAAGCCGCCGGGTTGCCCCGACGCTGGTGGGCTCTTACCCCACCGTTCCACCCTTGCCCTCATCGGGCGGTCTTCTTCTCTATGGCCCTGTCCGAGGGTCACCCCTCCCGGGCGTTACCCGGCACCCCGCTCCAGAGTCCGGACTTTCCTCGGGGAACGCGAGTGTGCGTCCCCGCGACCACCTACCCCTCTCCCTATTTATGTAGACCTTTTCTTCCTCACACATGTTCCGGTGAAAAAAGCAAAAGCTGTGATCAGTCCTCCCACAAACTGCAAGACACTCATTTTCTCCCCAAGCAGCAAAATCGAAAGCACCAGGGAGATGAAGGGTTGAGTCATGTAAACCAGGGCAGTTGTGTTGCTTCCAACCTCTTTTTGATAGCGCATCTGCCAGAGTATCCCAAAAGCCGTGGCGAAGACACCACTGTACAGACCAACAGCCAGAGCATCGACTGGAAGATGAAAACTGCCTGCTCCAAATACAAAGTTGATCATCGCAACGACCAGAAACTGCCAGAACATCATATCCTTTTCTCTTTCCACTTTTGAAAATCTGGTGATCAACACCACGTGGAGCGCAAAAAGCACAGCACAGATCAACTGGAAAAGATCTCCGGAGGAAAAACTCCCCATTCCTCCTGTGAGCAGGTAGATTCCGAAAAAACCGAGTGCAAAAGAAAGAAGGTGCATCTTTCTGAGTCTTTCACCTTCCAGAAGGAAAGAAAAGATCGGAACGAAGAAGACAAAACTTGAGACGATGAAGCCACTCTTTGCTGCACTGGTGAACCTCAGTCCCCATATCTGGAAAATGTACGCCCCACAGAGTACAAGTCCCAGCAGAAATCCCCTCTTGAACCTTCCTGGACCGAACATCCACAGAGAAAGCAGTGCGGCGATCCCAAACCTGACCGCGTTGTAGACGAAGGGTGAAATATCACTCACCACGAGTTTTTGCAGTGGAAACGTTGAGCCCTGCAGAGTGGCGGTCAAAAGAAGAAAGATGAGAGCTTTACTTTCCCGCCACATCCAGTACCTCCACCAGGACACTGGGCGCTATCGTGCGGTAGGACACCTTCACGTCGTTTCCAATCAGAACAATCTTCTTCAAAAAGTCAAGGAAGTTCCCTGAAATGGTGAACTCCTCCAGGCCGTGCATGATCTCTCCGTTTTCTGCCCAGTATCCCTTTGCAAAAAGGGAAAATTCACCGGATATGGAGTTTGCACCTGCGTGCATTCCTTCAACTTCCGTTATGACCACGCCCTTTCCCATCTCTTTCAAAAGATCGTTGAAGGATGAATTTCCCGGAACCATCATCAGGTTGACGGGCTGTATTCCGTTTTCAAAACCGTTTCCAGTTGGGTTCACACCCTCTTTCTTCGCTGTCTTCAGGTTGTGAAGGAAGGTTTTCAATACACCGCTTTCCAGAACGTACTTTTCGGTCGTAGGAACTCCCTCATCATCGAAGGGAGTACTCGCAAGTCCTCTGGAATGGTAAGGAAGATCCTTTATGGACACAACAGCGTTTCCCACCTGGTTTCCAAGTTTGCCTTTCAAGGGTGACAGGTTTTTCTGCACGTTCTCTGCCGAAATCATCGGAATGAACATCTCCATGAGATCAAGAAGGGCCGTGTTTCTCACAACAGCAGGGTATTTCCCGGATTCTATCGGTTTTGACCCTATCAGGGAAATGGCCTCCTTTGACGCCCGGTTTCCTACCTCTTCGGGGTTGAGATCTTCCGGAACTCTTGCAATTTCGAACCAGAAACCCGATCTTGGGTTTTGGTCCTTTGCAACCGCCATCACGAAGATGTACCCTCCATCTGCCATCCCGTCCGCGTTGAGACCCAGGGTGTTCGAAAGATGCTTTCTTGTGACAAAGTCCCGATACATCACTGTCGGAACCATGATGATCCTCTCATCACTTGAGGCACTTTCATGGGCCCGTTTTGCCATTTCCATCTTTTCTTTCACAGAGAGCCTTTCAAACTTGCCGGCATAGGTTTCCATGGGCTTGTACTCGCCGCCTTCGAAGAAGAACTCTTCTTCCTCACTGTCTTTGACCCGAAGGTTGCCCAGGGCTTCCTCGAGGCAGCGTTCGGGATCTTCGAGAACCTGCGTTCGAAACACACCGGTTTTTCCTTCTTTCAGAACCTTTACCTCGATGCTGGACTTTCCGGCGTCCGTGTACTGATCGAGTTCACCGTTTGCAAGCCGAAGTGAAAATTCCCTTGTTTCCACAAAACTTACCTGTGCCTCCACTCCTTTTCTCTTTGCGATCGCAAACAGTTTATCTTTGAACTCTTCGAGTGTCATCTGTTTCGCCCCCCTACCACTATCTCTTTGACTCTTATGGTGGGTTGTCCCACATCGGCAGGAATCGACCCGGAGAACGAACCGCACATTCCCTGATCGCGTGCCAGATCGTTCCCCACCATGTCTATCTTCTGTATAATCTCATGACCCTTTCCTATCAACGTGGCTCCGCGCACGGGTTTTGTGATCCTTCCTTTTTCTATGAGATAGGCTTCAGAGACAGCGAAATTGAACTCTCCCGTTGCGGGATTCACGGAACCTCCACCCATCGTCTTGGCGTAGAGTCCATATTCTGTGGCGGAGATGATTTCCTCTGGATGGTAATCACCGGGAAGGATGAAGGTGTTACTCATTCTTGAAGTGGGCGGGAAGGTGTAATCCTGTCTTCTACCACTTCCCGTGCTTTTCATCCCCATTCTCCTTGCACCGAGTCTGTCCACGAGGTATCCTACGAGAATCCCTTTGTCTATCAGTAAGGTTCTCTGTGTGGGAGTTCCCTCATCGTCCACGTTCGCAGAACCCCATCCGTTTGGAATAGTGGCATCGTCCACTGCAGAAACACATTCTGCCGCCACTTTCTGACCAAGTTTTCCAGCAAAAACAGAGGCCCCTTTGGCCACAGATGTTGCTTCCAGGCCGTGTCCCACCGCCTCGTGGAAGATCACTCCACCGAACCCGTTTGCTATCACGACCGTCATCTTCCCGGCAGGAGCAGGTTCTGCCTCAACCATCCTAGCAGCGATCCTTGCAGCCTTTCTTGCAGCCTCTTCCACGTCTATTCGTTCGAAGAACTCAAAACCCATCCCGGCCCCAGGACCGTAGAAACCTCTTTCGAGAACCCCATCTTTCTCGGCAACGGCGTTTATCATAAGGCGTGTCCTCACACGCCTGTCTTCGGCCCACACTCCCTCGGAGTTTGCCACCAAGATCTCCTGATCGTAGTCCCAGTACCAGACGACCACCTGCTTTATGAGACTCGAATAGTCTTTCGCCGCCTGGTAGGCCCTTTTCATGACAGCAACTTTCTCTGTTTTTTCCACCCGATCAGGAGGTACGATCACAACGTGCCTTTCCTTTCTCTTTGTCCTGTTGAAGTTGAAGGTGAGATCCTCGATTTTCGTCTCTTCCAGGGCTTCTCCTACTTTCTTTGCCACGTTCAGCAGGTTGTCTCTTGAGAGATCGTTCGTGTAAGCGTAGACAGCCTTTGTTCCCAGAAATCCCCTGATTCCCACACCGACGATCTCCCCGCTCGTTGCACGCTCCACCTTTCCATCCTTCAGCTCAAAGCGGTTTTCGTATTTTCTCTCGAAAAACACCTCGGCAAAATCTCCTCCGTTTTTCAAAACGGCCGAAAGAACATCTCTGACGACACTTTCACTGAGCACTTTGATCCCTCCTTCCCTGGTTTCCATTATACTACGCTCCAAGTTCGTTTTCCGAACCACATTTGTCTTTTATTTTCAGTGTAAAATAGAGACAGGAGGTGAAATTATGAGAAAACTCCTGCCGATCTTTCTTGTTCTGGCGGCCACCGTGATGGCGGGCAATTACGTTCTCGTAGTGTACTCAGAACCCCTTTCACAGGTCTTCATAAACGGAAACTACGTGGGAACGGTGGACGTGACCGGTCAGATGGTTTTGACGTTGAATTCTTCAGGAAAGTTCGTCATAACTGTGAAGAAGGCCTGGTACGTTCCCTTCGAAGGTGAAGTCATCATCACAAGTCCAGGAGAGTTCGTGGTCTTTGCCAATCTGAGAGAGGCCGGTGCACTGAGGGTCTTTTCGAACGTCTATCCTGTGGAAGTTTTCGCAGAGGGAAGGTACATTGGAAAGGTCTACAGTGTGAAAGACGTCCTTTACGTACCAGCCGGGACGGTGACACTCACCTTTAAAGCAGAGGGATACAGAGAAAAAACTGTGACGGTCCAGATATCTCCACGTGGAGAGAGAACCCTGAATATATATCTGGAAGAGAAGGTGCTTGAGTTGAACCTGAAGATAGAACCACAGAAGTTCTCTCCAAACGGTGACTGGTACGAAGATCAGACGACCTTTTACGTGTACCTGTCCAAACCAGCGAACCTGAGTATAGAGGTACTGGATGATCAGGGAAGAGTTGTCTGGTCGAAAAGACTGATGGGCTCTGAAGGAACAAACAAAATCATCTGGAACGGGAAAGGGGTTCCAGACGGAAGGTACAGGGTCAGAGTCACCGCAACGACGGAAAGCGAAGTTCAGTCTGTGGAACAGGAAGTGATCATCGACAGAAGCGAGTACACCTACTTCAAAGAACTCTTCATAGGTTCCACTCTGCTGGTGGTGCTACTGCTGCTGCTTGTTCACTAACCTCTGCTTACAACAAGGTAGATGTAAAAGGAATAAACGAGCAGAAGAGATACTCCTTCAAGACGAGATATCCTTTTCCTTGAAACCGAAAACACGAACACAAGAATTGATGTGACGAGCAGAAACACCAGGTCCATGGTGTAGTTTGACACGTCCACAGTCAGTCTGTTAAAGAAAGAACTCACACCGAGTATGAGCAGGATGTTGAAGATGTTGCTTCCCACTATGTTGCCAACGAGTATGTCGCTCTCTTTCTTCACCGTCGAAACTACGCTGACCACAAGTTCTGGAAGAGAAGTTCCCACGGCGACGATGGTGAGTCCAACGAACGCCTGAGAAAGGCCGAAATTTCTTGCTATCTTAACGGCGTTTTCAATGGCAAGGTTTCCACCGAACCAGAGTGCCAGAATGCCTCCCGATATCATCGCAACACTCAAAGGAACACTCTTTTGTTCCTTTATCTTTTCCATTTCCTCTTCCACCACATCCCTTGCAGAGGTGACCAGATAGTACATGAAGATCGCCATGAAAGAGAGGAAAACCACTCCATCGTTCCATGAGAGGTAGTTGTTTTTCAAAAAAAGACTGATGAAAGAGAGCGTCGAAAGGATCATGAAAGGTATCTCCGATCTGATCGTGCTTTTCTTGACAGGAATTGCCCTGAAGAGGGCTGCAAGACCAAGACAAAGTCCCACGTTCGCTATGTTGCTTCCGACCACGTTCGAGATGGCGATGCTCGTGTAACCCTTTGAGGCGGAAACGATCGAGGAAACAAGTTCTGGAAGAGAGGTCCCGAAGGCCACAACCGAAAGACCGACTACCAGTTTGGAAATTCCAAGTCTCAAAGCGAGCGAAGATGCGCCCTCTATGAGCCAGTTTGCACCAAGAACCAGTATGGTGATTCCAAGGCCGGTCAGCAAAAATTCCACGATTCCATCACTCTCCGATGATCTTGACCAGAACTCTTTTCGGCCTCATTCCGTCGAATTCTCCGTAGAAGACCTGTTCCCATGGCCCCAGATCCAGTTTCCCATCCGTGATCGCTATGACCACTTCTCTTCCCATGATCGTTCGTTTCAGATGGGCGTCTGCGTTGTCTTCACCGGTGTCGTTGTGCCTGTACTGGGAATAGGGTTTCTCCGGTGCGAGCTTTTCAAGCCATACCTCGAAATCATGGTGAAGACCCGGTTCATCGTCGTTTATGAAAACGCTTGCCGTGATGTGCATGGCGTTGCACAGAAGAAGACCTTCCTTTATACCACTCTCCTTCACGCACTCTTCCAGAAGGGGTGTTATGTTGATGAATTCTCTCCTCTTCTTCGTGTGAAACCAGAGCTCTTTCCTGTAGGATTTCATCCTTCTTTCTCCTCCTTCTCTACGAGTTCGAAGTCTATTTCCCCTCTGATCTTGTCTGCCCTCACAACCTTTGCTTTGAGGACATCTCCAAGTCTGAAGATGCGCCCTTTCCTTCTTCCGATCAGCATGTTCTTCGATTCATCGTAGTAATAGTAGTCGTCGAGCGTCGATATGTGTACGAGACCTGAGATGCTCTTTTCTGGAATCTCCACGAAAAGACCGAATTTTGTGATGTTTGTCACCACCACATCGAACACTTCACCTATGTGGCGGGAGATGTACTCGACTTTCTTCATGGCGATGAGGTCCCATTCTGCTTCATCCGCTACTCTTTCTCTCCTACTGCAGTGTTTTGCGATCTTTGGAAGCACTTTGGAGAACTTGTCGATCTGTTCAGGTGTGAAGTATCCATTTTGCTCAAGATACAGTTTCAAAAGCCGGTGAACAACAAGGTCTGGATACCTTCTTATGGGAGAGGTGAAGTGTGTGTAAGCGTAAGAGGCAAGCCCAAAGTGTCCGATGTTCACAGCGGAATACATTGCCCTCTTCATCGATCGGACAAGGAGTCTCTCCACACTGCTTCTTAGGGGATGGTCCTTCACCTTCTCGAGGAGTTTCTGAAGCATGCCGGGATGTATGTTGTGTGAGAACTTTGCCCTTATTCCCATCGCTTCGAGGTAGTTCTTCAACTGAAAGATCGTCTCGGGATCGGGTTCTTCGTGGACCCGGTACATGAAGGGAAGTCCGGCGTGGTCGAAGATCTCCGCGATCGTTTCGTTTGCCCTTATCATGAACTCCTCTATCAACCTCTCTGCGATGCCTCTTTTTCTGGGAACGATGTCCACCACCTGGCCGTTTTCGTCGAGTACAACCTTCACTTCGTCGCTTTCTATGTCTATTATGGCACCTCTTTTCCTCCTTGCCTCTCTCAGGATCTCGGCAAGTTCCACGGCGTTGTGTATCAGTTCACTGAAGGGTTCGTATTCCTTCACCGAGGAGGGATTCTCCAGGAACTCGTTAACCCTTTCGTAGATCATTCTCTTTTTGCTTCTTATCACGCTGGGAAAGACATCGTACTTCACAACGCGGCCTTCCCGGTCTATCTCCATCTCCACACTCATCGTGAGCCTGTCTTTTCCCTCTACAAGGCTGCATATTCCATTGGAGAGTCTGAACGGAAGCATCGGTATGACGGTGTCTATGAGGTAGACACTCGTTCCTCTTCTGAAAGCCTCCTGATCCAGAGCGGATCCTTCTTTCACGTAGTGGGAAACGTCCGCTATGTGAACACCGAGAAGGTAATTCCCGTTCGGTAGTTTTTCCACCGAGATGGCATCGTCGAAATCTTTGGCGTCCTCTCCGTCTATGGTGACGATGACCCTGTCCCTCATGTCTTTTCTTCCCACAAGATCTTTTTTTCTCACCCTTGATGGTATCGCATTTGCCTCCTTCAGCACTTCTTCGGGAAACTCTCCTGGTTCTGGAAGGTCGTGCTTCACTATCACACTGGGCAGGTCAATGGATGGGTCGTCCAGATCTCCAAGAACTTTCACAACCCTTGCTTCCGGATTTCTTCCCGGAGAGGGGTACTTCAATATCTCTGCTATCACCTTCTGATTCGGCTTTGCTCCGTCGATGTTTTCAGGGGCAACGTAGAAGTCGTAGGCGATCTTTGGATCGTCAGGCACGACAAATCCGAAGGTCCCCTTGTGATCGAAGACACCAACAACTCTCTTCAAGCCTCTCTCGAGGACCCTCACAACACGTCCCCTTGGAAGTCCTCGCCAGGTACCCACTATTTCGACTACCACTCTGTCCTTGTGCATGGCATATTTTGTATCCTCAACGGGTACTGCTATCTCTTCGAATTCGTCCGTGATGACGAAGGCAACGTATCCACTGCGGGTGAATTCTATGGTCCCAACCTTCAGATCTTCCCCGAGCTTTCTGTACCTTCCCTTGCTGTCCCTGAATATCTTTCCTTCTTTCTCAAGTTTCTTCACAACTTCTCTGATTTTCCTTCTTTTCTCCCTCGTCTTTGCTTTGAATCTTTTGTAGATCTCCTTCAAAACCATCGGTTTGTAATCCTCTGACAAAATGAACCTTTCCACTTCTTTCTTCAAACTCATGCGTTCACCTTCTCCTTCATTTTGTTCTGAAAAGTCTGTCCCCCGCATCCCCAAGCCCCGGTATGATGTAACCATGGTCGTTCAGTCTTTCGTCCAGAGCAGCAACGTATATCTTAACATCACTGTGTTTTTCTTCCACCGCTTCCACTCCCTCCGGTGCAGCGATCAGGGCAACCAGGGTGATCTTCCTGGCACCGTTTTCCTTCAGGATATCGAGTGCTTTTACAGAGGAAACACCGGTTGCAAGCATCGGGTCCAGAAGGAAGACTTCCTTATCACCGTCTAGAGGAGGCAACTTGGCGTAATACTCCACAGCACGAAGCGTCTCAGGATCTCTGTATATTCCGATATGCCCCACCGAAGCGTTCGGAAGCAGTTCCAGTATACCATCTGCCATCACAAGTCCTGCCCTGAGTATGGGAACCACCACGATGTCCTTGTCGTTTATGCGGTATCCTGTGGTCTTTGTGATAGGAGTTTCCACCTCAACCTCTTCGCACTTCAGATGCCTTGTTGCCTCGTAAGCGAGAAGGAGTGTGATCTCCTTCAAAAGCTCTCTGAATTCTTTCGGACCGGTGTTTTTGTCCCTCATGATCGTCAGTTTGTGTTTTATGAGCGGATGGTCCACCACGACCAGGTTCTTCATATTTCCACCCCTTCGATCTTGTCCCTATAGAGCGGGAACATCTCACAAAGCTTTCTCACTCTCCTCGTTACCTCTTCCCGGACCTCTGGTCTCACCGTTCCTTTTTCGTCTGTGATGCTGGAAAGAACATAATCTATCAGTTCCACTATTTCTTCCATCTCTTTTTCCTTCATACCACGTGTGGTGACGGCAGGAGTTCCGATCCTTATACCGCTCGCAACGAAGGGAGATCTCTTCTCGTTCGGAATGGTGTTCTTGTTCACTGTGATGCCGCAGCTTTCGAGGGCCTTTTCTGCGGCTTTTCCTGTTATGTCTTTCGGGGTGAGATCCACGAGGAACAGGTGTGTATCGGTTCCACCGGAGACGATTCTGTATCCTCTTTTCTTCATCTCCTCCGCCATCTTCTTCGCGTTCTTCACGACCTGTTTCTGGTACTCTCTGAACTCTTCGCTCATCGCTTCTTTAAAACACACAGCCTTGGCCGCTATAACGTGCATGAGAGGCCCACCCTGAATTCCAGGAAAGATTGTTTTGTCCACAGCCTTGGCGATCTCCGGATCGTTGGTGAGGATCAGACCTCCCCTTGGCCCCCTGAGGGTTTTGTGTGTGGTGGAAGTCACCACGTGAGCGTACTCAACGGGATTAGGATGAATCCCTGCCGCAACCAGCCCTGCAAAGTGCGCCATATCCACCATCAGGTAGGCTCCCACCTCGTCGGCAATCTCTCTAAACCTTTTGAAATCAATCGTTCGGGCATAAGCACTACCACCCGCGACGATGATCTTTGGTCTGTGTTCCAGGGCCAGTTTTCTCACCTCATCGTAATCTATCGTTTCTGTTTCCAGATTGACTCCGTAGTGGACCACTTTGAAGATCCTGCCGGAGAAGTTCACGGGTGCTCCATGTGTTAAATGACCTCCGTGCGACAGAGACATTCCCATGATCGTATCCCCAGGCTGTGCGAGAGCCAGATAGACCGCCATGTTTGCCTGTGAACCGGAGTGAGGTTGAACGTTTGCAAACTCTGCACCGAACAGTTTCTTTGCCCTCTCTATGGCAAGTTCTTCTGCTCTGTCCACCCATTCACATCCGCCGTAGTATCTCCTTCCAGGGTATCCCTCTGCGTACTTGTTGGTGAGCACACTTCCCATGGTTTCTATGACGGCAAGGGATGCGAAGTTCTCTGAGGCGATCAGCTCAAGACCGTACTCCTGTCTTCTGAGTTCGTTCACCAGTACCTCGTAGATTTCTGGATCCACCTTCTTTACGTGTTCCCACACAGAAGATCACCTCACTCGACACTGTATTCGGTTCCCGAAGGGGTATCCCTCAGGATGATTCCATTCTCTCTCAGACGATCTCTGATCCAGTCGGAAAGGTCGTACCTTTTCTCTTTTCTCAAAGTCTCTCTCACTTCTATCAATATTCCAAGGAGAGACTCACCTGCAACTTCTCTTCTTTCTTCGTTCAGATCGAACAGACCAAGAACGGGACCAAACTCTCTTCTGATGAGGTGATAGAAGAGGAGGGCATTTTCCTGATCGCCTTCTTCCATGGATTTGCTAAGATTTTTTGCAAGTTCAAAGAGAATGGACACGGCCACCGGCGTGTTGAAGTCATCGTCGAGTGCCTCCACAAATCTGTTCACGTACTCTTCATAAACGGTGTTTCTCTTTGGAATGCCGGTCACGCCGTTGCTTTCGTATCTTCTGAGAATCTCCCAGACACGGCGAACTGCCTTCGAGTAATCACTCAGAAGATCCTCCGAGAAATCCATCGGAGAGCGATAGTGTTTTGAGAGGATCATGTACCTCAGACCGTCTCTTCCGTACTTTTTCACAGCCTCACGAACGGTGAATATATTCCCCGTCGACTTGCTCATCTTGTCACCGAGGAATCTCACCATTCCGTTGTGCATCCAGTACTTCGCAAAAATTTTCCCCGTCAGAGCCTCAGCCTGGGCCTTTTCATTCTCGTGGTGGGGAAATACCAGGTCCTCTCCTCCTGCGTGGATGTCGAAACTTTCACCCAGAATTTTCACCGACATGACGGTACACTCTATGTGCCAGCCCGGCCTTCCCTCACCCCATGGAGAATTCCAGCACGGTTCTCCCGGTTTGGCCCTCTTCCACAGCGAAAAGTCGAGTGGAAAATTCTTCGTCTCGTCCACCTCAACCCTGGCACCGGCGATGAGGTCTTCGATCCTCTTCTTTGAGAGTTCGCCGTACTTTTTGAATTTTCTCACGTCGAAGTAAACACCTGTTTTTGTCTGATAGGCGTATCCTCTTTCGACGAGTTTTTCTATGATTTCAACGATGTCATCGACAAAATCGGTGGTTCTGGGGTGAAAGTTCGCAGGTCTTATTCCAAGTGCGTGGGCATCCCTCCAGTACTCCGCTATGAACGTATCTGCCACCATCTTTGGATCAACGCCGAGTTGATTTGCCTTGTTTATGATCTTGTCGTCTATGTCCGTGAAGTTCTGAACCATGATCACCCTGTAACCTCTGTATTCGAGGTACCTTCTGAACACGTCGAATACGACTGCAGGTCGTGCGTTTCCCACGTGTATCAGATCGTAAACGGTGGGACCACACACATACATCCTTACAACACCGGGTTGTAACGGTACAAACTCCTCCTTCTTCCCGGTCAGAGTATTCGTTATCCTCATTCACACACCTCCGGGTTTCACACGTTGATGTTGCTGATCTCCACCAGTTCTTCCGATGTGAGAACCTCCTCTATGTTCAGAATGATCACAATATCGTCTCTCACCTTTGCAAGACCGAGGATATACTCTCTTCCCCTTCCGGCAAGGTTCTGGGGAGGCTGCTCTACATCTTCCTCCGTGAGGGTCAAAACCTCACTCACGTCATCCACCAGAAATCCAACCTGCGTGTCCTTCACCATGGCAACGATGATCTTCGCCCTGGTCTTGTCTTCCATATCCGGCATTTTGAATTTCTTCCTGAGGTTCACCACCGGAATGATCTTTCCTCTCAAGTTCATCACACCTTCAATGAACTCTGCTGTCTCGGGAACAGGCACGATCTTTTCCACCTCAACGATGCTTTCGACCTTCATGATGTCCACACCGAACACCTGATTCCCCAGCTTGAAGGTCACTACCTTCAGCTCCATTTCCTTCCCCCCTTCACACTATCTTCATGAGTACCTGACCGGTTTCTATGTTCTCTCCTTCCTTCACGAGTATCTCCTTCACCGTCCCGGAGAACTCCGACTGGAGTTCGTTTTCCATCTTCATGGCCTCAAAGACGAGCAGTTTGTCTCCCACCTTCACTTGCTGTCCTTCTTTCACCAGGATTTTCAGGACGATTCCCGCCATCGGTGCCTTAACGAGCTTTTCTTCACCACCCGGAATTTCTTCTCTTTCAACGATTTCTGGTTTTGGTTCCTGTACCTGTTTTTTCTCTTCCACTGCAGTGGAAGGAACGGAACTTACAGGATTTGTTTTCGGCTTTTCTTGAACTTTCTGGGGGTTTCCGATCTCTTCTACTTCAACTACGTATTCTTTTCCATTCACCACCACCCGGAATTTTCTGACCATCTTCTCCTCCTCCATCCGCTCTTTTTCCACACCTCAAATCCGCGTTCGTTCGTTTTTCGCTTTATGGAAACGATTCTGTACTCTCCTTCGAGAACCTGCGCGATGACCGCCGATATCACCGCAACGACCTCTTCCTCTACCCCACGGGGCCTTTCTTCCACAACAGCGGGGCGATCACGTTTTGAGAAGTATCTCAAAAGCACAGAGAAGAAAAACAGTATCAGAAAGATCAGAAAAACTGCTGTGATGCCGAAAACGAATATCTGAACCATCGGTTCACCTCACAATGGGATGTTCCCGTGCTTTTTTTTCGGTCTGTACTCAACCTTTGTTTCACACACTTCGAGGGCTTTTGCTATGTACTTTCTCGTATCCCGCGGATCTATCACCATGTCCACGTATCCTCTGCTCGCCGCTATGTAGGGATTTGCAAACTGCCCTTTGTACTCCTCGATGAGTTTCCTCCTTGTTTCTTCTGGATTCGAAGAGGACTCGATTTCTTTCTTGAAAATGATGTTCGCCGCTCCCTCTGGCCCCATGACGGCAATCTCGGCGGTGGGCCAGGCGAGTACCATATCGGCTCCGAGGTGTTTGCTACCCATGGCGATGTATGCTCCACCGTAGGCCTTCCTCAGGATCAACGTGATCTTTGGAGACGTTGCCTCACTGTAGGCATAAAGCAGTTTTGCTCCATGTCTGATGATTCCACCGTGTTCCTGTGCAACACCGGGAAGGTACCCGGGTGTATCCACGAAGGTCAATATCGGAATGTTGAAGGCATCGAGAAACCTTATGAAACGTGCAGCCTTATCCGAAGAATCTATGTCCAGAACACCGGCAAGGACCGAAGGCTGATTTGCCACTATCCCCACCACTCTCCCCTGGACTCTTCCAAAACCGATCACGATGTTTCTTGCAAAGTACGGCTGGACCTCGAAGAATTCACCGTGATCGACCACCCTCCTGATGATCTCCCTTACGTCGTAGCCCTTGTTCGGGTTGTCGGGTAGAACATCCAGAATATCATCGGACATGTCGAGTTCTGGATCGGGGTTTTCAATGGGAGGCTCCTCTGCGTTGTTGGAGGGAAGATAAGAAAGGAGCTTTCTTACAAGTTCCATTGCCCTCTCGTCGTCGTTTGCCAGAAAGTGGGCGTTCCCGCTCTTCTGGTTGTGAACCATGGCACCTCCGAGGTCTTCCTGGGAGATCTCTTCACCTGTCACTGCCTTTATCACGTTTGGGCCCGTTATGAACATCCTCGCTGTCTGATCAACCATCACGATGAAATCGGTGAGTGCGGGAGAGTAGACGGCACCTCCGGCACAGGGTCCTGCTATCACGGTGATCTGCGGGATCACTCCCGAGGCGAGGGTGTTCCTGAAGAATATCTCACCGTATCCGGCGAGTGCGTCCACACCTTCCTGTATACGGGCACCACCCGAATCGTTTATTCCCACAACGGGAATTCCCATCTTCAAAGCAAGATCTAGCAGTTTCACTATCTTCTTCGCGTGCATCTCTCCCAGAGATCCACCCATCACGGTGAAGTCCTGTGAGAAAACGGCCACCTTTCTCCCGTTTATTTCTCCTATCCCTGTTATAACCCCGTCCCTTGGAAGTTTCATCTTATCCAGGCCGAAGTAGGTGTTTCTGTGCTCGACGAATTTGTCCATCTCCACGAAGGTTCCAGGATCAAGGAGTAATTCCAGTCTCTCCCACGCGGTGAGTTTTCCCGCTCGATGCTGTTTTTCGACCTTCTCTGGTCCTCCACCCTGTTCTATCTCTTTTTCTCTTCTCTTCAGATCTTCCAGTTTCTCCTTCAAACCCATTCTATCCCTCCGTTTCCAGTGATGCGAGGATTTCTTCCAGTATCTCTTCCTCGTCTCTTGTGTCACCATCGAGTTTTTTCATGAGAATTTTCTCAAGCACCTCTCCAATTATTTTACCGGATTTGATACCCTTTTCGATGAGATAGTTCCCATCTATCTTCTCGAGTTTTGTGTCTCTGATCTTGAGCAGGTGGGCCTTGAATTTCTCTTCTTCCTCACCCTCAAGATAAGCCAGAAAATGGCATATCGTCTCGTTGCTGACGCCTTTCACAAGAGGATATATAAAAGACGTCGGTACACCCTCTTTGAGCATTTCCAAAAGGGCTTGAGCGCTCTTTTCCACATGTTTCACTTCGTTTATCAGGTTTTTCTTGAGAGAGTACCTCTTTTTCACACCCTCCCAACTTTCCTCATCGTAGAACTCAAGAAAAACATGAAGAACCGCATAGAATTTGTTGACTTCACCGAAGTTTTCTTCCACCCAGGGTATGTTCCTGAAGAGGTTTTCCATCTTCCTGTCCATGACGGGTGTGTAGTAGGTTTTCGGAAAAAGGTGCTTTATTACGTCAAATTCAGCCATTCTTCTGATGGATTTCAACGGATTTTTCTCCTCTAGTATCTTCTCTATCTCCTGTCTTATGCGGGCACCCGTTGTCTTTTCGAGGTATCCTTCTTCGACCGCCTGTCTTAACAACCTTTCCGTTGTCTCCTCTATGTGAAAATCGAATCTCTGTTCGAACCTGATGGCACGGAGGATCCTCGTGGGATCATCCACAAAACTGAGGGTGTGCAGAACTCTTATGATGCCTTCTTTCAGATCCCTGTATCCGCCGAAGAAGTCCACGAGCAAACCGAAGTCACCGGGATTGAGTTTTATGGCCATAGCGTTTATCGTAAAATCACGCCTGTAGAGATCTTTTTTTATCGTGCTCATCTCAACGTCCGGCAGTCTGGCGGGAGATTCGTAGTACTCCATTCTGGCGGTGGCGATGTCTATTCTCAGGCCTCCTTTCAAAAAGAGGGAGGCGGTCATGAATTTTTCGTGTTTCACCAGTTTTGCAGGCAAAAACTTTTTTGCGTACTCTGCAAATTCCATGGCGTTTCCTTCCACCACGATGTCTATGTCCAGGTTCTCTATCCCAAGGAGCAGATCCCTCACAAATCCTCCTACGACGTAAACCGGCATGTTCACCTCGTCCCCGAACTTTCCCAGGAGCCTGAAGAGATTGAGCAGCCGTGGCTTTACATGTTTAATCAGAAGATCTGTTACGTTTCTGAAGATCTGACCGTTTTCCCTGAAGACGGGTTTCACGTACTTCTTGAAGGGTTTTCCGAATATTGCTCTCAACACATCACTTCTGGTCACGATACCAACGAGGATCCCATTTTCCAGTATTGGTATTCTGCCTATGGCGTTCTCCACCATGAGTTCTCTCAATTTCGTCACAGGGGTGTCGGGTGTTGCCACCACGAGGTTCGGCGTCATGATGGATTTCACGGGTCTGTCTCCCAGGTTGTGGTTCATCGCCTTGTCAACCGCTTTTTTCGTCACGATTCCCACCAGTTTGTTTCCTTCCACAACGGGAAAACCGTTGTG
This sequence comes from Thermotoga sp. RQ7, assembly GCF_000832145.1. Classification (NCBI taxonomy): domain Bacteria; kingdom Thermotogati; phylum Thermotogota; class Thermotogae; order Thermotogales; family Thermotogaceae; genus Thermotoga; species Thermotoga sp. RQ7. The sequence goes on from NZ_CP007633.1 coordinate 207,689, forward strand.
ACCTGTCTGCTCCATCAATTTGTTCACTTCTTTGATTGTCATGTCCGCAAGGACAACCTTCACAGGAGATGACATGATGTCCCTCGCTCTGAGAACGGGCACTACATGATCGTGCAATCTGTTCAAAATTTCACTGAGGACCTCTTCTGGTTCTCTTCCTACGATCGTCGCCGACGCGGCCCTTGTATGACCTCCTCCCCCAAGGCTTCTCATCAACGAACCAAGGTCTACGTCCGGAGAGGACGTCCTTCCAACAACGTACACCTTTTTCCCCATCTTCACTATCGCAATGAACGTCTCGCTACCGCTCATTTCCCAGGCCTTGCTCACAACCAGCCCCAGTCCACCAACGAAACCTTCGTATTCGGCCATCGAGATGGTCACGGGAACACCGTTCACTTCATACTCCCGTGCGTTTTCGAGCAACCTGTCCAGTATCTCCATCTGTTGAGGTGTGAGTTCTTCTTTCGTGTAGAGTGCCACCTCATCAAGTTTTGCTCCGCTTTCCAGCAAAAACTTTGCAACTTCAAGATCGCGAGGAGTGGTCGAGGAAAAAAGGAGGTTTCCTGTGTCATCATAGAGAGCTATCATGAAAAGGGTGGCCTCGGTGGCATCTATGGAGATTCCCTCTTTTCTGAGGCGCTCGACTAGAAGAGTGATGGTGGCACCAACTCTGTCCACCACGCCGTCGAGAGATTTTTCATCGACGTGATGATCGAAGACCGTTATCTTCGCATCCCGGATTCTCTCTCTGATCCTTTCTGGAATTCGATCGAGGGAGGAAGTATCAACGATGACAAGATCCGAAACCTCACCATCGAACTCGTGTTCCCAGAGAAATTCAAATCTATCTGAGTAGATCTTCAGAAACTCGGAAAGGTTCCTTGCGGGATTTCCCGGCAACACGATGAGGTGTTCGGGAAAAAGTTTCTTCGCCGCCACACATGAGGCAAAGGCGTCGAAGTCGGGTGATCTGTGCGTGGTGATGACCTTCATCATTCCACCTCTAGAGTAACGGCAACGGAACTCGCTTCCATCGTGTCGGCTTCAAGGTCCATAACTACCCTGTCAGCCTTCATCTTGAGGTTCTTTTCGGTGTCGTTCAGATCGACGTCTTCGGCAAGTTCTATGATTCCATCACCTCTTCTGTAAACGAACTTTCCACAGGATGCCTCCACCGCTCCCTTTTTTATCTGAACGCTTCCAGAGCCGATGAAGGTGTCCTCTTCCAGGTCGAATACGATCTCATCACAACTGACGAGGATGGTTTCCGTACTGGATCTGTCCAGAAAGTCACCTGTCACGTTTCCAGTGATGGTCCCCTCTCTTGTCTCCACGTCGTACACGAGATGGTCTCCAGAGATTTCACCATTTTCAAGTGTTACAGTCACGGAAGAACTCGCCTCTGTGATTCTCCATTTTCCAGAAAGTTTCCTCACAACAAGACTTTCCGCCTTCAACGTGAATTTTTCCTCTTCTATCTCTAAAAAAACGTTTCCGGAGTACTCTATCTTTTCCTCAAAAGGTCTCACAAAATCTGCCTTTATGTGTATCGTTTTCGAAAACACAAAAAGCCCCACAAAGACCAGAAGCATCACCATAACCTTCTTCATTTCTTCACCCCCCAAAGAGTTCCAGGGCTCTCTCGTAGGCTCGCCGTGCGGTGAACGCAGGTGAGTGAGAAGAACACTCCACTCTCAGAACCTGTTTTGCCCTTTCCATCCTTGTCTTTTCGATCTTCTTTGTTCGTGCAATCGTTGAAAGAAAGAGATAATCAAGGGCGTTCCGGGGAGACTGTGCTTCTTCTTTCAGTTCAAAAGACACGATCACGTCTCCCTCCGGCACACCGGTGACCCATGAGAGTGGAACGTACCTGTCCCTGTATGGTCTATAGAGAATGGGAAAAGAAAGAGATGCCTTCACCGCCTCTCTCAGGTCGTTTCCTTCCCCAAATACTACTTCTTTCCCCTCCAGAAGATCGAAAACCCAGATTTCAAGACCAGCCGGAATCTTCTGTGCAGGAAAGAGTCTGTCCACGTACCTGTAGAGGCGTTCGTGGTTTCGTACCCCGTTCAGACTGTCTCCTACCCTCATCAGAATCCTGAGGGCATCGAACATGGAGAACCTGTCGATTCCCCTTGAGAAGAACGGGTTCAGAAGCTTTTCCAGATTCCTCCACTCCCTCACCAGAATGGAGTATGTCCTGTTGGGAGAGCGAGTGAGAAAAAACAGCCCACATGGAACTGCGGATAAACCACAGCATCTCACCATCACGTCGTCTTTTCCCATCTCTTTCAGGGCCTTCAACACACCGATGCTTCCAAGGTACGCTCCGTTCTCTCCACCGAAAGAGATCACCAGGGCCATTTCACTCCTTTCAAATCTTCGAGGGCTTTTCTGTAGATCTCGTGGTACTTTTCGAACTCGTTCCACGACTCGCTCACGTTGTGAACCACCACAAAGTCTGCTTGAGAGAGTTCCTCCTGTTCCAGTATGATCTCCTTCCACCTGTCCATCACAAAGAACATTTCGAAGTGATTTTTGAACTTTCCATTCCTTCTCCTGTTGAAGGTAGATGCAACGACGAAGTCTGCTCCCAGTTCTCTGGCCTGCGACACGGGAGTTGGAGAAAGCACTCCTCCATCCAGGACGGGATTTCCTCCCAACCAGATCGGCTCGAAGTACCCCGGAACGGAACTGCTTGCAACAATTGCGTCTATAAGAAAACCCTCCGTCACCAGAAGAGATTCCATGTTCTCCGTGTCGAAGACCACAACCCCTAGTTTTTTCCTGCAATCGGAGAATTTCTTTTTGCCAAACACCTCTTTGAGGACAGAGAACAGAAGATCCGCTTTGAAAAGCGACCGTTGAAACATTCCTCTCCACGTACCTTCGCTTTCGGTCTTTTTCAAATCTTGAAGGTGCCTTTTCATGATGGAGAAGGTGATCTCCCTGACCATGCGAGGATCGCTGTACAGGGCGTACAGGGCTCCAACGATCGAGCCGATGGAAGACCCTGTCACCACATCGAAGACGTCCCCTGTTTTTTCAAGGAGCGCAAGATGAGCCGCCCCTTTGACACCTCCAGCAGCAAGGGCAATTCCCCTCATCATCCTCTCACCTTGACAGCAGTAAAATTCCCAGCACGATCGCAAGTGCTCCCACACCGATCATCAGCAGCAAGTTTGTGTCGACAGGAATTTTCTGGACTTCCTCCTTTTCTGCGAGTTTCTGAGCCAGCGCCTTCACATCAGACGAAACACTCTGCAATCTGTCCGAAAGAGCGGCAACCTGCCGTTTGAGATCCTTCACTTCTCTTTCCAGATTGGATTCCGCCGACTGGTAGTCTATCTGTGCCCTTTCCAGGTTTGAGGTGCGAGAAGACAGCGTTTCCAGATCTTTTTCAACCTCTGTTATTTTGCCTTCAAGATCGAGTATTTTCCCAGAAACTTGAGAGATCTTGTTTTCAAGATCGGTCAATTTTGTTTCCAGACTGGATGCTTTGCCAGAAACATTTGAGATGTCTTGAAGAAGTTCCTCTCTCAGTTTCACAAGATCAGAGGAAAGTGATTTCACATTCTCTGTAGTCTCGTTAAGGCGCTCCGTCAGGCTTTCTACCTTTCCTTTCAGAAGAAGAATGTCACCACCTGCGTCCTTCTTCCAAGCAAGAAGATTCTGCGTTTCAGTCCCGAGTTTTGTGACCGTCTCTTCCAGATTCGAGAGTCTGTCCTCTGCGTTTTTCAGATTGCTTTCCACAACTTCCAGTCTGGAAGAATGTTCACCGGTGATTTTCTCCAGTTCCTGCAACTTCTTTTCGACGGTGTCTATCCTCCTCAATATCTCCGTGTCGAATCCTCCCGTTTCCTGCTTGAAACTGGCAAAAGCAAGAGAAAGGTTCCTGTAGGCATCTTCGAGGGAACTGACCTTTGTTCCAAGTTCAGAAATGTCACTTGCCGCAGATGTTAACTTCGATATCACATCTTCAATTCTGGAGTTCAGCGATTTATGATCTTCTTCCAGTTTCGTTGTTCTTTCGTCCAGCGCGATGGTCGCCGCCTTGATGATGTCGAGTTCGTCTAGAAGGGAGATCTTTTCTCTGATCTTTTCCAGTTCAAACCTCATCACGAGTCTGTATATGTACTGTGCTATATCGTACCTTGTGACCAGAAGAGCCCCCCGAAAGTTCCCGTTTTCATCGAGTTCCATGAGTTTTGAATCCACAACGTATTTCACGGCTTCAAAAAACGGTGAGTCTGGTTCCACATCTTTTATGTTCTGTCCAATTAAGGAAAGGGCGATGATCAACAACCCTGCAAAAAAGATCCTTTTCAACATCTTCACCTCCCTCTTCAACCTTAAAGCATCCTTGAAAACACCGCATGAAGATAGAGTTTACTGTTTGGAAAAATTCTTTTCCATGATGTCTTTCAGTTCTTTGAGAATCTTCAGAATGTTTTCAGCTTTTTCCTGGCCGAGTTCACTCGTGATCTTTTCTATGAAGCTTTCTCTTCTTTCTATGACCTTTTCTATGACACTTTCTCCTTTTCTGGTTATGGCAAGAAGGTAAGCCCTTCCATCCGCAGCATCCGGTCTTCTCGTGAGATAGCCATCCGTTTCCAGTCTTTTGACAAGACCGCTTATGGTGCTTTTTGCAACTCCCAGAAGGAGGCTGAGTTCTCCCGGCCTTTTCGGGCCTTCGAAGTATATCTTCTGTAAGATGTCAAACTGTGCAGGGGTGATTCCAAAATCCCTCAGCACCTTTCTTCCTTCCACCTTCACCATAAAACAGATCTCCCTCAGCACTCTCTCGAACGGTTGTTTCATTCTTTCACCTCTTTCCAGAGAGTATCACCGTGATCTCCCCGAGGATTTCCTTCTTTCCAAAGTGCTCGAGTGCCTCGCTCACTTTCCCCCTGAAAAACTCCTGGTGCATCTTGGTCATTTCCCTGGCGATGAATACTTCTCTGTCTCCCAGTATCTCCAGAATATCCTTCAGGGTAGAGATGAGTCTTTCTGGAGATTCAAAAAAGACGATGGGTCTTTTCTCCTCCTTCAGCGCTCTGAGAAGTCTCCTTCGGTTCTTCCCGCGTGGAAGAAAACCCTCAAAGATGAATTTGGATCCGGGAAAACCACTCACGGCAACGGCACTGGTCAGCGCACTGGGACCCGGCACCACGTCCACTTCTATCCCGTTTTTCCAGCACTCCTCTATGAGATTGTACCCGGGATCCGAGATCACCGGCATACCTGCATCACTCACAAGTGCCACGATCTTTCCTTCTTTCAGAAGTGGAAGGACTTCTTTTATCCTTCTTTTCGAGTTCTTCTCTGTGAAGGAAAGAAGGGGTTTTTTTATTCGATACTTGTTCAAAAGAACCATTGTTCTTCTGGTATCTTCTGCGAGTATCAGATCCACACTCCTGAGTGTTTTCAAAGCCCTGATGGTGATGTCCTCCAGATTCCCTATGGGTGTTCCCACAACGATGAGTTTTCCCAAACTATCTCCTCCTCAACTCGAAGAATCTGGAAAGATCTTTTGCTTCTTTCAGCATATCATCATTCAACTGTGTTCGAACGAAAGAACCAAACACTTTCTCGAATCTTCTCAGCAGTGTTTCTTCCAGAAGTTTCACGTCCACGTCGTAGAGTTCCAGAAGCCCTCTCACCTGGGGAACGTCCTCTCCAAAGATCTCTCTCAAAAGTTCTCTGTTTTGTCTCAGAACGATCGAGCCGTGTTCAACGATGGCACCCTTTGTTCTGAACTGGGCACTTCCCACGATCTTCATCCCATCGACCACAACCTCGTACTTCGAAGACGCATCGAAACAGAAGGCGGTGTTTCCACGTCTTCCATCCGAAAGCTCGGCGGGAACGCCCACCTCACACAGAGCCTCCTTTATCACGTTGTGAACCAGTCTGTGAAACTCAAGAACGGATAGGTCACCAAAAGAACTTTCTCTTGGAACGGCAAGACAGTAGGTGATTTCCATATGGTGAAGTACTGCACGACCACCAGATGGCCTCCTCACAAAATCCACACCTTTTGGTATCTTCAAGTTGTTTTCTTTCTGAAACCTTCCCAGAGAGACCGTCGGATTTTCCCAGCCATACAGTCTGAAAAACGACTTTTTCTCAAGCCAGGCCCACTTTGCCATCAAACTGTCTATGGCCATGTTCAGAGAACCGGGAAAAACTTCCTTTTCGATCACAACAAGGGCCTCTTGAATGGTATCCCCACCCTCCTCGGGTACTTCTCAGGTGATCGATCCGTCTTTCTGAGTACTAGAAGACACCTCTGTTCACCCGTTTTCAGGGTGTACCTTCTCACCTCCTCCAGTTCGACCTTCAGTTCATCGAGGGCTTTTCTTGCTTCCTTCAGTTCCTCTTCAAAAGAAGGCCCTTTGTAAAAGAGCAGTTTCCCCCCTATCCTGACGGCCGGTGCGCATATTTCCACGAGAGTGTTCAAGCGTGCTACCGCTCTTGCCGTTGCGTAGTCGTATTCTTCCCGGTGCTCTCTTGAGAAGTTTTCGGCTCTTTCTTTTACCACTGCAGCGTTTTCGAGATTGAGTTTCCTGACAACATGTTCCAGAAATTGCACAGCCTTTTCCTTGGAATCCAGAAGTGTCACCTTGAGTTCCGGGAAAAATATCGCTAAAATAAGCCCTGGGACACCGTTACCCGATCCTACATCGAGGAGTGATCCCCTCAGGTTTTCATGCTTCAAAGGAATGAGTATCTCTGCAACGTTTTTGTGAACAGCGGAGTCTAATGACCTGAGGGCAGTGAGGTTGTGTGGTGAATTCAGGAGTTCGTTGAGGTAACGAAAGGTTTTTTCTATTTGTGATTCTTCAAAGCGAACGCCGTACTCCTGAAGTACATCTCTCAGAAAGTCCATTCAGAGCACCTCCGAAAAGAATTCTAACATTTCATGCTGGAGGGAACGTGTGTGGTTCTCAAGATCGCCCTGAGAAACTTCACAAAAAATCTGAAGACCTCACTTGTCGTTGTTCTGGGATTGGCCATCAGTCTTTCACTGGTGATTGGATCGCTCACTCTTTCTGACTCCATAAGTGCATGGAAACGTGAAAGAATAGAGGAAAATTTCGGAGTAGCAGATGCTGTTGCAGAACCGAAAAGTCCTTCATTTCTCTTCTTCAACTTTTTGACAACCAAAATTGAAGATCAGGAGATAGAACTTCTGAGAGAACAGGTGAAAGGAGTCCTTCCCGTCTCAGAGGGATCCGCCAGGCTGGATGGACTGGACGTCCTTGTGATCGGGGTGAAACCCGATGAACTTGGCCGTTTTGTGGGAAAGGACATACAGCTGAACCCCGGTGAGGCGATAGTTGGTAAATCAGTGGCAGATGCTCTGAACATAAAAGAAGGAGACAGAATCACCCTCATCTTCTCCGCAGGTAGCAAAGAATTCATCGTAAAAGAAATAGGAGAGAAGGGTTTTTTGAATTTCAAAGGAGAGATGGCAAGTCTTCCAGGGACCGTTTTTATCCACTTGAAAGATTTCCCGGACAATAATTATCCCACCAGATGCTATCTTCACTACGGACTTCCTCCAGAGGAGCACGAAAAGATATCCCTTGAAACCAGTCTGAGGGTGAGAAACATAAAGTACAGCTTTCTGAAATCGCCCGTCAACAGATCCCTCGCCTACGTGACGCTTGCGTTTTCTGGAATGTCCATATTCGTCGGTTTTCTGGTTTTTTACATGTTCTGTGAGGATGTGATGAGGGACAGAAACTTCACCCTTGTTACGCTGAGGAAGATAGGTATTCAAAAGAAGAAAGAGTGGGGTATATTGCTTCTGGAGGGTCTCCTGTACTCGTCCCTGGCGGCTTTCTTTGGTCTGATCTTCGGAGTCTTCGTGGGAAAGTTCCTTTTGAATCGGTTTCAGACGGTGATCGAGGCGGTGTCCACCACGTTTCTTCACATCGACAGGGTGAAGTTCCACATTTCTTTAGAGACGGTACTGCTCGGTCTTGGACTGGGCGTGGTCTTTCCAATGATCCTTTTTGCCCTCAAAGCAAGAGAGATCACCAGAAAGCCTCCCGTCTACCACGAACTTGAGGATCGGCTGGACGTATCCACAAAGAAATTTGCCCTGATGATAATCATCAGTCTGCTATTTCTTCCCTTTTCGGATCTTCGTATTTTCTCTTTGATACTTCTTTCCCTTTCATTCTCTCTGAAATTCAAAAACGCTTTTCTGATGATGATAATGGGCGCTCTGAACCTTGCCACCGGTGTTCTGGTGAACGTAAATTCCCAGTCGGAAAGGCTCTTTCTTCTTTCTTCGATGAGTAAGGGAGCCTCCATTTTCGCTGGAGTTTCACTTCTGGTATTTTCACTGGTTCTTCTTGCAAAAAGCGTTCTGGATCACATGGTATCGGAAGGCACCCTTCCTTTTCTAATCGGTGTGTCCTACGTTCAGCGATTTCCAAAAAAGGGCATGGTGATCTCTCTGACCTTTGCCCTTCTGATATTCACCTCGACCGTGTTCAACATCCTTTCTGCCAGCGCGGACAGATTCGTCGAGGATAAAGTGCGAAACGGTCTTTTTGGGTACAATTTCCTCGTTCTGGAAAACCCGTTCAGATCTTTTCTTTCCAGGTCCTCCATACCTGTTCATGAGAAACTCGAATTTCCCTCTCGAGCGTATCTCTACACTCTAAAAGCAGAAGGAACAGACAGGTTCATAGCCTACGTCGATGAGTCTTTTCTGGAACATTCGACCCTGAAGGTGACGGACGTGGAGGATCTCAAAGCGCCCGGTGCTGCGCTGGTTGGTTATGAAACAGATTCTGAAACCATCATGGGAACCCTGAAATCCATTCTTCCCTTTGGGGGAAGGGAGGATGTGAGTTTCAAAGTGGTTGGTAGATACAATAAAAACGATTATCTGGTTCCCATCGATGTGATCACACTAAAGGAAAACAGAGCAGAAAATGTGAAAGGCTTCGAGGTTTTACTGGGAAAGACCGATGAAGAAAACGCCAGCGAAATAAAGCAGTTCTACCTTTCCAGATTCCTCTATCCGTTCTTCCTGGACGAGGAACTCGGGAAACTGTACAGTGGAATAGATGGGCTCGTCAGCGTGATAAAGTTCATCTTTCTTTTCGGATTTCTGTCGGCCACGTCCGGTCTTGTTCTCTTCGTTTTGAAATCGTACTTTTCCAGGTTGAGAATTCTGGGAACACTCCGGGCGGTCGGATTGAAATCGACACAGTTGATCCTTGCCTTCCTTGTGGAACACTTCTCCTTCCTCGGCGGAGGAATAATCATAGGAATCACCTCTGGCATCATTATGGGACTTTCCATAGCGAAAACGATGGCGGAAAATCTGGGCACCTTCGTGGCCTTTCTGCCGATAAAGTCCATCGTTCTTTCCATACTGTTCGTCGTTGTGCTCGCGGCGATCGCCATGGTCGTTCCGAGCTACATGATATCCAGGGTGTCACCACTTGAAGCCATGAGGGAAGGAGAGTGAACGGCGTTGATCGAGGTACGAAACCTCTGGAAAGAGTACAACGGAAGAGACAGAGTAACCGCCCTCAAGGGAATAAATCTGAAGATAAACAGCGGAGAGTTCGTTGTGATACTGGGACCTTCTGGATCTGGAAAGACCACCCTTCTGAACTGTCTTTCCGGTGTAGATCGCCCAACGAAGGGAACTGTGATCATCGATGGAACAGATCTTTACGCCCTCTCCGAGGAAGAGAGAACAGGATTTAGAGCAAAGAACATGGGATTCGTCTTTCAGTTCTTCAACCTTGTACCCGTTCTCACCGCACTCGAAAACGTAGAACTTCCTCTTCTGATCTTAGGTGTGAACAGACGAGAAGCGAAAGAACGCGCGTTCGACATGCTGAGAAGAGTGGGACTTGCTCACAAGTGGAACAGGTTCCCAGAAGAACTCTCCGGTGGTGAAAAACAGCGCGTTGCCATAGCGAGGGCCCTCGTCCACAATCCGAAAGTGGTATGGGCAGACGAGCCCACCGGTGCCCTCGACAGCGAAACAGGAGGTATGATCATAGATCTACTCATGGAGATGAAAAAGAACTCCACTCTGGTGATCGTGACACACGATGAAAGGATAGCAGAGAAGGCAGATCGGGTCATCAAAATAAGGGACGGTCAGATCGTACAGGATATATACGAAACGGCGTTGTAGCCGATGTGAAGCATCAGGTGTTCAAAACTTCTGTATCCACACTCTTCCCACTGAGAAAGGAGACTTTCGATTTCTGGCGCTCTTCCATAAATTCTCATTTCGCCGTTTAAAAACTCGACCGTTCCTTCTGGTCCTGCGTAGTAGAAGATCCCGTTCATTTCTGCGAGCCTTCTTGTGAGAAGATCCACCAGCTCCACAAACACCTGAAGTCGGGGAACCCGGATCGCTTTCTGAAAGGGAAAATCTCTCAGAAGCCTTCTGTTTCTTTCCAGCAAATTTCCAAGATTTCCTCCCGCTTTTATGAACCTCGTTTCCAGTTTGTAACCACCTTCAAGGTGACTGCCATTTTTCACGAACAGGAAAGCGGGCTGTCTTGCCGAAATCTTCATGTTGATGGGAACTATCACCCTTCCTCCATCCTTCAGCTGACAAAACCAGTGTTCTGGTACCTCGTCCACTCCAACGGTGACGAAGATCACATCGTACGGTGCAAAATCCGAAACACCATAATAACCATCTCCACAAACAACGACAACGTTTTCTATTCCAAGGCGTCTCATGTTTTCTCGGGCAATTCTGCAAACCTCTTCGAAATACTCCACGGTCACAACGAGTCCTTTCTTTCCAACAACCCTGCTCATCACGGCTGCGTTGTACCCCGTTCCGCCTCCTATTTCCAGAACCCTCATTCCCTCATCCAGATCCACCCACTCCATGAACATCGCCATCAGCGAAGGCTGACTGGAAGTGCTGAAGACTTCCCCGTCCTCGTAAGAAACGAGCACCGTGTCCTCATAGACATAGGAGAGTGGATAGTGCCTTGTCAGGAATTCTTCCCGTGGTACCTCCAGAAAGGCCTTTGCGATACGATCACTTATTCCGTGGTTTTTCAAAATCCAGAAGAGCCTTTCTCTCATAACATCCCCCTGTGTTATCATATCACTGAGGGAGGGATCGGATGAAAAAAGCAGCGATAATCACAGTCGGAAGTGAACTTTTAGAAGGCCTTATACTGAACAGAAACGCTCAGTTTCTCTGCCAGGAATTGAAGAATCTTGGATACAGGGTGATAAAAGTCTCAACGGTGGGTGACCACCTCGAAGATATAGCCGAAGAGGTCAGATCACTCCTTCCAGAGGTTCACCTTCTGATACTGACAGGAGGCCTTGGCCCAACAAAGGATGATCTCACACGAGAGGCGGTGGCAAAAGCCCTGAACAGAAAACTCCTCCTCGATTACAATCTCAAAACGAAAATCGAAGAAAAGGTGAAAAAATACCATTCTAAAATACCATCTAACATCGAAAAGCAGGCACTCGTCATCGAAGGAGCAAAAGTGATCGACAACCCTGTTGGAAGTGCGCCGGGTCAACTTCTGGAAGTGGATGGAAAAAAGGTGATTTTGCTTCCTGGACCACCGAAAGAGTTGATTCCCATGTTCGAATCATTGAAAGAACTTTTGAAAACTCCCCATGCCTTTTATCAGGTCGTCCTGAAATACTACAGCATACCCGAAGCAGTACTGGAAGACCTCCTGAAAGAGATACTGTACTCTCAGGACAGAGTGGAAGTGGCTACGATGGCAGATCACGTCGAAGGTGTAAGATTGAGACTGACAACGAGTGCAGAACACAGAGAGTTCCTGGACGAACTCGTGGAAAAGATCCTCGAAAAGACGGGAGAGTACCTTTACGGAATGAACGACGAGAAGATGGAAGAGGTGGTCGTCAGGCTTTTGAAAGAGAACAAAAAAACACTTGCCGTTGCCGAATCCTGCACGGGTGGTATGCTCTCTTCACTCGTGGTGAATGTTCCGGGAGCGTCAGACGTCTTCATAGGAGGTGTGGTGGCCTACAGCAACGAGTTGAAAAAAAGCATCCTTGGGGTGAAAGAAGACACCCTGAGAAAATACGGAGCCGTGAGTGAACAGTGTGTTCAGGAAATGACTGAAGGGTTGAAAAAACTCACAGAAGCCGACATCTGTGTGGCCATTTCTGGAATAGCAGGACCATCGGGTGGTACTCCCACCAAACCCGTTGGAACCGTTTTCATAGATCTTTTTGAACAGAATCATTCTACAGTGCGTTATAATTTCTCTGGGGATCGGAACACCATAAGAACCCGATCAGCGATGATGGCTCTTGAGAACCTGAGAAAACATCTGAAGGAGCGTGGAAGATCATGATGGAAGAATATCTGGGAGTGTTTGTCGATGAGACAAGAGAATACCTTCAGAATCTGAACGATACCCTGCTGAAACTGGAAGAAACCCCCGAGGACATGGAATTGATAAACGATGCCTTTCGGGCGCTTCACACCCTGAAGGGTATGGCAGGAACCATGGGGTTCAACAGCATGGCAAAACTCTGCCATTCCCTTGAAAATGTTCTCGACAAGGCCAGAAACGGTGAAATAAAGATAACATCGGATCTTCTCGACAAGATCTTCGCGGGAGTCGACATGATCGCCAGGATGGTCGACAAGATCGTATCTGAAGGAACCGATGAGATCGGAGAAGATATTGAAGTGTTCACCGATACAATAAGAAGCTTTGTTCCTTCAGAAGGAAAACCAGAGAAAGAAAAAGCACCAGCGAAAAACTCTAAAGTCGACGATGAAAAGAACCCTCCACAGGCTTCAAACGAAGCGGAAGAATCGATGGTCCTTCCAGAAGAGGTGGTTCATGTCCTCCAGGAAGCAAAAAACAAAGGGTACAGGACTTTCTATGTAAAGGTTGTCCTCAAAGAAGGCACACAGCTCAAATCCGCCAGGATCTACCTTGTCTTCCACAAACTGGAAGAGCTGAAGTGTGAGGTTGTAAAGACCGTTCCTCCAGTGGAAGACATCGAGGAAGAAAAGTTCGAGAACGAAGTGGAACTGTTTGTCATCTCTCCCGTCGATCAGGAAAAACTCTCTGAAGCCCTGAGTAGCATCGCCGATATAGAAAAAGTCATCGTGAAGAGTATCATCCCCGTTACGGAGAAAAAGGCTACTTACGAAGAAAAAGAAGAAAAAACAGAGGAGAAAAAAGAGGAAGTTACCAGAAAGAAGATCGTCTCTCAGACCGTCAGGGTGGACATAGAAAAACTGGATACCCTGATGGATCTCATGGGAGAACTCGTCATAGCCAGAAGCAGAATTCTGGAGACTCTCAAAAAATACAACATAAAGGAAATAGACGAAAGCCTAACTCAACTGAGCAGGATCACTCTAGACCTTCAGAACGTCGTGATGAAGATCAGGATGGTTCCCATCGCCTTCGTGTTCAACAGATTCCCTCGAATGGTCAGAGATCTGGCGAAGAAGATGAACAAAGAGATCAACTTCATCATGAGAGGAGAAGACACAGAACTCGACAGAACCTTCGTTGAGGAAATAGGAGAACCTCTTCTTCACCTTCTGAGGAACGCTATAGACCACGGTATAGAACCAAAAGAAGAGAGGATAGCCAAAGGAAAACCTCCTGTGGGAACCCTCATCCTCTCCGCCCGACATGAAGGAAACAACGTGGTGATAGAGGTCGAAGACGACGGAAGGGGAATAGACAAAGAAAAAATTCTCAGAAAAGCGATAGAGAGAGGGCTGGTGGACGAATCGAAAGCTACCAGTTTGTCCGATCAGGAGATACTCAACTTCCTTTTCGTGCCGGGGTTCTCCACGAAGGAGAAGGTTTCGGAAGTGTCTGGAAGAGGAGTTGGAATGGACGTTGTCAAGAATGTTGTTGAATCCTTGAACGGAAGCATAAGTATAGAGAGTGAGAAAGACAGGGGAACAAAGGTCACCATAAGACTGCCACTCACCCTCGCCATCATTCAGGCTCTCCTTGTGAAGGTCAACAACCTCGTCTACGCCATTCCAATAGCAAATATCGACACAACCCTCAGGATATCCAGAGGCGATCTACAAAGGGTGCAGGACAAGAATGTCATAGTGATAAGGGGCGAAGTGATACCGGTCTACAAACTCTGGGAGGTTCTTCAGATAGAACACGAGAGGGAAGAGGAGGAAATGGAAGCGGTCATCGTGAGAATAGGAAACAGGAAGTACGGAATAATAGTCGACGAGCTTCTCGGTCAGGACGACATCGTTATAAAATCTCTTGGAAAGGTGTTCTCCGATGTCAGAGAGTTCAGTGGAGCGGCGATCCTTGGTGATGGAAGCATCGCTCTCATCATAAACGTCTCCGGTATTGTATAATGGAGGTGAAGAAGTTGCCCGATATGAGAGAGTTCGAAGTGCTCTCCTTTGAAGTGGAAGATCAGGCTCTGGCCTTCGATGTGGATAACATCGAGATGGTGATAGAAAAACCAGAAATAACCCCTGTCCCCAAATCCAAACACTTCGTGGAAGGTGTTATCAATCTGAGGGGTAGAATCATTCCCGTGGTGAACCTTGCAAAGGTTCTCGACATTTCCTTCGATGACTCGAAGATGAAGAGCATAATCGTGGCGAAGACAAAAGATGTGGAAGTGGGTTTTCTGGTTGACAGGGTGCTCGGGGTATTGAGGATAACGGAAGAACACGTTGAAATGGTGGACGTGTCTGACAAGTTCGGAAAGAAATCCAAGGGATTGATAAAAACGGATGGAAGGCTCATAATTTATCTGAACATCGACGAAATAATTGAAGAAATAACAGTTAAGGAGGGAGTGTAAAAGATGGCGAAGAGAGTTTTGATAGTTGATGACGCAGCGTTCATGAGGATGATGCTGAAAGACATCATCACCAAAGCAGGATACGAGGTGGTAGGAGAAGCCACAAACGGGCGTGAAGCCGTCGAAAAATACAAGGAACTCAAACCAGATATCGTCACGATGGACATCACGATGCCCGAGATGAACGGTATCGATGCGATCAAGGAGATCATGAAGATCGATCCGAACGCCAAGATAATCGTGTGCAGCGCCATGGGACAGCAGGCAATGGTCATCGAAGCCATAAAGGCCGGTGCAAAGGACTTCATCGTGAAACCGTTCCAGCCTTCTAGAGTGGTAGAGGCGCTCAACAAGGTCTCGAAGTGATGTACCATGAGTGCCATTTTGCAGTTTCTTCTAGCCTTTGGAATCGTCCTCTTTTTTCTTCTTATCGTTTATTACTTCGTAAGAAGAGGGTTCTTCTCTCAAAAAGGTTCCAGTATCTCGATAGTTGAAAGGCATTACCTCGATAGGAAGAGTTTCATAGCGATCGTCAGGGTGGTGGACGAGTATTTTGTCATACTGGTGACGGATTCGGGGGCCACAGTCCTTAAAAAACTTGAAGATTACAGAGAAAGTGATTCCTTTTCCTCGATTCTCTTCAGAAAAATAGGGAGAAGGAATAAATGAGGAAAATTCTTGTTTTTTTGCTGATACTTCTCTCGCTGATCTCTTTTTCCCAAGAGGTGCCCTTTCCCTCCATTTCTATAGGCGTCAGACCCGCTGAAGAGCCAGAGGACCTTGTGGTCACCCTAGAAATTCTTCTCATACTGACGGTACTGACGCTGGCGCCTTCCATTCTTGTTCTCTTCACCTCGTTCACCCGAATCATCGTCGTTTTTTCTCTCTTCAGAAATGCTCTTGGAACAAGGCAAACTCCTCCAAACCAGGTTATGATAGGCCTTGCACTCTTTCTTACATTCCTCATCATGCAACCTGTCTGGAACGATATCTACAACAACGCCATAACGCCGTATCTGGAAAGGGAGATAGGATACCAGGAAATGTTTCAGAGAATCAACAACAGAATCAGGGAGTTCATGATAAAGGAGCTGAAGAACCACCACAACGAAGACAACGTCTTCATGCTCGCCCAAAATGCAAACCTCGAGATCACCAGAGTAGAAGAAGCACCAAATTCTGTGTTGATACCTGCCTTCGTCTTGGGCGAACTTGAGATCGCCTTCAAGATGGGAGTGGTACTGTACGTTCCCTTCATAGTCATCGACATGATCGTGGCGAGCATTCTGCTCTCCATGGGCATGATCATGATACCACCCGTGTTCGTTTCTCTTCCGTTTAAAATACTGATCTTTGTGATGGCAAACGGATGGGATCTTCTCGTTGAGGGACTGATAAAGAGTTTTGCGAGGTGATACCCTTGACCATCGAGGTGTTTCTGGATATCATGAAGAGCGGAATAGGTCTCATACTGGAGATAATAGTTCCCCCACTCGTTGTGAGTCTGATCGTGGGATTGATAATAAGTATCTTCCAGGCCGTCACCCAGATACACGAGCAAACACTGATGTTCGCCCCCAGGGTCATCGTCATGTTCCTCACTCTACTATTTCTGAGTGGCTGGATGGCACAGAAGATCCTGGACTTCTTCACAGAACTTTTGCAAAGGTACTTTCAGATGATCTGAAGGAGGTGTCGATATGAAACGATTATTTGTTGTTTCATTGATATTGACTTCATCTTTGCTCTCTTTTTCCAGTGTGTTCGATATAATCGACGACGCGTACCTTTCTCTTAAAGAGTTTCTCGATCAACCAGACAGCGGTGCCTTTCTTTCTCTTCTGGAGAGAGCAAGAGGCATCCTCATCGTTCCAAAGTATCTGAAACTCGGATGGGTGGTGGGTGGTCAGTACGGCCAGGGAATTTTGCTGAGAAGAGATCCTCTGACGAATACCTGGTACGGGCCACTCTTTGTTAAAATCTACGGTCTGAGCGTGGGACCACAGATAGGGTTCCAATCCGTGTCCCTCATCGCAGTCATCATGGAGAATGTGGAAACCTTCGCCAAAGGAAACATCACACTCGGTGGATCTCTCAGTGTTGCAGCGGGGCCCCTTGGAAGAAGACTCAGTGCGGACTACAACCTTGATGCCTCTGTCTATTCCTACTCGATCGCTCGTGGGTTTTACGCAGGCTTTTCTCTGGAAGGGGCAAAAATAGACGTTGATCTGGACCTCACACGGGAATACTACAACGTGTACAGGGTGGATCCACACGAGATTCTTTCGAAAGAAGTAGAAGGAAGAGCGGAGAAAATAATCGTTCTTTTGAACGAGAAACTCAAAGAAGAATAGGGCACCTCGGGGGTGCCCTTCATCTTGAACTCACCACTTTGTCCACTATACCGTATTCTTTTGCCTCTTCAGCACTCATGAAGAAGTCTCTGTCCGTGTCCTTTTCTATCTTCTCTATCGGCTGGCCCGTGTGTTTGCTGAGAATCCTGTTGAGAAGATCCTTTATCCTCAAAAGCTCTCTTGTGATGATCTCAACGTCTTTTGCAGGACCCTCTGCCCCACCAAGTGGCTGGTGGATCATGATCCTGGCGTTCGGAAGAGCGTACCTCTTTCCCTTTGTACCGGCTGCAAGGAGAACGGCAGCCATCGACGCGGCCTGCCCCACACAGATGGTGGAAACGTCACACTTTATGTACTGCATCGTGTCGTAGATGGCAAGACCGGCCGTCACAGACCCTCCGGGCGAGTTTATGTAGAGGTAGACGTCTTTGTCTGGATCTTCTGCTTCCAGAAACAGAAGCTGTGCTATGACGAGGTTTGCCACGTGGTCGTCTATGGGAGATCCAAGAAAGACGATCCTGTCTTTCAAAAGTCTGGAGAATATGTCGTACGCTCTTTCGTACCTTCCTGTGCTCTCAACAACTATGGGAACGTACTGATCAATTATCTCCTTTTCTTTCATCACCATCACCCTCTCCTCTTGGTTCAACCACCTTCACCGTCACCTCTTCGAGCAAAAGATCGAGTACCTTCCTCTTCAGTATGGCCCATCTCAGATCCTCTCTGAGATCTCTTCTCGACTTCACGAGTGACTTTGCGCGCTCAGGAGAGATTCCCCAGAACGGTGCGAGTTCTTCCGCCTCTTTCTCAAGTTCTTCATCGCTCACATCTACGTTTCTTTCTTTTGCAATTACCTCTATTGCCCTGTCTCTTTTGATATCGTCCAGGATTCTTTTTTTCAACTCTTCTTTCAGTTTTTCTTCACTCTCGTAGGAACTCACAATCTGATCGTACCTTCCTTCCCTCTTCAACCTGTTTATCGTTTCCTGTACGAGAAGATCGAGCGTTCTTTCGGAGATCTCTATCTCCACCACTTCTGGGAGCTTCTCCAGAAGTTGCTCTCGCATGCTTTCCTTCATCTCCACGTCGTATATGTCTTTCCCCTCTTTCTTCAACTCCTCCTTCAACTGCTCCAGCGTCTCGAACTCGTTGTTCACTGTCCTGGCAAGTTCATCCCCGATCTCTGGGAGGGTTCGTCTGTACACCTCCTGTACTTTTAGCCTGTAGGTGTATTTTTTTCCCTCGTACTCTCTTTCTATTTCAACCACATCGTCTTTCTTTTTCCCTATGAGGTCTTTCACGAACGGTCTGTCTTCCCCTTCTTTTATTACGTACTCGTACTCTCTGGTGGTGAGATTCTTTCCTTCTTCGTTGTACACCTCCATGCTTATCCTGACAAGATCTCCTACCTCGGCGGGACCCTCCTTGGGTTCGAGAAGTGCGTGTTTTTCCCTCAGGTCTTCGAGCCTTCTTTCAACGTACTTTTCCAGCACCTTTTCCTCGTCAACCTTCTCCACTTCTATCTTCGAGACGTCTCCTATCTTCACCTCGGGTTCCTCGTGAACCTCCACCACGAACCTTGCCGTATCCTCTTTTATTTCTCTTTCGGTGACCACAGGAGACATGATGAGGTTTCTGTCCTTCAGGGTATCCGGTATAAGGTCCATGAGGAAGTCAAGGGTATACTCCTGAAAGTCCTCACCGAGTCTCATCTTCAGGATGTTCTTTGGTACCCTTCCCTTCCTGAAACCGGGTATCTCTACTCTTTGATTCAGGTACCTGGCCGCTTTATCCTCCGCTTCAAGCACCTCTTCCCTGTTGAAAACGTACTCCAGTACGACCCGGTTCTTGTCTCTTTCGAGTTCTTTCACTTCCATCCTTAGACATCCCTCCTGTTGTGTTTTTTAACCTTTTCCGATGGTATCTCCTCTTGTCCAGATGTTCTTCTGAAGAGAACCCTTGATATTTCTGAGACCGGAAAGTTCCCGAAACAAACTGCTTTTCCTCTCTTCGATGATCCGAAGCCTTTCCCTGTCCTTTTCAAGGATCTCAGATAGTTTTTCCGCAGAAAGATCCTTCAGGAGCTTTTCTCTTTCTTTCAAAAGCACCCGAAGATGTTCATAATCTTCCCTTTCTATGGCCTCATCTATCTTCCTTTCTATTTCATCCACGTTCATCACTTTCACACTCCGAAAGCAAGATGTTCCCATACCTCACCAGTCTACAGTGAATTTCTGAAAGCCTTTTTTTCAAAGAAAAAGGTGGAATCGAGGTGTCTATCTCCCATCCTTTGCCGGATCTTCCCAGAACACAAAAGTTCTCTCTGAGCACCTTCTCGTCGCCCTCTACAATGATACCACCCTTTCTTCTTTCAAGCACGACAACTGCCACCACGAACCTGTCGTGTGAAAGTGAGACGTGTACAAAATTGAACACACCGAAGTCACGATGTATCTTTACAACAGGTCTTCCACCTGCCTCCAGAAATTCCACATCTGTGAAACGATAACCGTTCAACCCCGTCCCCAGAGCCTTGAAGAACGCTTCCTTGAGTGCAAACCTTCCTGCCACGAACTCTTTTTTGTTTTTCCTGACTCGGAGAATCTCCTTTTCCTCTTCTCCCAGTACTCTTTCAGCGATCCTTTCGGGAACTCTTTCGATCTCAAGAAGATCCACACCAACACCCACGATCATGAGAGAACCACCGGAGGATCCACCACCAGTCCTCTTTTACCGTTCTTCTTCAACCTCAAAAGGACAAGGGTAGCCGTCCTATCAATTTTACCATGAACAAAGCACATTCTCTTCGGTTCGAGACGGTACGAGATAAACCTCTCCAGCCAGTCCATGAGGTTTTCAGGAGAGAGAACGTAAACCGCCATTCCACCGTTCTTTAGGAAACGAAACGTTGTCTTCACAAAAGATTCGATGTCCGATTTTTCCAGGCTCCTCGTTGATGACCTCAGGGGATAGGGACTTTTGACCTTCGTGTAGTGGGGTGGATTGGAGACCACCATGTCAAAGGACTCAGGAGGAAACGAGCAGTCCTCCACAGAGGCGTTCACAAAAGAAACCTTTCCTTCCAGACCGTTCAGAGAGATTCCCTGAACAGCCTTTTCGTACAACTCTTTTTCCTTTTCCACTCCAACCACTTCCACACCGTAAAGCCTTGCAAGAGCAAATCCCACCGTTCCCACACCACTTCCAAGTTCCAGAACTCTTTTCACACCCTTACTGGGTTTTGCGTACCAGACAAGAAGAGAGGAAGCGTGGGTGGGACGGTGGTGGGGACCCGCATCGACTATCTCCACACACCTGATGATGTCAGGATCGAACCTCATAGGGATTCCAGAATTTCCCTCACCATCTTGTTCACGAGTTTTCCGTCTGCCCTTCCTTTCACCTTCGGCATGACAAACTGCATGACCTTTCCGAGGTCCTTTGGAGAAGTGGCTCCTACTTCTTTTATCGCCTCCATAACGATCTTTCTTATCTCCTCTTCCGAAAGTTGCTTTGGAAGGTAAGATTCTATGATTTCCAGTTCTTTCTTTTCTTTTTCAGCGAGCTCAATTCTGCCGTGCTTTTCGTACTCTTCGATTGCCTCTTTTCTTTTCTTTGCCTCTTTCATGAGGGCTTCCATCACTTCCTCATCGCTGGCTTCTTTCATCTTCTCCACTTCGAGATTCTTCAGCGTTGTGAGTATCATGCGAAGCGTGTTCACTTTTATCGTGTCTTTACTCTTCATCGCTTTCTTCAAGTCTGCCATCAGTTTCTCTTTCAGGGACATGACGAATACCTCCTCTCCAAAAGATGAGACCCCGCAGGGCGGGGCCTCAGGAAATCACTCCCTTCATTATTCTTGCAAGTTCCACAAAGGATTCTTTCAGACTGGCTCCTCCAACCAGACCACCATCGATGTCTTTCTGAACGATGAGGCCGAGGAAGTTGTCTGGTTTTATGCTACCACCGTAGAGTATCCTGATCGTCTCAGCCGTTTCATCGTCGTACATCTCAGAAAGAAGCCTTCTTATGAACGCATGCACTTCCTGAGCCTGCTGTGGTGTTGCTACCTTTCCTGTTCCGATCGCCCACACGGGTTCGTAGGCTATGACCACCTTCTGTGCTTCCTCTCTGCTGAGACCGTAAAGTCCTTCTCTTATTTGTTTTTCAACAACGCAGAACGTGAGACCCTTTTCTCTTTCCTCCAGAGTTTCACCCACACAGAAGATGGGTGTCATTCCCTTTTCAAGAACAGCCCTGATCTTTCTGTTTATCAGTTCATCGTCTTCCTTGAAGATGCGCCTTCTTTCGGAGTGTCCCACGATCACGTACTCAACGCCGATTTCTTTCAGCATAACCGGTGACACTTCTCCCGTGAACGCCCCCTGGTCCTCGTAGAAGACGTTTTGAGCACCGAGTTTGATGTTTCTACCCGAGAGGATCTCTCCAACTTCGGATAGTGCGGTGAACGGCGGACAGACCACTATCTCGAACTCTTTCACATCGTGCAGTTCGTTCAGAAGGAGCGACACGAATTTTTTTGCCTCAGATATGGTCTTGTGCATCTTCCAGTTTCCGGCAAGAATCAATCTACGCCCTG
Source organism: Thermotoga sp. RQ7 (assembly GCF_000832145.1). Lineage (NCBI taxonomy): Bacteria > Thermotogati > Thermotogota > Thermotogae > Thermotogales > Thermotogaceae > Thermotoga > Thermotoga sp. RQ7. The sequence continues at coordinate 229,484 of NZ_CP007633.1, forward strand.
TTTTTTTTTATCGGCGATGCTGGCGATGCCAGGAAGTTCTTTTCCTTCGAGGAACTCGAGCGACGCTCCACCACCCGTTGAAACGTGCGAGAACTTGTCCTCGAGTCCGAATTTGTTGACGGCAGCGGCACTGTCTCCTCCTCCGACGACCGTGATGGCACCCTTTTCGGTGAGAGAGGCAATGGCAAGTGCTATCTGTTTTGTTCCTTCGGCGAAGTCGTCGATTTCAAAGACTCCCATGGGACCGTTCCAGACAACTGTTTTTGCATCGGAGAGTTTTTGTTTGAAGAGTTCCACCGTCTCAGGCCCTATATCGAGTCCCATCCATCCCTCAGGGATACCATCGTCTATCCTGACGACCTTCTTCTCCACACCCGGTTCGATCTTCTGTGCTATGACAGCATCAACGGGAAGTACGATTTCGACACCCTTTTCTTTTGCCTTGCCGAGGAGTTCTTTTGCAAGATCGAGTTTGTCTTCCTCGTACTTCGAAGATCCTATCTGTTTTCCAAGGGCTTTCAGGAATGTGAACATCATAGCACCACCGATGAGGATTCTGTCGGCCTTTTCCATGAGGTTCGTGATGACCCCGATCTTGTCGGAGACCTTCGCTCCGCCGAGAACAACCACGTAGGGCTTTTCAGGGTTGTACGTCACCTTGGAGAGGAACTTTATCTCTTTTTCCATGAGAAAGCCAGCGACACTGGGTATGAACTGGGCTATTCCAACGTTGGAGGCATGAGCCCTGTGGGCGGTACCGAAAGCATCGTTCACATGGATGTCCGCAAGACTGGCCCAGAACTTTGCAAGCTCAGGGTCGTTCTTGGTCTCTCCAGGATGAAATCTGGTGTTTTCAAGAAGGAGTACTTCTCCTTCCTTCAGCTCCTCTACTGCCTTCTTCACTTCATCACCGACTACTGCCGGAACGAACTTCACCTCTTTGCCCAGAAGTTCGGAGAGTCTCTTTGCAACGGGCTCAAGACTGAACTCAGGAGAAGGTTGACCCTTTGGCCTTCCAAGGTGGGAGAGAAGTACCACCTTCGCACCCTGATCGAGCACGTACTTTATCGTCGGAAGGGCAGCCTTTATTCTCGTGTCATCCCGAACGACCCCATCTTTCACGGGCACGTTGAAATCAACCCTCATGATAACCCTTTTTCCTTTCAGATCGACGTCCCTTACGGTCATCTTTTCCATGATCACACCCCCTTGTTTGAGTGTGGAAAGGGCGGGAACACCCGCCCTGAATTACATCTTGAGGAGAAGCTCAAGGGTGTCAACGACTCTGTTGCTGTATCCATACTCGTTATCGTACCAGGAAGCGACCTTTACGAGCTTCCCACCGATGACGTTGGTGAGTGTGGCGTCGAAGATTCCGGAGAACGTCGTTCCGATGATGTCACTGCTCACGATGGGATCTTCGTTGTATCCGATGATGCCCTTGAGTTTTCCTTCGGTGGCTTCTTTCATGACTGCGTTCACTTCTTCCACTGTGGTTTCCTTTTCGACGAGAACCGTAAGGTCCGTGATGGATCCATCGGGAGTTGGCACCCTTATAGCCATTCCATCGAGCTTTCCTTTCACTTCTGGAACAACAAGAGCCACAGCCTTCGCCGCACCGGTGGTGGTGGGTATGATGTTCACCGCAGCGGCCCTGGCTCTTCTCAGGTCCTTGTGTGGAAGGTCGAGCACCCTCTGGTCGTTCGTGTAGGAGTGAACGGTTGTGAGCATTCCACTGACGATTCCGAATTTCTCGTGGAGAACCTTCACTATGGGTGCGATGGAGTTCGTTGTACAGGATGCACAGGAAATGATCTTGTGTTCGGGCTTTAGCTGGTCTTCGTTACAGCCAATGACGACCGTGATGTCTTCGCCCTTTGCGGGGGCGGTGATGATGACCTTTTTTGCTCCAGCCTGAAGGTGAAGCTCTGCCTTCTCCCTGTTTCTGAACACACCCGTGGATTCGATGACGAAGTCAACTCCCAGGTCTTTCCATGGGAGTTTGGAAGGATCTGGCTCTGCAAAGACCTTGATCTCTTTTCCATCGATGATCAGAGAGTTATCTGTGTACTCAACCTTTCCAGGGAACTTCTTGTGAACGGAGTCGTACTTGAGAAGGTGTGCAAGTGTCTTGGTGTCTGTCAAATCGTTGATAGCCACCACTTCGATGTCGGGGTTCTTCCTTTCGTAGATGATCCTGTAGACCAGTCTTCCTATCCTACCGAAACCGTTAATAGCCACTCTTGCCATGCTCTTTCCCTCCTTCTTACATTAATCCTGGTATTCCAAACTGCTGGGTGATTTTGCTCATTTCTTCCTCTCGACGTTTTTCAATTTTCTCCATGATCTCATTCACAGCGGCTGCAAGAAGATCCTTCAACGTTTCAAGATCTTCCTTCAGATCCTCATCGATCTCTATTTCCTTTACCCTGCGATCACACGTTGCCACGATCCTGACAGCACCACCTCCAACGGAGGCTTCCACCTCCATCTCGGAAAAACTCTCCTCCATCTCCTGCATCTTCTTCTGCAGTTCTTCCTGCATCTTCATGAAATCCTTCAGGAGTTTTTCCTGCTTTCCCCCACCCAGACTCTTTCCACCGAAACTTTTGATCTTTTTCAAATTATCCCTCCTGTTCGAAGAGCTTCAAGATCTTTTGAGAAACCTTCTCCACCGTCTCCTCTTTCCCCATCAGACGAAGTTCTACCTCTACTCTCTTTCCCAGCTTCTTCGAAAAGAGGTTCTCAAGTTCAGGAAGCTTTTTCTTCATGAGTTCATAGTGCATCGCTTTGGAAGAATCGAACGTCACAACGACCTTCCCATCCTCGAAACTCACTTCAGAAAGACTGAGTGCAACGAATATGGAAAGATCTCCTTTTTCCTTCAATTCTTCCATCAACTCTTTGAAACGCTCTTCGAACTCGATGTCTTTATCCTTTTCCTCCTTTGTCGTGCTTTCCTGAGCGTTGTTTTGATCATTATCAGCGTTGCTTGCTTTCGTTTTTTCCAGAACCTTTTCACCGGAAAACCTCGTGGATATGTAAGCGGATCCTACCCGGCACACAAGTCGTTTTTCTTCAGCGAACTTTATCTCCCGAAGAAGGTTGAGAAGCTGCCTCGAAACCTGAACGATCTCGGACGTTGAAGCGTTGTAGACCCTCTCCTCTCTTTCCAGATCGTCCACCAGGTCTTCAACGGCTTCCTGAATGAGGACTTCGTAATCTTTACCGCTGTAATAGACATCATCCAGTACGGTGAAGACCTTTCTCACGTTTCCCGATAAAATGGCGTTTACATAGTCCCTCACCACCTGAATCGGAATCAGTCCAAGCGCCCTGTGGACCGTCTCAAGATCGATCTTTCCCTCCGAAAACTTCCAGACCTGCTCCAGCATGGTGAGGGCGTCTCTCATTCCTCCGGCTGCCCGTCTGGCTATGAACCTCAGCGCTTCATCGTCGATGTCTATGCCCTCGGCCCTGGCTACCTCCTGAAGCCTCTTTTCTATGAGTTCATCGGGTATGTTTCTGAACTCGAAGACCTGACATCTGGAAATGATCGTTGGGGGGACTTTTTCCAGGTTGGTGGTTGCAAGAACGAACACAACGTGGGAGGGAGGTTCTTCCAGAGTTTTTAGCAGAGCGTTAAATGCTTCCTTTGTAAGCATGTGCACCTCGTCTATTATGTAAACCTTGTACTTTCCCTCCATTGGTCTGTAACCCACGGCGTCCCTTATCCTTCTGATCTCGTCTATTCCTCTGTTCGATGCCGCGTCGAGTTCTATGACGTCCATGAACGTTCCCTCATCGATTTCCCTGCACGACCTGCACCTGTTGCACGGTTCAACACCTTCTCTGTTCTCACAGTTCAGGGACTTTGCCAGGATCCTCGCGAGTGTTGTCTTCCCCGTCCCCCTGGGTCCAGCGAATATGTATCCATGGGCTACACTGTTTTTCTGTATCGCCCCGATTATTGCCTTTTTCACGTGATCCTGATTCACCACTTCCGAAAATGTCTTCGGCCTGTACTTTCTGTAGAGAACCTCCATGAAATCACCCCATGCTATAATCGAACTGTATCCAGCACTATTATACCAGAGGGGATTTTAAAAGTGATTGAACAGAGGAGGAAGATCGTGAAAAAAATAACTATACTGGTTCTGGTGCTCGTCCTCATACCAGTCTTCCTGAGCACCACTCCCACCGAGAAGAGTATCTCCTTTCGGGAGATAAACACCATCACTGTGAAAGAGTGGTTCAAGGAACTCGTCAGATCGAGAAGGGCATCTTACAAGTTGAAAAGCGATGAGGAATTCCTCGAAGATCTGTGGAAAACGGTAAACGAAGTGGCACGTGAGACCAACATCGACCCGATCCTCCTTGTGTCGGTCATAGACGTGGAGAGCGATTTCAGAAACGTGATAGGGCTGTACGGTGAACTGGGAATGATGCAGATCAAAAAAGAGACCGCCGAAATGGTGGCAAACATCTACAATCTGGAACCTCCGGAATCTGGCTGGACGGAACTCATCTGGAATTATCGACTGAACATAAAGTACGGTGCTCATTATCTGAAGTACCTGTACGACAGGTTCAACGATCTCAGGCTTGCACTCGAGTATTACAACGGCGGAAACAGCAGAAAGACGTACGCGAAAAGGATCCTTGAAACGTACGAAAGTTTCAAAAAGGAACTCGGAATTTAAACTCTTGTGTACATTTTCCCGGAAGAGTCCTGAATCACCCGCAGAGTTAAACCTTCCACTTCCAGTTCCTCGAGTTTTTTGCCATCCGGGGTTTTGTAGACAACCTTTCTAGTTCCCTTCACCTCCTCGAGGGGCTCAAAAAGGACTCTGGAGAACCTTTTCGCAACAGGGAAATTGCTCCTTTTGTTCAAAACAACTCCGCTTACACCCATCAGAAATAGTTTTTCCAGTACTTCTTCGGTGACCTCCTGGAAGAAGAATTTGTTCTTGTCAAACCTTCCCACAGTTACTATCTCTCCTGTCAGGTCGTAGAGTTTTATTCCCTCGGATTTTTCGTACTTTTCGATGATATCAACAACTTCTTTGTCCACAACCACTATCTTCCCGATGTAATGAACCACATCTCCACTTGTCAGTCGTCTTATAACGTTCAGCGAAACAGGGTACCTCAGGACGATTTTCAAAGAGATCACCTCACAATCATCTGAACGAAGTCGTCTATGAACGTCACAAAAGGATTCATCACAAGTGGTATGATCCAGAGCACAAGTAGCGCTATCATGAATAGTATTCCATACACTTCGTATTTTATGAGCCATTCCATGTATCTATCTGGAAGCAAGGAGGCAAGAATCCTGCTTCCATCGAGAGGCGGTATCGGAAAGAGAGAAAAAAGAGCGTAAGTGAGGTTGTACTTGGCAGCCTTCACCATGAGAAACCACCAGAAGCTTCTTTCAGGCAACTTCGAGGCTATGAACCCGCAAAGAAAAAACAGCAAAAAGCTCGTCAGAGGACCGAGGATGGATATCTTCAGAAGGTCTTTCTTCTTGTTTTTCAGTTTCCAGTAGCGAACCGGAACGGGTCTGGACCACCCGAATTCGAACAAAATGAAGGAGATCGTTCCCACCGGATCAAGATGTACAAAGGGATTCAAAGACAGTCTACCGGCCTGCTTTGGAGTGGGATCACCGAGTCTGTAGGCCGCTATTCCCTTCACATACTCCCTCGGCATCGCAACGATGAGAACGGCAAGAAACCCCGTAAGAATGTTGCTCAGTGTTGGTGCAACCATCCTCATGAACTACCATCTCCTCAGTGTATCTTTCAGGAATTCCTTCATCTCCATGGCGTCTTCTTTTAATTTCTCTTTCAGACTCAATCTTTTCTTCAAAACTTTGGATACCTTGAGCGAGATTTCAAGGGGATCTCTTCTTGAGAAAAAGAACTCTTCTTCCGTGTACTTTCTGAAAAACCTCCTCGCCTTCTGGCAGTCAACGATGACAAAGGGGACTTCAAAGTAAGCAGCAACGAGCGCCGGGTGAAACCTTTCGGTGATGACGATCGACGAACTCTTTATCTCTTCGAGAACGTCTCCTCCGGTTCTGAGTGGAGGAAGGTACTGGCAGTCTTTCGAGAAAGCACTCGAGAGAACGAAATCTTCTATTCCGTGTTCTCTCAGACTCTTCAAAACACAGGACACGTCCAGAGGCTTTTTCAGAAAGAAAACGGCCTTATTCTCCTTTTTCACTTCTGATTCGTCGTTCATGAGATAGAGTATCGAAGGATCTGTTCCAAGCCAGGCGTTTCCTCCGAGCGCTCTGACGTACCTGTAGGAGACGGGCTCTCTTGCTATGAAGACCACACTTTTGTGACTCACCACCTCGTGAACGAGTCTTTTTGAGGCAGTTCTTTTCAAGGGGCCTATGCTGTTTCCAAAAAAGATAAGGGGTTTTTTCATGAGAAGTGACATCCTGGACAGATAGTAATAGTAAAGGATACTTCGAAAACTCGTCACATCCTGAAAAAGTCCCCCTCCACCTGCCATCGAAATCTGTGACCTTCTCAGGAAAGAAATCAGTTTCGGAGAGAACCTTCCCACCGATGTTACTCCCATCGATCTCTTCCCATCCGGAAGGGGAGTGTATATGGTTCCAAAATCCAGTTCCTTCAGGAGATCCACACACGCTCTGAACATGATTTCGTCTCCGAAGTTACCAAAGCCGTAATATCCCCACAGAAAGGCGGTTGCCAAGGAAAATCACCTCATTCTGTAGAAGAATACTCTTGGAGAATTATACTACACGAGGTGAAAGGATGATAACGAACCTCTCAGACAGCGTTTTCGTGATAGGCACTGGAATTTCTTCAAACAGCGTCCTCGTGTGTGGAAAAAAAGTGTGCATTCTCATCGACACAACTCTTTTTCCAGAAAAAGCAAGAAAGATCGAAGAGTTCGCACGGGAGATGTTGAAGAAGGAGATCGTCGCCGTCTTCAACACCCACTACCACCCGGATCACACCTTCGGAAACGAAATCTTTGGAAGGATAATTGCTCACTCTCTGACCAAAGAGTCCCTGAGCAAGATGGATGAAGAATACATGGAAAGAATCGGTGTGAAAGTGTCCATAAAACTTCCATCGGAAACGTTCAGCGACAGAGGACTTTACAGATTTGGAGACATCACCGTGGAGGCCGTTCACCTGGGCGGTCACACACCCGATTCCTCCATTTTCATCCTGAAAAACGAAAAGATCGTTGTGTGCGGGGATCTGCTCACCACCGGAATTCACGCCGAAATAGTCACAGACAGTGACCTGTCGATGTGGATATCGGCACTTGAGGAGATAGAAAAAACAGGTGCTCATTACTGTGTCCCAGGACATGGAAGGGTGGGAACGCTCCAGGATGTGAAAGAGATGAAAGACTACATCGCAAAGATACTCCGTCTCAAGAAAGGAAACATCCCTCATTCAGAACTACTGAGAGATCCGAACTTCCTCTCACGCGAACACCCTGAACTTCTGGAATGGGGAATTGAAAACATCATTCGTTGAGAAGTTCCAGCCTTTCCTTGGGACTCACAATCTCCGTCACCCTCACACCGAAGTTCTCGTCTATCACAACGACCTCTCCACGGGCTATGAGTTTTCCGTTAACGAGAATGTCCACCGGCTCGCCGGTGAGTTTATCGAGTTCTATGATTGAGCCTGGTATCATCTCCAGAACACGCTTCAGTGTCATCCTTGTCCTTCCAAGTTCCACTGTCACCTTTAAAGGAACGTCAAGCAACAACTCGAGTTTGTCCTGAGGAATCTCCGTTTTAGCCGTTCCGGATGGCTTCAACTCCGAAAACTCCACCGGTTCGACCTTCACTTTCTTTTCTTCCTTCTTTTCCTCTTTCTTTTCTTCAGCCTCTTCTTTATGTGCTCTGGTGAAGTACTCGTACATCTTCTTGACAAGATCTGCTCCGATCACCTGGTAGAATTTGGATTTTGGAAGCCCTTCTATCTCGATCTCGAACTCCACAACGGCAACATCCTTTTCTGGATCGTCCACAACCGGTGGAAATTTCGTGCTGGGATCGTCGAAGTTCAGAATTTCAACCTTTGGTGGGGAGATGTTCACGGTTATTCCCAGAAGTTCCGAAAGAGAAGTTGCGGCACTTCCCATCATCTGATTCATGGCCTCTCCTATGGCACTGAGTTTGATCTCATCCAGTTCTTCACTTTCCACCTCTCCACTTCCACCCATCATGAGATCGACGATCGCGGCTACCAGGCTTTTTTCCAGAACCAGAACGTTCAGTCCCTTCAATCCTTCCGTGTATTCCACAGTTACAACTACTTTCTCACCATTGAAGTCGCTTTTCACGTTCTTCATCTTTTCCTCGCGAACCATTGGAACGGTGATGTTGACGTTTCTTCCCAGGATCATAGAGAGCGTTGTTGCGGCACTTCCCATAGCGATGTTTCCAATCTCGCCGATCATGTCCTTTTCTTCTGGTGTGAGAACACCCTCTGCTTCTCCACCGAGCAGTTTATCTATCTCTTCCTGGGAAAGGAATTCATTCTCCGTCATTCCTCTTCACCCCCATTAGTGTACTCGCCGGTGATCTTCACAGCGTACTTTCCCTTGTACTTTCCAGGAATTCCCCTGAACTTGGGCTTTCCTTCCACATCGATTCTTATCTCGTCTTTGTAATGTGTGTTGAGCCTTATCACATCGCCTTCCTGAAGATTCAGCACTTCCCTCAGAGTCAGCCAGGCTTCCCCTATCACCGCCTGCACCGTCAGTGGAACACTTTGAGAAGCCACCTTGAGTTCTTCAACTCTTTCTTCGATCCTTTCTGGCTTTCTGCCCATCATCCAGAACCTGTTGGAAAGTTTTTCAAGGAAAGGTTCCAGAAGAGAAAAAGGCCAGCACACGTTGATGAAACTCGTGAACTCTCCCCAGGAAACAGAGGCGGTCACAAGAAGCACTATCTCGTTTGGGGGGACGATCTGGACGAACTGTGGGTTGGTTTCGATGTTTTCTATCGAAGGAATGAAATACTGAAAATCGCTCCATGCCTGAGCAAGAAGCGTAAGAATGTTGGTTACCTCTCTCCTCATTATGGAGGTTTCGATGTCCGTAGGGGTTCTGTTTGGAGGATTGTCTCCAGGGCCTCCCATGATGATATCCAGTATGGTGTAGAAAAGATCGAGCCTCATCTCGAATATGGCACTACCCTCGAACACGTCACCCGTGAAGATGACGATGAAGGAAGGAATCATTACAGACCTTATGAATTCTTCATAAGTGAGCTGGTCGATGCTGATCTCTACGTCAACGAACGTTCTCAACCTTCCAGAAAGGTACGTTGAAAGCGCTCTTCCAAAGTTCTCATGTATCATCTGAAACGTTCGAAGTTGCTCTTTAGAAAACTTGCTCGGCCTTTTGAAATCGTAAGGCTTGACCTTCTTTTCCCCTTCTTCCTTCAGAAGGTCCTCTTCTTTTAGCTCTCCTTTCATCAACGCTTCGATCAACTGGTTTATCTCTTCCTGACTGAGAACATCCGACATGTTACCACCTCACTCGGTGGTCGCAAAGGCCTTTATATAAAGATAAACGTTCAGAACACCGTATTTCTCTCTGTCACCGACGAAGCCGGTGATGGTGTTGACCGCCTCCCTTATCTGTCTCTTCAGAAGTTCAAGGCCCGGAACCGTGCTCAGTTCACTCTTTTCCTTGCTCAGAAAAATCATCATGAGGGCATCCATGATCTCATCTTCTTTCTCCGCGATGGCTGCCCTGCACGTGTCGCTACCAACGGTGAAGGAAAGAGAATCTATCACAACAACATCCCTTCCACCCTTCAAAAGGAACGTCTTGTTCTCACCTGGCTGGATGAGAACTGCCTTTATCTCGACCGGAGTCGAGGGTGTGCTCTCACTCTGTCCACCCTGATTTGTCCCAAGAAACATGGGAAGTAAAAAGTACACAGCGAGTGATACGATGAGCGGTATCACGATACTCATGATCAGTGACGAGACTCCCCGGCGTCTTGGTTCTTCCTCTCTTCTTTCTTCTTCTGCCATCTTCTCACCTCACACCCTCTCTCTCTTTATGAGGATGTCTATTCTTCTGAACTCTCTTCTCAGTCTTTCCAGTTCCTGCTGGTATCTTTCCTCCAGTTCTTTCATCTTCGCTTCCCACTCAGAACGGGTGATCTCGCCGTTTCTGAGTCTTTCGTTGAGCAGGGCTTTTTCTGCGTTTATCTCGTTTTCAAGGTCTTTTATCTTCTTCTTTATCTCCCTGTCCCCAAGACCTATCGGATAGAATCTATCGGGGTTGTAAAAGAAGTCTATGTTGAATCGACCAAGTTTGATATCGGCAGCCCTTTCGATCATCCTCTTTTCCTTCAGTTCCGTCAGAAAGAAATTCACCACACTCGCCGCTCTTGCACTTGAAAGATGCCAGTTGGAAACGTAAATAGAATTTGGAAGAACGGGCCTGTCGTCTGTGTAACCGAAAACCTCCAGCACGTTCGTGGTGTGTTCTATAACGATCTGTCCCACCTTTGCCAGAAGGTCCTTCGCTTCAGCCGTGAGTTTAGCGCTTCCTGTTTCGAAGAATACCATGTCCTTCAAAATTATGAGGGTTCCTTCGTCTCTTTCTTCCACTGTGATCTTCCCTTTGTATTCTTCGGACAATCTCATGAGTTCTTGATATATTCCTCTTTTCGAGGTGATAAGGGGTTCTTCGTTTATGCTCCTTCCTCCCATCAAAACACTCGGTGGTTGCCCACTTAAAGCAATTCTGAGTCCCACCGCCACCTGCTGGAACTTACCGGGACTGATGGTGGACATGGAGATAAGGGCCACAAAGAACGTGAGCAACAGTGTCACCATGTCCGAATAGGTGGTCATCCACTGAGGTGATCCCTTCTGTTCTTCCTGTTTCTTTGCCATCACGCAGCAGCCTCCTGAGAGGCAGCCTCATAGGCTCTTTTTTCTTTCTCAGGCAAGAAGGACTTCAGTTTCTCCTCCAGTATCCTGGGGTTTTCTCCTGCCTGAATCGAAAGAACCGCCTCCAGAATCATTCTCTTTTCCATGACGAGAATGTCTCTTCTCTTTTTTATCTTCTCCGCCATGGGGAGAAACACACCGTTTGCCAGAATAGCACCGTAGAGTGTCGTTATGAGCGCCACTGCCATTGACGGCCCCAGAGTTTCCGGGTTGTTCAAAGACTTCAACATCTGAATGAGTCCTATGAGCGTCCCTATCATACCGAACGCCGGAGCGTAAGCACCAGCAGATTCCAGAACCGCCCTCTCTCCATCCAGTTCTTCCTCAAAGAGTTCAAGTTCTGTCTCCATCATGTTTTTCAAAAGATCAGGATCTGTTCCATCGACCACGAGTTGAAGCGCCTTTTTCATGAACGGATCTTCGATGCTTTCGAGGTTTTCCTCCAGAGAAAGAAGTCCTTCTCTTCGTGCCTTCTCTGAGAAGGAAACCATCGTCTGTATGAGTGAAGTGTGATCTATTTTTGGTTCCCTAAGTGTGGAGAACATGATGTTTATGATTCTGAAAGCCCTGTCTTTTGGATGTGCCACCATTGTAGCCGCTATGGAGCCAACGACGGTTATGAAGAGTGAAGGTATGTTTATGAAGGCCGCAAAATCTCCTCCACCCGTTGCGATTCCTATGAAGAGAGCCGCTATCACAAGAGCCAGCCCCATCAGGGTTGCAAGATCCATGGGATCACCTGCCCTGCTCTTTCCACCAGTTGAAGATCTTTCTCTTGTATTCTATCACCCTCCGGACAACCTCTTCCACGGGCTCTTTCACGATGTACTTTCTACCGTTCACAAGGGTGATCGTTGTATCGGGCAGTGCTTCGATGGTTTCTATGAGATCGGCGTTCAGAACAAACCACTTACCATCGATCTTTGTGAGCCTGATCATTTCTCATCATCTCTTGATGTTCACAAGTTCGTTTAGAATCTGATCCGCCGTGGTGATGACGCGTGCGTTCGCCTGGAACCCTCTCTGGGCAACGATCATCTTGGTGAATTCTTCTGCAAGGTCCACGTTGGACATCTCAAGGGCCCCGGGAATCAGAGTACCCCTTCCACCACTTCCAGGTGCTCCTATTTTGGGAACCCCACTGTTGGAAGACACAGCGTACAGGGAATTTCCCACTTCCATCAAACCTGCTGGATTGTTGAACACCGCAAGGGCGATCTGTCCAAGAACGTCTGTTAATCCGTTGCTAAATGTTCCAATGATCTCTCCCTGCTCGTTTATGGCAAACGACTCCAGAACACCCATGGGGTTTCCGTCCTGCCACGGGATGTTCACGGTGCTGTCACCGGAGAACTGGGTGATTCCGGAAAGATCCGCTGTTATTGTGACTACACCGTCACCATTCTGACCTGTGTCGAACTGGATCGTTCGAAGTTCATCGCTGCTAAGCGCGTAGGAAGAAGAACCAGAATCGTAGTAAAGTCCTCTGTACTGAACAGGTCTTCCGGACTCGTCGAACTCCACAAGACCTGCTATGTAATTATTTCCGCCCACACCTGTGCTTCCGTTTTCGTCCACAAGAGTCACGGGTTCTCCGCTTGCTGTGTACGCCCTCCAGATCCACGCGTTCTTGAAAGATTCAGATCCTATGGTTGTGTTCCCGAGTCTGATGAACTCATAGTACACAGTGTATTCATTTCCAAGAGAGTCGTAAACCTGAACGGCAGTGGTGTACCTTGGAGAGGTGTAGTCGACCTGAACGAAGTTCGTTGGATTGTCTGCCTCGTAGAACCTGGGCTCGCCAGAAGTGGGTATGACGAGTTCAGCACCAGGGGCTATTGTGAGAGATGATGATAAAAACGTTACTGTGTAATCGTTCCCGGAAGTTATGTCAGAATCGGAAATTGTGAAACTACCATTTGAAACTGTGGTCGTTCCGTTGTAGACTTCATTCCCAGAAGAGTCTCTAACTATCACCTGATAGTTTCCATCAGAAAGTGTGGTGGTCCCTTCGATGATTCCGTTGGCTGTTGTGGTCTGAGATTCAGAATAAAGAATCACCGTGTAATCGTTCCCGGAAGTTATGTCAGAATCGGAAATTGTGAAATTGCCACCTGAAACATCTACCGTACCACTGTAAATAACATTTCCAGAAGAATCCAGAACTGTCGCATTGTAGTTTCCATCTGAAAGTGTGGTGGTTCCCGAAAGGCTGCTATCAGTGTTGGCTGTCACAGTTTGGTAATCAGAATTAAGCATTACGGTGTAATCATTACCACCGACAATATTGGGATCAGAGATTGTGTAACTACCATTTGAAACATCCACTGTACCATTGTAGACCACATTCCCAGAGTTGTCTAAAACTACCGCCTGGTAAGTGCCATCTGAAAGTGACGTGCTCCCCGTGATACTTCCATCGGTGGAAGCTGTTATAACCTGAGATTCAGCGTATATCCCCGCTTCTTCTATCCTTCCAAACTCGTTGAACACCGCATAACCACTCACGTCCGCCGTTCCATCGTTGTTAACATCGATTCTCATCGTGTACCTTTGAGAGGAACTGAAAGGGTCTGTTCCAAGGTCTCCGGCTGTCTTTTCGAACCACACCCGAACGTCGTGATCAACTCCGCTGTCGTCCGTCAGGGTGATGGTGAAAGAGCCAGGTCCCACGTTGGAGTTGAGATTTCCTTCAAATCTCACGTTCGACGTTTTCTTTGCGGGCATCGTCATTCCTGCACTGATAACAAGATCTCCGATCGGTCTGTTGGTGTCTATGTACCTTTCGCCCGTTTCGGGATCCTGAACGGCCGTCCATCCCTGAACCTTGTAACCCGTTGATGTCTGAATCAGATTTCCATTGCTGTCCAGTGTGAATGCCCCCGCCCTCGTGTAATAGTAGGCGTTACCATCGGATACGATGAAGAAGCCATCGCCCTGTATGGCAAGGTCTGTTTTCACACCCGTGTTCTGGAAAGACCCCTGCGTCATGATCTTGTCGATGCTTGCCACCTGGGATCCAAGGCCGATCTGCATGGGATTGGTTCCTCCTACGCTTTCCTGTGGAGCTCTGCCCGCCTTGATCGTCTGGGCAAGCATCGTCTCGAAGTTCACCCTCGAAGCCTTAAACCCCACCGTGTTCACGTTGGAGATGTTGTTTCCTACAACATCCATTGCAACCTGGAAGTTCTTGAGCCCTGTGATACCGCTGTAGAGAGACCTCATCATCACGCATCACCCTCCTGGGAGATCTCCAGAATGGAATCAACGGGATAGAGCGAACCGTTCACCAGAACGAAACCTTCACCGTTTTTTATCTGAACAGCCTCAACCAGACCACCTTCCATACCGCCTATCTCCTCAAGCCCACTCGAGGTGACTTTGTACACATGGTAAGTGTAAGTCCCGTCTTCCACACTGACACCGTTATCGTCTCTGCCGTCCCACTGCCAGCCGTGTACACCCGCTTCAACACTTCCCAGGTCTTCTGTTCTCACCAGGTTACCGTTTTCATCCAGGATCTGAATCACAACGTTTGCATCCTCGTCAAGATTGAATATGATGCTGTCTGCTTCTCCGTCTTTCAGATTCACCTCGTTGTTCTTCACCACGACGTATTTTCCTATCAGAGACGCAAGTTGAGCGGGATTCACGCTCGTTTGCGCCTCAACAAAGTCTTTCACAGCACTCGTGAGGTTTGTGATCTGTTCCAGACTGGTCAGTTGCGACAGTTGCGAGATCATGTCCTTTGTCTCCATGGGTTCCAGAGGATCCTGCATCTCCAGTTCTTGAAGGAGAAGTCTGAGAAAAGCATCTTTATCGAGTGTTTTGCTGGCAGTGTAATTTGTTCTCACACCCTGAAGCGTCGAGTAATAGATGTTTCCAAGATCGTATATCATGTCTTCACCCCCTCGATGAATTCCTCAAAGGAAACTTTCTCACCACTGTGTCTTCCTCCATTTTTTTGTTCTCGTCGACCCTCTTTCGCACTCCCTTCGTTGTTTTCCTGGTAAAGATAGTCATCTTCTTCTCTTTCAACGTAGACCTGAGCGTTCAGGCCTTTCTCGTTGAATCGATCCACCAGTTTGGGTATCTCATGCTCAAGAACGTGCTTTGCTTCCTCTGATTGCACCCTGAACACGATCTTCAGGTCGTTGTTTTCCTTTGTGATGGTGATCTCCAGTTTTCCAAGTCTTGGGGGTTCCAGGTCTATCGTTGCTCTTTCCTGCTTTTGAACGTACATCTTTTCCACTATCCTCGGTACACTCTGAAGATCCGTCCCTTTTACTTCTCTCAACGGATAAGCGCTTTTTGCCCTCTCACGTGTGATCATCTCCTGGACTCTTCCATCTGTTAATTCTCTAAAACTCATCAGTTTTCCTTTTTCTTCGTATTTCAAAGATATCTCCTTCAGATCTCTTTTCAGTTCGTTCCCTGAGAAGTCTTTTTCCTTCGATGTTTCACCACCTGACGGTTCCTTCACAACCTCGCTTTTTCCCTGAATTGAAGACCTTTTGAATTCAACGTGTTCACTGGAAGGCTGTTTTTCATTGCCTCCAATTTTTATCTCAAGCGTGCTGATATCTTTTCCAGTTTCTGTCAAACTGGTGATGATCTTTTCTTCCTTCACGTGTGTCACTTCTGTTTCCGATGGCTTCTGTTTCAAAATGCCATCTTGCTGGGGTGTTTCCTGAACCACGCTTTCTTTCTGATCTACAGGAATTTCCCCTGAGATCGTTTCTGCTCTGGGCCCAACGGTTGTTTTTTCCTTTACAGGTATGAACGTTCTTTCAGAAACAGGGTAGGCACTTTCTTTCGAAGCGGTTTCCACATTCTCAGGAGAGATCTTTAAAACATGTTCAACGCTCTGTACGGTTTTGTCCTGAAGCTTTCTACCGTCTGGCAGGCTCTCGTTTGAAACGTGTGAGGAATTTTTTTCCGTTCTCTCTTTTTCTGAAATCATCCTTACTGGTACAGTTTTTCCGATTATTGAATCATTTCGTGAAGTGCTCGCATCAGAAACGCGCTTGAAATTTACTGGTCCCTGAGCCTGAACATTATGCTCTTTCCTTCCCATCATACCTTCACTACCTGTTGTTCTAATTTCTTTGATCTCTTTTGCTACCGAGATATTCTTCTGACTGAGATCGTTTTTGAGAGGAAGATGAGAACCCCTTTTTTCTGACAGCAGAACATCTTCAGGTTCAACATTTCTGGGAAGAGCATTCTCCTTGGATCTCACATCTTTTTCCGTCGAAACAGAATCAGCGGGGATTTTCGTATCGAGAAGGCTTTTAATATCAGCAGGAATTTTCTTTGAAGATACAAATACACGAGCCATCCTGTTCTCGTTAACTCTCATGTTGCTGTCCATTGTTTTTTTCAGAGAAACAGATATATGAGTTCCATCATCGAAAAGAGAGATTCCATCCTCTGGATAACCCGTGAGATCACGCTCGATTTCTGAGATTTTTTTCGTATCTTCAGGAATTTCCACATCTGTGAAGGACGTATCTGGTTTGTCCTTTTCAGATGCTTTCGCCCTGTAATTACGGATGTGATCGAAAAGCACAGAGTAACGAGAAAGCAGAACGTTCGCTTCTTCTCCTTTCTGTTGCTTCTTCCCTTCTTCAGTAAAAACGAAAGGTTTTGATTGAACTTCTTTTTGAACTTCTTTCTTCTCAGTGAGTATCTTCTTCTCGTCGAGAAGAACCGATAGAAATTTTCCTTTCTTTTCCTTTTGAAGTGTTCTCATCAAATTGAGAAGGCCCTCTTTCAGAAGTGTTATCCTCATTCTTTCTCCTCCAGAAGTTCCATCGCGTTCTGTACAATGTACTGAACCAGAGCGGAAGCACGTTCCCTGTCCATCATGGAAAGGATGATCCTCAGAGTTTCAGGATCCACGTTTTCTTTCTTCAAAAACTCAACGGCCACCTCGGGCGAGACGTTGTTCAGAGCGTCCGCCACAACCTTCAGGTACGTCTCCCTTGAGAACAACTGCGCCTCTTTTTTCGTCATCTCCTCTATCGAACTCTTCGCCTGCTCCATGAGAGATTCCAGTCTTTCTATGGTGTTGTCCACCCCGACCATCATCTCCATCACCCTGGCGGCCTTCTGAGGATTCACACCCGAGAGAGCCTCCAAAAACTCTCCTGCGTAAGTGGGATCCGTCCTTTTGAATATCACCGCAAGCGTTTTGTCATCCACGTTGTTCAGAGCGCTTGCAAGATTTCTTGGATCTGTGTTCAAAAGCACGTTTACAAGCTCGTCTACCTGCTTTTCGTAAGACTCCAATCTGTTCTTCTCTTCGATCAGCTGGCTCTTCAGGGATTGAACCTCCTCAAGCATTTTATCGACAACGGATTTTTGAGTCTCCATCACCTTCATCTTCTCTTCTATTTCCTTTCCTTTTCTGGTGAGTTCCTCTATCTTCTGCGTGTAGATCTCTATGTACCGCTGGTAGATCCTGGAATAATACTCAGCAGGGCTCTCTGCCCTGAGCGGCTGATAGGTGATCCTGTCCTTCAAAAAGGGAACCTTGGAGGCAAGAAAGGCAATGTAACTCCTCCAGTCTTCGAAAGGAGACATCCTCCCACCGTACATCCTGTTGATCTCAAAAGAGACGTAACCGTACATAAAAAGAATTATGAGAACAAGAAGCGTTACAAGAAACGCTACAAAAAAACCTTTTCTTTTTCCAGGCAAAGTGCATCTACCTCCCTCGATTCCATACTTCTATGGAAACTCGACGTTTTCCTATGAGATGATAGAATAGACTGGGGGGCGTGAATGTGGGGAAAATTCCTGTCATAAAAAGAAACGGAGAAGTTGTTTACATCGATCAGAATTCGATCAAAAATTTTCTCGGGATTTTTTCGACTTCTCAGAAAGTCGAAAAATCTTTTTATCTTGATAGTTTCAAAATAGAGTCTCGCGGAAAGAAGTACCGGGTGGAAATCGTGCTGAAGAGCTCCGGTGGAGAGAAAATCTCAGGGAGGAGCGAGGGAGCAGGAACGGAGAAGAATCTTCCAAAACTCCTTGGAGAGGCGGTGGTGGATGCCTTCAACATCGAAGAGGACATCTCAATAGACGACATAAGAACCGTTTCTCTTGCTGGAAAAGAGTTCGTCTTCGTACACGTCACCTTCTTCAGAGATGGGAAAGAGCGATGGAAGATAGGAATTTCCCTTCTGGAGAAAGATTTTTTGAGTTCGGTGATCTCTTCCGTGATAGATGCCCTGTCGGGTATAGTACAATAGTAGGTAAGAACGCATCGAGTGGGGGGTATTTCGATGAGTGCGAAGACTCTGGAAGATGTCATATCGAAGATTTCCGGTGTCATTTCTGTGAAGGTGATAGAAGAAGACGGCCAGCCAAGGGAGATCCACGTCATAGCGGATCCCTCCAGGAATCCAAAGCAGATAGTGCGGGACATCGAGACTGTGGCACTCGCATCCCTTGGGATGAAACTGGACAGAAGGATCATCAGCGTGGCCCAGCTCAGTCAGGGAAAGTTCTCTCCTTCCCAGTCCTACGAGATCTCATCCATCGAGGTGAAGAGCCTTGACAGAAAAAAGCAGGTGAGGGTCACAATAAACAATCTCTTCGAAGATGAAGAACTGGTCGGTGAATCCGTCGGGGCAGGCACTTCAACGAATCTTCCAAGACTCGTCGGAGAAGCGGTCATAGAGGCCTTCAACATCGACTCACCCGTTTCGGTGGACGACGTTCAGAGGGTCTTCCTTGCTGGAAAGGAGTTCGTCCTGGTTCATCTCACCGTTCAGGACGACGAAAAAGAGAGGGCAGAAGTGGGGGTTGCTCCACTTGAAGGAGACTTTCTGAAGGCCGTTGCAAAGGCCACACTCAGGGTGGTGAAGGACCTCGCCTAGATGAACAGCTCCATCGTTCTGACAACCTCTTCTATCTCTTCATCGCTGAGTTCTGGAAACATGGGAAGGGCAAGACTTCTCTTCGAAAGTGATTCTGCCACAGGGAAATCTCCCTCTCTGTAACCAAGGTCACTGAAACACCTCTGAAGGTGAAGAGGAAGTGGATAATAAATGGCCGTCTGGATTCCTCTTTCTGAGAGACCTTTCCTCACTTTGTCTCTTGTTTCTTCGTTTTCGAACAGAACGACGTACTGGTGAAACACGTGGTACCTGAAACCCTTCTCCTCCACCCCTGGATAGATCACTGGAAGGTTTCTTTCTTCGAACAGTCTTTGATAAGTTCTCGCCACTCTCAATCTTTCCTCTGTCCACCTTTCAAGGTATCTGAGTTTCACCCTCAGGATCGCAGCGTGGATCTCATCGAGCCTTGAGTTGTACCCCACCTTCTCGTGGAAGTACTTCTTTCTTGCACCGTGCACCCTCAACGTTCTGCACTCTTCTGCGATCTGATCGCTGTCTGTCACGATCATTCCGCCATCGCCGTAGGTTCCCAGGTTCTTGGTGGGAAAGAAGGAAAAGATCGCCGCATCACCGACAGAACCACTCTTTTTTACCTTGCCGTTTTCGAACTTCCACTCCGATCCGAAGGACTGAGCACAGTCCTCGAGAACCATCACACCGTATTTTTCCCTCAGGAAACTCAGTGCCTCAAGATCCATCGTTCTTCCAAAGAGGTGAACAGCTATGACCGCCTTCACTTTCTCTTTTCTCAACACGTGTTCTAGATGGTTCAGGTCCATGTTGAACGTGCTCTCTTCCACATCGACGAAGACCACCCTGGCACCGAGCCTGTAGGGGGCACTCGCTGTGGCAAAGAACGTGTAAGGTGTTGTGACCACTACATCACCTTTTTCCACTCCCATCGCCTGAAGTGCGATGAGGAGTGCATCACTTCCACTTGCAACACCTATTCCGTGCTTCACTCCGACGAATTTCGCCACCTCTTCTTCGAATTTTTTCACGTTCTCTCCCAGTATCACCCTGCCCGATGCGATCGCCCTGTCTATCGCGTCCAGGATCTCCCCTCTTATCTTCATGTACTGTCTTGTGAGATCAAAAAGTGGAATCATCCTCTCACCCCTTGAAGAGCCTGATGGCGTTCTCAGTTGTTCTTTCTTCCACAACTGTACAGGACGTGTCCAGCACGCTCGCGATCGTCTCTATCACGTACCTCAGATACTTCGGCTCGTTTCTTTTTCCCCTGAACGGCTGAGGAGGAAGAAAAGGACAGTCCGTCTCCAGAACGATGTGTTCAAGACCCACCTTCCTCACCACTTCCCTCAGAGAATCGTTCTTCGGATAAGTCACAGGGCCTCCTATTCCAAGGAGAAATCCCAGGTCGACGAATTTCTTTGCCCACTCGTAGTTCGAAGAAAAAGCGTGGATAACCCCTCTTTTTTCTGGAAGTTTTTCGCCTGAGAGTATCCTGTAGGCCTCCTCGTATGCTTCCCTCACGTGGACGATGAGGGGAAGATCGAGCATCCGTGCAAGTTCTATCTGCTCGATGAAAACCCTTCTCTGGTCTTCAGGAGGGGAGATGTTTCTGAAAAAGTCAAGGCCCGTCTCTCCGATGGCAACGACCTTTTCACTCTCTGCAAGTTCCTTCAGTCTCTCTGCAAAATTTTCCGGTACGCTCTTTGCCTCGTGTGGATGAATCCCCACCGAACAGAAGATTCTGTCGCTGAGTTTTGCAACTTCGAGGCTTCTTTTAGAGTCTTCCAGATCCACTCCCACGTTCACAACAAAGTCGATTCCATCTTCTTCGAACCCTGCGATGATCCTCTCTCTGTCGCTGTCAAACTGATGGAAATGAAGGTGCGTGTGTGTATCCACCATTGAAATCAACCTCCCCACGTGTTAATATACTACCAGGAATTTTTGTGATAAAGTGAACGCCTTCACCTTTTTGTGATGGAAAGGTTTCTCTGTTCTTAACAATTAGGCTGGTATAATTTGTGTGAACAAACAGATCTGGAGGTGGTGGATATGGCATCGGGATGCGGCTGTTCGAGAAAGTGGGTGAGTTCTTCAAGGACTTTGTGAACGTCTTCAGGCACATCTCAGAGGATCTTGAGATGTACCTCAAACTCGATCCCGCCGCAGAGAGTAAACTCCAGGTGTTCTTCTTCTACGCTTCCTTCCAGGGTCTTATGTGGTACAGGTTCGCTCATTTCTTTTACAGGTGGAGACTGAAGATCCTTGCCTACATCATCTACTACTTCGTACGTGTTGTGTTTTCCATGGACATTCATCCCGCCGCTCAGATCGCCCCAGGTGTGGTGATAGACCATGGAATCGGAGTGGTCATAGGTAGCACCGCAACGGTGGGAAGAGGAACCCTCATCTACCACGGAGTGACGCTGGGAACGAAAAAGCCCTGTGGTGGAAAGCGCCATCCCGACATCGGTGAGAACGTGATGATAGGAACGGGAGCGAAGATCCTCGGCCCGATAAGAGTAGGAAACAACGCCGTCGTTGGTGCAAACGCCGTTGTTCTGGAAGACGTTCCCGATGGAGCGGTCGTTGTGGGAGTTCCAGCGAAAATCGTCAAATGGAGGAGGGATATATGCGATGATGGAAAGACTGATAGGGAACACTCCGATAGTGAGACTGGATTCGGTGGACTCGAGGATATTCTTGAAACTGGAGAAAAACAATCCAGGAGGTAGCGTCAAGGATAGACCCGCTCTCTTCATGATCCTCGACGCAGAGAAAAGGGGTCTTCTAAAAAACGGAATAGTGGAGCCAACGAGCGGAAACATGGGAATCGCCATAGCGATGATCGGTGCAAAGAGGGGTCATCGTGTGATACTCACGATGCCAGAGACGATGAGTGTGGAAAGAAGAAAGGTTTTAAAGATGCTCGGAGCAGAACTCGTGCTCACCCCTGGCGACCTTGGGATGAAGGGGGCCATAGAGAAGGCAAAAGAGATCGCACAAGAGACGGGAGCACACATACTTCAGCAGTTCGAAAACCCCTACAACGTCTACTCCCATCAGTTCACAACAGGGCCTGAAATCCTGAGACAGATGGATTACCAGATAGATGCCTTCGTTGCGGGTGTGGGAACGGGTGGTACGATCAGCGGTGTTGGAAGGGTCCTGAAGACCTTTTTCGGAGACAGAGTGAAGGTGGTGGCCGTTGAGCCGGCAAAATCCCCTGTTCTCTCCGGTGGACAGCCCGGAAAGCACGCCATACAGGGAATAGGAGCTGGGTTTGTTCCGAAGATCCTGGACAGGTCCGTGATAGATGAGGTGATCACCGTCGAAGACGAGGAAGCCTACGACATGGCGAGGTACCTTGCGAAAAAAGAGGGTCTCCTTGTGGGAGTCTCCTCCGGTGCAAACGTCGCCGCAGCACTGAAGATAGCACAGAAACTCGGAAAAGACGCGAAAGTCGTGACCGTCGCGCCCGACCACGCAGAAAGATACCTGAGCATCCTATGAAAGGAACGTACATCCTGCTTCTGAAACTCGAAAAAAGTGTTAATTTGAAACACGGAAAGAAAACCTCACACCTGAAACCGGGCTATTACGCCTACGTTGGGTCTGCAATGGGGGGATTCTCAAAGAGAATCCCCCGCTATTTTCTGGGCGCTCAGAAAAAACACTGGCACATAGATCACCTCCTTGATCATGCAAAGATCGCAGGACAGGTCATGTTCCACGGAAAAAGACTGGAAGAGGAAATCGCAGGTGTGTTATCATCATATTTTGAAGGCATAGAAGGTTTCGGTGCCAGTGACCTCAGGGTGAAAACCTGTCTTTTTCGTGTTGATCCTGTCGAACTTTTTTCTCTTCTGGGGGGATTTTGTGAGAATAGAGATACTCGACGGCCACAGAAACATCGGGGGAAACAAAATCAGGGTGGTTGACTCTGAAAACGACGCCTTCCTTCTCGATTTCGGTCTCAACTTCTCCAGATGGGGGGAGTTCTTCGAAGAGTTCCTGAACCCAAGAACAGGGAGGATCCTCCACGACCTTTTGAAACTCAACATGGTTCCCCGTCTGAACATCTACAGAGAAGACCTCTTCGATGGAAAGTTCGAAGACCCGGTGAATTACTCCTTTCTTTTCCTGAGCCACGCCCACGCAGACCACACCGGAATGGTCGGTCTCATAGATGAAAAGATCCCCCTTCTCATGACTGGTGAAACTCTTGCTGTGATGAACGCAAGTGTGAAGACAACCAACTCGAACGTTCTCATCCAGCTCGATGGAAAAAAGAGAAGAAAAGCATCAGAAAAAGACGTGGAAAACGGTATCAGACCTGATCTCACGGTGAGTCCCGGGAGGTCAAAAAACACTGAAAGATTGGTGAGATGTGTTTCGTTTCCAAAGAGAACAGAACTCGATGGCTACAGAACGGTTGAGATGAGTACTCTCTGGAAGGACGACCTCTTCGTCGAGCCCGTCTATCACTCCGTGATCGGTGCAGCCGGTCTTGTGGTGAAGGTGGACGGGTTCTGGCTTGCCTACACCGGTGACTTCAGAACGGGCCCGGAGACACCAGAGGAAGAACGTTACTGGCTGGACACACTGGGCGAAAAGAGACTATCACTTTCTCTTCGAACGTTTCAGTTTTTTGAAAAACTGAAGGACAAGCGCCCCATCGTCCTCATCGTCGAAGGAACAAGACTGGCAAGAGAAGAGAACGTGGAAAACACAGAAAAAGACGTCTACGAAAACGCAACGAAGGTCTTCAGAAAGACAAAAAACCTGATACTCGTTGACTTCCCAGTTAGACACCTCGAAAGGCTCTTCACCTTCCTGAAAGTCTGCATGGAAAACAACAGAAAACTCACCCTCATGCCAAAAGATTACGCCTACCTCATCGAGATGGAACGCGTGGAGCCACTCTGGAAACTTTCCGAAGAAGAGAAAAGCCACATCAGGGTGTATCACCCCGGAAAACTGACCTACATAAACCTGGAAAAAGAGGCACTCATCAAAGCAAAGAGTGAGGGTATCCTCATACCTCCCAATGAGATAAACTACTCCCCCGGAGAGTACACACTGGTTGCAGGCTACTGGGACTTTCCACACATCCTCGATCTCGACGAGAACGTTTTGAACGGTGCCATCTACATTCACTCCACCAGCGAGGCCTACACGGAAGAGCAGGAAATCGATGCAAGGCGCTTCATGAACTGGCTCAGATACTTCAACATAAAACCGTTCGGCCTGAAGGAGCGAAACGGAAGTGTGGTCTTCACAAAAGAGTTCCACGCCTCGGGCCACGTTTCACCGAGAAGCCTCGAGGCGATCCTGAACGATCTGAAACCAGACTACATCGTACCCGTTCACACGCTGAACCCGAACTGGTTCGTCGAACGCTGGAAAGAGAGAGTCCTTCTGAATGATGTGATTGTGCTATAATTTGTTCTGACACTTCTAAAGGGAGGTGGAAAGGTGGCAAGCAGAGAGGAGATCCTTTCGAAAGTGAAGAACATAATCTCTGAGAAACTGGGAGTGGACGAAGAACAGGTCACGGAAGAGGCAAAACTCATAGACGACCTTGGTGCGGACTCTCTCGACCTTGTCGATCTTGTGATGGATTTTGAAAGCGAGTTCGGTGTAAAGGTGGACGATGCAGACCTTGAGAAGATCTCGACAGTGGGCGACATAGTCAGTTACATCGAAAAGAAATTGGGGTGAGCTCGCCTCACCCCCTTTCTATCTCCTCCGGTGTGATCAGTCTGATCTTCCCGGAAAGTTCGTACTCTCTGAACCTGTCCCCACTCAGAACGACCGCCCCCATGGAGATCGCAAGAGACACGATCAGACGATCCGCAGGAGACTCGAAGAAAACGTTCGGTGATTCCTTCCACCTCCTGAACCTCTCCCTTTCTGAAACGGGAAGAACAAACTCTGCGTTCCTGTCGAAGACGATCCTGTAGGGAAAGAAAAAATCTTCGAAGATGGAGAGTTTTTCAAAGATCCTGTAGATGTACGAAACAGAGAGGTTCCCCCTCCACAGGAGGTTGCTCCCATCAAGAACAATCGGACAGACAGGTTTTCTCACAACGGACGCGACGACGTAGGGATGAACCCTCAGCGATCTGAGTCTGTTCCTCTCAGAAGCTGGTAAAACCCTGTAGAAGCTTTTCAACTCTTTTACCTTTTCCTCGTTCAACTCCTCAAGCGAGAGTTCCTCGATGTGCTTCAAAATATCCGTCTCTTTACTTTCTTCCTCTTCCTCGTCGACATCTTCCAGATGAAGGTAAAGGTCCAGGAAGTCTCTCTTTCCGAGTTTCATCCTGAGAGAATTCGCCTTCTGAATGAACTCATCGACGTTTTTTGTCTTCAGCATCCTTTTGAGTTTTTCTGAAGGAAGAGGAAACTTCTTTGGAGAGTACCAGAAGAGAATCTCAAGAACGTCCACCTCATCGACCCCCAGGATCTTCGAGGCAAAAGAAAGATCGCCCTTCAGCGCCTTTCTCACGGCAAGTTCGAAGATGTCAACCGGAACATCCACCTCGGAGAGCCTTCCAAGAAAGATCCCCTTTAAGACCTTCAGATCCTTCTCCTTCCAGTTTCTTCTTCTGAGAAGAAAAAAAAAGTCGTTTCTTGCTTCAAGGAGTACCTTCCTCATCTGCATATCTCTATCTCGTCTCCTTCTTTCACAGAGAGAACTTCTCTTGCATCTCCCATGTTCACCGCCACTTCAAGAAAGCCGGCGCTGTCTGGGTGAACAAGGAGTTCCCCTCTTTCCACATCACCGAAGGCCCTCGTGACGGTCGCCCTGTACTCTTTCTTTCCAACCTTCACTCTCACCACGTCGTCGAAGTCCACTCCAAGGCTCATGAACATCTCGAAGGGAATGTTCGTTGAGACGTTCCCGAAGGTGTCCACAACGGCAATCTCGCCGATCACACAGTCTTCCTTCAGGGTGGGTTTTCTCATCTTCAAGGCCTCGTACGAGAGAAGCCTTTCTCCCACCTTTTCCATCGGAAGACCCATGTCAAGGTGTGCCGCAACGGGAGCGAAGATGTCCCGCCCGTGGAAGGTGAAGGAAGGACTTTTTTTGTAGAACAGTTCTCTGTTCTCTATTTCTCTGATCTCTGCCACTCCGTACTCTTCTGCGACAACCGTGAGAACACCGTTATCAGGGGCAACAAAGAAGAGATCGTTCCTGGTCTTCATGACGATCGCTTTTCTTGCGGTTCCCACACCGTAGTCGACAACAACGAGGAACACCGTGGAGGGTGGAAAATCCAGTGACGCACGATAGAGCACATGGGACGCCTTTCTCACGTTGAAGGGTTCTATCTCGTGCGTGATGTCTATGATCTCGGCGGATGGGTTTATCCTCTTGATCACCGCCTTTGCGACTCCCACGTAGTGGCTTTTCAGGCCCCAGTCTGTGAGAAAGCCGATCATATTTCCCCCTCCATTTTTTTGAATTGTTTCACTGTTTTATGGTATTATTATAGCGTGATCATTCGTTCGTATCCCGCCCGAGCCCGCCGGGCCGTGGGGAAAGAGAAAGGGGAGGTTTTCCCTCCCCTTTCTCCGTGAGACCCTTTCGTTCACTCTACAGGTTCAAAGTCTTCCTTCGAGGCCCCGCAGAGTGGACATACCCAGTCATCTGGCAGTTCCTCGAAAGGTGTTCCGGGTTCGATCCCGCTGTCAGGATCCCCCTTCTCTGGATCGTAGATGTAACCGCAGAGTGTGCACCTGTACTTCTTCATGGACTCACCTCACTCCTCGACAGCGATCTTTTTGCTACTTTCCCAAAGACCGTGTATGTTGCAGAAAGACAGCGCGAGTATGGTACCCGATCTGTTCAATTTTAACACGGTCGTGACGACGGGCTCCGTGTAGACGAAACCAGTGTTCGGCCCCTGAACAGACTCTCCATGCGCGTTGAACTCGTACCTTCCCACCTCGTAAACGTAGGGATCACCGTCTGGCTGGAAGAAGACCTTGATCCACCTGATGTGGTGCTCCGTCGTGTTGGGATGTGGGATTTCTTTTCCCACGGTGACGGTGATCTGAACCGCTTCTCCCTTCTTCACCTTCTCTGGTGCCTCTATAACCGGAACGTGCTTTTCCTTTTTGAAATCCTCCGTTTTGATGAAATCAGAAAGTTTCATGCTATCCCTCCTTCATACTGAAAACTCCCTGTAGGCACTCCTCGGTGCACCACAGACGGGGCACTTCTCTGGTGGCTCTCCCTCGACGGTGTGTCCACAGACAGGACAGATGTAAACCTTCTCAGCGGGGTAGTCTTCTCCCTTTTCGACGAGTTCTTTTGCCTTCTTGTACATCTCCGCGTGGATCTTTTCTGCCTCCCAGGCAAACTTCGTACTTCTTTCTGCTCCCTTTTCCTGCTGGAACTGGGCAACCGTGTTGTAGACGGGGTACATCTCCTCGATCTCGAAGGTCTCACCATCGATACACTGCTGGACGTTCTCTGCCATTTCCCTGTAGATCTTCCCGAGTTCCCTGTAGTGGTTCCTTGCGTGGACGAACTCGGCGTAGGCGATCGCCCTGAAGAGATTTGCAAGTTTCTTCAATCCCCTCTGCTCTGCCTCGTCTGCGAAGATCAGGTACTTCATGTGGGCCATGCTTTCTCCCGCGAAGGCATCTTCGAGGAACTTCTTCGTCATCTCTCTCATCCTTCCACCTCCCAACACCTTGGTTGATCCAGAATCATTTTACCACATAATTATAAATTGTAATGGTTTTGATTTTTTACTTTAACATCTGTTTTCGCTCCATTTTTCCATTTCAGGCGTTTGAATGTGTCTTTCCTAAATCGATTTAGAGATATTTCAGTGATATTTAAGTGATGATTCAGAGATTTTTGAGTACTCGTTTTAGTGGATGGTGGGTATACTGCGAGTGGAATCCTGGAGATACCCGGGGTCTCTGGGAAAATCCAAAAAATCTTTGAGGAGGGGTTCAGGTATGAAGAGGTTACTCGTTCTTGCGCTGGCGGTGGTGTTCGGAGTGGTGATGTTCGCAGGAGCCCAGTATCCTGGAGATTTTGAGGACGTTACACTGAGTGGGGAGGCTACCATCAGAGTGCACCAGTGGCTCGATGCAGAATTCACTGCCGGAGAATTCGATATCTACGATTACACCGACGAAGACGATGAACCAATTGACATCGACCTTGGTGATCTGTGGCTTGACTCCAACGCAGATGTGGACGTGAGCGTATCGGTTGATCTTGGTGATCTGGCTGGTTATATCTCTTATGCTTCTATTTACCCAGACGGTGCTGTAGATGCTGACAACCAAAACTACGATGTCATCCTTGAAGATGCAACAGTCGATCCTAACACACCAGCAGACGAATACACTGTAACTGTCACAATAACTCTCAATCCTACCGTTACATTCTGATGGAGTGAGCAAGCGAAAAGAAATGGGGTGATGTTATGAGGAAAGTCATTGCCCTCTGTGTCCTGGCACTCGCCGTCCCCCTTCTTTTTGCAGGAGCCGAGTATTCTGGAGATTTTTCGAACGTTGAACTGAGTGATGAGGCTACCATCAGAGTTCACCAGTGGTTGGATATTTCCTCTCTCAACACGGTGAACAACGAGTTCGATATCTACGATTATGACCAGGAATACGAACATCTTCCACCCGTAGATTACGTAGCTTCCTTCATTGTTTACAACACAAACGCGGCTTTGAGTGTAGTTGTGCTAGTTGATCTCGACCCTGAACCTCAAGATGGACAGTTTACAATCAAGGTAAGATTCTACGAATGGCAACCGAATCCGGGCACATGGTTTCCTGCTGATGACTTCGTAGATCCTGGTACTGAAGTAACAATAGAAGATCATGCCGACTCTGATCTTGGACAGTCACTGGGGATTGGTTTCAAAATCAGTGCTAACGAAGATGTACCGGCTGACACGTACACGCTAAACTATCAGATTGTTTTCAATCCAACGGTGACTTTCGCACAGTCACAGTGAGAGGGGAGGGGGGAACCCTCCCCCTTGAAGAAACAGAAAGGAGAGAGAGACATGAAGAGATCCGTTCTCACATTTTTATTTTTTTTGTTCGTTTCCTCCACCTTCCTTGCTTTGAACGTATACCCTCTTGTGAACTGGCTCGATATGAAACCCGGTGAAGAGAAGACCTTTTCCATTCGGCTCACCGCAGGAAATTCACAGGAAACCGTGGGAATAGAGATAAAGGACTTCGCCATAAAGGCTGGTTCTTACGTGTACGATCTTCCTGATTATCCCTACAGTTTGAGAGAATACATATCCGTTCCTTCGACCGAAATCACACTCGCACCCGGAGAGGTGAGGAACCTTCCCATAAC
Organism: Thermotoga sp. RQ7; assembly: GCF_000832145.1. Lineage (NCBI taxonomy): Bacteria > Thermotogati > Thermotogota > Thermotogae > Thermotogales > Thermotogaceae > Thermotoga > Thermotoga sp. RQ7. Next base: position 258,718 of record NZ_CP007633.1, read on the forward strand.
GGTGAAGATACCGGAGGATTTCACCGGTGCCCAGGCGTTCGGTTCGATCATGTTCACCGCCTCCAGTGGAAGAAGAGGTAACATCATCTTCACGCTGAAAATAGCCGTCCTTGTGCTCGTGAACGTGGAAAACCCAAAGATTCTGAATCTCTCCGTTGAGGACGTCAGTTTCTTTGATCTCACCTCTCCAGAATGTCCTCCGGAGTACAGAAACAGGTACGGTGATTTCGGAACTGTGATGAAGTTGAAAGTGAAGAACGAGGGTAACCTTGTGTGTGCACTGAACGGTGAGTTGAGGGTTGTCTCAAGGGAGATAGGGAGGATAGTCTCTTCCATTCCTCTGTCTGGCGACGAATTTGTGATCTTTCCCGATCTGGAGGAGGAATTCACCCTCTACACCGAAAAGATCATGCCGTCCGGAAAGGTTTCACTCCAGATAGAGGGTATGAGTCAGGGAGTGAGGGTCGCCGCCTCGCACGATGTGACCCTCCCAGAAAGAAAGATCACAAAAAAGGCGATCGCTTTGAAGCCGGATCTGATCGTTTTCGATGCGAGCCAGCCGGTGAACCAGAAGTTGCAGATCCAGAACCTCACCCCGGAAAGGCTCACTCTGAATTTTTCCACAGAAGATCCCATCACCGTCCTTCCAAAACGGTTCATCCTTCCTCCGTACGCCGAATCCAATCTCTACGTGAGATACAACCCAAGAGACATCGACAAACTGGAAAAGGGAGACAACATCTTTTTCCTGAAACCCAGCGAAGATGTTTCTCTCGTGGGTCGAGGTGCAATAGTCCTCAGAAACGAAACGGTTGAGCCCTCGTACAGGATCACCATGACCGACTACGCCACAGAAACACAGCAGGCAACGCTCCTTGTGGAGAACACGGGAAGAATGATCATGGAGTTTTCTGTGGTAGAGAAAACTGCCCTCGAGACGAAAACTCTCGTCGAACCCTTCGTACTTCTTCCAGGCGAGAAAAAAATCGTGAGTTTCACGCATCTTCTTCCGATAGGGATGGCAAAAAACGCCGTTCTTCTCAGATCGAGAATCTACAACACGGAGACCTGGAAGGAAGAAAAGCTGAAGTGGAAGGAGTGAAAGCATGAAAAGATGTGCTCTCATGGTTCTCATCGTCCTTTCAGTTTTTCTCTTCTCTGAGGAAAAACTGCTCGACCTGTCCTTCTTTCAAACGGACATAAGGGATGCGCTAACGCAGATCTCCTACGAGATAGGAAAGCCCATCATATACGATAGAACGGTTACGGGATTCGTATCCCTCGAGGTCTATCAGGTGCCCGTTGAGAAGGCACTCGACCTTCTTCTTCTTCCGTACGGATACCAGTGGGTGGAGATCGACGGTGTCTACTTCGTGGGATCTCCAGACCCCGAAAGCCCCAGTTTCTTCACCCTCTCGAAGACATACCTCTACAGAACAAAAGGAAACAGCGCCGACCAGCTGATAGAGGCACTACCCCCTGTGATGCAAAATTACGTCTTTCCCCTGAGCACTGACACCGTGGTCATAAACGCCCCACCCAAGATAGCGAGCAAAATAGCAGAGACGCTGAACACGATTGACGTTCCTGAAGAAGAACTCATCCTGGAAGTGAAAGTGGTCGAGGTCAACGAAGAAACGCTGAGAAAGTGGGGAATTTCCTGGCAGTATTCGAACCAGTCAGAGGGGGAAAATTTCACCATCAACCTGCTTGAGAAGGCCCTGGACATCGTGTTCAACACCCTGGACTACAGTGTTCTCTCTCACATAGAACTCTCCATCGGAGACGGATCGGCAAAGCTTCTTGCAAATCCCAGACTGAGACTCCAGAGCGGAAGTTCAGGAAAGTTCTCTGCGAAAACCCAGAGAAATTACATCACAACCGAGAACGACAAAAAGGTGGTCAAGAGCGTGGAGCTGGGAACGGAGGTCGAGATAAAGCCTTTTCTTCTCAGGGACAACACAGTTTCACTGACGGTGAAGATCACCTCCTCGAACGCTCTGGATAAAAACGAAGGTCTTCCGGATACCACTTCCCAGAGCATAGAGGGAACTGTAAGGTTGAAACTGGGTGAAACCGTCGCCATAGGTGGTATCGGCTTCGACACCTACACGACCGTGACGGACAAGGTACCTCTTCTTGGAGACATCCCCGTTTTTGGATATCTCTTCAAGAAGGAAACAGAGAGAAAGATCCACAAGGAAATCCTCATCCTCGTAAAGTGCACAAAAGCGGGTGAAAGTGAATGAAAAGGGTGATCTTTTCGATCGTCCTTCTTTTTTGTGTGCCCGCTTTTTCGATAGACGTTTTTTTCCAGGACACGGACATAAAGGATGCCCTGGTTCAGCTCTCACAGCTTTCAGGTGTGCCCATACTCTTTTCGTCGAAGATCAGTGGCAGAGTGAGTCTGGAACTCTACGATGTCTCACTCGACACCGCCCTGAATCTTCTCCTTTCCGGAACTCCGTATGACTGGATCAAAGGGGATGGATACTACCTCGTCTTCGCACCATCGGACACGGAGAAACTGGTCTTTCTTCCCTCCGCAGTCATCAACCTCCAGCACGTGCCGGCAGAACAGGTCGTGGAGTACCTGGGAGCCTACAAAGACTTCGTCGTACCAGTTGGGAACACCCTGATCGTGTTCGGTGGTGGGCGTGTTTTGAGAGCCGTGAAGGAAATCGCAGAGAAGATCGATGTCGAAAGGGAGCAGTACATCGCATGGTACAGGTACGTTCGAATCTCAGAGGAAAAAACCGTTACCCTTAAGAGATTGCTCTCTTCAAAAGTCGTTTCCGTGGGAGACACCTATACGGTGATCACAGATGAAGATGTCCTGACCGTGGAAGATTTCATCAGAGTTCTCTCCGAAGAAGAGATGAGAACGATAGCCTCCGGAGTGGTTCCCATCGAAGAGGGCAGGGAAACAAAGATATCGCTCCAGTACAACGAAAAAAGCATCTGGCTTTCCCTGGCTCTCTCTGGAAACAGTATCAGAATAAGTTTGAAAGACTCCAGAACAGCACTGGAAACGGATGTTTCCCTGTCGAGCAAGAAGATCACCATTGTGGACTTCGAAGGTGGTATCCTCGAGTTGAAGGTGGGAAAGATCGCTCCTGTGTCGATCAGGGAAGAGAAGAAAGATGAGGAAAAAGATCACACCCTCACAGGTCGGGTTGAGATGGGCAAGAGTCTCACCTTCCTGAGCGGTGCCACAGCGAGAGTTGTTGGAAACCTTGAACTGGGGCTTCTTGCAGGAGTGAAAGATGAGGAGGTCTTTCTGTCGATCAGTTTGAAGGACGTCCACAACATTCGGGGGAACATCTTCTCCTACGGGGAGTTTCAGCTTTCGATGAACAAAGATGCAGAGGTTTCACAGGAATTTTCCCTGGGCATCGCCTGGAAAGAGAAGGTACTGCTTGGGCTCGGTGTCTGGTCTGATCTTTCGAAGATGAGACCAGAGATCCGTCTTGCTTTCGGTCAGGACGCAGGAGTGGAAATCATCTATGTGGTTACAGAAAAGGTCATCATCGGTTTCTGGGTGAGGTGGTAGCATGAGAGGATTCACTGTTTTCTTTCTCGTTGCACTCTCTTTCAGCCTGTTTGCTCAGAGCGCACTCCAGGAAATAGAGAAAACAAGAGAGTACGTCCTGGAAAGACTCCAGACCGTAAAGCCTCAGGGGAATTCTCTGATAATGATGGAACCTCAGACAACGAAAAACCCCGGGTACAGGTTCTCTTTTTATCTTCTCTTCGATCCGGAAAAGGTGGCTAGCACGCTGAACCCATGTGATTTTCAGGGAATGATCCTCTATCTGATGCTTCATCAGTGCGAATTGAAATCTGGAAGCCTTTCCATCGGAGAGGATATATACGATTACACAGACAACTCAAAACTTCTCTTTGGAATTTTCGTGATGAGTCCATACGAGATGAAAGTAACATTTCAGTTCGATCTGGATGTAAAATTGAAGAGGATGTTCCTCTACGATTTTGTAAGGCACTGGGCGGATGACTCTGGAAAAGACCTCAGCGACTATCTTCTGAGGGACATAAGGGATGTTCCGGAAAAGTACAAGACGATCTCCGAAAACAGGGAAGGAAAGATGGTTTTTGAATTGAAAAAAGAAACCTCGTTCTGGGAAAAAGGAATGTACGTGTGGATCTACGCGGTGTGGGCGGAATTTTCCATAGATAGAAGAACACCGGCCGGAATGTACAGTGGAGTGTACACGGTGAAGTTCGAACCTCTGGCAGACTTCAATGGAGAGTGAGGAGATGGCCTACAGGTACATCTGCAAACAGTGTGGATCTGTGTGGTATTCTGCGTCTTCTCTTGACACACTCTACAAAAAAAACTGTGAAAAATGTGGAGGAGAATTGATAGAGTTCACAACCACCCCAAAACTGGGGGAAATCCTTGTGGCACTTGGAGTTCTTAACACCGCGAGGCTTCAAATTTCCCTGAACCTGCAAAAAAGCCTGAAAAAGAAAATCCAGATTGGAAAAATCCTGCTGAGGCTTGGGTTTGTGGGGAGGGAAGATCTTCTCAAAGCGCTCGAGATTCAGAGAAAACTCTCTTTTCAATCGTAGTACTTCCACCGAAACGTGAGATTTTCATCCGGAAACCTTTCCTTCAGCCTTTCGATGATCTTTTCCTTTATCGCCTCTCTGGCATCTTTTGAAATCCCGCTGATCAGAACCCTCAATTTTCCACTTTCTTTATCAAAACAGAGAATGTCCCCGCTTCTGAAGATCTTTGCAAGATCCGATACACCCGCACTGTCCACTGATGACAGCTCCAGTTTTATTAATAAAGAATTCCTGGTGTTCTGAATGTACCTTTCGAACACATCCTTTTCCACGACGAGAGCGCTGTGTCTTTTCTGACTGTAAAAAGGTATTGTTCTCCACTCTATGAGATCTTCGAAAGTGAAGGACAGGTCCACCCCCAGTTCTTTTCTGAACATTTCGGAGAATTTCTCGTATTCCCTTTTTGCCTGAACCAGTCTCCCCATCTTCACGTAACAAGCCAGTTTGTAAAAATACCCTATCTCATTGAATTCGTCCTCATCCAAAAGCTCGTTCAAAACATCGCTCAGTTTTGTGAAATGGTTCTTTTCAAAGTAGTATTTGACCAGTTCCTCGAGAAGGAGAATGTATTTCTCCCTCAAACCCTCCCGATAGGGAATGGTCCATCCTTCATCCAGAAAACTCGGAAGAAAATGTCCCCGATAAATCCTTTTGGCTTCAAGGAGTTTCTTCTCCTTCTCTTCTCCCTCGCAGACCAGAGCTTCGTTCAACGTTTTTTCGAATTCCACCGTATCGACATTTACGTCATCGGCAATTAGATAACATCGCCCCGCTTTCACAAAAAGTCGATCTTTTGGGATCTTTGTCAATCTGCAAAGAAGGGAAAAATTGGTATAGAAACTCGAAAGAGATGCTTTCGGGTCGATTTCCCACAGGATCTCGCAGATTCTACCTATAGCAACCGGTGAGGAAGAGTTCACGAGGAGAAACAGTATTCCAAATGCTTTGCGATGATTGAAAACGATATCAGTTTTCACTTTCCCCCCAATTTTCACCACAACACGAGCTGTTCCTAAGGTATAGATTTCAAGATGCATAAAGCTCCCCCTATTCAAATCTTAAATTCTGAGGTTAATAACACTCATAAAAAATTTTTGGATATCACGTAATTAAATTATACACTAATTGTCTTTCAAAGTAATTTGTTTGTAATAAAAGTAACACAAAATTAACCTTGACAGCGAGGAGGGGGTGTGTATAATAATGTCTGTGATACTGAACAAATTTGTCAACTATAGTGGTCAAAGGGGCTGGGAATTTTGTGAGGATCGGTGAAAAACTCAAAAAACTCAGGCTCTCGAGGGGACTCACTCAGGAGGAACTCGCAGAACGAACGGATCTTTCAAGGAGTTTCATATCACAACTTGAGTCGGACAAAACATCACCATCCATAGATACACTCGAAAGAATCCTCGAGGCACTGGGAACCGATCTGAAACACTTCTTTTCCGACTTCGAAGAGGAAAGGGTTGTGTTTAAAAAAGAGGAAAGAGTTCCGGTCTACGACGAACCTGAGGGTGTGAAGAGCGAAATTCTGATGAGTGGCGTGGAGGACAAGGAAATAGATCCGATACTGGTAGCGCTCGAGCCAGGTGCTCAGACAGAGGAGGAATCGTACCACGAAGGGTCGGAGTTTGGTTTTGTGATTCAGGGAAAGATCGATCTCTATCTCGACGGCAAAAGGTACAGGTTGAAGGAAGGAGACTGCTTCTACTACAGGGCGGACAAGAAACACTACGTGAAGAATCCGGGTAAGAAGAAGGCGGTGTTACTCTGGATCATGATTGACTGAAAATCTTCAGAGGGGAGGGATTCACATGAAGAGCCTGGGAAGGCACCTGGTGGCGGAGTTTTACGAATGTGACAAGGAGATTCTCGACAACGTGCAACTCATTGAGCAGGAGATGAAACAGGCAGCCTACGAAAGTGGAGCGACAATAGTCACATCAACGTTTCACAGGTTCCTCCCCTACGGGGTGAGTGGTGTGGTGGTGATTTCCGAATCCCACCTAACCATTCACACCTGGCCAGAGTACGGCTATGCTGCGATCGATCTGTTCACCTGCGGAGAGGACGTCGACCCATGGAAGGCATTCGACCATCTGAAAAAAGTCCTCAAGGCAAAGAGGGTACACGTTGTGGAACACGAAAGAGGCAGGTACGACGAGATAGGAATCCCGGAGGACTCGCCGCACAAGGCCGCCGTCTGAGGAGGTGTGTGAATTGAAAGAACTGGAAAGAGAACTTCAGCCAAGACAGCACCTCTGGTACTTCGAATACTACACGGGAAACAACGTGGGGCTTTTCATGAAGATGAACCGCGTGATTTACTCAGGACAGAGCGACATACAGAGGATCGACATCTTTGAAAACCCCGATCTCGGTGTAGTCTTCGCACTCGATGGCATCACGATGACAACAGAGAAAGACGAGTTCATGTACCACGAGATGCTCGCACACGTTCCCATGTTCCTTCATCCCAACCCGAAGAAGGTGCTCATCATCGGTGGAGGAGACGGAGGAACACTCAGAGAAGTCTTAAAGCACGATAGTGTGGAAAAGGCGATTCTCTGTGAGGTCGATGGCCTCGTCATAGAAGCGGCGAGGAAATATCTGAAACAGACCTCCTGTGGTTTCGACGATCCCAGAGCGGAGATCGTGATAGCGAACGGTGCCGAATACGTGAGGAAGTTCAAAAACGAGTTCGACGTCATCATCATAGACTCCACGGACCCGACGGCGGGTCAGGGCGGGCACCTCTTCACCGAGGAGTTCTACCAGGCCTGCTACGACGCATTGAAGGAAGACGGAGTCTTCTCTGCAGAAACGGAGGATCCGTTCTACGACATTGGATGGTTCAAACTCGCCTACAAGAGGATCAGCAAGGTCTTCCCGATCGCAAGGGTTTACCTTGGTTTCATGACCACCTATCCCTCCGGCATGTGGTCCTACACCTTCGCCTCCAAGGGAATAGACCCGATAAAAGACTTCGACCCGGAAAAGGTGAGAAAGTTCAACAAAGAACTGAAGTACTACAACGAAGAAGTCCACGTCGCGTCCTTCGCCCTTCCGAACTTCGTGAAGAAAGAACTCGGACTGATGTGAACAGCCCCGCTTCGGCGGGGTTTTTCCTTTCTGGTATAATCTAATTAGTCTGAGCAAACTGGGAGGTCGAACATGAGATTTTACATAAAGACCTTCGGCTGTCAGATGAACGAGAACGACTCAGAAGCGATGGCAGGTCTTCTTGTAAAAGAGGGCTTCATCCCTGCCTCGAGCCCGGAAGAGGCAGACGTGGTCATCATAAACACCTGTGCGGTGAGGAGAAAGTCCGAGGAGAAAGCCTACAGCGAACTGGGACAGGTCCTGAAACTGAAGAAGAAAAAGAAGATCGTCGTTGGCGTCGCAGGATGTGTCGCAGAAAAGGAAAGAGAAAAGTTCCTCGAAAAAGGAGCGGACTTTGTTCTTGGAACCCGTGCCGTTCCGAGGGTGACAGAGGCCGTCAAAAAAGCACTCGAAGGAGAAAAGGTGGCGCTCTTTGAAGACCACCTGGACGAGTACACACACGAACTTCCAAGGATAAGAACGAGCAGGCACCACGCATGGGTCACGATCATCCACGGCTGTGACAGGTTCTGTACCTATTGCATCGTCCCCTACACCCGGGGAAGGGAAAGAAGCAGACCGATGGCGGACATCCTGGAAGAGGTGAAAAAACTCGCAGAGCAGGGCTACCGTGAGGTTACCTTCCTCGGCCAGAACGTGGACGCCTACGGAAAGGACCTGAAGGATGGCTCCTCTCTTGCAAAACTCCTCGAGGAAGCCTCGAAGATCGAGGGAATAGAGCGAATCTGGTTTCTCACCTCCTATCCAACGGACTTTTCCGATGAACTCATAGAGGTGATAGCAAAAAACCCGAAAGTGGCAAAGTCCGTTCACCTTCCCGTTCAGTCCGGAAGCAACAGAATTTTGAAACTCATGAACAGAAGGTACACGAAGGAAGAGTACCTTGCCCTCCTCGAGAAGATCAGATCGAAGGTGCCAGAGGTTGCAATAAGCAGTGACATCATCGTGGGCTTTCCCACGGAAACGGAAGAGGACTTCATGGAGACGGTGGACCTTGTAGAGAAGGCACAGTTCGAGCGTCTGAACCTTGCCATTTACTCTCCACGTGAGGGAACTGTAGCCTGGAAGTACTACAAAGACGACGTGCCCTACGAAGAAAAGGTGAGACGTATGCAGTTTCTCATGAACCTCCAGAAGAGGATCAACAGAAAACTCAACGAGCGATACAGAGGAAAGACGGTGCGTATCATCGTCGAAGCGCAGGCAAAGAACGGCCTCTTCTACGGCCGCGACATCAGGAACAAGATCATCGCCTTCGAAGGTGAAGATTGGATGATAGGGCGCTTTGCGGACGTGAAAGTGGAAAAGATCACTGCAGGGCCCCTCTACGGAAAGGTGGTCTGGGTTGAAAAGACTCCTTCTCCCGTTTCTTCTTCTGAGTGAAGTTCTTCTTTCACAGGTCTACTTCAGCATGGTGGATGACCTTTCTTTTCTTGTCATCTCACACCTGGAGTCTGCAAGCGATGTGACGGTGGTCGCCTACTCGATCGACCCTGATTATCTTGGCCTGAAAGAGTGCAGCATGGCCACAGAAGTTCCCGTAGAAGGTGCCTTCGTTCACATCTCAGATGGGCTTCTTCACTCGAAGTTCATCGTCCTCGACCACGAAACGGTGATCTTCGGCTCTGCGAACTTCAACAGGCCCAGTTTCGAAGAACACCTGAACAACCTCATCGTGTTCCACTCGAGAGAGATCGCAACTTTCTTCGAGAAAATATACGACTGGCTCGTCTTCGGAAAAAGGCCACAAGCCAGACTCGAAACAAAAGAGGGAACGTTCTTTCTCATTCCGGCCGTTGACGGGGAAAGGGTCGTTCTCGATACCCTCTGGAAGGCAAAAAGGTACGTTCTTCTCTGCAGCTACGCTTTCACAGATGAAGACGTCTTTGCCACGCTGAAATTCCTCTCCTCGCAGGGTGTGGAGGTGTACATCATCACGGACGAGTGGTTCGAGTCTTCAAGGCTCAGGGAACTTCCCCTTGAGACCTTCCACGTCCTCGAGGTGAAAGAGCCCCTCATGCATCATAAGTTTCTGGTCATTGATGGGAAGATCCTGATCACGGGTTCTGCCAACTTCACAGAGAGCGGGTTTCACAGAAATGTGGAAGTGATGTTCGAAACGAGTAACAGAGAGTACGTAGAATCTTTCGAGGAAGAGTTCAACAGGATCTGGAGGGGATACTTTGTACAGGGTGTTCGTTTTTGACCTGGACGGAACACTTCTCAACGACAACCTGGAGATATCAGAAAAGGACAGAGAAACCATAGAAAAACTCTCCAGAAAGTGCCATGTTGTCTTTGCAAGCGGAAGAATGCTCGTTTCCACACTGAACGTGGAAAAGAAGTACTTCAAAAGAACCTTTCCAACGATCGCTTACAACGGTGCGATGGTGTACCTTCCAGAAGAAGGCGTGATCCTGAACGAGAAGATCCCGCCTGAGGTAGCAAAAGACATCATAGAATACATAAAACCGCTCAACGTTCACTGGCAGGCTTACATTGACGATGTGCTCTACTCCGAAAAGGACAACGAAGAGATAAAAAGCTACGCAAGACACTCGAACGTGGACTACCGCGTTGAACCGAACCTTTCTGAACTCGTCTCAAAGATGGGAACGACGAAACTTCTTCTCATCGATACCCCGGAAAGACTCGACGAGTTGAAAGAGATTCTCTCTGAAAGGTTCAAAGATGTGGTGAAGGTCTTCAAGTCCTTCCCTACTTACCTTGAAATCGTTCCGAAGAACGTGGACAAAGGAAAGGCACTGAAGTTTTTGAGAGAGAGGATGAACTGGAAAAAGGAAGAGATCGTCGTCTTCGGTGACAACGAGAACGACCTGTTCATGTTCGAAGAGGCAGGCCTTCGTGTTGCAATGGAAAACGCCATAGAGAAGGTGAAGGAGGCATCGGATATTGTCACGCTCACTAACAACGATTCTGGTGTGTCTTATGTTCTTGAGCGCATTTCCACAGATTGTCTTGATGAGTGAGATACCGGAGAGCACCAGTACTTCTGTGGCGGTGAACGTTCCCCTTCAGAGCATACTGAAGGATGTTTCCCTTCTATGTCTTGGAAGTTCTGGAAACCTGAACCTCTCGAGGGATGTAGGAATCGCCGTGGGAAAGATCCTGAAAGAAAGGGGAGTCTCTTACTACGTATTTGGCAGTTTCGACGTTCTGAGAAGAACAGACCCTGAGCCCCTCCTGAAAGTTTCCTCCTCCCCATACATCACCGCACAGGTTCTCTCTCTCCTTGCAGAGGGACTCTCCATCGCCGGTGTCGTTCCTGTCTTCAACGCAACAGGCCCCGTCAATGATCAGGTTGTCACCGCTCTCATCACGAGAAAGGCCACCTACCCTGTGATGGTGGAAGATATGGAAAAGTACGAGTACCTGAAAAAACTCGGCTACACCACAACGTTCGTTATGGACACGAAGGGAAACGTGCTCGTGGGAAGGCCAGTAAGATTCTCCTGGGCCTATGGAAAGGAGATAGACTACGAAGATCTCAGAAGGGAAGTTCTGGAAAGCTCCGTAGTCCTTCTGGATAAGGATACAAAGAAAATCAGCGTGAACGATCCGTGGGGTGGCGGGGTGCTTGTCTTCTCGGATGAAGAGTGGCTTTTGAAGATCGCACAGGCTGTGTTGAACGGAAAGAGAAATCCCACAGGAAGAGTGCCCTAACTCACATTTTTTCAGCAAGTTCTCTCAGAAAGTCTTTGAATCTTTCTATTTCCTCTTCGAAGCGCTCGTAAACAGCGCCTGCTTTTTCCAGAAGAGGTTTCATCCTCTCCCATTGCAGAAGATAACCGTACACGTTTCTGAAAACATGTCTGAATCTCAGATATTCATCAAGAGTTTCCCTGAGTTTTTTTGAAATCACAGCGGGACGAACCCTCGGGATCTCAAGCGACATTTTGTTCAGTAACCTCGCTCCGTTCATCTCATAAGATATCAGTTCGAAGGAGACTTCCGAGCGCCCTCAAGATGAAACGGTCTGGCTCTTTATTGGAAAATTCTCTGCTTTACTCTTTCATCTCTTTCACAACCACATCAAGGGCATCTATCTATCTCCGCTATCAGTGAGAGAATCTGTTCCCTCTTCAATCTCCATTCCCTCCCTCTCGATCAGGTTCCTGAGGAACGCAGGACATCCTTCAAGATCGATCAGATCTACCTCGAACTCAGAGAGCCTGTTGATCTCAGAGAGCACCCTGAAGTACTCCTCTTTCGGAAGGCCTTCCACCGCAAGATCGATATCGGATCGCTCAGTGAACTCTCCTGCCCCTCTTAAGTACTTCGCAAGAGAGCCAAAAAGAACCACCCTTTTTGCACCGTACTTTTCTCTCAGTACCCTGGTGACCTTCCTTGCCTCTTCAAGAGCCTTCTGAGCCATCAATTTCATCTTTTCTTCTTCCTTCTTTTTTCTCTCTACCCAGGCCCTTATATACTCTTCGTACATTTTTTCTCCTCCACAAGACACACCGCATATGCGGAGATTCCCCTTTCTTCTCCCTCAAACCCCAGCGTGTTTCCGCTCTTGAACTTCACGTTCACACGGGATGTTTCAAGTGCACTTTTGAGGTTTTCCAAGATCTTTTCTCTGTAGGGGGAGAGTTTCACGATGGAGGCCACAACCGTTGCGTCCACGTTGACCACACTGAATCCTCTCTCCTCCAGTATCTTCACCGTTTCTTTCAAAAGGTCCAGACTGTTTGCGTCCTTGTACTCCTTCGTCTCCGGAAACCACGTTCCTATGTCGCCAAGGCCAACGGCTCCAAGCAGAGCATCTATTATCGCATGTGAAAGAACATCACCGTCCGAGTGGCCGAGACTTCCAAGGGGTGCGTCTATCTCCACCCCGGCAAGGACCAGCCTTCTTCCCTCAACGAGCGGATGTCTGTCGTATCCAAAGCCGATGAACATGGAATCACTCTCCACGATAGTGCAGTTTCTCCCAGTAAACCTCTCTTTTTTCCACCACGTCCCTTACCTGTCTTTCTCTGGTGTTCAGATTTCCCGTTTTTCCCGTCTTGACCTCAACAAACACTATTCTTCTCAAGTTTCCTTCACTCAAACCATCGAAGACCACAAAATCCACTGGAGTTCCTATAAATCTTGCATCTTTTGGATTGTATCTGAATTCTGGGAAGAAAGGTATCAGGTGCTCTGTAACCTGACCCATTATCACACTTTTGCTTTTGTTGATGGCATCCTCTCTGATCCTTTTCTCCTCTTCCATCTTCCACTCCTGAAATTTCACTTCGTATTCTCTTTTCAAATTTGCCTCAAGAACTTTTCTCTGAAGTTCCCACTCGTTCTTCTTCCAGTCTTCAAACATCTTCATAGCCCTGCTTTCGGCTGTTCCTTTGAGCTCTTGAATCTCGCGTGACATTTTTAGAAGATTCCTCGCCAAGATGAAAACTACAATGACGAGAATTACAATAATTACTATCATCATGCGAATCCCCCCTGTCTTAATTCTACATGTTAAAATCCCAGAGGGTGATAGCAGTGAAAGAAAGTCTCATCAATTTCATAAAAGAGAAGATAGAAGAGTACAACTACAGAGGAGCGGTTGTCGGAGTGAGCGGTGGGATCGACTCCGCCGTAGTTCTCTCTTTGTGTGTTCAGGCGCTTGGAAAAGATCGGGTGTTTGGTCTCATTCTTCCAGAGCGCGACTCTTCGAAAGACTCGGTGAAAGACGCCGTTGAACTCTGCAAAAGCCTGAAAGTTGAGTACAAAATAAAACCCATCACTCCCATCTTGAGAAAAATAGGTGTCTACAGGCTCTTTCCACCAAAACTCTTTTTTCCAGAATCGGTCGTGAAAAGATACGTCCTCAACAAATGGAACTCTCTTTCGAAGGATCCTTTCCTGGACGACCTCAGAAACTCCGGCCCCAACGAATTTCTGAAAGGCCTCGCCTACTACAGAATAAAACACAGAATCAGAATGTGCCTTCTCTACTTCGAAGCAGAAAAGAGAGGCTACGCCGTTGTGGGGACGACGAACAGAACGGAGTACCTCACAGGCCTGTACGTGAAGTGGGGTGACGAGGCAGTCGACATAGAACCCATCATGCATCTCTACAAAACGCAGGTTTTTGAACTCGCAAAAGAGATGAACGTTCCAGAAAAGATCCTGAAAAAACCCCCTTCTCCCGATCTCATTCCCGGCATCACAGACGAGATGGCCTTCGGCATGAGCTACATGGAGCTTGACCGCATACTGATGAAGATCGACAGGGGAGAGAGTTTGGAAGACGAAGACCCAGAAAAAGTAGAGAGAGTGAAGAAGATCCTCGAACTTGCAGAAAAGCACCGCCGTGGGATTCCAATCAGCTTTGATAGAATATAATCAGAACACACCAAGGAGGGAAAGCTGTGGAAGAAAGAGAACTAACGCTCGGCGATATCCTTTTGATGTTCAAAAGAAGGTCAAAACTCTTCTGGATCGTTCTCGTTCTGACGGTCCTTGCAACGGGGATTTATCTTTTACTCGCCACGCCAAAATACGAAGCCTCCGCGAAAGTGAAGGTCTCAACACAAAAAGGCATGAGTCTTGGACTTTCCATTGAAGGTCTTCTTGGAGGTCTTTCCAGCCTTCTTGGAGGTGGAGGAAGCCTCGAAGACGAGATACAGATCATGCTTTCTCGAAGAAACATCGCAGCCGTGATAGACGAGCTTGACCTTGCCCACAAACTCCTCGATGAAAAAGACATAAAAAAAGCTATGGAAAACGGCCTCACAGAAGACGATTTGAAACTCTCTCTTTACAACTACATGGTGGAAAAGCTCATAACCGTCGAGCCTGTGAAAAATTCGAACATACTGGAAGTTAAATTCACCTGGCAGGATCCAAAGCTCGCCGCCGAGGTGGCGAACAAGATCGTAGAAAATTACGTCAAGATCAGTGAAAGCATCGCCAAAACCCAGCTTGGGGCGAAAAAAGAGTTCCTCGAAGAACAGATCCCGAAGGTGGAGCAGGAGCTCAAAGAAGCGGAGAACAAACTCAAGGTTTTCAAAGAAAAGAACAAAATCTACTCCGTCGAAGCGCAGTATCAAACGCTTATAGAACGTTACGCTTCTCTTCTTCAAAAGAAGGAAGAATCTCAAATCGCCATGGAAGCGGCTCAAAAGCAGACTGAATTCTTCTTAAACGAGCTCAAGGATCTCGATGTTGAGATAGAAAAGCTCAGAGACAGCATCACGTTCGATCCGATCATCTCCCAGCTAAAAAGCAGACTGATCAACATCCAGATAGAACTCGCAGGGCTCATGGAGCGCTACACTGAAACAAACCCCGCTGTGGTTCAAAAGAAAGCAGAACTCGAAGAAACCCAGAAACAGCTCAAGACAGAACTCGAAAGACTCCTCACATCCCAGGTGAAAAAAACAGGTTACACCATCTACGGAGAAGCGCTCAGCAGTCTCATAAAAGCCGAATCCGAGAGAATCCTCTACCAGACGCAGTACGAGGCTTTCAAAAAGCTCTACGAAGACCTCGAAAAGGAACTCTCAAAGCTCCCAGAACTCGAACAGCAGCTCATCGAACTCGAGAGAGACTACAAAGTGAAAGAAACGATCTACACCACTCTTCTTCAGGCAAAGTACGAATCTCTCATATCTGAAGCAGCGATCACGGCCAACGTCAACGTCATAGACTGGGCAGTTCCACCGCTCTCACCCTCAAAGCCAAACAAAAAACTCACCCTCGCGGTCGGAGGGGTGCTTGGAATATTTCTTGGCATCCTCGCTGTCTTCTTCGCGGAGTTCACCGACAGAAGAATCAAATCAGAAAGTGAGGCGGAGTACCTCCTCGGTGTGGAAAAGATCGTGGCGAGAGTTCCTCTGACAAACAAAAGTGAAGTGATAGAAAAGGCCCTCGGAATTTCCGCAGTGAAAGCAGGAAAGGTGGTGTTCATCACCGCAATAGAGGACGGAGCGGGTGTGAGCACCACAGCAAAGCACATGGCGCACCTTCTCTCGAAGAAGGGAAAGGTACTTCTTCTCACTGAGGAAAACGTCGATGGCCCATTCGACAGAAAGGACGTCTTCGACCTTTTGAGGAACCCGGAGATCCTCGAAGAATTCAAAGAACACTACGACAAAGTGATCATCGACGCACCTTCGCTGAAGAGAACACCGGAGTTCCTCCCGGTAGCGGAAAAAAGCGACACCACGTACATCGTGATCAGACTCGAACACACCTACTCGGAAGATCTAAAGATGCTCCACTCTCTGAAGAAGGTAGACGGCTTCATCCTGAACGGCCTGACGAGGAGAAACTCAACGTACGTGGAGGAAAAATGAGGAGGGGATTTTCCCCTCCTTTTATTTTTCACTGCAGCCAATACACCAGAAATTCATCCCACTGTGTGTCGTTGGGGAAGGAGAGAGTCATGTAGTCGTTCTCATATATTCCATACACACTCCTGCTTTCAGGCATGAAGATGCTGACTGGAGCCAAGAGTTTTCGATCACCTTTTTCACCGTAGGAATGAACAACAAACGAGGATGGATCGGGAGCTATAGAGAGTTTTGTCACCCATTTGTCTATAAAATCACCGAGATCAACAAGAACGGGCCGATTGTAATAGTCAATGTAACTCTTCACCACATCAGAATAAACCGCGTCGACCTTGCTCAGATTCGCTTTCAGATCATAAGTGAATGAATCTAAAGCAGAAACAAAACCTTCTACTTGCGAAGTGTCGTACACCGCAAGGCTCAGTCCATCTTGACGGTAAGAATCGTAAGCGGGAGAAGAATAGTAATCCCTGTAACTGTCAACAATCATCTCTGCCACACTGAACTGTGTACTATCGGGAGTTATCTCATCCAAGAAACTGTAATTCCATCCATCCGCTGGTTCGTTGAAACTGGAAGCCACAATGTAATGAGCCGTGTTTCTGAGTTCGTATATCACCTCAAGGGATCCCATGAGACACGCGTCGAATCCAAGGATGTCGAGTTTGTCTCCAGAAAGAGCGTTTTCAAGTGCTTTCCTCAGGTCTGCTACAGCAATTGCCGTTCCTCGAGTCTCGTCGAACCCAACAGCCTTCGTTGAGATGTAGTATGAGTCACCGATCCACGCACTCCCGTGATCCCAAATCACAAGCGCGTAGCGATCGGCATCGAATTGATTGAGAATCATCTCAAGCCAGGCTTCCAGATTTGTGTACGATCCACTGTTGAAGTCAATTCCCACCATTCCAACAACAGCCTGCCAGTTTCCGTTTTCATCGAGCACCAGTACTCCATCACCAATTTCTACACCATCGTAGACAACAACCACAGAAACACTTCCACTGGCGTTTCTCATCTCGGAAAGGTCATCCTCGGAGTAGTAATAAAGATTGTTGTCTGCTGCCATCCACACGATGAAAAGCCACTTCGGTTTTGTGAAACTAACATCAAAAGACCTGCTCACACCACCTGCCACCGCTGTGAATGTGTAAGTTTTCTCCGATGGAGAGAAAAAACCTATTCTTGCTACACCGCTTGTGTCGGTGGTTGCTTCTCCAAGGAAGGCACCATCCACATAGAAAGAAACATCCTCACCTGAGACGGGAAGACCGTACTCGTCGAGCACCTGAACGTCCACAAAAGCGTATCTCCCAGCGATGTGGGTTTCATTATCCGCGATTATTGTGGAAGGTGTGGACGCGTGTGTGTAGATCTCCGGCATACATCCAGAAAGAAAAAGAGCAGAAACCACAATCAAAAGAAACCATCTCAAACTTCTCTTCCTCCTCAAAAGCCAAATTCGATCCCAAGACCAGCCAGAAACTCACTACCTGAAAAAAGAAGAGAAAAACTCACGTGCCCGATTTTCCCCCTCAAACTCGCCCCGAAAATGGTTTTCGTTTCCCCTTCCTCCGCCGTCGGATATTCCGTATAGAGTGTGTTCGGCCCCTTCACAAGGTAGAAGAAATCCGTTTCAAGACTGACGTTCTCTTTGAAAAGATCAAAAGATACGTTCAAAAGTTTTGCGTCCGGCCCGAAGGCAAAACCTACAGGATAGTCAACGATCGTTCTGGAAGATGGGAGATTTGTGAGATAGACGATCCTGTTGTTGAACTTCAAGTAGGGAAGGAACGTGTTGTAGACGAATTTTGTAGCCAGAGCGTACTCCACACCGAGCACGCCTTTCAAAGATCCGGTGGAAAGCGCTCTTCTCACACCCACGTTGAACGCATAAGCGGTGGGTTTTGACTCATCCTCAGTTGTTCCCACAAGATCGTCGAGAACGAACTCTCCGTGAACTTCAAAGCCTTTTTTTGGGACCCAGGAAAAGTCGAAAGATGCCATCGAGTTCGTGTAGCCCTCGTTGTAGTTGTTGTGCCAGATCGAAAAGGGACTCACGGCGAAAAGATCAGGGTACTTTCCACCGATCATCGTGAGCTCTCCCGCACTGAACCTGAAGTTCTCAAAGGGGTGAAAGTCGAGCCTGTGGGCTACCAAGGTTTTCACCTTCTCGGTGTACGGAGAGAGGGGATCTGCGTTCACAGGCCTGAAAGTACTCTGTTTTTCCCACTCTTCAGTTGTCAAAACGGGATTTATCGAGATCAGGTGGAACGTGTACTGTACCTGGGCCTTCGTTGAGAACGTGAAATGGCTGAAATAAGGGCTCACATCCGAGATCACAACGGGAAACTCGGAGCTTCCCCATCTGATCTTCGATCTTCCAACGGCTACGTAAAAATTCTCACCATCGTAAACACCGTAAGCGGTGTACGGAAAAGTCGAATCGGCGCTCGAAAGCTCTTTCCAAATTGGCGGAACGTTGCTGTGAAGGTCCAGATAAAAGTCGCTGTAGTTGTTTGTGAAGGGGATCTCTGTGTAAAACGAAATCTCTCCCACGAAGCCTTCGAAAGAAACGTTCAAAAAGTAAGGAGTGTTCTCGTACAGGTAGAAGTTCTCCCAGGGAGGATCAGAGAGGACGAACCATCCCGTTTTTGTCTTTCCCTGAAAATTCCCGAAATAAAAAAACGGTGAGACTTCAAGAGAAACTCTATTTTCTCTCTCACCAGAAGGCATGGGAAGAACACCGGGAAGCGCTTTTCCTTCGAGAACGTACTCGTAAACCATCTGAGGTGCGAGCTCTGTGATCAACGGCTCTGAAAACAAAACAGAAGAGACAATCACAGCAAAGAAAACCCACCACTTTCTCACGATCATCCCCTCACAGTTCAATCTTTAGCTCTCTGACCAGAATTTCCTTCAATTTCGAAGGCTTTTCAAGACGAACAGCTCGAAAACCAATCTCTCTTGCAGTCTTGACATTTTCCGGTGTGTCGTCTATGAAGAGGCTCTCTTCAGGTACAATCTTGTATCTTCTGATCAGCTCGAGGTATATCTCTTTCTCAGGTTTCAGGTAGCCTACGTGAGAGGAAATCACCATGCCGTCGAAGAGTTCGAAGAAATCGTACCTTTCCCTCACCATCTCGAAGTAGATCCTCCCGTAGTTGGAAAGAGCGTAGAGTTTGAAGGTCCTTTTCAGAGCTGGAAGAAGTTTCACGTTCTCTTCGATGGGTCTCAAAAGTTCTGGAACTTCCCTTTCAAGCCTTTCTACGTACTCTCTGAACCCAGAAAGCTCTCTCTTCTTCTTTTCCCACAGCTTGTTCTCAGGAAGAACACCTCTGTCCATCAACTTCCAGTCCTCGTGTTTGAAGATCTCTTTCTCGAGAACTTTTGCCACCTCTTCCGGGAAAGACTCGAGCAGGTATTCACAGGGTCTCCAGTCGATCAGAACCCCTCCAAGATCGAAAACGATGTTCTTCACTTCAAAAGCCAACTTCAAACTTCACCTCCAGACCGATCCCGTCGAGACTGTTCCACCAGACATCCACGTTTCCTCCGTACTCTCCAAAGAAGGTGTTCAGAGACACCTTCACCGTGTGTTCTTCTGTGAGATCGCCGATGAGCCACTTCGTGTCGGGGGGCATCTGTTCACCGTGCCAGGGCTCCTCTGGTGTTCTGTCTCCATAGACGAGGTAGTGGTACATAACACCGAGAGAACACCAGCCAAGAGAGCGTTCAAGGCCGAGCTTCAAAGAGAAGGAATTTTCGCCGTATTTGTATCCGATCATCCTGTCTTCGATCGCTCCTTCGGAAAAGTACGTGTATTCGTAGGGAACGTTTGAGCTTGTCCTCTCGAAGGTGTACGCGCTCGCACCGGAGGCTTCTCCGTAGAATCTCCAGGGACCCGTTCTGTATTCACCGCCGAGAAGGAGTGCTATCTTGTCCGGGTTCAGATATCCTCCTGTTCCAAGGAGCCTGTTCAGGCTCATGTCGTCTATCAGTGCCTCGAAATAGACCCTTCCCGCACCGAAGTTCCACTCGACCCATCCACCCATGAGGGCGTTCGCGTTCTCTGAAGGATCTCTCCAGGGAGCCCCCTCCTGGTACTGCCAGATCTCCTGTACAGCGATCGTTGGGATAGGAACAAAGAAGTAGTAAGGATTGAACACCTCGTTCAGATAAACCACGGCGTCTTCGTAGGCGATCTTCAAGAGTCCAAGGTCGAACACTACCGTTCTGTAGTTGAAGCTCTTTTCGTCGTTTATACGAAGCCAGAGTGATTCAACGTGCCAGTTGTTTCGGGAGTAATTCAGAGAAAAACCGGGAAAGCCGTAAAAGCGGGAGTTGTTGTCCAGAAAGAGTTTGTCGATTCCGGGTCCTCTCTCCTCGTTCAGGATCCCCGCCTTCAGCTTAAAGGGGCCTACCTTCCCAGAAAGGTTCGCCTCCGGGATGTAGTAGAACTCCACTAACTTTTTGAGTTCATCGATGATACCGGTGTGGACGATCCCGAAGCCCTTGCCCACACCGGCTCTGCAGTTGAACTGCCAGTCCTCGTCAAGCCACACACTCTCGGACAGCTCTCCCGTCCATTTGAAGCCGTTCTCATAAGAAAGATCCAAAGAAACGTTCGTGCTCGCGAAGATGAGAACCGGCAGAGCTATCAAAATTGAAACCAATCTCCTCACGTTACCACCCCATGAAGTCTCTGACGTTGCTGATTGTGTTTATCACGGTGTTCACTATGGAGAGCGCCTCTGTGACCTGTATGAGCGGGTTGTCGGGAACGAAGACCACATCACCCGGTGCGACGTTCGGGTTCACACCTCCACCCTTTCCAGAAAGAACTCCTGAGAGATCGCAAACGGTGACCTCTCCCTGAGGTCCTCCCTTGAATAAGAATATCCTGCTTGTGGCGGCTCTGTCTGTGAACCCACCGGCCCTCATCACCACATCGAACACCGTCGAGTACCTGTCCACCTTCACGATACCCGGTGTCCTCACGTTACCGAGCACGTACACGTAGTTCGTTTCAACGGGTGGTACGTACACCACGTCTCCTGGCTCTATCTTCACCTTCTGCACCTCGTCTATGTTCGTGAAGTCGTAAGTCGTTTCATTCTCTCCCCTTCTCAGGATCACCTTCGTCTTCAGGGCCCAGTTGCTCAGCCCACCGGCCTGTGCTATGAGCTTCAGAAGTGTCACGTCTCCTTTGAGCTCGTACGCACCGGGTCTTACCACCTCTCCCACGACGTAGGCGAAGTTCTCCGTCTCAAGAGGCACGAAGACCACGCTTCCGCTCTCAAGAACAGGCCCACCTGTGTTGATCACGTCTTCATAATACACTTCTTTCTTCTCACCCGATGGACTCACAACGACGATCCTGCTCGATCCCGTGCTCTTTACACCGCCCACCTTGCCCAGGACGTTCCTGAGCGTTGGTGTTTCCTCGTCTTTGAAGGTCACGAGCGTGTTCGTGATGCCTTCTCCGAAGACGTAAACGTGAGGTCTTTCGGTGTATTTCACGTACACGAGGTCACCGTCCTTCAGCTCGAACAAGCTGAGCTGGTTTTGAGGAACGGTGATCTCACCGCCGTTTCTCAGAACGACCACGTCTCCCGCTTCAAAGAGAGCGTCTTCTTTGTACCCTCCCGCCTTCACAATGGCTCTATCTAAGAGAGCCGACTCATCGGGCTCGAAGACAACCATCTGGGGCACCTTCACAAAGCCGTCCACGTAGACTCTGACGGCTTCTTTCACATCCACCTCGACAACCGCACCGTCTTCGAGTGAAAGATCGGTAACTTCCGCCAATTCCTGCACCTTTCCGCTCGAGCGCACCTTCAATCCCGCTATGTACTTCTTCTGTATTTTTCCGAACCTCGCGAGGGCTTTCTCGAGTGTGATGTCTTCGTCTTTCGCAAAATCGACGTATCCGTACACGTCCCCGGTGAAATAGACCCTCTTCGTCTGTATCGTCTTCACGAGGATCGTGTCGCCTGTTTTGAGAGAAACATCCTCCGTCAATACCTTCTCTGGATCGAAGATCTTTTCCTCGCCGTCTCTCAAAAGTGAAAGACTCTTCACAAGAGAGAAATCCTCGATCCCGTACTTCTTCAGGGCCGTCGAGAGTGTGAAGGGTTCGTCCTTAGCAAAACTCATCCTTCCGTTCCTTGTAGCATTGTCTCCCACCATGTAAACGAACCTGTCCGTGTATTTCTCCACGTAGACGAACACTCCGTCTTCGAGGGGAATCTCTTTTTCCACTATCTCCTCTGGGAAGTATTCCTTTCCGGACAGTTTCACGGAGACAACCTGACTTTCGTCGACGAAACCACCGGCCTTCGCTATGAGGTTTCTCAGCGTGAACGCCTCATCCTTTCCAAAGGCGTAAAGCCCGGGGCTTCTCACGTACCCGAGGATGTAAGCCTTCTTTGGAACGAACTTCTTCACGTTCACTACGTCGCCGGGTTTCACAAGAAAGTCCAACTTGTCTGGTGAAAGCTCCACAGTGCTTCCGCCTCTTGTGATGACGATCGAATCGATTTCTTCAACACTTCCTATGAACCCTCCTGCCATCGAGAGGAGCTTTTCCAGGGTCACCGATTCCTTCGGAGAGATCTCGTAAACACCTGGTCTTGCCACATATCCTGATACATAGACTCTTGTCTCTTCGTATTTTTTTATCTCAACGACATCTCCGACATTCAGCTGAACGTTCTCATCCAGCACTTCCGGTGTGTACTCTGTGGTCTTTCCATCCCTTGTGATCAGAACTTTTTCTATGTATCTGTTATCAACGGAGACTCCGCCGGCTTTTGCGATGAGATTTTTGAGCGTGAGAGACTCTTCTCTGGAGAAGGTGTACATTCCCGGTCTTGCCACCGTTCCCACAACGTAGGCGAACCTCTCGTCGAGTTTTTGGACGTGCACCGTGTCCCCTGGTTTCAAAAGGAGGTTCTTTTGATAGATATCTTTCTCTGATATCTCAACCGTTTTGTCTTTCGAGAGGACGATTATCTTTCCCGAACTCTCCTGCGTGGTACCGCCCGCTGCCGCTACGGCGTCGAGCAGGGTCATCTCCCTTCTGTAGGGGTAAATACCTGGTTTTGACACAGCTCCAACGATCTTCACGAACTCCGTGTAGCTCTTTTCTGGGAGTATCACCTGATCGTTCTCCTGGAGCATCACGTCTTTCTCGGGAGCTTCACCCCAGAGAAGCGAAGAGAGATCCAGTTCAAAAACCTTCCCATCTCTCAAAACCTTCACCTTCGAAAGATCGACTGAGGAGAGATCCACAGAAAGAAGAGAGAAAAGCTCAGAAACGCTGAGATCTTCTATTCCCATGTCCACCACTCTGTTCACAACACCGGAGACGTAGATGTTCCTTGGAGCAATCTGCTGAAGAGACACGATCACCTCAGGTTCAGAAAAACTCCTGGAGAGCCTTTCCTTGAAAAGCTCTGTTAACTGGTCCACACTGAGGCCTTCCACCTTCACACGTCCCACGTACGGAAACGTGATCGCACCTTCTATGTCCACTGCGCAATTTCTCGTCAGATCTGGGTATCCCACCACTTCGATCCTTAGAACGTCTCCCTTTCTTATGGTGTAGGACAGAGAAAACACCGCAATCAGAAGAAACAGAAAGATCAGCGCTCTTTTCATCTCGAACCCTCCTCTTCGTCTTTTCTGTTGAAAATTATACCTTACGTCTGAAGAAAGATCGAACCAGAAATGATTCGCTTAGCGATTTTTATTCACTAATATGTTGAATATACAAAATTTTATATGTGATTTAACATCCCTGTCAGGACTTATTTATTGGAGGGACTGCGCAGTCCACAAAAAAACTCACAGGAGGTGTTACTATGGAAAAGGCCCTCAGGATCGTGTGGGCAACAGGTGAAGTGGACGAAAACGGAAACCCTGTGACGAGAAGACAAACCATCTCCGTCAGTCCAAATGCGACAGCACAGGATCTTGCGAACGCGGTGAACACCCTCGACTTTCTCTCGAGCTACACCTACGTTTCCGCTCAGCTCGTCACGTACGAAACCATATGAGGAGGTGAAGTGGTATGAAGAGACTGTACATGGATTTTTACAACGAGGCAGAAGGGAAGAGAAGAAGAATAATAGTCAACAGCCCAGCTGACGGACTCACAGCGGATCAGGTTCAGACAGCCATGCAGACGCTTCTGGACTCAAAAGTCCTGGAAGGCTACGCGATCGACAGAGCAGTGATAGTTGAGACAAACTCCAACGAATTTTTTGATCTAATTCACTGACGAAGGGAGGGCGTCTGTATGATGACAATACTTCCATTTCTCAAGGACGTCCTCCCGCTCGCCGTCTCCCTGGTCGAAAGACCGGGGGACGGTGAGTCCAAGAAGGAGGAAGTGAAAGAGATCGTCTTCGGTCTCTTCGACAGCTTCGGAATCGACCTTCCCTTCGACTACGATATCTTAGATCACATCCTGGACTACGCCATAGACTTCGTGGTGGACTTCTTCAACGATCGGGTGTGGAACAATGCCTAAGAGAAATACGAAGAAACTGAAAGACGAAGAACTCACCATCGATGAACCCTACGAAAGATACCAGAACGAGATAAGAAAGAAAGCAGGATTCTTTTTCGAAAAGTTCAGGGAAAAGATTTCTTCCTTCGAAGATCTTTACCAGGCGATATGTTCTATCTTCTGCTATGCTCGTAAAACATGGAACAAGGACAAAGGAAGCTTCTCCGCTCATTTGAAATCCACCATAAACAGAAAAGTGATCGACCTCATTCAGGGGATCCCTCTCCCGGGATGCAGCGACGCTCCGTTCGACATTCTGAAAACAGAGTACAAATCTCGATGCAGGCTGGAAGACTTCGAAGAGAAAGATCGTTGAACAAAAGCGGGGTCATCCCCGCTTTCTCTTTTCCGGAGGTGATAAGATGAAAGAGAAGTTTCTCGGAAGATTCAGCGAAACCGCCTTTCTTCTTGGAAAGCTCACCGGGATGGATCCGAAGATACTCCTTGCCCAGTCCGCCCTCGAAACTGGCTGGGGAAGACACACGGTGGGAAACAACCTCTTCGGCATAAAGAAACTCTCCTGGCTCGAAGGAGGAGTTGAAGCGGAAACGAAAGAGTTCGATGGAGTGAAAACGATCGATACGTTTCAAACTTTTGTCAGTCCAGAAAACAGTATGATCGCCTACTTGATTCTTATAAAAGAGTGTTATAATAAGGCCTGGGCAGAAAGAAAGAACCCCAGGTTATATTTTCATCTCCTTCAGGAACTGGGATACGCAACAGATCCGGTGTACGCAAAAAAGTGCCTTGATGTTTACAATTGTGTTGAATAACTTTTAATTAAGGGGAGGCGAATGTTTTGTATCAACTGATTGTCTTCGATCTTGTGGTGCTTTCTGCACTCAACCTCCCTTTTTTTAACTGGTACGTGGGAATACTCTTTTCGCTGTGTATGACACTTTCTTTCTTTGCCTTCAGGCTCTACGACCTTGAAAATGTTCAAAACTACAACGAACAAATCATAAGAACAACTGTTGGCACTCTTTTTTCTTTCATACTGATCCTTTTCTTCTATCCCCTCTTCGAAAAAGACATCACCCGATACAACTTCTTCTACAACTTTTTGGTCTCTGTCGTTTTGATCCCTCCTCTGAACACCCTTCTTGGAAAACTCTTCATCAAAAACCAGCCCACAAAAACGTTCCTTGTCGTGGGAAGAAAAGAAGAAATAGAACCCATCCTGAAAGAAATAGAAGAAAAAACGACGGGAAAGTACCGCTTTGCAGAGTACATAAACCCAACGGTTGAAGTTCTGAAAAGAAAACTCGTCCATTACGACGGAGTCCTTCTTGCAGACCCAGAGTTCGAAGACGTTCTGAAGAAGGTGAACATCGAACGTGTGGAATACCTGCCAAACCTTGTGGAAAAAACCCTGAAGAGAATCCCCATGAAAGTCCTGGAAAAGTTCAGAGAGTACTACGAGGTTTGCTTCAGCGCTGTGAATGATGACTCACCGGCAAAAAGAATCCTGGACATCGCTGTCTCTCTGATCGCCCTTGCTGTCTTCTCCCCCATCATGCTCGTTGTTGGTATAATTATATACCTGGAAGATGGAAGGCCCGTTGTGTTCAGGCAAAAGAGGGTTGGGAAAGATGGGAAAACTTTCATCATCTACAAACTTCGTTCCTTGCGAAATGGAAAGATCGACCCAGCAAATCCAAACAGAGCCATAGAGGAAAGACCGTTGAAAGTGGGAAAAGTCATTAGAAAACTGAGAATAGATGAGTCTCCGCAGTTTCTGAACGTCTTGAAGGGTGACATGAGTGTAGTCGGTCCTCGTCCTGAGATGGTTGAATTTCACAACATGATGAAAGAACAGATTCCTTTTTACAATATGCGTCTGCTCGTCAAACCGGGTATCACCGGTTGGGCACAGCTGAACTACAAGCACACGACCACGCTTGAAGATTACAGGAAGAAGACAGAGTACGACCTCTGGTACGTGAAGAACAGAAACATCTTTCTTGATCTTCGAATCATTCTGCAGACACTGGAGGCTGTGTTATGGAGAAGAGGGGCAAAGTAGATACAAGAGAGCGCCCATTGAAGATAGCTCTGGTAGTTGATAAATTTTATCCCGAAGCTGGAGCGGCAGCTGTGCAATATTACGAGCTTGGGAGATTTCTGGCAAGATTGGGCCATGATGTTTTTGTTTTAACTACAATCCCTCGTTATATAGAAAATTCCTCATACAATCCTGTGAGTGTGAAGAATGAACGTTGGTACAAAGAAGAAATTTTTGAAAATATGCACCTTTTTAGGATTAAAGTACCGGAAATAGATAAATCAAATCTCATTAGAAGAGCATTTGAACATTTCTACCTAGAGTTTCGAATGAAAAGAATCGTTGATATATTAGTAGGTTCCAAAAGAAAACCGGACGTTTTGTTAATATACTCTCCTCCTCTTCCTCTTTCTCGCGTGGGGATATATTCCCAGAAAAAATACGGGATACCTTATGTATTGAACGTTCAAGACTTATTCCCAAAAGAAGCCATTCAAATGGGAATATTGAAGAATAGACTAGTAATTAGATACTTTGAAAATATGGAAAAGAAAGCCTATAAAAACGCATCAGCTATAGTTGTCCATTCGGAAAGAAACGCTGAGCATATAAAGCAAGTAAAGCCAGATAAAGAGACCTTTGTTATAGAGAATTGGGTTGATGAGAACAGAATCACACCAGGCCCCCGAGTCAACAAATTTTCTATCGAGCATGGTTTAATCGACAAGTTTGTTGTGTCGTTTGCTGGAACCATAGGCTTTGCCCAAGATGTAAAATCTATTATTGAATCGGCAGCCTTGTTAAGAGAATATAAGGACATAGTTTTTATTATTGTAGGAGATGGTGCTCGAAAAAAGGAAGCAGAAAACTTAATAGAGAAATATAGACTCAACAATGTGAGGTTGCTACCACCTGTTCCACCAGACGAATATCCTCTTGTACTACATTCTTCAGATGTTTCGCTGGCAACATTGATAAAAGATTTAAGGACACCTGTTGTTCCATCTAAAATCGTCAGCATAATGTCTGCGGGCATTCCTGTAATAGCATCTCTCGATTTAAACAGCGATGCTCATCAACTTATTCGAATAGCCAAGTGTGGTTTCTCATATCCTCCTGAAAAACCAGAGCTGATAAAAGAAGCAATATTAACTCTCTACAAAAACCCTGATCTCAGGGTAAAACTCGGGAAAAATGGGAGAAAATATGTTGTGGAGAACCTTTCAGTGAGGGTAGCAGCAAAGAAATTTCTGGAAATTTTTAAATCGAGTCTAAATGAGGAGGGATAAGAACATGGAGGATTATAAGCTCTATTACAAGGGAAAACGTGTTTTAGTGACAGGTGGTGCTGGAGCGGTTGGATCGAATCTGGTTAGAAGACTGTTAGATTTAGGAGCTTTTGTGGTAGTTATAGATAACCTGAGTTCCGGATATACCTGGCTTCTTCCTCAAGATGCCCCGAATCTGCTGTTCATAGAGGGTGATATAACAAACGATGTCGACTTAAAGAGAGTGTTCAATGAGGAACCGGAGATAATATTTCACCTTGCGGCATTTTTTGCCAATCAGAATTCCGTTGATTATCCTGAAAAGGATCTCTGGGTAAATGGTTTTGGCACTTTGAAACTTCTGGAATACACCAGAATATATGGGAAAGTTGAAAGGTTCGTCTATGCATCTTCAGGGTGTTCCATTTATCCTAGCGATGCTCCCATGCCTTTCAAGGAAGATCTGCCCATATCTTCCTGGATGAGCACGCCTTATCAGATTACGAAGGCTCTGGGGGAACTTTACTGTAATTACTTCTACAAAATGTACGACATTCCCATTACAAAAGCACGCTTCTTCAACTCCTTTGGGCCCGGCGAAGTTCCTGGACAGTACAGGAACGTTATCCCAAACTTCATATACTGGGCAATGCTTGGTAAACCTTTACCCATCACAGGTACAGGTGAAGAGACGAGGGATTTCACTTACGTAGGGGATATTGTCGACGGATTGTTGAGGATGGGATATTACAAAGAAGCCATAGGTGAGGCTTTCAATCTCGCAGCCGGAAGGGAAGTGAAGATAAAGTATCTCGCTGAGAAAGTGAACGAACTCACCGGAAATACCGCTGGTATTGTTTTCAAACCACGAAGAAAATGGGATACCAAGCCAAGAATGCTCGCATCCAACGAAAAAGCAAAGAAAGTCCTTGGTTTTAATCCTGATCCAGATTTCGACGGAAGGCTTGCTGAGACAGTCGAGTGGTTTAAGCAAAACTGGGAGAAAATTATTCAGAGCGCAGAGTTTGGTCCTGGAATATCATCAGCAGTGAGATAAGTGAGAGGGTGTTTTGAGATGAGACAGGTGATAATGAACTACCGTACAGGAAATGTTGAATTAGCAGATGTGCCAAAGCCAAGGCTCAAATCTGGTGGAATGATCGTTAAAAATCTCTACTCTGCCATCAGTGTGGGAACAGAGAAACTGATGATCAAAACAGGAAAAAGCAGTCTTTTGAGAAAGGCCAAAGATAGGCCTGATCTCGTGAAGAAAGTTTTGGATAAACTCAAGACAGAAGGTTTCATAGAGACATACAGACAGGTAGTCAACAGACTTGATGATCCTATACCTCTGGGATACTCGTGCTGCGGTGTAGTTGAAGAAGTCGCAGATGATGTTAAAGAGTTCAAAACAGGAGATATTGTTGCTTGTTTTGGAAGCGGATATGCTTCACATGCAGATTACGTGTGGATCCCCAAGAACCTTGCCGTTCGTGTGCCTGATGAAGTATCACCTTTGAGTGCTTCGTTTGCCGGCATTGCCTCTATCTCGTTGCATGCTATCAGGCTCAGTAACGTTACTCTGGGAGATTCCGTTGCTGTCTACGGCCTTGGACTGCTTGGATTAATAGCCGTTCAAATCCTGAAAGCCATGGGATGTAAAGTGCTGGGAATCGATATTGACGAAGAAAAATTAAAATTGGCAAAAGATCTGGGATGTGATTTTGTGGCAAATGGACACGATAACGCCGACATGTTTGAAAAATCGAAAAACATCTCAGATGGACAAGGAGTTGATTCTGTAATCATCTTCGTTGCTTCTGGAGGATCTGATGTGCTTTACAACGCCGCAAACATGGCAAGAGATAAAGCAAAGATCGTTGCAACAGGGATGCTGGAACTTGAGATTCCGCGCAAAGACTTTTTTGAAAAAGAACTGGAACTCGTTGTTTCAAGAGGCGCGGGAGCAGGTATGTTTGACGAAAACTACGAGTTGAAGGGTTTCGAATACCCTGTAGGTTATGCCAAATGGACAGTGAAAAAGAACATGGAAGAAATACTGGAACTCATCAAAGAAAAGAAAATTGATCTGGAAAAAATCGTCACCCACAGATTTAAAATTGAGGAGGCAGAAGAGGTATACAACAAATTGATTAGAAATGAACTGAAAGTGATAGGAACGGTCTTTGAATATGGAGACTATGAAGATAAAAGAACGGTTGTAACAGTTGAAAAAGCAAAAACCGTTGAATCCAAAAAATCAGGGAGAAAAAATGAGTACTTAATCTTAGGCATAATAGGTGCGGGGCTTTTTGCCAAAACAACTCTATTCCCCATACTTAAAAAATTGCAGAAGAAAGGAAAGGCAAGGCTGAAATACGTTGCTACCACATCAGGGACAACCTCGTACCACGCAGCAAAGAAATACGGTTTTGAATATGCCACCAGTGATTACAGTAAAATCCTTGAAGATGATGAAGTCGATGCCGTTATGATTTTGACCCAGCACAATTCACATGCAAAATTTGTCGTCGAAGCACTGGAAGCAGGAAAGCATGTGTTCGTGGAAAAACCATTAGCATTGACCGTTGAACAGCTTGAAAAGATAAGAAAAGCATACGAAAAGCATCCTGACAGAGTCATCATGGTGGGTTTCAATAGACGTTTTTCCCCCCACGCAAGATTTATAAAAAAGCATTTTGAAGGTGCAGATGGTCCGTTTGTTGTTTTGTGCAGAGTGAACGCTGGATACATTGAAAAGTCATCGTGGGTTCTCGACCCGAAAAGAGGAGGCGGAAGGATAGTTGGGGAAGCGTGTCATTTCATAGATCTCATTCAATACCTAACAGGAGAAATACCGGTATCCATATCCGTAGAAACTATAGATGAAAAAAATGGTTATTTCAAAAATGACAACGTGGTGATCACCTTGAAACTCGATAAAGGCTCTGTAGGAACCATTGTGTACTATGCCAACGGGCACAAGCGGTTTCCAAGGGAACTCGTTGAAATCTCTGGAAACGGTACGAATGGACAAATAGATAATTTCGTGAAATCCATGTTTGTTGGTGGTACCAAAGTCAAAAAGTTCAAAACCCTGGGTGTCGATAGAGGACACAAAGCGGAAATGGAACTGTTTGTGGAGAGCTGCTTGAAGGGTAAAGCACCTGTCTCGTTTGAAGAACTTTACAGCATCTCGCTGGCGAGTATTGTTGGAGAAGATCTGCCAAAAGATAAACCACTCTTTATTCGTTGAGAGTAAGCACTTCAAAGCAGGTGATTCAGATATACTAGGGTTATTTGAAGAGACTTGTGGGATGAAAGAGAAAATAGGATTTTGAGAGTTGGATATTTTTAGAATGAATAGGGGGAAAAAGATGAAAATCCTTCAAATAAACTCTGTCTGCGGAAGGGGAAGCACTGGCAGAATAGTTTCGGATATACATAGAGCCCTTTTAGAAAATGGACATGAGAGTTATGTCGCTTATGGGCGGGGATCCTCCGTTGGCTGCTTGGAAGCAATAAGAATAGGTACGGATTTTGATGTTTATATGCATGTTTTAAAAACCCGACTGTTTGATCTTCATGGTTTTGGATCAAAAAAAGCCACTGCCAGATTCTTAAGAAGAGTTGAAGAAATAGACCCGGATATAATACACCTGCATAATATACATGGCTATTACATCAATATCGAATTGCTTTTTAAGTACTTGAAAGAAAAACAAAAGCCTGTTGTGTGGACACTTCATGATTGCTGGGCGTTTACTGGGCACTGTACGTATTTTGATTTTGTTGGGTGTGATAGGTGGAAAACGGGTTGTTATCATTGCCCACAAAAGAGACGATATCCTGCGAGCTGGATATTAGATAGGTCGAGAAAAAACTGGCAAGATAAGAAAAGATTATTCACAGGAATAAGAAATACGATTTTAGTAACTCCGTCTAAGTGGCTTGCAGATCTTGTCAAACAATCTTTTTTGAAAGAGTATCCTGTTGAAGTTATACCAAATGGGATAGATACTGAGGTTTTCAAACCCACTCAAGGAGATTTTAGGAAAAAATATAATATCGAAGGCAAATTTATAATTCTTGGAGTTGCAAATAAATGGGAAGAAAGGAAAGGGTTGAAATACTTTTTCGAACTAGCAAATATGCTCCGAGACGATGAGGTAATAGTCCTTGTTGGTTTGACCAAAAAGCAGATAAAAGAACTTCCAAAGGGTATCATTGGTATTCAGCGGACGAATTCTGTAAAAGAACTCGCAGAAATATACACAGCAGCAGATGTGTTTGTCAATCCAACTTTTGAAGACAACTACCCAACAGTCAATTTGGAAGCACAGGCTTGTGGGACATATGTTATAACCTTTGCCAGCGGTGGAGCACCTGAAACTATAGTGAGAACAGGGACTGTTATAAATGATAAAACATCCGAGAAAATAAGAGAAGCCATTGACAATGTGAGAAGATCAGGATATCCCAAAAACAAAACCATGATAAGAGATGTAAAAGATATGATAGACGATTATATAGAGCTTTATAACTTAATGGCCAAAAACCGCAGGACATTTAGCAATTAAAAATCTTGTTAACTTGTAGTTGCTCTCCTTAAGAATATCCTGAAAATGGATATGGAGGGAAGAGTTTTGAGATCTTCAACGCTTATTCAGGGTTATCAGAATGATACAAATTCTTTAATATTAAGAAGAACATCAGCTTCTTTCCCGTTCATAAGTTTCATTCTATTTGTGTTAATTAATATTTTGGTAATCCTTTTCGTACCCGTCGATAACTTTCCTGTTCTGCTTTCTTCAATTTTAAATCTATTGCTAATCACTGTATTTGTTTTTGTTCATTTTAAAAACTCACCATATTCAATATCCAATGCCACGATATTAGGATTTTTCTATTCGTTTTTCTGGCTTGCTCCGTATATTCAATTGACTAATAGAAGATTCCCTAACACCATGCCTTTCGATGATGAGTTGATTATCCTCACAAATCTAGTGATCACACTTTTTATTTTCGCATACTGTTTTACTAGATTTTTATTGAAAGATTATAGAATAGTTCCTTTTAGTTCTCATCATTTGAATATAGAACCTTCTACGATTTTTCTCAAAGCAATCTTTCTCATATCTATACTTATATCTTTTTTACTTTTGCCAATGGTGATAAAGTTATTTGTAAATCGCGAATGGTTAATAGAGAAACAGTCTTTGTCTCTTATTGTCAGAAATTTTCTATTTTCAATTCCAACCTTTCCTATATTTTATTTGTCAACATATAAATCGTACTTTGCGAGAAAACTAGGTGCAATTAAATACAATATGTTACTGATCATTTCTATATTCATGTTACTACTATTCGCGAATCCTATCACTGGAAAGAGAAATCTCATTGGACCTATATATCTCTCTGTATTATTTTTATGGCTCAGAAGCAAAAAGTGGTTGCTTCATTCATTTTTCATTATCGTAATAGTCCTCACAGTTTTGTTCCCTTTAACCAAGTCTTTTACCCATAGCAGTCTTACAATTGGCTCATTTTCAAAAGCGTTTTTGAGAATGGAAAGTTACAACATATACAAAGAACTTCAGGGATTAGATTTTGATGCTTGGTCCATGCTGATGGCAGGAATAGATTACATCAGAAAATACGAGATAACTTATGGAAGACAAATCCTGGGAGTTCTATTATTCTGGATTCCGAGATCGCAATGGACAAACAAACCTGTTGGAAGTGGACACCTAGTAGCTGAGAAACTTCTTATGAAGCAATATGCCATGTGGTTTACCAATCTTTCGTTTCCCCTCCCAGCTGAAGGTTTGATAAATTTTGGATTAATAGGTGTAATAATGTTTGCAATATTCCTCGGAGTAGTTTCGCGATATCTAGACACTTTGCAGAATACAGAAGGGTATCTTAGAACTTTATCAATATTTACAGCATTCTACCTTATATATGTATTGAGAGGAGATTTGATGAGTAGTTTCGCTTATTATGTGGGGAGAATATTGGGGATGTACGTAGTTCCTTTAACAATTAAAAAGATTATGAGAGCGATATTATATGACTATATAGCACGCTGATAACTACACTCCCATTCTAAGTCACAAAAAATCAAGGAGGGATTTCAATGGTATATATTTCCACCATTGAAGATTTGGAAAAATCCATGGGCATCAAAAAGAAAATTTATTCGCAAATAAAAATTTTTCTGTTGTTTGATAAGGCAATTCTTTTGATTGCCAACAAAGCCGGAACGGTGTACCTTGAGGTCTTAAGTAACCATAATCATGCAAAGGAAACTCTCTTTAAATTAAGAAATCTCATTGATAAAGTACTTTATCATATGAAAGATTATGTCTGTTCTTAATAAAATTATTAACAAAAATACCGGAAAGCGGGTTATTTATTTAAGATCTTGTACAGTGTATGATATATACTTACTAATGCTAATAAAAACCTTAAAAGAAAACGGCTACAAGATAATTATAGAAATCCCAACTGCGACTTTTGTAAATGAGTATCTTAAGGAGTTTAAAAAGGGAAGGTTTTCAAAAAGTACTAGCATGAGGAGTGATTGCATGAAAATAGTCCACATATCTCAATACTATAACGATGGATATGGATATCAGGAAAATCTACTTCCATATTACCAAAAACTTCTAGGGCACGAAGTTGTCCATATAACCTCTGATCGAATGTCTGCCTTTGTGAATAATAAGGCAAGAATTATAGGTGTGAAGGAATATGTTGAAGAAACTGGTGTTCGATTAATAAGGTTACCTATAAAATGGGAATTCAAGGGCAGATTTGTTGTATTTAATGGTCTTTATGAGATGTTAGAGCGGGAAAAACCAGATTATATATTCCATCATGGATTAACGTGTCCATCACTAATAGAATGCGCCAAATACAAGAAAAGATATCCTTCAACTTTCTTGGTGGCCGATAATCATGCTGACTTAGTTATTTCTGGAAGAAACAAATTGTGGTTGAAAGTTTATTATGAAATAACATGGAGATATCTTCTGAAATATGCTGTTAATTATGTTGATATTGTTTTTGGAGTTACACCGCTTCGATGTTTGTTTCCAGTGAAGTTTTTAGGTATTCCTGAAAAAAAGGTTAGATTGCTTCCAATAGGAGCCGACGTTTTAAATGTTCCCAAAGAAAACAGAGATGATATAAGAAGAAAATATGACATCTCTACTGAAAAGTTGATTTTCGTCACAGGAGGTAAAATTACTCCAGAAAAGCAGATGTCTAGAATACTCGATGCCTTTTCCCTGTTAGAAAACCATTCGACCCAATTACTAGTCTTTGGTAGGGTACAGGATAAGGAATTTGAAGAGAAAATGAAAAAGTTACCAAATGTAAAATTTATGGGATGGGCTAATAGGTATAAAACATTGGAAATATTAAAATTATCGGATGTTGCTGTTTGGAATTCGCAACACACAACATTAATAGAAGATGCTGTAGCAACCTGTACACCTTTGATTTTGAGATATTATGGAACAACTGCCCATTTCATAGACGGAAATGGATTTTATCTTTACAGTAATTCAATCAAGGAACTATATGAGAAAATGAGTATCATTGCTAACAACGAAGAAATTCTTCAGAAATTTAGAGAAAAAGCAAAAGAAATTATGAAAATACTCTCATATGAAAACATTGCAAAGGAAAGTATAGAATACTACTATGACCAGCAACCCAAAGCGATTCACAATAAGTTTATGAATGAGAAATACCTGGACTTTCAATATCAGTATTTTGAGAAAATCCATTAATTAGGAGGGATAGTATATGCCAAAAATAACAGTAGTTGGAGCAGGGTATGTCGGATTATCGCTGGCAATACTCTTGGCTCAGCACAATGAGGTAACGGTTTTAGATATAAACCCCCAGAAAGTGAAAATGATAAATGAAAGAGTATCTCCCGTAAAAGATCCTGACATCGATTATTTTTTGAAAAACAAAACTTTACATCTAGAAGCTACTCTGGACAAAGAAAAAGCCTACAGTAATGCCGACTACATAATCATTGCCACTCCGACCGATTACGATCACAACAAAAATGGCTTTGATACAAGTTCTGTGGAACAGGTTCTGGAGGATGCACTCAAGTACAATGATAAAGCCCTCATTGTCATAAAATCAACAGTTCCCGTTGGATTTACAGAGAACATGAAAAAGCGGTTTAACACAGACAGGATAGTGTTCTCACCAGAATTTCTTAGAGAAGGAAAAGCACTTCATGACAATTTATATCCTTCCAGGATAGTGGTGGGAGAAAAATCAGAAAGGGCAAGAAAATTCGCAGAGCTTCTGCTTCAAGGAACCATAAAAAAAGACGTTCCTGTCCTTCTTACAGGTTCATCGGAGGCCGAAGCTATAAAACTTTTTTCAAACGCTTATCTGGCAATGAGAGTGGCTTTTTTCAATGAATTGGACACCTTCGCTGAACTCAAAGGATTGAACACCAGAGAAATCGTAGAGGGAGTTTGTTTGGATCCAAGAATAGGAAACCACTACAACAATCCCTCTTTTGGCTACGGAGGATACTGCTTACCAAAAGATACAAATCAACTTGCAGCGCAATTTAATGGAATACCTCATGAAATTATAACTGCTATTGTAAGGTCGAATCAAACCAGGAAACGTCATATAGCCGATATGGTTATAAAAAAGAAACCAAAAAATGTGGGTATTTATCGGCTTACCATGAAAAAAGATTCCGACAACTTTAGAAATTCCTCTATTCTCGATATACTGGATCTTTTGAAAGAGTATGGCCAATTTAGAATTATCATTTATGAACCACTAATAAAGGAAAAGACTTTCAAAGAAATTCCTGTGGTCAACAACTTAGAAGAATTCAAACAAATGTGCGATCTAATCCTGGCCAACAGAATGTCAGCCGAATTAAATGATGTGAAAGAGAAGGTTTACACTAGAGATTTGTTTAATAGGGATTGAAAAGGATATTACGTCAATCTAAAAACAATCTCTTCACACACTACAGAGATTTCTCTCTTTAATTATCACGTTTGTTTTGTTATGACTATTTTGGCGATAGTAACAGTGTACAATGAAGGAATTTATTGGGATAAATTGATAAGATTTTGCTTTAGATAACAGCTTAAAATTAGTGTTTGGAGGTAAAATTAATGATTGAAGAAATTCAGCATAACAATGAAGTTTTTAAGTTGAGGTCAAAACGCACCGCATATAAAGAACTGATAACTCTTGGGATTTTACTCGCTGTTTCGGTAGTGCTTTACATAAATCTATACTATATACACAGTGATCTTATATCATTGGTAGTTTTACTGATACCAACCCCACTGTGTTTTCTCAATTTTACGTCTCCTCTTTCAATTGTCCTTTTTACACTTCCACTAATGCACGTTTCTATCTTCGGCAGATCTCCTGCTTTTTACTTATTTCCGATTTTATTCACCATTGAACTCATGAAGAGAAAAACGAAAACACTAAATTTCGGTATGAGACACTTCTTACTTCTATTTCTGATCCTAATGGGAATAAAAGATGTGATTGCATATGAAAGATTTGAAGGTTTGAGTTATGTTGTGTCTATCATATTCATGAATTTTATAATAATGACATACTCAGGGAAAGTGATTTTACAGTATATTAAGAAATTCATGGGAGTAAGTTTGATAACCTTCGGTTTTTTTCAACTCATAACTGGAAAACTCAATACAAGATGGATAGGATCAAACATAACATTTCAATTAGCTGGAACTTACGAACCAAATTATTATTCTTTCTACCTCACTCTATTTTTTGTCGTACTATTATATGAAGAGGGATCTAATATAATTAAAAAAGCACTGTTATTCATAATACTATTCTTAATAATTGTAGCGCAAAGTATGACTGGGTACTTATCAATAAGTATTGTTCTAGGATTATACTTTTTTTTCTCTTGGAGAAAATCGACTATTAGCAAATTATTCCTAACTTTTAGTGTTATAACATTGCTCCTCTTTTCGATCATACTGTCTTGGGAATGGCTGGCTGGCTTTCTTCATAATACTAGAATAGGATTCCTAATAACAGCAATTAATCAAAAGGTTCCCCTATCTACTATCACATCTTATCGTTCTGTCATTTTTCAAATTTATCTGCAAAATATCTTTAAAAGAGATTTACTTGAATTATTGTTTGGTAAATTGTATAATGAAATTTATTTTATTCCACAACTAGGAAGATACATGTTTAGTCACAATTTCTTCATCGATTTGATGAATCAAGTAGGTATTGTAGGAACGATATTTTTTATCCTCTATTTCATTAGGATTTGTGACTACTTAAGGGTAATACGAAATCCTACTGAGTTCAAAATCTCATTATCAATAATATTAGTTTTTATAGTTTTTTTCCTTAACACTAAGGTTGTTTTCGGAAAGAATTGTGTGGTTTTTCTTGTTTTTAATAGAACTTTTCGGGATTCATGATATTTCAGCCGCTAACTATAATAGAAAATCCTTCAATCTATGTTCAAAATGATAAAGTAAATATTGCAACCTTATCATAATTCGATCATGTGTTATTTTGCAAAAAACATTTCCTGATGTAAAGGTTAGTTTTCATTTAAAGCTTTTAGGCCTTCATATCTAGTATTTAACTTAAATCTAGGAGAGAATTAAAATTTAATCAAATCTCAATATAGTATGTTAAATAAAACCTCATATTTTCTGAATTAGCAGAATTCACTGGAGGTGAATTTGATGAATATATGGCAGAATAATACTTTCAACAAGAATTCTTTTGATTTTTCGATAATCATTGTAACTA
Source organism: Thermotoga sp. RQ7 (assembly GCF_000832145.1). NCBI lineage: Bacteria > Thermotogati > Thermotogota > Thermotogae > Thermotogales > Thermotogaceae > Thermotoga > Thermotoga sp. RQ7. The sequence continues at coordinate 297,433 of NZ_CP007633.1, forward strand.
GAAATAGAAATGAGGAGATCAAAAGAGCTTTTCAAAGTATTAAAAAATTCGAAGGAGTGTCATGGGAACTAATAATAGTGGACAATGGCTCGACTATTGAATCCAAAAGAGAATTAATATCTACCATTAAACAATTTGGAATCAATAATGTAAGAATTATAGAAGTAGAGAGAAATTTGGGCGTAGCTGGTGGTAGAAATGTCGGTATTGTTAATTCATCCGGAAATTTTTTGTTTTTTATAGATGATGATGCAGTGGTGCCTGATAGTAAGATCCTAATAAAGGCAAGAGAGATATTTGAGTCCAAAGATGATGTTGCAGCCATAGCTTGCAATGTTATAAACATGAGAACACTAACTTTGCAACTATCACCATTTCTTGACAAAGAGAGAAATTATGTTCTCTCTTTTATTGGGGCAGGACATTTCATTCGAAATTCCCTGTTTAGGACAAAAAAATTACCATTATACCCTTCGTCTCTCTTTTATGGTTTCGAAGAATACTATCTTTCCTATTTGATATACGATCTGGGCATGTCAATTCTTTTTGCCCCTGAGCTTGTGGTCTTGCATTTCCCAAGTGCCAACACGCGTCTTTCTAAAGATGGAATTATATTAAACAATATAGTTAACAAAGCTATTGTCAATTCTTTGCTGTTTCCAGAAAAGTACAGAAAAACTATTGTTAGGAATATGTACTTAAGATTGCTAAAATATTTTTGGAGAAAACCTAATATGATAAGAAGGGGAATAAGGTTTTATCATGAGAGGCTGAACAGCGAGTCCTCTGCCAGAAAACTTTCAGAAAAAACCGCAGAGTGGTTAATAAAAAGTTATAAAAATATCTTATAAATGGTAGATGTTTCGATAACAAAAACATTTCCCTAATTGTAAAAAAATTCTAAAGTTGTTACTTGTTACCCTTCTATGATTTTTTGTTTAAAAAATATTTATGTTTCAACGGATGATATTTCCAAATAGGAACAAGAGCTAGCTATGTATGGCTTTAGAAACTCGGACCTGTAGAATATACGTGATAGGAAGCAGCAACGGTGGAATTCCAGAAGCGATAGGTTTTGATGAATACGTGGTGGAAGAGAGAGAAAACTTCGAAGAGAAATTTGCAAAGAGGGTGATTAATATTTTGAAAATTTGAAAAAGGGCTATAAAGGATAGGTTGAATTCGTAGGATCATCAAAAAAAATATAGCAATACCCTGCAACACCTCTGGAAAAATCATTGCTTGAAGATTTTCATCTTATTCACAATGTATTTTCTCCTGAGCCTTACCAATATCTCATTAAGATAATTCAAGTCTTCTGATAGTACTATTTTTTCATGGTTTATTTCGGCAAACCTGACTATTTTGTATTTACCACTTTCCTTTCTATATCCTATTGCTATTGCTTCATCCTGATAACCAATTTGTGGTACTTCTTGCCCGAGAAAAACCTTCAACACTAACTCGTGGATTTTCCAGCTGGGTAGAACACCCTCTCCTGTGATTCTTATGTCATCTATTTTACCGACCATAAACAGAGGAATCCTAAGAACCTCTTCTATTAACCCATCACCTGGGTGAGTAAGAACTCCCTTTTCCCCAAATGCTTCTCCGTGGTCGGAAAGTACTATCACTAGCGTTTTGTCGAGATTGAATTTCCTGTCTATGAGATCTAAAAGATCTCCTAGTGAGCTATCTAGATACTCAACCTCTGTTTGGTAGAAGTACTTAAGAAGTTCTATTTCTTTTTCTTTTAAAATATCAGGAGAGGTATATAATTTTCTTACCAGTTTTGAAGCATTTTTTAACTCCCTAGGGGAAAGTTTCGGTGATCCATATGGAGCATGTGTATCCATCAAGTGGATAAAACCAAATGCAGGCTTTGTGGATGATAGTTGCAATTGAGACAAGTAGTCTATTATCATGTCTGATCTTATTTTATTTTCAAAAAGGGTGTTTTGATTTTTAGGGCCTTGAGTTAGTAGAAATTTGATTTTATTATAGATTTTCTTAGTTGAATAGAAAAGATGGTCATTTTTTCTAAGGATAGTTTTTATTGCCTTCTTTATAGCATTTTCTGGCTTTTGATAACCAAAATCAGTTGGTGGTAACTTTCGTGTGTTTAAAAAGTCTTCGAAGATTCCCTCTTTAATATAATAACCATAGGCTCTGGACGTTACCACATTTGCTGTTATGAAAATAGATTGATAGCCATGTTTATGAGCAACAAAGGGAAGATAAGTATATGCTTCCTTGCTGATTTTCGCATCTTTTATCACCTGGAACGGTAAGGTTCCTGTCAGAATAGATGGTACTGCAAAGAAAGTGCTTGGGGCAGCAGAGAAGACATTCTCCAAAACTAAACCAGACTTTTCCGCATATTTTTTTATTTTCATACCCTGAAAAGCATCGTATCTCAGGCAGTCTGTGATTATTATAAACACGTTGAGTTTTTCACTCACCTTTTAACCCTCCCCAGAACACTTTTCAATATCACCTTGTCCTCCTCGAAAAGCCCAAGAAGAACAAGCCCAAGAAACATCACAGCAAAACTACTAACCAGTCCCAGTAAAAGCAAAGTGATACCTTGTGAAAACTGTTTCAAGAGCATCAAAACGATCCAGACGGCTGCTCCCGATACGATGGGCTTTATGTACCTCAAGTTGTAAGGAAACATCCTCAAAGCCAGGTACACTTCTATCATCTTTATTATATTCACAGTAGCGATTGCGAGTGAACCCCCAACGGCAGATCCAAGCACACCATACCTTGGAACAAGCAGGATGTTCAGGACAATGTTCAGTGAAGCCACTAGGATACCGTTCAACATCTCGTACTTTTGGTACTTCGTCATGGACAAAAGTAAGCCGTTCGATCCAACAGCTGCGTTGACAAGTTGCCCAACTGAAAGGAGTATCAAAGCATTTTTTGCCTGCGTATAATCCTTACCGAATATACTGAGAATTTCTTCCGGGAAGGTTATTATCCATAAGAACAGAGGAACAGTTAGAGAAACAATCCACCTTGTGAGGTTTGAGTACATGTTCGAGAGAGTCTCTCTCTGATTTGTGTGATAGAGTTCAGAGATGATGGGGGCAAATATCATGTTGAAACTTCCCAAAAAGAAAACAAGAAGCTGAGACACTGTGTTTGAGACCGCGTAGAGTCCGACACTTCTGGAATCAGAGAAGATGCCAAGTATCAACTGATTCACCTGTCCCATCAAAAAATAAGTGAAACCCACAAAAAGCATGCTCAACGAATAAGAGAAAAACTCTCTGGCGTTGATGGAATCGTTTTGAACATCTTGAATTGGTCTCAAAATCTTTCTGAGATTGAAAAGAAGAAATCCTACAACAACAGCGGTCGAGACAACGGTTGCAAGAACTGCTCCTGTGAGTTTGAGGCCAAGAAGGTACAGCACTCCGAATACAGCCATTCTTAAAATTCTTTCCAAAACCTCTTTGTAAAAAGTAAAAAGAGCTGGTTTCTTGAAACCCTGAAACACCCCCACCAATACGTTCATGATGGTGTAGAGAGCCAGAACGAAGGAAAACCAGAGAAGAATTCCTTCAAGTCTTGGCTCATTGAAGACACTTGCCAGTTGTTTCCTGAAAACAACCAGCAAAACAGAACTCGCAATCGAGATGAGTACAGACGTGCTGAAGATGATCTTGAGGAGTGCCTTTACTTTACCGAATTCTTGCTTTCCCAGGTATTCTCCCAGAAATCTCACTGCTCCTGAGCTCATTCCTAACACAGAGAACAAAACTCCGACGTTTGTGACGGTCAATCCTAGAGCGTACAGACCGTAAAGATCTGCTCCAAGAAACCTTGCGAACATCACCTGCAGGGCAAATCCAAGAAGATATCCTATCACCCTCGTGGAGAAAATCATTCCGGCCTGTTTGACGGTGACTTTCAGGTATCTTTCGTATTTTGTTTCCAAGAAGATCTACCTCCACTCATTCGAAAAAACTCAGCACAAAATCTCTCACCTCATAAATGCTCCTCGGCACCGTACCATCCGTTGAAATGACAATACCATCTTCCGCGTGGTTTGCGTCGTCTGGTCCTGTGTCGTTTTCGTGGAGCCAGATCGTCTCATTTCCAACACTTCCTATGGAACGCCATTTCAGGTTCCCAAAGTATATGATCAAATCGGGTGCGATGTTGTTCACTCCCCTGTACACTTCTTCCGGCTTGAACACCTTCGTTCCTATATTGTTTCCATGCTCGTCCGTTATGGCTTCCAGTTCTTCTATTAGCCTGTCTCTGAACTTTTCGTACTCGGACTTCTTCACCACGCCGTTTGGTTCCCTTCCTTCAACGTTTATGAAGAGCCTGCCATAGTATCCCCCAAGACCCCACGCCCTGGTTTTTTCCCAATCTACCATTCCCTTCTTTATGAGTTCTCCTATGCGTGTTGGTTTTTCCGGTTTTTCTTTGAGAACAAGATAGCCCTTTTCGATGAGCCAGTCGTTTATCGCTATTCCCCCGTCCATCTTCTGGATTCCATGGTCTGAGACGATGATTACCACAGTGTCATCCGGAAGCAACGAAACCAGTTTTCCTATTTTCTCGTCCAGATATTTGTAGTAGTCTCTTATAGCGTTCTTGAAAGGACTGTTTGGATCGTGCTTGAAGTGTGTGGGATCGTGGTGTGCCCAGAGAGCGTGATGCATCCTGTCCGGTCCCATCTCCACCATCATGAAGAAATCCCATTCCTTTTCTGTAACAAGATGTTTTGCCACTTCAAATCTTTTGTCGGTCATCTCGTAAACCTGATCGATGACAAGTTGCTTGTTTTCCGTTCTGAAGTTTTCCACGTCAAACATGTACTTCCCCACCCACTCTTCTATCTCTTTCTTCAACTCTGGTGGGTAAGTGTAATCCACGTCCGTGCTTGGGGTGAGAAAACTCGTTACCATATATCCGTTTATAGGTTTTGGAGGATAGGTCAGAGGCACTCCTAGAACGATCGTTTTGCAACCTCTGTTTCCGAGGATATCCCAGACGGTTGGATACCTGACCATCCGGGAGTTCGCGAAGGTCACAGAATCGTAGTCGTAGTTTTTTCTGTTTCTGAATCCGTATATTCCAAGCTCTCCTGGGTCTCTGGATGTCATCATGCTCATCCAGGCGGGGACTGTGATAGGAGGAATGGTCGATCTCAGCGGGCCGTAACTTCTGGCAAGTTTTCTTATGTTCGGTAGTTCTTCCCAGAATTCCTCGAAGACAAGTTTCGGATCGGCACAGTCCAAACCGATAATGGCTACTTTTTTCATTCTCTTCACCCTCTCCTCTTTATGATTCCTCTAGTATACTATCAACCTTTCACACTTTCCCTGTAATACTCTATCAAGATCCTGGCTACTTCCGGTCTTGTGAACTCTGGTGGTGGCATGATACCATTCGAGAGCATCTCTCTTACCTTTGTTCCACTCAGGAACACGTGGTCCTCATCGCCGTGTGGGCATGTTTTCTTTGTGGCCATCCCACCACATTTCTTACAGTAAAAAGCGTGCTCGAATTTCAACGGAACGATCCCTATCTCCTCTGGTTTGAACTGATCGAATATCTCCTGAGCTTCATAGGTTCCATAGTAATTCCCAACACCCGCATGATCCCTTCCCACTATGAAGTGTGTGCAGCCGTAGTTCTTCCTGCATATCGCATGAAACACTGCCTCTCTGGGACCAGCGTACCTCATGTTCACAGGAAAAACTCCCAGAAAAACTCTTTCCTTCGGATAGTAGTTCTCTATGATCACCTCGTATGTCTTCATTCTCACCTCTGCCGGAATGTCTCCCTTCTTGGTCTTCCCAACAAGGGGGTTTATGAAGAGCCCGTCCACTATCTCCAGCGCCACCTTCTGAAGGTACTCGTGTGCTCTGTGTATGGGATTTCTCGTCTGAAACGCCACAACTGTTTTCCATCCCTTTTCCTGAAAGATCCTTCTTGTGTCTTTGGGATCGAATCTGTACTCGAGAAAATCCCTGTGCTCTATCCTTCTGACAAGCCAGACCTTCCCCCCAAGACACACATCACCCTGGAAGTATAAAAACGCAACACCAGGGTGTGCATCTTCCTCTGTTTTGTAGACTTTCTTCGCCTCTTCCCTCTTTCTCCTCTCAAACTTGTCCTCCACCTGCATCACAGCATACAGCTTCCCATCTTCTCCATGGATCGCAACCCAGTCTCCTATCTTTATCTCTCCCGCCTGTTCTTTTGAAACTGAAAGCACAATAGGTATGGTCCAGACCACCCCGTTTGAGAGTCTCATATCATCGAGAACGGAGTCATAATCTTCTTTCGTCATGAAGCCTTCCAGTGGACTGAACAAGCCTGTTGCTATGTTCTCCAGCTCCGACAGATCCCAGTAAGACACGGTTATCTTCTTCATCTCTTTTGCCCTGGCTTCCCAGTCCTTTTTCTCTTCGCCCTCTACAATCCTGTTCACCAGTTTTCCTCCGTGCGGTGCAATCACAGAAAACACCTCCTCACAAATCCACAACCTCGATATTTTTGTTTTTCTTTGCAATCTCAGATAATATCGGTTTTACCACCCTCCAGAGAGGATTTCTTCTTTTCACAAACACGTAGATCTTACCTTTGCTTTTCGAGGCCATCTCGAGCAAAATTTCTTTCATGTTTCCCTTCCTCTTCACGATCTCGCAGTGGATTTTTCTTTCTTCCAGCACGCGCCTGATTTCCTCTGAGACAGTCTCTATTTTTCTTTCCAGCTGTCTCTTCAGTGTCTCAACGAAGGAGTCGATTTCGTGTTTGCCAAGCCACCCTTTCTCCGCCACAAGCTCCACAGAAAGAGTAAGCAGTTTCTCGTCGATCAGGAAAATTATCCGAACTTCCCTGCTTCCTTTTATTCTCTTCAAAAAAGAAAGAGGCTTCCACTCAAAATCCAAAAATACAACGTCTACCATCCATCTTCCTCCTAAAGAACGTGCCTCCACAGGGTGTTCACAAAAAGCAAAAGGATTCCAAACGAGAGAACACTCATGATAACTCCCCGCTTTGCAAGATCTCTGACATCCAGATATCCTGTGGATACAACCAGCGCTGTACTGGGAGAACCTGTTGGTAACACAAAAGCAAAGCCAGTTGCCATAGAAATTATAACGGTCATGGCTTCAGGAGAAAGCCCCACTTTTCCAATAAGCGGGAAAGAAAGCTGAGTTAGAATTACAGCCGCCGCTGAGTTGCTCATCACCTCTGTCAACAACATGCCGGCAACTATCAGCAGAATTATCAGAAGCCATCCAGGTACGAGTCCGAGATTCAGAGAAGAGGTGATCCATTCTGCCACTCCCATTCTGTTCATCATCCTTCCCAAAACGATGGCTCCACCGTACATGAGGATAACACCCCAGTTGACGTCCTCCTCAACCTCTCTCCAGCTTATTGTTCCCGTCAAAAACAGGGCGATGACCGATCCAAGAGCGATGTTGGCAACCCCTACCTTCTCGCTCGCACAGATCCACGTCAGTATCGTAACAAACGCGATAACAGATACAACGAGCTGCTCTCTGGATGACGAGAGCTGTTCCTTCCTTTCCAACAGGGACCTTCTCAACTCTTCGATGTCAACATTCGGTGTCCACTTTGTCACAAAAAACGCCGCCAGCAAAAGCAACGTGAAAGTCACAGGAAAAGACATTGAAAGCCACCTGAGAAAGCTCAACCCTTCCGAGTAATATGGCTGGAACATGGCAAGAACGAGCGGTGCCCGCGCACCACCAAGCAGTGTGGTGTTACCCCCCAGAACGGCTCCCCAGAAAGTCGAAAGAAGAAGCACTTTCACGAAGTCTTTGCTTTCTTTGTCTTCCCTGAGACCAGAAAACTCCAGTATCACAGGGATCAAAACGGCAACCACCGCGTGGCTGATCATTATGAGAGAGAGAAGATATGCCACAAAGAGAAAACTCAAAGCCAAACTCCTGGACGTCTTACCAAACACTTTGACAAAACTGAGAGCCATTTTCTGTGTGATGCCTTTTCTTCTCAACGCAGAGCTCAAAATAAAGGATCCCACCAGAAAAAACACGGCCGTGTTCCCAAAGTAGGAGTAAACTTCTTCGGAACTTGCAAGTCCCAGTATAGGAAAGGAAACGATCGCAAGAAGGCTTGTCACCATTATCGGCACGATGTTCGTGATCCACCAGAGTACACACACAAGAAAAACCGCCAGGGTTTTGAAGCCCTCTACACTCAGACCCGGCGGCGGTGAAAAAAGGAAAGGAAGAGAAAGGATCACGGAGGACGACAACAGTACCGCTGCCTTTTTCATCTTCTCAGTCCAGATATCCGAGATCCCTCAGCCTCTTCTTTATGATCTCTTCCTCCTCTTCTGAGAAAACCTCGCTTTCGCTTTCTTCCTCGGAACCCAGGACTTCTCTGAGGACGAACGTGACGTACTCGTCCACCGTTTTGAATCCGTATTCTTCGAGTTTCTTTTCAATGGCTTCGTAGAGTTCATCAGGAATGTTCACCTGTTTCATAATACACACCTCCCATCGATTTCTTTGAGAAAGTCTTTTAAATACCAGTAGCCCACTTCTATGCCGAACGGTATGTCTGGTTTGTTCTCTCCGTGGAAATCTGTCCCTGCCGTAACCAGGAGATCATATTTCTTTGCAAGCTTCAGATAAAAAGCTGTCTGTTCACTGCTGTGCTGTGAATAGAAGGCTTCTATACCTCTCAAGCCGTAATCTACCAGCCTTCTTACGAGTTGTTCGAGCCTTTCTTCGTCTTCTTCTGACTGATAGGGATGCGCAAGTACAGGGATTCCCCCTGCCGCTACGATCAACTCTATGGCCTTGTCTGGCTGAAGGCGCTTTTTGTCCATGTAAAGTGGCTTGCCCTTCGCAAGGTATCTGTCAAAGGCTTCCTGATAGCTGGAGACGTAGCCCTTCTTCACCATCAGGTGTGCAAAGTGCAGTCTTCCTATCAGCTCCCCACCGGCCTCTTCCAGAAGTTCCTCCATGGTTATCTGGAAGCCCATCCGGTTCATTTTTTCGATCATCATGCGGTTTCTTTCCATCCGGAAATTCTGAAGATCCTGAAGAGTCTTGCGCAATTGCGGGTGAGAAGGATCTACTCTGTATCCCAGGATGTGAAGTGTTCTGGGGTACTCTGCACTGATCTCAACTCCCGGAATGAAGATCACACCTTCCTTCCTCGGCACATCCTGTATTCCTTCCACCGTGTCATGGTCGGTCACAGAGATGACCTCTATTTTTCTCTCCAGAGCCATATCTACAAGTTCCTCCGTGCTGAAGCTTCCATCGGAGGCTTTCGTGTGTACGTGAAGATCCACTTTCATCAGATAATCCCCTTCTCCCTCAGGTAGTTCAGTATCTTGTTCACCGATTCTTCTATCGATTCTTTGTCTGTTTCTACAACAAGTTCGGGATCTTCTGGCTCTTCGTACGGTGCGGAAATGCCCGTGAACTCCTTGATCTCCCCAGCAAGGGCTTTTTTGTACAGTCCCTTAGGGTCTCTTTCTATGAGGACATCAAGAGGGCACTTCACGTAGACCTCTATGAACTCGCCCTCCTTCAGCAGATTCCTTGCCCTTTTTCTGTCCTCCCGGTATGGAGAGATGAAGGCGGTGATTGTTATTAGACCGGCGTCTGCGAAAAGTTTTGCAACTTCACTGATTCTTCTGATGTTTTCTTTCCTATCTTCCGGTGAGAAACCAAGGTCACTGTTCAGGCCGTGTCTGATGTTGTCTCCGTCCAGAACGTAGGCAAGTTTTCCCATTTCGAGGAGTCTCCACTCAAGTTCATGAGCGATCGTGGATTTTCCTGCACCAGAAAGACCTGTGAGCCACACCACAACACCTTTTTGACCGAGTAACTTCTCCCGATCTTCTTTCTTCACCTTTCCCTCGTGCCATACGATATTTTTTGCTTTTGGATTCATTTCTTAAACCAACCTCCTTGTTGATTGATTCATAGATAACCGAGATTTTTCAACCTTCTTTTGATAGCCTCTATCTCTTCTTTGGTGAGAGAAGTCATACTGAATTCATCTTCTTTTTGAAGATCCAGGGAAACAAGATCTCTTAACACATCGACTATGAACTCTGTGACACTGCTGTAGCTTGTGCCTTCAATAATCTGTTTTATTTTGTCGTACAGGGGCTTTGGAATTTTGATGGTGACTCTCTCCATACTCCAATCACACTCCAATAAGAGTCTGATGATATTCTACCATAATTCTTGGTATAATCTCAAAGATCATATTTTTGAAGCGAAAGGGATGATCTATGAAGATTCTCTTCCTCACCAATCTTTTTCCGAAGAGAGAAAATCCAAACTCAGGTATCTTCATAACAAAAAGGCTGAAGGAGCACGAAAAACTCGGCGTTGATTTTACGGCCGTTTCGCTGGCGTTCAGGAATAAAGGAAGGCTTCTAAGTCTTCTAAGAAGCCTTTTACACAAACCTTTTGAAATACCTCTTGAAGAACTGGAAGGAGTGTCCTTCAAACCTGTTTTTGTTGAAAGAGGGCTCTTTGATGTAGTTATTCAAAAGTTCTGGACAATGAAAAAAGCACTCGAAAACTTCACGGATCGATTTGCTGAACAGATTTTTCAGAAGTTTCCAAAACACAACATCATCCACGCACACGGGATGTATCTTCCCGCACCAGCAGGTGTTGTTGCAAGGAAGGTCTCTGAGATCTGGAACGTTCCTTACGTTGTGACGTTTCACTGGGACTATGTAAGTTAAATCTTCAATTCAGGGGGTGTCACACTTGATGGGTGATAAAAAACTTCAAAAAGCAATCGAAAACTTTGAGTGCGGAAACTATAATGCGGCGCTTAAGCAATTAAACACTATTATAAAAGATGATCTTCACAATGAAAAAGCGCATTATTATTTATGCTTAATCTACCATCACCTGAAGAAGTGGTCGAGATGTAAAAAGTGTGCTTTTTCATTTCTCAAAACATTTGGCAAAAGGGGCGATATATTAACGCTATTAGGGGATGTTTATCTTTTCGAAGGTAATTATCGAAAGGCCATGAAAAGTTACAGATCAGCTGTGAAGTACTGTTCTTCTTCGAAAGAGAAGGAGGAATTGCAAGAAAAAATCCAGAAAGTTCAGGTTCTGTTCGATGAAAAAAAGTCACAACCCAGGTTAGCCGTCATTGTAAATGAAGGAGGAGACAACTTTACTGACGAGTTGATAGAACACCTGTCAGAAACATACTGGATTAGAAAATTCATTATTCGATCATTCAAAACCTCACTCTTAAATACATTTTTGAAAGCCAAAACGAAAGGATTTCTCAGCGACAGGTTTTTCCAATTTGCTACAAGAGTTTTGGGTTCTGAATTGAAAAAGATCATGTCCTGGGCTGATGTAACGTGGTGCGAATGGGCAAATGCTTTGGCAGCTGTCTGTAGTTATATTAAACCCAGAGGGAAAAAACTCTTTATACGTCTTCACAGATATGAAGCGTTCACTGATATACCATTTGTGATAAACTGGAAAAACGTTGATGGGCTTGTGTTTGTTTCCAAATTTATGGAAGAGATTTTAGAAATGCGAGGATTGAAATTAGACGGAGTGAATTGGAAAGTCATCTACAATGGCATTGATGTGGGAAAGTTCCAATTCAAGCCGAGGCAGAAAGGCTATAACATCGCATGGGTGGCTCACATAATTCCCAGGAAAAATCTATTTATGGCACTGGAGATTATCAGAAAACTTGTGAACGTAGATTCAAATTATAAATTGCACGTTGCTGGAGATTTCCCGGATCCAGAGTATGAGATTTTTATCAAGAACGCTATCAAGAATATGCAACTGGAAGAGAACGTGATACTCTATGGTTGGGTAGATGATGTGAACGCATTTCTTGAAGATAAGAACTACATTCTTTCTACAAGTCTTCATGAAGGGCATCCGTATAATTTAATAGAAGCAATGGCTCGCGGTATAAAGCCAGTTATTTATAATTTCTATAACGCTTCTGAACTTTTTGAAGAAAAATTCCTCTTCAACACAACCGATGAAGCAGTTCAAAAAATTCTCGATGATGAGTATGACTCAGAGTATTACAGACACTACATTGAGCAAAAAGGATGGACCCTAGAACATCAAGCCAGAGAGTTTGATGGTTTCATTAAGGAGCTTTTGGATTCATAAAATGTATTGTGGGAGAAACGAGGAAAGGTTTGCAAAAAGGGTGGTTGATGTTCTAAAGAGTGGCTACGACAGAAACAAATTGATAGAAAGAGCAAAAGGATTTACATGGGAAGAGATTGTGAAAAGGGAAATAAAAATTTACAACCAGGTGGGATGAAATGAAACAGTATATAAAGGGATTCCTTTCGTTTTCTGCTGGCACATGGATCCGTGCTATTGTTAGCTTTTTTTCTACTCCCGTCATAAGTTATCTGATTGTTCCTGAAGAGTTCGGAAAAGCAGCCATGTTCACACTCGTTTATAACATCGCTCTTCTTGTTTCTCTAACAGGGCTCGATCAGAGTTTTGTGAGATATTATTACCAAGAAGAGAAAAGGAATGAGTTGTTCTGGAGTTGTGTATTTTTACCTTTTACTTTTGGTATTTCTGTATCCCTTATTTTCATTCTTTTCGAGTCTCATCTTAGTCTGATTCTTTTCGGAAAAGACTATCAAGGAATAGGACTTATTTTCTCCATCTCTCTTATGACGGGCATCTTCCAGAGGTTCAACCAACTCTCTATCAGAATGCAAAAGAGAGGAGTTCTCTATTCTATACTTGATGTAGTGAATTCTCTTGGAAACGTGGGAGGAACCATAGTTTTTGCTCTGACTGTTTCAAAAAGTTTTTATGCTGTTGTCTGGGGACAGATCTGTGGAAACGTATCAGCTCTGGTTTTGGGTTTTATCACCGACAGAGAGTCACGGAAGTTCGCGAAGGTAAATTTCAAAAAAATAGGAGAGTTCCTAAAGTACGGTTTGCCGCTTCTTCCAAGTTCTCTTCTCTTTTGGCTTTTTTCTTCGATAGACAGAATTTCCCTGAGACAGTACTCAAATTTTACAGAGATAGGACTCTACAGTGCGGCTTTCAAGATAGTCTCTGTGATGCAACTGTTTCAGGCAGGTTTCACCACATTCTGGATTCCGCTCGCTTATGAAAGATTCGAGACCCGGCCCGACTCCAGAGAATTCTTCAAAAAGGCAAATCAAATGGTAAGCCTCACCATATTTTTGTTTGGTCTTCTTGTTCTTTCCTTCAAGGATATGATCTTCTTGCTCTTTGCCAGAAGTTACAGAAATGCATCTTTCATTGCTCCTTTTCTGATTTTACAACCGATCATGTATGTTGTATCAGAGACAACGGTTCTTGGGATAAACTTCACGAAAAAGACGTACTGGCACATCGTCGTGACCGGACTTTCTGCTCTGGCCAATTTTGCAGGGAACCAGCTTCTTGTTCCATACCTTGGAGCAAAAGGTGCCGCCATATCCACAGGTCTTTCATATGTTCTTTTCTTCACCCTCAGAACACTCATAGCCGAGAAACTTTATCCGATCGGTTTTAACCTTAAGAAGATCTACGCTGGTGTCCTTGTTGTCTCACTGGTAGCATTTTTTGGAACTTTCCTGGAAAATTTCCTGATCTTTCCTCTTCTATCCGTCACAGGGATATTTCTTATCTTACTTCTCTACAGAGACGAGATGATCTATCTGAAAAACCATTTCAAAAACCTGCACAGGTAAAAATCTCAATCAGCCTCCACCAGGGCCAGAAACAGCCATGCGGGAATTCCTACAACACCTTCGTCTTTGAAGATGGTATCCTGGGTGATGAGAATTTCCCTTCAACTATACCAAACCGTTCGAATTTATCGAACACATTCGATAAACTCGTACGAATTTATCGATTACATTCGATAAATACCTACAAGTTGAAACCAGTCCGTTCATCGAAAGTGTTTTTCTGAATTCTGTCGAACCTGTCCGGTGTCTGTCGAGTTTGTCGACGGTGTCGAGACGGTAACAGGAATTTGTAGTATAATCTAAACAAAACAGAAAATAATACAGGGGTGATTTTGTGAAGCAAACGGTGGCCGATCTTTTGAGTGTTCTGGTGGACAGACCGCTCAGAGAAGGCGAATCAGAGTACCTGGTGAACAGGGCCAGGGAGATAAACTATCTGAACTCAATAGCACTTCATCAACCTTTTGGGATCGTGGGTGTTTCTGGAGAAACGGGCATTGGAAAAACGACGGTACTCAACTTCGTGAACCCGGAAGGAGTATTCACGGTCAGGGTGAACATCTCGCTCAGAGACTCCATGGAGAGCATACTCTACGATCTTTTGCACAGTCTGGCGCTTTCCCTGGAGAAGGTGGAGGGAGTGTCGGATCTTGCAAAAGAGGTTAGAAAGTGGATAACGGATGAAGTTTCAACCATAAAGGGCTTTTCCCTTGGTGTTTCCTTTGGTGTGAACGCCAGCCTGACACATGAAAAATCGATCAGACCGAGGTTCAATTTCTTCAAAGCCAGAGAAAAGCTCGGAGAACTGATAAAACAGACGGTTCAGAGAAAAGGAAAATTCCTTCTGATCATAGACGAACTGGACAAGGAAAAGAAAGAAGACGTTCTCAGGGTGATAGATTCGATAAAGAACTTCATCATCATGGAGGACTTTGTCGTCATACTTTCTCTTCCCTTTTCTATATACCGAGAGTACGCTGCCGACAGACTGAGATGGAACGAAGCAGGAAATCTGGAAAACATATTCACAGACATCGTTTTTGTTGAGCCTCTGAAGAAACTTGAGATCAAAGAGTTGATCATCAAAAGGCTTGGATCTTACATTGAACTCATCGAAGACGGAGTGCTCGATATAGTGGCCGATTTTTCCGATGGAAACCCAAGAGACGGCCTGTGGATACTGACAAAGGCGATCTACGACAACATTCACAAGGAACTGTTGAGTAAAGAGGATCTGATCAACACGATCAACAGGACGATATCAGAGTACACCGGGCTGACTCTGAACCTGACAGAAAACCAGAAAAAGGCCATTCGAGTCCTGAGAGGTTCTGTCTACTCCAGAGAAAAGATCATAGAAACACTTCAGAAAGAGGGCTTCAAGCGAACAACGGCGTACTCAGTCATGGATCAACTCCTTCAAAAGCGGATACTCCTTGTTGAAAAGGAAGGCTACAGGATCTCTGGAAAGTTCAGTTACATGGAGATCTGACGGTTTGTCGATCCCGTTCGATGTCTGTCGAGTTTGTCGAGGTTGTCGAGATTTCTATAACGCTTTATAAACAACCACTCCACCCTCGATCATCTTCGAGATGGTCTTTTCCATCTGTTTGTATTCACTCAGAGAATAGACGTGCGGTTCCAGTCCTTTCAATTTGATGGTCCTTTTCACTATTTTATAAGCGTCTTCTCTGAACGGGTCTTCGTACACGACAAGAAGATCGACATCGCTGAAGACGGTGAAATTTCCCTTCGCATAAGAGCCAAAAAGTACCACAAGTCTCACAGGAAGTTTCTTCAGGAGTTGTGGAAGGGAATTTCTGATGATTCCCAGGACCTTTTCCCTTTTATATTCTGGATAGAAGATCTTCGCAGAATCGGATGATCTTTTCAGCATAGTTCACCAGCCTTTCGGCTTCAATTCTGGAATACCTGTTTCTGGGGGAGCCGGAAGGAAGGGCATCCGGATACCTTGTGGGGATACAAGCTTTGTCCAGTTCAAGGGCATGGTCCATGAGTTCTTCAGGGATTTCAAAGTGTCTGGAAAGTTCTTCGAGCAGATCTGCTATGGAACGTTCCCATGCCTGTGCTCCCATTTTCTGGAACACGGCTTTTACGGCTTTTTCTGCTGCCTGTTGTGAAGAAAAGTAAGTAGAGATTTTCTCGTGATTATTATAACCCCACTAGTTTGGAGATTTTGACCTATATGTAGGTCAAAATTGGGAAGATTTGACCTTTTGATAGGTCAATATGTGTTATAAAGCGGGAAAAGAAATACCCAGGGGTTGTTTCGGATGCCCGAAAGATATCTTATAACCTGGGATTTGCACACCGAACTCTCCCTGGATGGTGTGAAAATAAAAGTTCTGCCTGCCTATCTCTTTTTGCTCGACACGGTTTGATGTTTGTTTCAATATCTTTCAAATAGGTAATATACGTTGAGATGTCAGTGTTTTTACTTTTACACATTGTAAAATAAAATTTTCCGTTCTGCGAGAGGCACGACTGTGTTCATGTAAAATTGCCTATTTGCCTCCTGGAAGTTCGAGTACGTCTTGAATTCAGGTTCTCCTATCAGCTCAGGTGCGACTCCTAGCGTGACTGCGATCGCTCTTAGGATCAATTTTTCTGCTGTCACCCAATCGAATTCCTGAGGCGACATCGAAAGAGGCTTCCAGTCGAGACCGCCTTCGAGGATGAGCGGTCTTCCTGCGTTTGCGGGTCCTGTGTAGCGGTGGAGTTCTGCTTTCAGTCTCTGATATTGCTCCTCCGTGAGAGGATCCTGAGTCACGAATGCCCCTGACGGTCTCATGCCGTTCTGGAGGAGTGCGTTCTGCCACGCCTTGATTGCGAGGTACTGCTCTATAACATCCTTGAGCACGATAAGGGGAGAAAGACCCAGAAAGTCATCGAAAGGATTGAACAATTTGATGTGAACAATCTCGCTTGGGTCGAATGTGACAACCTGCCCTCCTACTCGATATTCGTACGACTCCACAACCCCCTTTCTGTCCCCTGCCTTCACGACCATGCGAAGGGGATTGAGGTTGTAAAGCTCTACGATCCTGTTCCCTGCACGCACAAGCTCTACGAATGCATTCCCTGAGATGAGAAGCGAGATCACAACCGCTTTTAAGAACGAGGATTGTGCTTCGTGGGGGTTGGGATTCCTCCAGAGTTTTTCCAATTGCGTGCCCTCCACAGGAGAGTCGGAATCGTCCACAATCTGATAATCGAGGTTTGCGATTGCACGGGCTATGAGATTGATTCCTGCGTGGATGTAAGGCACTTCTTTGTATCCTCGGATCATGACCTCTTGATCTGAGAGACGTCTATAGGAAAGCGCATTCATGACGATTGCAACGTTGGTACGACTTTCTTTTTTGCGGAAGCGATCCCAGAATGCTACATTATCGCCTCCTACGCCTCCTAAAGGATTTTGATGCTGACTGTGCCGATTGCTTTAATCCAACTTGCGATTGCGTAACGGAGGGCATCCATGGCGTGATCGTTGAACTTGACTGGATGGTCGAGGATGTTGCCCTGTGCATCCTGCTTCCATCTATACAATTTTATCTCTTTGAGGGTGTTGGCGCAAGTTTTTACAATGTGGAGTTTCTGTCGTTTTACAATATCGATGCCGAGTTTGACGTCTTTGAAAGCGGGACGCGCATTGAAGCCTGCCCTCTTGAGCTCCTGAATCCGTTGAGGTTCGGCGGAGTCACAGTAGATAAGTGCTGTCGGAGAATGTATAAAGTCCTTGAGAAGATCGATCAAGTCCTGATTTGTCAGGTGTGTTTGATAGATCTCGTCCAGAACCCAAAATTCATTGTCCAATATCCCGATTTTGAGCACGGCCGTGGGGTTGTTATACCCGAAGTCCACACCGTAGATGATCTCGTCGAAGTGGTTAGGTGCCTTGTCCTCTATCGTGTAGTGAGTGTAAATCACGTGCCCTGGGGTTGCAAACTCTCCGAGGGCGTAGATTTTGTGATATGTTCTGTCCTGCTCTGCGAGTTCCTCGAGGAGTCTGATGTATTCCTCATCAAGGAAGGGGTTGTCCTTGTACGTGACCCGCATGATGCCGATGTCGTCTTCTTTTCGCTCGTCAAAGAAGTACTCCTTGATCCATGAAGGAATAGGGTTGAACGTCAGGAACATCTGATTTCTCCTGTGATCCGTTGTGTTGCGTCGCAGTCGCAGTTTCACTTGCTGATACTCCTCGAGCGTAAACTCTGTTGCTTCCTCCATCCAAACGTAATTGAACTCTGCAGATTTGATTTTCTCGGGATCGTCTAACCCGCGGAAGAAGATGAGATTGCGGTTCGGTTTGAACTCGATGATCTGATCTGCCTTGTGATGCTCGTATGGAATTTGATAGTGCTCAAGGAGATTCAGGACCAATCGGTAGGCAGTCAGTCGCAGGGAGGGGTTTGTCTTCCTTGTTACAAGAATGTGTTTGTTCTTTGCTCTGAGGAGGAGGTAGATGATGTACTGTGCGACTGTGCAACTCTTCCCTGCTCCTGCTCCGCCGTAGATGAGGTTGATCTTGTACGGAGAGTTCTTGAGGAACCTCCAGATCTTCTTGATGACGACAAAATCAATCTGTGTTGCTGTCTCCATCCTCGCCTGCCTCCACGATGCGGATTACTAACCCGCCTTCGGTGTGGATGTCCATTTTATCCTTTCTGCCCCACTCCTCGGGATATCTTCTTTCGAGCCACCATGCGGCCGCCTGCCAGTTGCCCTCCTGGGCGGACTTCTGGATGAGTGCGACGTTTCTTGCAATTGCCTCTGCCTCCGCTTTTTTTATAGCCTCGAAAAACTCCCTTTTTAAGCCATGCTTCGCTTTCTCGCCCTCCTGAAGCCATCTGTAAAATGTACTTTCGGCGATGCCGAGGTATTGTGCCACGTGTTTGTAGTAGTTGCCCGCACGTATTAGTTCGGATGCCAATTCGATGAGGTCTCTTGTGAGCTTTGTTCTGCGAGGCATGTTCTCACCCCTTTCGGTAGCGGTCGCTTAGGATACAGGGAACTGTATGATTCCACTTTACCTCGTGATGAAGGCGGGGGTAGGTATATCCGAGAACCGTGAGGGAAACCCCTGTCGGATGAATCATGAGCGGAAGAAAACTCTTGATATAAGAAAAATAACCCCATACCAGTAGCCCTGTATGATACACACCCCCTATATATAGTATCTACTGGTATGAGGATACCATATGTTGTGCTTGATGTCAAAAATCTCTCGCTTTGAGAATTTTTAGTAAAATATTTCTATGAACATTCAGTCCACTCATCATAAATATATTATCACCCCTCCCAATTCTGGAACATTATGACTATTAATTAGTCCGTTACCTAAACTTTACTTGACCTAGGACTAATTTCTGGTCTATAATGTAATTGGACTAAAAGATAGGAGTGAGAACATGAGACAAATAATTAAAGTGATAACTGTTGTTTTAATGCTCTTTGGGGTGGCTCTTCTGGGAAACGAAGTGTGGTTTTTCTTCGATCCTGTATTTTCTGTCCTTCCATGGATTATTGAAGGAAGTGGCGGTTTCACTGGCGGTGTGGAGTTCTCTGTGTCAAACACGGACACTGTTCTCATCCGCGGAATTGGA
The DNA here is from genome assembly GCF_000832145.1 of Thermotoga sp. RQ7. NCBI lineage: Bacteria > Thermotogati > Thermotogota > Thermotogae > Thermotogales > Thermotogaceae > Thermotoga > Thermotoga sp. RQ7. The sequence goes on from NZ_CP007633.1 coordinate 316,801, forward strand.
TACACAGCGTCTATGTCTGATCCTTCGAACATCGAAATCTTGGCTTTTGGAGGGGAGATTTCGTACAATCGATATTTCAAAGAAGTTTTCAACGGAGGATATGTTGGTGTGTCACTTGGTTATTCTTTGATAACATACAAACTCAACGACACATCTCTTAACATTCACGCGCCTGTTTTTGGTGGATCACTTGGTTACAAAATAAGATTCAACCATGTGTACATCAACCCTTACATCGATTATAGTTACTACTTCCTCATCTGGAATGAATCAGACCTGGAAGAAGACATTTCTCTTCCAAATATTTTCATGGAAGGCTTTGGATTTGGTATAAACCTGGGAGTACAATTTTGAAGGTTAGATCAGTATCCTTCGCCTCTGTCTGAATTAAACATAGGGCATTCGACCCCCTGGCATCTGTCAGGGGGTTTTTGTTTACCTGGAGATGGGCTTTTCACAGTGGACGGTGAAGATCCAGAGCGTTTCTCATGCCAGCAGGGTACGCTAAAGACCCAACCACCAGATCTCTTCCCGCATTTCTCGTCACCTAGCAAGCATGAAACTGCTACTTCAGCCTGATTACTCTGAAAGGTTATAGTTCAGACTATTATATTTTGAACTATAATTCCTATAAGTTGAGTTCTGCGGTTTGTTTTACCGACAATTGATTTATGTAGTAATATAGTGTTGAAGGGAGGAGGAAATATGTTTATTGAAAAGATAGAGGGGAAAAACTTCAAGAGTTTTGATGAACTGAAAGTCGATCTTGGGAATTTCAATGTTGTGATTGGCCCTAACGCTTCAGGAAAGTCAAATTTCATTCGCATTTTTGAGTTTCTAAGAGATATTGCCAACTTTGGCCTGGATAACGCAATATCCCTGCAGGGAGGGCATGAGTACATAAGAAACATGAAAATAGGTTCAACCCAGGATCTATCGCTAAAGGTAACTTCTTCTGAATCACAGTCGCAAAACAAAGAAATACCATCTTTTCTAGGGAACGGAGAAGTTTTAAAGATAGTAAAGATTGAGTACGAATTTTGCTTGCGGTTTGACCAAAAGACATGGTGTAGAGTAACAAAAGAAGAATTGAAACAAGATCTTAAAATTTTTACAAGAAAAGATCAGACAGATGTTTTTTTAAAAGTTCTTCGGAAAAACGGAAAATTGAACTACCAGATAGAGGTACCAGATTCTAATTACAAAAAGATGGTCGAAAATACGCTCTTTTTATTGAAAGAAAATATACCAGAAAATTCTCTTTTGATGGAAACTCCTTTATTCAGGTTCCTGACCCCACTTGGTGATATATTCAGAGAGATCGCAATTTACGACTTCGATCCAAAACTGTCAAAAAAGGCTATTCCTATTACAGGGAAAGCCGAACTGGAAGAGAATGGCCAGAACTTACCAATAGTGGTTAAGAAAATACTGGAAAACGAAGAAAGCCGAAAAAAGTTTTTCAATCTTGTAAAAGACCTTCTTCCTTTTGTGGAAAGCCTTGATATAGAGAAACTTGTAGATAAATCTCTGCTGTTCAAGATACGAGAAAATTACTTTGAAGACTACATACCGGCACCTTTGATTTCTGATGGGACAATCAATATAATTGCCCTTGTTCTCGTTTTGTATTTCGAAAAGAAACGTGTGGTGATCATAGAAGAGCCAGAAAGAAACATTCACCCCTACCTTGTTTCCAAGATAGTAGATATGATGAAAGATGCTTCTCGTCAAAAGCAGATAATAATCACCACACACAATCCGGAGTTTGTGAAGTATGCAGGTCTAGAAAACTTGCTCTTTGTCTTTCGTGATGAAAAGGGTTTTTCGAGGATTGAAAGACCCGCAAATAAAAAAGAGGTAGAGGTATTTCTCAAGAACGAAATAGGTATAGATGAACTCTATGTCCAGAATTTACTGTGAGGTTCAAGCATGCTCCTGATCATATTTGTTGAAGGAAATGATGATGAAAGATTCTTTGAAAGAATTGTGGTGCCAGTTTTGAAGAAAAAATTCGATAGTGTGAAATTGGTAAAATACGCTCAGATGAAAAAAGAGCGGCTTGAGAGTTATATACGTTCCATCACAAGTGCTGGATGGGATTACATTTATGTAACTGATATGGACGATTCACCATGTGTAACTGCGAGAAAGCAACAAATACAGAATTATTTGCCCAATATAGATCCAAAAAGGGTTGTCGTTGTTATCAGAGAGATAGAAAGCTGGTATCTTGCTGGATTGAACAAAGACAAATCTCGAGATTTAAAAATCAAAGAAAGAAAATTAAAAAACACCGAAAATATAACAAAGGAACAATTCAACCGTTTGATCCCAGAGAAATATTCTAGAATAAACTTTATGATCGAATTGCTTGAAAACTTTTCCATAGAAACAGCCAAACAAAAAAACAGATCTTTCAAGTATTTTGTCGAAAAATTCTGTTCCTAACACCTATGGGGTACACTAAAAGCCAGGTCATCAGGTTTTCGTTCATATATTTCCCATCGCCCAAGCATATTGTGTATCGTTGTTTCATAACAGTATCCCGACAGAGTGGATGATTGGACTCTGCAACACGGTCATTGAATAGCAGCACTAACTTTTTCCGTTTTCAAGCGTTTTGATTCATTCTTCTCCAACAACTGTGCTGATATCTTCCATTGTTTTCTGGCTTTCAAGGCTGATGGCTTCAAGGCTGGAGAGATTCTCTTTCAGAACCCTGAGGATATCGTTGAGGGATTTGAGTATTGATAGTGCTTTCTTCAATTTTTCTCGAAGTTTTTCAGATTCTGCCTGTGCTTTTTCAACTTCCCTGGTTAGAGTTTCTGAAAGGATTTTCAGCTGTTCGTCTTTTTCCTTCAAAGCCTCCTGAAGGGTGGTCAGTGAGCTCTGGTAAGTTTCTACCAGAGTTTCCAGCTCGTTCATTCGCTCCAGCTGAGTTTTGGCCTGAGATAGCTGTTCATCCCTTTTTCGAATCTCTTCTTTCAGAATTGTGATGGTGGACTCTGCTGTCTCAAGACGCTTTTTCAGATCTTTGTTTTCCTTGAAAATCTCCGTTATCGTAGCCGGTGCACTTGCAAGCGAAGCAAGAATGGTGATCTCCTCGTTCTTCGCATCGAGTAGATTTTCCAGATCCTGGATTTGATTTTTCAGGTTGAGAATATGCTGATCCTTTTCTGCTATTTTTTGATCTTTCTCTTCTAGCAGGCTTTTCAGGAAAGACACAGACGCGGTGAGAGTTGTGATCCGATCTTCCAGGTCAGACTCACGATCTTGAAGTTCTGTTATTTTTTGATCTTTTTCTTTCAGCAGGCCTTCTAGGGAAGACACAGATGCAGTGAGGGTCGTGATCCGATCTTCCAGGTCTCCTATGGTCTGTTCTTTGTTTGAAAGTTGGTCTTTAAGATCTTCAATCTGGCTCTCCAGTTCACTCACTTTCTGCCTCAGACTTTTAACATAACTTTCGTTTCGCTGAATCACAGATCTCAATTGCTCAAATTCACTTTTTGAAATGTCCACGTAGTCATCGTGTCCCACCCACGTATGAAGTTCTGAATCAAGCATATAGTGGATTTCATAGGACCTGTTCGCTGAAAAATCCAGAACGGAGAATGTTCCCCTTGCAAAAAGTATCAGAGAGATCAGTAAAAAAAGCACACCAGACACTTTCATCCTCATGTTGATCCCCCCTGAACTCGATATCACCGATATTATATAATTGTCCTGGAAACTTCCCTGCAACGAGGTGAAAAATGTTGAATTTAACGGTGCAGGTTCCCCTTGAGTCTTTTGTGAAAATATTCAATCACTTTGGAATCCTCGAGTACAGAAATTTTGTCAAGCACTCTATCCAGGTTGCAAAAATTACAAGGGAGATGGTAGAAAAACTCTCACTTCCGGTAGATCTGGATCTTGCCTATCTTTCCGGGTTGGTACATGACACCGGGCTTGTTCTTCTCGCATCGACGGAGAACTACAAAAGGTTCAGCGACCTGTTCAGAGGAGTGGCCGACCTGGAAAAACTCGTATTTTCCCTCGATGAAAAGAACAGACACGCTGGTGTTTCCCATACACTCATTTCCTCCGTGGACTTTCTGTCTTCAGAATGTAAAGAGGCCGTTTTGTATCATCACGCACCATACCATGAACTGAAAGATGAAACAACAACCTTGCTTGCAAACTGTATAAACGCCGCTGACAGGATCTCCCAGATTCATCTGAAACACCACACCGAAGAGTTAAGTGTGGACTTTCTGAAAGAAGCAACCGAGAGAATAGAGAATGATCCGGGCATAACTTCACCGGTGAAACAGGTGGCACTGGAAATTCTGCACGATCACTGCATTGTATATCTTCTGGATGAGAATCCAAGGTTCCATTCTCCCAGGCTTTTGTCTCTCAGCGAGTTTGAACCCCTCGTTAAGATCCTTGCCTTCTTGCTCGATGTGAGAAGCATCTACACGAGACAGCACACACTCACGGTTGCCGAAGTTTCCAGAATCATTGCTGAAGAGATGCTGGGCGAAGAGGATGCCAAACTTGTTTACATCGCCGCTTTGCTTCACGACGTGGGAAAGATCAGCGTCCCACTTGAGATACTTCACAAACCGGGCAAATTGAACGAGGTTGAGATGTTCATCATGAGAAACCACGTGGTGGATACCTACAGAATTCTGGAAGAAGCAGGCCTTGGCTACATAACAAAGATAGCGGCCGCACACCATGAAAGGTGCGATGGATCTGGATATCCTCTTGGGCTGACCTCACGAAACCTCACCGTGCACCAGAAGATTCTTCAGGTAACGGATGTGTTCTCAGCACTCATCGAGGACAGACCATACAGAAAGGCACTCTCTGTTTCTGAAGCACTGAAGATTCTGGAAAAAGAAGCCTCTCAGGGTAAACTGGATCGAAGGGTGATCGAAACACTGAAACTCCTTGTGGAAAGGAAAGATACCGTTTCCCGGTTGAAAGAACAGGCTTTTGCCCGATTCTCTAAGATGCACTTGTGAGAACTATCACCTCAACGATCCTTCCGGCAGCGTTTCCGTCACCGTACAGTCCATCTGGATAATATGATCCAAGTACTTTCATTCGATCACCTCGGCTATTTTCTTCAGAAATTCTTCTTCTTTCCTTTCATCCCAGACGAAAAGGTTCTGATGTTTCTTGATGTTTTCCAGTATTCTTTCGTATCTTTGACAGGCGTCTTCTATTTTCCTCAAACTGTCCTCTGTATTTGAAGGATCAATGACAACTCCTATCTCTAACTCTTTAACTAACCTTGCCATTGATACGAAGGATTTTTTGACAACAACCGGAGTACCGGCAGCGATGGAATCGTAAAATTTATGCGGCAGAGCGTACAAATCGTTCTTGTAGTCCTCTCTCCCGATTGTACTGTAAGACACAAGCGAAAACATTCCTTTTGAGATCTCCTCCATCATTTTCTCATACGGTAGAAAGGAAGTGTATGTGTGAGGCACATCGGAGAACACTTTTGATTCCATTCCTATTACTCTGAAAGAAAATCCCTTTTCGATCAGTGCCTTTATGAGTTTCTTTTCATAGGTGAGATTTCTCTGGGTTTTTCCCACCATGATGATTTCCTTTCTTTTTCTGCCGGAATCAGGTTCGATTTTCAATGACGCATAATTCGGAACAACGAAGGTCTTTGACGGGGCCAGACCAGTTTTTGCGACGATCTCATCCCGTGTTTCTTCAGAGACAAAGATACACAGGTCAGACAGTTCAAGTTGTTTTTTGAATATTCTCCACATGAAAAATTCTTTCAGATCACTCAATGGTCTGGGAAGGACGTTGAGGAAATTTTGGGGATGGTATTCGTGAATATCGTAGATGATCTTTTTCCCCTGTTTTTTGGTTATCAGAAATGGTTTCAAGGGCTTCGTGGCCGGAAAGTGATGGAGGTAAAGCACATCGTAGTCCTCTCTTTCCACAAGATGACAGATCTTCTCATCGAAGATCCTTCTTTCTGAAAGTTTGCGCAAAACGCTTCCTGTGTTCTCGCATTTTAGTGGTATGTATTCAATTCCTCTTTCCTCGAAACCGGATTCTGATTCCTTCGTTCGGTACTGGTATATGACCTTCCATCTTTTAGACAGTGCTCGCACCGTTCTGAAGACCCTTTTGTCGTCTCGAGAATGCATGTATCCGATGACAAGAATCTTCACAGCAGTCACTCCTTTGAAGATGTCGTTTTCAACCTCTCACAGTGATTGTTTCTTCATGAAAACCCGTCATCCACTTCACACCCTTCACCACGACCCAGGTGTCCAGATAGTCGAAGAGCCATTCAAAGAGCGTTGTCCAGATGAGAAAAACGGTGATTGTTCTCAGGGAGAAGTACCCGGTGAGGGCACCGTAGAAGAAGATCACGTTGTCCACAAGTTGAGCGAGTTTCGTCGCTGCGTTGTCACGGAGCCACAGGTGTTTTCCAAAAAGACCTTCTGTTCTCTTCAGAAAATCCTGAAAGCGCGCCTTGAAGACACCGGACACAACGAAGGCAATCCAGCTGAAGATCGTGGTCCTCCAGACGGGAAGAAAGAGAGCCTTCATGTGCTCGTGAGCCCAGTCCTCGTTCGATGGAACGTATCCGAGGGCAACAAGCATTCCCGCAAGGAACACAACCTGGGCGAAGAAACCAACGGCAACCAGTTTCTGTGCTTCCCTGTATCCGTAAACCTCCGTCACGATGGCAACCAGCGTGATGAAAAAGGGGCCAAGGAAGACACCGGCGTACAGCTGTACACCGGGAAGCAGATCGTACGCCTTCAACACAGCCACGTTCATGTAGAGCACCAGCATCGCCCCGAGGGCGTATATTCCCTTCAATCCGAAGAAACGAATGGTGATGAAAACAAGCAAAACTCCAAGGAAGTACTCAAGGGAAAGAAAAAGCCAGTTCACAACCATCACACTCGCCTCCACAAGAGTGTGTTTTCTCTGAACTCTCTTTCCACTTCTTTTCTATCCAGAAGAAAACTCAGATACGCATGAACGGTGGATCTGTAGAGTACGTACTGTGTGAGGTTCTCCAGGGTGATTTCAAACCTGTCGAAAAGACTCTTCATGAGTTCTTCTGTTTTTGCTGGAACCTTCAGAATGTCCAGGATCGTGTTGATGACGCTTTCTACCGTTTTTCTGTTGAGTTCAACAAGTTCTTCTATGTCCTGAACCACCTTCCCATGAGACGGCACGTAGTAGTTGTAGTTTGTCTTTTCCAGAAAGTTCAGCGTCTGAAGGAACTCTTCCACGTTGTAGACGACGAAGATCCTGTGTTTTTTGATCGACTCTTCGGAAAAGACCGAATCGGCACAGAAGAGAACACCATCCACGGCCACACCGATCTGTCCTGGGGAGTGTCCGGAAAGAGAGACGATCTCAAGTTCCACTCCATCGAGAATGAGAGGGCCTTCTTTCAGTGTTTCGTCGACCTTTGAAGGTTTTGCCATGAGGAACTTGTTTCTGAGTTCTTCAGGTGGAAAGGCACCGTAGAGGTAGAACGGTTCGAGGACGGTGTGTTCTATGATCTCTTTTTCCAGTTCCGAGGCGAGCACTCTGGTGGAAAAACGCTTTTTCAAAAACGCGTTCCCGCCGCAGTGGTCGGCGTGTGAGTGGGTGTTTATGAGATAGAGCGGAGGCTTTTCTAAAAGACGTGAAACCTTTCTTGGAACGCTTTCGTCGATGCCGCTGTCTATGAGTACGCTGGAACTTTCTGCGTGCACGACCCCTATGTTCACCGGGTTTGGAACGTAGGAGACCTTCTCTGTGAGACGTTCTATCTCCACGGCTTCAGAACCTCCTGAGGGACGGATCTCTGGAAGATTATACCAGAGACTTGATTTTCTCTCTCACAAATGGTAGTATTTCTCAGAGCACAGTTTTTTCAAGGAGGTTTTTATTATGAGTATGCACGAGCATGAACACGAACATGAACATCAGACGGAAGTCTTCAGCCTGTTCGACCAGGATGGGAACGAGGTGTTCTTCCACAAACTGGGAGAAGTTGAAGACGAAGGGAATACCTTCTGGGTCTGCGAAGAGGTCTTTCTGAACGACGCAAGGGACATGATAGAAGACCTCGGTGAAGTTTACATCTTCAAGGCAGACGAGACTCCCGAAGGCATCATGCTGGAAGGAGTAGAATACGAAACGGCGAAAAAAGTCTTCGAGAAGTGGCAACAGAGCATTCCCGATATCGAAGAGATGTTTTTCGAAGAGGACGGGGAATGAAAAAAGGGCGCATCGGCGCCCTTTTGTTTTATATCTTCAGGTAAGGAAGTAGTCCCATCTGTCTTGCTCTCTTGATGGCCACCTTCACCATTCTCTGGTGCTTGGCGCACGTTCCGGTGAGCCTTTTTGGAATGATCTTTCCCTTGTCCGTGAGGAAATCACTGAGGAGTTTTGTGTCTTTATAGTCAACGTAATCCAATTTCATCTCACAGAGTCTGCACTTTTTGATCTTCTTTCTTCTTCTTCTGTAAGCCACAGCACACACCTCCCTCAGAATGGCGGTTCGTCTTCACTGAAGGTATCATCGGTGAAATCTTCCTCTGGAATCTCCAGTTTTTCTTCGATGTCTTCGCTGGGCATCTCGACAGGCTTTCTGTCCATGAACCTCACGACGTTCGCAACCACCTCTGGAGAGACCCTCTTTTCTCCGGTCTGGGTTTCCCATCTTCTCATTCTCATTTCACCTTCGACGAGAATGAGTCTTCCCTTAGTGAGGTACGTTCTTGCAAACTCTGCGAGCCTTCCAAAGGTCACCACCCTGAAAAAGTCCGTCGTCTGGGCATCGTCGGGGGTGTTCTTCCTTGGAACCCTATCCACTGCTATCGTGAAGGTGGTGACGGGTGTTCCACTCAGGGTGTATCTCTCTTCAGGGTCTCTCACGAGTCTTCCAATGAGGATGATCCTGTTGAAAAAAGACATCAGGCTTCGGTTCCTCCTTCACCCTCAGAGACCTCAGCCTCTTTCTTTTCGCTCTGAGCCTTCCTCTCTTTCTTTTCCAGGTCAAACCTTCTGAAGGTCTGCCATCTGATGATCTCCGGGGTTATCCTGTAGAAATTCTCCAGTTCCTGAAGGTGCTGTCCGTCACACCTGAAGTAGATCACCGTGTAGTCTCCTTCGCTGAACTTTTTGATCTCGTAGGCGAACTTCCTCATGCCCATCCTTTCGACTTTGTCGATCTTTCCCTTGACCCTCTCTTCGATGATTCCTTTGACTCTTTCGACGAGTTTTTCTCTTTCTTCTTCTGGTACGTTTGGAGCGATGATGAACATGCTCTCGTAGATCCTCTCCTTCACGTAAGCCACAAAAACTCACCTCCCTCGGACATCTGGCCCCACCTCCGGTTCGGTGGAGCGGGATTTCACTCTCACGATTATACCATCACCTTTTGAGTCTGCAAAGGGTTGGAAACTCTCCTGTTTCCAGATATTCTTTGAAGCCCTTTATACAGATGGGCGTTATGTGAGGACAGTGTGTGAGGAAGTTCATGAAGTCGACGACCCTGTCTGCTATCTTCTCCTCGAGATTGAAGAAGATCTCCCACGCACCCTTTTCTGCCTCTTCCTCATCGAGGAACAGGATCTTCTTCAAAAACTCCTTCAGGTTGTTGAAGCGCTCCAGTTCTTTCTGGGCAAGTTCTGTACCCTTTTTTGTGAGGGAAATGGGGCCCCTTCTCACGTAGTTTATCAGTTTTTTCGATGCGAGTTCTTCGAGGATTTGCTTGGCAGATGGCATCTTCACTCTGAGAAAATCCGATACTTTCTTCAGCCTTGTGCTTCCCTCATCCAGTGTCAAAAGGACCGCAAGAAGGTATCGCTTTTCGGTCGGTGATAACATATTTCTACCTCCCTTTAAGGTTATTCTAACACAGATGTCGGGATGGTAGAATATCGTTGAACGCAGGTGAAGGGGTGATGAAGTTGAAGTTCTTCGGAATGGTCCTGATACTCCTTGGGGTACTCATTCTTCTTTCTGTCTTCAACGTCTTCGATGTTTCCTTTGGAAAGTTTCTGGGCTTTGTCTTTGCGGCACTCTTTGGTTACACGGGGGTGAACGCCCTCGTGAGGAAGGGCTTCCCTAACGGGCTTGTCTCCTGTGCGATAGCCCTCGTTCTTGTGCTTCACGTTTTCGGTGTCCACAGGTTCACCTTCTGGGAAGGTTTCGTTGTTTTCTTCTCTGTTCTTCTCATAGAGTGGGGATTCTTTGCGATTCTCTCTCACAGGGGCTGAATCTTCATTCCCATTGCTCTCATGTAGCCCATCGATGTGGCGTACTGGACCGATCTTGTCCAGCCTGAACAGTCTCCGATGACGTGAAGGTCTTCCACCACGTCGTTGAGGAACTTGTTGGTGTAGAACTTCACCTCGACCGCGTAGAGCAGGTTGTCGAAGTAAGCAGCCCCCGGTATCACCCTGTCGAGGTTCTCAACGAAGTCCACAAGGGACTCTCTTATCTTCGAGGGGAACACGAGGTTCGCGTCTCCGAGAATGTAACTTTCCGGGTCCAGGGTGGGGTGGACCCTTCCAAGCCTTTTGGTCCTTCTGAACTCTTTGAAATCACCATACGTCTGGAGAATCACTTTTTCCCTGTCTCCTGCGAGGATGTTTGCGAGTTTTGCGAGATTCACCCCGTAGCCCGTCGGGTCTTTGAAGGGCTCTGTAAAACGCGTGGTGACCAGGATGGCAAAGTTCGTGTTCTCTGTCTTTCGAAGACTGTCCGAGTATCCGTTCACCGTGGTGAAGTCCTCGTACTTTTCCAGGGTCACCTTCCCTGCCGGGTTCTGACAGAAGATCCTGCAGATGTAACCCGTTTTCGTTCTGTAACGGATCTTCACCTCGTACATGTCGGAGAAGGGATCCATAACGTGGTTTGGAAGTTCGTATCTGATTCCGATGTCGACGAACTGATTCGGTTTCACAAGTTGTGGGTACTTCTCTTTGAGACGTTCCATGAGTCTGTGACCACTTCTTCCTACGGCGATCACGAGTTCATCGAATTCGAAGTCTCCCTTTTCGGTGTGTACCCTGTGGGGTGGCCCAAAGTCCACGTCCTCTGCGGTAACTCCGAAGAGAAATTCGATGTTTTCGAACGAGGAAAAGTGTCTGTATATGTTCTCGTTCGTCTCTTTGAGTATGTCAGTTCCCAGATGGAAGAAGTACGACTTCACCGGCTCAAAGCCGTGGTGGTAGAAGAGTTTGTAGACTCTCTCGTTCGAAAAGGACTCTCCAAACTCGATCTTTTTTCCGTCTCTTTCGAAGGATCTCAGATAGTTTATGAGGCCTTCTCTTCTGTCAGCGGCTGGCTTGTAGCCGGAAAACTTCAGGTAGAACTCCACCGTCTTTGCCTGGATTTCGAGGGGAATGTAGATCTCTCCTCCCATGCCGTATGAGATGAAGATCTTTCCATCCATCCTCACACCGGAGATGGTGTTGTGGGCGTAGTCCTTTCCCCTCTCAAGAATGGTGATCCTGTAGTTGTTTATCTTTCCACTCTCTATGAGGCCGTGGATGAAACCGATTGCACTCGCACCAAAGCCGATGATTCCAAGTCTCTTCAACCGGCTCACTCCCCAAGCAGTTTCTTCAACTCTTCGATCGTGACAACCTCACCTTTTATCTGTTCCAGATAGATCTTTCTGTACTCTTCATCACCACCCGGCACGATGTATATTTTACCTTTGAAGTTTTCAATGGCTTCCAGTTCTTTCTGAGAGAGTTTCTTGGCAAAATTCAGTCCACCTTCTTTCGGTGTCGAGATGATGAGGATGTCAACGCCTGAAAGATCTTTCAGCATCACCTTCGGATACTCCACTCTGTATCCTTTCTTTTCCAGTTCTTCTGCAAGGACTTTGAGTTTTTCCAGATGGTCGTTTTCGTGGAGGGTGTCTATCATGATCACACCCTTGAGTTTTTCTTTGACGAAGAAACTCGCCGACTGAACGATCTTTCCATCAACGAGGAAGGATACCCGGTGATATCCTTTCTTCAGCGTTTTTGTGGGAACGACGAACCTTTTAACCTGGTACGGAGAAAACTTCTGTGGTACCTCCCTGAGCGCTTCATCGTCCAGAAGAACCGAGAGCGTCACTTCTTTTTCTTCATCCGTCACGTTGTAGACCTCGAAGTAGATCTTTGCGGACTCACCCTCGTGGATCTCCTCCGGAGACACCCTCACACTGTTCACGTAGACAGAAGACGGTATCTGAAACCAGATCGGTGAGGTGACGATTTCGTCACCGTCCATCTGTTTCATGTAGACGAAGTACCATTCGTAACCATCGGAAGGTGTGACCGAGAGGGTCAGGTTCAGTCTTTCTATGTTCGGTCTGAGTTCCAGAACGGTCCCACTCTGGGAGATGACGGCAAGGTAGAGGAGTTTTTCCGTATCCTGATACTCGACGGTCAGAGTCCTTGGGGAAAGATCGTCCACGAAGACGACGTCTCCCATGAGGTACTGGTTGCTCTTAAAAAGAACTCGAACGTTTCTGTCTTCACTTCCGAAGGTGTGTCTCTTCCAGAGGGCGTCCATGATGGAGTCGTAAGTCAGTGCGTCTGCCACTATCCCCGTTCTTGCCTCGTTTGCGCTTCCCCAGTTTGGCTTGTGGTTGTCCTGTCCGACGGTGGCTCCAAGGTGCCATCCTCTGTTGAGTGCGAGGATGTAGTTTCCGTACATCTCGGGGTTTATCACATCACCCGAGGACCAGTTTCCGTTTCCCACCTCGATCAAATTCACGTACTCGTCCGCCTCGGGAAAATACCTGAACGAGTCGAAGGTTCCAAAGGTGCTTATGGGATGGTTGAACTGGGCAAGTTTTCTGTGTTCGACGAGCCACCTGTAGAAGCCCTCCAGACTGCTCTCTCTGTTTCTGTCGATCCACTCGAGGGACTCGTACACGTTTATGTGCCCAACACCCGCCGTCCACTCGAACCCCTGAAGGGCTACGAACTTTCCATCTTCCGTGTGTCTTTCTGCGGCAAGTTTTGTCAGATACGGCTTTGTCTTGCCGTTTATCTTCTGAGCAAAATAGTAGGCGTGGTCCGTGATCGCAAGAACGTCGAGGTAGTTCTTCGCGTATTCGTAGGCCTGATCCGGTGTTCCGGAGCCGTCAGAGTAGGACGTGTGAGAGTGCAGATTTCCGTAGTATATCCCTCCAAAGGCCACACAGGAAAGAACAAGTAAAAAGAGCACCAGTTTCTTCATTTTATCGCCTCCCTCACTTCAGTCCGGTCCTTGCGATTCCCTGTATGAAGTACTTCTGGGTGAAGATGAACAGGATCACCACGGGAAGAATGGAGAACGTTGCCGCCGCCATGAGGAGGTTGTACTGTGTTCCCACGTCGGAACTGAACGCCTGAAGTCCCACGGGGAGTGTTCTGTACTTTTCGCTGTTCGTCACGATCAGAACCCAGAGGAAGGCGTTCCAGCTTCCAACGAACTTCAAAAGTGCCGAGGTGATCACGGCTGGTCTGCTGAGAGGAACGACTATCTGCCATAGGAACCTCCAGTGAGAACACCCATCTATCTTCGCAGCGTCGAAGAGTTCTTTTGGAATGGTCAGAAAGTGCTGTCTCAGAAGGAATATGGCAAAGACACTGACGATCCAGGGAACGATCAGAGCGTAGTAGGTGTCTATCCAGCCAAGTTTCGATATCGTGATGAAGTTGGGAACGAGGAGCACCTCACCCGGAATCATCATCGTGGCAAGAAAGAGCCCGAAGATGAAATCCCTTCCCGGAAAGACCATCCAGGAGAAGGCGTATGCGGCAAGGGACGCGGTGATCACCTCAAGGATGGTCGTTGCGGAGGCAACGAAGAAGGTGTTGAAATAGTATCTTGGAAACGGAGCGGCGTTCCAGGCATCGACGTAGTTCTGAAAGATGTTCGCCAGCACCTCACGGAAGGAAAACCTGAGTTTCACGGATTTTATGGGTTCGTCGCTCAAAAAGACAGCGGGAACACCCTCAAGGAGGATCTCTATGACCTCACCGTTTTTCACCCGGACTTCCTTCACGAAATCTGGAGCGTCCACGATCTTCCAGGAACTCATGGCATCCTCGTAGGCCTTTCTGAGAACGGCAACACTTCTGAGGTACTGCGCAATCGCACCGAGCACATCTTCGCTCAGATCAATCTGGGAGAGTTTTGACTTCAGGACCCTGTAGGTGGAACTATCGAAGAGAACGGTGTCCAGTTTCTCCATCATCGTGGAAAAGTCTTCCTCTTCGATGCCATTTTCTTGTGCTAGACTGATCAGAGAAGAGATGACGGGTTTCAACGTGGCTATGGTGAGAAGGTCGATGTGATACTTTTCTGAGATCTCTTTTTCCTTCAACGACACGTAGTTTTCCAGAAGGTTTTCTTTCGACTCTTTCAGGAGTTTCTCAACAATTTTTCTGTCGGGGAAGCGTTCTATCTTCTTCAAAAAGAGCGCTTCTCTTTCTTTTTCACTCATCGCCCTTGCAACGATGTTCTTTTCGACCGTGAGGTTCTGAGCGCTCTGGAAGAACTCATTGACCTCGAGGTAGTAGGAGATGTTGTCTTTTATCCCTTCGATGGGAAGGACCACTCTGTTTTCGTACACGGAAACGAGAGGGTTGTCTCCAGAGTACTCGAGGTTCACACCTTTCAGTATTGCATAGAGATCCCTTATTTCGTTGTCGGAGAGAATGAGTGTGCTTCCTGCCTTCATCTTCTCTACGTTCTCCTGGAGTGTGGAGAGTTCTTTCTTTTTGGCTTCAAGAAACAGGCGGAACCTCTCTCTTTCTGCGTCGTCTTTTATTCTCAGTTCTGTGAACCTTTCAAGTTGAGAGATCGTTCTCAGCGAGCTCTCTATCATACTCGAAATCTCGTTTATCAAGGTTGCCCTCTGAAAGTATGGACTCGCACCGCTTCTGTAGTGAATGAAGAACTGCTCGAAAAACTCCTCCGGCGTGTTCCAGGAAAGTTCAAAAGGAGCCTTCGAAGCGATTTCTCTGACTCTTTCCTCGTCCACCTTCGTTGTGTACCTTGCTCCTTTCAGAGGGATCGTCATCGTTCCTCTGTAGAACGGGTCGTCGTTCACCGTGATGGTCAGAAGGTTTTCCTCTTTCACCTTCAGTGCGTAGGCCTCCCTCAAGCTGACTCCCCTGGACACCTTCTGAACACCTGGTTTCAGGACCACCTTCACATCACGGGAAAATGAGAAGTTCTTCGTGTAGAACTTCGGAGGCCACTGCTGTACCTCAGAGGGTGCCTTGAAGGAAGTGAGCACCATCCAGACGAAGGGCCCAAGCATGATGACAGCACCGAATATGAGAAGGAGGTAAACGATCAGTTTCTTCACGCTACCACCTCACGATACGTACTCGACCGCTCTTCTTCCAACCCTGTACTGAATGAAGGTGAAGACGAGGATGATGGCGAAAAGGATGTACGCTGCCGCCGAGGCGATTCCCATCCTCTGCTGTCTGTAGAACAGATCGAACACGTAGTACACGAGCGTCATTCCACTGTTGTTGTAAGGGCCGGGAAGTCCATCGTAGAGAATGTAAATTTCTGCAAAGACCTTGAAGGCGCCTATGAGGGAGACGATGAGCAGAAAGAACGTCGTTGGAGACAGAAGGGGCCAGGTGATGTAGAAGAACTTCTGGAAGGAATTCGCACCGTCGACCTCCGCCGCTTCGTAGTAGGACCTGTCTATGTTCTGAAGGCCCGCAAGGAATATCACCGCGTCGTACCCCACGGTCTTCCAGACAGAGACTATGGCGATCGTGGGGATCGTCCACCTTTCATCTTTCAGCCAGGAAACTGGATCTATGTGAAACAGTGAAAGGATGTAGTTCAAAAGACCGAACTCGTCGTTGAATATCCACTTCCAGACAAGGGATATGGCGACGACGGACGTGACGAAGGGAATGAAGTAGGCGGTCCTGAAGAAGACCCTGAATTTGACGTTGCTGTTCAAAAGGAGGGCTATCACAAGAGACAGAAAGATCTGGGTTGGAACACTGAGTATCACGTAATAGAGCGTGTTCGTGAGAGCCTTGAGGAAGAGGTTCTTGTCCTTTGCATCGAGCAGAAAGTTCACCATCCCGGGAAGAGAGGAACGAAGTTCCACGAAGGCAAAAACCACAAGAAACAGAACGAACCAGATCCAGGTGTTTTTCATGTTCAGTCTTCTGAAATCATACACCAGCCACGACCAGGAGATCGCCGCCACAAGGAAGGAAAGCAGAGGATTTTCTACGTTGAACAGGTTCAAGGCAACGTACATCATGACAACAGCCACGTTCGAGAGGATTCCAGAGAGCGTTCTTTTCTTAAAAAGGTGAACGATCAGAAGAACAACGGCGGCCGCAACGGCAAGGTGGAAGAAGGTGTTCAAAACGGTGAATATGAATGAGTACTTCGGAGGATAGTCGAAGCGAAAGATCTCGATGTAGTTGTCGAGCCCTGTGAAGTAGGGATTTTTCATGTTTCTGAAGTCCCACTTGAAGAAACTCAGAACGAAGGAAAAGCCAACCGGCCAGAAGACGAACATACCGAGGACCGCAAGCGAAGGAAGCAGAAAAAGATACGCAAGGACCGTCTCCTTGAGCTTTTTCGATACCTTCATCTTCAGCCCTCACTTCCCTGTGGTTTCTTCACACTCAAATTATAACCTATGCGGTATAATTCATTGTGGTGAAAGCTCAAGAAAGGAGGGATTTCTGTGAAGAAAGTTCTTGTTCTTTTGATGGTGGTTTTGAGTGTTTTGGCTCTTTCGAAGGTGAAGGTCACGTTCTGGCACGCCATGGGTGGTGGTCACGGTAAGACACTTCAGGAGATAGTTAACACCTTCAACGAACTCCATCCCGACATCGAAGTGGAAGCGGTCTACGTTGGAAACTACGGTGCCCTTTCCCAGAAGCTCCTTGCGGCCGCACAGGCAGGAGAGCTTCCCACCATCGCCCAGGCGTACTCCAACTGGACGGCAAAACTCATACAGAGCGGAGTTGTGCAGCCTCTGAACGAGTTCGTGAACGATCCAAAGATAGGCCTCACGAAAGAAGAATGGGAAGACATCTTCGAACCTTTGAGGAAGAACTGTATGTGGGGTGACACCATATACGCTGTTCCTTTCAACAAGAGTCTCTATGTACTCTACTACAACGCGGATGCCTTTGCGATGTACGGTGTGGACGTTCCCAAAACGATCGATGAGCTCTACGAGGCAGCACGTATCATGACGGAAGATTTCGACGGAGACGGAAAGATCGACCAGTACGGATTTGGCTTCAGAACCACCGTTGACTTCTTCCAGATTCTTCTCACTCTGCGCGGTGGATCCATTCTGAAACAAGTCGATGGGAAGTGGGTGTCCAACATCGACAGTCAGGAAACAAGAGAAGTTCTTGCTTTCGTGAAGAAGATGGTCGACGATGGTATCGCCTACTACCAGGGAGGATACCTGGATGGGGTCTTTGGACAGCAGAAGATCATGATGTACATAAGCACGATAGCGGGAAGACCCTACGTTGAGCAGTCCACGAAGGGTAAGTTCACGTGGAGCTGGGCACCCGTTCCCACCTGGGTGACGAACAAGGTGCCTTTCGCGGGAACGGATATCATCATGTTCAACACAGCAAGTGAAGAAGAAAAAAGAGCAGCCTGGGAGTTCATGAAGTACCTCATCTCTCCTGAAGTGACCGCCTACTGGGCGATAAACACGGGTTACATTCCGGTGAGAAGAAGTGCCCTCGAGACCTCCATCTGGAAAGAGGCGGCAAAGTCCGATCCTCTGCTTGAGATACCACTTTCTCAGATAGACAACGCCGTGTTCGATCCGCAGATTGGTGTCTGGTACGAGATCAGAACGGTCGTTGGAAACATGTTCTCCGATTTCATAAACGGAAAAGTCGATATGGAAACGGCGATAAAGACGGCGGATCAGAAGATAAAAGAGTATCTGAAGGAAGAGTACGGCGAATGAGCGGGAGGGTGTTCCTCCCGCTTTTCTTTTGTTTAAAGTGCTCTTAAAGAAAACATGAGAGAATCAAAACAAAGCCTGGGATCTTCCGATCCCTTTAAATTTTTTATACCGGAGGTGAGGTGTGTGTTCCATCTGAAAGAGCATGGAACGAACGTGAAAACGGAGATCTTTGCGGGCATCGCCACTTTCCTCACCATGGCCTACATCGTCTTCGTGAACCCCTCCATCCTCGTTCAGGCGGTTGGAGTGGACGCGGGAAGTCCTCTGTATCAGCAGTTCTTCGGAGCCTTCATGGTCGCAACGATCCTGGGATCTGCCACGGCAACACTCGTGATGGCGTTCTTTGCCAACTATCCCTTCGCACTCGCTCCCGGTATGGGACTGAACGCGTACTTCACCTACACAGTATGTCTTGGAATGGGGATCGACTGGAGGGTGGCACTTGCGGCAGTTTTCGTTGAAGGTCTTATCTTCATCGGTCTGACGCTCGTTGGATTCAGAAAGTTCGTGGCCGGCATCATCCCTGAATCCATAAAGATCGCAATCTCTGCTGGAATCGGGTTTTTCATAGCGTTCATAGGATTGAGGAGCGCAGGGATCGTCGTGTCGAATCCTGCAACCTCCGTTGCCTTAGGCGATCTCACAAATCCCGGGGTTCTCGTGACTGTTGTGGGGCTTCTTGTGATCGTGGCGCTTTACCACAGGAAGATTCCGGGTGCTGTGATGATCGGGATCCTCGTTGCAACACTCGTGGGTGCCATTCCGGGAATAGGTGTTACGAAGTACCAGGGGATCGTTGGACCCATTCCGGACATTTCCCCCACGTTCATGAAACTCGACTTTTCTGGGTTTCTGAGTCTTGATTTCTGGATCGTGGTCCTCACGTTCTTCTTCGTTGACTTCTTCGACACGCTCGGCACCATCACGGGGCTTGCCCAGAGTGCCGGCTTCATGAAGAACGGGGAGCTTCCACGAGCAAACAGGGCGTTTCTTTCGGACGCCATAGGAACCTCGGTTGGTGCCCTCTTCGGTACATCGACGGTGACGACCTACATAGAGAGCGGTGCAGGAATAGCAGAGGGTGGAAGGACGGGACTCACTGCTCTCGTTGTGGCACTGTGTATGCTCGCCATGCTCTTCTTTGCACCCCTTGCCCAGACGGTTCCCGGATACGCCACAGCCCCCGCTCTGATCTTCGTCGGAGCCCTCATGATAGGAAACCTCGGAAAAGTCAGATGGGATGACATAACAGAGGCACTGCCTGCGTTCATCACGGTCATAGCGATGCCTCTCACGTACTCCATAGCAAACGGTATTGCACTCGGAGTCATCTCCTACGCTCTGGTGAAACTCTTTTCCGGAAAATCAAAAGAAGTGCACTGGTTCACGTGGATTCTTGCGCTTGCCTTTGCGCTGTGGCTTCTCTTCATAAAGCATTGATATGCAAAAAGATGGTATAATAACTCAGGGGTGATAGAATGAGAAGGCTGATCGCAGTACTGGTTCTTGCAATTTCAATGGTGGCTTTTTCAGGAGCCATCGAGGAGATCAAAAGCAGAGGGTACCTTCTTGTTGGACTCTCTGCGGACTTTCCACCTTTTGAGTTCGTCGATGAGAACGGAAACATCGTGGGATTCGATGTAGATCTTGCAAAGGAAATAGCAAGAAGGCTTGGTGTGGAACTCAAGATAGTCGACATGACCTTCGACGGGCTCATTCCAAGTCTTCTGACAAAGAAGATCGATATGATCATCTCCGGTATGACGATCACAGAAGAGAGAAAAAAAGTTGTGGCCTTCTCCGATCCGTACTTCGATGCGGGACAGGTCATCGTGGTGAGAAAGGACAGCGACTTTCGGCCGAAGACTTACGAGGACCTTGTGGGAAAGACCGTGGCGGTTCAGATAGGAACCACAGGAGACATAGAGGTTTCGAAATACGATGGAATCAACGTTGTCAGGTTCGACAAGTTTACCGATGCTTTTCTGGAGCTGAAGAGAGGAAGGGCGGATGCCGTGGTGCTGGATTCTGCTACCGCAAGGGCCTTTGTTTCAAAGAACCCTGACCTTGTCATCTCAAGTGATGTTCTCTCCAGTGAACAGTACGGTATCGCCGTGAGGAAAGAGGACACGGATCTTCTTGAGTTCATCAACGGTGTTCTGAGAGAGTTGAAAAAGAGCCCCTACGACGTGCTCATAGAGAAATGGTTCTCAGAGTGATGGAGGAGTGAAGGATGCCAGAATGGTTGGAAGTGATCGTTGACAATCTGCCTCTTCTTCTGAAGGGTGCCCTGCGCACCCTTCAACTTACTTCACTTGCGGTTCTTATAGGACTTGCCATAGGAATCTTCGTCGGTATGGGAAGGCTCTCGAAGTACCGAATTATAAGGTACCCATCTTCCGTCTACGTGGAGTTCATCAGGGGAACCCCGTTGATGGTCCAGCTCTTTCTGGTGTACTTTGGGCTTCCCGAACTTGGCCTTGAGTTCGACAGGTTCACGGCTGCCGTTGTTGCACTGGGCATAAACAGTGGAGCGTACGTTGCCGAGATCGTGAGGGCAGGAATACAGTCCGTACCGAAGGGACAGTACGAGGCGGCAAGATCCCTTGGAATGTCACACTTTCAGGCGATGGTTCACGTGATACTTCCACAGGCGTTCAGGCACATTCTTCCCGCACTTGGAAACGAGTTCATCGCCCTCGCAAAAGACAGCTCTCTTGCGATGGTGATAGGAACGGTCGAACTCATGAGGAGCGCCCAGTACATCGTCAGCAGAACCTTCATGAGTTTTCCCATATACGGTGGAGTGGCGCTGATCTACTTTGCCATCACCTTTTCCGTCTCCAGACTGGTGAAATTGGTGGAAGGCAGGTTGAAGATATGAAAGAGACCGTTTTGAAGATCGAAGGACTCCACAAGTTTTTTGGAAAACTCCACGTGCTCAGGGGAATTGACCTTGAAGTGAAAAAAGGCGAAGTGATATCGATAATAGGACCGAGCGGAAGCGGAAAGAGTACACTTCTTCGCTGCATAAATCTGCTCGAGGAGTACCAGAAGGGGAAGATCTATTTCAAGGGAGAACTCATAACCCACAGGAACATAAACCGGATAAGAAGTTCCATCGGAATGGTCTTCCAGCAGTTCAACCTCTTTCCCCACCTTTCCGTTCTGGAAAACCTCATACTGGCACCGGTGAAGGTGAAGAACATGCCAAAGGAAGAGGCCATAGAGAAGGCAAGAAAACTGCTTGAGAGGGTTGGTCTCATCGACAAGATAAATGAAAAGCCGGGAAACCTCTCCGGAGGCCAGCAGCAGAGGGTGGCGATAGCAAGATCTCTCATGATGGATCCTGAACTCATGCTCTTCGACGAACCCACTTCCGCTTTAGATCCGGAACTTGTGAAAGAAGTTCTCGACGTCATAAAGGATCTTGCGCAGACGGGCATGACCATGCTGATCGTGACACACGAGATGAGGTTCGCACGGGACGTTTCCGACAGAGTGATCTTCATGGATGAAGGAAGGATCGTTGAGAGTGGACCACCGGAGAAGATCTTTTCTAATCCTGAGAGTGAGAGGACGCGTGAGTTTCTCGGACACTTTCTCTCAGTTTGAAGTATTCTGAAAGGACCTCTTTTGCAATCTGGGCGGCTGCACCAGAACCGTAACCTCCATGTTCCACCATCACAACGATCGCAACCTCGGGATCCTCGGCAGGGGCAAAGCCCACAAACCACGAGTGTGGATCACCGTTTGAAGTCTCTGCCGTCCCCGTTTTCCCAGCCACCCTGTAGGGAAAACCCCTGAACACGTGGTACGCGGTTCCGGGGTCTTCCTCTTCGTTTCCCCTGAAGGATGTCACATCGACCATGGCATCTTTGAGGAAAGTCCAGATTTTCTCGTCGATCTGAATCTGTGTTTCGATCTCTGGTTTCACCTCTTCTGAGCCGATCTTTTTGACCACGT
This sequence comes from Thermotoga sp. RQ7, assembly GCF_000832145.1. Taxonomy (NCBI): domain Bacteria; kingdom Thermotogati; phylum Thermotogota; class Thermotogae; order Thermotogales; family Thermotogaceae; genus Thermotoga; species Thermotoga sp. RQ7. Next base: position 338,753 of record NZ_CP007633.1, read on the forward strand.
GTGGCCTGTAGAACACACCTTCGTTTGCCACAAGTGAGACGAGTTTCAAAAGTTCTACGGGGGTGACCTCGAGGTATCCCTGGCCGATGGACATCAAGATGGTGTCACCGGGATACCATGGTTCTCCGACCTTTTCAATCTTCCACCCAGGCGTTGGAAGAAGGCCTTCCTTTTCTCCGGGAAGGTCTATCCCTGTTTTTTCGAAAATTCCAAACTTTCTTGCGGTCTCCGTCATCTTTTCAACACCGAGTTTCAATCCGAGTTGATAGAAGTAGATGTTGCAGGAGACCCTGATCGCCTTTCTGAGATCTGTTGGGCCGTGCCCTTCTTCTTTCCAGTCCCTGTACCTTGCAACAACCTCTCCTTTACTGTTCCTGTAGTTGAACACTCCGTGGCAGTCGATCTTTTCGTTCGGATCGATCCCGTTCAAAAGAGCAGCCAGAGCCCAGAGGACTTTGATGGCAGAGCCAGGATTGTAGACAGAAGAGATCGCCCTGTTGATGAGAGGAGAGGGAGAATCTCTCAGTAGTCTTTCCCATTCCCTCCTTGTGAACCCTTCATAGAAGTCTTGGGGATTGTACTCCGGGAAAGAAGCCAGAGCGAGAATTTCTCCTGTCTTCACTCTGGAGAGAATCACGGCACCTGGTTTTCCAGCTTCTTCCAGGGATTTTTCCGCGACTTTCTGTATCCTGGAGTCGATGGTGAGCGTTATGTCCTCTCCTGGCTTTGGAGGGCTTTTCATCACTTCTGAGGTGACCCTCCCGGAGGGTTCCACGAACACCATCTTTGCTCCTTCGATTCCCGTCAGAAACTCATCGTAAACACGTTCAACACCGTACATACCCTTTCTGTCCACGTTCACGTACCCCACAACGTGAGATGCAGTGAGGGTGTATCTTCTTCTGTAGTCCAGACTGATGCGCACTCCCTTTTTTGAAAGAACGTCCGCACGTGCCTTATCGAGAACGACCTTTTCACCCCTTATGAGACGAAGGACCTCCTCTGATGTGAGAAGACCTGTTTTTTTCAGTTCATCGATGTTGTTCAACCACGGATCGAGAACGTACACCTCCTCGTCTCTGGCAAGGACCTTTCCATCACTGGTGAGGATCTTTCCTCTGGGAGCAGGCACCTTCACAATCCTCGTCTGAAGAAGTTCCAGATACTTTCTGTGTTCCTCGTGCTCGAGGATCTGAACCTGAAAAGCCTTGATGATGATCAGAACGAACGAAAGTGCCATGAAAAGCAATATCAATCTGTTCTTCACCGCCGCCTCACCCACAACAGAAGGAATATCCCGGAAAGAGCAGACAGAACAAGAGAAACAGAGTCAGAAGGGATACATCCCATCACGATCAAAACAGAAGCGGGCAGGATCATCGATGAGAAATGACCCCTGAGTGCGTCAAGAACAAGAAACGAAAGGAGGATGATCACGTACCAGTAGCTGGGCATGGCAAGGAACCTGATCAAGAGAACAAGAAAAAAGAGGGTGTTTTTCCTTCTGTAGAGAGCAAGTCCAAGAAAGGCAGGGAAAAACATCAGAACGTCTTTGAAGACAAAATCCCAGAGAACACTCAGGACGGCAAGAGCGTAGATCATTCTACCACCCCTACCACGGCCACTCTGTCGGGAAGGTCTTTTTCTGCATTCAGAAGAAAGTACCCCCCGTCGTAACCTGCCACAGTTCCGACGAAAAGAAAGTCCTTCAAAGCCACGTTCCACTTTTCATCTTCCAGGAACACCTTCCATCCCGTCACGTCCACGTCTTCGAGTATGGAAACCCTTGGAACGGCCCCTCCCTTCAACACCCCCACAACGGAAGAAGATGCATTCTCTATCCGAACCCTCTCAACGAAGTCCTCGGAAAACACGGTTTCCACTTTCGAAAGAGGCCCCTTTTCCACAACGATTCCAAGGAATCTCCTCTCGAAGGGATCGAGTACGAGAGAGCCTTCCTGCACCTCTCCGAGAATGTAGAAGTATCCATCACCCCTTCCTGTAACAAAAAAAAGGCCCCCAACACTTTTCGATCCCACGTAGATGTCTCCGGGGTAGATTTTGTTTTTCAGTTTCAAAATGACGTCTTCGATCGACGCCCTCAGTTTCAGGAAGGGAAACGACACTCTGTAGAAAAAAGGATGAAGTTTGTCAGAGACGTCGAACGTTTCGTTCAGAAAGAAGACGGTCAAAAACAGAAGAAAAACAATCGCTTTTTTCATCATCCAGCACCCTGGAGTTTCTTCAGGATGTTCACCTTCTCGAGGACCATTCCCGCTCCTTTCGCAACAGCTGTGAGGGGCTCTTCTGCTCTGATCACGCTGATACCAGTTTCTTTCTGAAGAAGCGTGTCCAGACCCCTCAGAAGGGAACCTCCACCGGTGAGGAAGATTCCCCGCTCTATGATGTCAGAGACGAGTTCGGGAGGTGTCTTTTCCAGAGTTGTCCTCACACTCTCCACAATTGTGACCACGACACTTCTGAGGGCCTCTCTCACCTCTCCACCCTTCAGGGTGAGTTTTCTTGGAAGGCCTGTGGACAGATCTATTCCGGAAACGGTCGTTTCGAGTTCGTCGTTCTCTTTGGACGGGAAAACGTTTCCTATTTCGATCTTCACTCTCTCTGCTGTTCTTTCACCGATCGCCACCCGGTACGTTTCCCTCACGTACTGCATGATGGCCTCATCCATCTCGTCTCCTGCTATACGCACTGACTCCCAGGTGACGATGCTGCCAAGGGAGATCACGGCGACCTCTGTTGTACCACCACCGATATCCACCACCATGTTTCCAGAGGGCTCTTCAACGTTGAGATTGGAACCTATCGCTGCCGCCATGGGCTCTTCTATCAGAAAGACCTTGCTCGCTCCGGCTTCGAGTCCTGCATCCAGTATGGCCCTTCTTTCCACATCGGTGATGCCTATGGGAACACCTATAACAACACGTGGTTTGAGGAAATTAAAGCCGTTTTTTGCCTTGTTTATGAAGTACTTCAGCATCACAAGAGCCACGGTGTAGTCGGCTATTACTCCATCCTTCATGGGTCTTATGGCCTTTATAGTGGCCGGGGTTTTCCCCAGCATGTTTTTCGCTTCGAGACCAACTTTCAGTATTTCGCCTGTAGAGGAATCTATCGCGATCACGGAGGGTTCGTTCACAACGATACCCTTTCCCTTGAGAAAAACGAGCGTATTCGCCGTTCCAAGGTCGATTCCTATGTCTTTTCTTAACACCTTCTTCCCCCTCTCAACAATCTCTTGCTGTTAAGGATTATACCATCTGATAGAATTTCTAGTACGGAGGTGAAGACGTTGGAAAGAGTGTACGTGGTGGGACACAGAAATCCAGACACGGACAGTGTGTGCTCTGCAATAGGGTACGCCCATTACAAGGCTGAAGTGGAAAAGAAAAAACAATTCATCCCAGCACGGTGCGGGGAGCTGACGAACGAAGCACTGTTTGTCCTCGATTATTTCAAGGTGAGGCCACCAATCTTTCTTGAAACGCTGGAGCCCACCGTTGAAGACCTCGAGTTGAAAGATCCGATCTTCGTCTCCCCTGACACACCGGTTTACGATGTCGCCATGCTGATGGAAGGAAAGGGAATAAAGAACGTTCCCGTAGTGTCCAGAGGAAAGATGGTAGGAGTGGTCACAGAGAGCAACCTTGCCCGGGTTTATGTGAGAAGGTTGAAGATAGAACCACTAGTCATACATCCCGTTCCTCTTGAACAACTCGTCAGAGTGTTGAAAGCAGAAGTCGTGTGCGATCACCTGAAAGAAAAAACCATCTCCGGAAAGGTCCACATCGCCGTTGACGCGCTCCACGTGCTCCTTGGAAAGATCGAAATAGGTGACGTGGTCATTGTTGGAGACAACGAACCATCCCAGATAGCGCTTTTAGAAAAGGGAGCAAAACTCATGATAATCGTGAACAACGCGCCCGTTTCCAGCAGGGTACTTGAGATCGCAAAGGAGAAAGGTGCCGCCGTCCTGAGAGTGAAGTTCGACGCTTTCGGTGCGGCAAAGCTCATAAACCTGGCTCTTCCTGTGACACTGGTGATGAGCAAAAAATTTCCAACGGTGACCAAAAGAGACACGCTCGAAGACGTGAAAAACATCGTGTTCACCTCCAAACTGAGGGCAGCGTTCGTGGAGGACGAAAAAGGAAAACTTCTTGGTGTGATAACGAGAACAGACCTGATGAAGGATGTGAGAAAAAAGGTCATCCTGGTGGACCACAACGAGATCACACAGGCGCCGGAGGGCGTGGAAAAGGCGGAGATCCTTGAGATCATCGACCATCACAGGCTCGGTGGTTTGAGTACCCTGAACCCCGTCTTTTTCTACAACGAACCCGTGGGCAGCACCTCCACGATCGTCACGGAGTTTTTCCTGAGAGACGGTGTGAAGATGGAAAGAGAAATCGCCGGGGTTCTTCTTGCCGGGATCGTATCCGACACCCTCTTCTTCAAGCTTTCCACGACGACAGAGAAAGACAGAGCGATGGCAGGTTTCCTTGCCAGGATCACAAAGCTCGATCTGGAAAAGTTCGCAAAAAAGGTGCTGAAGGAAGGAATGAAGATCCCGGAAAACGTCGATCCCCTCGATCTGCTGAAGAGGGACGTGAAGGTGTACGAGATGGGTGAGGATTCTTTTGCGGTCTCTCAGATCATGACGTCAGATTTCTCCGTCCTTTTGAAAGAAAAAGAAAAGTTCGCTACTGCCCTGAAGAGCCTCAAAGGAGAGCTCGGTGTGACGCACTGTTTTGTTCTCTTCACCAATCCGATAGAAGAGGCGAGCCTTGTGATGGTGGAGGGAGATCAGAGGATACTGGAGAAAGCCTTCGATGGTGCAGAAAAGAAAGACGGTCTCTTCCTTTTGAAGGGTGTCATGTCCAGAAAGAAGGATTTTGTTCCAAGGATCGGAGATATCCTGAGAAGGGAGAGATGATCCCTTGGAGAGGTTTTTTGCGTGGCTTGTGATAGTGCTCTGGGGTGTTTCTTTTCTTGCAACAAAGGTGGTTGTACAGGTTCTGAATCCTTTCCTTGCAGGCTTTTTGAGATTTCTGCTTTCTTTCCTCTTTCTGAGCCTGGTATCGGGAAGGCCGAAGATCTTCAACAGAGATATCTTCATGGCGGGTTTCTGGGGCGTTTTTGGTTACTTTGCCTTTGAGAACTCTGCTCTCATGTTCACAGAACCTACCAACGCTGCGATCATCGTCTCATCTGCTCCCATCTTCTTTCTTCTCTTCTCACACATCGTCCAGAAGAAGAAAACCACGGCGGGCATGTACCTTGGCGTGCTGCTTTCTTTTCTGGGAGTTGTCCTCGTCATACTGAACGGACGGTTCGTTCTCAAACTCAATCCGATTGGAGACCTTCTCGCCTTCGGGGCGGCCCTGTCGTGGGTCTTCTACACACACCATGTGGAAAGACTGGGAAGTCTTTCTTTCAAAGAGAACGCCGGTATCATGTTCTGGGGAATGGTTCTTTTTCTTCCCTTTTCTGCTGGAAAGTTCCATCAGGTGCTGGACATGAATGCCTCTGTAATCGTGTCTCTGATCTATCTTGGGATTTTGTGTTCTGGCCTTGCATACTTTCTCTGGAACAGGGCGATCGAGAAACTTGGAAGCAGGAGAACAACGAACATGATATACTACATACCAGTTGTAACGGCCGTGGTTGAACACACTGTGAAGATGAGGTTTCCGTCTGCTCTTTTGATCGGAGGAGTTGTGCTCGTTGTTCTGGGACTTTCCATCTTCGAAAGGGAGGCAGAACATGAAACTGAGAGTAGCACTGATAGGATGCGGAAGGATCGGCCAGAAAAAGCACGTTCCTGCTCTGATTGAAACGAGGGATCTTTTCGATACGGTGGCCGTATGCGATCTGGTGGAAGAGAGGATGAACGTGGCCGCCGATCAGTTTGAGAAAGCGGGTCTTAAAAGACCTGAGACTGTGAAGGATTACAGGGAAATTCTCAGAAGAGACGACATAGATGTTGTATCCATCGCAACAGAGAGCGGAAAGCACTATCAAATGACGATGGAGGCACTGGAGAGCGGAAAGCACGTTCTTGTGGAAAAACCCATGGCACTCTCTACACGGCACATGAACGAGATGGTGGAACTTTCGAAGAGAAAGAACCTGAAACTCGGTGTGTTCTTTCAGAACCGGTTCAATCCGCCTGTGCAGGAGGTCAGAAAAAAGCTGGATTCTGGGGCTTTCGGAAGGGTGTTCTATGCGTCCGTGGCGGTGAGGTGGAACAGAAACGAAGCGTACTACAGGCAGGCAAAATGGAGGGGTACCTGGGAGATGGATGGAGGAGTGCTGATGAACCAGTCCACCCACGCCATAGACCTCCTTCAGTGGTTTCTCGGTGGAGAGATCGAGGAGATATACGGCCACATAGCGAACACGAACCACCCTTACATAGAGGCTGAAGACACCGGGTTTGCCATTGTGAAGTTCAAAGGAGGAAAAACGGGTCTGATAGAAGCAACAAGTAACGTGTTCCCGAGAAATCTCGAGGAAACACTCGCCATCTTTGGAGAAAAAGGAACCGTCGTCGTTGGAGGGCTTGCGGTCAACAGGATCCTCACCTGGAGGTTCGAAAAAGAAGAGTCCCATCCGTTCATGAACCTGCCAGATCCGGACACGGTGTATGGAGACAGTCACAAGTACGTGTACAGAGACTTCTACGAAGCGGTCCTCAAAGACAGAAAACCCTACATCTCAGGAGAAGATGGAAAGAAGGCTGTGGAGATAGTGCTCGGGATATACAAGTCCTTCCTGGAGGGAAGACCGGTGAAGTATCCGTTCGATTTTTCCACAGAGGAAATGAAGGGAGTAAAGCTGTGATGAGAAAAAGGGCTGTTTATTTCATTCTTCTGTTCAACGCGTTCATATTCGTGTTGATGGCGCTTTCCGGGGTTTTCTCCACAAGAGAGCCCATTCTTCAGATGCTTCTTCTTCTCAGATACGGTGCCCAGTACGGTCCCAGAGTCGATGCGGGAGACTGGTTCAGGTTGATCACGGCCCTCTTTGTCCACGGAGGAATCCTCCACATTCTCTTCAACTCCTATGCCCTATACTACTTCGGGCTGATCGTGGAGGACATATACGGTTCGGAGAAGTTCCTGTTCAGTTACTTTTTCACGGGAGTGGTTGGAAACATCGCAACGCACATTTTCTACCACGACACGATCTCTGTTGGTGCAAGTGGTGCGATCTTTGGCCTCATAGGAGTGCTCTTTGCGGCAGGCTTCAGAAAGGACACACCCTTTTTCATGAAGCCGGTGACCGGTGTTTCTCTTCTTCCCATCATTCTGATAAACGTGGTGTACGGGTTTCTTCCCGGAACGAACATCAACAACGCGGCGCACCTTGGAGGATTTCTGTCTGGGATGCTCCTTGGATACACAATGAAGCCCTTCTCGTGGAAGAGAAGGGCCCTCTGGAAAGCCATTGCCATTCTCACCGTTTCACTTGTGGTTCTCTCTTATGTTTTCCTGATCAGACAGATCCCGGAGATCGATGAGGCGATCAGAAGGTTCAGAGCAGGATGATCTTTTCTCTGTTTTCCTTCACATCCTTTGTGATGTTCTTGGTGTCGAAGACAACGGGTGCGTGCTTTACAACGAAGTTGTAATCCACTCCGTTTTTGTGAGCAGTTGTTATCACGACGATGTCCACGCTCTTCAGGTACTCTTCTGTGAGTTCGACCCTTCTGTGGATTTTCTCTCCTCTCTTCACCTCAGGAACGTAGGGGTCGAAGAACTCGACGATCGCTTTTTTCTTTTCGAGATGATCCCATACCTTGAGGGCAGGTGACTCCCTCACGTCGTCTATATCGCCCTTGTAGGCAACCCCGAGGAGAAGGACCTTCGAGCCGTTCAGAGGTTTTTTTCTCTCGTTGAGTATGTCCTGGACCCTCATCACAACGTACTCGGGCATGAAATCGTTTATCTCCCCTGCCATCTCCACAAGATCGAGTCTCACGTCGTACTCTTTTGCCTTGTAAGCGAGGTAGAATGGATCTATCGGTATGCAGTGGCCACCCGCTCCAGGACCGGGATAGAAGGGCATGAAACCAAAGGGCTTCGTAGCGGCAGCGTCTATCACTTCCCATATGTTGATTCCCATCCTTCTTGCAAGGATCGCCACCTCGTTTATGAGTGAGATGTTCACGAGTCTGAAAGTGTTTTCGAGTACTTTTGACATCTCCGCTGCTCTTGGGGAGGAGACGGTGTGCACCGGTGCTTCGAGCACGTTCTCGTAGAGGATCTTCGCAAGTTCAGTGCACTTTTCTGTGACTCCACCCACCACCTTCGGTGTGTTCTTCGTCTTGTAGATTCTGTTTCCAGGGTCCACCCTCTCTGGACTGAACGCAAGGTAGAAATCTTCTCCTACTTTCAAACCAGTGGACTCCAGTATGGGAAGAACGACCTCCTCTGTGGTACCGGGGTAGGTCGTGCTCTCAAGGACAACGAGCATTTCCCTGTGGAGGTACTTTGCTATCTCTTTGGCGGTGTTTATCACGTAGGTCAGATCGGGCTCTTTGTATTTTCCCAGTGGGGTCGGGACACAGATCGTTGCAACGTCGCAGTTTTTCAGTTCAGAAAAATCTGTGGTGGCCCTGATCATCCCCTTTTCCACAAGATCCTTTAGCTCTTCATCCACCACGTCCCCTATGTAGTTTATTCCCGCGTTCACCATATCGACCCTCTTTTTCTGGATATCGAAGCCGATCACTCTGTATCCTGCTTTTGCTTTCTCCACGGCCAGAGGAAGTCCCACGTATCCAAGACCGATGACACCTACCACTGCCGTTCTGCTCACAAGTTTTTCCTTCAACACAGCCTTTTCCTCCCTTCGTTGAAGATCATCTTTCTGAAACGCTTCTTGTTTTCGAACGACTTCACCCACTCGACTATCTCTTCTCTGGAAGCACGTGCTATCGTGTACTGTATCACAGATTCTCTGATGCTCTCAAAGTCAACCCTGAAACCTTTGAGATATTCTTTCAGAAACTTTTCTTTTTCTCTCAGAACATCCACGGGCTCCATTCTTCTTTCTTCAAAGTCCGTTCCCGGTTTTGGAATGAGAGGGTTGAAGCTCATATGGACCTCCCTGTAGCCCATCTGGAGTGCGAGCTCTCCTATCTTTCTGAAAGCCCTGAGGTCTTCTTCTGTTTCCTCTTCAAGACCGTATATGAAGTACATCTTTATTCTATCAAAACCGACGTTTCTTGCCATTTTCAGGGCGATTTCGATCTGTTCATCCGTTATGTCCTTCTTCAGTATGTCTCTGATCTTCTGAGAGCCGGCCTCCGGGGCTATTGTGAAGGATCTCTGCCCCGATTCTTTCAGTACCTTCAGAAGTCTTTCAGAAAGGCGGTCGAGTCTCAGGGAGGAGACCGAGATCTTCAACTGATGCCTTTCAACAACGTCGAGGAGTTCGTTGAGCCATGGATAATCGGTTATGGTGGCACTTATGAGCCCGTATTCCTTCCAGGGTATTTCCTCCACAAGACTCTCAAACCTGTCCGGTCTCACAAACCGGGCGGGCTTTAAATTCTTTCCAAATATGCAGAAGGCACACCTTCTTATACAGCCTCTTCCCAGCTCCACCAGGAGTTTTCCGAGAAAGACACCAGCATCCGAAACGATGTGTGCATGGGGAAGAAACTCATCTACGATCACACCGGTTGCTATCTCCGAGTGTTTCTTTCCCAGAGAAGGAACGTTCATCGAAGGAATCTCGGCGAGTGCTTTCAGAATGTCTTCTTTTTTCTCTCCGGTGAGAGCTTCTGAGAACTCTTCAAGGTGTTTTTCCAGCTCACCGTAGTAGACCGCATCAGCAACGGGAAGAAGAAACTCGGTGTTCAGATAGGTCACAGCACCACCTGCCACAACAAGGGGATGATGCTCTTCTCTGTCTTTCCAGAGAAGAGGGATTCCCTTTTTTTTGAGAAGATCGAGGAGGTTCAAAAGATCGTTCTCAAAGCTCACAGAGAAAAGCCAGATGGGAAACTCATCAAGGGGAGTCTGTGTCTCAAGAGAATAGTATTTTGAAAAGGATTCGTCGTAGAAGAACCTTTCACATCTGATACGAGGATGCTGGTTGAGAAGTTTTTGAACGTAATAGAAGGCAAGTCCAGAACTTGCAACGATGTAATCGTTGGGAACAATGAGGGCGACACGAACGTCGCCCTCGAGTTTCAGATTTTCAACCTGTCTTTCTTTGCTTTTGAAGCCCAGGACCTTTTCATATTCCAAAAAATCCTGGGGTCTTCTCGGTTTTCTCAAGCGCTACCCTCCGCAAGTAATTCCTGGAAACGATAGCTCTTACAAATTCTGCCTCCAGAATTTTTTCATCGCCACTCATCACGATTCCCCTGAACTTCACCCGGTTTCCTGTGACTCCGATCACCCTCACACCAACAGCTACTCTTGTTCCTGTGGGAATGGCTTTCACATGCCTTACACAGCTTTCCACGACAACAGCCGTGTAGTCGTCGGGAAGGTATCTGCTCAAAAGGTCGTAGGACACCCTGTGTACAACTCCCATGAGAGCAGATGTGGAGACAAGATGAAGATCGAGCATCATCACGTCCTCATTCCATGCCATCGTTTCATCGAGCGCCACGTCTTCCGTTAGCCTCTTTCCCTCAAGAAAGTCAAATTCCATCATTCCACCACCTTTTCAAACTCCTCAGAGAGGATCTTCCTGAGCTCTTCTCCCTCAATGGTCTCTTTTTCCAGAAGAATTTCCACAATGTTGTCAAGTTGTTTTCTGTACTTTCTTATGATCTCTTTTGCACGCTCGTAGCAGTTCGTCACGATCTTTTTCACTTCCTCATCGATTTTGCTCGCCACTTCTTCACTGTAGTTTCTCAGACGTGTGATCTCCTTTCCAAGGAAGACCTCCTGCTCTTCCTTGCCCCAGGCAAGGGGACCGAGTTCTTCACTCATACCAAGCTGGCACACCATGTTTCTGGCGATCTCGGTTGCCCTCTCTATATCGTTGGCTGCTCCACTCGTCACATCTCCGAAGACCACTTCTTCCGCTGCCCTTCCCCCGAGCAAGGCGGTGAGCTTGTCGAGGAGTTCATTTTTCGTAACAAGATACTTGTCTTCCTCTGGAAGATGAAGAGTGTATCCGAGTGCTTTGTAACCTCTTGGAATTATCGAGATTCTGTGAACGAGTTCTCCGTTGGGAACAACGGTTGAGACAACTGCGTGCCCTGCCTCATGGTATGCGATGATGCGCTTTTCTTTTGGACTAATGAGACGGGATTTTCTAGCAGGACCGGCTATCACCCTGTCTATCGCCTCTTCGAAATCTTTCATCGTGATCTTTTCTCTTCCATCTCTTGCCGCAAGAAGCGCTGCTTCGTTGACAAGGTTTTCCAGATCGGCGCCCACAAAACCAGGGGTTCTCTTTGCGAGGATCTCCAAATCGACATCCTCAGCGAGGGGTTTGTTCCTTGTGTGTATTTCCAGTATCTTTTTTCTTCCAAGCATATCAGGTGGATCCACCACGATCTTTTTGTCGAACCTTCCAGGTCTCAGGAGGGCCGGGTCAAGGATGTCCGGTCTGTTCGTGGCGGCCATGACTATGATTCCTTCTTTCGAGTCAAAACCGTCCATCTCCACGAGGAGTTGGTTCAGCGTTTGCTCCCTTTCATCGTGTCCCCCACCAAGACCCGCTCCTCTGTGTCTTCCCACCGCATCTATCTCATCGATGAAGACGATACAGGGAGCGTGGGCTTTCGCCTGTGCAAAAAGATCCCTCACTCTTGCCGCTCCAACTCCGACGAAGAGTTCTACAAAGTCGGATCCACTGATGTGGAAAAATGGAACGTTCGCTTCACCGGCAACGGCCCTGGCAAGGAGAGTTTTTCCGGTACCCGGTGGTCCAACGAGTAGAATTCCTTTCGGCATTCTGGCTCCGATTCTGTTGAACTTCGATGGGTCTTTCAGAAATTCCACGACTTCTTTTAATTCTTCTATCGCCTCGTCTGCTCCACCCACATCCTTGAAGGTGACTCTCTTGCTTCCAGAAGGTTTGTACATGGTTGCCCTGCTCTTTGTGAAGGTGAAAGCCTGACTGTTTCTACCAGAAAGACTCCTCATTATGAAGAGCCAGACGACTATGAAGAGAATCGTCGGTATGAGAGTTCCCAGGACGTTTATCCAGAAGGAACTGCTGCCACTTCTTTCACCGGAAACTTTTACTCCTTTCGAGACGAGTTTTTCGATGAACTGTGAGTCGTTCACCACCCATGGAGCGTCAACTTCGTAAACCCTTCCGTCTTTGGTGTAAACCCTCAACACTCCATCGTCCCTGATGACCACTTCGGATACCAGTCCTCTATCGTCCTCCACCATCTGAACAAAACTCGTGTAACTCAGCTTGGAAACGGGAGAACTTTCGATGTAGAAAAATCTTGCGAGCCAGAACAGAGAGACTATTATGAGAATCGTAAACAATAGATTCCAGATACTAGACCTGTTCAAAACTCGTACCTCCTTTCACGTAACCGATCGGAAATTCTAAAAGTTCCACGTTCACTTCCGGTGGAAACTCGTCTGAAAATGCGATCCCCGGTACCCAGAGAACCCTGCCCTGTTCGTCAACGAGCAGGGGCACTCTGTCCCGGTAAAACACTGGCACTTTCTTTTCAATGAAAATGTCCTTCAGTTTTTCTTCCGAGCCGTTGATTATAATTCTATCACCTTTTCTTCTATTTCTGAGCCAGAACGCACGTTCAATTCCGTGGAGGTTCACCTTTATTTTAAACCCTTCGATGTCGAAAATGCCATCTTTCACCTCCAACCTGTACTTCTTTTTGAACAGAGTTTTCCCCACCGCCCCGTATCCAAACGATCTTTCCACAAACACATCTTTCCAGAGCTCAACCCTTCTTGATTTCAACGATTCTATTAACTTTTCGTAATCCGGTGTTCTTCCATAGAGGGTTTTCAGCACCCATCTTGTGACTTCAAGAAACAGGAACTGGTTCTTCGGCTCTTCGAAGACGGCAAAATCCTTGTAAAAATGAACTTTTTCTTTCACGAAGTTCTGAACAGTCTCCTCAACGAATTCTCTCAACATGAAACTGATCGAAACCAGTCTGTAAACAGCATCTTCTACGTTCGGGTTTAGTTTCTTGAGAAGAGGAACAACCCTGTGTCTTATGAAGTTTCTGGTGTATTTGATGTCGTAGTTCGTTTCATCCACGACGAACGGGATCTTCTGTTTTTGAGCGTAGTCCTCTATCTCAGATCTCTTGAAAACAAGAAAGGGCCTTATGTACTTTTCTCTCTTCACCGGAATACAAGCAATTCCCAGAGGGCCGGTGCCTCTCACCAGTCTGTGAAGGACTGTTTCCAAAAGATCGTTCTTGTGATGAGCAAGAGCGATCTTTGTTGCCCCGAGTTTTTTTGCCACTTTCTCAAGAAAACTGTACCTCACCTCTCTTGCCACTTCTTCCAGAGTCTTTCCAGAGCCCTTCCACAGTGCAGGAACGTCCACAACAGCAGTTTCCACAGGAACGTTCCATTGACGACAGATGTCTTCTACGAATTTTCTGTCCCTTTCTGAACTTTCTCTTATTCTGTGATCGAGATGAGCACCCAGAACTTCGATCTTCAAAAGGGGGGAGAGTTTCTTCAGGATGTACAGGAGGGTCATCGAATCTATTCCACCGGAGACGGCAACGAGAACAATGTCACCTTCACCGATCAAGCGATTTTCCTTCACGAATTCTAGGAACCTTTCCTCAAATTCTTCGGTAATGTTTCACACCCCTCTATGAAAAGAAATGGAGCCAGCGGTGGGACTCGAACCCACAACCTGCGCATTACGAATGCGCCGCTCTGCCGGTTGAGCTACGCTGGCCTCCCTCTAGTTTCTATTTTACCAGCAGGTGGGAGAATTTCAAGACCGGTTGGTAAAAGATTCCCCAGTGAGAGTATGGGGAGATAATGAATGTTTTTCAAAAGGGTTATACCTCTAAGGAAGTATTGAAACCGAAATCGTGGTTTACTTCCAGAATGCCGGTGGATTGTTTCCATACCTCAAAGGAAGTATTGAAACCCGTTGGATTTCAGAGAAATTATACCACAAAGCATTTCAAAAAGCAAGAGTATATGAGAACATACAAAGGGTGTTTCATCACAGGTGATTCTAACACACAGAAAGATCCAGTCAAGTACTGTTTGGAAAAATGGAATAATTGCATAGTCAATGAAAAACCTCAAGAAAGACAAAATCAAAAGATAAATTATCCTAACCTAGGTCAGGGCATTTTGGAGTGTTTCAAGGGAAAACCGTCTAGTTCCTGTTTTCACAAGTTTGTTCAAAAAGGTCCCCCTTAAAAGGTTAGAGACTAAGTGTGTGGTTTCTTTATTCATGATAGATATATGATGATAGATGAAGACATATTCTCATATTCTGTTTCACTTTCTTGCTCATTATTCCCTTTCTCTTGCATACATCACCTCTCTCAAACCCGCATGAATTTTTTCGTTACCGGTAATTGCATACTCTGTATCGCATATTCAGAGCCAGTTACAATCAACACCCACTTTGTGAATAAATGGAACTTACCTTCAGGGACGAAATTGTATAATATTCACAAACCAATGTCGGAGGGAAGAGTATGAAGGTATCCGTTATCGGTGTTGGAAACATGGGGTCTATCTTTGCAGAGAAACTGTCTGAGAAGGCAGAAAAGGTGCTTCTTGTTGAAAAAGTGCCGGAAAAACTTGCTCGTTTTAAAAGAGAACCATTCGAGATAGTCGATATCGAAACGGCAAAACTTTCTGACTACATCGTACTTGCTGTGAAACCACAGGACGCCTCAAGCATCCTGGAGAAACTGAAAGGATACAGCGGTGTTCTCATATCCATAGTTGCCGGGTTGAAGATATCAACGATAGAAGAATACGGCATCCTGAAGGTGGCGCGTGTCATGCCAAATGTCGGTGTGAGGGTGAAAGAAGGTGTTCTTGCCGTCAGTTACAGTGAAAAAGTCCGTTCCGAAGAAAAAGAAGGTGTGAAATCACTTCTTGAAAGCCTCGGTCTTGTTGTGGAAATAGAGGAGAAACACTTTCCTGCGATAACTGCCCTCACAGGAAGTGGACCGGCCTTTGTCTTTGTAATGACAGAGGCTTTCCTCGATGCCGCATTGAAGATGGGGCTTTCCTTTGAGGTGGCCAGGGATCTTGTGTACAAACTCTTTGAAGGCTCTGCAAGACTTCTTTTTGAGACAAAAGAACATCCTGCCGTCTGGAAACACAGGGTCACCTCACCGGCAGGAACCACCATCGAAGGGATAGTTGCAATGGAAAAATCTGCCGTGAGAGGTGGGATCATAGAATCTCTACTTGCATCTCATAGAAAAGCTCTAGAACTGGAGGGAAAATGAGTGTTTCCAAAAAGGGTTCTACTCAAAGACGGATCCTCTCTCATGATACGTGAAGCAAACATCTGGGACGCAAAAAGGATCGTTGAATACATGAAAGAGGTCACCTCTGAGACGGACTTTCTCATAACAAGGCCGGATGAGGTGTACGACGTTTCTACCGAGAGAAGTTACATAAAAATGTACAGAAACGATCCCAGAAAACTCATGCTCTTAGGGGAGATCAACAGAGAGATCGTTTCCATGCTGACCTTCACGGGATTTGGTAGAAAAAGAACAAGGCACGTTGGTGAACTCGGAATAAGCGTCAAAAGAAGGTACTGGGGCCTTGGTATAGGAACGGCAATGATGACATGCGCTATCGAATGGGCAAAGGAGAACGGTTTCAAGAGGATTCAGCTGGAGGTTTTGAAATCAAACGAAAGAGCGATAGGCCTCTACAGAAAACTCGGTTTCGAGGTGGAAGGTGTGAAGAAAAAAGCCGTCAGAAAAGACGACGGCTCCTATGAAGATGTACTCATCATGGCACTTCTTTTCGATTAAAAGAGCGTGAACTGTTCCGTTTCTGGAAGGTCTCTCAGAACCCCCAGACTCTTCATCAGTTCGACGTGGTTTTTGTTCACCTTCGTCCTTCGAACGAGGTCCTCTATTGAGGTGAACGGTTTCTCTTCACGTGCCCGAACGATAGATTCTGCAACGCTGTCACCAAGCCCTGGAAGTTTGTTGAAGGGGATTCTGAGGGCGTTTCCTTCTATCAGAAACTTCTTTGCATCCGACTTGAATATATCCGGTGGAAGGAACGAAAATCCCCTCAGTATCATCTCCAGGGCAACTTCCAGGACACTCTCTTCGTTTTTCTTCTGAGCATCCTTTCCTGTCATCATCTTCAGTTCCCTGAGACGCGCTTTGATGGCCTCTTTGCCCTTCAACACAAGGGTGGGATCGAACTGATCACCCTTTATCGTGAAGTACGCCGCGTAGAACTGAAGCGGATAGTGAACCTTGAAATAGGCGATCCTGAAAGCCATGCTCACGTACGCCACAGCGTGGGCTTTGGGGAAGAGGTACTTTATTCTTTTACACGACTCTATGAACCACTCCGGTGTTTTCAGCCTTCTCATCTCTTTTTCCATCTCTTCTGTGATGCCCTTTCCCTTTCTCACGCTCTCCATGATCTTGAACGCAAGAGATGGTTCCATTCCCTTGTGGATGAGAAAGTTCATGATGTCGTCCCTACAGGATATCACCTCGGAGAGTTTGGCATAGCCCAGGTTTATCCAGTCTCTCGCGTTGTTCAGCCACACATCCGTCCCGTGCGAAAGTCCAGAAATCCTCACGAGTTCTGCAAAGCTCTTTGGCCTCGTTTCAACAAGCATTCCTCTCACAAATTCCGTTCCAAACTCTGGAATGCCGTACGTTCCCACATCGCTTCCCAGTTCCACGGGATCCACACCAAGAGGCTTCACCGAACTGAATATGGCGAGGGTATCGGGGTCATCCATGGGAACGCTCATGGGATCGATCCCGGTGAGATCTTTGAGCATCTTGATGAAGGTGGGATCGTCGTGACCGAGTGCATCTATCTTCACAAGGTCGTCGTGTATCGTTTCGTAGGCAAAGTGCGTGGTGAACACTCCCGCTTCTCTGTCGTTTGCAGGATACTGTATCGGAGTGAAATCGTAGACTTCTTTGTCTTTCGGTATGATCATGAGACCGCCGGGGTGCTGTCCTGTTGTTCTCTTCACGCCGGTGATCATGGATGCAAGTCTTTCCATCTCCGCCTTTCTTAATCTTTTACCCGTCTTTTCTTCGTAACTTTTTACGTAACCAACGGCGCTCTTTTCCGCTATGGTGTTTATCGTTCCCGCTCTGTAGACATGGTCCTTGCCGAAGAGTTCTTCAACAAACCGATGTGCCTGATCCTGATACTCACCTGAGAAGTTCAAGTCTATATCGGGTACTTTGTCTCCTTCAAATCCCATGAACGTTTCGAAGGGTATATCGTGTCCATCTTTTTTCAGTGGAGTTCCACACTTCGGGCAGCTTTTGTCTGGAAGGTCGTAGCCTGCACCGTACCTGTCGTCTTCCACTATCTCGAAGTATTTGCACCTGGGGCAGCGATAGTGAGGAGGAAGCGGATTCACCTCGGTGATTCCAAGAAGGTGGGCAACCAGTGAAGATCCAACAGAGCCCCTTGAACCAACAACGTAACCATCGCTCATGGATTTCTGAACGAGTTCCTTCGCTATGAGATACAAAACGGCGTAACCGTGGTTTATTATCGCATCGAGTTCCTTTTTTATCCTCTTTTCAACGATCTCGGGAAGCGGGTCCCCGTAGAGTTCGTGTGCCCTTTCCATGGTGAGATTTCTCACGATCTCGTCCGCGTTCTCTATGACGGGTGGATGGAGTTTTTTCTCAAGAGGCTGGACTTCCTCTATCATTTCGGCTATTCTGTTTGGATTTTCTACAACCACTTCCTTTGCTATTTCTTCATCTTCGAATATCTCCATCGCCTTTTCCAGCATTTCTTCCGTTGTTCTGAGATAGAGAGCGGGCTGTCTTTCAAAATTCCTGCTTTGAGGGGCAAGGAGTGCGGAGCGCCCCTTTGCATCCTCTGGATCCAGGAAATGAACGTCTCCCGTCATGACAACCGGTTTGTTCAATCTCTTTGCGATTCTGTAGAGTTTTCTGTAGACCTCTTTGAGCCTTTCCCTGTCGACCTCTTCGTCCTCTTCTATTACATCCAGGGGCATGATCTCTATGTAATCGTAGAACTTTGCTATCTCTTCGAGTTCAGAATCACTGGCTCCTTCAAGCGCTGCACGTGCAAGTTCACCGGATATACAGGCACTTCCCACGATCAAACCCTCTCGCTTTTCGATCAGCTCGCTCTTCAGAATCCTTGGTACGCTGTGGAAATACTTCGTGTAGGAATCGGATACCAGCCTGTAGAGGTTTTTCAGGCCTGTTCTGTTCTGAACGAGTATCGTACAGTGATAGGGTTTCTGCGCGGTGAAATCCACGGAGTCCTTCAGTTTTTCCATCTCGGAGAGCTTAGTGATTCCGATCTTTTTCATCATTTCGATGAATCTGAGGAAGACCTGAGCGGTGACTCTTGCATCGTCCAGTGCCCGGTGGTGTCGGAAAGAACCAAGACCCAGTTTTTTCACAACGGAATCAAGAGAATAACTCTTCAGTCTCAGAAGGGATTTGGCAAGTGCAAGGGTGTCAACGTAGGGTTTTTCCCAATCTTTTCCAAGTACCTTTTTGATCCAGAGCCTCAAAAACCTGTAATCGAAGTTCGCGTTGTGCGCAACCAGGATGGAATCTTCCAGGAACTCAAGGAACTCCGGTAGAACTTCTTCGATGGCCCTTTCTCCTTCGAGCATTTCCTGAGTGATTCCTGTGATCTCAGCACTTTTCCTGGAAATGGTTCCGGACGGTTTTATGAGCGTGTGGTATTCATCGATGATACGTCCTTCTTTTATCTTCACCGCTCCTATTTCAATGATTTCATCCACCTGAGGATCGAGACCGGTTGTTTCAAAATCGAAAACGACGAAGGTGACATCCTCGAACGTTGCATTGCCCGAAAAGTTCTTCAGTATGGGTTCCACATCGCTCACAAGATACGCCTCTATTCCGAATATGGGCTTTATCCCGGCACTCTTTGCTGCGTCGTAGAAATAAGGAATCGCCTGAACGTTTCCGTGGTCTGTGATTGCCACAGCCGGAAATCCCCACTCTTTCGCACGATTGACATATGATTCAATATCCATTATTGCATCAAGATCGCTGAACTTGGTATGGGCATGAAGTTCCACCCTTTTAATGGGAGAGTTGTCCACTCTTTTCTCTTCGGGAAGTTTGGTCACACCCTTCACGTAAAGAACCGGCTCTCCATTTTCCTGAGCCAGATCCCCTGTCACAACAACGACGTCACCTACCGATACTCCCTTTTCTATCTCTTCTATGCCGTTGAAGGCCTTGCAGATGAGAGAGTCTTCACCGTCTGTGAGATAGAGTAGGAGAAGTGTCCTTTTGCCGTCCACTTTTTCCATCTTGAAGACTTTTCCTTTTATGGAGGTTTTCTTGTTGTATTCGAACACCTTCGAGGGGGTGAAGACGATCTTTCTTGGTTTCTGCCCGAACACGTGGTTGCTGTCTTCAACTTTTACTTCTTCACCTTCTGGCCTCCTCTCAGCTTCTTCTGGCTCTTTCTGTGGAAGGATTTTTTTCAAAAGATCATCGGAAGGTTCTATGACTTCCAGCATGATTTCCACACCGGAGGGTAGAATGCTGTCAAGTTCCCTTCTCATACTTCTGAGTTTTGATGCGATTCTTTCACGGGCAAAATCCCCCAGAACTTTCAGTACGAGTCTGTTTCCTTCAAGCACGACATCCTTTATGTAGGGAACGTTTCCATTCAGAATGGAAAGGATCTTCTCTTTCAGATCACTACCATCTCTGTGGTATCCGTTCAGCACGACGCGAAACCTCGTCTCCTTCTCCAGAGACCGAACGAGATCTTCAACTTCCTCGGAGTAGTTCTCAACAGATATGGTCACGACGCCGGTACCAGGATCGATTACCAGACTTTTCAGGGTGATGTTTTTCCATCTCAGGTTTTCAATCTTTTCCATGTGTTACCCTCCTCATTCTGCTCTGAAGGGCGTGACACCACGCTATGGCAAGGGCATCCGCAGCATCATCGGGCCTGGGAATCTCGGAAAGTCCAAGAAAACGCTTCACGTTCTCCTGAACCTGTCTTTTGCTCGCTCTTCCGTATCCCGTCAGAGAGATCTTCACTTCGTTTGGAGCGTATTCGAAAACAGGAACGCCCTTTTCCTCCAGGGCAAGAAGAATCACTCCACGTGCTTCTCCAACACCTATGGCGGTGGTAACGTTCTTGACGAAAAACAGCGTTTCCATGGCACACTCATCGGGAGAGAATTTCTCCAGAATCCTCAAAAATTCCTCGTGTATCTGCTTCAATCTTTTCCCCCTGGGAAGATCTTTGGAGGTTTCTATCGCCCCATGGAAGACATGGGATATCCTGTTTCCAGAGATCTCAATGATGCCTATTCCCACTATTCCATACCCGGGATCAACACCGAGGATTCTCAACCGTCCG
The DNA here is from genome assembly GCF_000832145.1 of Thermotoga sp. RQ7. Taxonomy (NCBI): domain Bacteria; kingdom Thermotogati; phylum Thermotogota; class Thermotogae; order Thermotogales; family Thermotogaceae; genus Thermotoga; species Thermotoga sp. RQ7. The sequence goes on from NZ_CP007633.1 coordinate 359,326, forward strand.
ACCTCCATTATACTGTTCACATATTTTCGGTTTTTATACCATCTGTTTAAGAGAAAGTCGTGTTTTCCAAACCGCTACAGAATCAGCATCGCATCACCGAAAGAGAAGAATCTGTATCTTCTCTTCACAGCCTCCCTGTAGGCTTCCATGATGAAGTCCTTTCCGGCGAACGCCGCAACCAGCATGAGGAGGGTTGATCTGGGAAGATGAAAGTTCGTGATCAGTGCATCGACCATCTTGAACTCGAAAGGAGGGTATATGAAAAGATCCGTCTTTCCCGCGTACTCCTCCTGCTCGGGAAGCCGGGCTATCGTCTCCAGAGTCCTCACGGTTGTGGTCCCAACCGCCACAACCCTCTTTCCTTTCTCTTTTGTTTCTCTGATCTTTCTGACGGCCTCCCTGGGTACCCGGTAGTATTCCTCGTGCATTCTGTGTTTTTCCACTTCTTCTACCTTCACCGGCCTGAAGGTCCCTATTCCAACATGAAGAACGATCTCGGCAAATTCTACTCCCTTCTCTTTCAACTTCTCTATCAACTCAGGTGTGAAATGAAGCCCGGCAGTCGGTGCTGCAACGGACCCGTTTTCTTTTGCATAGACAGTCTGATACCTGTCCAGCGGAACTTCCTTCTTTATGTAGGGAGGAAGCGGGGCTTTTCCTTTTTTGAGGATGAGGTCGTCGTTTTTCGGTCGAAACTCCAGTATCCTTGTTCCATCCTCGCTTCTGTCGAGACAGACTGCCGAAAGATTGTTATCGATCAACAGTTCAGTTCCCTTCTTCACCTTCTGGCCGAGCTTCACAAGACAGCGCCAGATTCCTTCCTCCAGGCGATCAAGAAGGAGTATCTCTATGTGTGCACCTGTTTTCTTCTTTGCGTAAAGGCGAGCAGGTATCACCTTTGAAACGTTCAGAACGAGAAGATCATCAGGTTCCAGATACTCTACTATTTCACGAAAGATACGATGTTCTATCTTTTTTGTCTTTCTGTGAAGAACCATGAGACGCGAGGCGTCACGCGGTTCTACCGGCTCCTGTGCGATGAGCTCTGGCGGAAGTTCGTAATCGAACTCTGAAACCTTCATTATCATCACCTCACAGTTTCGATAGCACCCAGGAAAGACCACTGAGAAGAATCGAGAAGTAGAAGAACCAGTCTCCGAATTTCACGTAGAAAGTTTCTCCCTTTCTCGGTTTCACATGAAACAGTCCCAGAAGCCTTTCTTCAGATGGAAGCACCCTGAGAATTCTACCGTACTCGTCTATCAGCCCGGTGATACCCGTGTTTGCAACCTGAAGAAACTGTCTTCTTGTTTCAGCGGCCCTGAAGACTCCCTGAACAAAGTGGTTGATCAGCGCCACTTTGTAGTGAAACCATCCGTCGTTCGTCACGGTCACAAGGAACTCGCTTCCGTTTTTCACGAAGTTTCGGGACACCTCCGGAAAGTAACTCTCAAAACATATCTGAACGGAAAACGAAGGACTTTCTCTCACTTTGAAGACGGAAAATTCTTCACCGGGTTCATAGTAAGAGAGCCCTCTCAAAAAACTGAAGACACCAAAGACTTTAGGATAAGGAAGTGTTTCGACGAAGGGAAAGAGTTTCACCTTCGAGTAGACTCTTTTGAACTCACCGTTTTCCAGCAGAAAAACACTGTTTCTTCCACTGGCCGGAAAGCCAAGGATGATCGAGTTTTTTCTTGAAATCTCCTTCAAACTGTTCGAAACAGATGAATACCTGACATCTTCCAGGAAAAACGCCTCGGGTGTGATCACAACGTGGTCTTCTTTTCCTTTCAACATATCTTCGAGGATGTTGAGCATGTTCTCGCTCGACGTGAAGTACTTCAAAGAGGTGGAAACGTTGGGCTGAAGAGCCATCACTTCGAACGTTCCACTCTCCGGTAGTGGAAGAAGATGTTCCACCGTGGCGTTGAGGATGTAAACAAGAGCGATCAGCACAAAAATGAAAACAGCCTTTCTTTTCTTCAGAAGTTCGTAGAAGACGGTGTTCAGAAACACTATCAGAAACACAAGACCCAGTGTTCCCGTGACAGAAACAACTTGCAAAAGACCGGTGTGTCTGAACAGGGCCTCGGAGATCCTTCCTCCTGTGAACCCCAGTTCTCCGATCCCACGGATGTACTCAAACATCGTGTAGATGGAAGCAAGATAGAGTGACCTCAGAAGCGTTCCACGCGGTGCAAAGTGGGAAAGGAATCCAAAACCAAAGAACGGAGCAGCCTCTATGACTCCCATCAAAAGATACACCACAACACCGAGCCACGACGGGTACCTTCCAAAAACAAAAGGAAGGTTCTCCGTCAATGTTGGAAGAACCCAGAAGAAGGTAATTAGAATGTGTGTGAAGAAGTAGAGAAACGAAAGGAGTGCCTTCTTCCAGATCCCCACCCGCTCCATGGCGAAGAGAAGAGGGATCAGGGAAAACCAGATCAAAGCCCCGGATAGAAAGCCGGGCATTGAAAGGGCCGTGAGAACCCCAGATAAAACACTGAGAAAAAAACTAGCCAACCCTTTCCACCGCCTCCTCGAGGATTTCCACCACACGCTCCTGTTCTTTCGGGGATATGTTTGTGAAGAAGGGAAGCGCGAGCGTCTTTTTAGATTCTTCTTCCGTTACGGGCAGAAGTCCTCTCATGTTTCCAAACGTCTTCTCGTAAAAGGGCTGAAGATGAACGGGATGGAAGTAATTTCTCACCTGAACACCCTTTTCTTCCATGTATTTCATAACGCGGTCTCTGTCCGGTCCGTTCAGTCTGATCACGTAAACGAACCAGCTCATTCTGGTCACGTATTCTTCGACAACGGGAACCTGAACCCATGGAAGATCCTTCAGCATCTTCGAGTATCTGTCTGCCGCCTCTGAACGCTTTTCCAGTATCCTGTCGATCCTCTCCATCTGCGATAAACCGAGTGCAGCGGACATCTCATCGATCCTGTAGTTGTAGCCAAACCTCACATGATAAAGCCACTTCTCGTCTTCTCCCCTTCCCTGGTTGCTCATGCTCTTTACGAGTGTGAAGATCTGTTCGCTGTCTGTCACAACGACCCCACCTTCTCCGGTGGTGATCTGCTTGTTCGGGTAAAAGGCAAAAGCTCCCGCCACACCGAAGGTTCCCGTTTTCTTTCCTTTGTATTCTGAACCGAGGGCCTCACATGAATCCTCTATCACAGTGATCCCGTACCTGCTGCAAACTTCCAGCACACCGTCCCAGTCGAGGGGATGCCCGAACACATCCACCGCCATGAAGAACCCGGGAACACCTTTTATGTGAACATCTCCCTGTTTGAATCCCTTCAGACACCTTTTGATGGCATCTTCAAGTGTCTCAGAAGAGACGTTCAGTGTTCTTCTGTCCACGTCCACAAAAACGGGAATTGCCTTTTTCATGAGGATGACGTTCACAGAAGCAATGAAAGTGAAGGAGGGAACAAGAACGATGTCTCCTTCTTTCACGTTCAAACTCTCCAGTATGAGATGAAGGGCTGCGGTTCCGCTGCTGACAGGCCAGCCGTACTTTGCTCCTACGTACTGGGCCACGACTTCGCCGAACTTTCTGGTGTGATCTCCCAGGCTCAGTCTGCCACTCTTCAGAACTTCCACGACTTTTTCTATGTCTTCTTCTGTTATATCCGGTCTGGAAAGTGGTATCATCCTTCTCACCTCGTTTTTATGATATCAAAAAAATCCCCCTCCACTGGAGGGGGAACCACCGCAGGGGGCTCTATTAACATTGAGGGGAGGCTTCTCTATTTTTGATAGATGAAACTTACAAACACCCTCGCACCGTTTCTGTAGATGTACAGAGCCACATAGTCTCCTTTCTTGATTCCTGAAGCGACTCTTTCGAGGTCCTCCACTGAATTTATATCATATCTTCTTCCATTTATGTAAACTGCTACGATGATGTCTCCTTTCTGGATTCCGAACTTTCCGCTGCTCTCTCTTACTATGACTCCCTGGATCTCTTCCGGGATCGAGTAAGTTTCTCTGTCCGCCGGTGTGATGTTGGCCACCGTGATTCCGAGAACGTCTATCGTTTTTTCTCCTTCTGCTGCCGCGGTTTCCTCTTCAGAGGAAGATCCGAACGTTACCTGAACTTTCATGATCTTTCCTTTCCTCTCTATGGTGAGAGTTGCGGTGTCTCCTGGTTTGTAGGTGTGGATGATGGAAACGAGTTCTTCGTGACTCCTCACATCCTGATCATCGACTTTGAGGATCACGTCACCTTCTTTGAGGCCGGCTTTTTCTGCGGGAGAGCCTTTCTGTACACTCGTTATGAGGGCACCGCTTGTGGTTTCAAGTCCCAAGGCTTTGGCCGTCTCTTCTGTGAGGGTCATGACGGTCACACCGAGGTAGGCTTTCTCAACCTTCTTTTTGGTGAGAATGGTGTCCAGGAACTTCTTCACTGTGTTTATGGGTATGGCGAACCCAAGGTTCACCGCCTCTTGAGGATTGACTATTGCGGTGTTTATTCCGATCACCTCACCGTGGATGTTCAGAAGAGGACCTCCACTGTTTCCGGGGTTTATCGCTGCGTCCGTCTGGATGAGTCCCACGTAATATCCGCTGCCATCGGGCTTTGGTATTTTTCTGTTCGTAGCACTGACCACACCCACGGTCACCGTGTGCTGGAATCCAAGCGGATTTCCTATGGCTATTGCCCACTCACCGATTTTCACCTTGTCCGAATCACCAAACCCAAGGTATGGAAATTTTTTGTCTGTTGCCTTGATCTTTATAACGGCGATGTCGAGTTCTTCGTCACCACCTATGTACTCTGCATCGTACTTGCTTCCATCCAGCAGCGTCACGGTGATGTTGTCGGCCCCACCGACCACGTGGTAGTTGGTGAGGATGTAACCTTCAGGATCGAAGATGAAACCAGATCCAAGGCTGGAAACCTGTCTTTCAAAACCCGGAGGGAGTTCTCCAAACCACTTCCTGAAGAAGTCCTCAAAATAGGGGTCGAAGAAGGAGGTTCTCACCGTTTTCGTCACATCTATCTTCACAACGGCCGGTGCACACGCCTCCACAACCTTCACGATGGGACTTTCGTAGTCGGGATTGACGTATGGAAAGACGCTGGAGAGAACAACCACAGTTAAGATGAGTGCGAGAAATTTCTTCATCCTTGATCCCTCCTTCGGTGAGGTTTCCGGTTTCTTAGACACACATCTTCCCCAGACGGTTCAAAAAACACATGTGGTATTCTTATATTGATGGAAAAATCGGGAGGTAGAAAAGATGGGACTCTTTGACTTTCTGAAAAAGGGTCTTCAGAAAACAAAAGATGCGTTCTTTGGAAAAGTGGTGAGTCTTCTTAAAGGAAAGAAACTCGACGATGAAACCCGCGAAAAACTCGAAGAACTTCTCATTCAGGCAGACGTCGGTATTGAAACAACAGAGTACATCTTGGAAAGGCTCGAGGAGAAAGATGGAAACGCCCTGGAAGCACTGAGGGAAACTCTTCTTGAAATTCTGAACTTCGACACAGCACTGAACGAACCGGACAACCCCCCCTTCGTGATAACCGTGGTCGGTGTGAACGGAACGGGAAAGACCACATCCTGTGGCAAACTCGCAAAGATGTTCGCTGATAGAGGAAAAAGCGTTGTACTGGCAGCCGCCGACACCTTCAGAGCCGCTGCCATAGAACAGCTCAAACTGTGGGGAGATCGTGTCGGCGCCACCGTGATAGCCCATTCAGAAGGTGCAGATTCCGCTGCCGTTGCGTTCGATGCCGTCTCCCACGCTCTTGCCAGAAACAAGGATGTGGTGATAATAGACACCGCTGGAAGGCTTCACACGAAGAAGAACCTCATGGAAGAACTGAGAAAGGTCCACAGGGTGATAAAGAAAAAGATCCCGGAGGCTCCACACGAGGTGCTCCTTGTGATAGACGCCACCACAGGGCAGAACGGACTCGTTCAGGCGAAGGTGTTCAAAGATGCGGTGGACGTCACAGGAATCATTCTGACAAAGCTCGATGGTACCGCAAAGGGTGGAATTGTCCTTGCCATAGCAAAGGAGTTGGGAATTCCCATAAAGTTCGTGGGAGTTGGTGAAAAAGAAGACGACCTGAAACCTTTCGACCCCAACGCGTTCGTGGAGGTGCTCCTTTCCGAATGAGAACCTTCTGGGAAAAAGAGTTCACGTGCCCTTTCTGCGGACACAGGTTCAAAAAAAAGATGGTCTTCTTCGATGCGGTGAAGATCAAATCGAGAGACATCGACCTGAAACCAATCTTTGAGGATGTGAATCCCATGCTCTACGAGGTAGTAACGTGTCCAAACTGCTACTTTTCCGCGTTCGACAGGGATTTTGAAACCATCAAAATAAAAGGTGAGGAAACAGAGAAAAAACTCAAAAAACTGCTCGAAGAGGCCAGAAAGAAGATCAAAATAAAGGACGAAGAAACACCCACAGAAGCGATAAAGCGGTACGCACTGAGCGGAATCGTGTACTCTGTTTTGAATCAGCGGAAGAAAGTGGCAATTTCCTACCTCAAGATCGCCTGGATCTTCAGAGAAATGGGAAAACCAGAAGATGAAAAGCGATACCTTGAGCGTGCTCTGAGGGAATTTGAAAATCACTTCAAATACGACAGTTATGAAGAGTCGGATGAGCCCATGATACTCTTCTACCTCGGAGTGTTGAATCAGATCCTTGGAAACAGGAAAGAAGCTGCAAGGTGGTACGAGCGTCTCCTTGGAAAGCACAGAGATTCCCTGTATGCGAAAGTGGGGAGAGAAAGATGGCAGGACTTAAGAAGATCGTGATCTTCCTTCTGGTACTGGTTCTTCTTGGAGCGTGTGTGCCTTCTGAATGGAGAGAAAAACTGGACAGAGTGGAGGAACAGATCAGGCAGATCAACGCCCATATGGATCTTCTGGAGAAAAAGATCGACGATCTTCAAAAAAGAGTGAACTCCCAGGACGCCTCTCAGGAGGAGATGGAGTCGCTGAAGAGAGAAATGGAGTACCTGAAAAAGGATCTTTCTTCCCTGCAGGAAGAATTCCACACAAGACTGAATGAGATCGAAGGCAGTTACTACACCATTTCCATGAAACTTCCTGCCGTGGAGAAGGCTGTCTCTGTTCTGTCTGATCTTGAAGATCTGAAGACGAAGGTCTCAGAACTCGAAAGAAAGATGAGCATAGCCACCCTCGGAAGTTCCCCATCTCCTTCTGAGGATCTAAAGCACATCCTCCTTGATCTGGAGGAGAGGGTCTCCCGTCTGGAGAGAAACTCTTCGCGTGTTGACGAAATGGAGAAAAGACTGGAAAGTTCAGAAAAACTTCTCTCCAAGGTGGCTCTGCGCGTGCTTTCACAAAACGAGGCCAGAGAAACGGTCGTGTACACCACAGACGATGAGATTGAAAACCGCATCGAACAAATAGAGAACAGACTCTCGCAGCTGGAAAACAACCAGAAGAACCTGGAGCAAGTAGTGCAGGAGATGAAAAACATCGATACTTCCCAGTTTGTGAATGTGAATCCGGCATCGTACACCGAGCAGTTGAGGAAGTACCTGGACGAGTTCAGAAGGCTGGTGAGAAGTTACGAGATAGCCAGAATCCTTGGAATCGAAGAGGGATACGTTTTCGTCAGGGTGGAACGAGGAGACACCCTTGCAAAGATCAGCGATGCCTTCAATCTAGGACCGGACGGAGTGGAGAAGATCATGAAACTCAACGGAATAGAAGACCCCAGAAAGCTCATAGCGGGACAGATCATAAAAGTGCCCGTGACGAATCTTTCTGCGAGTTTCCCGGTGGGAGAAAAGCCCGATCCAAAGATCGTGGTCGCTGGATTCGGCCTGAAATCGGATGGCTCGTTCTCTTCGGGAGTTGTGCTGGAAAGTTCCGGCCAGAAGGTGAAGGCTGCTCTTCCGGGAAGGGTGAAGAGCGTAAAAGATGGAACGGTCGTTGTGTACCATGGAAACGACGTGGAGACCGTGTACAGGAATCTTTCCGTTGTGAGAGTCAACGTCGGTGACTGGGTTGGTGCGGGAGAGACGATCGGATACGGAGGAAGCAACGTGGAGTTCGAACTCTACGTGGAGGGAGAACCGAAGGATCCCATGCTCCTGTTCTTTTCGAACATGGGAGAGTTCGAAATCAGTTTCTACACAGAGTGGGAGGACGGAAAACTTCCTGAACATCCTGCTTTCAGGCTCACAAAATCCGGGAAAATACCGAAGGAGTGGCAAACGGCCGCGGCTGACACGTCTGTCTTCCCCATCGGGTCCGTTCTTTACATTCCTGAACTCAGAGACGCCCCAAACGGTGGTGTTTTCGTCGTGGAAGACATCGGAGGAGTCATAAAGGGAAGAAAGATCGACATATACCTGGACAGCATAAGAGAGGCGCTTCACAACCGAAAGATCGTGTCCAGAGTTTTCGTCTGGAGGGATTGACGTGTTCACGATGCGGAGTGAGTACGCTCTCAGACTCATGATCGTGATGGCAAAGGAGTACGACAGATACCTCTCGATGACGGAGATACTGGAAAAGGCAAAAAACTCCGTTCCCAGAGAGTTCGCAGAGAAGATACTCTACACCCTCAGGAAATCAGGCATCGTGGAAACAAAAAGAGGAAAGACCGGAGGATACAGGCTTGCACGACCGCCAAAGGAGATAAGAGTGTCCGATATCATCTTTCTTCTGGACAGAAAGGCCAGGGTGTTCTTCGACATGCCTGGCTGTCCCGATGAACTGGACTGTGTCATCAGATCTCTCTGGAAGAGGGTGGAAGAAGAAATAGAGAAGGTACTCGGTAGCGTCACCCTGGAAGATCTTGTGAAGGAACAGGAAGAGAAGTTGAAACAAATGTGAGGCCCGCCTCGTGCGGGCTCATTTCACTTTCAAACTGAGTTTCTCTTCGAAGAAGACCTTTTTCCCATCCACCTCGAATTCTCTGATTCCAGTTCTCTGAGCGTATTCTCTCAAAACCTCCTCGATTTCTTTCTTCTCCGCCCTGAGTTCCTTCATGAGGTCCTTTATCTCCACGTACCTTCTCACAAGCTGCTCGATGGTTGGATTCTCCATCTCTTACACCTCCTCGCAGATCGGCAGATTCCCCATCGAGTGGAGATACTCTCCATCATATTTTAACCTGAATACACAAACATCGACCCCTTTGCTCAAAGCGTGCCAGAAGATCTCGGAAAAGAAAGGATCAACCTTTCTGTTTGGAAGAAAACACCTGCTCTCAAGGAAAACCAGTATCAAAAGAAGCGCCCTGAAACCACTTTCAACACATCGGATCAGTTCTTCCACGTGTCTTTTTCCCCGCACTGTTGGAGCATCCGGAAACATGGCAACGCCGTTTTCTTCGAACGTACATCCCTTAACTTCCACAAAGGTTTTCCCGTCTACCAGAAAATCCAGCACGCTGTTTCCTGAGGTCTTTTCTCTTTCTATTCTGGCACCCGGGAACATCTCCCCGAGAATCCTTTCTGCCACGAGGCTGTGGTATCCAGAGTGAACAAAGACAAACTCTTCTCTGTATTCGACCGCAAGAAGGTCCCATTTTGTCTTTCTCCTTTCGGATTTTGCCCGCTTTAAAAGGACCCTTTTTCCAGGTGACAGCAGTGGAAGACGGCCTGTGTTGTGGATGTGTGCCTGTGTTCTCTCTTTTCCAACAGAGACGATACCCGTGAATCTGGTCTTCCTTTCAAGAAAAATCCCTTCTTCGTCGAAGGGTATCTCGAGTTTCATCTCTGAAGCACCTTCTCGATCTTCCCAAAAAACAACGTGTGGAAGCCGTGATCTTTGTAGAACCTGTCGATGATCTCCTGAGGAAGAACGAAGGGCTCTACGTTGTTTGCGAAAGTCACAGAGCACTCGATCAGTGTGTGTGCTTCTTTTATGGGAGCACTGAAGCCTTCCAGTTCATCCAGGTGAAGAAGTACCTTCTCGAACTTGTCTTCCTGGTATCCACTCACCCGTCCAAAGTAGTTAAGCGCCTCTCTGTGTTCTTCGCTCAGAAAGTTCAGGGTGAATCTTTTGCTCTCTTTGATGAGACGCCAGGTGAATCTCTGAGGCCTCACAGCGGTGATGAAGTACTCTTCTTCCCACATGATGCCGAAGAATCCCCACCCTATAGTCATGCCGTTAACTCTGTCCTTTGCCCTGCTCGTCAGAATCACCCTTCCTTTTCTTAAGTCTTCCAGCAGTCTTTCGTACACGCTCACCACTCCTTTTCAGGATAAGATACACATCCATCAGTCTGTACACGGGCCTTCTCAGGGTGACAAATAGGGTGCTCAACATGAACGCCCTGAACGGAATGTACTGCCTCACCTTAACTTTCCTCAACAGGAATATAGCAGAGAATCTGAAGAATCCAGCCATTAAAAAGAGTATCTGAAGACCGTAGATCTCAAAACCGCTTACGTTCACGTAGATGTCAGAAAGAAGTTTTGCGACGATCCCGCCCAGGAAAGAACCTGCCAGACTTCCCACACTGGCAAAAGAAGCGTTCAGGCCGAAAAAGATGGGATCCGATTCGAAGGCAACCTCCATGGGGAGAATGGCAAGCGACAGGTTTATGGCAGACCAGGCCACAGAGGAGATCACCGCATCTGCAAACATCAAAGTCCTGTACGTTCCACCGTTCATGAAAAGCCACATCCCAGAAACAAGTGAGGCAAGCACTATTCCAAACTCTGCTATCGTTTTGTGTCCGACGTTGTCGGAGATCTTTCCCAGAACCCTGTAGGCCAGCATCGCCACGAAATTGTTCAGTATCATCATGTAGGCGATGTAGGTGTAACTCACGTTCAGGTTCTTCAGAAGATGGTAATGGTAGAACGCAGAAGAGAACGTAACCGCCATGTTCCAGTAGAACGTGAAGAGAACGAACCTCATGAAGTTGTCGTCTTTGAAGACGGCCTTCAGAGGGACACCACTTCCCGATGCTTTTACCGGGACGTCTGGAATCTTGTTCATCGAGAGGATGGAAAGAACAGTTCCCACCGTGGAGATGAGAAGCACAAAGACAAAGCCCATGGAGAAACGATCGACCAGGAAGGAGTAGAGGTATATTATGAAGGCGTTGCCTATGGAAAGGAACATGTTTCTGTTTCCGAACACCCTTCCCCTTTCTTCAGGGGGAATGAGATCTCTCATCCAGGAGTTCCAGGTGCTGCTTGAGAGGGCCGCAAAGATCTGTGAGATCATCAGGGAAGCGATGAAGACAATCGGATCTGTTTTTCCAAGGAGAATGAACACAACGAGCGCTGCAAAACTGAATCTGCTCAGGGCGTTGAACACGTTGACGAGAAAGCGCCTCTTTCTGTACTTTCGCACGAAGAAAGAAGCGAAAAGTTGAAAGAACTGCATCATGGGTGGTACGGCGGCGGCGATGCTCAGGAGGAACTCATCCAGGTTGAAAAGCATCGCAAGTCCCGTAAAAACGGGACCCTGAACGAGCAAAGAATAGAACAGTGAAAAGATACCTTCGAGTGTGAGAAAAAGATAGGTGTTTTTCATGACCGCGGTCTCCAGAACACGTGTCCTGTCTTCTTTTTGTAGAGGATTTTGGCCATCACATAACTTCCAAGAAGGTCGAAGATGAGATCCAGCATCGTGTCGTCCAGTCCTTTTTGAGTGTTGTATCCCGGAACAACCTTGTCAGTGACGAATTCAGCGATCTCCCAGAGGAGTCCAGAGAAGGTACCAAGAAGAAAGGCCATCAGTATCGCTCCTGGAACCTCGTTCCAGTACCTGGATTTCTTTGTCAGAATCTGATAGAAAAAGTAAGTGACAACGAAAGATCCATAGAAATGAAGGTACTTGTCCCAGAAGGGGATCTTCTCGTAGAAGTTCATGAACTGCCCCAGAACGGAGTGAAGAAATATGGACGAAGAGAGCATCAGTTTTGTCTTTTCAGGCACTTCCTGGTGCACGATCTTTTCGTACACGTACGGGGAAAAACCTCCCAGCCAGAATATGAAATAACCCACCGTCTCAACAATTTTGGCACGGATTAGAGAAAAAACGGCTGGAATTCCAAGAAAAAGTATCAATATTTTGTTCAGAACCCTTTCACTGGTTCTTTCGACCGTATCGATTATTTCCTCATCACCTCCGTGCGCTATTATATTCGCAGAGGGAGTGAGAAAACTTGAAGTATCTGTTACTCTTTTTGACAACGTTTCTTTTCGACAACTCGGGAACACCCCTTCCTATTCTAGCAGCGTCCACACTGATTTCAGCAGGGAAGATGCAGGCAGGACCGGCTTTCTTTGCGATCTACCTGGGACTTTTAAGTTGGGACTCTCTTACCTTCTTTGCGGGAAAGATGCTGAAACCTTTCTTTTCCAGACTCAACTGGAAGGTTTTTCAGAAAATCCTCAGGGAGTTTTCGAATGTTTACATCTCTTCGGAAAAGATCCTGATTTTGTTCTGCAAGTTCGTTCCGTGGGTGGGAAAGGCCACACCGTTTCTTGCAGGATACATGGAAAGACCCTTCAGAACACTTCTTGTGATATGGGCCGGAGATCTAATATACGAAAGCGTGTTCTTCTTCACCACACTGACGGCTGGCAGGGTCTTTCTAGAGTTTTCAAAAATTCTGGGAATCGCTCTTTTTGCAGTGCTGATGGTTGTCTACTTTCTCTGGAAGAGAAAGATGAGAAAGTTCATTGAAAAACATTGAAAGGGGGGCCAGGCCCCCGTGCTTCACCTGATGTTCAACCTCTCCTCTGCCGCTTTGAGTATTGCCTCCAGCATTTCTGCGTAGGACATTCCTGCTATCTTTGCCATCTTTGCAAGATGACCATCCCAGCACCATCCGGGATTTGGATTCACCTCGAGAAGTTTCGGATTTCCTTCAGCGTCGAGCCGCCAGTCGAATCTGCAGTAATCTCTGCACTCCAGCCTTTCGAACAGTTTCAAACAACATTCGATTATGAACTTTTCCGTTTCCTCTGGAAGTTGTGCGGGGACAGACTTTATGTTCCAGTATGGAGAATCGGGCAACCATTTCGCTTCATACCCACATATTCTTGGGAGTTCTGGAGGAAGTGCAGAATAGTCCTCTTCTATTATGGGAAGTACGACGTAAGATTCTGGTGGGTTTCCTATGATACCCACACTCAGATCCTTCCCCGTCAGAAATTCCTCTACCAGGATTGGTTTGTCATAACCAAACCTGTCTCTTATCTCTGAAACGGCGTTTATCAGCTCTTCAGGAGAGTAAACAACACTTCTTTGAGTGATACCGAAAAACTACTCCCATCATCATTACAACTCAAAAGTCAAAATTCTCATCTCATAACCACTTCTTTTTCCTGAAATAGACCACCATCAGAAACGCTATCACACCCATCACAATGAGAACCACTGGATAACCCCATTTCCAACTGAGTTCTGGCATGTACTCGAAGTTCATACCGTAGATACCCGCTATGAAGGTGAGGGGCATGAAGATCGTTGCTATTATGGTGAGAACCTTCATCACCTCGTTCGTTCTGTTACTCATGTTCGAAAGGTACACGTCCAGAAGGCCACTCGCGATGTCCCTGAATGTTTCCACGGTGTCTGCAATCCGGATGGTGTGATCGTAAACGTCTTTGAAGTAAGGAAGAGTTTCTTCTTTGATGAGTGAAGATTCACCTCTAGAGATTTCGTTCAGAACCTCCCTCAGAGGCCAGATCGTCTTTCGCAGTTCTATGAGGTTTCTCTTCAACACGTATATCTTCTGGACTGTGTCTTCTGCGGACATTTCCAGAACTTCTTCTTCCAGTATCTCGGTCTCGTCGTCGATCTTCTCCAGCAGGACGAAATAGTTGTCCACCAGAGCGTCCACCAGCGCATAAAGAAGATAGTCTGCTCCCCTCTTTCTTATGACCCCTCTGTTGTGTCTTATCCTTTCTCTCACAGGATCAAAGACATCTCCCCTCTTTTCTTGAAACGTGAGAACACAGTTTCCTCTGAGAATCAAACTGATTTGCTCTGAGGTAAGTTCAGAGGAATTCTCATCGTAGGTGATCATTTTCAGTACGAGAAATACGTACTCATCGAAGAATTCGATCTTCGGTCTCTGATTGATATTTAGGATGTCCTCCAGAACAAGGAGGTGTATCCCGAAATGTTCTCCTATTCTTTCTACAACGTCTGTTCTGTGGACACCAACGATGTTTATCCACGTGGTCATTGAAGAATCTCTGAGGGAAAGAACATCCTCAACATTTGTTGTCCTGAACTCTCTGAATTCCTCAGGTGAGTAACTCATCACTTCAATCTCAAAGTCCTCTCTGTACTTTCCTGTATAAACGAGCGTTCCCGGAGGAAGACCCTTTTTGATGGACAGAACACGATCTTCCATCACAATCCCTCCCTTTTCTTTGTTCATCCTATTTTAAAACAAAAGGCGCACCCTCGGGTGCGCCCTTTTTGATCACGGAAGCCTTCACTTGAGGAACTTCGAGACGAACGGTGAGGTTTCCCCGCGTCTCATGAAATGCCCGGAAGGACCTTCTCCTAAAAATTCGGAAAACCAGGACTCGTGCTCGATCTCTTCGTTTAAAATTGCAAGAGAAAGTTCGTATGTTCTGTGGTCCTTTCCTGCCGTCATGTTGCAAATTTCCGTGTAGCCTCTCACTGCACACCTTTCAGCGGCAACGAGCACCTTCAATATCTCCTGAACGGTTGGAGTGTCAGGAAGTCTTGCAGGAGGACACGCAGAAAGGTCGTGGAACTCTTTCATGCAATCTGGAAGCTTTCCTCCGAGTTCGTAGATTCTGGGAACGAGCGCTTCAAAGTGATTTCTGTCTTCAATTCTGGCCACTTCTGTGATTTCTTTGAGAGTCTCTCCTTCAAGTCCGATGAGATTTGCTCTTAAGATGGTGTAGTAGTAATAAGTTGTGAGTTCTGCCGCTGCGTTTTTTATCAGGAGTTCCAGTAAACGATCAACATCCACCCCTGCCTTTTCAACCATTTCTCTTGCTACTCTCGCCATGTTAACGCCCCCTTCGATCTTCCTGAAAATCGTTTAGCACTTCCGTGAAAGAACCAAACTGTTTCAATCGAAAGTGTTGGTTTATGATACCATTTTCCCAGAGGAAAAGTCAAGTTTTTTCTCTCATCAGATAGATCGCCACATCCGTGTTCTTCCTTATCGCTTCTTTGATCGCCTCTACGTTCCTCTCCGATCTGATCAGTGTTTTCCAGGAATACACATGCCACACCTCATGGAAATCGGAGTTTGCCACGTACCGGTATTTCTTCACACCGATCGAGTTGAAAAGATCATCTCGATTCGCCACTTCCCAGGCATCGAACATGTCTTTGAAACGCTCCATGTTCACCCAGAGAAACCAGGAAAGATGTTCCTCGTCCTGTTTTTTTCTATCTGGATGTGCTGCTATAACCAGTGCATTCTGTTCTTTCAACCTTTTCACGATCTCCTCCACCGGGAGAGAAGGGTCCACGTACCCCTTTACATCTATGGCAAGAATGTGATAGAGAAAGGTGTCCATCGCTCATGTTTGTGTGCACATGAAAATCGCACAGAAGTCATTCCACAGAATCCTTCATAGATTCCCACCTCCGTTCACATGATAGGAAGAATCCTTTAAATCTGTGTTCAGTTCTGTGAAGATAATGTATTCCAGAATCCTTTCCTTTCGGTTTTCAATGTCTGTCAGGAAAATAGCCTTCATCATTTTTGCATATAAATGTTCAAGTAGTAAATGTTTATTCCAAATTAATACCCTGTGACTTTCCTTTAATTCAAAGTAAAGAAAACTGACTAGCCCTTTACCTGTGGTTATAATCTCTGAGAAAGGGAAGGAGGTGCAACATGAAAACGCTTCTTGCTCTGGAAGACGGATCGTTTTTTTTTGGGCAGAGTCTGGGTGCAGAGGGTGAAACCTTCGGCGAACTGGTCTTCAACACAGGAATGACCGGCTATCAGGAAGTTCTCACAGATCCCTCCTACACGGGTCAGATCGTTGTGATGACCTATCCTGAGATAGGAATCTACGGAGTAAACGAAGAGGATGTGGAGTCGGATGGGATAAAGGTTGCGGGATTCGTTGTCTACAGAAGTGTGTCCGTTCCTTCCAACTGGAGAGCCACCATCTCCTTTCCGGATTATCTGAAAAAACACAACATAGTTGCCATCGAAGGTGTGGACACGAGGGCCCTCACGAGGAAGATCCGTGTGAAAGGTGCCATGAAAGGTGCCATATCCACGGTGGATCTGAACCCAGAATCCCTGGTCAGACGCGTGAAGGAAAGTCCCGGCATAGTGGGAAGAGACCTGGTTGGTCTTGTTTCTCCGAAAGAGATCATCGTGGAAAACGAAGATGGGGAATTTTCAGTCGTTGTCCTGGACTCCGGGGTGAAATGGGGTATCCTCAGAGACCTGAAGAGAGTGGGAGCACGGGTGGTGAGGGTACCCTACGGTGTGGACATAGATGACATCAAAAAGCTCAATCCGGATGGTGTTCTCATCTCCAATGGTCCCGGAGACCCGGCCGCCCTGCTGAAAACTGTCCGTCTGATAAGAGACCTTCTGAAGGAGGAAATACCCCTTGCGGGAATCTGTCTTGGACATCAGCTTCTTGGTCTTGCAATAGGAGCCAGAACCTACAAGATGAAGTTTGGACACAGAGGAATAAACCATCCTGTGAAGGATCTGAGAAATGGACGTGTTCTGATCACCACCCACAACCACGGCTTTGCAGTGGATCCAAAGAGTTTTGGCCTACCAGAACTTGGAAGCGAAGATCAGGATGCGAACGTTCTCACCAGCAACCTTCAGAAGATATCCGTTCTTGAGGGAACCAGTCCGCAGGGAATAAAAGTTGAGATCACCCATATTTCTCTCAACGATGGAACGATAGAAGGAATGAGGCTGGTTGATTATCCAGCCTTTTCTGTTCAGTACCACCCTGAAGCCTCTCCCGGTCCTCACGATGCAAAGTACTTCTTTGAAGAATTCAAACGCCTCATAAAGGAGGTAAGGTAATGCCCAGAAGAGAGGATATAAAGAGGATCCTCGTCATAGGATCCGGTCCGATCACGATCGGTCAGGCCGCCGAGTTCGACTACTCGGGCACTCAGGCACTCAAAGCCCTCAAAAGTGCGGGATACGAAGTGATCATAGTCAACTCAAACTCCGCAACCATAATGACGGATCCGGAGTTCTCGGACGCCGTTTACATAGAGCCCCTGACGGTCGAGTTTCTGGAAGAGATCATAAAGAAGGAAAGGCCGGACGCTCTGCTTCCCACCCTCGGAGGACAGACCGCTCTGAACCTCGCCGTAGAACTCGCCGAAAGTGGTATTCTTGACAGGTACGGAGTTCAGTTGATCGGCGCCAAACTTGAGTCGATCAAGAAGGCTGAAGACAGAGAACTCTTCAAAAAGACCATGGAGGAAGCTGGCCTTGAAGTTCTGAGAAGCAGACTGGTGAACAACCTCACGGATGCACTGGAGACGGCAAGAGAATTCGGCTATCCCGTCATCATAAGACCCAGTTTCACACTGGGAGGAACGGGCGGAGGAGTTGCGTTCAACGAAGAGGAGTTGAGGGAGATCGTTACAAAAGGACTCATAGAAAGTCCCGTACACACCGTTCTCATAGAAGAGTCCGTCATCGGTTGGAAAGAGTACGAACTCGAAGTGGTGAGGGATGGAGCAGGAAACTTCATCGTCGTCTGTTCTATAGAGAACCTCGATCCGATGGGGATACACACGGGAGATTCCATCACGGTGGCTCCCTCCCAGACGCTCACCGACGTTGAGTACCAGAGGATGAGGGATGCAGCGTACAAAGTCATCGATGCGATAGGAATAGAAACGGGTGGTTCGAACATCCAGTTCGCCGTGGATCCGAAGACCGGTAGGATGGTCGTCATTGAGATGAACCCGAGAGTTTCAAGATCGTCCGCTCTGGCGTCGAAGGCAACGGGATACCCCATTGCGAAGATAGCCGCACTTCTTGCCGTTGGATTCACCCTCGATGAGATCCCAAACTACATCACGGGAAAGACGCTGGCGGCCTTTGAACCTTCCATAGACTACGTCGTGGTGAAGATACCGAGGTTCCAGCTCGAAAAATTCCCCGGAGCCGATCCAAGGCTCAACACCCAGATGAAATCCGTTGGAGAAGTGATGGCAATAGGAAGAACCTTCAAAGAGGCACTGGGAAAGGCCCTTAGGTCTCTCGAACTCGATGCTGCCCCGAAACTCGATCTTGACCACATAAGGGAACACCTTGCAAATCCAACTCCTGAGAGGATCTCCTATATCTTTGCTGCGTTCAGAAACGGAATGGATGTGGAAGAAGTACACGAACTCACGAAGATAGACAGATGGTTTCTCAGGGAAATGAAGGCCTGCATAGACCTCGAGGAAGAACTGAAAGAAAAGAAATTCGACGTCGAGGTTCTCAGGAAGGCGAAACAGTGGGGATACTCCGACAGGGAAATTGCCGAGATCTGGCAGGTTTCCGAAAAAGATGTGAGGAAGATGAGAGAGAAAAACAGGATCTTTCCGGTCTACAAGATGGTGGACACCTGTGCGGCAGAGTTCGAAGCCCAGACCCCGTATTACTACTCAACGTACAACGGAGTGGAAAATGAAGCAATACCTACAGACAAAGAGAAGATCATGATCCTCGGCTCCGGCCCAAACAGAATAGGTCAGGGTATAGAGTTCGACTACACGAACGTTCACGGTGTGTGGGCTTTTCAGGAAGAAGGGTACGAGGCGATCATGGTGAACTCCAACCCGGAGACCGTCTCGACAGACTACGACACCTCCGACAGACTTTACTTCGAACCCCTCACGGTTGAAGATGTCCTCGAGATCGTGAGGAACGAAAAGCCAAAAGGTGTTGTGGTGGCGTTCGGTGGTCAGACTCCTTTGAGGATCGCAAGGCACCTTGTGGAAGAGGGTGTGAACATCATAGGAACGAGTTTTGAGTCGATAGAGATCGCTGAAGACAGGGAAAAGTTCGCAAAACTTCTCAAAAGGATCGGGCTCAGATGCCCCCCGTTCGGGACGGCATCTTCCGTGGAGGAAGCACTGAAGGTGGCAGAGGATCTTGGATACCCGGTTCTTGTAAGACCAAGTTACGTCCTTGGAGGAAGGGCCATGGCGATCGTCGACACACCGGAAGAACTGGAAAGATACGTCAGGGAAGCGGCGATCGTCTCACCGGGGTACCCCATACTGATAGACAAGTTCCTGGAAGATGCGATAGAACTCGATGTGGATGTTGTATCGGATGGAAAGTACGTGTGGATAGCGGGTTTGATGGAACAGATCGAAGAAGCGGGCGTTCACTCCGGAGATTCGGCGTGTGTTCTTCCGCCGGTGAGCCTCTCGGAAAAACTCGTTGAAGAGATAGAGAAAACCGTTCACAGACTGGTGAAGGCACTGAAAATAGTGGGAATCGCGAACATTCAGATGGCGGTAAAAGACGAAGAGATCTACATAATAGAGGCAAATCCACGGGCGTCAAGAACCGTTCCATTTGTGAGCAAGGCAATTGGAATTCCTGTGGCAAAGATTGCCGCCAAGATCATGGTGGGAAGGTCCCTTCCAGAACTTCTTTCCGAGTACTTCCCCTATCCAACAAGACCGGGAACAAAGGTGGACAAATTGGGAGACAGCGAGATCCTTCCCACACCGTGGCCGAGGATGTTCTCCGTGAAGGAAGTGGTGATACCATTCCACAAGTTCCCCGGCACAGACGTTCTTCTGGGTCCTGAGATGCGCTCCACAGGAGAGGTCATGGGAATAGGAGAGGATTTTGCAGAGGCTTTTGCGAAAGCCGAGATCGCTGCGGGAAATCCGCTCCCGACAGAGGGTGCCATCCTTGCAACGATCGCAGACAAAGACAAGAGAGACGCCATCCCACTTCTTGCACACCTTGCGGACATGGGATTCGAGATCTACGCGACCAAGGGAACGGCAAAGGCACTCCAGTCCCATGGAGTGGACGTCAAAGTTGTTCCCAAAGTGGGTGAAGGAAGGCCGGATGTGATCGACCTTCTGGAGCAGGGAAAGATCTCTCTTGTGGTGATCACCCAATCCAGCGATGAACCCTCACTCGTTGCGGTCTCGCACGGAAAGGACCCCTTCAAGGTAGAGGGAAGAAGAACGGTGGGATACATGATTAGAACCACAGCACTGAAGAGAAAGATACCTTACCTGACAACGGTGGAGGCACTCAGAGCAGCGGTGGCGGCGATCAGAAAGATGAAGAGGGGTTCGATCGTGAAGGTGAGAAAACTCACCGACACATGGAAAATGTGAAGGGCCTCTTCGGCCCTTCACCATATTTCTTCAAGTTTTTTGCATATGAGATCTCCCATTTGAGAGGTGGAGACGGCCTTTTCCGGATCTTCCGCGATGTCCTTTGTCCTGTACCCTTCTTCTATGACCATCTCGACCGCCTTCTCTATCTTTCTTGCCTCTTCCACCATGCCAAAAGAGTACTCGAGCATCATGGCGAGGGAGAGGATCTGAGCGATGGGATTGGCGATGTTTTTCCCAGCTATGTCGGGTGCCGATCCCCCCGCCGGTTCGTAGAGATTCTTGTCGCCGAAGGAAGCGGAAGGAAGAAGACCAAGAGATCCTGGAAGTGCGGCACTCTCGTCTGAGAGTATGTCTCCGAACATGTTCGTTGTGAGTATCACGTCGAACTGTGAGGGTTTCAATATGAGTTGCATGGCCGCGTTGTCCACGTACATGTGGTTGAGTTCCACGTCTGGATAATCCTTTGCAACTTCGCTCACGACCTTTCTCCAGAGCATCGAACTGTAGAGAACGTTCGCCTTATCCACGGAGGTGACCTTTTTCCTTCTGTTTCTTGCAATTTCAAAGGCGGTTCTTGCTATCCGTTCCACGGTTTTTCTGTCGTAGATCATGGTGTCGAAACCTTTTTCCTCGTCGATACCCCTTGGCTGGCCGTAGTACACTCCGTAGGAGAGCTCTCTTACAGTGACAAGATCTACGCCGGCCTCGATCACCCTTTCCTTCAGAGGAGAGATGGATACAAGTGATCTGTAAACCTTTATCGGTCTGATGTTCGCGTAGAGATTGAGCATCTTTCTGAGGGCAAGAAGGCCACCGATCTCCGGTCTTTTCTCAGGTGGAAGATCGTCCCACTTTGGGCCTCCCACACTCCCGAGGAAGATGGCATCTGCCTCCATGCAGATCTTTCTGGTCTCCTCTGGGAGAGGTTCGTCGAATCTGTCTATGGCATCTCCTCCGATGTGACCAAAGACCTTCTCGAAGGTTTTGCCCGTTTTTCTTTCAACAACCTCGAGGACCTTCAGGGCTTCTCTCACAACTTCAGGACCTATACCGTCTCCCGGTAGGATCGCTATCTTCATCTTTCACTCCCCCATCTCTTTAAGACAGTATTCGAGCCATCCACCGGCTTTCATGATATTCATGAGAAACTCGGGATAGGGCCTTATTTTGTACTCTTTTCCCTTCGAAAGATTCTTCACGACACCGTTTTCAAGGTCCACCTCGGCAACATCACCTTCTTCGAATTCGTCCGCTTCCTTCAGCTCAACAATGGGAAGACCTATGTTTATAGCGTTTCTGAAGAATATTCTCGCAAAGGACTTGGCGATGACACAGGAGATGCCCGCAGCCTTTATGGCAACGGGGGCGTGTTCTCTTGAGGAACCACATCCGAAGTTTTCACCGGCGACGATGATGCCTCCCTTTATGTCGTCCCGCCTTCCAAAACCAGGTCTTGCATCCTCCATGCAGTACTTTGCCAGTTCCTGAGGATCCGAGGTGTTCAGATACCTTGCGGGTATGATCTCGTCTGTGTTCACGTTGTCTCCAAAAACGAATACCTTCCCCTTTATCTTCATCTTCATCACCTCACAGTTTCCTGGGATCTGCTATATATCCTTTCACCGCACTGGCTGCGGCAACGGCGGGGGATGCAAGAAACACCTTGCTGTTTGGATGTCCCATTCTTCCCACGAAGTTTCTGTTGGTTGTGGAGACGGCTATTTCTCCCTCTGCGAGGACTCCCATGTGTCCTCCAAGACAGGGACCACACGTTGGAGTGGAAACGGCGCATCCGGCATCGAGGAAGATATCGATGAGACCCTCCTTCAGGGCCTGTTTGTAAACCTTCTGAGAGCCGGGTATGATGATGCACCGCACGTTCGGAGAAACTGTTCTTCCCTTCAGGATCTGGGCTGCGAGTCTGAGATCTTCTATTCTTCCGTTGGTACAGCTTCCTATCACCACCTGATCTATTTTGATTCTCTCTTTTTCTGCCTCGGAGATGTCCTTCGTGTTGGACGGCAGGAAGGGATAGGCAACCTGGGGTTCGAGCTCAGAGAGGTTCATCTCCACTTCTTTCACATACTCTGCGTCCTCATCCGGGTACATCTCTTCCACCTCTATTCCTCTTTCTTTCTCGTAGGCTATTGTTGTCTCGTCCACGGGGAAGAGACCCGTTTTCCCTCCTGCCTCGATCGCCATGTTCGATATGGTGAATCTACCGTCCATGGAGATCTCTTTCACACCTGGACCAGAAAACTCTATGGCCTTGTAGTTCGCACCGTCCACCCCGAGGATGGATATGAGTTTCAAAACAAGGTCCTTGGCGGTCACCATTTCGTTGAACTTTCCATAGAGCGTCACCTTTATACTCTCTGGAACCCTGAGCCACACCTTTCCGATGAGGTAGAAGCCCGCTATATCCGTGGAACCAACACCCGTGGCAAAGGACCCCAGCGCCCCGTAGGTACACGTGTGAGAATCTGCCCCCACAACGAGGTCGCCAGACTTCACTATCCCTTCCTCGGGGAGTAGAACGTGCTCGATTCCCATTCTTCCTATTTCGAAGAACTTTTCTATTCCCTGCTCTCTGGCGAACTCCCTCATCATCTTCACCTGCATGGCGGACTTTATGTCTTTGTTCGGTGTGAAATGATCTGGTACGAGAACCACCCTGTCTGGATATTTAACCCTCTTTCCACCGTACTCTTTAAACTTCTTTATGGCAAGAGGAGCCGTTATGTCGTTGGCGAGGGCAACATCTGGCTCTAGAAGAAGGAACTCGCCCGTTTCGACCTTTCTTCCGGCCTTCTTCGAGAGGATTTTTTCTGCAAGTGTCATTCACTCAACACCTCCGTTTTTTCTCAAAAGCCCCTTTGCTATGAGATACTTGTTTATAGCGTTTATGTAAGCGATGGCGGAAGCCTCAACGATGTCCGTGGAAACACCCCTTCCACTGTAGAGTTCACCGTCTATCTTCAGGGTCAATTTCACCTCTCCCTGAGCGTTCTTTCCTGTTCCAACCGCCTGGATTATGTACTCCTCGAGTTTTGGTTGAAGTCCGAGTGCTTTATCTATGGCCTTGAAAATGGCATCCACAGGGCCGTTTCCTGTTTCCGCTGCCTCTTTTTTCTCGTTTCCAACCTGAAGAACGACCGCCGCCGTGGGAAGCAGGGTGTTTCCTGTGTGCACGTGGAAGTGAACGAGCCTGTAACCATTCAGGGGTTCCTTCAAGACTTCAGAGACGATGGAAAAGAGATCGTCATCGTAGACTTCTTTCTTTCTGTCGGCAAGCTCTGTGAATTTCTCGAACACCTTCTGGAAGGTCTCATCGTCCAGTTTTATGCCGTAACTCTCCAGTTTCTTTCTCAAGGCATGTTTCCCCGAATGCCTTCCGAGAACGAGCGTTTCAGAAGACCTTCCTATGTCCGAGGGTTTCATGATTTCGTAGGTCTCTCTGTGCTTCAGAACACCATCCTGGTGTATGCCCGACTCGTGCAAGAAGACGTTCTCTCCCACTATGGGCTTGTTTCTTGCCGGAATGAGGCCCGTTATGTGGGTGAGAAGTCTGGAAGCAGGGTATATCAACTCTGTCCTTATACCCGTTTCGTACGGGAGTCTGTCTTTTCTCACCTTGAGAGCCATTACGAACTCTTCCAGTGCACAGTTACCGGCTCTTTCTCCTATCCCGTTCAGGGTCACCTCCACCTGAGTCGCACCGTTCTGAACCGCAGCGATGGAATTTGCCACGGCAAGACCAAGATCGTTGTGGCAGTGAACGGAAAGATCGACGTTTTCTATCCCGGGAACTCCTTCCTTCAGGGTTCTTATGAGTTCTCCGAACTCATCGGGAAGAGCGTATCCCACGGTGTCTGGAACGTTTATCGTTGTTGCGCCGGACTCTATGGCCGTTCTGTAAACCTCTATCAAAAAGGGCACTTCCGTCCTGGAGGCATCCTCTGCGGAGAACTCCACAAGATCGAAGAACTGTCTGGCGTAGGTGACGTACTTTCTCACCCTTTCGAGAATCTCTTCTTTTTCCATTCTCAGTTTGTACTTTCTGTGTATGGGAGACGTTGCTATGAAAACGTGTATCATCCTTTTGTCTTTTGGGCGATCTTTCAGGGCCTCGTACGCCGCGTCGATATCCTTTTCCACACACCTTGCAAGCCCCACCACTATGGGTCTCTGAACAGCCTCTGCCACCCTCTTCACGGCTTCGAACTGAACGGGCGAGGAGACGGGAAAGCCCGCTTCGATGAGATCGACACCGAGGTCTTCAAGCATGAGGGCCATCTCAACTTTTTCTTCAACGGACATGGAGGCTCCAGGTGATTGCTCTCCATCCCTCAGCGTTGTATCGAAGATCTTAATCCTTCTCATTTCTTCTCATCTCCTCTTCATCCCTGTGGAGTTTGTACTCCAGGGATTCAAGCAGTGCCGTCCAGGAAGCCTCTATGATGTTCGGGGAAACACCCACCGTTCCCCATCTTCTCTTTCCATCGCTGGACTCTATGAGAACCCTCGTGGTCGCTCTGGTACCCGCCTGTTCGTTTAGGATCCTCACCTTGTAATCGGTGAGTTTTGTGTTTTTCAGGGAAGGATAGAACTTCTCAAGTGCCTTTCTCACCGCCCTGTCCAGTGCTTCGACGGGTCCTTCACCCTCTGCCGCGGTGTGTTCGAAGGGTTCATCGTGCCCCAGCCTCTCCGCCACTTCATCGGGTACCCTTACCTTCACGGTCGCTTCTGAGAAACTCTTTTCGTCCCTGTTCTTCACGGTCATGACGGTGAAGCCAAGAAACTCGAAATACTTCCTTCTTATTCCAAGCATCTCTCTGACGAGAAGTTCAAAGGATGCCTCTGCACCCTCGAAATGATATCCCTGCGCTTCGAGTTCTTTTATCCTTTCGAGTATCTCCCTGACCTTGGGCGAGGATTCGTCTATTTCAAATCCCATCTCTTTTATTTTCTCAAGCACGTTGCTTTTTCCAGAAAGTTCGGAGATCGAGATGATCCTCCTGTTTCCCACGAGTTCTGGAGGAATGTGCTCGTAGGTTCTGGGATCTCTCTTTATGGCAGAAACGTGCACTCCACCTTTGTGTGCAAAGGCATAATCTCCCACATAGGGCATGTTTTCAATGTGTGGCCTTCCGGAAAGTTCGGCCACAAGATGTGCGACGTCGAAGAGTTTTTTCAGGTTCTCCTTCGGTATGACCTCAAGTCCCATCTTGAGAACGAGGTTCGGAATCACAGAACAGAGATTCGCATTGCCACATCTTTCGCCAAGGCCGTTTATGGTTCCCTGAACGTGTACCGCTCCCTTTCTCACGGCAGCGAGCGTGTTGGCTACGGCCACATCGGAATCGTTGTGTGCGTGTATTCCTATGGGAGCCTTCACATGTTTTTTCACCTCTTCTACGATCTCTTCGATCTCGTGGGGGAGTGTGCCGCCGTTTGTGTCGGCAAGAACAAGACAGTCTGCCCCCGCCTCCTCTGCCACCTTGAGGGTTTTGAGGGCATAGTCTTTGTTTGCCTTGTAACCGTCGAAGAAATGTTCAGCGTCGTATATCACCTCGTCGGCGAATCTTTTCAGGTAAGTGATCGTGTCGTATATCATCTTGAGGTTCTCTTCGAGAGTTGTTCGAAGGGCTTTTTCCACGTGTAGATCCCAACTTTTACCGAATATCGTGTAGACCGGTGTTTCGGCTTTTATGAGCGTCTGTATGTTTGGATCTTCTTCTATCCTCGTGTTTGGTCTTCTTGTGGAACTGAAAGCGGCCACCTTTAAATTCTTGAAGCGCATGTTCTTCACGGCTTCGAAGAATGCAATATCTTTCGGGTTCGAACCGGGCCATCCCCCTTCGAGGTAGTGAACGCCGAGGTCATCGAGTGCCTCGGCGATTCTGATCTTGTCTTCCAGGGAAAAGGAAACTCCAAAAGCCTGAGCCCCGTCCCTGAGAGTCGTATCGTAGATCTTGATACTCAAAAGACCACCTCCTCAGGGCTTTCTGAACGTAGCCCCTTTGCTGGCAGACTGAACGAAGAAGGCGTACCTTCTCAGATAATCACTGTCCATATCCTTTACTTTCGGTACGAATTCCCTCATTCTTCTGTTGAACTCTTCCTCCGATATCAACAGGTTTATCATTCTCTTTTCGAAATCTATCTCGATGAGATCTCCATCTTTTACGATGCCTATGGGACCACCTTCTGCTGCCTCCGGAGACACATGACCGATGACAGCACCGTGTGAACCTCCAGAGAACCTCCCGTCCGTGATGAGAGCCACATCTTCTGCAAGGCCCATCCCCACGATCGCGGACGTAGGAGAGAGCATCTCCCTCATGCCGGGTCCACCCTTGGGACCTTCATAACGGATGATCACCACATCTCCCTTTTTGATCTTTCCGGAAAGAATGGCTTTTGTTGCCTCTTCACCATCTTCGAACACAACGGCAGGTCCAACATGGTGCTTCATCTTTTCGGGGACACCGGAGAGTTTGGCAACTGCCCCCTCCGGGGCAAGGTTTCCGAAGAGAATTCCAAGCCCACCCTCTCTATGGTATGGATTGTCGAAGGGTCTGATCACTTCTTCGTTCATGATCTTTGCTTCCCTGACAAGATCTCCTATCTTTCTCAAATAGATGGTCATGGCATCTTCCTTCAGAAGATTGTTTTCCTGAAGGCGTTTCATTACAGCGTAGATACCACCCGCTTCATCGAGATCCTGTATGTGGTAAGGTCCAACGGGTGAGATGTTGCAGATGTGGGGAACCTTCCGGCTGAGTTCATCGAAGAGTCTTATGTCGAAGTCTATCTCGAAACTTTCTGCGATCGCTTTCAGGTGAAGTACGGTGTTCGTCGATCCTCCCGTTGCAAGATCCACCATGATTGCGTTCATGAGGGACTCCCGGGTGACGATGTCCCGAGGTCTTACGTTTCTTTTCACGAGCTCGACGACGAGCATACCGGCCTCTTTTGCCATTCGAAGCCTTTTTGCATGAACGGCAGGCACCGTTCCGTTTCCCCTAGGAGCGATCCCCAATGCTTCTGCAAGAGAATTCATCGTGTTGGCGGTGAACAGTCCTGCACAGGATCCTGCGCCCGGACAGGCAAGATCTTCGATCGCCCTGAGGGTTTCTTCGTCGATCTTTCCCACTTTATAACCACCGACGGCTTCGAAAACGGTGATGAGGTCTATGTCTCTTCCAGCGTATCGACCAGCGAGCATGGGACCACCGGAGATCAGGACAGAGGGAATGTTCAGCCTTCCCATCGCCATGATCATCCCTGGAGTGATCTTGTCACAGTTTGGAACAAACACCAGACCGTCGAAGGGAAAAGCGTTTGCAACTATCTCTATGGAATCGGCTATGAGTTCCCTGGAAGGTAGTGAGAACTTCATTCCCTTGTGATCCATCGCTATGCCGTCGCAGATCCCGATCGTTGGGAAGACGAACGGAACTCCCCCGGCCATCCTCACTCCTGCCTTCACTGCCTCAACGATCCGGTCAAGGTGCATGTGGCCGGGGATGATCTCGTTCCACGAAGACACGATACCGATGAAGGGTCGGTTCATCTCATCATCGGTTATTCCAAGTGCCTTCAGAAGGGACCTGTGTGGAGCCCTTTCCAGTCCTTTCTTTATCACATCACTCCTCATCCACATTCCTCTCCTTGAGCCAGGGCATCATCTTTCTGAGTTCCTTTCCCACTTTCTCTATGAGGTGTTCGGATTCTTTCTTCCTCATGGTGTAGAAGAACGGTCTTCCTGCCTGATTTTCGAGTATCCAGTCTTTTGCGAACTTTCCTGTCTGAATGTCCTTGAGCATCTGTTTCATGTTCTCTCTGACTTCTCTGGTGACGATCTTTTCCTGGCTGATGTAATCACCGTACTCTGCGGTGTTGCTGACGGAGTACCTCATGAAACTGAGTCCACCTTCATATATGAGGTCGACGATGAGTTTGAGTTCGTTCAGACACTCAAAATAAGCAATCTCCGGCTGGTATCCGGCTTCCACGAGAGTTTCAAATCCCGCTTTTATGAGAGCCGTCACACCGCCGCAAAGGACTGCCTGTTCTCCGAAGAGGTCCGTTTCCGTTTCTTCCTTGAAGGTTGTTTCTATCACACCCGCTCTCGTCACACCGATTCCCTTTGCGTAGGCAAGAGCGATCTCTTTGGCTTTTCCGGTGTAGTCCTGGTAGACCGCCACAAGTGCGGGAACTCCTCTTCCTTCAACGTACTCTCTTCTCACGATGTGACCTGGGCTTTTCGGAGCGATCATGGTCACATCGACGTTCTTTGGCGGGATGATCTGATGGTAGTGTACGTTGAAACCGTGGGCAAACATCAGCATCTTTCCCTCTGTAAGATGCTTTTCAATGTACTTTTTGTACACCTCCGGCTGGTGCTCGTCTGGAATGAGAATCATGATGATATCTGCTTCCTTTGCTGCTTCTTCGATGGTCTTCACGGTGAGTCCCTGCTCTTCTGCTTTCTTCCAGCTTTTACTTCCCTCTCTCAAACCCACTATGACGTTGAGTCCACTGTCTTTTAAGTTCAATGCGTGTGCATGCCCCTGACTTCCAAAACCGATTATGGCGATCTTTTTGTCTTTGATCAAATCGAGATTGGCATCCTTGTCATAGTAGATAACCGCCATCAAAACCCCTCCTTCTCTTTTGTGTTCCACCTGTTCATAGCGACGATACCCGTTCTTGCGATCTCCTCCACCTGTTTTTCCGGAAGAAGATTTATGAAGGCTTCCACCTTGCTTCTTGCTCCGGTGATCTCTATGATGGCTCCCTCTTTGGAAACATCTATGATCTTGCCTCTGAATATTTCAACGAGCTGAAAGATTTCCTGCTTGTCTTCCCCGAATTTCACCTTGATGAGGGCCATTTCCCTTTCCACACGGTTTTCCGGAAGAGGATCTATGGGAGTTACCTTCACAACCTCAACGAGCTTGTACGCCTGTTTCTCTATCTGTTCTATCGTTCTGTCGTCCCCTTTCACCATGATCACAAGCCTGGAAAGACCCGGCACTTCCGATTCTCCAACCGTGATACTGCTGATGTTGAAACCCCTTCTTGCGAAAAGATTCGCTACTTTCCTCATCACACCGGGTTTGTTGTGGACCAGCATGGAAACGAGATGTTCATGGACCTGGTTCGTCATCTTTCATCACCTCTCCTGCTCTCCTCGATAACCTTCAGAACCCTTTCGACGAAACTTTCATCGTAGGGTGCTTCGACAAGGGGTGTTCCCACATCCCCTCCTGGTGGGACCATCGGAAGCACGTTCTCGGCAGGATCAACGACCGCGTGTATGAGCATGGGCTCTTTCGATCTTGCGAGTTCCTCCACCGCCCTGTCTACTTCATCTGGCTTTTCTATTCTCATCGCTTTTATACCGACTGCCTCTGCTATCTTTGCAAAGTCCGGGTTGTCGGCAAGGATGGTGGCGGAGTACCTGCAGTTGAAAAAGAGCTGCTGCCACTGCCTGACCATCCCCAGAGCCTTGTTGTCCATAACGATGATCTTCACCGGAAGGTTGTACCTTTTCACCGTCATGAGTTCCTGGATGTTCATCTGAAAACCACCATCACCGGCGAAGATCACAACTTCCCTGTCAGGGGCTCCTATCTTCGCACCTATCCCCGCCGGAAGGGCGTATCCCATCGTTCCAAGACCACCGGAACACAGGAAGGACCTCTGGTGTTTGAACCTGTAGTACTGCGCCACCCACATCTGGTTCTGTCCCACGTCCGCCACAACTATCGTGTCATCGGGAAAGACCTCGTTCACCTTCTCCACAATGTACTGGGGTTTTATGAGTTTTCCATCCCTTTTGTAGGTCAATGGGTACTTTTTCTTCACTTCCTGGAGTTCTTCGATCCATTCGGAAAAATCTGTGTCCAGATCGTACTTCAAGAACTCCTCAAGGACGTTTCTCAGATCTCCAACGATGGGTACATCCACGGAGACGTTCTTTCCTATCTCGGCAGGATCTATATCAACGTGGACGATCTTGGCGTTTCTGGCGAAGGTTCGAGGATTACCGAGTATCCTGTCACTGAATCTCACACCGAGGGCTATGATGAGATCGGCGTTCGCCACTGCGTAGTTTCCATAGTACGCACCGTGCATCCCTATTCCATCGTAGTAGAGCCTTTCATCGGACGGATTCACTCCACGTCCCATCAGGGTGCTGACAGCCGGTACACCGAATTTATCGATGAACCTGTTCACCAGGTCCATGGCACCGGAGAGGTTCGCTCCGCCCCCAACGATGACGATGGGACGCTTTGATTCTTTCAAAAGTTCCATTGCCTTCTTTATCTGTTTTGGGTGACCCTTCACGGTGGGTTTGTATCCCAGAATCTCTATTTCATCGGGATAGTTGAACTCTCCTTCTGCTGTCTGAATGTCTTTTGGAAAGTCCAGAACAACAGGACCTGGTCTTCCCGTTGTGGCAACATAGAACGCCTCTTTTATGGCATAAGGAAGTTCTTCTATGCTCGTGACAAGGTGATTGTGTTTTGTGATGGGCATCGTGATGCCGGTGACGTCGACTTCCTGGAAGGCATCCGTTCCAATGAAGGAGGTTGGAACCTGACCCGTGATCACAACAAGCGGTATGGAATCCATGTAAGCGGTGGCAATTCCCGTCACCGTGTTGGTGGCTCCAGGACCAGAGGTGACTATGACCACGCCTGGTTTTCCGGTGACCCTCGCGTAACCATCCGCTGCGTGTGTGGCTCCCTGTTCGTGTCTGAAGAGGTAGAAATTTATCTTGTCTTCGTAATTGCAGAGTTCGTCGTAGACGTTGATGATGGCGCCTCCAGGGATACCAAAGATCGTATCCACACCTTCTCTCAGAAACGCCTCGAACAACATCTTGGAACCTTTCATCTTCACGTGGATCACTCCTCTCGGGTATTGAATGATTATACCAAAATCTTGGAATAACGAATCATGGGGGGTTTTTTAGGAATAGTATCATCACGTGCTTTACAATGTCAAGTTATCGAGTCGAATTTTTTAGTATCGGTAGCATTTTCATCATGAAAATGTAAAATTCAGGATAAGAGGGGAACATATCGATCGTTTAAAATGTTCACAAATTCTGCTGAGGAGTGAGAAAGGTGAGGGTGGGAATTGCGGGTCTTGGAACCGTGGGTGGAAGCATATACAGAATACTGAAGGAGAGGGGAGAAGAGATAGAGAAAAGAGTCGGTGAAAGGTTTATCGTATCGAAGGTCATAAATCGTTCCCCGCAGAAATACGAGGTCTACGGCGTGCCTCCGGAGGAAATAGCGTTCGATTTCGATGATCTGATCCTGAACAGTGACGTGGTGATAGAGGCCATCGGTGGAACGGACGTGGCCGTGGATCTTGTTAGACGAGCCCTGGAACTTGGAAGAATCGTTGTGACTCCCAACAAAAACCTCATCTCGGAGTACGGAAACGAATTCGTGGATTACATAAGAAAGAGAAAACTCTTCTTCGAAGCCTCGGTTGGTGGAGGCATTCCGATCATCTCCCTTCTTCAGGATTATCTGATCTTTCAGAAGGTGACCAGAATACGCGGGATCATGAACGGAACGACAAACTACATTCTCACAGAAATGAGCAAGGGAAGGCCTTTCGATGAGGTCTTGAAAGAGGCTCAAAAACTCGGATACGCCGAAGCAGATCCCACGAACGATGTCGAAGGATACGACGTCGCGTACAAGGTCTCGGTCCTGGCGGGCGTGGTGACGGGAAGGTTCCCCGGTATCCACAGCGTTCGATTCGAGGGGATAACGGGCATAGATCCCGAGTATCTGAAAGAAATCGTTCGCTCCGGGAAAAAACTCAAATTGATCGGGGAACTCGACTTTTCGACGAACACCTACGAGGTACGTTTGAGGGAGGTCACGCCGGAAGATCCATTCTTCAACGTCGATGGTGTGGACAACGCCATAGAAGTGTCCACCGATCTGGCCGGGGACTTTCTTCTGAAGGGAAGGGGAGCAGGCGGATACCCGACAGCCAGTGCGGTGATAGCGGATCTGTTCAGAGTGGCAAAGTACAAGGTGCTCGGCGGTGCTGAAAAGTTCTCCGTTGTGGTGATGAAATTCGGTGGTGCGGCCATCTCCGATGTGGAAAAACTGGAAAAGGTAGCGGAGAAGATCATAAAGAGAAAGAAAAGCGGTGTAAGACCGGTTGTCGTCCTCTCGGCGATGGGTGACACCACCGACCGCTTGATAGACCTCGCAAAGACCATAGACGAGAATCCCGATCCAAGAGAACTCGATCTTCTTCTGTCAACGGGGGAAATCCAGAGTGTTGCTCTGATGAGCATCGCTCTCAGGAAAAGAGGTTACAGGGCCATCTCCTTCACCGGAAACCAGTTGAAAATCATAACGGACAAAAGGTACGGTTCTGCAAGGATCATCGATATCAACACGGACATCATCTCGAGGTATCTGAAACAGGATTTCATACCGGTCATCGCGGGATTTCAGGGTATAACGGAAACGGGGGACATAACCACACTCGGAAGGGGTGGATCTGATCTCACAGCGATCGCCCTTGCGTACTCTCTCGGTGCGGACCTGTGCGAGCTTTACAAAGATGTGGACGGTGTCTACACGGCAGATCCCAAGATTGTGAAGAACGCCCGGGTTATCAAGGAACTGTCCTGGGAAGAGATGATAGAACTTTCTCGACATGGAGCACAGGTGCTTCAGGCGAGGGCAGCGGAATTTGCAAGAAAATACGGTGTCAAGGTGTTGATAAAGAACGCGCACAGAGAAACGCGCGGCACTCTCATATGGGAGGGGACAAAAGTGGAAAATCCAATTGTCAGGGCGGTTACCTTCGAGGACGGCATGGCAAAGGTGGTCTTGAAAGACGTTCCCGATAAACCCGGTGTTGCTGCGAGGATCATGAGAACCCTTTCTCAGATGGATGTGAACATCGACATGATCATCCAGGGAATGAAGAGCGGTGAGTACAACACCGTGGCTTTCATCGTTCCGGAATCCCAGCTTGAGAAACTGGACCTTGACCTTCTGAAAACAAGAAGCGACGCCAGAGAGGTTATAATCGAAAAGGGTCTTGCGAAGGTTTCCATAGTCGGTGTGAATCTCACCTCTTCACCGGAGATCTCCGCAACCCTCTTTGAAACACTCGCCAACGAGGGCATCAACATCGACATGATCAGCGCTTCAAGCAGCAGGATCTCTGTGATCATAGAC
The DNA here is from genome assembly GCF_000832145.1 of Thermotoga sp. RQ7. Taxonomy (NCBI): domain Bacteria; kingdom Thermotogati; phylum Thermotogota; class Thermotogae; order Thermotogales; family Thermotogaceae; genus Thermotoga; species Thermotoga sp. RQ7. Next base: position 392,883 of record NZ_CP007633.1, read on the forward strand.
AGCAAATACGTGGAAGACGCCGTCAAGGCGATCCACAGTAGATTCGAACTGGACAGGGAGTGAGGAACTTGGGCATACTCGAAAGGTACAGAAAGTTTCTTCCGGTGACAGAAAAAACCCCCATGATATCACTCAACGAGGGGAATACCCCTCTCATCCCTCTTGTAAACATGAGCAGGGAACTCGGGATAAAGGTCTACGTGAAGTACGAAGGGGCGAATCCAACGGGATCCTTCAAAGACAGGGGAATGGTCGTTGCCGTTGCCAAAGCCCTTGAAGAAGGCGCCAGAGCCATCATGTGTGCCTCGACGGGAAACACTTCTGCTTCTGCCGCCGCTTACGCTGCAAGAACGGGGTTGAAGGCCATCGTTCTGATACCTGAGGGGAAGATCGCTCTGGGAAAACTCGCCCAGGCTATGATATACGGTGCCGTTGTGCTGCAGGTGAAGGGAAACTTCGACAAATGTCTGGAACTGGTGAAGGAGATCACTTCCAAATATCCCATCACACTCGTGAACAGCATCAACCCTTACAGACTCGAGGGACAGAAGACTGCCGCCTTCGAAATCGTCGATGAACTCGGTGATGCTCCGGATTATCACTTCATTCCTGTGGGAAACGCCGGAAACATCTCTGCCTACTGGATGGGTTACAAGGAGTACTACCAGCATGGCCTTTCTTCTAAGCTTCCCAGGATGATGGGATTTCAGGCGGAGGGGGCAGCCCCGATCGTTCGAGGGCATCCCATCGAAAATCCAGAAACGGTTGCCACAGCCATAAGGATAGGAAATCCTGCCAACTGGGAAAAGGCGATTCGAGCCCGTGATGAGTCGGGTGGAGAGATCGACATGGTGAGTGACGAGGAAATCCTCAAAGCCCAGAGACTTCTGGCTCAAAAGGAAGGAATCTTCTGCGAGCCTGCATCCGCTGCATCGATAGCGGGACTTTTGAAGAAACACCGTCAGGGACTCTTCAAAGGTGGAGAGACGGTGGTGTGCACCCTCACCGGAAACGGCCTCAAGGATCCAAACGTGGTCATTTCACAGTTGGAGCCACCGAGGACGATAGAGGGAAAGATAGATGAGATCCTGGAGGTACTGGATCTATGAGAATAATGGTTCCGGCAACGACCACCAATCTCGGTGCGGGTTTCGATGTGTTCGGTCTTGCCCTCGATCTCTTCAACGAGGTGTTTTTTTCTTTTGACACCGATAGAACCATCATTGAGAGCACAGGAAAATACGCGCCGGATCTTGAAAATCACGATCTGTTCTTTGAGGTCTTCGAGTTCTTCGAGAAAAAAACAGGCTACAGAGTGCCTCCCGTGAGGATAAGCCAGGTGTGCAACATACCGATCTCCAGTGGACTCGGGTCCAGTGCTGCTGTGATCGTTTCTGCTCTTCACATAGCAAACGTGGGAACAAAGGCGAACCTTTCTCAGTGGGACCTCATGAAACTTGCCGCAGAGATCGAAGGACATCCTGACAACGTTGTTCCGGCTTTTGTGGGGGGACTGGTTGTCTGCTATCAGGATGGGAAAAACTTTGATTTTGAAAAGTTCGAACTGGATTTTGAACTCACCTTCCTCGTGCCCAGCTTTTCTCTTTGCACAAACACCATGAGAAAGGTCCTCCCCAGGCAGGTTCTGTTTGAAGACGCCGTTTTCAACATCAAGAACTCCTGTCAATTCCTGGCAAAGATCGCCTCAGGTAAACTGAACGAGGCTTTCAAATACGTGGGAGACCGTCTTCATCAGAACTACAGGATAAACGGAAACGAAAAGATGAAGGAATTCGTTGAAGCCATTCTTTCGAAAAAACCGGGATACTGGTTTGTGAGTGGTTCGGGACCCTCTGTATGTACCGACCTGGAAGATTTCGAGGGAATACCTTATCTGAAGGAAGTTCTGAAGTTGAAGGTGAACAACAGGGGGTTGATAATCTCAGAATAGGGGGTGTTCTCATGGGGGTTGTGATCGTCGAGGACCTGAAGAAAAGCATCGGAAGAAGAGAAATCCTCAAGGGGATTTCGTTTGAGATCAAAGAGGGAGAAATCTTCGGTCTCATAGGTCCCAACGGAGCGGGAAAAACCACCACTCTCAGAATCCTCTCCACCCTCATAAAACCCTCCTCCGGGAAAGTTTCCATCTTCGGAAAGGATGTGACCAGAGAGCCACACGAGGCGAGAAAACTGATCAGCTATCTCCCGGAAGAGGCAGGAGCGTACAGAAACATGAAAGGGATCGAATATCTGAGATTCGTGGCGGGCTTTTACATGCGAAATTCCAGGGAAATGGAAGCCATGGTCGAGAAAGCCGTTGAAATCTCCGGACTCGGAGACAGAGTGAAGGACAGGATCTCCACCTACAGCAAGGGAATGGTGAGGAAACTCCTCATAGCAAGATCTCTGATGGTGAACCCACGTCTTGCCATACTGGATGAGCCCACCTCCGGACTCGACGTTCTCAACGCGAGAGAGGTGAGAAAGATACTGAAACGGGCGGTTCGGGAAGGTCTCACCATACTGCTTTCATCCCACAACATGCTGGAGGTGGAATACCTCTGCGACCGAATAGCCCTGATCCACGACGGCAGGATCGTTGAATCCGGCACTGTGGAAGAACTCAAGGAAAGGTACAGCGCCCAGAACATCGAAGAGGTCTTCGAGGAGGTGGTAAAATGTTCGGAAAACTCCTGAAGAAAGAGATAAAAGAACTTCTCAATCTTGGGGCCATCGTTTCTGTGATTGTGATCGCCGTTCTGTACGGTTCTCTGGGGAATGTTTTCGAAAGCACGATAGAAAAGTCCACACAGAAACCGAAGATAGCGGTGGTGATGGAAGACACCGGAACGTTCTCTGAACTGATAAAACAGGAACTCGGCAACATGTCGGATCTCATCTACGTGGGGAACGATTTGAAGGAAGCAGAGAAAGTGGTGATGGAAAAGAAGGCCTCTGCGATGGTTCTGATACCGGATAGTTTCTCCAGGGATCTGACATCAGGGAAGAAAACCCGGGTGGAGATCATATGGTATCTTAAGGGAACGGGAATATCCGACACCATTTCCACCGGAATGGTCCTCTCCCTTCTTGAGCCGATCAGGGTGAAGATCGCTTCCCTGATACTCGGTGATCCGGAAAGGGCGCAGTTTCTGTTCGATCCGTTCACGATCGTTCAGCACACGTACCTGAAAGGAAAGTTTTACGAAAACCGCTCGCCAGATGCGATCATGAACATCTTCTATTCCCAAAACATAATGATTCCCATACTGATCATGATGCTCATCATCATGTCGGGATCGTCTCTCATATCCTCCCTTGCTCTGGAGAAAGAAAACAAAACCCTGGAGACACTCCTCACGATGCCCGTGAAGAGAGAACACATAGTGCTCGCAAAGATCTTGGGAAGCACGATCGTTGGCCTGATTCTTGCAGGAATATACATGGTGGGGTTTTACAACTACCTGAGATCGCTGACTCAAAATACGCAGGGAATAGGTATGAGTTTTAGCGCAACGGATCTTCTACTGATAGGAACCAGCCTCTTCCTTTCCATCCTTGCCGGCCTTTCACTCTGCATGTTCCTCGGCATGATGGCAAAGGATAACAGAAGCGCTCAGATTCTCACCTTTCCCATATCGATCCTTGCTTTGATACCCATGATAGCGAACATGATCGTGGATTTTTCGAACCTTCCGGGTGCTCTGAAGGCAGTTATCTTTGCCATTCCGTTCTCTCATCCCATCATGGCTCCAAAACTGGTTTTTTACGGGGATTACTCTCTCATCGTCTCGGGAATAATCTACCTTGCTGTTTTCTCCATCATCGTCATAAGTGCTGCCTTCAGGATGTTCAACTCGGACTATGTCGTTCTTGGATGGCAAATAAAAAGACGCTCACGATGAGTTTCTGACGGCAAAATAAACGTTCTGGTGCACTCTCATGTCGAACGCCTCGGGGATGATTCTGTCAGGATGGGGCTTGCACGAGTTTGCGATCGCATCCACAGCGGAAAAGAGCATGTTCTTTGTGATCTTTGATCTCTTTTCTACGGCCCCTTTCATGATGCCGGGAAAGGCAAGGAGGTTGTTCACCTGGTTTGGATAGTCCGACCTTCCCGTTGCAACGATGAATGCTCCCGCCTCTTTTGCAAGACGTGGATCTATTTCTGGAACTGGATTTGCCAGTGCGAAGACAACGGGCTTTCTGTTCATCTTCTCTATCCACTCTGGTTTTACGATGTTTCCCTTCGAAACACCTATGAAGAAGTCCGCGCCTTCGAGTGCGGTTTCGAGACCACCTGAGAGTCCTTCTGGGTTGGTGATACGGGCGATTTTGAGGTGGTACTCGTTCAGACAGGTTTCCGGGTGTTTCTCGTTGAGGATGCCATTTTTGTCCACTGCCACAACGTTCTTCACACCAAGGTCGAGAAGGAACCTCACGATGTTGTATCCTGCAGCCCCTATCCCGTTCACCACCACTTTCACTTCTTCTATCTTTTTCCCCACAAGTTTCAGTGCGTTGAGAAAGGCTGCAGACACAACAACGGCCGTTCCTTGCTGATCGTCGTGGAAGACGGGGATGTTCATCTCCTCAGAAAGACGTTGAAGGATTCTGAAGCACTTCGGTGCCGCTATGTCTTCGAGGTTTATCCCCCCAAAGCTCGGCTCGAGACTCTTCACGATTTCAATGATCTTCTCCTCATCATCTTCAGAAAGGCAGATGGGAAAGGCATCAAGATCCGCGAAGGCCTTGAAAAGAAACGCCTTTCCCTCCATCACAGGAAGCGCTCCGTAAGGCCCTATGTTTCCAAGACCAAGTACGGCGCTTCCATCCGAAACGACGGCGATCGTGTTCCATCTGGACGTGTAGGTGTAGGTATTTTCTGGATTTTCGGCACAAACCCTGGCAACTTCAGCAACACCGGGGGTGTAGAGAAGAGAAAGGATCTCTTTGTCCACCCTCTCAACGGGGAGAGAGATCCTTATCTTTCCCTTCAGAAATCTATGAATCTTCAGAGGATCCATTCTCTCACTCCTTGAAGATTGTGTTTCCTTCACTGTCTATCGCCACAATGAGGGGGAACTCTTCCACCTCTATTTCGTATATGGCCTCAGGCCCTAGGTCTTCGAACGCGAGCACCCGGGCGCTCTTCACCCTTTTTGAAAGGGCAGCAGCCGTTCCACTTGGTGTTATGAAGTAGACCCTCTTCCACCTCTTACAGGCGTCGATCGCCTTTTTTGATCTTTTTCCCTTTCCCACCGTTGCGACGACACCCAGTCTGAAGAGCATCTCCAGATAATCATCCATCCTGGCACTCGTGGTGGGACCTATGGCACCTATCACTTTCCCCTGAGGCGTTCTGGCGGGCCCTGCGTAGAACACTATCTGCCCCTCAAGGTTCACGGGCAGCCTTTCTTCCTTTTCTAAAAGTTCTTTCAGTCTCTTCTGTGCCTGATCTCTCATGACGATGAGTTTCCCGGAGTAGCGTACCTCCTGGCCGGCTTTCAGTTCTTCAACCTTCAACGATCACTTTCCCCTTTCTGCAAAGATAGCAGTCCACCGAGATGGCAACGGGCAGGGTGGCGATGTGGGTTGGAAAATGCTCCACATGAACTGAATAAACGGTTTTTCCCCTTCCAAGCCCCTGAAATCCTATTCCAAGGAGGTTCAGTTCACTTTCAAGTTCTCTTTCGAGTTCGGCGTACCTTGGGTCTTCGTTTCTTTCTTTGAAGTCTCTTGTCAGAGCGAGTTTGGAAAGAAGAACTGCTTTGTCAGCCGTACCACCTATTCCGATACCCACATGAAGAGGAGGACAGGCCTTCGCTCCGTTTTCTCTGATGTGCTCAACGACGAACTCTTTGATTCTGTCCACCCCGGAGGTTGGATTCATCATGCGAAGAACTGAGAGGTTTTCGCTTCCACCACCCTTCACAAGAAATCTGATCTCAAGCCTCTTTCCCTCAACTTGAAAGAGATGAACAACGGCGGGGGTGTTGGTTTCCGTGTTGATTCTGTCGAACAGAGGATCGGAAACAACGGAGAACCTGAAAGGATATTCCCTGTAGACCTCTTCAACCGCTCTGTTCAGTGTCTGTTCGATGGGTTCTTCCAGTTCGATAGTGTGACCAAGAAAAACAAAGAACTCCACCATTCCCGTGTCCTGGCAGAGAGGAAGGTTTTCCTCTTTGGAAATACGATAGTTTTCCTTTATTATATCAGAAAAGGGGCCTTCGTATTCTTCGATGATCTCTCTGACTTCTTCGTTTATTCTTACGTTGGCCTCTACAATGGCTTTCTTCACTTTTTCAAGAACGGTGTGTGCTCTGATCAACTCTTTTCACCTCAATGGAGATTATATCATCGAAGGAGGGGGATTATGAGAGTTGTTGTGAATCTGAAACCTGAGGAAATTCCAAGGTACTGGTACAACGTTCTCGCAGATCTTCCCTTCAAACTCGATCCACCTCTTGACCCGGAGACGAGAAAGCCAATCTCACCAGAAAAGCTCTCCGTGATATTTCCAATGAGTCTGATCGAACAGGAAGTTTCGGAGGAGCGATTCATCGAGATACCAGAACCCGTCCTGAGGGAGTACGCAGTCTACAGACCTACCCCACTCATCAGAGCCACCTTCTTGGAAGAGTATCTTCAGACACCTGCAAGGATCTACTACAAGTACGAAGGAGTTAGCCCTACCGGCAGCCACAAGCCAAACACGGCCATCGCACAGGCCTATTACAGAAAACTTGCCAGAAAGCACAACCCATTTATGAGATCGTGATGAACGGCAAGAAGTGTTAATATAACACTAGAGGTGCTGAACATGGCAAAACACATGAAAACATACAAATTCCCTGCACCACCTGAGTACCACACAAAATGCAAAGAACTATCAAAACTTGCTGGACGAGTATACAGCAAGACAGTTTCTCTTGTCAGAAAAATCCACAAGAAAAAAGGCTTCTGGCTTTCTATGAACACGGTACAAAAGTACATCCTTCGATGGGCACAAAACATTCCCCTTCACTCTCAGACCAAACAAGCCCTGGTGCAAAGATACTTTGAAGCCCTCAAATCCTACTTCAAGGCAAGTAAAACAAACCAAGGCCTCAAACCACCCTTTAGAACACCAAAGTACACAAACGTTGTCTGGAAAAACCAGGCAGTAAAACTTCTTGAAGATGGAACCCTAAGACTTGCGATGGGAAATGGAAACGATCCTCTCTACATACCAACAACCCTCCCAAAGGAAGTGGACATAAGACGTGTCGAACTTGTCTACGACAAAAGACAAGACAAATACTTCTTCCATGTGACAGTTTCATTCGAAAGCCAGACGAACATTTCTGGTAGTAAAGTAGTCGGCGTCGACCTTGGCGTTGTGCACCCAATCGTTGCCTCAACAGAGGACAAGGCAGTTATCTACAACGGCGGAGTGCTCAACTCAAAGCTTCGCTACCGAAACAAAAAGCTCGCTGAGCTCCAAAAGAAGCTGGCAAAGAAGAAACCTGGCTCAAGACGCTACAGGAAACTTGTTCGGGCAAAAAGAAGGCTTCTTGCAAAGCTCTATAACCAGATCAAAGACATTCTCCACAAGTACACAACACACTTTGTCGGGTGGTGCCTGACAGAAGGAGTAGGCACCATCGCAATCGGAGACCTTCGAGGTATACGAGACAGGGTCGACTACAACTCTACTGCCAACCAGAAGATCCATCAGTGGCTGTTCAGAAAAATTTCTGATCTCATCAAGACCAAAGCAGAAGCACTCGGTATTGAAGTGGTCTTCGTTGACGAGTCCTACACATCACAGACGTGTCCTGTCTGTGGTGCAAAACACAAAACATCGACGAGGAACTTCAGGTGCTTGGGTTGTGGTTTTGAATGGCACAGGGATGCGGTAGGGGCATTGAACATCAGGAAAAAGTATACAGGCGAGAGCCTGGTAGTAGGGGCTTTGGCGTCCCCCGTGGGTGTGATGTACAACTCACACCTTCGTTGCCCGGTGGCCATGTGGTCACCGTGGAAGCCCACCTTCGAGTGGGTAAAAACCTCCTGATTCCCTTAGGGGATCGGGAGGACGTCAACAGCAAAAGCCTATGAGAAAGCACATGATGAATCTGTTCGGAGGAAAAGTAACTCCAAGCCCCAGTGAAGAGACGAGTTTTGGAAGAAAAATTCTGGAAGAAGATCCCGAAAATCCCGGAAGTCTGGGAATTGCCATCAGCGAAGCACTGGAAGTTGCAGTTTCCGATCCCGATACGAAATACTCACTTGGAAGTGTTTTGAACCACGTTCTTCTTCATCAGACGGTGATAGGACTTGAAATTAAAAAGCAACTCGAACTTCTTGGAGAAAAGCCCGATGTTATACTTGGATGCCACGGTGGGGGATCGAACTTCGGAGGAACGATCCTTCCCTTCATACCGGAAAAACTTTCTGGAGAGAACATCAGATTCGTTGCCTGCGAACCGACCGCCTGTCCTTCACTGACCAGAGGAAAGTACGACTACGACTTCGGAGACACGGCCGGCCTCACACCCCTTCTCAAGATGTACACGCTCGGAAAAGACTTCATTCCACCGAAGATACACGCGGGTGGGCTCAGATACCATGGTTCTGCACCAATAATAGCAAGACTCGTGAAAGAAAAATTGGTGGAAGCACAGGCGTTCGATCAGGAGGAAACGTTCGAGGCAGCAAAGCTCTTTGCGAAACTGGAAGGGATAATTCCTGCACCAGAATCGGCCCACGCGATAGCGGGAGCGATAAGAGAAGCAAATAAGGCAAAAGAAGAAGGAAAAGAACGTGTGATAGTATTTACACTGAGCGGTCACGGCCTTCTGGATCTGACAGCGTATGCGTGAGGAGGAATTCCGCTTGAAGAAAAAACTCGTCTTTTCCGTGTGGCTCAACTCTCTCATCACCATCGCTGAAGTTATAGGAGGACTGGTTTCAGGGAGTCTTGCCCTCCTGGGGGACTCCCTTCACAATCTCTCCGACACCTTGAGTCTTCTTGCAAGTTTTGTCGCCATCAAAATCGGTGAGAAGCCGAAGAACGAAAAGTACACCTTCGGATACAGAAGAAGCGAGATAATCGTGGCATTTTTGAACGCCATCTCTGTCGTGGTAATATCGATATTGATATTCGTGGAGTCAATGAAAAGGCTGATGCATCCTCCCACGGTTCACGCAACGGTTCTTCTCTACGTTTCGCTGATAGGACTCGTTGCCAATCTTCTATCGGTTCTTCTTCTCCACGAACATACCAGAGAGAGCATGAACGTTCGATCCGCCTACCTTCACCTTGTAGCGGACACTCTGTCTTCTATCCTTGTAGTCGTCGGCGCCGTGCTGATGAAGTTCTGGAAGGTGTACTGGCTGGATCCTGTGATCGCTGCGGGTATCACGGTGTACATGTTCAAAGAGGCTTACGAGATACTGAGAGAATCCCTAGATGTTCTGATGGAGGCATCTCCAGATCTGGATTTTGAGAGCATAAAAAGAGAGATAGAGAAAATAGATGGTGTGAGGAACGCACACCACTTTCACGCCTGGAGGGTGGGAGAGAAAGAGATCCATTTCGAGTGCCATGTGGAAGTGGAGAACATGGAACTGAAAGACGCACAGAAGATCCTCGATGAAATTGAATCCAGACTGAAAAGGTTCGGTGTCACCCACGTGACCGTTCAGCTGGAATGCAACCGCTGCCACGGAGAGATGATCTGCAGTTAGAGGGTGAAGATGGGTTCTTCTCTGAGGAACCTTCGATCACTTGTGAACAATATCACCTGCCTTGTTCTGGTTATCTCTTCCAGCTTTGACCAGAGAAGCTCTATCTTCTCGTCGTCCAGGTCCACAAATGTGTTGTCTATCACAAGTGGGAGATCGATTTCGAGGACACGCGATACAAAATCCTTCGCATGAAGCGCCAGAACTTTCAGAGCGGACGTATTCAGGACTCTCATCACCGATTTTTCCTGAGGAACGTTGACCGCAACCGCCAGATGGGGAGAGACGTTGAAGACCATCGACTCACCGAAAAATTCCCTGTAAACCCTGCTCAGTTCTTTTGAAAACTCCTCGGTATAGCCTATCACAAATTCACTGTACTTTCTCTTCACCCTGTCTTTGAAGGCAGGAATGTTTTCGATGATTTTTTCCGTCAGAGCGAATTCCAGTCTCTTTTTTGTGAGCTGTTCCATCAAACCGTACGGTTCTTCGAGGGGTGGAATTTCCAGGGCTTCCAGTTCCCTTCCGATGCTGTTCACTCTTTCTTCGAGTTCTTTTATTCTCTGGCTCGATTTCATCGATTCAACGTTTTCTTTTTCTTCGAGGAGCTTCTTCATGGTATTTTGAAGATCTTTCTTTTCTCTCTCGAGTCTCAGGAGTTGTTCTTTCAGCTCCAGCTGTTTCAAGAGCTCTTCAACACTCTCTAAACCGACCTTTTCCAGCGCTTTTCTGAACTCTTCTTCCTGCTCTCTCATGTATTCTGTGAGCTCTTCCAGATTCTTCCTCCTTTCTGTAAGGGAAGAGGCCAGAGAGTCTTTCATCATGAGAAGCTCTCTTATCTGGTTTTCCACGTTTTCGAGGGCCTTCCTTGGATCACTCCCGTATTTTGCGAGAAATGGTGCGATTTCAAACATCCTTGAGTTCAACTGTTTTTCCAGCACGGTCTCGAGCCCATCGATATCCTCAACACCCACCGCCTCCTTCAACCGTTTCAACACCTGATTCTTTTCCTCCATCAGTTCCCTCTTTTGAGAAGAGATAGTGACGAATTCGCTGTCCAGATTTTGGAGCTCTTCTTTCACTCTGAAGTAGTTCCATATGGAAAGCAGAGCCCCACCGGCACCAGCGAACGTCAGATAGATGAACGGATTCTTCGATGCCAGAAAGATGAAAACAGCGGATACCACAGAAAACGTCAGAAACACGCTGACAAGGACTTTGAACACAGAGAGTGTTCTGTCTGCTTTTTTCATTCTGTCTCCTATCTTTTCCAAACGTTCGTTTATGGTGTTCATCTGTCTTTCTATCTCTTCCAGAGGTCTTTTCAAACGACTCGAAATTTCGTTCATCCTTGCTCTGTGCTCGTTTTCGACAAGATTCATCTGAAGCCTCAGGTTTTCCAGTCTCAACTTCAACTCTTCAAAACTTCTGCAGGAAAAATCCTTAAGGATGTCTTCCATCTTTTCCCTTGTCTCGTTGTATTTTTTCTCCAGTTCCTTTATCTCCATTTCAAGCTGGCTTTGCCTTTCTTTCAGATAATTCAACTTCTGAAACAGCCCGTAGGCTTCCTCCAGGTCGTTCTTTGATGAGACGATCTGGCTTTCAAGTTCCTTCAACTCGGCTTCGACATCCAGGAGTTTCTTCTTGACCTCTTCGAGATGAAAATCAATCGACTGAAGTTGTCGTTTCTTTTCCTCTTCCAGTCGTCCTCTCTCTTCATCGAGAAGCCTTCTGCTTTTCAGTAACTCTTCCTCGAGGTTTTTCTTTTTTTTCATCAAAAGGAGCACCTTTTTTCTCTTTCCCTTCCACTCGTTGATCTTCATCTCAAGGTTTGATATCTCGTTTCTCAGCATCTTTTCCTTTTCCATCAGACTGGAAAAGTCTTCGTTCATCACACGTTCCATCTCTCTTGCAGGGAAAAGATTTCTGTAACTCTCCGAAACGAGGGAAGAGATCTTTTGAGATCCTTCGAGGGTATCATCCACGTGCTCCGGTAAAAAAGAGGTGAAGAGGAAGACCTCAGGATCAACCGCTCCCGAACCAAAGTGCACTGTCCCTTCATCGGTTTCGAGACGACCACCGAACTTTTTCGAATACCAGGGTCTGTAGTCTTCAAGTTTCGCTAAATTTCCCGTGAGACAGTATCTGATGAAGTTTGCAAGGGTGGTTTTACCCGCTGCGTTTCCACCGAAGACGATGTTCAGTCCATCCTTAAGATTCAGAGAGAAATCTTCGAACTTTCCAAATCCTTCGATGTAAACTTGCCTGATCTTCATATCTCTTCCCTCACCCCTGCTTCTTCAAGAAGGAGAGAATCCAGTTTCGACCAGTTTCGCCTGTTCAGCACCTTCCCCACAAATCGAACGTTCCTTCTGTTCTTTATCTCCTCGTACTCGTGGTTCCACAGGAGACCATTCAGAACGATCAGAGAATCTTCAGGAAGAGAGGTCAGGTCCTCGTAAACTTCCACCTTCAGAAACTTCAACTTGAAACGTGAAAGATCGAAGCGCTCAAAATTTTCGCCATTGTACAGAAGACATTCACATTTGTCGCTGAGAGGAGAGGAGGAAAAATCAGTAAACGAAACGGAAAACTCCCGTTTCACAGGCACATTCAGGTACTCCACTATTTCGTCGAGCACGATGGACTCCGGTGGAATGAACTCCTTTATGAATTTCTCCGCTAGGAAGGGATCCACGCTGTCGCCGAACAGATTTATGAAAACGAACCTTTTCCCCCTGAAGAGTCTGGTCACATAGTTCAGGAGTTCCATCCTGGCCTTATCCAGCTCTTCTTTGAAAAGAATCGTTTCATTTGGATAGTCGAAGAACCTCAAATCTTTGATCAAAACGTGTTCCATATTCTTCCTCCTTCAAGGGTTTTTCAAGAAGATTTAAGAAGTTCTTCCATGGTGATTCAATTCAGTGTTACAGGGGTAAGTTAAATTTTGAATTGCGTGTCCCTCATCCCCCCGATCCCCCCTGGACCCGATTAAGACAAAAAGAAGCATGGGAGGGACGATCGTCCCTCCTTTGTTTTTTACCTCGGTATGTAGAGGTTCAGATCTCTCGCTATGTTCTCAAGGCGCGTTTGAGTGACCTGAACGATCTTTGTGGGATGATGAGAAGTTCCTACACCGAATACAAGCAAAAAGACCCTGTTTGGAACACCGACGATCAACGTTGCGTTTCTGGGGATCACGATATCGTAATCTGTAGCGATCTTTGGCTCCTTGTAATAGAAGAACCTGTAAGGAGAAAGTCCTGGCTTTATGTCCCTTGAGAAGATGATCTTTTCTCCATTCTTGATGGTGATCCACACAGGGTCGTTCCCCACAACGAAGATGCGTATATAGCCGGTGGTTGGGTCGTCCTCTATCTCGGAAAAGATCTTCTCAAAATCTATCCTGGATTTCTCAAAGTACTCGTAGGCGGTGATGTAACGACTGACGATGGAGTTCGGTTTCAACAACTCTTCAAGCGTTTTCAGGCGGTCTTCGTAACCGTTCAATTTCGATTGAAGCGTTCTTTCCAGTTCTGAGACTCTTGCATCGAGCTTTTTGAGAAAAAAGAAGTTGAAGACCGAAAGAACGAAGAAGAGCAAAATGGCCACCACTATCAGTGAAGCAAAAAAAGAAACAAGAAAATCTCTCTTCATCGTATCACCCTAATTCGGAAATCATTCTCTTTACCTTCTGAACCGTGTTGTCCACCTTCTTTGAAGACACACGAAACTCCTCCGCTATCTCTTTGTACGAGTATCCATCCAGCCATCTGAGGAATATATTCTTTTCCAGTTCATTCAAATTCTCCAGAACCTTCTCTAGAATTATATCAGAAAGAGCGCTCTGGGCGATGTCTCGGCTGGCATCCGGCATCTCGAAAGGTGAATCGTCCTCTTCTTTTTCCATCGACTCCACCTTCACGGCATCGGAGAGCATCCTGTTCTTTTTCCTGTTCATGTAGGTGAGAAAGGATTTTATTTCAGATTCCACACTTCTCCAGGCAAAGGATGTGAAGGAGCTCTTGGAACTGTCGTAATAGAAAATGGCCTTTATGAGTCCCACCAGTCCGTTCTGTATCACATCCTCCTGCTCCGCCCAGCTGGCAAAATAGCGGGAGGAAATTTTCACAACCATGGGATAGTACTTTTCGATGATGAGATCTATCGCTTCCTTGAAACCTGCCTGTGCGTATTCCACCAGCTCCTCCACCCTTTTTCCCCTCAACCTGTACTTCAGCATCCTATCCGAGAGACCTCGGGTCCAGAGCGTCTCTCAAGGCGTCTCCAACGAAGTTGAACGAGAGCACCGTGATGAAGATGAACAGCCCCGGTATGAGAAGCCATGGATATTTGGTCATGTAGGCTACATTCTGCGCCTGAGCGAGCATCAATCCCCAGCTTGCATCGGGTTCTCTTATACCGAGACCCAGAAAGCTGAGACTCGCCTCCCCCAGGATGTATCCTGGTATTGCAAGAGTGGCGGCAACTATCAGATAGCTCGTTGTGTTTGGAAGAACGTGACGAAAGAGGATCTTCGTGTCTGGAAAGCCAAGCGCCTTTGCTGCCTCCACGAACTCCCGTTGCTTTATGGAAAGCACCATTCCCCTTATCACCCTGGCTCTGCCCGCCCATCCGATGAAAGAGAGTATGAAGACAAGCAAGATGTACACCTGTGTGGATGGAATGTCCAGTGGGAGCAAGGATCTCAGAAGGATCAAAAGGTAAAACCCCGGAAGCGACATGATGATCTCAGAGAACCTCATCATGAACTCGTCCACAAGCCCACCGTAGTATCCGGAGATTCCGCCAAAGATCAGAGAAAGCGCAAAAGTGATGAACATTCCTATGAAACCAATGGAGAGAGAGATCCTGGAGGCAAACACGAGTCTGCTCCAGATGTCTCTACCGTACTGATCCGCACCCATTATGTAGAATCTCACGTATTCGTTGTTGTCATAATTGTCCACACCGAAGAGGTGGTACCTGAAGGGTATGAGCCAAAAAAGATAACCGAGTCTGTGCTTTCTGTCACCACCCCAAGATTTGATGAACCATTTTACCGGATACGTTTTGTAATCGTAATCGACCACCTTTCCTGTGATCATCTCGATGTCCTCACCTTTTTTCACCAGGATCATGTTGAGTTTCTCCTTCAGGATTACCTTTTTGATATCATCGGGAGAGTTGAGCCCCAGTCTGAAACCGTACTTTCCAAAGTACGTATCCTTTGCAACGGGCGAAGTGGTTTCTATCTCCGCTTCACCCTTCGCCAGGACGTCGTCGTCGTATCCGAACAGGAAGTAGTCCACCACCCTGGTGGTGGAGCCGGCGTACTTTCTGGTGCCGTCCTTCAGAACAAGGTAGTACTCTTCGTCCACCATGAAGGAAAAACCGGTGACCCCTTCTTTTCCTATCTCGTAACTGATCTGTGATCCAAAGACATCCAGAACGAGTCTTTTTGGAAAGAGCATCTCGTAGAATTTTCTCTCAAAAGTGGCTTTGTCCACGTAACTCACAGTTGGAAGAACATACGCTCCAACGCGTTTTCCCTTGTATTCTCTGTGCACTCTGGTCGGTGGGGCGAAGGAATGTTTCAGTGACTGTTCGTAGGGATGGTAAGGCGAGAGAAAATCGGCAAAAAGAGCCATGAGATAGAGAACTATGAGGACATAGAGCCCAAACATACCGAGCCTGTTTCTTCTGAAAGCCCTCCAGATGAGCTCTCTTCTGGAGAGAACCTTTTCCTTGAACTCTATCTCACCGTTCTCAACGTGGATCGCTTTTTCCTCAGCCATGACGACTCCTCCTTCACTCGAATCTCACTCTTGGATCCACAGCGGCAAGGAGTATATCAGCGATGAGGTTACCCACCACCAGCATGATAGCACTGATCACAGCAGACGCCATGACTATGTAGATATCCTGCTGAAGGAGAGCCTGATAGATGAGTCTGCCCATACCGGGCCATGCGAAGATGTTCTCTATGATAACCGCACCCCCGAGAACGTTGGAAATACTGAACCCAAGGAAGGTGATCATGGGGTTGATGGCATTCCTCAAGGCGTGCTTGTATATAACCACACGTTCCGGCATTCCTTTCGCACGGGCGAATTCCACGTAATCTTCGTTCAGAACATCAAGAAGGCTTCCTCTCATGTACCTCATCAGGGACGCAAAACCACCAAAACCGAGGGCGATCGTGGGTAGTACCAGGTGCGATGCGATGTCTTTGAATCTTTCCCACGTTGTCATGTCGTTGTGGTTCACCGAGACCATACCGGCGATCGGGAACCAGCCTGTTTTCGCAGCCACAAACAGAAGGAGTATGGCCAGGAAAAATCCTGGAAGCGCAATACCACTGAAGGCAACAACCGTGAGGATCTTGTCCCAGATGGAGTACTTTTTCAAAGCAGAGAAAACCCCCACTATTATCCCCAACACCCACTGAAAAGCAAGTGAAGAAACAGATAGAATCACCGTGGCGAATACCCTCTCCCATATGAGAGTGGAAACGGGTCTCCTGTAATAGAAAGAATACCCGAAGTCACCCTTTAAAACGTTCTTCAACCATATCCCGTACTGAACGATCCAGGGCCTGTCCAGGCCAAGTTCTTTTTCCATCTTCTCAAGAAACTGCTGCGATACAGAAGGATCCAGGCGATACATATCCAGGAAATTTCCCGGTGCCGCCTGCATGATGATAAAGACGAGGAAGGATATGATCAGAAGCTCCGGTATCATGATGACCAGTCTGCGGGCGATGTACTTGAGCAAACAGGATCACCTCTTCATCAGAAGTTTGGAAAGGAGGGGGGAAGTTCCCCCTCCGAAACACTTCACTGCTCTTTCCAGACACAATCCTGATTCCAGCCCCACATTCCACCGAACGCGGTGGGTTCGAGGTTGTGGAGTTTGTTGCTGTACGCGTACAGGTAAAGCTGCTGGGTGGTGTAGATGAGTGGCAGGTGTTCAGAGACCAGTCTCTGGAACTCTCTGAACATGTCCACCACTTTTTGCTGATCGAGGATCTTCACGTTCTCTTCGAAGATTCTATCGATCTCTTTTTCCCAGTCAGGCAAGTAATAGTCGTTCGGATCAACGAAGTCTTTGACCTCAGGATGATAATTCCAGAAGTGGAGAGCACCTTTTATTCTCCACACGTTCGCTCCACCCTGTGGTTCGTCGGATCCCGTGAGCCCTATTATGACAGCCTCCCAATCACCGTTCACGACGAGTTTCTGAACGAGTGTGTTGAAGTCTATAGGAGCAAACGTCACGTCCATTCCGAGCTTTTTGAGCGACTCCGTTATGATGTTACCCATCCCTTCACGAACCTGGACTCCGGCATTGGTCATGATGATGAACTTCACCGGGTTTCCTTCGCTGTCGAGGAGCTGACCGTTCTCATCCCATTTGAATCCACCGAGTTTGAGCATTGTTCTTGCAAGGTCGAGGTTGTACGGGTATTTTCTGAGAACGGATTCGTCGTAGTAAACGGTTGCAGCCTGGCTGATCGGACCCCACTGTTCCACTGCAAGACCGTTGTAGAGCGTGTCTATCATGGATTGTTTGTCGATGGCGTAAGCAACAGCCCTTCTGAAGAAGTCGTTTCTGAACCATTTCCTCTTCACAGGATCTGGGGCGTTCCAGTTGAAAGTGATGAACGTGGTACCAAAGTTGGGGCCACCCACACCGACAACCCAGCCTTTTTCCTGAGCCATGGCCTTGAGCTCAGCGTATTCTGTTCCGCGTGGCCCGTACACGTCAACTTCTCCGTTTTCGAACGCGAGCCTCTGGGCGTCCTGTGTCGGAATGATCTTGAAGATGATACCGTCAAGGTACGGAAGCTGTTTTCCGTCTTTGTCGTACTTCCAGTAATACGGGTTCTTCACGAATCTCACGTACTGATCGGGAACGTATTCGACGGGGATGAACGGACCGAGTCCAACGATCTCTCCCTTGTTTATGGAATCAACCGTCCAGAACTCTTTGAATTTTCCTTCTTTCACGTAGGGTTCTGCGACGTGTTTCGGGAAGATGGGAATGCCTCCGATGTACCTCACGGCGAGCCTGTAGGTTTCTTTCAGGGTCGTCTTTACCGTGTAGTCGTCGATCTTTTCAGCCACGGGCCAGTTGTCGGCAAAAAGGTCCTGCATATCGTTCGGTATGTCGGGATTGAAGTAAATGTCGTTGATCGTGAAGACCACATCGTCCGCTGTGAACGGAGTTCCGTCACTCCACTTGACTCCCTTTCTCAGATGCCAGATGATCTCCATGCTGCCGTCTTCGTTCTGTTTGAGCTCCCAGCTTTCTGCAAGGGCGGGATGTATCCTCGCGTGGTTGTCGAGTTCTATCATGGAAGCCATGAACCTCGCTATAACATCTCTAGAGCTCGTCTCCTGTGCGACCACATCGTTACACGTTCTGGGACCAGAGAGCGTAGGAACTACGAGCACTCCCCCGTACTGTCCTGTGGCGTCCGCTCCAATGTAAGTTTCAAACTGGGCAAACGGTGAAAGTTCTGCAAACATTGCAACGGCAAGAATCAACACGAAAACACCAAAGAACTTACGCATGAACACACACCTCCTTTATGATGAGTGTAGATGGCATGCCACCCAGTGGTTCGGTGAAACCTCTTTCATGAGAGGATACTCTTTCTCGCATATTGGCATCTTGTAAGGGCACCTCGGATGGAAGAAACATCCTGCGGGTCTGTTGATGGGACTTGGAACTCCTCCTCTGAGAATGATTCGCTTTCTTGAACGTTCGACCTTTGGATCTGGCACCGGAACGGCAGACAGCAGTGCCTGAGTGTAGGGATGCAGCGGATTGTCGAAGATTTCATCCGTGTCACCCATTTCCACGATCCTTCCAAGGTACATGATACCCACTTCATGGCTTATGAATCTCACAAGCCCAAGGTCGTGTGATATGAAAAGATAGGTGAATCCATTCTCTTCCTGGAGTTTGAGGAACAGATTTATAACCTGTGCCTGGACTGAAACGTCCAGAGAGGCCGTTGGTTCGTCGAGGATCACTATTTCCGGGTTTATGGAGATGGCCCTCGCGATGGCAATCCTCTGTCTCTGCCCTCCACTGAACTGGTGAGGATACCTCTCCAGGTGGTAATCCTTGAGCCCAACGCTACGAAGGAGTTCCCTTGCCATGTCGATGGCCTCTTCACGGGTTTTTGCAAGTCCATGAAAGAGGATGGGCTCCGTCAATATGTCTCCAACAGTCATTCTTGGATTCAGAGAGCTCATCGGATCCTGAAAGACGATCTGTATCTTCCTTCTGAATTTCATTCTCTTCTCTTCTATGTTTTCAAGCAGAGTTCGATAGAATCTTTCCTCGTTTTCTTCTACCTTTTTGAAAAAGACCTCCGCGTACTTTTTGTCGACACCATCCAGGGTGTTTATTATCTCATCGGGTGAGAGGGAGGTCTTCATCTTGCGGAATATATCCACGTAGGTCGTCTTCAGGTAAGAAATAGCCTCCTTCGTTTTCATGAAATAGTAAGTGGTATCGTCACCATCGACGATGACACGACCGGCAGTCGGATTTGTGAGACGGAGCACCGTCTTTGCGGTGGTTGTCTTTCCACAGCCAGACTCACCAACGAGAGCGAAGGTCTTTCCTTTCTCCACGGCAAAAGAGATATCGTCAACCGCTTTCACATAATCGACGATCTTTTTCACAAGGAAACCCTTTCTGATTGGAAAGTACTTCTTCAGGCTCAACACTTCCAGTGTTTTCACCTTGAACAACTCCTTTTCATACGATGAGTGTGTAACCCAGACTGTCAACCACCGCTTTTATCTGCTCTTTGGAAATCGTTTCATCGTCGTAGTCCACACCAACAACTTCGGCTGCCATTTCGTAATCCACCTTGAACACACCATCGAGTTTCTCGATTGCGCTCTTCACCTTTTTGTAGTCTTCCTCGGTCTTTGCTCCTTTCAGCATGAAGTAGTTCAACCTTCTCAACTCTCATACCTCCCTTCCAGCTTCATTCCTTCTTCTATCAGTCTTCCGTTCCTGAGTTCCCAGAAAGTGAGTTTCTTTTTCCCGGGAAGTTGCAGGTATTTCACCTTCACCATTCCTTTACCGGTTCCTATCCAGGCACCCTCTCTATCTATATAGTGTATCAAACCTGGTTCATCGTTCGAACTATCTACAGCCATTGCTCCGAACAATTTTACCTCTTTCCCGTTCAAAAAAGCCCTTGCACCGGGCCTTGAGTCGTACGCCCTGATCTTGTTCTTCACCGTCTCCGCGCCCTTCGAAAAATCAACGAACAGGTCTTCTTTCTTTATGAGAGGAGCATAAGTTGCCCGGGTATGATCCTGCTCTCTCAGATGTATTTCACCATTTTCCAACTTCTCAAGAAACTCAATCACCATTTCCTTCGAAAGCTCTATCAACCTTTTCTCCAGCTGATCGAACGTTTCGAAAGGGTCTATGTTCACTTCTCTCTGAAGAGCAATGGGACCTGCGTCGAGTTCTTTCACCATTCTGTAGATGGTAACCCCCGTTTTCTTCTCCCCATTTTCAAGGGCCCTCTGTATAGGAGAAGCACCTCTGTACTTCGGAAGAAGAGAAGGATGGATGTTGTAACAACCATGCTTTGGAAGTGAAAGCACCTTTTCACCCAGTATCTTACCGTAGGAAGCAACTATCAGAACATCCGGATTCACCGAATGCAAAAACTCCAGAGCCTCTTTCCTGTTTATCGATTCCGGTTGAATACAGGGAAGGCCTTTTTCCTCTGCAACGACCTTAACAGGAGTGGGGAGCGTTTTCCTACCACGGCCTTTCGGTTTGTCCGGTTGTGTCACAACACCGACGATGTTGATTCCTTTTTTCACCATGTAGCGCAGAATCTCTGCTGCAAACTCAGGAGTTCCGACAAAGACCACTCTCAAGATGCCACCTTCCCCTTCAACAGCTCTACGGTATCTTTATCAGCCTTCACTGTGACAAGAACATAACTGTCTCGATACTCCTCGTTCAGTATCTCCAACCTGTCCTTCATTGCGTAAACCAGCCCTATCTTCTCTATGGGAACTTCAATGGTTTCTTGAACATCCCTTTGGCTCAGGACCTCTTCCAGTTTTTCCAGAAGGCGATCGAGTCCTATCTTCTTTTCTGCCGAAATGAACAGAGCCTCAGGATACTTCCATTTCAACGCCTCTATTCTGTCCTCAGGACAAAGGTCGATCTTGTTGAAGACAAGGATCCTCGGGATTCTGTCTGCTCCGATCTCTTCCAGCACCTTCTCCGAAGCCCTCATCTTTTCTTCAGCATACGGATCGGATGCATCCACAAGATGTATCAAAACATCCGAATACTTCACCTCTTCCAGGGTTGCTTTGAATGCACTCACGATCGTGTGGGGAAGTTTTCTTATGAATCCAACGGTGTCACTCACCAGGATGATTTTCCCGCTTTTCAGTTTCAAGCGTCTTGTCACCGGTTCAAGCGTGGCAAAGAGCTTGTCTGCAATATAAACATCACTCTCTGTGAGTGATTTGAGAAGAGTGGACTTTCCTGCGTTGGTGTAACCCACAATGGACACATGGGGTATCTTCTTTTCCAGTCTCTGCTTTCTCTGAACTTCTCTTTCTTTCTCTATCTCCTTCAGCCTTTTTCTGAGCTGTGAAATGCGGTTTTTGATATGTCTTCTCAAAACCTCAAGCAGGGGTTCACCGGGACCCCTCGTTCCAATACCACCACCGAGTCTTGAGAGCTCCTCTCCCCTTCCAACCAACCTCGGCAATTCGTAAAGGAGACTCGCCATTTCCACCTGGAGTTTTCCTTCTTCGCTGGTTGCATGGCGTGCAAAGATTTCAAGGATCACCTGAGTCCTATCCAGCACTTCCGTTTCCAGGTACTCTCTCATGTTTTTCGACTGAACCGGGGTGATCTCATCGTCCACCACGACAAGGTCTGCTTCACAGAATTCCACTATTTCTTTGAGTTTCTGAAGTTTTCCTCTCCCAAGGTAGGTAGCAGGATCGGGTTTTGATCTTTTCTGCCAGAGCCATTCAACAACATCAACGCCCAGGGTTTTGCACAACCCCTTCATTTCTTCAAGGGACTCTTTTATCTTCTCTTCATCCTTTCCAACGGCAACAACGATCGCCTTTTTCCCTTCAAGATCCCTGGTCTTCAGGAGTTTCATCCTCCTTTTCTGGCTCCTGTTTTCTGGGCATCAACATAACGTACGAAGAGGGTATGATGGTGCTGATGGCATGTTTGTAGATGAGACTTTGCTGATTTCCACTCTCCAGAAGGACGGTGTAACTGTCGAAAGATCTGATGAACCCCTTAGTTTGAAAACCGTTCACCAGGTACACTTTCACCTCGATCTTGTTGACCCTGAGGTGGTTCAGAAATCTGTCCTGAAGGTTGAACTTTTCTGCCAAGGTGAACTCCCCCCTCAACGTGAGATTCAAATATAGATTATACCGAAAAATTCTTCACTATGAGTTCCTTCAAAGTCTTCTTCAACTCCTCTTTGCTCACGAAAGTTAAATTGTACCATATGGCGTTCTCGTACCTCTTGAACCATATGATCTGTCTTCTTGCAAAGTGCCTTGTGTTTCTCTTTATGAGATGAACCATCTTTTCGAAGTCGTACTTTCCTTCCAGGTATTCGATCACTTCTTTGTATCCTATCGTCTTCATTGAGTTCAGGTCTTTTGAATATCCCATACTCAAAAGTCTCTTTACCTCGTCCACAAGACCCATCTCTACCATCCTGTCGACCCTTCTGTTTATCCTGTCGTAGAGATCGTACCTTTCCCTCGTCAGCACTATTATGAAGAACCTGTCGTCTCCTTTTGTTTCCTTCTGAAGTTCTGATATCCTCCTTCCCGTCTTCATATAAACTTCGAGTGCTCTGATGGTTCTTTTAAGGTCGTTCGGATGAATACGTGTTGCCGCCTCTGGATCGAATTCTTCGAGCATTTTCCTCAGGATCCCTGGTTCCCTTCTTTCGAGTTCTCTCAATTCCTTTCTTATGTTCTCATCTGCGGGCACTCCCTCGAATATACCCCTCACAAGAGCATCCGCATAGAGCCCCGTTCCACCCACGTATACGGGTATCTTCCCACGCTTGAGAATGTCCTCCACTGCCTTCAGTGAATCTTTCCTGTAAAGAAAGGCGTTGTAATATTCGTCAGGATCCAGTATGTCGATCATGTGGTGAGGTACCCTTTTTCTCTGCTCCGGTGTTGGTTTGGCCGTTCCTATATCCATGTAGCGATAGATCTGTCTTGAGTCCATCGATACGATCTCTGCGTTTATCTCCTCACATACTTCCACCATGAGGTCTGTTTTCCCAACGGCGGTGGGACCCCCAACTATGGCCATCTTCATCGCTTGTAGATCACCCCGTACATCACCCCGCTTTTTCTGGAACCCTTCAGCTCATCCACTCTGATCCTTTTGAAGAGTGAGTCCTTGATGTGGCTTTTCAGTATGACCTTCTTTCTGGCGATTCTGAGCATCTCCTTCACGTCGTCCTCGTTCACCGTGTCGTACACCGCAAAGGGTCTTAACGGGTTCATGGCGGAAGACTCGTACACCGGATTTTCGAACATAGGATCGCAGTAGACCACATCGAAGGAGTTATCGGGTTGCTTTCTGATGTATTCTTTGAAATCCGCGTGATAGAGTTCGATCCTTTTCAAGGCCTCTTTCAGCCATTTTATATCCGTTTCGAAATTCTCCATACCGTGTTTCACCACGGTGTATATATGAATCGACCCCTCAAGGCCAATTACCTTTCCCTCGGGAAGGAAGGCTGCCATGAGAATGGCCTCACTTCCAAGTCCGAAGGTCGTGTCCAGAACCACTTCGTTCCCCTCTGGCTGGAGGGTCTCTATCAGATAGTCTCTTTGTCCACTCCTTATGTTCCTCATGCGAAGAATGGCAGAAGAAGGATGAAAGAAGAACTCCCCACCAGGCCATTTTATCGAAATCTTGTTCTTTTCCACCACATAATAGAAGTCCACCTCTACTTCCTTCAAACGTTTTCTTGGAACGTAGATCGTTCCGAGTTTTTCAGCGAGTTCCCTGGCCTTCATCACCTGTTCTCTGTCCGGTTTGTGGGACGTTGTAACCACGAATCGCTTCACTCTCTATCACCTCTAAGAGTCTTTCGTTCAGCCTTTTCTGCTCTTCGATCTTCTCTTTCAGCGCATCGTACTCCTTCAGAAGCTGGTTGTGCCGTGCTTCCGCCATCTGGTAGTTGTGATAGCTCACAAAGAAGACAAACAGCATGAAAAACAAAAGTGTTAAAAGTCCCACGTTCAACTTCAAAACTCTCTTTCTTCTTCGAGGCCTTATCTTAGAACGTGACCTCGTACTCGTCCCTCCCCTCCTCTAAGGTGAGAGAGGTTGACATATCGTCGAAAGAAACGTCCACATCGTATCTTTCGAACGGTCTTGGCAGGTAGAAGAGAAACTCTCCGTTGTAGACAGGAACCTTCATCTCGTAGCCCTCGAAGCTTAAAGTCACAACGCTTCCTTCTTGACTGATTCCTCCAGACACCCTCACAGGCTCTTCGACGGCAAAGACCCTTTCCTTTTCAAGATCAAGAAGAAGATAGGCGTTGTCATCAAGGATCGTAGATGTTTCAAATCCAGTGATGTCGTGAAACAGCACAACTGGCCTTGCACTGAAAGACGCCGTCACCGTCTGCTCTTCTGTCACAATCGTTGCGTTCACGGTGAGTAGAAGATCTGTCGTGTCAAAAGGTATGTCCACGGTGGTCAGATGGAATCCCCCTTCCCTGAGAACGTATTCGAGACTGTGTTCTTCTCCGTTCACCGACAGAGAACTTTCTTTCAGATCAACGGTGGCATCATCAAGAACACCGATGTTGAACAGATAAACGTACAGATCCGCCCTGTCTGGACCTGTCAGCGTACAGGCTGCAGCAAGAAGAAAAAGGAATGAGAGAAAAAACACCCTCATAACGGCACTCCTCACAGTATGTATGCACTCAGGTCTTCGTCCTGGACGATTCTTTCGAGTCTTTTTCTCACGTACTCTGCGTCTATCACCACTTTCTTTTCTGGAATATCCGGTGCTTCGAAGGAGATCTCCTCAAGGACCTTCTCTGCCACCGTGTAGAGTCTTCTTGCACCGATATTTTCCAGTCTCTGATTGAGCTGGTAGGCAATGCGCGCCATCTCTCTGATACCGTCTTCGGTGAAGACGAGTTCTACACCTTCCGTTGAAAGCAGCGCCTGGTACTGTTTTATGATAGCGTTTTCGGGTTCTTTCAGTATTCTCACGAAATCTTCTTCGGTCAGTGGTGAAAGCTCCACACGTATCGGGAAGCGTCCTTGAAGTTCTGGAATGAGATCGGATGGCCTTGAAACGTGAAAGGCCCCTGCCGCTATGAAGAGTATGTAGTCCGTCCTCACGGGTCCGTACTTCGTCATGATCGTGGTGCCTTCCACGATCGGAAGCAGATCTCTCTGAACACCCTGCCTGGAAACGTCTGGACCCGAAGCGCTTTCCTTCCCTGCTATCTTGTCTATTTCGTCTATGAATATGATACCCCTGTTCTGAGCTCTGTCGAGGGCCTCCTGTATCACCTTATCCATGTCAATGAGTTTTTCTGCTTCCATGGGAAGGAGAACCTTTCTCGCCTCTGAAACCTTCATTTTTCTCTTCTTTTTTCTCTTTGGAAGCATTCCGCTGAACATGTTCGATATCTCTATTCCCAGATCCTCCATGCCCGGTCCGAATATCCCCATGAAGGGAGAAGCCGTTTCTTCGATTTCCACTTCTATCTCTTCGTCTTCCAGTTCTCCCCTTCTGAGTCTTTCTCGCATCTCTTCTCTTTTCGCCCTGAACCTTCGCCTGTCCTCCGGTGTGTACTGTTGCTGCTGGCCTCCCGTGATCAGGTTTATGAAAGGATTCGTGATCGCTGGAACGGCCCTGGATTCCGGGACGAGGGCATCGAGAATCCTTTCTTCCACCAGTTCTTTCGCCCGTTCTTCTACTTCTTTCATCTTCTCCTGTTTCACCATGTTGACACTGATCTCAACGAGGTCTCTTATCATGGAATCCACGTTTTTTCCCACGTACCCAACTTCTGTGAATCTCGTTGCTTCAACCTTCAAGAATGGAGAACCTGAGAGTTGAGCCAGTCTTCGAGCGATCTCCGTTTTTCCCACACCGGTGGGCCCGATCATCAGAATGTTCTTTGGAAGGACTTCTTTTCTCCATTCTTCAGGGAGTTTCTGCCTTCTTATTCTGTTTCGAACAGCAATCGCAACCGCTTTCTTTGCTTCCGTCTGGCCAACGATGTATTTATCGAGTTCCCGAACGATTTCTTTCGGTGTCATCTCATCAAAACTCTTCATAAGAACACCTCCTAGACTTCTTCTATCACGAGGTTCTGGTTCGTGTAGATACATATTTCCCCGGCTATCATCATGGCCTTCTCCACGATCTCCCTTGCGGAAAGATCGGTGTTTCTGAGCAGAGCCTTTGCGGCGGCAAGAGCGTAAGGACCCCCTGAACCGATGGCGGCTGCGTCGTCGTCGGGCTGAATGACCTCACCGTTTCCGGAGATGATGAAGATGTTCTCTCTATCGGCCACCAGAAGCAGAGCCTCCAGTCTCCTCAAGATCCTGTCCGTTCTCCAGTCCTTTGCGAGTTCAACCGCTGCTTTTGTGAGGTTTCCTCCCCATTCCCTCAGCTTTGCCTCGAATCTATCGAAGAGCGTCATAGCGTCCGCCACAGATCCCGCAAATCCGGCAAGCACCCTTCCCTCGCCGAGTTTTCTCACCTTCCTTGCGTTTCCTTTCAACACGGTGGAACCGAAAGTGACCTGTCCGTCCCCACCCATCACGGTTTTCCCATCTCTTCTCACCACGAGAATCGTCGTGCCGTGGAATTTCATGTTCTGCACCTCCTCAAGTTATTTTAACTCAATTTCTCGAATAAAGGAAATGGTATCATCTTAAATGAGGAGGTGCGAACTTGAAAGTAGGTGTGGCTCTGAGTGGCGGCGTGGACAGTGCTGTTGCCCTGTATCTTCTTCTCAAAGAAGGACACGAGGTGAAGGCATTCCACATGAAAACAAAAGAAGACGAGTTCTTCCTGAAAAAAGAGATAAAAAAGAAGGTCTGTTGCAGTCCCTCTGACACAGCCGATGCGATAAGGATCGCTCGCTCTCTGGGCGTGGAAATAGAGATCGTCGATGTGAGAGAAGTCTTCAGAGAAAAGGTCATAGAACCTTTCAAGAGGGATCTGCTCAGAGGACTCACTCCCAATCCCTGCGTCCATTGCAACAGGTATGTGAAGTTTGGATACTTCATGGACTACGTACTTTCGCAAGGATTCGACGCTTTCGCAAGCGGGCATTATGCGCGTGTTGAGTTCAGTGGCAAATACGGAAAAAAGGTAATAAAGAAGGGCGTGGACGGAAAAAAAGATCAATCGTATTTCCTTGCCAGGATAGAACCCTGGAGGATAGAGAAACTTCTCTTTCCAAACGGCATCTACACGAAGGAAGAGATCAGGAGAATCGCAGAAGAGGCCGGTATACACGTGGCAAAGAAACAGGAAAGCCAGGACGTGTGTTTCATACCGGATGGAAGCATCGAAAACTTTCTGAAAGATGAAGGAATAACCCTTTCAGAAGGAAAGGTGATCACAGAAAAAGGCGAAGTCGTCGGACACCACAGAGGTTATCCACTCTACACGGTCGGCCAGAGGAAAGGACTGAAGATAGAAAAGTTCGGTGAAAGACTTTACGTGAGAGAGAAGATACCAGAAAGCAACGTCGTTGTGGTCTCTGGTCTGGAAGGTGTTTTCTTCTCTGGACTGATCGCCGTCGATCCCGTATGGCACGTCGATCTTCCGGAAGAGTTCAGATGTGTCTGCAGGGTGAGAAAGAAAGCAGAGGAGGCACCGGCGATCGTCAGGGTGAAAAATTCTGAAGTGGAAGTTCGATTTGAAAAGAAGATATTTGCAGTGACACCAGGTCAGATCGCTGCCTTCTACGACGAAGACACACTCCTTGGAGGAGCGATCATAAAGGAGGGAATCCCATGAGGAGCATCGTGCAGAACAAAACTGAAGAGTGCCTTGAAATTCTGAGATGGGACAAAACAAAGTGGATAGACTTCTGGAAAGAACTCAGAAAGAAGTTCGGTCCGATAATACCGAACTACGAGAAAAAACTCGAACTGGACGAGGAAAAGATAAAGGAGATCCTCTGGAACACGGAAAGAAGAGAACTCGACCGGTTCAAATGGGAATGGCTGGACATCTCAAGAAACAAGAAGGTGGAGTGTGCTGAAGCACTTTCTGAAAGAGAAGAGTTTCTTGATTTGAAAAGAGAAGACTTCTCCGTGTTTCTCATGTCACTTCTTGGTATCTCAGACTGGGTCGTCGTGGACGGTGAGAGAGAAAAGATCGTGATCGTGGACGTTTTCTCCCTCTGGAGGAAGGGCCTTCTCAAAGAACTTTCACTCGCCACCCTTCAGGCGGTGATAGAGTTTCGAAAAGGCAAAGAGAAAGGAAATTACCCGGGAAAGAAAGAGTACTTCGATTCACTGATGAAGGAGATCGAGAAAATCCTGGAAAGAGGAAAAGACGCCCTTGGAGATCTCTGTGGATTTTTGAGAAACCACGTTTCTTACTACGACTGGGTTGGTTTTTACTTCGTCGAAGACGGAAAACTGAAACTCGGTCCTTTTGTGGGAGAGCCCACAGAACACGTTGAGATACCCTTCGGTGTTGGAATCTGTGGCCAGGCCGCCGAAAGAGAAGAGACCTTCGTTGTCCAGGATGTCAGCAAAGAGACGAACTACCTCTCCTGCAGCCCGAAAACGAAGGCAGAAATCGTCGTTCCCATATTCAAAGACGGAAGGATCATCGGAGAACTCGATATAGATTCACACAGCTTTTCTCCGTTTTCCGAGGAAGACAGGAGGTTCCTTGAAAAGGTGTGTGAACTTGTTTCAAAGGTGGTGTGAGGAAAACCTCACACCACCTTTTTGAAATGCTCGATGGACCTGTCCCAGGTTCTTTCCGCGTCGTTCGGGAAATAGCACGCCGGAAGTTCTCCGTGCTGTCTGTGGTAGTGCATACACTCACAGCAGATACCCTTCCTCGGACAGCCAGGATATGAACAGTTGCAGTAGGAGAGGTTCCTTTCCTTGTTCGGACAGGCCTTCACGGTTTCACCTCCAGATTCTTCATGATTCTATCGTCAATGTCGAGAAATTCGTTGATTTCCTTTGAAAGTTCAATAACCAGATACAACCAGTACGCGTTGAGCGTTATCAAAGTCAACAAAAGAACAGATAGGACGTTTCTTTCCTTTATGATGGGCCGAAACTCTACATCGAACAGCACACGGTAAAGACGTACTTTTTCCTCCTGAAGGTGCCTGGCTGCTTCGAAAAGAAAGTGCAGAAAGGTTACAAAGAACACCACCTGAAGAAGCGAAAACAGCCACACCTCCGGGAAGAGAAAGGAAAGAAACCAGAAGAGAACAAAGGCAAAATACGTCCAGTTCGGAACAAGCGGCACTTTCTTCAGGTCAAGACCGTGGCTTTCCGCCAGCCTTTGCGTTTTCAAAGCGTTTTCGTTCAGCAAGACCGTCCACTGCCTGTAGACAACAAAAAGAGAAAGAGAAGAAATCATCGAGAGAAAAAGTGCCGTAAGACCGAAGACGTGAACTTGCCTTCCGGCGAGGATTTCCCCGTAATATTTTACCAGCAGCACGGTGCTTGCGATCGAAAAGATCACACCTATCCAGGCAAGGTTCGTGCTCACCCTCTTCAATCTCTATCCCTCCAGTACGAAATGAGATCGTCCCAAAAACTGTCTGTTATGAAGTCACTCAGTGCGGAAAAATCATCCCAGTACTCAGGGTTTTTCATGTTCTCCGGCAGATAGATGAGAAGATCTCTGTAGCCTTCCGGTGTTCCGTAGATTCTGGCAGAAACGATGGCACCATGAAGCTTTTCCCCATAATATCTGAGGGTATCGTCTGAAGACCCGTAGAGTGCTTCTGCAAAACTTCCAAGTTCTATGAGTTCGGTAGGAACGTTTTCCACGGTCCTTCTTTCAACAACGAAATCCCACGGTGAAAGGTCTTTTTCCCTCATGTACTGAGAAATTCTGTTCAGCCAGTACATGATATCATCCAGTTTCGAAGTATCCCAGACACTCAGGGAAACGCTTTCCCCGTAACTTTCGTGGTATTTTTGAACAATTCCGTAAAGAAGGGAGGAAAGATCTGATGCTTTTTTCAGTGCGGTGTAGTTCCAGCCCTCTGCTGGGATCTCCCTGGAGGAAGTTACGATGTATTTTGCACAGTCTTTCAGTTCCCACAGGATCTCGAAAGTTCCCATCAGGCAAGCATCAAAGCCAAGTACCGTGACAGGAGAGTTTTTTAAAACGTTCTTTATCTCTTTCACCGAGAGAAAATCTGAGTTTTTTACATCGTAAGCCACACCCTTCGTCTTCACCTGGGCTTCACCACGCCACCAGTCACCGTGATTCCAGATCACAAGGAAGGAAAGATCGTTTCCCCGGTACTCTTTCAGAAAGGAAGAAAGAGCCTCTGGATCACCGGAATCTATCTCGTTGAACGTTTCCAGAGGTACCAGATCACTTTCCACACGGTACAGGGTATCAGAAGCGGACGCATAATCGACCATAGCGAAAACTTCTATCCAAGATGGGTTTTCTTTCATCTCCTCCAGGTCCTGAGATACGTATTTTTCCAGATCGTTGTCTGCGGCTATCCACACGAGGAAAGAGAGTGTGTGCCTTGGAACAAAAAAGCAGCCGGAGAGCAGAAGAAACAGACTACCTGTTAAGATAATCGAACCTTTTGCCTTGATAAGTATCTCTCCTTTCGAGTTCCTTTTCTATCATGTTGATGATCTCTATCTTGCTCTTTCCCCAGTTTGCAAATATCGTGCCTTCTTTCGGTGGATCGGCGACCAGTCTGTGAACGACCACCTTCGGTGACAGGTACTCCAAGAAGGTGATCACCCTTTCTATGTACTCTTCGAGACTGCAGATCTCTATCTCTCCCTTCCGGTACATCTCAGCGAGTTTGGTTCCCTCTACCACGTAAAGGGAGTGAAGTTTCACACCGTCAACATCGAGAGCCGAAAGAAGTTTCGCCGTTTCCACCACATCTTCCATGTCGTCCCACGGCAGGTTCAGTATCACGTGGACCACAAGTTCCATTCCCCTTCTCTTCACCCTGACAGCAGCATCCACGAACTCTGCGAGTGTGTGTCCCCTGTTGATCTTTCTGAGGGTCCTGTAATTTGCCGTCTGAAGGCCCAGTTCAACGGAAACGTCCACTTTCCTTTTGAACTCCTCCAGAAGATCCAGCACTTCTTCGGGAACAAGATCGGGCCTTGTGGAGACGGAGAGCTGAACTATGCTGTCATCCACCAGGGCTTCCTCGTACTTTTTTCTGAGTTCATCGATGGAAGCGTACGTGTTGCTGAACGCCTGAAAGTAAGCGATGAACTTTCTGATTCCCCTCTTTTCATACCTTTCCTTCATTCTGAGCACCTGTTCTCTGATGGGTAGTTTCATGAGTGTGGTGAAACCGCTTCCCGTGGCATCACAGTAGATACACCCTCCCGTTCCCTTCGTTCCATCCCTGTTGGGGCAGGAAAATCCCCCGAAGATGACTATTCTCTGAACCCTCTCGCCATACCTTTCCTTCAGATGATCGCTGAGTTTTCTGTAGCGCACCATATTCCCTCCTTCAGTCCTTATGATACAATAGTTTCAAAAGAACTCGTAATCGAGGAGGAGATCGGCCTTGCGAATGAAACAGCTGTACGCCCCAACGCTCAAGGAAACTCCTTCTGACGTGGAAACGGTGAGCCATGAGTACCTTCTGCGCGGTGGATTCATAAGAAAGGTGGCCGCCGGGATATACACCTACCTGCCACTGGGAAGAAGGGTTCTTCTCAAGATAGAGAACATCGTACGCGAAGAAATGAACAGAATAGGTGCACAGGAGATCCTCATGCCCATTCTCCAGCCCGCCGAGTTATGGAAGAGGTCCGGCAGATGGGACGACTACGGTCCTGAGATGATGAAACTCAAGGACAGACACGAAAGAGACTTCACACTCGGACCCACACACGAAGAGATCGTGACAGACCTCGTGAAGAACGAACTTCGCTCCTACAGACAGCTTCCCCTCGTTGTCTATCAGATAGCGAACAAGTACAGGGATGAGATCAGGCCCAGGTTTGGCCTTCTCAGAGCAAGAGAGTTCATAATGAAAGACGCCTACAGTTTCCACTCCAGCTGGGAATCGCTGGACGAGACCTACGAATTGTTCAAAGAGGCTTACTCGAGGATCATGGAAAGACTCGGTGTGAAGTACATGGTCATAGAGGCAGAAACGGGTGCCATCGGCGGAAACGCTTCTCATGAGTTCGTCGTTCCCGCAAAGATCGGAGAGACGAACGTGCTCTACTGCGAAAAATGTGGTTACCAGGCAAGCGATGAAAAAGCCGAATACAGAGGAGAATACCCCGCAGAGGAAGAAGAGGAAAAGCCCCTCGAAAAGATTCCAACTCCCGGTGTGAGAACGATAGAGGAAGTCTCACAGTTTCTCGGGGTTCCTCCATCGAAGATAGTGAAGTCCCTTCTGTTCGTGGGAAGAGATGGGTACGTGATGGCTCTCATAAGAGGTGATCTGGAGCTGAACGAGGCAAAGCTCAAATCCCACCTGAAAGACCAGTCTTTGAGGCTTGCCACTCCTGAGGAGGTCCTGAAAGACTTCGGTGTTCCCATCGGGTTCATCGGCCCCATCGGTGCGAACGTGAAGAAGGTGGCAGATCACAGCATCAAAGGTCTGAAGAACTTCGTCGTGGGTGGTATGGAAAAAGACACACACTACGTCAACGCAAACCACCCGAGGGATTTCAAAGTTGATGAGTGGTGCGATCTGAGAACCGTTGTGGAGGGTGATCCCTGCCCCGTGTGCGGTGAACCCCTCAGAGCCACAAAAGGAATAGAACTCGGCCACATCTTCAAACTTGGAACGAAATACTCTGAAGCGATGGAAGCCTACTTCATGGACGAAAACGGTGAGATGAAACCCTTCATCATGGGATGCTACGGCTGGGGTGTTTCCAGAACGATGGCGGCGGTCGTGGAACACTTCCACGACGAAAACGGTATGATCTGGCCCCTGTCCATAGCACCGTACACGGTCATCGTCGATATCCTGAACATGAACGATCCAGATCAAAAGCATGTCGGAGAGGAGATCTACAGGGCTCTTCTGGAAAAGGGTGAAGAGGTTGTCCTCGACGACCGCGAGGTTTCACCGGGATTCAAATTCAAGGACGCGGATCTCATCGGTTTTCCCATAAGGATAAACGTGGGAAGATCCCTGAAAGACGGTGTGGTCGAACTGAAAAAGCGCTATTCGAAAGAACTCGTGAAGGTGAACATTCAAAATGGACTCGGCTCGCTTTTTGAGGCTCTGAACAGAATGAAGGCAGAATACGATCCTAGGGAGGCTATCGAGTGAATTACTCTCGACTCTCTTCTGCCACTCTTCAAGGCATAGA
Source organism: Thermotoga sp. RQ7 (assembly GCF_000832145.1). Lineage (NCBI taxonomy): Bacteria > Thermotogati > Thermotogota > Thermotogae > Thermotogales > Thermotogaceae > Thermotoga > Thermotoga sp. RQ7. Next base: position 426,240 of record NZ_CP007633.1, read on the forward strand.
AGCGATGAAGATAGACGTGGAAGTTGATTTCGACAACAGGAGCGTTTTCAACGATATAGATGTGGTGGGGCTCGGAGACACCGCCGTGAAGGAAAGCAGGAAAAGGGTGAAGAGTGCTATTCTGAACAGCGGGTTTTCTCTTCCCCATGGAAAGTTCGTGGTGAACCTTGCACCGGGAGATGTGAAAAAAGAAGGCTCCATGCTCGACCTTCCGATAGCCCTGTGTATCCTTGCTTCAACGGGCATTGTTCAGGTGAGCGAAAACATCCTCGCCGTTGGAGAACTTTCGCTGAACGGTGAAGTGAAAAGGGTAAGTGGCATTCTACCCGTTCTTCTGGCCCTTTCTGGGAACTTCAGAGGAACCGTCATAATTCCAAAAGAAAACGAAGAAGAGGCAACGTGTGTGAAGGACCTTCACGTCTACACGGTGGAATCCCTCAGAGAGTGCGTGGAGTTTCTGAGGGGAGACAGGGTGTTGGAAGAAGTTGAATACGTTGGGATAAAAGAAGCTGTGCTGGATCGATCCGTTGACTTTTCGGACGTTCGGGACCACGAGATGGTGAAAAGGGCCGTCGAGATAGCGGTAGCGGGGTTTCACAACATTCTCATGGTGGGAAATCCAGGCTCTGGAAAGACGATGATAGCAAAGAGAATCCCCACCATCTTCCCTCCGATGACGGAAGAGGAGATCATCGAAACGAGCAAGGTGTACAGTGCAGCGGGTTATCCCGGTCTTGTCCGAATCAGACCGTTTCGCTCACCGCACCATACAGCCTCCACCGTTTCCATCATCGGCGGTGGCACAACACCGAAACCCGGAGAGATTTCCCTTGCACACAACGGTGTGCTCTTTCTCGACGAACTACCAGAGTTCAAGAGGGACGTGCTCGAGGCTCTGAGGCAGCCCCTTGAGGAACATTGCGTCACCGTTTCAAGGGCAAAGTTCACCGTCACTTACCCTGCCCGTTTCATGTTGGTTGGTGCGATGAATCCCTGTCCCTGTGGAAACTTCGGAGATCCAAAACAACCCTGTGTCTGCTCTCCAAAGGACATTCTGAGATACAGGAAGAAGATATCGGGTCCACTTCTGGACAGAATAGACATCGTCGTGAACGTGCCGAAACTTTCTTTCGAGGAGATGATGAGAAAACCCGAAGGAGAAAAGAGTGCATCCATAAGGGATCGAATCATGAAAGCAAGAGAAATCCAACAACGACGTTTTCAAGACACACTCATCTCCTACAACTCTCAAATGACACACAGGATGTTGAGAGAACACGTAAAACTCGACGATAAAAGCGAGAACCTGCTCAAAAGGTACGTGGAAAGGTATGGACTTTCCGGCAGGAGAATCGATAAGGTGTTGAGGCTTTCAAGAACGATAGCCGATCTTGACGGCAGGGAAAGGGTGGAAATGAAACATCTGGCGGAGGCGTTGCAGTACAGATTCAGGGATGACTAGCTCCACCAGAATTTCCTTTCTGCGATTTCGTCCATTCTCTTTCTCTCTTTCAGGTTTTCCTCTGCCTGGTACTCTTTGAGTTTTCTTTCTCTCAGTTTCTCAAGCATCTTTCTTTCTTTCATCTTCTCCAGAAGACTTTTTCTGATATTTTCCTGCTCTTTCAGCAATTCCTGTAGCTCTTTCTGATACTTCTCTATCTCCATTTCATAAAAGCGTATCCCACGTTCGAGTTCGAGTAGATCTTTCTTCGAAAGCAGACCTTTCCGAAGAAAGTTGTTTTCTATTTTTTTCTTTTCGATGGTCAATTGTTGTATAATGCTTCTGAGATTTTCGATCTTTTCAGAGATCTTTGAGAGCTCATTTTTCAAAGTTTCTTCTTCCTTTCTTCGAACCGCGTATATTCTCTGGAGTCTAAACTTAAAAGCCACAGCAATCACCCCGGTCAGGGAATTTGCGAAAACCGTATGCAAGGTGATAGAATTAAGTAAGGTTCCATTAATTTCTGATAATATTTTACCTGATTCTGGAGGAGAAAGTGTTGTTCACCAGAGAGGAATTGATGGAGATAGTGAAAGAAAGAGTAGAAAGGTGCACTGCGTGTCCACTGCACCTCACAAGGACGAACGTTGTCGTGGGGGAAGGAAACTTGGACACGAAGATCGTCTTCGTTGGTGAAGGTCCAGGAGAAGAAGAAGACAAAACGGGAAGGCCTTTTGTTGGAAGGGCGGGCATGCTTCTGACAGAACTTCTGAGCGAGGTGGGAATCAAGCGAGAGGACGTGTACATCTGCAACGTTGTGAAGTGCAGACCCCCTAACAATCGCACTCCAACTGAAGAAGAGATGTTCGCGTGTGGGCATTTCCTGCTTGCACAGATCGAAATAATAAATCCGAGTGTTGTGGTCGCTCTGGGAGCCACTGCCCTGTCCTTCTTCATGGATGGAAAGAAGGTCTCCATAACCAAGGTACGGGGAAATCCAATGGATTGGCTGGGCGGAAAGAAGATCGTTCCAACGTTTCATCCAAGTTATCTTCTGAGAAACAGAAGCAAGGAACTGAGAAAAATCGTTCTGGAGGATTTAGAAAAAGCAAAAAGTTTCATAAAGGAGGGTTGATAAGATGCCTAGAGGAAGAAAGAAAACGCTGACACCTGCACTCGAAGATTACCTTTCTGTGATTCAGGAGATACTTCAGAGCCAACCCGCAGCGAGGGTGAGTGTTATAGCGAGAAAGATGGGTGTCAGTCTTCCCAGTGTAACAAACGCCATGAAAAGGCTCGCGGAACTCGGATATGTGGAGTACGAAAAGTACGGTTACATCACCCTCACCGAAAAGGGCAAGAGAAAGGCAAGATCCCTCAGAGGATCGCAGAACAGACTGAGGAACTTTTTCTTCTACGTTATGGGAATCCCCTCTCCAACGGCCGAAAAACTGGCGCGACACTTTTCCCACTTCCTGGATGCACGCACAAGAAGCAGGTTCAAAAAGTTCTACGACATCATGGTGAACTTCGACGAGAGCAGAGTGCAGGAACTGAAAGAATTTCTCGAAGAAAGCAAGAGGATCGTGAACGTCCAGGAAATACCGGAGGAAGCGAAGAAGATCGAGGAGGACGAAGAGGAGGAAGCATAGTATGAACGTTCTGGTAACTGGTGGTGCAGGATTCATCGGTTCACATGTGGTGGACAGGCTGATAGAGAAAGGTTACGGTGTCATCGTGATAGACAACCTGTCATCCGGGAAAGTCCAAAATCTCAACAAGAACGCTCTCTTTTATGAGCAGAGCATAGAAGATGAAGAGATGATGGAACGCATCTTCTCCCTGCATAAACCCGAATACGTGTTTCACCTTGCAGCCCAGGCGAGCGTGTCTATTTCCGTGAAAGAGCCAGCAAGAGACGCAAAAACGAACATCCTTGGTTCTCTCGTGCTCCTTGAGAAATCCGTAAAGTACGGGGTGAAGAAGTTCATATTCTCCTCCACCGGTGGGGCGATCTACGGCGAAAACGTGAAAGTTTTCCCTACACCGGAGACAGAAATCCCCCATCCCATATCACCCTACGGCATAGCAAAGTACAGCGTGGAGATGTACCTGGATTTCTTCGCCAGGGAGTACGGATTGAAATACACCGTCCTCAGGTACGCCAACGTTTACGGTCCAAGGCAGGATCCCCACGGAGAAGCCGGGGTCGTAGCCATTTTCACCGAAAGAATGCTAAAGGGAGAGGAAGTTTACATATTCGGAGATGGGGAATACGTGAGGGACTACGTTTACGTCGATGATGTGGTCGAGTCGAATCTTCTTGCCATGGAGAGAGGAGACAACGACGTGTTCAACATCGGAACGGGAAGAGGAACCACTGTGAACGAACTCTTCCACATGCTGAAGGAAATCACCGGTTACAACAGAGAACCCGTCTACAAACCTCCAAGAAAGGGCGATGTGAGAAAGAGTATCCTCGACTGGACAAAGGCGAAGGAAAAACTCGGATGGGAACCGAAGGTTCCCCTTGAGGAGGGGTTGAGACTCACCGTTGAGTACTTCAGAAAAGCCGTTGACTGAACTGCTCAGACCGGAAGATTTCGATGACTTTTCTGGACAGGATCATCTGTTCGGTGAAGACGGGATCCTGAGGAGGACTCTGAAAACGGGTAACATGTTTTCTGCCATACTGTATGGACCACCGGGGTCTGGAAAGACCTCGGTTTTTTCGTTGCTGAAAAGGTATTTCAACGGAGAGGTCGTTTATCTGAGTTCCACCGTCCACGGTGTATCTGAGATAAAAAGCGTGCTCAAAAGGGGAGAACAGCTGAAAAGATACGGAAAAAAGCTTCTACTGTTCCTCGATGAAATACACAGGCTGAACAAAAACCAGCAGGCAGTTCTGGTCACACATGTGGAAAGGGGAGACATCATCCTCGTTGCAACCACGACGGAAAACCCAAGTTTTGCCGTTATCCCTGCCCTCCTTTCAAGGTGCAAGATACTCTACTTCAAACCACTCTCAGAAAACGATCTTCTTGAAATCGTTGAAAAGGCCGTGAAGAAACTCAATATGAAACTGGACGACGACGTGAAAAAGGCACTTGTGAGAAACGCTGAAGGGGACGCAAGAAGATTGTTGAACACCCTGGAGATTGTTCACCAGGTGTTCAGAGACAAAGAGGTGACCATAGAAGATCTGAAAACCCTGTTCGGAAAGAGTGTGAGTTACTCAAAGGAAGAGCATTACGATTTCACGTCCGCTTTCATAAAGAGCATGAGAGGAAGCGATCCGAACGCGGCGATCTACTACCTCGTGAAGATGATAGAAATGGGAGAAGACCCAAGGTTCATTGCCCGAAGGATGATCATATTTGCGAGTGAAGATATAGGACTGGCAGATCCAAATGCACTGATCCTGGCCGTCTCCACCGCTTTTGCCGTTGAACATGTGGGACTGCCAGAGTGTTTGATGAACCTGGTGGAGTGTGCTGCTTATCTTTCTCTTGCTCCAAAGAGCAACTCGGTCTATCTCGCTATGAAAAAGGCACAGGAACTTCCGGTGGAAGAAGTGCCGCTCTTTCTGAGAAATCCCGTAACGGAGGAGATGAAGGAAAGAGGTTACGGAAGAGGATACCTCTATCCGCACGATTTTGGAGGATTCGTCAGGGTCGACTACCTTCCAGAGAGGCTGAAAAACGAGGTGATATTTTCACCAAAAGGGGCTGGATTTGAGAGGGAATTGCTTGAAAGGCTAAAACACCTCTGGCCTGAAAAGTACGGGGGTGATGGTATGTCTGAGATCAGAAAAGAGCAACAGTACAGAGGCAGAAAGATACTGGTCGTGAAAGGTGACATCACAAAAGAGGAAGTAGATGCAATAGTGAACGCCGCCAACGAATATCTGAAGCACGGCGGTGGGGTTGCAGGTGCGATCGTAAGAGCAGGTGGAAGTGTGATACAGGAAGAAAGCGACAGGATAGTGAGAGAACGCGGTAGAGTTCCCACAGGAGAGGCCGTGGTGACAGGAGCGGGAAATCTCAAGGCCAAGTACGTGATCCACGCGGTGGGACCCGTCTGGAGAGGTGGAAACTACGGAGAAGATGAACTTCTGTACAGAGCGGTTTACAACGCTCTTCTCAGAGCCCACGAGCTCAAACTGAGGAGCGTTTCAATGCCCGCCATCAGCACTGGTATCTTCGGATTTCCGAAGGAAAGGGCGGTAAAGATCTTCGCCAGAGCGATCAGAGATTTCATCGACCATCATCCGGACACGTCCCTAGAAGAGATAAGAATATGTAACATCGATGGAGAAACGACCAGAGTGTTTGAAGAGAATCTGAAGATCTGAAAAAGGGGCCATTGGGCCCCTTTTTTAAAGACCTCGGAGGAAGTATTGAACCAACTCAAACGATTTCTTGGATCTGATACCGGCAAGATCGCCATACCTGAAAGGAGATATTGACGTTTTTATTGTATCACAACCAGATAAAAAAACAAGGGGGCGTCCGCCCCCAATACGTGTCATCAGTATTCCTCAGGCAGAGACGGTGTTTCTTTCTTTTCCTCAGGTTTTTCGACCACCAGCACTTCCGTTGTCAGGAGCATTCCCGCGATGGATGCTGCGTTCTGGAGAGCGCTCCTTGTGACCTTTGCAGGATCTATGATTCCTTTCTCAAACATGTTTCCAAATTCGCCCCTCAGAGCGTCGAAACCGTAAGCCGGATCGTCGCTGGCAAGGATCTTCTCTATGATCACGGCTCCATCGTATCCAGCGTTCTCTGCAATCTGTCTGATCGGTGCAGAGAGGGCTTTGTAGACGATCTGTGCTCCTATCTTCTCGTCACCATCGAGCTCTTCGAGAAGCTTTTCTACGGCTTTTCTGGATCTCAGGAGAGTGACTCCTCCACCGGGAACGATTCCCTCTTCTACGGCAGCCCTAGTTGCGCTCAGAGCGTCTTCGATTCTGTGCTTCTTTTCCTTGAGCTCTGTTTCGGTGGCGGCTCCGACCTTTATGACGGCGACTCCACCGGCGAGTTTGGCCATTCTCTCCTGGAGAGTTTCTTTTTCGTACTCAGATGTGGTCTCTTCTATCTGAGCCTTGATCTGTGCGATTCTCTTCTTGATCGCTTCGGGATCTCCTTTTCCTCCGATGATGATGGTCTCGTCTTTCTTGACCCTCACAAGGTCGGCCCTTCCAAGGTCCTCGAGTGTGAGGTCTTCGAGGTTGATTCCGAGTTCTTCACTTGCAACCTGTCCGCCGGTGAGGATGGCTATATCCTGGAGCATGGCCTTTCTTCTTTCACCAAATCCAGGTGCTTTTACTGCACAGGACTGAAGCGTTCCCTTGAGTTTGTTGAGAACGAGTGTGGTCAGAGCTTCACCTTCGACGTCCTCGGCAATGACAAGGAGTGGCTTCCCTGTTTGAGCAACTTTCTCAAGAATCGGTATCAGAGGCTTCACAGCACTGAGTTTCCTGTCGGTAATGAGGATGAAAGGTTCCTTCAAAACGACTTCCATCTTCTCTGCATCCGTCACAAAGTACGGTGAGATGTATCCCCTGTCGAACTGCATTCCTTCGGTGAATTCAACGTAGGTCTCGAGTGTCTTGGAGTCCTCAACCGTGATGACACCGTCTTCTCCTACCTTGTCCATGGCCTCGGCGATAAGTTCTCCTATTTCAGGGCTGTTGGCGGAAATCGCCGCAACATGAGCGATGTCTTCCCTTCCAGAGAGTTTCTTGGAGAGCTTTTTGATTTCCTCAACGGCCCTTTCAACGGCCTTGTCTATTCCTCTTTTGAGCAGGATCGGGTTCGCACCGGCTGCAACGTTCTTGAGACCTTCTTTGATCATCGCCTGCGCAAGAACCGTTGCCGTTGTCGTACCGTCTCCGGCGACATCGTTCGTCTTAGAGGCAACCTCCTTCACGAGCTGAGCACCGAGGTTTTCGAATTTATCCTCGAGCTCAATTTCCTTTGCAATAGAAACACCGTCGTTCGTTATGGTTGGAGATCCCCAGGATTTCTCAATGACAACGTTTCTTCCCTTCGGTCCAAGGGTTATCTTCACAGCGTTTGCGACCTTGTCCACACCTCTTTCGAGAGCCCTTCTTGCTTCCTCGTTGAACTTCAGAAGCTTCGGCATATCTCACACCTCCCTCACTCTTCGATTTTCGCAAGTATATCGTTCACATCGATGATGATGTAATCTTCATCATCGATCTTTATCTCCGTACCGGCATACTTGGAAAAGATCACCTTGTCTCCCACCTTGATGTCGAACTTCTCTTCATCTTCTATCCTTCCCACCGCAACGACTTCGGCTTTCATGGGTTTTTCTTTTGCTGAATCTGGAAGCACGATTCCTCCTTCGGTCTTCTTCTCCTCCTTGATGGGTTTGATCAGCAACCTTTCACCGAGAGGTATCACCTTCATACTTCATCCCTCCTTCGGAAATTTTTTAGCACTCTCGACTCATGACTGCTAATATAAATATACAACTTTTTCCATGCGACTTCAAGCGCTATGATTTAAGGAAAAATAACAGAAAAATTACGATATAATTAAACAAAAGATAAAAAATGTCTAAAACCACGTTTCAAAATATAAGGGGGTGCTTTCGGCACCCCCTTCCTTTCTGGTGGAGGCGGGGGGATTCGAACCCCCGTCCGAAGATGGAGGCCCCTGGGCTTCTCCGAGCGCAGCCCGTGTTTCGTGTCTCGGGAAGGACCCCCCCACGGGCAGGGTGTCGCTTCCCACAGCCTTCCTGAACCTTCCCGATCCGGGCCGGAAGGCGGAGCCCAGATCGGTAGGCTGGATCCCTCACGCCCTCTTCCGGAGCCCAGCCAACTCCGGAGAGGACGGCCGCCTATCTATTAGGCGGCAACAGCAACAGGTTCGTTGGCACTTATTCGTGTTCCCACCTTTTTTACGAGGAGGTGGGGACCTCGGCTCGCTTCCCAGGGGACTCCATCCCCGTCGAACCCGTTCGCCCCCTGGTTTCAGCCATGATTATTATACCACTTCCATTGACTTTGTTTTCCCCAGAAAGGTTCAGATTATTGTATAATCATATGAAGGCATCAGGAAAATCGACCAGGAGGTGTACCCTGTGACAGCATACGTTATACGAAGGTTGCTTCTGCTTCCCCTGATACTCCTCGGTGTAACGTTCATCGTGTTTTCCATGATCCAGTCACTTGGACCTGACAAACTGCTGGCTGCTTATGTGAATCCGAACATGCTCGACAAACTGACGCCAGAGCAGATGGACGCATTGAAGGAAAAGTACGGACTGAACGACTTCTTCGTGATCCGGTACGGCAAATGGCTTCTCAACACCCTGAAAGGAGACCTTGGATGGTCTCTTGTGGGAAAAGAACCCGTGAAAGACGCCCTTTTGAAGAGGTTGCCGTACACGATTGAACTCGCACTTTACGCCATTTTCCCGGTTATATTCGTTGGAATCTGGCTGGGTGTGAAAGCCGCTGTACACAGAGGAAAATTCCTGGACCATTTCATAAGGATATTCGCAGTTGTGGGATGGTCCTTTCCGGATTTTGTTTTTGGACTGCTTGTTTTGATGATCTTCTACAGCATTCTGAACTGGCTCCCTCCGGGAAATCTCAGCTTATGGGCTGAGGAGGTGATCAGATCTCCTGAATTTCGTCGCTACACAAAACTCATCACAGTCGATGCCCTGCTGAACGGAAGACTCGACGTTTTCTGGGACGGCCTGAAACACCTCATAGGTCCCATCATAACACTCTCCTGGCTCTGGTGGGCGTATCTTTTGAGAATCACAAGATCCAGTATGCTGGAGGTTTTGAACAAAGAATACGTGAGAACGGCCAGAGCGAAGGGCCTTCCAGAAGACGTGGTCATAAACAAGCACGCCAAGAGAAACGCACTCATTCCAGTCACCACGGTGGCCGGAGGCATGGTGATAGGGTTGTTCTCTGGAACGGTGATCGTGGAGACCGTTTTCAACAGAACGGGTGTGGGAAGCTTCACGGCACAGGCAGCACTCCAACTCGATTACGCGTCCGTCATGGCTTCTGCTCTGTTCTTCTCCACGATCCTGGTGGTAGGGAATCTCATTATAGACATCCTGTACGCCCTCATAGATCCCAGAATAAGACTCGGATGAGAGGTGAAATGGCGTGAATCAGGAGCTGAAGAGAATTCTGAAGAGATTTTTCAAAGATCCATCCGCTGTGCTCGGACTTTCTCTGGTTCTTTTTTTCACGGTGGTGGCCATTCTGGCGCCCGTTATCGCACCACCCGTTCATCCTCTCACGAGGATGAAACTCCCAGATCCCTATTTGATGCCCGTTGTGAGCTGGGATCAGAGTCCTCAGCCACCGACTACGAAAGAGGACGCCATAGCGAAAAATCCTAACAGAGAACCGATACGTGGTGTGGATTATCATCCATTTGGTGTCATAGGTGGAAGGGACATATTCTACGGAGTTGTCTGGGGAACGAGGACGGCTTTCAAAATAGGGATAATAGTCACCCTGGCCAGACTTCTGATAGGAATCCTGATAGGTTCCATCTCCGGATACTTTGGAGGATGGATAGATGAACTTCTCATGAGGATCACCGACGTATTCCTTTCAATTCCGTTTCTCATAGCCGCCGTTGTTCTTACGACGGTGCTTGGAACGGGCCTGGACAAGGTCATGATTGCGATGATCGTATTCGGCTGGATGGGTGCCGCAAGGCTCATAAGAGGGAACATACTGCAGGTGAGAGAAGAACAGTACGTTCTCGCAGCGAAGGCGATCGGTGTGCCGGACTTTCTCATCATACTCAAACACGTGCTTCCAAACTCCATTTTCCCTGTTCTGATCTGGGCATCCATGAACATGGGATCCCTTGTGATAACGGCCGCTGTGCTCAGTTTCCTTGGTCTTGGAGCACCTCAGGGATACGCGGACTGGGGGTCTATCCTCAGTTACTCCAGAGACTGGATGATGGAGATCGGAAAACACTGGTACGCCCTCGTCTATCCGGGAACCGCCATGGTGCTGTTCGTGCTCGGATGGAACCTGCTGGGAGATGCACTGAGAGATGCATTCGATCCAAGGCTCAAATTCTAAGGAGGGATCGAGTTGAAAGAACCCTTGCTTCGAGTGGAAAATCTCAAGACCTACTTCTATACAGAAGATGGTGTTGTTAAGGCCGTTGATGGAGTCTCTTTCGATGTGTTCGAAGGAGAGACCCTTGGTATCGTTGGAGAGTCAGGAAGTGGAAAGAGCGTAACTTCTCTTTCCATAATGAGACTTCTCGATCAAAACGGAAGGATAGAGGATGGGAAGATCGTTTTCAAAGGGAAAAACCTTCTTGAACTTTCAGAGAGTGAGATGAGGAAGATACGAGGAAAAGAAATCGCCATGATCTTTCAGGAACCCATGGTGGCCTTGAATCCCGTCTTCACCATAGGAGATCAGATAATGGAAGCGATCATGCTTCATCAGAACGTCTCGGAGAAAGAGGCACGGAAGATGGCGATAGACATGCTGAGAAAAGTGGGAATCCCCGAACCCGAGAAGAGGGTCGACGAGTACCCTCATCAACTGTCCGGTGGTATGAGACAACGTGCGATGATCGCCATGGCTCTTTCCTGCAGACCAAGCCTTTTGATAGCGGACGAGCCCACGACCGCACTGGACGTCACCATCCAGGCTCAGATCCTCGAACTCATGAAGGAACTTCAGAGAGAGTACGGAATGGCGATCATTCTGATCACCCACGACATGGGTGTCGTTGCGGAGATGTCCGACAAGGTTGCAGTTATGTACGCTGGAAAGGTGGTTGAATACGGTGATGTGAAGACCATCTTCAACGAACCGAAACACCCGTACACCTATGCACTCCTCGAATCCACTCCAAGAATCGATATAGATCAGGAAAGGTTGAAGAGTATTCCAGGAAACGTTCCGGATCCTCTCAACTTCCCCACAGGGTGTAAGTTCCATCCAAGGTGTGAGTTCTTCGTGAAAGGAAAGTGTGATGTTGAGGAACCCAAACTGGAAGACATCGGAAACCACAGGGTCAGATGTTTCTTCTGGCAGAAACTCGATGAGATCAGACGCGCAAAAAGCGAGGTGTGAGACGTGAGCAAGGAAATCGTGAGAGTAGAAAACCTCGTGAAATACTTTCCCATAAGGGCTGGTGTTTTCAAAAGGATCGTCGGATGGGTCAAAGCGGTGGACGGTGTGAGTTTCAGTATAAACGAGGGTGAAACTTTTGGCCTGGTGGGAGAGTCGGGATGTGGTAAAACGACCGTTGGAATGACCCTTTTGAGATTGTACGAACCAACATCGGGACGAATAATCGTTGATGGAGAAGACACGACCTACTACTTCATGAGCCGCTCCAGGGCAAAGGACTACATAAGAAAGACTTATGTGGAAAGGTTCAGAAAGATGAAGAAAGATGACATAGAAAAGCTCAATGGAGTGGACAGAAAGTACGCCCACCTTTTCTTCGAAGAGGCAAAGGCTTCACCGAAGAAGTTCATGGCTCTCCTTCTTGATGATCTGAAGGAGAAAAGGAGAAAGTTCAGAAGAGAAATGCAGATAGTCTTCCAGGATCCGTACAGCTCTCTGAATCCGAGACTGAGAGTGAGAAGCATTGTGAGAGAAGGAATTGTCACACACAGACTCGCACGCGGTAAAGAAGTTGAAGAAAGGGTCAAAGAGATCCTCGAAGACGTCGGCATTCCCTCTGCTTACATCTACAGGTTCCCCCATGAGTTCTCCGGTGGTCAAAGGCAGAGAATAGGCATTGCAAGGGCTCTTGCACTGGAGCCAAAGCTTGTCGTGGCAGACGAAGCAGTGGCAGCCCTCGACGTCTCCATAAGGAGCCAGATCATAAACCTCATGGAGGATCTTCAGAGGGAACACAGGTTAACCTACATCTTCATCTCTCACGATCTTGCCGTCGTGAAGCACATCAGCGATCGGATCGGTGTGATGTACCTCGGAAAGATAGTGGAACTCGCTCCAAAAAAGGCCCTGTTTGAGAATCCTCTGCACCCCTACACCGTGGCCTTGATGTCGGCGATACCGATACCCGATCCAAACAAAAAGAGAAAGAGAATTATACTGAAAGGAGATGTACCGAGTCCGATAAATCCTCCTTCTGGATGCCGGTTCCATCCAAGATGCCCTATTGCAAAGGACGTTTGTGCCAGGGAAGAACCACCCCTTCGGGAAATCGAAGGAGGGCACTTCGTCGCCTGTCATTTTCCGGGTGAGTTGCGATGAAAAGACACTGGTTCATCCTGTTTTCAATAGCGATCGTTATATTGCTTTTCAGGGTTAAGTGGGATGTGAAGAAGATCTACGTGAAAGATAACGGGATTAAAGAAATGGTGGAAAAGATCCTGATAGAAAAACACTACAGGTTCTCTTTTGTGGACAACGAAGAAAACGCTCTGGTGATAGAGAAAGACAGAATGATCCTGCCACCAAACGACATAGTCCTGCATCTGGACTGGAGCGAAGAAAAGAAGGAAAAGGCAAAAAGACTGGCTGAATCTCTGTTTCAGGAAGGGGTTGTCCTTTCGGCCACCGAAACAAAAATCGCCACAGAAGATGTGATACTGGAAAGGGCACTGGACAGTTTTTTCAGAGGAGATAGTTCTTTCTTCGAGAACGGATATTACTGTGGAGACATCTATCTGTTTCTCAAAGATGAGTGTGTTGCAAGGTACGATCCAAAAACAGAGGAACTTGTCCTTTTTGGTCCTTAGGAGGTGAAGACTTTGGCAGCGCTTCTTGAGGTGAAGAACCTGAGCACGTGGTTCTACATGGAAGAGGGTATAGTCAAGGCCGTGAACGATGTGAGTTTTTCTCTGAACTCCAACGAAGTGCTTGGAATCGTGGGAGAAACTGGCTCTGGAAAGAGCGTGACGGTAAAATCCATTATGCGTCTCATAAAACCCCCGGGAAAGATCGTGAGTGGTCAGGTCCTGTACAGAGGACAGGACATTCTGAAGATCCCCGAAAAAGATATGCACAGAATCCGTGGAAAGGAAATCGCTATGATCTTCCAGGATCCAATGATGTCTTTGAATCCCCTGTACACGATAGGTGACCAGCTCATGGAAACGATCAGGTATCATCTGGGATACGACAAAAGAAGGGCCTATCTCAGGGCCGTTGAAATGCTGGAACTCGTTGGGATACCCGAGCCAGAAAAGAGAATGAACAACTATCCCTTCGAGTTTTCTGGCGGTATGAGACAGAGGGTGGTCATAGCGATCGCTCTGTCCTGCAACCCCAGCGTGCTCATAGCGGACGAGCCTACAACCGCGCTGGACGTCACCATTCAGGCTCAGATCCTCGAACTCATGAAAGAACTACAGAAAGAGTTCAAAACGGGTCTTCTGTTCATTACGCACGATCTGGGTGTGATCGCGTCCATGGCAGACAGGATCATGGTGATGTACGGTGGAAGACAGATGGAGATAGGAACGTCCGATCAGATCTTCTACTCTCCGCGTCATCCGTACACGAAGATGCTCTTGAGAAGTATCCCGAGAGTTGACAAGAGGCTGGAAAAACTCGAGTCTATACCCGGTCAACCTCCCAGAATGGTGGACATACCGCCTGTGTGTCCCTTCTTGCCTCGATGTCCAAGGAGGGTCGACAGGTGCCTGGCCGAGCTGCCAGAACTCATTGAGATAGAGGAAAATCACTTCGTGAGGTGTTTCAATCCCGTCGAGGAGGAAGTGAGCGTTGAAGGAAATACTTGAGTTCCAAAGAAAAGAGATCACAGAGTATCACGTTTACAGAAAGCTGGCAAAAAAGGTCTCTGGAAAGAACGCAGAGATCCTTCTCTCCATAGCCGAAGATGAAAAAAGACACTACGAGATGTTCAGAAAGATCACAGGGAAAGAGACAAAGCCATCGATGCTTCTGGTCTTCTGGTACATACTACTTGCCACTCTGTTTGGTCTCACCTTTGCCCTGAAACTCATGGAGAGGAACGAGAAAAAGGCCGAAAAAGCCTACGAGAAGATAGACATTCCCGAAGTGGTCAGGATCATGAAAGACGAAGAAAGACACGAAGAAGAAATCCTGAACATGCTCGACGAGGAGCGCTTGAACTACGTCAGTTCCATGGTTCTTGGCCTCAACGATGCCCTGGTTGAGTTGACAGGAGCACTCGCGGGGCTCACCTTTGCCTTTCAGAACACCAAGATAGTGGGACTTTCTGGCCTGATAACGGGCATAGCAGCCGCCTTTTCCATGGCCGCCTCTGAGTATCTCTCCCAGAGAGCAGAAGAACAAACCGAAAAAACCAGTCCTCTGAAGGCTGCACTGTACACGGGTATTGCCTACATTGTCACCGTAGCGATACTGGTGGCTCCTTTTCTCATTCTGGAGAACCCCTTTGTGGCTCTGGTTTTCACACTGATCGGTGCCACTCTTGTTGTCCTTTTTTTCACTTTCTTTGTCTCCGTAGTCAAGGAAAAGAGGTTCGGCAGTTACTTTCTGGAGATGTTCCTTCTCAGTTTTGGTGTTGCCGCTTTCTCTTTCCTGGTTGGGGTGATTGCCCGAAGGATCTTTGGAATCGAAATATGAGGAGTGTTAGGCAATGATATGGAACGACATCATTTTCTGCGTCGTGGACACGGAGACCACCGGAACAGATCCTTTTGGTGGAGACCGGATCATCGAAATAGCCGCTGTTCCTGTGTTCAAAGGAAAGATCTTTTCGAACAGGGCGTTTCACTCTCTGGTGAATCCCCACGTTAGAATACCCGCCCTGATACAGAAAGTACACGGAATCAGCAACGAAGAAGTGGAAGAGGCCCCCGATATGGGAACGGTTTATGAACGCTTCAGGGACTATGTGAAAGGGACCGTTCTTGTCTTCCACAACGCCAACTTCGATCTCACGTTTCTAGATATGATGGCAAAAGAAACCAGAAACTTTCCACTGACGAACGCCTACATAGACACACTGGACATCTCCCAGGAGGTCTTCGGAAGACCGCATTCACTGAAATGGCTCTGCGAAAAACTGGGAATAAGAGATAAGATAGAACACCGGGCGCTCTCCGATGCCCTGGTGACGGCAAAGGTTTTCGTTCGGCTCGTGAAACTGCTTGGCGAACACAAGGTGGACGATTTCATACGAAAGAAATGGGGGTAAGACCATGGTGAAAAACTACGTCCTCGACACGAACGTTCTGATCCACGATCCGGATTCCATATTCTCCTTTGAAGACAACAACGTCATCGTTCCTCTTCCGGTCCTGGAAGAACTGGACAAACTGAAGAGAGAACACGGCAGCGTGGGTAAGAACGCCCGTGAGGTGATAAGACGTCTGGATGAACTCAGAAGGAAGGGAAACCTCAGAAAGGGTGTTCCTCTGGAGAACGGAGGAGTGTTGCGTGTCCATGTGCTGGAAAGGGAAGTGGAGGGAGCGCCCCGCTTTCTCCATGAAAGATACATGGACAACATCATTCTCTCGTACGTGCTGGACCTCATCAACAGGGAGAAAATTCCCACCATTCTCGTCAGCAAAGACATAAACCTCCGTGTGAAAGCGGACTCCCTTGGCATACCCGCTCAGGACTATCTCACTGACAGATCGGAACTGGAAACCATGCCGAAAGGCTACATGGAGTTTCACGATGAAGACCTCAAAAGAGCGCTGAAAACCAAAGAAGTGGTCGAAAAAAATCTGGATCTTCTCGACAACTTCTACATCGATCTGGGGGAACTTTACGGAAAGTACAGGAAAGGAAAAATCTTTCGCGTTAAACCCTTCGAGATAATGGGAATATCTCCCAGAAACAGAGAACAGATCTTTTCCATGGACGCACTCCTGGACGATGAGATTCCCCTCGTGTTCCTTGTGGGGATAGCGGGAACGGGAAAGACCCTCCTGGCCCTCGCAGTCGGTCTTTACAAGGTTCTGGTGGAAAAACGGTATAGAAAGCTGATCGTAACTCGCCCCACGGTTCCCATGGGACGGGATGTGGGCTACCTTCCTGGAGAACTGGAAAAGAAGATGAAACCCTGGCTGCAACCGATTATGGACAACCTGGAATTGATCTCGTCCCTTTCTGGACTGAAGATCAAAGAACTGGAAAAACAGGATCTTCTGGAGATAGAAGCCCTTTCCTTTATCAGGGGAAGGACGATTCCGAAGCAGTTCATCATCATAGACGAGGCGCAGAACCTCACCCCGCACGAGGTGAAAACGATTCTCACACGCGTTGGAGAGGACACAAAGATCGTTCTGGTCGGTGATCCGTACCAGATAGACACACCTTACCTGGACAAGGATACGAACGGACTGGTCTACGCAGCTTTGAGGCTTCTCGAATCGGATCTTTCCGCCGTTATAAAGCTGGAGAAAGGAGAAAGATCAAGGCTGGCCACCGTCGCCGCCGAGCTTCTGTGAAACTTCCTTCAGCATTTCGTCCAGCATGGCACTCTCAACGAAAGAGGGAGAAAGCTGGTACAGAAAGCCTCTTCCGTGTCGTTTTTTGCGGACCACTCCCATCTTCTGAAGGGAAGACAGAACATTTGATGAATCCTTTCCCCTGAACGCGTCTATCTCGCTCTTTGGCAGCGGTCCGGAAAGAAGAAGCAGCGCCACAATCTCCATCTGTGATTCGGTGAGGTTTCTGTACTTTCGTCTGGACATTCTGGAAACAAGATCCGCGTACTCGGGTTTCGTGTAAAACCGGTACTTGCCCCCAACCTCTCTCAGGACAACTCCGTGTTCTGGCTTTTCGTACTCTTTGACCAGCTCTTCGAGTATCTCCTTCACCTTTTCTTCGCTTGTTTCGAGAACCTTCGCCAGTTTCTCCGGTGATACACCGCTTGACGCAAACAGCAGGGCCTCGATGGCGGCTTTAAGGTGCATGAGCGAACCTCCTGATCTTCATGTCCTCGAGAAGTATGAGTTTTCCGATCTTCACAAGCTCCAGGATGGCGAGCAACCTCACTATGAGTTCATAAACGTTCTTTGCTCGGGAGAGCAAAGAAGGAATTTCCTCTTCCCCATCGACCTCTTCTAAAATTTTTTCCATCATGTCCTCCACAGAAAGAACCTCACTCTTCACACGATGGACGGACTCACGGAGGGCCTCTTCCTTCCAGATGCGCTCCAGGATCTCTCTGAACTTCTCTAGTCTTTCGACCTTTTCAAAGAAGGGTGTTTTTAACCGAACGGGTTTTCTTTTCAAAAGGGACGGCTCTTCCCTCATCCTCTGAACGATCTCCTTCACTTTCGAATACTCTTCCAGTCTTCTGTAGAGTTCCTCACGTTTTCTTTCCACTTCTTCTTTTTCTTCTTCCCTCACCCTTGGAATGAGAAGTTTGGATTTCAGTTCCATCAGCGTGGACGCCATCTCGAGAAAATCCGATGTGATCTTCATGTCCAGCCTCTTCATGTGTTCCAGATATTCGACGAATTCGTCTGCGAGTTGGGATATGGGAACCTGCCTGATGTCCACCTTCTTTTTCCTCACAAGATAGAGTAGAAGATCAAGGGGACCCTCGAAGACGGGGAGCTTGAAAACAAGTTCCATATTTTCACCTCAAAACATGAGATTCATTGCTTTCCTCACTTCCTCCATAGTTTGCCTGGCCACTTCCCTGGCCCTTTTCGTTCCTTCGAAAATCACATCGTCCACATAGTGTGGATCTTCGTCTATTCTGGAAAAATTCTCCCAGATCGGCATCAGTTTCTTCTTCATGTTCTTCAAAAGAAGCTTTTTGCAGTCAACACATCCTATCCTGGCCGTTGTACAGCCCTCCCAGACCCATTTGCTCTCCTCTTCGCTGATGTCGAACGCCTGGTGGTATTTCCAGACAGGGCAGTTCTCAGGATTTCCCGGGTCTGTTCTTCTCACCCTGGCAGGATCTGTCATCATTCTCAGAATGGTTCTTTCCAGTTCAACCTCTGAGATTTCAAGGTTTATGATGTTTCCGTAACTTTTGCTCATCTTTCTTCCATCTGTTCCCGGAAGTTTGGGTACCCTGGAGAGGATGGCATCCGGTTCGGGAAAGACCTCTGCGTACAGGTGGTTGAACCTTCTTGCGATCTCCCTTGTGAGCTCTATGTGGTAAACCTGGTCCTCACCGACAGGTACTCCTTCGGCCTTGTATATCAGTATGTCCGCAGCCTGAAGAACAGGGTATATGAGAAATCCTGCGGTGGAAAGGTCCTTGTAATTGAGTTCTTTCTTTATTTCCTTGTAGGTTGGAACTCTTTCAAGGCGCGATACGGAGACGATCATACTGAACAGAAGTGCAAGTTCTGCATGCTCTTTCACACCGGACTGGACGAACACCACGGACTTTTCAGGATCTATTCCACAGGCGAGAAACCCCCTCACCAGATCCCGTGTGTACTCTTTCAGCCGGGAAACATCGTCGTAGTGTGTTGTCAGGGCGTGCCAGTCGGCCACGAAATAGAAACACTCGTTCCCCTCTTCCTGAAGTTTCACCCAGTTTTCAAGAGCCCCCACCAGGTGACCTATGTGAAGTTTTCCCGTTGGTCTCATACCGCTCAGGATTCTCAACTTTTATCCCTCCGCTTTCTGTGGTAACATTTATTAAAAAAGAGAAGGAGTGTGAAAACGTTGAGTTCAAAAACCATCTACATTTTGCTCGTGATCATGGTGGTCTTCATGCTCGTGGAGTTTCTTTTTTTCTTCCTGGGAGGACGAGCTCCCTTTGAAATAGTATACTACAAGAGCACGATGGAGTACGATTATTCTGGAAATGCGACGTTTACCACGAACGCGAAGCTGTATTTCAAAGACGAAAAGAAAAAGGAAGAGTACAAGGCAAACTACGCCTCCGCCTCCAAAGAGGGACTGAATGAGTATTTCTCTCAGGTCAGCAAAGAGGTCGGAAGAGAGATAATCCCGCTGGACTACGAGGTGAGTGTTAGCGACTCTGGAGGCATGCTTGAGGTCACAGAGACCACTCTTCTGAAGGGCGCTGCACAGTTGAACGGTGATGTTCTGGACACGAGCATGGGAAGTCTCACACTGAACGTGCCAGGAGAGACAGAGATCGTTATGAAGCTGCCGGAAGACGCCACGGTGATATCGATCTTCCCCACTCCAACCGAGAGGGAAAACAACGTTCTGATATGGAGACCGAAGGAACCAATGAGATTTCCAAGCGTCATCTTCAAGAGGGTGACGGAGAATGAAGGAGTTTCTGAAACTGCTGAATGAATCCAGACTCACAGTTGTGCTCACAGGAGCCGGAATAAGTACCCCAAGTGGTATTCCCGACTTCAGAGGGCCACAGGGTATATACAGAAAGTACCCGCAGAACGTCTTCGATATAGACTTCTTCTACTCTCACCCCGAAAAATTCTATGAGTTCGCAAAAGAGGGTATCTTCCCCATGCTGGAAGCAAAACCAAACCCTGCACACGTTCTGCTGGCAAAACTGGAAGAGCGGGGACTCATAGAGGCCGTTATCACACAGAACATAGACAGACTCCATCAGAAAGCAGGAAGCAAAAAGGTCATAGAACTTCATGGAAACGTCGAAGAGTACTACTGCACAAGATGTGGAAAGGAATACACGGTGAAAGACGTTATGGAAAAACTCGAAAAAGACAGCGTTCCAAGGTGCGACGATTGTTCAGGCCTGATCAGACCAAACATCGTGTTCTTTGGAGAGGCATTACCTCAGAACGCCCTGAACGAGGCAATCCGCCTTTCATCGAAAGCCAATCTGATGATCGTGATGGGATCCTCTCTGGTCGTGTATCCGGCTGCCGAACTTCCCCTCATAACCGTTCGCGGTGGAGGAAAACTGGTCATCGTGAACATGGGAGAAACTCCGCTTGATGATCTGGCCACTCTGAAGTACAATATGGATGTTGTCGAGTTCGCCAACAATGTAATGAAAGAGGGAGGAATTTCATGAGTTTTCTCGATTACCTTGTAGTCCTATCGACACTGGGTACGGTGGTTTTTTCATGGACTTACCTTCTTCTTGGAAGGGAAAACGGTCAGAGAGAGCTGGACAGAGAGGAAATCGAAGAAAGAATAATGGAACTCATGGGAAAGTTTCGTTACATGTCTGCAAACAGGCTGGAACTACTTGAGAGAAAAACCCAGGAGATCAGAAGACTCATAGCAGAGGCGAACACCGCCATGTCGAAGTTGATGGTGAAAATGTCGGAGATGGAACGGCTGGAACTTTCCAAGGTGGAAATCACCGAAGAGAAAACCGTGAGAGAAGAACAAAAAACACAGAAAGAACCTGAAGACGACACAGAGAAGGATGCCGGTATAGAGAAAAAGATCGTCTCCATGTACGACAGAGGATTTTCTGAGATAGACATCGCCAAAAAACTCGGTGTCACGGTGGGGGAGGTCAGGCTGATCCTGCAGCTTTTCAAGAGGAACGTCGGTTGATATGAAGAAAACGATACCTGCCCGATGTGTCTTTGAGGAAGGCTGCCCCCGGTACGATCTTTTTTAACTCTTCCACCTGGTCTTCTCCTATCTCCATGAGAACGATCTTTCCTTCCGTACTGTACCTTCTGAAGAACTCTCTGTAGAAGTCAAGTCCGTCCTCGCCGGCAAAGAGAGCTTCTGAAGGCTCGAAAAGAACGTCCTGTGGAAGTCTGGCACTCATTTTTACATAAGGAGGATTGGAAAGGATCATCTCTATTTTCTCGTAATCTTTTTCGAACGGCTCCAGAAATCTTCCCCGCTTCACCACGAATCGATCCAGAACGCCGTGTCTTTTCGCGTTTTTCAGAGAAACTTCCACCGCCTTTTCGGAGATATCCGTTGCAAAAACGATTGCCCCAGAAAATTTCGCAATGCTCACTCCAATCGCACCACTTCCAGTTCCCACGTCGGCAACCACCCTTAAGCCGTATCTTTTGATCAGATCGAGTGCCATCTCAACGAGTTCTTCCGTTTCCGGCCTTGGAATGAACACACCCTCTTCCACGAAAAAAGAAAGTCCCATGAACTCCTTTTCTCCAAGGATGTAATGGAGAGGGTATCCATTTGCTCTTTTTTCCACCAGTTCTTTGATGATACTCTTTTCTTTTTCAGAAACGATGATGTCTTTTGTGACAACGTCTTCTTTTCTCACTCCAAGAACCTTTGCCGCTATCAGAATAGCCTCCAGAACTGGATTTTCTGCCACGTTCTTTAACTCAGAAGAAAGTTCTCTGATCAGATCCCAAACTTTTCTCTCAACTCCGGTGACATTCTCTCTGGCGTCCATGGCGGATCGAAGGTGAGCTCCACCTCCACGTTTCCAACGCCCTCTATCTTTTTTATGGCCTCTTCCGCGTCGGAGAGGATCATACCTGCCAGAGGGCACATGGGAGTCGTCATCGTCATGAGCACCTTCACGTTGTTCTGGTCATCGATCTGGATATCGTACACCAGGCCCAGACTCACCACGTCCAGTCCCAGTTCAAAATCTATCACGTTTTTCAGAGCGTTCAGAACGTCTTCTTTTGTCACCTTTTTTGGCATACACATCCCTCCCGGTTCCATTATACTATGATACAATTAAAATTAGAAGAACCAAATTGGGGGTGGCAGTGTGCCGAAGGTTACAGTTTCCATAAAAGTAGTACCTGCCGTGGAAGATGGAAGACTCCACGAGGTGATCGACAGAGCCATAGAGAAAATAGCATCGTGGGGCATGAAGTACGAAGTGGGACCATCCAGCACAACGGTGGAGGGAGATTTCGACGAGATCATGGATCGAGTGAAAGAACTCGCAAGATACCTTGAAAATTTTACAAAGAGGTTCGTTCTCCAGCTCGACGTGGACTACAGATCTGGAGGTATCACCATTGAGGAGAAAGTATCGAAGTACCGCTAAGTGGATCTTTCTGGTTGCCACTCTGGTCGTGTGGGAGTTCTCGAATGTACCGCAGTATCTTCTCCCAAAGCCGTCCTCCATCGTCTCCCAGATGATCTCACAGTGGAGAATACTGCTCGTTCACAGTCTGTACACCATAGCTGAGTCCCTCTCTGGTCTTGCAATCGGTCTTGTGATCGGTGTGGGACTCGCTGTGCTAATGGACACTTTCCAGTTCATCAGAGAGATACTCTATCCCGTGTTGATCGTTTCACAGGCAATTCCCATAGTCGCCGTGGCACCGCTTGTGGTCATCTGGTTCGGACTTGGAATCGGAACGAAGGTGGGTGTTGTGGCTTTCGTGACACTCTTTCCCGTGGCTCTCAACACCCTGGAAGGATTCAGAACGATAGATCCGGACGCACTGGACCTTTTCAGGGTGATGAAGGCAACCAGAACACAGATCTACAGATACCTGATAATACCCCACACGCTTCCTTACGTTTTCTCCGGGCTCAAGATATCCGCCACCTACGCCGTGGTCTCCGCCGTCATAGGTGAGTGGCTTGGTGCAGAGAAGGGACTTGGAATCTACATGATCAGAGCCATGAACACGTTCAGAGCAGACAGACTCTTTGTTTCCATCGTGATAGTGGTGATCCTGAGTGTGGCCGTGTTCAAGATGGTGGATCTACTTTCAAGAAGATTCACGCCGTGGTTTGAGGAAAGGAGGATGGTAACATGAAGAAGATACTGGTGCTTCTCTTTCTGATTCCCCTCGTCCTTTTCGCAGAGGAAGTAACGGTTGTTCTGGACTGGTATCCAAACACGAATCACACGGGACTCTACGTTGCCAAAGACCTTGGATACTACGAAGAAGAAGGTCTGAACGTGGAGATCGTACAACCCTCCAGGCTTACGGCGGAACAAATCGTGGCCAGCGGAAAAGCAGAATTCGGTGTCAGTTACCAGGAGGCGGTCACTCTCGCCCGGGGAGAGGGGCTTCCCATCGTCTCAATAGCCGCAGTAATACAGCATAACACATCGGGATTTGCATGGCTGAAGAGTGAAGGCATAAAGAGCGTGAAAGACTGGGAAGGAAAAAAATACGGAACGTGGGGATCTCCCATAGAAAGAGCAACGATAGAGTACATCATGAAAAAATACGGTGCTGATCCTTCGAAGGTGATCTTCGTGAACGTTGGACAGATGGACTTCTTCGCCGGGACCCTGAACGACGTGTTCGATTTCGCCTGGATCTTCTACGGGTGGGACGGTGTTGCAAGCAAGGTGAAAGGAATAGAGATAGAATTCCTCCCGCTTCGGGAGATAGACGAGGTCTTCGACTACTACACACCCGTTCTCATAACGAGTGAATCCCTGATAGAGAAGAATCCGGACCTTGTGAGAAGATTTCTGAGAGCGACGGCAAGGGGCTACGAATACGCCATTCAGCATCCTGTCGAGGCTGCAAAGATTCTGCTCAAATACGCTCCGGAACTCGATGAAAAGATAGTTGTCGAATCTCAAAAGTACCTCGCCGGCCAGTACAGGGCAGACGCCGAAAAGTGGGGATACCAGAAAGAAGAGGTGTGGAGGAGATACGCAGAATGGCTTCATTCGACGGGTTTTTTGAAGGAAATGATAGACGTGACGAAGGCCTTCACGAACGAATTTCTCCCGTGATCTCGGTGAGGAACCTGAAAGTTCGATACGGTGATCTTCAGGTGGTGGAGGATCTCTCCCTGGATCTTTTCGAGGGAGAGATCCTCTCTCTTGTTGGACCATCCGGTTGTGGTAAGACTACCATCGTGAAGGCCATTCTCGGTCTCATCCCGTATGAAGGAAACGTATTGATCTCCACATCCAGTGTGGGATACTGCCCTCAAAAAGACGTGCTCTTCGACTGGATGACGGTCTACGAAAACGCCACCCTTCCGCTCATTCTGAGGGGCAAAAAAGCTACAGAGAACGTGAAAGAACTGATCGAAAGGTTCGGCCTTTCGGGCTTCGAAGACAAACGTCCTTATCAGCTGAGTGGAGGTATGAGACAGAGACTTTCGGTCCTCAGGGCCGTGCTCTCGGGGAAAGACCTTCTGGTACTGGACGAGCCATTCTCATCGGTCGACGCGTACACGAGAAAGAAACTTCAGATATGGCTTTCAGAAGAGATACACAGGATGAAAAGCTCTGCCATACTGATCACACACGATGTGGAGGAAGCCGTGTTTCTCTCCGACAGGATACTGGTCCTTTCCCCACGACCCACGAAGGTATTGAGGGAGATCCTGGTACCATTTCCAAAACCGAGAACGCTCGAAGTGCTCTCGGATCCACTCTTTTCTGAGTTAGAAAAGAAGATTCTGGAGATCCTCATGAATCAACTCTGATCTTCTCCGAAGCACTCTCTGAAAATTCCTCCACAACACCCAGGCCGTCGATCACACCGTTGAGGTAGTTTCTCAGGCGTCTCACCTGGAACATGAAAGCCTCTAACTTACTCTGAACGGTAGGAGTGAATGGGTTTCCGTCGGACTCTATGTGTATCACCGGAAGGTCTCCAAACTCTTCCAGCACTTTCTTGATCTTCCCCTTTGCCTTGTGTTTCAACTCTTCCAATCCTCTCTTCACAATTGCTTCTGCTATTCTGCTCGGCATACAGCCGAACGGTCCGATGGAGATGATACCATCGTAATGTTCCACTATTTCGTGGAGAATCGTGCCGATCGTGAGGATCGCTTCACCCGTGAGCCTTGGGTTCAGGTAGTCCCTGGCGGATCTGACGATTTCCCTTATGTTCACCATGTGACCCCTGTAAAAGCCCGTTTTTTCCATGGTCCTTTTCACTCGCTTCTCTATGTACCTTTTCACCAGCAACTCTATGCGTTTTTTCAGCCTGTCCATTCCTGTGGAGTCCGGCGAGATCAACCTGTTCAGGAAGAGATAATCCGTGTAGTAGATCCATTCGTGAACGGGGGAGATGTGCATGACGATGCCGTTCTTTTCCATGAGTTCTTCCAGGTTCTTCCTGGAAAATTCATCCCTTCTGACGTATATTTCACCTGTCAGAAGCACCTTAGGAGCGTGTTCGTAGTCCATTCTCTTTTCAACACCCGAGAGTATCTCTGCAACTTTCTCGAGCGTTTTGAAGAACTTTCGAAGAGGATCGTTCGCCAGACTGAGCAGTATCTTTTCTTTGCAGCCCTCCACAACCTTCCTTGCTTCTTCTCTATCCTTTGCAAGCGTCATAACACCCCGTTCCACATCGAAGAAGACGTCCGATACAACCACCGCAAGCCAGGCCCTTATCCTGAAGGCGGTCCCCAGACCAGCGTAAGCGTTCTCCGAGTTGAGTCCAAAAAGCGTCACGTTCTCCACGTTGTTTCTGTCCAGCCACAGGTTCATGAATACGCTGTATTGTCCAAATCTGCATGGCCCCATCGTCTCTGGCATGAAGTAGAGAACGATTTCGTCCCGATTCGCCTTCTCTTTCACGTACTTTATGAGACTTCCAAGGGTGAGCTGAAGAGGCAGACACTCCTTCGACAGAGAGTTCCCCCTTCCGAGCTTGAACTCCTCCACATCCGGTGGTGGACATACATCGGATCTGACACCATAGTATCTGAACGCTGCAGAAAGACACTGAGAACCGAACTGTCCCATCGAAGGAAAGACGACCTTCACACGCTCGTCGTCGAGCGTTTTTCTCTTTCCATCCGGCGTGATGATGTAGAGTCTGTCCTTTTCCAGAACGGTGTAGGGTCTTTTCACCGGACTTTTTCCTTCTTCTTTTTTCTTCAGTTTGAGGTAACTTCTCACTATATCGATGAACGCTTCCACTCTTGTCTCCACACCCGCATCCGCCGTGTGACTGTCGAGTTCCAGCACCAGGGAAGGCTTCTTCCCCATGATGTCTCTGAAGTAGGAGATGATGAAAGAATCTGGTCCACAGCTGAAGTTGGTGATGTAGACACCGAAGAGTTTTGGGTGCTTTTCGACGAATCGGGCTGCCTTCAGTATCATCTCTCCCCAGGACCAGTACATGTTCCTGTAACCATCTTCTTTTTCGAAGGGAAGAGAGTCGAAGTTTATGATGGGTATTCCGCGGGTGGCGAACTTTTCTGGAATTCCCATGTTTGCATCGGAAGAAAACGCGTTGTAGGACCTTCCAAAGAGAACGACTCCAAACTCTGAACTCTCGAGAACTTTCAGAAAATCGTTCCACTGCTTTTTTATCGACTCGAACCTTTCACGAAAGACCGCCTTGGCTTTTTCGAAGGCTCTTTCCCCTTCTTCTCTCGATTTTCCTAGCTTTTCTGCCAGTTTGAGGAACTGTTCTCTCTCATCTCCACGTGAAAAGTCAAAATACTCCGTCACGAGCTTTTCTTTCAAAGACGGAAAGGCCGATGAAAGCCAGTCCGCTTCACTCTGAACGAAGGGACAGAAAACGTTGTAGTTCTCGGAATTTTCCACCTTTATCCCACGTATTCTGGGAACGAAGATCAAATCCGGATTTTTCGAAAGAAGGTCGTACATGTATCCATGGGAGAGTTCCACTGGGAAACAGAACTCGGAGTTCTTCATTTCCCAGCCACGTCTGTCGGATTTTTCAGGAACGATCACCTCGAATCCCAGTTCCTCCAAAAATGTGTAGAACAGAGGAAAGAGGTTGTTCATCGCAAGAGATCTGCTCAGACCGATCGTCTTCGATGAACCCTTTACATGTTCGAAATCAAAGATGTACCTTTCTCTTTTTTTCACGAAATTGTACTTCGTGCTGTCGACGTTCAGGTGTCTCACCACGTTTTCGTACCTGTTGCAGGCACCACCGAAGGGGAACCTCTTTCCATCGATCTCTATGATCCTGATTTCACACTTTCTGTCACACTTTTCTTTTCCACCAGGGCAGATGAACGTTCCTCTGTATCTGACCTCTCTGGATATCAACTCTTTCAGATCGAATTCTTTCTCCTTCAAAAATCCAAGTTCCAGATTCTCTTTGGTGAGGAGTGCTACGCCGTAGGCACCCATCAGGCCGGGATGAGGGGGAACCACGATCTTTTTTCCGACAAGGGCGGCCATGGCAACGGGAACGGCTCTGTTGTAGCAGACTCCGCCTTGCATGAAGATCTTCTTCCCAACGGGTCTGTTTCCTTTTACCCTGTTCAGATAGTTCATGCACACAGAGTACACAAGCCCCGCACAGATGTCTTCTTTGGAGATACCTTCGTTCACAGCGGTTTTGACATCGCTTCCTATGAAAGCAGCACACTGGTCGCTGAAGTTCGGCGGGTTTTCGCCCTTCATGGCGAGGTCCCCGATCTCCGTGTAATGAACCCTCAAAGATTCCCCTGCAGCTTCCTCGAGGAAGGATCCCGTTCCGGCAGAGCACGCCTCGTTCATGGCATAATCGGTGGGCACACCGTTCACCAGATAAGTGTATTTCGCATCCTGACCGCCTATTTCGAAGATGGTATCCACTTCCGGATCGAAGTGAGCCGCCGCCCTGGCATGGGCCATGATCTCGTTGTAGACGGCATCGGTCTGTGAGTAAAGTCCCACGATCTTTCTTCCAGAACCTGTAACACCCAGACCGATTATCCTCACCCTGGTTCCGTTCAACTGTTCGAGGATCGAAGTGTAACACTGTCGTGCCGCCCTTATGGGATCACCGAGGGTTCTCAAATACACACCGGCGAGAATGGCGTTGTCTTCGTACCTCATCAGAACTGCCTTCGTGGTAGTCGATCCAACGTCTATTCCCAGAATACACACGTCACCATCTTTTGCTTCCTGAAAGGGCATCTCCTTGAACTCCACCAGATGAGCGTACTTTCTCAGGGGCTCATGTGTGGGAAAGCTGGATCTTTTTTCTTCCTTTATCACGAAAGTGCGCTTTGTTTCGATCCTGTTTGCGATCCCCCAGAGGTACGCCCCGAACGCTTCGAAGAACAGGGCTTCCTCGGGAACAACAACGTCGAGAAATCTTCTCAGGTGCTTCAGCATGAGTCTGTTCCTGGTCGTACCTCCAACAAGCAGGATCTTTTTCACGTTCGCCTTGTGTGCAAGTTCGACGATTTTGTCGGCCATCACCTTTCCAAGACCGTTCAGAACCAATTCTTTTGGCACTCCCTTGTTCAGAGCGTGTGTGCAGTCGCTTTTGCAGAAAACCGTACATCTGGAGGAGAGTTCGTAATAGTCTTCCACATTCACCCTGTTTGCTTCCTCGAGGGAGATCCCCATTCTCTGAAGCTGTTGCAGGAAAAATTCACCCGTGCCCGAGGCACACTTGCTACCCGTGTATATACCCGTTATGATTCCCTTCTCGTTCACCCTGTAGAGTACGGTGTTTTCCCCGCCCGCACTGACTATGGCCTCCACCCGACCGTATTTCTCCATAAGGTGTCTGTAGGCGACCTCCGTTGCTTCGGCTTCGGAGATCTGGGGAAGATCTATCACTTCTCTTGTCTTGCGCCCGGTGAGGACAACGGGACCTTTTTCGAGGAAGGTGGGTATCATGGAAGAAAGGAGTGCAAGCGGGTCTCCGTTGTGGGGAAGATTGCCCTTCCCGCTTTTGCTGTAGAAAGATACGCTCGAGGATCCAACGCACACACCGGTCATTGGCATCACCTCTTTGTTGGATATTTTAACACCAAAAGATTTCATCCTCAACTTTTCCCCCTTGAAATCCTCTGCAGTCTGTGATATCATTTGTACCGGCGACCCGGTAGCTCAGCAGGCAGAGCACCTGACTTTTAATCAGGGGGTCGTGGGTTCGAATCCCACCCGGGTCACCAGTGGTGCGAGAGTGGCGGAACTGGCAGACGCGCTGGACTTAGAATCCAGTGGGCTGAAGCCCGTGTGGGTTCAAGTCCCACCTCTCGCACCAGGATAGAGCAGGCGGGTGTAGCTCAGTGGTAGAGCACCAGCTTGCCAAGCTGGGGGTCGCGGGTTCGAATCCCGTCGCCCGCTCCAGAGAAGAGAAGGGGGATATCCCCTTCTTCTTTTTCTTTGATGGAGGTCGATGCAGTTGTACACCTTCTCCGTGGTGACCTCTCTGATAACGATCGTTATCACTCAGAGAATCCTGAAGAAACTCTCCCTGTCTCTCCTGTCCGGAGTGGCTGTCTTGTTTCTCATACTGAGAATTTCCAGCGTGGTTGAAATTGCACTGCGTGTTCTGACATCTTCCTCGTTCTGGTCTCTTCTGTCGACTGTGTTTCTGATCTATCTTCTTTCTGGTATGATGGAATCATCCGGTGATTACAGGAAATTCTCTAAAGAGATGAGAAACATCTTCTCCAAAAACGTGGATTCGTTCGTTCCTGCTCTCATCGGACTCATGCCGATGCCAGGTGGCGCACTTTTCACCGCCCCAATGGTGAAAAACTCCCTTCCAGATGAAAGTCCCCTGAGACTTGCCGTCAAAAACTACTGGTTCAGACACACGATAGAATTCTTCTGGCCCATATACCCTGCAGTGGTACTCGTATCAGAACTTTCCGGTGTCCATGTGAGCAGCGTTTCTTCAAAATTGTTTCCCGTTTTTGTCCTCGCCTTCATAACGGGATGGCTGTTTTTCAACGGAATGCAGATTCCCCGTCTGTCGAGACCAGGTTCTATCTCCAATCTTTTTGTGCTCCTTCCCATCACCGGAACTGGCCTTATGATTCTGGCGTTCCGGGTACCGGGCTGGCTCGCCCTCCTTTTGAACACAGCAGGATACACCGTCTTCAGAAGAAAGTTCTTTCTGAGTGCTCTGAAAAGCACCCTCAGAAAATGGGATGTTTTCGTTGTGCTCTTTCTTGTTTACTGTTACAAGGTTGCGATCGACACCATGAACGTGGGAGAAAAAATCGCCCATGAGTTTCTGGAATGGCACATCTCTCCGTTTCTTCTTCTCTTTTTTCTTCCCTTCGTATCCGGTGTCTCCACAGGAATAACACAGGCGGCGGTCGGTATTTCTCTTCCCGTTGTTCTCAGTATGTTTAGCAAGGAGTACGCTATATACACCTACATGTTCGCTGTGGGTGGTGTTATACTGTCTCCGGTTCATCTCTGTGTGGTTCTTTCCGCGAAGTTCTTCAGAGTCGATGTGTTTGAAATTCTCAGAAGGGTCTTTTTCCCACTGGCGCTCACTCTGGTCTTTGGTGCCCTCATCCTGGGGGTGATCACGTGAACGAGATCGTCGTGAGAGGGGCAAGGGTGCACAACCTGAAGAACATAACGGTGAGGATACCGAAGAACAAACTCGTCGTCATAACGGGACTTTCGGGTTCGGGGAAGTCATCTCTTGCGATGGACACCATATACGCAGAGGGACAGAGAAGGTACCTGGAGTCCCTTTCCACGTACGCAAGACAGTTCCTCGGCGAACTCAAAAGACCGGATGTGGACGAAATAGAAGGACTCTCCCCCGCCATCGCCATAGATCAGAAGACGGTCTCGCACAACCCCAGATCCACGGTGGGAACGGTGACGGAGATCTACGATTACCTGAGAGTTCTCTATGCCAGAATAGGAAAAGCGCACTGTCCTGAGTGCGGCAGGCCGCTCGAGAAGAAAAGTGTCGACGAAATCCTTCAGGATCTGTTCAACTCGTTCAGAGAGGGAAGTCGAATCTACATCCTCGCTCCCATCGCAACGGAGAAGAAGGGAACCTTCAAGAAGGAAATCGAGGAGTTCGCCTCGAAGGGTTTCACAAGAGTTGAGATAGACGGGGAAATGTACAGACTCGAAGAGGTGCCCGAACTTGACAAAAACAGAAGGCACACGGTGAAACTGGTGGTCGATAGATTGACTCTGGAAAGCAAGAATGAGCACAGAATACTGGACAGTCTGGAACTTGCGATGAGAGAAGGAAAGGGCTTTGTGGAAGTCAGAAACGTGGACTCTGGAGAGAGCAGAACCTTCAGCGAAAACCTCATGTGCCCCGTGTGTGGAATCGGCTTTCCTGAGATCACGCCGAAACTGTTTTCGTTCAACAGCCCGTACGGAGCGTGTCCCAACTGCCATGGACTCGGTTTCACGTTCGAGGTGGACCCGTCACTTGTGGTGGATGAAGAAAGAAGCGTGCTGGATGGTGCGATCATCCCCTACAGATGGGACAGGAGACTCTCGAGGTGGGTGGCAAGGGAGCTGGAAAGAAGAGGTTTTTCCGCAGAGGTTCCCTTCAAAAACCTCCCCGAAGAGGCGAAGAAGTTTGTGTTGTACGGCGATGATCACTTCGAAGGAGTGGTACCGAAGGTTGAAAGATGGCACAGGGAAACCGAGTCTTCCGAAATGAAAGAGTGGCTGGAGAAAAACTTCGTCGTTCAGAGAACGTGTTCTCTCTGTGGTGGAAAGAGACTGAACAGAGAGGCCCTCTCTGTGAGAATAAATGGCCTGAACATACACGAGTTCACCGAGCTTTCCATCGAAGAGGAACTGGCGTTTCTGAAAAATCTGAAACTCACAGAAAGAGAGCAAAAGATCGCTGGAGAACTTTTAAACGAGATCGAAAAGAGACTTGAGTTCCTCATGGACGTTGGCCTTGGGTATCTGAACCTCTCAAGATCCGCCACCACTCTTTCGGGTGGAGAATCCCAGAGAATAAGACTTGCAACGCAGATAGGATCCGGTCTTACGGGGGTCATATACGTCCTCGACGAACCCACGATCGGCCTCCACCCGAGAGATACAGAGAGGCTGGTGAGGACCCTGAAGAAACTCAGAGACCTCGGAAACACGGTTATCGTGGTAGAACACGACGAAGAGGTGATCAAGAGCGCCGATTACATAGTGGATATTGGACCGGGTGGGGGTGCAAACGGAGGGCGTGTGGTGTTTCAGGGCAGCGTGGAGGAACTGATCAAAAACCCAAACGGTTCTTTGACCGGAGAGTACCTCTCCGGGAAGAAAAAAATCCCTCACAGAGGAGTGAGACGACGCCCCTACGGATTTCTCAAACTGAGAGGTGTTCGTCACAACAACCTGAAGAACATAGACGTTGAGATTCCCCTCGGAGTCTTTGTCTGTGTGACCGGAGTTTCTGGATCGGGAAAGTCTTCTCTTGTCATGGAAACGCTTTATCCTGCCCTCATGAACGTTCTTCACGGAGCAAAGCTCCCGGTCGGCGAGTTCGACTCCCTGGAGGGCGTTGAGAACATAGACAAAGTGATCGCGATAGATCAATCACCGATCGGAAGGACTCCAAGGAGCAATCCTGCGACCTACACGAAGGTGTTCGATGAGATACGCACCCTCTTTGCAATGACGCCCGCAGCAAAAGCTCGTGGCTACACGAAGAGCAGGTTCAGTTTCAACCTGAAGGGAGGAAGATGCGAGGCCTGTCAAGGCCAGGGTTACGTGAAGATAGAGATGCTCTT
The DNA here is from genome assembly GCF_000832145.1 of Thermotoga sp. RQ7. Taxonomy (NCBI): domain Bacteria; kingdom Thermotogati; phylum Thermotogota; class Thermotogae; order Thermotogales; family Thermotogaceae; genus Thermotoga; species Thermotoga sp. RQ7. The sequence continues at coordinate 458,903 of NZ_CP007633.1, forward strand.
TCTTCCAGACGTTTACGTGGAGTGCGATGTTTGCAAAGGAAAAAGATACAACAAAGAAACCCTTGAGGTGACGTACAGGGGAAAGAACATTTCTGATATACTCGATATGACGGTGGATGAAGCACTGGAATTTTTCAAGAATGTTCCTCCTATAAGGAGGACTCTTCAGGTTCTTCACGATGTGGGGCTCGGTTACATAAAACTCGGCCAGCCCGCAACAACGCTATCAGGCGGGGAGGCACAGAGGATAAAACTCGCGTCTGAGTTGAGAAAGAAAGACACGGGAAGAACGCTCTACATACTCGACGAGCCAACGGTAGGACTCCATTTTGAAGACGTGAGAAAACTCGTAGAAGTCCTTCACAGACTCGTTGACAGGGGTAACACGGTTGTGGTCATAGAACACAACCTCGATGTAATAAAGAACGCAGACCACATCATAGATCTCGGACCTGAGGGAGGAAAAGAAGGAGGGCGCATCGTGGCGACCGGTACTCCCGAAGAGGTGGCAGAAAATCCCTCTTCCCACACCGGAAGATTCCTGAAAGCTGTGTTATAATGCCTGGGGAGGTGCTGTGGATGAAGACGTTTTTCCTCATCGTTCACACCATCATAAGTGTAGCCCTCATCTACATGGTCCAGGTGCAGATGTCGAAGTTCTCAGAACTCGGTGGGGCCTTTGGAAGCGGTGGGCTTCACACCGTTTTTGGAAGAAAGAGAGGCCTCGACACCGGAGGAAAGATCACACTCGTTCTCTCTGTACTCTTTTTCATCTCCTGCGTGATAACAGCGTTCGTTCTGACGAGGTGATGGGATGACTCCGGAGGAACAGGTGAAGATCCTTAAAAGGAACGTGGTCGATCTCGTCAGTGAGGAAGAACTCCTCGACAGAATAAGAAGAAAAGGAAAACTCCGTGTGAAACTCGGTGTTGATCCCTCGCGGCCAGATCTTCACCTTGGCCACGCCGTTGTGCTCAGAAAACTGAGGGAATTTCAGGATCTGGGGCACACGGTCGTTCTCATCATAGGAGACTTCACGGCCAGAATCGGAGATCCGTCGGGAAGAAACGAAACACGGCCCATGCTGACGAAGGAAGAAGTGCTCGAGAACGCAAAGACTTACCAGGAACAGGCTTTCAAGATACTCGATCCTGAAAGAACAGAACTTCGTTTCAACGGCGAATGGCTCGATCGGATGACTTTCGCCGACGTGATCGTTCTCGCCTCCAAGTACACGGTGGCGAGGATGCTCGAAAGAGACGACTTCGCCAGAAGGTTCAGGGAAGGCATCCCCATCACCATATCGGAGTTTCTGTACCCCCTGGCGCAGGCCTACGACTCCGTTGCGATCCAGGCAGACGTGGAACTGGGAGGTACCGATCAGCTCTTCAACCTCCTGGTCGGAAGGAAGATCCAGGAAGAGTACGGACAGGAGCCACAGATTGTCATGACGATGCCGATCATCGAAGGAACGGATGGAAAACTCAAGATGAGCAAAAGTTATGGAAACTACATCGCGTTCAACGACACACCAGAAGACATGTACGGAAAACTCATGTCCATACCCGATGAACTCATCATAAAGTACATGAGGCTCCTCACGGACATTCCAGAAGAGCAGATTGAAGAATACGAAAGAAAGATGAAAGAGGGAAAGATCAATCCAAGGGATGTGAAGATGGTTCTTGCCTACGAGATCACGCGTTTCTTCCATGGTGAAGAGAACGCAAAAAAGGCTCAAGAACACTTCGTGAAGGTCTTTCAGAGGAAAGAGCTCCCGGATGAAATGCCCGTTGTTGAACTTTCCCAGGAGATGAACATCGTTGATCTTCTGGTGAAGATAGGAGCGGTCTCCAGCAGAAGTGAGGCGAAAAGGCTCATCTCACAGGGCGGCGTTTACCTGGACGGCGAGAGGGTGGAGGACATAAAATTCATCGTAAAGCCCGACGGCGAGAGGGTTTTGAGGGTTGGAAAGAAAAAATTCTACAGGATTTCCTGAAACGGAGACAAAAAAACTTTAGAAAACCCTTGAATTTGCTTTGGTCATGATGGTATAATCACCACAGGATTTAACGTAATCAATGTGAAGGGAGGTTTGTCCCATGAAGAGAGTTCTTCTTGCCATCACCGTGATTTCGGTTTTCTTCTCAGCGGCTTTTGCATTCTTCCCTGATGTTCCAAAGGATCACTGGGCCTACGAGTACGTCTGGAAACTCTGGCAGAGGGGTATCTTCATAGGCTATCCCGATGGTGAATTCAAAGGGGACAGGTACATCACCAGGTACGAAGCCGCCACGGCCGTGAGCAGGCTCCTCGATTTCATCGAACAGAAGATGCTCTCAGGAGTCTCTGGAAACCTAACCCAGGTCGTTGGAAACCTTTCGGACAAGTACATGGCTCTCGAAGAAAGAGTGAACAGCCTGGAAAGTGTCCTTGACACCCTGGCAGCCCAGATAGGCACCACCCAGGTCAACGTCAAAGAAACAGAAAGAGAAATCCTCGCCAAGATCGACTCTGCGAAGGAAGAACTCGAGGCAAAGTTCGAAGAAGAGATCTCTCTGAACAGGGAAGTTGTGAACAACGTGGGTCTCAGACTCGGAAACCTCGCAAGAGACTATGAGAGGTACAAGGAAAGCGTTGACACAAAGATAGCCGAAGTGAACGACAAACTCGCCGCCCTCGAGAAAGACCTTGGAAACAAACTCGCCGATCTCAAGGCCATGGTTGATCTCCACGAGAAAGACATCATAAACATTTACAACAAGATCAGTTCCGTTAACGAGGAACTCAACAAGAAGATTTCCGCAACGGAAGAGAAACTCTCCAGAAGAGACGAAGAGATCTCTGCAATGGTGGAACTTCACGAAAAGGACATCATAAACATCTACAACAAGATCTCCACACTCAACGAAGATCTAAACAAAAAAATACTTGACACGAAGGCCGAACTTTCTGCTAAAATAGAGTCACAGGAGAAAACGTTGAACATGGTCTACACAAAACTCCTCGACACAGAAAGCAAATTGAACGATGAAATTTCCGCTCTCAAGGAAAAGGATGCGGAGATACAGAAGACGGTTGATCTTCATGAACAGGATATCGTCAACCTCTACGGAAAAACGTCGTCTCTCGAAGAAGACCTCAACATGAAGTACAACGAGACTAACGAAAAGATCGATCAGGTGAAGGCGGAACTCGAGGACAAAATCGAAAGCGTGAAGGCTTACAACAGGAATCTCAGCATCCTCACAGGTGCGTTCTTTGGAATTCTCGGTCTCATTCTGCTTGCAATCAGTGGTAAATAACTCAAAATTTCATTCTGAGGGGAGGTAAGATGTTATGAAGAAGCTTCTCACACTTCTGGCGGTTCTGGGATTGCTCTTCACAGCAGCAGTTGCAGCCGAGTTACCTTTCAAGATGGGTACCTGGGGTAACCTGGTATTCACAGCCATCATCGACGAGGAAGGTATCGATCTCACACAGACAGGAGCCTCTTACGGAAGCTACATGGTGACTTTCTCGCAGACCTTTGGTTCAACAGTGACAGTGAACTTCTCCTTCAACGGATCTGGTCTAAGCCTCAACACTGCTGATTTCTGGCTAAAGCTTGAAACACCCCTGTTCGACGCAGAGTACAACCCGACAGCCATCATCGCCGATGATTACATCTTCTACGTGAGCCCATCCAACGCCGGTTATACGGAAGAAGCTATTCCCAATTACACCGTGACACCGAAACTTGGAATCGAGGGACTTGGACTCACATTCTACTATGCAGATCTTGTAAGTGAAACAGATCTTAACGATGCCACAACAACAACGGGGAACTTCTTCGACGATGCAATCGGTGTCAAGGTCTCCGTTACAAACCTTGATCTTGTCGATGCAACACTGTTTGGTGCGTTCTACGACACCGACATCGCTTCAAGCACAAGCACCTACGCATACGGTCTCCATCTGAACCTCACTGGAAAGGACGTTCTCGACGGTCTCGTGGTTGACCTTGCTTACACGAGCGACAACGCAACAAGCAACTACATCGTTTACGCAGAATACTCCAAAGAATTCGACTTCGACGTTGTCAAACTCACAGTGACACCGTACCTCAACTACTCCGAAGGAGCTGCCAAGTTCTACGATAACAACTCGTACATAAGTTACGAAGGATGGGACAGTGACACCGTTGATTGGGGTAAGAAATACTTTGGAGCCACCGTTCTTGCTCAGGCAAATCCCGTTGATTTCCTGACGGTTTACGCTGGTGTTAAACCATTGATCTACCTTGATGGCAGCAACAGCTACGAACTTCCCGTGAGAGCAGGTGCGCTTCTTGACTACGAAGGATTCAAACTCTTTGGAAACCTCAGACTCGATGCTGAAAAATCTGCCGACAACTTCTGGTACAACGTCGGTGCAGCCTACAAGTACGGAGAACTCCTCGCGGGTGTGCTCTTTGGAACGTACAGGGACAACGACTACGATTTCTTCACAACTCAAACACTTCTCGACACAAATCAGGATGGAAATACAACACTTGATGAACCAACATTCTTTGGATTCATCACCTACAGGCTCGCATTCTAATCCACACCACCGCAAATCAACCCCCGGCACTTGCCGGGGGTTTTGTTTTGTTGTATAATTTAAAACTGGAGGCGTGTCCGAACTGGCTAAGGAGCCGGTCTTGAAAACCGGTGGGCCGGAAGGCCCGTGTGGGTTCGAGTCCCACCGCCTCCGCCAGCCCCGCACGGGGCTTTTCTTTTTAGGGGGTGAAAACGTGAGAGCCCTTCTTGTGGTGGACCTCCAGAGGGATTTCGTTGACAAAGACGGTGCTCTTTACTTCGAAGGAGCAGAGAAGGTGATCGATCCCATTTTGAAGTGGGTTGAAGAGTTCAAAAAGGAAAACCTTCCCATCATCACCACACAGGACTGGCACGATCCTGAAGACAGAGAATTCAACATCTGGCCAAAACACTGCGTTGCAAACACTGATGGTGCAAGACTCACTGAAAAACTCGAGAAAGCTTTGAAAGATTATCCCAATCACTTCTCTGTGAAAAAAAACCGTTACAGTGCCTTCTACAACACGAATCTTGAAAAGATAATCAGAGACAACGAGATAGACGAAGTTTACGTTTGTGGAGTTGTAACACACATCTGTGTGCTCTTCACCGTCGAAGAGTTGAGAAACAGGGATATCCCTGTTAAAATAATCACTGAAGGCGTTGCTTCTTACGATGAAGAGCTTCACCGCTTTGCACTGAGGGAAATGAAAGAAATTTTAGGAGCAGAATTCATTTGAGGTGATCAATGTGAAAAGACTCAGTCCCGAGGTCTTCAAGGTTCCCATCGACCGCATCAGGAACGGTTACTACTCGGACATATACTTCATAAACTATGTGAAGGTCTTGAAAAGGGACAACCGCCATCCACGGGTGTACTATCAGTTCTTTCCGAGGAAAGACGCCGTAATCTGCGGAATTGACGAGGCCCTCGCCATTCTGAAGTTCTGCACGGGATACTACAAAGACGAGGAAAAAGCGAGGGAACTCTTCGAAGAGATCTTGAAATTAGACAAAGAAATGCAGGCTGCTTCAGTTGAAATGGACGTTCAGAAGATTCTGGAGCTCACTCAGAAAAAGTGGGACCTCAGATTGAAACTGAACGATCTTTGGGTAGACAAATGGGATGAAATAGAAGTACACGCCCTCTACGACGGCGAGGAAGCGAAAGAAGGAGAGCCGATAATGACAATAGAGGGAGATCCCACCTATTTCGGGTATCTCGAAACGGTGCTTCTCGGTGTGATCGCAAGAGCCACCAGCACGGCAACGGCCGTCAAGAAAGTGGTGAAGGCAGCGAGAGGAAAACCCGTGCTCTTTTTCAGTGCCCGTTTCGATCACTACTGGGTCCAGGCAACAGACGGCTACGCAGCTCTCAAAGCGGGGGCCTTTGGAGTTTCTACAGACGCGAACGCAGACTACTGGGGTGTCAAGTCCATGGGAACGATGCCTCACGCACTGATCGCATGTTACAACGGGAAAACAGAAGATGCCGCCATCGCCTTCGACAAACACATGGAGGAAGACGTGAACAGAATCATACTCGTGGACTGGGACAACGATGTGATAGGAACCACCTTCCGTGTGATAAAGGCTTTCTATGAGTACGTCATGAAAAAGCCATTCAAACTGGGAGTAACGGACCCATCACCTATCATAGGTCCCGGAAAGAACAGAATCTGGGGAGTGAGGTTCGACACGGCGGGTAATCTGAGAGACAAATCGGTGATCCCGAAGGATGAGTCTTCCTTCGGGGTGTGCCCGGAACTCGTCTGGAGAGCCCGTCAGGAGTTCGACAAAGTGGGGCTCAAGGATCTGAAGATAGTCGTCTCCGGAGGATTCGACGAGAAGAAGATAGATCTATTCGAAAGATTGGGGGTACCGGCAGACGCGTACGGTGTTGGTTCTCGCCTGCTGAGGGAGAAGGTGGATATCACGGCAGACATCGTTGAAGTCAATGGAAGACACTGCGCAAAGGTGGGAAGATACAAGATAGAAAATCCCAGATTGAAAAAAGTGGGGAAACGCTACTGGGAGGAAGAGTGAGGAGGTGAATGGAATGGAAATCAAAAAGGGTACCTGGATCATAAAGAAGGGTTTTGCGGAGATGTTCAAAGGCGGTGTCATCATGGACGTCACCTCTGCTGAACAGGCGAAGATAGCAGAGGAAGCGGGAGCGGTCGCTGTCATGGCGCTCGAGAGGGTACCTGCGGACATCAGAAAAGAGGGCGGAGTTGCAAGGATGGCCAGCATAGCAAAGATCAGGGAGATCATGGAAGCAGTTTCCATACCCGTCATGGCGAAGGTGAGGATCGGCCACATCGCAGAAGCGAAGATCCTCGAGGAACTCGGAGTGGATTTCATCGACGAGTCCGAAGTACTCACACCTGCCGATGACAGGTTCCACATAAACAAACACGAGTTCAAAGTGCCCTTTGTCTGCGGTGCAAGAGACCTGGGAGAGGCATTGAGAAGGATAGCAGAGGGTGCTGCGATGATCAGAACCAAGGGTGAGGCAGGAACGGGAAATGTCGTTGAAGCGGTGAAGCACATGAGAAGGATGATGGAACAGATAAAGCAGGTGACGAAGATGGAAGACGAAGAACTCGTTGCGTACGGAAAAGAGATAGGTGCTCCGGTGGAGCTTCTGAGAGAGGTGAAGAGACTCGGAAGGCTCCCCGTTGTGAACTTTGCAGCGGGAGGCGTGGCAACACCGGCGGACGCTGCCCTCATGATGATGCTCGGAGCAGACGGGGTCTTCGTGGGTTCTGGTATCTTCAAGTCGAAAGATCCCAGGAAGATGGCGAAGGCAATGGTTCTTGCCGTGACCTACTGGGACAACCCGAAGATACTCCTCAAGATCTCTGAAGACATAGGAGAGCCCATGAGAGGACTCGATGTGGAAGAACTCGAAGTGAGAATGCAGGAGAGAGGGTGGTAAGGAATGAAAATCGGTGTTCTTGGGGTTCAGGGAGATGTCAGAGAACACGTGGAGGCGCTCCACAAACTCGGTGTTGAAACGCTGATTGTGAAACTCCCGGAACATCTTGACATGGTCGATGGATTGATACTCCCCGGTGGAGAATCCACCACCATGATCCGCATCCTCAAAGAGATGAACATGGATGAAAGACTGGTGGAGAGGATAAACGACGGCCTTCCTGTCTTTGCAACGTGCGCTGGCGTCATACTCCTTGCAAAGCGCATCAACAACTACAAACAGGAAAAATTGGGTGTTCTGGACATTGCCGTGGAAAGAAACGCCTATGGAAGACAGGTGGAAAGTTTCGAGACCTTCATCGAAATACCAGCAATAGGAAAAGATCCGTTCAGGGCGATCTTCATCAGGGCACCAAAGATCGTGGAAACCGGCAAAAGTGTGGAAATCCTCGCATACCACGAGGATGATCCCGTACTTGTGAAAGAAGGAAAGATTCTGGCGAGTACATTCCATCCCGAACTCACCGACGATCTAAGGCTCCACAGATACTTCCTGGAGATGGTGAAGTGATATGAAGGTGAGGATCGATCTGGAAGACGAAATGCTCAGGGGAAGACTGGAAAAAATCGTCCAGGAAGCGGGATTTCTGATAAACGAAACGGCCGATCTGATCATCACCGACAGGCCAGAAGACGGCGGAAAACAGAAGGTGCTGATCGCCAGATCCCTTCCGGAAGACATCCCGGGGGATGTTCTGGACGTGATCGATCCAGATCTTCCAGATTTTCTCCTGAGAAGAAGATTTGAGATGATAAAGACGTACCTGAAGTTTCCACGGGGCATCCTCAGTTATCTCGAAGAAGAGTTCGAAAAGGCCAGAAGGTACGATTTCCCTCTTTCAGTCATATACCTGTTCTTTGAAGACGAAAAAACGGCAGAGCGTGTTTATGAGAGTATCCGGGAGGTTCTTAGATCGTCCGACAGGATCGATTTTGTGAGAAAGAACGAACTGATGATCGTTCTTCCAGGAACCACAAAAGAAGGGGCAGAAAGGCTCCTCAAAAGGTTGAAGCGAAAGCTTCTCAGGCTCGACTGGACAAAACAGACTTTCTTCGAGTACGGAACGGCACAGGTTGAAGACTGGATGGAAACCGTCGAGGATCTACTCGCATCCCTGGAGATTTCCATGAGGAGGTTGTGAGGGATCTGAGTAAAAAAGAGTGGATAAACATCATCCTTGCGCTGGTATTCGGTTTTGTTGCGGTTTTTTTCATATTCAGAGGAATCGATCCCAGAGAATTCTTTGAATACTTCCGCCCACAGTCACTGCTTCACGTTCTTCTTCTGTGTGGGATATTTCTTTTTTCAATACTGATAGACTCTGCGAGGATGAAGTGGCTGTTTTCTTTTGTATGGGAGAAACACCTTTCGCTCTACGATGCCTTTTTCAACAACTACATGAGTTTTCTTTTCAGTATGCTCACTCCCTTTTATTTCGGTGGGCAGGTCTTTCAAACGTACCATCTTTCAAGGCTCGGCTTTGAATCTGAACACAACGTAAATGTGATCCTTTCAAGGTTCGTAGAGTACCTCATTTCCATCGCTGTTCTTTCTATAGTAGGACTTTTGAGACACAGGGATCTGTTCCTGTCGGGAACGCTGATGGCACCGAAGTTGATCTTCCTTGCCTATCTTGTGAGTGTGTCTTTCATCGGAGTTGTGATACTTTCACTCGTTCATCCTCCCCTCATCGCTCACCTGTTCGGGTTGTTGAAAAAAGCAAGATGGATGGATTCCATGATAAAAAGGTTCACAAAGAAAGAAGACTGGGACAGCCGCTTTCTGGAATGGACCCACGATCTGAAAGAGAGCGTTAAAATCCTGTGGAAGAGTGGCTTCATGCTCCTTGACTTTCCTCTCACACTGTTTTCCCTTCTTGTTCAGAGTTTTGCCCTCTATCTGGCAATTCGATTCAATTCCGGAAACATCGGCTTTTTTGACGCAACGGGACTTCTTTTCTTTCTCAGCATGGTTGTGTTCTACGTACCAACACCGGGGGCAAGCGGTGGTGTGGAGACCGTCTATCAGATCGTATTCAGCAAGATACTCGGATCTCCCGGTAAGACTCTTGCATCAGTACTGAGCTGGAGGTTGTCCACCTACTACCTTCCCATCTTCATAGGTCTTGTCTTTCTGATGTTCTACAGATACCCGAAGGAAGTGAAAAAGTGAAGGTCGTTCTCAGATTCAAAAAGAGGGGAATGAAGAGATTTCTGTCCACCCTCGAATCCATAAAACTTGTGGAACGCTCACTCAGACGTGCCGATCTTCCTCTAGTGTTCACCGAGGGATTTCATCCAAAACCGAAGATGAGCCTTCTCGATGCCATGCCGGTTGGAGTGGTGAACCTTGCGTTCTACGTGGAAGTTCATCTGAAGGATTTTTCAAAGAAACATCTGGAGGACCTCGAAGACACTCTTCCGAAAGACTTTCCTCTCGCAGGTGCGTGGATATGTGAAGAAAGCATAAACAAACTCGTCGCGTTCTATCGCTTCAAACTCATCACACCGTATTTTATAGATTTTCAGAACAAAAGAGTTGAAAAGAAGGGAAAGGAGATCCAGTTCAGAGAGAGTGTGGTTGATTTTGAGATCCTCAGAGCAAAAGATTATTACATTTTCAGGTATACTCAAAAGAGGGAAAATCTTTTGAACCCCCTGTTTCTTGTTGAGAAAGATTCGTTTTTCGTCGCAATATGCGAAGAAGCACTCACTGGGGAGGGGGAAGAACTTTCCTCTTTTCTTGAGAGGAGGGGAACACGTGTCAAAGAAGGTTCTCCTGGTTGACGATTCTGCCGTTTTAAGAAAGATCGTGTCCTTCAACCTGAAAAAAGCAGGTTGTGAAGTAATAGAGGCAGAAAACGGTCAGATAGCCCTTGAAAAGCTCTCCGAGTTCACACCGGACCTGATAGTGCTCGACATCATGATGCCCGTCATGGACGGTTTCACCGTCCTGAAGAAGCTTCAGGAGAAAGAAGAGTGGAAAAAGATCCCGGTCATCGTTCTCACGGCAAAAGGTGGAGAAGACGACGAAACGATCGCCCTCTCTCTTGGAGCGAAGAAGGTCATGAGAAAGCCCTTCAGCCCCTCCCAGTTCATTGAGGAGGTGAAGCGCCTATTAAATGAATGAAAGGGACATCTGCAGAAGGATCTCGGAGATACTCGGCATCGATTATGACTGCACAAGGGGTATCGACGAACTTTTGAAGATCCTGGAGTACGAAATAAACGAGTACAAGAAGAGTCTGGAAGAGCAGACCATTTTCATGGAGGCCCAACTAGAGGAACTCTCGCGCTCTTATGAAGAGATCTCGACGCTCCTTGAGATATCCGAGATATTCGGTGGGTTTGAGTTTCCAATGAACCTTCGTGAGAAACTGGAGAAGGTTATACCACTTCTCAAGAAGGTGGTGAAGTTCAAAGACTACATCGTCAGGGTTGAGGATCTGAGCATAGGGAACATGAGTCACGAGGAAGTGGAGCGGGAGATAGAGGACAGAGAAAAAACCGTCCTGATAGAACCCGGTGAATCAAAGAAGTTTTCGAACCTTCTGTTTGTTCCCATTATCGGCAACAGATACTACGGGTACATGTGCTTCTCCGGAAAAGAAGAGGGAATCGTGTTCACCGCGAGCGACAGGAGGATAACGGAGGTCACATCGAGATACATAGCAAACGCACTGGACAGAATAGATTTTCTGCAGAAAGAGATCGAACGTCAAAGACTGGAAGAACAGATGGAAATCGCAAGACGGATACAGTCCGAACTTCTCCCACGGGAACTTCCCAGAACAGGATTCATCGATATAACAGCCTGTTCTAGACCGGCAGTTCAGGTGGGTGGTGACTACTACGATGTCTTCGCCAGTGATGGAAAGGTTCTTGCCGTCATGGGAGATGTGGCTGGAAAAAGTGTTCCGGCTGCTCTTCTCATGAGTGCCGTGAGGAGTTACCTGAAAGTTTTAAGCACCTCACATTCCGATCTGGAAGATCTGGTGAACCACCTGAACAGTATACTCTGTGAAGATCTTTCGAACGATCGTTTCGTGACGATGGTTTTCCTCGAAATCTTTCAGAACGGAACGTTGAATCTGGTGAATGCAGGTCACAACCCCGTTTATTTTCTTCACGATGGAGAGATAGTGAAACTCGAAGCCTCGGCGATACCGATCGGTATAGCAGAGTGGAACTACAGAAGGCATACCATTCAACTGAAACCGAACACCTTCATAGTGGTCTATACGGATGGAATAACCGAAGCGAGGAACACCCTCGGAGAAGAATACGGTTACGAGAGGCTTGAAGAAACGCTCAGAGAGTACAACGGAGACAGTGCCGAAGATCTTCTTTCCAAACTTAAAAAGAGTGTGGAAGAGTTTTCGAAGGATGTGCCCCAGCACGATGACATGACGATTATGGTGTTAAAATATAAAGGACAGCAGGAGGTGGAATGATGTCGGGTCACAACAAGTGGGCCAACATAAAGCACAGGAAGATGGCCCAGGATGCGAAGAAATCGAAGATCTTCACAAAACTGATCAGAGAGATCATAGTTGCAGCAAGGGAAGGAGGAGGAAACCCGGAAACGAACCCGAGGTTGAGGGCGGCAATCGAAAGGGCAAGAGCCGAAAACATGCCCAAAGAGAACATCGAAAAAGCCATAAAAAGAGGTACAGGAGAACTTGAAGGTGTGGATTACCAGGAAGTGGTCTATGAAGGTTACGCTCCAGGAGGTGTGGCCGTCTACATCAGGGCACTCACGGATAACAAGAACAGAACAGCACAGGAGCTGAGGCATCTGTTCAGCAAGCACGGCGGAAGTCTTGCAGAGAGTGGCTCTGTCAGCTGGATCTTCGAAAGGAAAGGAGTCATAGAGATCGCAAAAGACAAAGTGAAGGATCTGGAAGAACTCATGATGCTGGCCATCGATGCCGGTGCAGAGGATATAAAAGACACCGAAGACCCCATTCAGATAATCACGGCTCCAGAGGATCTTTCCGAGGTGAAAAGACAACTGGAAGAGGCCGGCTACGAAGTGGATGCCAAAGTCACTTTCATACCGAAGAACACGGTGAGAGTTACCGGAAAAGACGCTGAAAAGGTGCTGGAACTTCTCAACGCACTGGAAGACATGGACGATGTACAGGAAGTGTACTCGAACTTCGAAATGGACGACAAGGAAATGGAGGAGATACTTTCCAGGCTGGAAGGCTGACGATTCTTTTTCTCTTATTACCTGTTATTCTCTTTTCTGGATTCTTCGAAATCGGAGTGGGCTACAGTGAAACGCCCACGGTGGGTTTTGTACTGTCACCAGAGTTAAAGACGGATTTCTTCGAAGGAATATTCCGGTTCGACTTTTTTGTCAGTCTCCAGGAAGGAGAGCCATCGCTTCTCCTTCCTGTTTTTGACAATCCCGTGTACTTTAAATTTGGTGTGGAAGATTTTTCTTTCGAGTACTATACCCCGGTGTTTTTGAGAGCGAGTTTCGTTCATTTCAAAAAGACATGGAACGCACAACTTGGGTTTGTGGGTGCAATGTGGAATGGAGAGGAAATCTTTGCCTACACAGAAACACCACTGGACTTTGCCGTATCAACCGGGGGTAACTACTACCTCGGAGTGAAGATGAACCTTTTCGATCTGAACGTGGAGCCGTTCATCGAAAATGGAAAACCGGGTGTCTGGATTGGCTCTGACAGTTTAAGCGTGGGTGTTTCGGACTGGATCGGTTTGATCTTCAGGCGCGGAAGAACGATCTTTCGTGCCATCTACAGTGAGGATCTGAAACTGGGATTTGCCTTCATCGGTGAAAGTGGCTGGATCTTCATCGATGAAAACCATGCGGAAGGTTGCTGGAAGGTGGGAAAGGTACATGTCGGAGGAAAGGTCGGAAAGGAAGATTGGACCATTCAGGTTACCATCGAATTTTGAGTGGAAGGAATTTCCTCAGAAAGAGTTCGAGTGGTTTGTAAAAGAGGTGGAAAGGAGGTTCGGGCTGAACCTCTCTTCTTACAAACCACAGAGGGTGAAGCGCCGAACAGAGCTTCTCCTGAGAAAGTACAATGTGGACTACAGAAAATATCTGGAAATGCTCGTTCAGAATAGAAAGTATCTGGACGAATTTCTTGACAAGATGACGATAAACGTGACGGAGTTTTTCAGAAATCCAGAGAAGTGGTGGGAACTCAGAGATGACGTGATTCCATTGATTTCTCAGAACACCCTGAGAATGAGATTCTGGAGCGCAGGATGTTCCTCCGGGGAAGAGCCTTACTCTCTTGCCATACTCGTTCACGAATTGAAACTTTCCCACAAAACCTGGATACTGGCAACGGATATAGACATCGGTGTTTTGAGAAAAGCCCAGGAGGGTATCTACGAAGAAAGGTCGCTTGTAAACACTCCACAGGAGTATGTGGAGAAATACTTCGAAAAACTTCCGGATGGAAGGTACAGAATCAAAGATTTTGTGAAGAAGACGGTGGAGTTCAGAAGACACGATCTTCTGAAAGATCCCTTTGAGAAGAACCTGGATCTCATAGTGTGTAGAAACGTGGTCATATACTTCGAACCAGAAGCAAAGAATGAACTCTACAGAAAATTCGCCGAGTCACTCAAAGTGGGTGGATTTCTGTTCGTTGGAAACACCGAAAGAATCTTCAACTACAAAGAGCTGGGATTTGAAATCTACAGGCCATTCATCTACAGAAAGGTGAAGTAGATGAGCTTTGTGATCGTTTTGACGCTTGTTCTCGATCAGCTCACAAAAAAGATAGCAAGCGCCGTTCATGGAACGTTCTACCTTGTTCCAGGTTTTTTGAAGTTTGTCAAAGCCACAAACAGAGGAATCGCTCTGGGGCTGTTCAGCAACCTTTCAGAGCAGGTTCTATGGATTGTCCTCTTTGTGGTGGTGGTTCTTTCTCTTTTTCCGTACATGTTCAGATTCAGCAGACTCGAAAGGGTCGCCATGGGATTCATTCTGGGAGGCGCCCTCGGAAATCTTCTCGATCGAATTAGATTCGGTTATGTCCTCGACTTTCTGAACCTGGTCTTTCTCCCGACGATCTTCAACCTCGCAGACGTGTTCATCATAGTGGGCGGTGGACTGATGATCCTCGGTGCCTTCAGAGGTGTGAGCGATGAGAAGTTGGAGAGTGGAGAAAAGGGAAGAAGGCTGGAGACTCGATCAGTTTCTGAAAGAGAAGACTCCATCGTGGATATCCAGGTCGATGATACAGAAGGCGATAAAGGAAGGAAAGGTGAAGGTCAACGGCCAGATTAAAAAGCCAAGTTACAAACTCAAAGAAGGAGAAATCGTGGAGGTGGAACTTCCAGAGGAGCCAAAAGAACCGACCGTCCAGCCTGAAAAGATAGATCTGAAGATACTGTACGAGGACAGGGACATCATCGTGATAGACAAACCCGGTGATATGATCGTACATCCTGTTCCTTCCAAACTCAGCGGAACACTTGTCAACGCAATCCTCTACCATTGTTCCGATCTTCAGGGAGTTGGAGGAAAACTGAGACCTGGGATTGTTCATCGACTCGACAAGGAAACATCGGGTGTTATCGTGGTTGCCAAAAACGACCTTGCCCACCAGAGCCTCTCCAGGCAATTCAAGGATCGCAAGGTGAAGAAAACTTACATCCTTCTTGCAAGAGGACGTATCAAAGAAGACGAGGGAACCGTGGAACTTCCACTCGCAAGGCATCCCGTTTTGAGAGTGAAGATGACCGTGAGTGAAAACGGAAAAGAAGCGATCACACACTACAGGGTTCTTAAAAGGTTCGACGACGTGGCCACTCTCGTTCTCGCCTTTCCTCAGACAGGAAGAACACACCAGATCAGAGTTCACATGAAGAACCTAGGACATCCCATAATGGGTGATAAGATATACGGAAAGTACAAGGAAGACGAGATGTTCGGGATAAAAAGACAGATGCTTCATGCTCTGAAACTTGGATTCTTTCACCCCCGAACGGGTGAGTGGATGGAGTTTGTTTCACCGATCCCGGAAGATTTCAAAGAGGCCATCAGAAAGATAGCAGCGTACGTGAGGGAAAGAACATGATACCCTGGATCATATCGCCCTATTCGTTCGACGGCTCCGTGGTCAGATTCGAAAAACTGGTTTCCGTGCTGAAAAAAAGAGGCCTGAAATCTGCCCTTCTCGCCGACAGGAATTTCCATGCCGCTGTGAAATTCAACACCATCATGAGAGAGCACGGGTTGATACCCGTCCACGGTCTATGGTGGAAGGACAGGGTCTTCATCGCACGAAACAGAAGAGAGTACGATCTTCTGGTGAGGTTCTACAACGGAGAAAAGGTCAATGTAGATGAACTTCCGAGTTTCAAAACGGAAGAATTGGTCCCTGTAAGATACCTCGAAGCCGAAGAGAAAGCGGCCAGCCTCTTCATGAGAAAGATCTTCGGTCTTGATGAAGATATCCGCGGTTTTCCAGAAAAGTGTGAAGATGTATCGGAGATCGTGAAGGCCGAACCCTACGACCTCAGGGTTGAACAGAAGTTCCCCGATCCTCCAGAAAACTGGTATAGAAATCTCAGAGAAAGAGCTTCGAGAATGGGAGAAAAATACCTGGAGCGTCTGGAAAGGGAACTCGAAACGATAGAGAAAAAGGGATTTTCTTCCTACATTTACCTGGTAGAGGAGATCGTAAAAACAGCAAGAAAACTCGGTATAAAAGTGGGCCCTGGAAGGGGAAGTGCTGTTGGTTCTCTGGTCGTTTTTCTCTGTGGGATAACGGAGATCGATCCCCTGAAGCACGACCTTCTGTTTGAGAGGTTCATAAACGAAGAGAGAATCGAACCTCCCGACATCGACGTGGACGTGGAGGACAGAAGAAGAAAGGAACTGCTCAAAGAGCTTTCGAAGAGATTTTACGTCTATCAGGTTTCCACCTTCGGAAACCTGGCTGAGAAGTCCTTGAAAAACCTCATCGGTTCAACTTCTCGGAGAATGTATGAGATTCTCTACGGCCTTCCACACCACCCAAGCGTTCACGCAGCAGGTGTTGTGATCTCTGAACGTCCTCTTCCGATCCCCTTCAGGCTGGAAGAAGAGATTCCCGTAACAGACTACGACATGTACGACCTGGACAGGATAGGAGTTGTGAAGATAGACATCCTGGGATTGAAAACCCTGTCTTTCGTGAAAGATTTCAATAGGAAGACCTTTGATTACTCGGACGAAAAAACGTACCACATCATATCGAAGGGAAAAACGCTGGGGGTTTTCCAGCTGGAAGGCCTTCAGGCAAGAAGACTCTGCAGGAAGATTTCCCCTGGCAACCTTGAAGAACTCTCCGTACTCCTCGCACTCAACAGACCAGGTCCCTTGAAATCCGGTATCGACAGCATGTACGTATCTTCAAAGAGCGTACCTGAGTCTTTGAAAAAACTATTCCCGGAAACACGAGGAGTTGTGATCTACCAGGAGCAGATCATGAACCTTGCCATGCTTGCAGGTCTTTCCGGCGCAGAAGCGGACGTTCTGAGAAGAGCGATCGCAAAGAAAGAAAAAGAGAAGATGGAACCTCTCCTGGAAAGATTGAAAGAAGGACTTGTTGAAAAGGGTGTGGAGGATGTGGATCTCATTCTGAAGATTCTGCTGAACTTTTCGTCATATGCCTTCAACAAATCCCACAGTGTTGCCTACGCACATCTTTCGTTTCAGACAGCCTATCTGAAGGTTCATTTCTTCGAAGAATTCTTCAAAAGGTATTTCGAGTACAACATTGGAGATTCAGAGAAGGTGTTTCTTGCAGTTCAGGAACTTCGAAGTGAAGGATACGAGGTGTTCCCTCCAAATGTGAACGTTTCCGGAAAATATCCTGTCTTCCGTGAAAACAAAGTTTACCTGCCCCTCACGGCTGTGAAAGGTGTGGGAGAATCGATGGTTGAAGAGATAGAGAAAAATCGTCCCATAGACAGTGTCCGAAGGCTTCAGGAGGTGAGAGGAATACCAAGAAACGTGCTGGAAAACATGATATCGGCTGGTGCCTTCGATGAACTGTACGAAAGCAGGGCTCAGGCATTCGAAGAGCTGAACAGGAAGGTGGACAGTGATATACTGAAGATTCGAGAACTGTTCGGTGAGAAGATAGAACAAAAATCAGGGGTGAAACCGGCTGATTTGTGTGAACTCGAAGAAAAGAGTCTGGGATTTCCTCTGACACCTCAAAAGGATGTTCCAACAGGACTCTTTGGTAACATAGCGGATGTTTTCACCTACGGTAGAGTCCTTCCGGTTCTGGTAAAGAAGATCTCAGAGAATGTGATAACAGATGGTGTTTCTGCCTGTCGTGTGAAGGAGAAGATTCCGGAAGGGCTGCACCTTGCTCTTCTTTCTCCTCTTCATCGTGTCCTGAGGGTGTGGCCATTCGATGAAAACACAAGGTTCGTCTACAGGGTGAACCATCCTGTAAAACTCGAAAAGGCTGGAAAATACGAGATCACAGAGATTCTGAAAAACGGTCAGTTGAAAAGATACGAAGGTTATCGACCTTCTGGTGATGAATATCGATACAGGATTTTGAGGTGAACACACTCTTTCAGTATGCTATAATTCAAATACAGTAAGGATAACCACATTTTAGGAAAGGGGGTTTGTGTATGCGAAGATTACTCGTGGTCCTTTTAGCGGTGGTTGCAGTTATGGCATGGGCTGCAGTGAAGAATCCCGACACCATTATTGACGTCACCATCGGAGAGCCTGACACTCTCGATCCACACTACGCGTACGACACAGCCAGCGGCGAGGTCATCTACAACGTCTACGAGAACCTGATCGCCTACAAAGGTGAAAGCCTCACCGAGTTTGAACCGCGCCTTGCGGAAAAGTGGGAGATACTGGACGATGGGAAGACCTACAAGTTCTACATCAGAAAAGGTGTGAAGTTCCATGAAGGTGGAGATCTCACACCCGAAGACGTGGAGTACAGCTTTGAAAGAGGTCTCATCTTCGATCCAACGGCCGGTCCTATGTGGATGCTCTGGGAAGCACTCTTTGGAGTTGACTCCCTTGAGACTTTCGTCGAGGAAAAGATCGGGAAGCCCTACAGTGAACTCTTCGACGAAAACGGAGAGCCACTTCCAGAGTACAGAGACGCCCTAGTAAAGATCTACACGGATTACATCGACCCCGCCATCGAAGTTGAAGGTGACGCCGTTGTGTTCCATCTTGTGAGGCCCTTTGCACCCTTCATGTACATACTCGCCCAGAGCGCCAGCTGGAGTGCCGTACTCGACAAAGAATGGTGTATAGAGATAGGATGCTGGGGTGGAAGAGCAGACGACTGGTGGAAGTACCACGATATCAGAAAAGAAGACTCACCACTCTATGCAAGGATGAACGGAACAGGACCCTTCAAATTCGTTGAATGGGACAGAACACAGCAGAAAGTCATCCTCGAAAGAAACGACAACTACTGGAGAGAACCCGCAAAGATCAAAAGAGTCATCATCTGGGGAATCGATGAGTGGAGCACGAGAAGAGAGATGCTCCTTCAGGGAGACGCCGATATCTGTGTCGTTCCAACACAGTATCTTGAACAGGTTGAAGGAAAACCCGGTATCACTGTGATAAAAGGCCTTCCTGAACTTGCCGTCACTTCCCTTCATTTCGCATGGAATGTGCCCGAAAATAGCAAATACATAGGCTCTGGAAAACTCGATGGAAACGGAATTCCACCCGATTTCTTCAGCGACGTGAACGTGAGAAAAGCCTTCATCTACGCCTTCGACTACGACACCTTCATAAACGAGGTTCTGAAAGGTCTTGGCAGAAGGATACCAACAGATCTTCCTGAGGGACTTCTTGGATTCAACGAAGAACTCCTCAACGATCCGAACGCTCCTCGCTTCGACATCGTGAAGGCAACGGAGTACTTCAAGAAGGCATGGAACGGTGAGGTCTGGAAGAAAGGGTTTAAGCTCACAATACTCTACAACACAGGTAACGAAGTGCGAAGAGTAGCCGCAGAAATGCTGAAATCCTACATAGAAACGATCAACCCGAAATTCAAAGTCGAGGTGAGAGGTGTTCAGTGGCCAACGTATCTCGACGCGACCAAGAGAGGAGAAGTTCCAGTCTTCATCATAGGATGGCTTGCAGACTATCCAGATCCTCACAACTTCATATTCACTTACTACCACAGTGCCGGTGTGTACTCCGGAAGACAGGGTGAAAACTTCAGAAAATTCGTCTCCACACCGCATCCTGATCTCGGTGGAAGAAGCCTCGACGAACTCATAGAAGAAGCCATCGCAAAGACAGATCCCGCTGAAAGACAGGCCCTCTATGAACAGATTCAGAGATTTGCCATGAAGTACGCCCTTGGTATGCCTCTCTATCAACCGCTCGGTGTGAGGGTTCAGAGAAGCTGGGTCAAGGGATGGTACCACAATCCGATGAGGCCAGGAGACGACTACTATGTGCTCTGGAAATCAGAAGAATAAATAAAAAGGGGCTCCGTTCGGAGCCCCTTCTTTTTTTCTTCACTTTTTTCATGCGAGTTTCTCTTCCGCTGCCGCTCTTGGTGTTTCCTCCACCTGAATACCCGCAAACACGTCCAGACCTGTTCCAGCGGGTATGAGTTGTCCGACGATCACGTTCTCTTTCAAACCGATGAGAGGATCCACCTTTCCTTCTATTGCCGCTGCAGTCAGAACCCAGGCGGTTTCTTCGAACGCTGCCGCACTGAGCCATCCCGGATAGTTCAGGGCAGCCTTCTTGAGTGAAAGGAGTCTTCTCTTGTATTTTATTGGCTCTTTTGGAAGGATCTGGTACGTTACCACTCTGTCTTTTTCGACGACGTCGATTTCCTTTATACCCGCCTCTATGAACTTCTTCAGAAGTTCTTCTGTTACCTCTTCACCTTTCTGTGCAAGTTCCACGAGTTCACCATCGTCCGTTTCGGTGATAACTCTTTTTGCGAGCATTTTTCCGATGACCCACTTTCTGTTCTCTTCAACTCTGGCGTTACCTTCCAGTATCTCTCTGTTCGTTCTCTTTATGTCTACAAGTGGTACCAGCTGATCCGGTAGATAATCGCTGTCACCTGGATCGATAACGAGGGCCATACTGAGCATCTGCCTGAAGATGATCTCGAAGTGTTTATCGTGTATGCTGACACCCTGCTGCACGTAGGCGTTCTTTATGATCTTCAAGAGGTTCATGGCCGTAAGGACACCCTTTTCCGACTCGAGTTCGAGCAGTTTCCACCACACGATGGCACCGGTTGTCAACGTGTCGCCCCTCAGAACCTTCTGACCTTTTTTGACCTTCACCTTCGCTCTCTTGGGTATCCTGTAAGCGTGGATTCCACCAGCGTAGTCTTCTATGTAGATAACTGTTCTTCCTGTTTCGTCGGTTGCGATGTCCTTTACGAATCCGTCCACTTCACACAGAACAGCCTCGGATCCATAGTACTTTCTGATCTCCTTCTTGCCACCGCTTTTTTCTTCTCTCAGGAAGGCGTAAGGCTCAAAGGTCTTTTCCACCGTCGTGAGACCACTCACTATGTCGCTGGCACCCATGACTCCTCCGACGTGGAACGTTCTCATGGTGAGCTGTGTTCCCGGCTCTCCTATGGACTGTGCCGCAACGATTCCCACCGCCTCACCGACGTTCACTATCTTGTGATTGGAAAGATCCATTCCGTAACATGCGGCACACACTCCGTACTCGGATTCACACGTGAGAGGAGATCTCACAATGATATCGGGCCTCACCAGAACCTTCTCAACACCGTTTTCTTCGAGAAGTTTTGCCACTACTTCGTTTATGACTTCCTGGTAGACGAGAAGTTCTCTTTCTCCTTTCTTGTCGTAAAGGGGCTGTTCGTTGGCGTAGACCGTTCCAACAACCGGATACATCTTCACCTTTATTCTGTACTTTCCTTCGTTCCTGGCGGCTTTCACCACATCCCAGGTGAGCTCGGTTCCCTCTTTGTACTCTCCAACAAGTTCTGCGATCTCCGCGTACATGTTCGGAAGTGAAAGTTCGGTTATGTCTATTTCATCATATTTCACAACGTCAACCATCTTCTTGTAAGAGGCAAGGAAGTTGGCATCGTCGTCTGTGAGCATCGTGTTTCTCGTGTATTCTTTTCCCGTTTCGGGGTTCTTCAGAACTTCCTTCGTCTCTGGATCGAGTACATCGCTTGCAAGCACTCTTCCGAAGAGGAATTCGTTCATCTTCTCTACAACCGTACCATCCTTTATCAGATCCATGGCTCTGATTCCTTCGTGTGTGCCACAATCGGGTTCTGTCACTGTGACGCTCTGTGCCACGTCCACCAGTCGCCTTGTCAGGTACCCGGCAAAGGAGGTGTTCATTGCAGTGTCGACCTGACCCTTTCTTGCACCGTAGGTGGATATGAAGAACTGGAGGATGTCAACTCCTTCCCTGAGGTTCTTGTCAACCGGGTAATCGAAGGTGAGTGCTTCGTGTATCGCCTGACCTTTGAAGATTTTCGATTTTATCTCCCTCGACCTTGGGTCGTACGCCTTGATCATCAATCCTCTGATACCTGCAAGCTGCTTCACCTGATCGATGTTACCTCTCGCACCGGAGTTCACCATCATGTAGATGGGGTTGAACGGATCTTCCGCGAGGGTCTTCGAAGTGAGTTCTGTGATTTCTTCTGTGACGTTCATCCAGAGCCTTATGATCTCGCTCTTTCTCTGTTCTTCCGTCAGGAAACCTCTTTCGTAGTTTTCCTCGATGATTCTTACTTTTTCCCAGGTCCTTTTCAGGATCTCGTCACGTTCTGGTGGTATCTTCAAATCCTTGAGTGAAAGCGTGAGGCCAGAGACGGTCGCATAGTGGAAGCCAAGGTCCTTTACATCGTCGAGAAGATCCGCCGCCCTGTCTATACCGTATCTCTTGAAGGTTTCATAAACGAGGGCGTTTATCTGTTTCTTGTCGAATATTCTGTTGTAGTCTCTCAAATCTTCTGGGAGAATACTGTTGAAGATAACCCTTCCAAGAGTTGTCTTTATTCTCTTTTCTTCTCCTTTTATGCTGACCTTTATGAGAATCGGTGTGTGGAGTTTTATGTATCCGAGGTGATACGCCAGCATTGCCTCTTCAGGTGAGGAAAATCTCCACCTGATATCTTCTTCCTTCAAAGAGTCGAAGTCTTTTCCGACCGTCGTGAGGTAGTAAGACCCGATGATGATATCCTGTGTCGGGAGAGAAATTGGTTTTCCGTGTGCCGGTGAGATTATGTTGTACCTTGAGAGCATGAGGAACCTTGCCTCAGCCTGTGCAGCGGCTGAAAGTGGTACATGAACGGCCATCTGGTCGCCGTCGAAGTCCGCGTTGAACGGTGGACAGACCACCGGATGAAGCTGTATGGCGTTTCCTTCCACCAGTTTTGGTTCGAACGCCTGTATGGACATTCTGTGAAGCGTGGGAGCCCTGTTGAGAAGAACCACGCTGCCCTTTATCACCTCTTCGAGAACTTCCCATGCCTCGGGCATTTCTTTCTCTATAATCGCCTTTTTGACCTTCCTCATCGTTTTGCTGGTGCTTCCTTCTCCCAGAAGCTTTGCCAGAACAAACGGCTTGAAGAGCTCCATCGCCATCTTCTTTGGTATACCACACTGATGGATCTTCAGGTGTGGACCAACAACGATGACCGCCCTTCCAGAATAATCCACCCTTTTTCCAAGAAGATTCCTTCTGAACCTTCCTTTCTTTCCTTTCAGAAGATCGGTGAGAGATTTCAGTGGTCTTCCATTTCTGTCTTTCAGAACCGCTCTTCTGCTTCTTTTACCCTCAGAATCGGATCCGTTGTGTATGAGGGCATCGACTGCCTCCTGAAGCATTCTCTTTTCGTTCCTCAGAATGATCTCAGGTGCACCGAGTTCCAGCAACTTCCTGAGCCTGTTGTTTCTGTTGATCAGCCTTCTGTAAAGTTCGTTGAGGTCAGTTGTGGCGAACCTTCCTCCTTCGATCTGGATCATGGGCCTGAGGTCTGGAGGAATCACAGGTACAACCTCAAGCACCATCCATTCGGGTTTGTTGCCCGATTTGATGAAGTCCTTTACCATCTTCAGTCTTCTTCTCAGTTTCATCGCCTTCGAACTGGAAGCGGGCAATTTCTTGAGTTCAGCCTCAAGTTCTGCTCTCAACTCTTCCAGATCCAGGTTCTGAAGCAGTTTCTTTATCGCCTGGGCACCGGCATCCGCCACTATTTTCTCTGGATAGATCTGAAGGTACGCTTCGTATTCGTTCTCGGTGATGATATCTCCCATCTTCAGACCCGTCTCTTTCGAGACCTCGGGATCTATATCCGTTATGACCACAATTGGCCTGTCGTTTTCCGTTCTCTCTTCTACATCAAACATGGTTGGATAGTGCGATTCAAATATCTTGTATTCTGTGGAGGAGAGGTATTCTTCCTCGAAAAGGAACCTGTCGGCCAGGTGATCTCCTTTCTTCACCTGGTCACCGTTGTTCACGTAAACAAGGGCTCCTTCGAAAACGGGGTACTTCCTTTCTTCTATCACCTGTTCGATGTACACGTTGCCAGACGAGAGAACTTCAAAATTTCCATCTTCCAGTGCCCTCACGTTGAGGTTGGAACCGAACTTCACTCTTCCAGATATACTCGCCTTGACCGCCGGGAGGGTGGTGGAAGTTGTGAGCTGATCACCCTTTTTCACCTTCTGACCGTTTGAGACGAGCACCCTTGCTCCGTACGGTACGGTGAACACAACGGGTTGATCCTTACTCGTTGTGAGGGGTTTTACCGTGATTGTGTTCGAAATCTCATCGATTTCCACGTGTCCATCGAATGGAGCATACAGGGGATCGACGTTCATCTCTCTGGTCAGATCCTGTCCCTTTTCCACTTCCTGTCCATCTTTCACCGTGATTATCATGCCTGGAAGGACCGTGTGTTCTGCTCTGTTCACATTTCTCACTATGATCCATGTGATTTCCCTTCCGGTGACGGTTTTTTCTGTTCTCAGAATTACCTCGCCGTCTATGTCTGAAAGAACAGGAGATCTGGGATTTTTCACAATGAACGCCTGCTCGACTTCAAAGTCCCACTTCTTTCTGTAGATCCTGTATTCGGTTTCATAGATGATATCACCCTGTGCAAAGGGTGTATCCTTCGGATCGGTGACGATGAACGCCCTCTCTATCACACGGCGGCTTCCATAGTAGATGATGTTCTCGAGGTCAGAGACGTTCATGTTCAGGAGAGTTCCAAGGACACTTGGGATGCTCTCCAGATACCAGATATGCACTGCGGGGGCTGCCAGTTCTATGTGACCCATTCTCTTTCTTCTGGCCTCTCTGGATTCAACTCTGACACCACACCTTTCACAGACGGTTCCTTCGTACTTCTTTCCCTTGTACTTTCCACAAGCACACTCGTAATCCTTCACAGGGCCGAAGATTCTCTCGCAGAAGAGTCCATCGCGCTCGGGCTTGAACGTTCTGTAGTTTATAGTTTCCGGCTTCTTCACCTCTCCACCGGACCAGCTTCTTATCACATCCGGGGAGGCTATCTTTATCTGTATTGCCTTTATTTTCCTCTTGAAAGAAGACATGGGCATCCTATCACCCTCCCGATCAGTACTTATCGATATCTATCTCGTTACCATTCTCATCGTAGAGCCTCACATCAAGGGCAAGCCCTCTGAGCTCTTTGATGAGAACCCTGAAACTTTCAGGAACACCCGGTTCTGGTATGTTCATGTTTTTGAGTATGGCCTTGTAGGTTTCGTTTCTGCCCTTGATATCATCGGACTTTATTGTCAGCATCTCCGCAAGGGTGTGTGCTGCTCCGTACGCCTCCAGAGCCCAGACCTCCATCTCTCCAAGTCTTTGACCACCGAAGTGGGATTTTCCTCCGAGGGGTTGCTGGTGAATCAGAGAGTAGGGTCCTGTGGATCTTGCGTGTATCTTCTCTTTGGCTATGTGAACGAGCTTCAACATGTACATGTAACCGACCACCACGGGATTGTCGAAGGGCTCTCCCGTTCTTCCGTCCCTGAGAATCACCTTTCCAGTCGGGTTGTTTTCGTCGTCTCCAAGGTGGAGTCCTCTCTTCTTCCTTTCTTCGTACAGTGGTTTCAGAATTTCATCTTCTTTTGCACCTTCGAAAACGGGTGTTGCGAACCACTTGCCCGTCAATTTTGCGAGCCATCCAAGGTGTGTTTCGAGGATCTGACCAACGTTCATACGGGATGGAATACCAAGCGGATTCAGAACCATCTGAACCGGTGTTCCATCGGGCAGGAACGGCATGTCTTCCTTTGGAAGAATGTTGGAAACAACTCCCTTGTTTCCGTGACGTCCCGCCAGTTTGTCTCCTATGTCCAGTGTTTTCCTGGTTGCCACGTAAACCCTGACCAGTTTCAAAACACCGGATCCCAGGTCCGCTATATCGTTCTGATCGTACACATCCACCCTTATGACTCTTCCTTCAACACCGTGCGGAAGCCTCAGGGAAGTATCTTTGACGTCTCGACCTCTCTCTCCGAAGACCGATCTGATGATCTTCTCCTCCGGGGTGGTGTCTCCTTCTCCCTTGGGAGTTACCTTCCCAACGAGAATGGCCTGAGAACCCACTCCGTAGTCACTCACAACGTAAGCTCCCACCCTTATGATTCCGTTCTCGTCGAGATTCTTGAGGAGTTCTTTGCTCACGTTCGGAATGTCCGCGGTGATCTCCTCAGGTCCCAACCTCGTTTCTCTGGCCTGTGTTTCGTAGACCTCTATGTGAACGGATGTGAAGACATCCTCTTCGAGGAGTTCCTGACTGACCAGAATGGCGTCCTCGTAGTTGTAGCCTTCCCATGGCATGAACGCAACGAGTATGTTCCTTCCAAGAGCAAGTTCACCCATGTCCGTTGCAGGACCATCGGCTATTGGATCACCCTCTTTGACGAAGTCTCCCTCGTTCACAATGGGCTTCTGGTTTATGGTTGTATCCTGGTTGGACCTCACAAACTTCAGCAACCTGTACTCGTCCAGAACGGGATTTCCATTTTCATCGTACATGGGATTCCCGTTTTCGTCGGTTCGATGAATGACGATTTTGGACGCATCCACTTCTTTTACGATCCCGTTGTGCCGTGCCAGAACAACATAACCAGAGTTCTTCGCCGCTTCCCATTCCATACCCGTTCCAACGAGTGGGGCTTCCGTTTTCAAAAGAGGAACGGCCTGCCTCTGCATGTTGGAACCCATGAGAGCCCTGCTGGCATCATCGTGTTCGAGGAAGGGTATGAGAGAAGCGGAAACGCTGAACGGTTGCTTCGTGGAAACGTCCATAAGGTCCACTTCTTCTCTGGGAACGAGTCTGATGTCTTCACCCATACGCGCCACAACTCTTTCAGGAATGATGTTACCTTCTTCATCCACAGGGGTTGTAGCGGGAACGATCTTGTACTCTTCCTCCTCGTTCGCTCTCAGATAGACGATCTCGTCTGTCACCTTACCGTTGACCACTTTTCTGTAAGGTGTCATCAAGAAACCGTATTCGTCCACTTTGGCATATATCGCAAGTGATGTGATGAATCCTATGTTCGCACCTTCAGGGGTTTCAATGGGACACAACCTTCCATACTGTGAGTAGTGAACGTTTCTTGCTTCGAAGACTTTCGATTCTCTTCTCAGACCACCCGGACCGACCGCTGATACCCTTCTCTTGTGGGTGAGTTCTGAGAGTGGGTTCACCTGGTCCATGAACTGGGAGAGCTGATTCATGGCGAAAAACTGGTTAACCGTTGAAATGATGGACTTGATGTTTATCAAACTCTGTATGGAGACCTTACTCAGAGAACTTATCAGAGTGAGTCGTTCCTGTATGGCCTTTTGCGCTCGAGCAAAGAGTCTTTCAAACTCCCTCTGTACAAGTTCTCCCACCGATCTGACTCGCTTGTTTCCGAGATGATCCTTCGTGTCGAAGGGGATCGATGGAAGTTCCTTGTTTATGTTGGAAACGTATCTAATGGCCGCAAAAACACCTATGTCTGAGGTGACATCGTAGTTTCTTCTGAATGTGGTGATGAGCTTTCTCAGATCGTACGGCGCAGTTTTCCTTTTTGAAAGATATTCCTCTTTGAATATCCTTATCAGACTCTTCAACTCGTAGGAATCTATTTCAAAGTCGTTTATGTATCTTCTTTCGAAGTAATCGAAGAGTATTCTTGAGGCAAGAACAATGTCGAGAGGCTTCAGAATGGTGGCTGTTTCGCTGTAGGTTTTCTTCCTGGCTTCTTCTGGATCTTCACCTTCGACTTCTATCAGGTACCTTATGTAAGCGTTCTTCAGCCTTTCGTTCACTTTGTACCTTCCCACTTCCGAAAGATCGTACCTTTCCGAATTGAAAAACAGGTCGTGCAAATATCTCTTCGCAGCGTTGATCCTTGGGAGTTCTTCTGGCCTCAGTCTTCTGAAGATCTCAAGGTAGGCATCCACAACCGTTACCTCATTCAAGCCGTAAACCTTAGTTCTTTCCTCCTCGGTTTCACTTTCCTCGCCGGTGGAAAGAATCTCAAGCATTTTCTCGAAAGTGTTCTGAGCGATTGGATGAACAATCTTGATCTGCTCTATGTTGGACGACATCAGAATTCTTTCTGCCAGATCTTTGGTGAGGATATCCCACTTTTCCGCTATTTTTCTGTCACCGTCGTAGATGTCTTCGAGGATGATAGAACCAACGTGTAAAAGGAGACTATCCTCATCGTCTGCATCCAGGAATGTGGGATAGAGTGAGAGAATATCCTCGTCTTTTTCGTATCCTATGGTCTTCAGAAACAGAAAGAGATTGACCTTTTTCCCATCCAAACCAGCGTAGAGAACACCATCGTACGGATCGAGGATAACCTCGAGCCATGCTCCTCGGGAGGGGAGGAAGTATCCACCGTACTCTTCTCTGTCTATGTATTCAGAGGAGAAGTACAGACCTGGAGAGACCACTATTTGATTGACAACGACCCTTTCAGCACCGTTTATTATGAAGGTACCTCTTTCCGTCATGTAGGGAATGTACCCCAGGAACACTTCTTCTTCCTTCATTTCACCGCTTTTCAGGTCTGTGAGCCGTGCGGTTGCGTACACGGGAACACTGTAGGTCAAACCCTTGGCCTTGCACTCCAGGGGATCAACGGTAGGATCTCCCACTCTTGTGGAGACGAATTCGAGGGCGAATCCTTTGTCGGATCTTTTCAAATCTGAACGGGTCGATTGTGAGTAAATGGGGGAAAACTTTTTGAGGACTTCGAGAAGGCCTTTTTCAAGAAACTTCTGGTAGGAGCTTTTCTGAATTTCCACAAGGTCAGGTACTGGTAGGGGTTCATGAGTTTTGCCGAAGGAAACCCTCGTTCTCCTACCACAGGAAATCTCTTTCATTTTCTCACCTCTCATTGTGGAGTGAAAAACCCCCAGGATGTATTTTCTCCTGGGTTTCAGTTGCTGGAGAAGAGAGAAGCGAGTCGGGCGAGAAGAGATACTCGTACCGCACTCTTTTTATTAAAACACAAAAACCCTGTACCGGCAAGACCCGGTACAGGGTTGCAACATACTTTTTTCACAAACGAAAATTTACTTCAATTCCACCTCGGCACCAGCTTCTTCGAGCTTCTTCTTGATCTCTTCGGCCTCTTCCTTGGAAACGCCGCTCTTGATGACGGCATCCGGCGTTCCTGCCTTTTCGACGAGATCCTTTGCCTCTTTCAAACCAAGACCCGTGATCTCTCTCACAACTTTGATCACCTGAACTTTGTTCTGGCCGAAGCTCTTCAGGATCACATCGAATTCCGTCTTCTCTTCCTGAGCAGCTCCAGCAGCACCTGCCACAGGCGCAGCAGCAACCGCCACGGGAGCAGCAGCCGTCACACCGAATTTGTCCTCCAGCTTTTTAACGAGTTCTGCCAGCTCTGAAACCGTCAGTTTCTCGATAGCTTCAACGATTTCATCAATCGTCATCTCTACACACCTCCACT
This sequence comes from Thermotoga sp. RQ7, assembly GCF_000832145.1. Lineage (NCBI taxonomy): Bacteria > Thermotogati > Thermotogota > Thermotogae > Thermotogales > Thermotogaceae > Thermotoga > Thermotoga sp. RQ7. Next base: position 488,470 of record NZ_CP007633.1, read on the forward strand.
CATTCAGATTTTTTCTCTTTAACGGCATTGAGCACAAGCACAAGGTTCCTCAGAATTCCACTCAACACGAAGACAAGACCAGATATCGGTGCCTTCACGCGACCAACGAGCATAGCGTAGAGTTCTTCTTTGGATGGAAGTTTCGCTATCTTTTCCACTTCTTCCGAAGAGAACTTCCTTCCCTCAAGGAATCCACCTTTGAGTTTTGAGAGATCTGCGTTCTTTTCCTTGTAGAAGTTGTAGATGATCTTCACCGCCTCAACTGGATCACCGTCGGTGACGTAGAGAACAGCGGTAGGACCTTTGAGAAATTCTTCATATCCTTCGTAGCCTGCATCCTTCAGTGAAAGGGTGAGGAGTGTGTTCTTCACAACTTTGAATCTGGCACCGCCGTTGTACTTTTCTCTCAGCCTGGAACGGAGTTCTGTGAGATCGGCTACGGTGAACCCTGTAAAATCTGCGAACAGTGCCAGGGATGATCTCTTGAATATCTCGGTCATCTCTTTCACTATTGCTTCTTTTTGTTGTCTGGTCAGCAACGAATTCACCTCCCAAAAAAATTTTGTGGACCCCGGAGGGTCCACAAAAAGGCCTTAGTGCCCTTTTGGGACGCCTCCGGCAGGATGTTTAACCCGGAAAGGGACCTGCCATCTACGGCGTCGCTCGGCTATTTGTTTTTACTATCACTTACTCATTCAAAATGCTCTGGAGATTCAATTTTATCCCTGGTCCCATTGTAGAAGCGAGAACCGCCTTCTTTATAAACTGTCCCTTCACTCCCGCCGGTTTCATCTGCATAATCTGCTTGATGGCGGATATGACGTTTTCTTTGATTTTTTCATTATCAAAGCTCTTCTTTCCTACAGGTATATGAATGTTTCCCGTTTTGTCTGTTCTGACCTCTATCCTTCCCTTTTTGAACTCTTTAACAGCCTCCGCCACCTCGTTCGTGACGGTCCCGGATTTCGGCGAGGGCATCAGTCCCCTGGGTCCGAGTATCTTTCCGAGTCTTCCTATCACCCTCATCATGTCTGGAGTTGCTATCGCGACATCAAAATCAAGGAAACCTTCTTTTTCTATCTTCTCCACAAGATCCTCCGCTCCCACGTAATCTGCTCCTGCTTCCTGTGCTTCTTTGGCCTTTTCTCCCCTTGCAAACACGAGGACTTTGACCTCTTTTCCTGTTCCATGAGGAAGAACGATGGTTCCTCTTATGTGCTGGTCAGGCTTTCTGTAATCTATTCCCGTCTGGATGTGAAGCTCTATAGTTTCATCGAACTTCGCGGTGGCCGTTTTCTTGACGAGCTCCACCGCTTCGTCCAGATCATAGTACTTTGTACGATCCACCAGCTTTTTTGCTTCCAGATATCTTTTGGAGTGCTTCGGCATTACGCCTCCTCCTTTCCGTTACATCAGTCTACCACTTCTATTCCCATGCTTCTGGCCGTTCCCTCTATGATCCTCATGGCTGCCTCAAGGTCGTTGGCGTTCAGGTCCGGCATCTTTATTTTTGCGATCTCTTCGATCTGTTTTCTGGTGACCTTACCAACGATTTTTCTCTTCGGTTCAGAAGAACCACTCTCTATGCCCGCGGCTTTCTTCAAGAGAAAAGACGCAGGGGGTGTTTTGATGATGAAGGTGAACGATTTGTCTTCGTACACAGTGATAACGACAGGAAGAATCATTCCTGCCTTGTCCGCTGTTTCTGCGTTGAATCTCTTACAGAACTCCATGATGTTCACACCATGCTGTCCCAGAGCGGGTCCAACCGGTGGCGCAGGCGTAGCCTTTCCCGCCGGTAACTGCAACTTGATCTGAGCCGCTACCTTCTTCGCCATGTTTCCGAACCTCCTTATGCGTGGTACGGAACTCTCCTCCCACGTTTTCTCTCACTCGATCTTCTCCACTTCGGAGACGTGGAGCACAACGGGCGTTTCTCTTCCAAAGATGGTAACGTTGACCTTCAGTTCCTGTCTTTCCGGATCTATCTCTTTGATGACACCAGCGAAATCTTCGAATGGACCACTTATGATTTTCACCGTATCTCCCACTTTGAAACCCATTTCCACCTTGACAGGCTTCTTCTTCTCTTCGTACTCCTCAAGACCAGCAAGTCTCAGAATAGGTCTTATCTCTTTATCCTTGACGGGAATGGGTTGTCCACCGGAACTCACAAATCCCATGACGTAAGGCACAGAACGGACAAAGTTGTACGCTTCATCGTTCATGATCATCTCTATGAAGACGTATCCCGGAAAGAGTTTCCTCTTCTTTGTTTTGTAGATCCTGATCTCTTTTCTCGTTGGATAATCGACGACTTCGACCCTTCCAGAAACCTTTGCAAAGAATTTTCTAGCTTCTGCGAGCATTTCTCCTTGTTTCACTTCTTTTCCTTTTTTTATTCTTGTCCTGTCAAAGACATCCTTTGGAATGTAGTAAACATCCTGTTCTCCCTCTGGTGTCTGAACGACCACCTTCTTCATGCGCTCTATCTCAACGATCCTACCATCGAGTTCACAGATGTACTCTTCGTTCTTTGAGAGAGGCAGTCCCTGTTTGACTTTTGTGCCAACTTTCAAACCTGTTTCGATACCGGCCGACTCGGGTATGTAGTAGGTTTTTGTGTACTTTTTGTCGATGGTTTCTATCACTATCCTCCTCACGTTTTTCACTTCGACGATTACACCGTTTCGTCTCGCGTAGATGGGAGGTTCTTCGGCTATGAGATCTCCCTTGTTCACATCCTTGCCGTTGTTAACATGCAACTTGGCTTTGGGGGAGAGAATGATCCTCTCAGAAGGACTGGTAGCATCCAAGACCACTTCCTCAGGAATCACTATCCGACCAACAAGATTCCTGATACCTGTGGCTTCTATTTTTCTTTCGATGTTTTCTTTAACCTTTTCCTCGTAGCCTGACATGGTGACTATTATGTACCAGTTCTTTTTCATCGCTCATCACCTTATCCTATGCCGAGTGCTTTGAAAATAGCACTAACCACGCCAGAGAATATGAAATCCAGCACAAAAAAATAAAGCCCCGTGACTATCAGAATTACGAGAACAACACTGAAGGAAGTCAGGAGCTCCTTTCGGGAGGGCCAGGAGATTTTCTTTGCCTCGGCGATCACTTCTCTGAAAAATCTTCGAAGTTTTTCCACCTTTCATGCCCCCTCAGATCACAAAATGGCAGGGCCGGCAGGACTCGAACCCGCAACCACCGGTTTTGGAGACCGGCGCTCTACCAGTTGAGCTACGGCCCTGCGATTATGCCTTTGTTTCGGTATGAACAGTGTGAGAATTGCACTTTGGACAGTATTTTCTCAACTCAAGTTTTGCTCTCTTGTCTTTGTTCTTCGTAGTATAGTAATTCTTGTTTCCACACTTGGAACATTTCAGAGCTACCAGCACTCGCATGTTGTTTCACCCTTTCCTGAAAAAATCTGGTGGTGGGGGGAGGATTTGAACCTCCGAAGGCATTCTGCCAGCGGATTTACAGTCCGCCCCCTTTGGCCACTCGGGCACCCCACCACTGAGAATCCCGTTGGAGCCAGCGGTGGGACTCGAACCCACAACCTACTGATTACAAATCAGTCGCTCTACCGATTGAGCTACGCTGGCCCTATTTTTTCGAAGACCTTTATGGCGGCGGTGGGACTCGAACCCACGACACGGTGATTATGAATCACCCGCTCTCGCCGCTGAGCTACGCCGCCCAGGACCGTTTGATAATTTTACTATCACACTTCTTCCTTGTCAACCTGGTTCACACTTGAGAATTTTGAAAAGTGTGTTAAAATAATAAGGAGAGCGACGCTCTCCTTTCTAAATCTGGTGGGCTCGGGAGGATTCGAACCCCCGACCACCCGGTTATGAGCCGGGCGCTCTGCCAGCTGAGCTACGAGCCCATACCGCACTAGATTATATTCTAACACATCCCTCTTGTCAAGGAGTGTGATCAGTATGAAGAAAGATCCTGTCAAGGAAATGCTCGGAAAATACCCGAGGATCCTTGTGATAAAGGCCGCTTTGAAGATCCTGAAAGACGGCAACAAGATTGACAGGGAGCGGATCGAAAAGACCATTGTCAAAATCATGACGAAAAAAGAGGGCTGAGGAAACTCAGCCCTTTTATGATAGTATTTATCAGAGGAACCCTTCAACCGAGGAGGATCAGTCATGAAAATACCCGTTCTCGACAAGGGATTCGTCGAACTGGTAGACGTCATGGGAAACGATCTTTCGGCAGTCCGAGCCGCCAGAGTTTCTTTCAACATGGAACTGAAAGACGAAGAAAAAGACAGACGCCTTGTTGAATACCTCATGAGACACGGCCACGAGTCTCCTTTCGAACACATCGTGTTCACCTTCCACGTGAAAGCACCTATATTCGTTGCAAGACAGTGGTTCAGACACAGAATCGCTTCCTACAACGAATTGAGTGGTAGATATTCAAAGCTCTCCTACGAATTCTACATTCCTCCTCTACAGCGTTTTGGGCAATCTAAAATCGATCCAGAAAAGGCTATTGAGAAGATATCGCACACAGTGAACGAGTCTTATCGGACTTACATAGAACTGCTTGAAGCTGGAGTTCCCAGGGAAGTTGCCAGAATAGTACTCCCTCTTAACCTGTACACGCGCTTTTACTGGACCGTGAACGCAAGAAGCCTCATGAACTTTCTGAACCTGAGAGCAGATTCACATGCACAGTGGGAAATTCAGCAGTACGCCGTTGCCATAGCAAAGATCTTCAGAGAGAAATGCCCCTGGACGTACGAAGCCTTCATCAAACACGCCTACAAAGGAGATCTCCTGAGGGAGGTATGAGTATGAAAAGAAAAACCCTGGTAGTACTGGTTATAGCGTTTCTTGCCGCTTCTTCCATGGCAGTCTACATATCCGACGTGAAATTCGAAGGGCTGAACGTCATCACCCCGGACTTCATCACCCAAAAAGTCGGGAAACTCTTTGGTGAAGTGACATCGGATGAAATACAGGATTACCTGAAGAAGATCTTTGATCTTGGTTACTTTTCCTCGCTCACTCCGTCTCTGGAACCATCGGATGTGGGATACAAACTCATTGTAACGTTGAAAGAAAATCCCACGGTCAGTGACTGGAAGATTGAGGTGGAAGGACCTGGCCTTGTCGATCGAAAAGAAATCGAAAAACTCGTGAAGATAGAAAAGAGCAAGCCGTTGAACACGAATTCCCTGAAGGAGACCTTCGAAGCGATCAGAAACAGGTACCAGGAAGCAGGGTATTTCCTTGTGGAGATAAACGGAAGTTTCGAGAACGGGACTTACAGAATAGTTGTAAAAGAGTACGCTCTCTGGGACATCGTGTTCAACGGTGAAACGGATGGACTGGACATCGTGTCCATCCTGTCGAAAGCAAAGATAAAGACCCTGAGAGATTACTACGCTTCCTCTCCTCTTGTCAGATTCTTCACGATGAGTAAAAAGGACTTCTATCCTACCCTTTCAGAGGTGAACAAACTCATCTCCGTTTTGAACTCCTATCCCTTCTTCTCCCGGGAAACATCCGTGGACTTCAAGAAGACGACGGTGAAGGATATCGAAGAGAAAAATGTCGTCATCATGGTCATCAACGTGGTGCAGAGAAGAATATTCGAAGGAGAGAAAAAATTCAAAGAGATCCTCTTCCATGGAAACACGATCTTCACAGATCAGGAACTGCTCCGCGCGTCCGGTCTCTCTACGGATGAGACCTACACGAATTCTCAGATTCTTCTTGCCATGAACAGGCTGGTGGATTTCTATGAAAGAAACAACTATCCGTACGTCTGGGTAGAAGCCAGGGTGGAAGATGACAGGCTCGTGTTCAATGTCTATGAGAAGTACGTCCGATCGGTCAAAATAGAAGGGCTGAAGAGAACCAGACCGTACGTGGTGGAAAACCTGATCACCATAAAGGAAGGAGAACCTCTCAACAAAGAGGAGATCATGCTCACGTATTCCTACCTTCAGAACAGCAGGTACTTCGACTCGGTGAACATCTATCCACAACTCTCTCAGAACGCAACTCAAGTCGACGTTGTTGTAGATCTGAAGGAAGCAGAGAAGACAAGAAACTTCATCGGCGGGCTTGGCTGGACCATGCCAAAAGAGGGTGAGTGGTGGCAGGGATTCTCCGGAACCGTTCAGCTTTCTGCGGTGAACTCCTTCGGGTACGGAGAGTCGTTCTCGATTGACTTAAACCTTGGATTCATCGAAAGAAGCGTTGAGGGAACGGTCAAACTTCCCATCAAACTCGATGTTCCTATGAATCTCGAACTTGGAGCAGGATACACAAATTATGCTACCTCTAGCGGAACAGACACGGTCAGCCTGAAAGGGATCGTTTCCACCCTTCCGTACAAGGGACACTCCTTTGGAGTCGGTGCGCTCTACGAAAAGGAACTGGTTGAAGACAGCAAAGGAACACTGGCAGCACTCTTCAAATACAGGTACAACACGAAAAACTCGGCCATTCTTCCAACAGAAGGGTATTATCTTTCTTTCGATCTGACACGTGCAGGTATTCTAGAACTCAACGATCAGAAGTACTGGAAAGGAATTCTCTCTGGAGAGGCTTATTATCCGATCTTCGAAAGCCTGTACTGGAGTTTCAAAGGAACAGGTGGTATGGTCTACAACGAGATTGGAACGGAACTTCTCGAGGTGTCCGGACCTTACACGGTCCGTGGCTACGACTACTTCGAAACTGAAAAGATGTTCAAACTCTCTGTTGATCTGAACTGGATTCTTCAGAGAGAGAACGTTCCGGTTGTGACCGGTGTGTTCTTCGACTACGGTGGTATAGAGGAAGATGGAAACATGAAACTTCTCTCCTCCGCCGGTGTGAAACTCGATCTTGTGATTCCTCTTCTTGGAAGTGTAGAAGTCGGAGGTGCCTACAGATTCAACGAAAAGAACTGGCAAATCTACTTCTTCATGGGTGGCTGGTGAGGAGGGAAGTCGGTGAAAAAGATCGGCATCATTGGCGGTGGCCAACTCGGAAAGATGATGACCCTGGAAGCAAAGAAGATGGGGTTTTATGTGACCGTGCTCGATCCCACTCCGGGGAGCCCCGCTGGACAGGTTGCGGACGAGCAGATAGCCGCAGGATTTTTCGACTCAGAGAAGATAGAAGAACTGGTGAAAAATTCGGACGTCACCACCTACGATCTTGAACACATAGACGTTCAAACATTGAAAAGACTCTACGATGAAGGCTACAGGATACACCCTTCTCCACACATTCTGGAGATCATCCAGGACAAACTCATCCAGAAGGAGTTTCTGAGGAAAAAAGGTATTCCCGTTCCCAGATACAAACTGGTGAGGGATTTAGAAAACGACGTTAGGGACTTTGGTTTTCCTGTTGTTCAAAAGACAAGAAGGGGAGGATACGACGGAAGAGGTGTGTTCATCATAAAAAACGAAAAAGATCTCGAAAACGCCCTGAGTGGTGAGACCTACCTCGAGGAATTCGTTGAGATAGAAAAGGAACTCGCTGTCATGGTGGCAAGAAACGAAAAGGGAGAGATTGCGTGCTATCCTGTGGTGGAGATGTACTTCGATGAAGATGCGAACATATGCGATGTGGTGATAGCACCCGCCAGAATAGAAGAGAAAGAGACAAAGATCGCAAGAGATATCGCTGTGAGTGTCGTGGAAGTCCTTGAAGGTGTTGGAATCTTTGGCATCGAGATGTTCCTCACAAAACAGGGTGAGATCCTCGTCAACGAGATCGCACCACGCCCGCACAACTCCGGCCATTACACCATAGAAGCGTGTGTAACAAGCCAGTTCGAGCAGCACATAAGGGCCATCATGAACCTGCCGCTTGGCTCGACAAAACTTCTCATCCCCGCCGTGATGGTGAACCTGCTCGGTGAAGAAGGACATTACGGAAAACCTGCTCTTGTGGGTCTGGAAGAGGCTCTGGCCATAGAAGGTCTTTCCCTTCACTTCTATGGAAAAAAAGAAACAAGACCTTACAGGAAGATGGGACACTTCACCGTGGTCGATGACAGCGTGGAAAGGGCACTTGAGAAGGCACTGAAGGCAAAAAAGATCCTGAAGGTTGTATCGGAGGAGGGAGCGATGTGCCAAAGGTAGGAATCATCATGGGAAGTGATTCTGACCTTCCTGTGATGAAACAGGCAGCGGAGATCCTCGAGGAGTTTGGGATAGATTACGAGATCACGATCGTTTCCGCCCACAGAACTCCGGATCGCATGTTCGAGTACGCAAAGAGTGCCGAAGAGCGGGGTATAGAGGTCATCATCGCAGGAGCAGGGGGAGCAGCGCACCTTCCCGGAATGGTGGCAAGTATCACACATCTTCCCGTTATCGGTGTTCCTGTGAAGACCTCCACACTGAACGGTCTTGACTCTCTTTTATCCATCGTTCAAATGCCGGGGGGAGTTCCCGTTGCCACCGTCGCCATAAACAACGCAAAGAACGCGGGAATACTCGCAGCGTCCATTCTGGGGATCAAGTATCCGGAGATCGCAAAGAAGGTGAAAGAGTACAAGGAGAAAATGAAACAGGAAGTTCTGGAAAAGGCAAAAAAACTTGAAGAGATGGGATACAGGGAGTATCTGGAACAGAAGGGTTAATTTGTGATAAAATTAACTTGGAAAGCCCAATCCCACCTGAGGTGGAGGGTATCCGACACCGAGGGGGGGGAGAACACCCCTTCGGTTGTGCGAAGGGGATTTTTCTTTATAGAGGTGATAGTGTGAGACTGCCGGACGCCGGTTTCAGAAGATACATCGTTGTTGCGGGAAGAAGGAACGTTGGAAAATCCTCTTTCATGAACGCCTTAGTTGGTCAGAACGTGTCCATCGTGAGCGATTATGCGGGAACAACGACCGATCCCGTCTACAAATCCATGGAACTTCATCCTATCGGTCCCGTCACCCTCGTGGACACCCCTGGACTCGACGACGTGGGAGAACTTGGAAGACTGAGGGTAGAGAAGGCAAGGAGGGTGTTCTACAGGGCAGATTGTGGAATTCTCGTGACAGACAGCGCACCAACTCCCTACGAAGACGACGTTGCAAATCTCTTCAAAGAGATGGAAATTCCTTTTGTGGTCGTGATAAACAAGATCGATGTTCTGAAGGAAAAAGCCATGGAACTGAAAAGACTGTACGAGGATCGATACGAAGCAAGGGTGCTCCTTGTCTCGGCACTTCGAAAGGAAGGCTTTGAAGATATAGGGAAAGTCCTCTCTGAGATCCTTCCGGACGACGAGGAGATTCCCTATCTTGGCGATCTGATAGATGGCGGTGATCTTGTGATTCTTGTTGTTCCCATAGACCTTGGAGCACCCAAGGGAAGGCTCATCATGCCACAGGTACACGCAATAAGAGAGACTCTGGACAGGGAAGCCATCGCACTCGTTGTGAAGGAAAGAGAACTCAGGTACGTGATGGAGAACATTGGAATGAAGCCGAAACTTGTGATCACAGATTCTCAGGCCGTGATGAAGGTCGTCTCCGACATCCCCGACGATGTGGAACTCACCACCTTCTCGATCGTGGAATCACGCTACCGTGGCGATCTTTCTTACTTCGTTGAGAGTGTGAAGAAGATAGAAGAGTTGAGAGATGGCGACACGGTCGTGATCATGGAAGGTTGCACCCACAGGCCCCTCACCGAAGACATCGGAAGGGTGAAGATTCCAAGATGGCTCGTGAACCACACGGGAGCGCAGCTCAACTTCAAGGTCATAGCCGGAAAGGATTTTCCTGATCTTGAGGAAATAGAAAACGCAAAACTCATCATCCACTGCGGTGGATGTGTTCTGAACCGCTCAGCGATGATGAGAAGGGTGAGGATGGCAAAAAGACTCGGTATACCGATGACGAACTACGGTGTGACCATCTCTTACCTTCACGGTGTGCTAGAGCGGGCGATTCGTCCATTCAGGGAGGAAGTGAGGGTTTGAGAAAAGAAAGAGACTATCTCGGAGAACTGGAGATAGAAGACGACGCTTACTATGGAATACACACCAGGCGAGCCCTGATGAACTTTCCGCCAACTGGCGAAAGACTCGACGAGACGTTCATCTGGGCGTACTTCATGGTGAAAAAAGCCTGCGCTCTTCTCAACACCGAACTCGGCTACCTGGACGAGCGAATAGGAAACGCCATTGTAAAGGCATGCGATGAATGGGAAACGTTGAAAGAACACGTTCTGGTGGATCCCCTCTCGGGTGGAGCTGGAACGTCGATAAACATGAACATAAACGAGGTGATAGCAAACAGGGCAACAGAGATACTCGGTGGAAAGAAAGGAGAATACCTCGTCGATCCCATAGATCACGTGAACCTGCACCAGTCAACGAACGACACCTTTCCAACGAGTGCGAAGATCGCCACCATTGTGAAACTGAGAAAACTCATAGAAGCGGTGATAAATCTTCAGGAGAAGATCCAGGAGAAAGAGAAGGAGTTCTACTCCATCAGAAAGCCGGGAAGAACCCAGCTCATGGATGGCCCACCGATCATGCTTGGACAGGAGTTCGGTGCCTTCGCCGATGCCCTCGCAAGGGACAGATGGAGGCTCCACAAGGTCGAAGAGAGAATAAGAAGCGTGAACATCGGGGGAACAGCGATCGGAACGGGAGTTGGGGCACCGAAAGATTACATCTTGAAGATCGTGGAAAAAGTAAGAGAAGTAACGAAGGTGAAGATCGCCAAGGCGGAAAACCTCATAGACGCAACCCAAAACTGGGATGTCTTTGCGGAGGTTCACGGTCTTTTAAAATCCCTTGCGGTGAATCTCTACAAGATCTCAAACGATATCAGACTCCTTGGAAGTGGGCCAAACACGGCGATAGGTGAACTCATTTTGCCGGCGGTTCAGGCGGGAAGTTCCATCATGCCGGGAAAGGTGAATCCGGTTGTTCCAGAGTATGTGATGCAGCTCTGCCACATGGTCTTCGGTCACGACACGATACTGAACCACACATGTGCACTCGGAAACCTCGAACTCAACCAGTTCGCCCCACTCATAGTCCATCTCACACTCAAGTCCCTCACACTTCTCACAAACGCCTGTCGCTCCCTGACGGAATACGTGGTGAACATAAAGGCAAACGAAAAGCGGTGTGAGGAACATCTCTCACGTTCTGTGTCGAACCTCACACCGCTGATAAAGATGTTCGGTTACGAGGCCGTCTCAGAAGCGGTGAAGAGGGCAAACTGGGATATCGGAAAGACTCTGGAAATTCTCTCTCGGGAAAAGAACGTTCCGATCGACGAAATAGCAAAAAAACTGGATCTGAAGAAGATGACCGGTCTTGGTTACTCCCTGTAGAAATAGTCCACCAGTTTTTCGTAGAGAAATCTGTAATCATCGTAGAGTTGTTCGTATTTTTCGTTTCTTTCAGGATCGCAGCGAAAAACCTGCTCCACACGGACTTCCTTTTCAAGGAATTCTTCTACGCTCTCTCCTAGAGATTTCAGGGCCATCACGTAGGCACCGAAGGCGGAAGGATTCTCCACGTTTGTGACCGTGATATCTTTTCCCAGAACATCCGCAAGGAGCTGAACCCAGTAAGGCGAACTGGTGAAGCCTCCCGTTGCAACGATCCGAACAGGATCCACATTCCCCACTTTTTTTACCGCGTTGTATATGTCTTTTATTCTGAAACAGATTCCTTCAAGCGCCGCCCTGGCGATATCGCTTCTTCTGTGAGATGAAGCAAGTCCCACCAGAACACCCCTGTACCTTTCTCTCCAGTGAGGTGCCCTTTCACCGTTTAGGAAGGGAAGGAAAACAAGACCGTTTGCCCCGATTGAAGACTTCTTTGCCTCCTCTATGATCTCGTCGTAACTGTCGAACTTCATAACATCTTTCAGCCACATCAGCACGATTCCACCGTTGTTTATCGCACCACCAAGAACGTAGTTTTTCTCATCGATCAGATAGCACCATGTGGAGATACCTTCCCGATCTATCACGGGTCTGTCCAGAACCACACGGAACGCACCACTTGTTCCGATCGTTACGGTGGCAGAATCCGGATCCATAGCGTTCAGTCCAACATTCGTCATCACCCCGTCTCCACCGCCGAGGACCAGATAGACCTCTCTGAAACCAAGTTCTTTCGCTACTTCTTCTTTCGCTTTCAACTGAGCGTAAGGTGACTTGAGTTCTGGCAGGTTTTCTTTCTTCACTCCCACGATCCCGAGGATCTCATCGTCCCACTCAAGGGAATGTATGTTCATCATACCGGTTCCAGATGCAAGGGAAATCTCCTCTACGAACTCTCCTGTCAGTTTGTTGACTATGAAGGCTTTTATCGAACAGAACTTCTTTGAATCTGAGTTCTTCTTCATCCAGAGAATCTTCGAAGGCCAGTACATCGGATGAAGCGGGCAGGCCGTTCTTTCGTAGAAGAACCTGGTTCCGTATTTCTTTTCGAGTTCTTCCTTTTCACGATAGGACCTTCTGTCCGCCCAGTTGAGAAGGGGTGTTACCGGATTGAAACCTTCATCGAGCCCAACCACACTGTGAAAAACAGAACTCATTCCAACGTAGAGAACGTCTCCTTCCTTTGGAATCTGCTTCAAGAGGTCGTAAACGGCCGACAGAATCTCTTTTGGGTCCTGCTCCACTGCCTCTGGAGATGGGAAAAAGATCCTGTAGGACTTCTTCAGAACCTTCCACTCACCGTTACTTTTGAACATGAGACGAGCGCTCTCTGTTCCAATGTCTATGGCCGCTATCATCTTCTCCTCTCCCTCAGATCGTAGAGATACTTTCCTCCCGGCACTATCCAGAGGGAATCCTCGTCCATGAAATCTTCCTTTCTTATCTTCGAGGGGTCCATGTAGCCCAGGTTCACCGCTCTGCACTCGTCCTCGGGAATGGAGGTCGCCAGAATCACATCGAACTCGAACTCTTCCTTTCCCGTTTCTGGATCGAACGTTCCAGTTCCCCTCACGTTGATCACATGCGCTGCAACGTTTTTGTTGAAGTCAGGGTGCTTTTTCAGATACCACTTCACGTAGTCTTTGCAGTGATATCCTATCTCCCTGATCCATCTGTCCATTTGAGGATTGGAGTGAAATCTCTTTATATGAGGTGCGTAGATGATGATCTGTCCACCTTTTACCATCACACCGGGCCTTTGGAGTTTGTAAGAACCCTTTCCGGCGGTCCAGACCTCGTCGTATTCTTCTCCAATCACCTGGACAGCTCTTTTGAGGGGGCGGTCTATGTACTTAACATGGAGTTGAGAACTGAGTTCACACGCCTTTTCGTACGCTTTCAGAAAGCCCTCGAATCCTTCGTCTATGTAGAGAGCCCTTGGAATCACCTCTTCCTCTTCCTCGTACACCATGTTCAGGGTGAAGGATCTTGCTTTGATCTTTCGAAAGATCATCTCCGATGCTCTGTTTATGATCTTCCGTGCGGGATTGTCCACCGTACCTATGAGCTTTGGAATACCCATGAGCACCGCAGCCCAGTGGAAGGTATCCACCACCTCCGTGCTGGCGATACCGGGAATTACGATCTTCAACCCGCCCGAAAAGCCCGTTGATTCATGAGGAACGGTACCGTTTATGAAAAAGATCGCATCGAAGTCTCCAAAGAGCAGTTTATTCACCTTTATCGGTATCTCCTCTTCCAGATCCCCTTCTGTCATTTCGGAGACAAAATCAGAAGGAAGCGTTCCAACAAGCGTTAAGGCCTCTGGATTGAAGAACTCGTGGTTGTGGAAGAACACTCCTTTTTCGTCCCTTGAGATACCGAGTTTTCTTTCGAACTCTTCCACCTTCATCGCCCTGTGCGTGCCACTCGCGTTGAGCGTGTGAAATTCCTCCATACCTTTTTCCAGAAGCAGTCTGTAGAGATTTTTTGCGATCAGGTGGGTGAAATCCACACGGGTATAATCCGTGTGAACAACCAGGACCTTTTTCACCCTTTCAAGGTCGCTCACAAGCTTTGCAAGTCCTTCCTTTATCTTTTCCTCGGTCAGTGGATTTCCTTCCAGATACACCGTCATGCTCTCACTCCTTCAATTTGCGGTCCATCCACCGTCCACGAAGATGATCTGTCCTGTTACATACCGCGCCTCTTCAGAAGCAAGAAAAACGGCCGCTCCTTTCAGATCTTCCGGAACACCCGTTCTGCCGAGAGGAATTCTCTTCAGCATGTAGTCCAGTTTCTCAGGATCGCTGAAGACCGCTTCTGTCATCTTTGTTCTGTACCAGCCAGGGGCGATGGCGTTCACCCGGATGCCGTACTTTCCCCATTCTTTTGCAAGGGCTTTTGTCAAAGAGGCAACTCCTCCCTTCGAAGCAGCGTACGCAGCGATGTTTGGCATCGTGACTTCTTCAACGGTGAGAGAACCGATGTTTATGATCGAGGGATTATCTGATTTCCTGAGAAGACGAAATGCCTCCCTACACACGTAGTAAGTTCCAAAAAGGTTCACCTCTATCACCTGTCTGAACTCATCGAGAGGAAATTCTTCCGCTGGATGTCTTCTGTTTATCCCCGCAGCGTTGACCACCGTATCGAGCTTTCCAAATTTCTCTTTCACTGCTTCCAAAAGTTTTTTCACTTCCTCATAGTTTGAAACATCGCATCGGAAAGCCATCGTTTCAACGCCGTATTTTTCTGTCAACTTTTGAGCCGCTTCTGATGCTTCCTCCAGATTTCTGCTTGCAACGACCACTGAACATCCAACCTCTGCCAGCCCCTGAGCGATTCCAAAACCCAGCCCACGAGAGCCACCGGTTACGAGGGCAACCCTCCCCCTGAGATCGAACACCTCTTTCACCCCTCCAGCAGATCCACGTGCCTTTTTATATGTTTTGCCACAGTTTCGTAAAAGAGTTCCTCGTTTTGTTCAAGCGCCTCAAACAGCCGTTCTTTCAAAGATGCATCTTTCAGAACAGAGCCATAGGTGACATGGATCAACTGTCTCACGTTGATGTCTTCAAAAAGACCTGGAAGATCTTCATCTTTCACTTTCTCTACTTCCGGAACTTTCGACAGATCCGCAGATATGTGATAGGACTTTCTGTCTTCCTCAAAGTGATCGAGAGCACACCTGTAGATCTCCCGGAAGAGCTCCGGGTTGACCATGGATATGACCTTCACCGCCTCAAGATAACTCGTTCCGGCTGTCTTCACGTGGAAAAGGCCTCCTGTCGCGGAAGCAAAAGCAGGATACACGGAAAATTTGTCGCTTCCAGAGTGGAGTGATATTTTGTATCCTTCGAACATCCTCGAAATTTCAGCGTGCATCTTGATCTCTTTCTCGAACAGCCCAAGGTCTCCTTTGTAATCGATACCTTTTTCCCACTCACCGATGAACCTCAAAGCGAGGTTGGTGAATTCCACACCCCGTCTTCTGAGTTCTTCCACGACGAAGATGTGAAACAGTGGACTGGTGGGTGTTTCTGTCTCGTCAACGGAAACCTCGAAATCGAAGTCCGAGATCTCCTCTTTCAAAATTTGATACATCATATCCACGTGGGCGATCGCATCATAGTACACCAGAGCAGCATCCCTCAAATTTTTCTCGTCGAACTCCAGTCTTTCACCGAGGACGGTGTATTTTTTCCCAAGATAGATCCTGTCGATTCGCTCTTTTTTCAGTATTTCCTCGAACATCTCGTTCTTTTCTCTTTCACTGAGTTTTGAGAGGTTTCTCACGTGGTCTGAAGGATCGATCGTGAACATGGAAAAGCCTTCTTTTGCGGCTGCGACAAGATCTTCAGGATTTTTCACATGGTCTGCGTCCGCTCCAAATCCTTCTGTGTATCCTTCCTGGAACACTCCCCAGGTTGCATCATCGAGTACATCCCTCCAGGTTCTTCCCGTTCTTTCATTCTCTCTCACAGACTGCTGAGCAAAAACGGGAAACAGACCAGAACCTCTCAGTGCTCTGACATGGGCAGGTGTTGTGATTCCAAGTCTGTCACCGGTTCCAAAGGACGCCTTCAATCCCACTCGGGTGGGTTTCAGATCGGGAAAGTATTTTCTCAGGATCTCCAGATTTTCATGGTTCCTTTCGCAGAAGAAAAACGTCTTTCCACCCATCTGATGCTTTTTGAAGAACGAAACACCTTCCGGTACCTTTTCACCCGAAATTACCAGTACCTTCCCCTCTTCTCCTTTCACAAGAAAGAAGGAAAACCCTTCCTTTTTTCTATAGGAGCTTTCGTAAACTTCATATCCTCTTCCAAAATGATCTTTGAACACCTTCAAGGACATACCCTCACCCCTTCCCGTACGTGTACAGATTTCTTATCGTCTCCTCCTCCACGTTTTTCAGATGCTCCTTCAGTTTCTCAACTGCACCTTCTTTGTCACCACGCAGGATACTCTCTATGAGTTCTTTGTGTTCTCTGTTTGAGACGATGTACCTTTCGTTCAGGTGTCTCACAAGATCGATGCGGTCCCATATCTTTTCGTAAAGGGAAATGATGAGATCGTTTCCGGAGGCTTTGATGAAGAGTTTGTGGAGTCTCTCGTCGGCATCATCGAACAGATCCCTTTTCAGACTGCTTTCAACGTTTTCTATCTCTTCTTTTATCTTCAAGAGTTCCTCAGAGGAAGCAATCCTCTCGAAGTAGTTCTCAAGGCAGAAAACTTCCATCATTATCCTTGTTTCTATCGTCTCTCTTATGAACCTCTCGTCAACATCGGTAACAAAGAAACCCACCCTTGGTACCACTTTCACAAGACCTTCTGTTGCAAGTTGAAGGAGTGCATCCCTCACCGGTGTGAAACTGATTCCCAGTTTTTCAGAGAGTTCTCTCACGTTGAGCTTTTCTCCCAGTTTCAACTCGTGGTTCAGTATCATTTCTTTGAGGAGGTTGTAGACCTTCGTTCTCACAAGGTCTACCTCGATCTTTTTCATTCTATCTCTCCTTCCTGCCAGTTGATGTGGAACACACCTTCTCTATCCACTCTCTCGAACGTGTGTGCTCCGAAGAAGTCCCTTTGAGCCTGGATGAGGTTTGCGGGGAGCCTTTCTTCTGTCAGACTCATGAAGTAGTTGTAAGCAGAACTCAAAACAGGAACGGGGATCTCGTTTTCTATGGACACCTTCAAAACATTCTTCAAAGAACCAATTCGTTCTTTCAAAAGAGAAACCACTTCTTCACTCTCCAGCAAATGCGCATTTTCATCCGATATGTATCTTCTCAGCGTGTCTATCAACTTTGCTCTTATGATACATCCTCCCTTCCAGATTCTGAGTACTTCAGAAAGATCCACGTTGTAGTTGAATTCCTTTGACGCTTCTGAGATCAACCACATACCCTGAGAAAAGGCCATGAACATGACAAAAAAGAGTGAGTCTTTTAGATCTTTCAAGAACTCCTCACTCTTCTGGAGAGTGCTTCTTCTCTTATTATACAGTTTCGAAAGTTTTGTTCTTTCCTCTTTGAAGTGGGAGATCACCCTTTCAACCACGGCCAGGTTTATGGAAGGAGTGGGAATTCCAAGATCCAGGGCTGCCTGAGAAGTCCACTTTCCGGTTCCCTTCTGTTCTGCTCTGTCCAGTATCACATCGACCATCGGTTTTCCCGTCTCTTCGTCTTTTCTTTTCAGGATCTTGTAGGTGATCTCTACAAGGAAGGAATTGAGTTCTCCAGAGTTCCACTCCTTGAAGACATCGGACATCTCATCGGTAGAAAGGTTCAGGACTTCTCTCATGATGTGATAGATTTCCGCTATCGATTGCATAATGGCGTATTCTATCCCGTTGTGGACCATTTTCACAAAGTGCCCGGCGGATCTTTCCCCAACATAGGTGCAGCAGGGTCCATCTTCCGTCTTTGCAGCGATCTTCAGGAGAATATCTTCGACCAGGCTGTATGCTTTTTTGCTTCCACCAGGCATGAGAGAAGGTCCATGGAGGGCTCCATACTCACCACCCGAAACTCCCATTCCAAGAAAGAGAAACCCTCTCTCTGTGAGGTCTTTAAAGCGTCTTTCTGTGTCCAGATAATGAGAATTCCCGCCGTCTATGATCAGATCTCCCGGTTCGAGATAGGGAAGAAGCTGGGAAATAGTATCGTCAACAGGTTTTCCTGCTTTCACCATCAGAATGATCTTTCTTGGTCTCTCAAGGGATTCTACAAAATCTTTTATATCGTAGTGAGGTTCTATTTCTTCGTCTTTCACACGATTTTTCACGAACTCTTCTGTCTTCTGTGCCGTTCTGTTGAAGACAGAGACTTTATAACCTTTTCTTGCGATGTTTAAGGCAAGATTCTGTCCCATCACCGCAAGACCTATGAGACCTATGCTGGATTTCACAGGTACCACCTCCACTTCTTATTTCAACAGTGCCTTTCCTTCCAGATAGAGTTTTTCGAACCGTGATCCGTTTATGGTTACGTTTTCCATGCCTATCTGTCCGAATTCCAGAAGAACAGAAATCTTTGCTCCCTCTATTATAGTATCAGATATCAGAACATCTTTTACAAAATCGTTCTCCAGTCCTTCCACACGAATAGCGTACTTTCCACCTGTTGCCTTCAAATTCTTCACAAAAACGTTTCTGACAACAGGAGGATATTCACCCTCTTCGTTGTCGTACCTGAGGTTTATCCTGATCACTTCCTCCGAAACGTCTATCGCCACGTTATCAACAAAAAAGATGTTTTCCATGTATCCGCCACGTCTGGAATTTGTTTTCAATCTGAGTGCTCTTTCCACGTTCATGTAAACGTTGTTTCTCGCCACCACGTTTTTCACACCACCGGACATCTCGCTTCCTATGACCAGACCACCATGGCTTGCCCGACTCAGTACGATGTTGTTTCGAACAAGGATGTACTCCGATGGGACGTTTATACGCCTTCCATCTGCGTCTCTTCCGGACTTGATGACCACGGAATCGTCTCCCGTGTCGAACCTGCAGTTCTCTATGAGCACGTACCTGCAGGATTCAGGATCGATCCCATCGTTGTTCGGACCCGTGCTCGAAATCTCTATGCCTCTGATGATCACATTCTCAGAAAGAACCGGATGAACGCACCACATGGGAGAGTTGACGACCTTCACACCCTCCATCAGAACGTTTCTGCACCTGTAGAACTGGATGAAACTCGGTCTCAGATAATGTCCTTCGCCAAAGACTCTTTCTTCAACGGGAGTTCCTTTTTCTGCCATCTCCTTTAACTTTTTCACATCCTCGTGTTGACTGGGTGTTCCTTCTCTCCAGCCAAATTCTTTCTTTCCCTTCCAGGGCCACCAGTGTTCGTTGTCCGCAGAACCATCCAGCACACCACTTCCGGTGATCGCAACGTTTTCACAGTCCAGCGCATAGATCAGTGGGGAATAGTTGTACAGCTCAATTCCTTCAAACCGGGTTAGAACAACAGGAAGATATCTTTTCGGATCCGGGATGAACTTTATCGTCCCCAGAGCATGAAGTTCTATGTTGCTTTTCAAATGGATGGGCCCAGTCAGAAACACCCCGTAGGGAACCACGAGTCTTCCTCCACCCTGCTCTGAGAGAAATTCTATGGCTTTTCTGAAACTCTCAGTACAGTCAGTCTTTCCATCACCAATTGCTCCAAACTCGGTGATTTCAACCACTCGGTCCGGTATCTCTGGTTCCTTCACGTTATTCAATATCTCTTCCTCAACTCTCTTTGCCCTTTCCAGCATCTTCATCCCTCCGGATAGAGTATTACCTTCAATGCTTCCCTCGATTCCATGAGTTCCAGTGCTCTGTTTGCCTCTTTCAGAGGAAGTCTGTGGGTGATGAGCTTAGAAAGAAGGTTGTAGTTTCTGGAAGCGATCGATACCGTCTTCACAAAGTGAGATGTGTCACTCACCCACACACCCTTGAATGTGGCATTTTTCAAAACAAGCCATTCGTAGACCTTCAACGGCACAGGATCCTGTGGAACAGCAACGCCTGCTATGGCGTAGTATCCTCCTCTTCTCAAAAGTTCTGTTCCTTCCAAAAGGGCTTTGCTGTCTCCTGTCGCCTCCAGAACAAAGTCTGCTCCTCTTCCGTAGGTGATGTCCATGACAATTTTTCTTCTCTCCTCAACACTCGTTTCTCTTCTGTTCAGCGTGATGTCCGCTCCGATCTCTTCTGCAAGTTTCAACCTGTTCGGCGATCCAGCGATCACCACCACTTTCTCTGCCCCGAGAGATCGTGCTATGACAACAGCGAACAACCCCAGAGGCCCTGCACCCTGTATCACAACGGTTTTTCCAGCAAAGGCCTCTGGATACTCGTCAAAGGCATGATACGCAGTCGCACCGGAGCACATCGCCATGGCTAAAACATCGAGGTCATCTTTTTCTGATACCTTCAAAATATCCGTCTTTGGATCGAGTACTATGTGAGAGCTGTAACATCCTCTGAGGTGAGGATATTCAGAACTTCCCATGTTTATCCCGTAGACCTTCCTGTTTGGGCACAGATAGGGCTCTTTTGATACCTTACACCAGAAACACTCTCCACAGGTGATCCCTCTGTTCCACACGATGAGATCACCGGGTTTTACTGATTCTCCGTTGAGGTCTTTCTTTTCACCGTTCACCTCAACAACCCTTCCTGCACCTTCGTGTCCCAGTATGATAGGAAGTGGCACTCTGGGATCCTCTCCATGGAACATGTGAACATCCGAACCACATACACCTGCAGAGAGGATTTCAACGAGGACGGATCCGGGTGGAATTTCAGTTATCTCGAACTCTCTGTAGACAAGGGGATGGTTGAAACGTTCCAGTACCATGGCGTGTGCTTTCAAATCCATCACTCTCCCCTAAGATGTTTGATGTTTCAGGTGTAGTTTACCACACATTCAAAGATAATGTTTTCTCATTTCCTCGTTAAAAGGCAGGTTGAGGATATCATCGATGACAGCGACGACCTGTTCGTAAGATTTTGTTCTGGGATCTCTGACGAGAATCTCCTCAAGAACCCTCCTGTCACCACTGATGAACGCCTCAAGTGCCCATTCCATCCTCAAAATCCTCGGAAGAAGATAGAACTTCTTGACCCTCTCCGTAAGATCAGGCTCTATCTTCTCCGGATGTATCCCTTCCTTGTCCACTATCACCGGCACCTCCACAACCACATCGTCCGGTATCCCCTTTATCGTCCCTCTGTTCTCCACGTTCAAAACCAGCCTTGCTTTCTTCCCGTTCACAAGGGCGTTGATGAAAGGTATGTGCTGCTCTACACTTTCACTTCCTGTTGTGAACACCTCAGGCCATACCTTCGTGAGCTCTATCGTCGGATCTTTCTCCACTTCTTTCGCAAGTTCCATCAGCCTCTTTCTTTGCTTTCTCAAACTCTCGTAGAACTTCGGCCTTTCTACCTCGTTGTCTATTCCTCCATACTTTCCGAACCACTTCTTCTTCGTCTCAAGATCGTAGTGGTACTTCCACGTCCCACTCCTCACCGTGTCCCCTATCGGATACATACCGTAAAACCTGTACATGTCTATCGCAGCAGGTGAAAAGTCCACGTCCCATGGACTCTTCGGCTCCCAGTTCGACGCGTTCTTCTCTATCCACTCATCCAGCCTGGGATATAAGTCCTCTCCCTTCCACCTGAACCTGTTCAGCCATATCGCATGGTTTACCCCTGCCACCTGCCAGTCGAGTTCTTCCGGTTCTACCCCAAGCACCTTCGCAAGGTGAAACACGTGTGCATATCCATGGCAGAACCCCACTATCTTCGCCTTCGTCAGCCTCTTCACAAGTTGAGTGATCTCAAAGACGGGATTTGCCGTCTGCAGTATCCACGCATCCGGGGATATTTCCTCCACAGCTTTTGCTATATCGAGGCTCATCTTCAGATGGTTGTAGTTGCTCAAAGTGTAGTAGTCCGATACCATGTTCAGCTCCTGGCTGTCTATCCCCCTGTAGTAACCATGTCTTTCCCCTACTTCCCTCATGATCTCGTAGTGCACGTACCCGTCTTCATGTCCAGGTGCCCTGTAGAGTGCTGTGTTGATGACAAACTCTGCCCCTTCAAGTGCCTTCTCAAGGCTTGTCGTCTGTTCTACCTCGTATTCTGCTTTCAACTCCTTCAGGTACTTCTTCACGAGTGTGAAGGTTGCCTTCAGCCTCTCTTCGTCGATGTCCATCAAAACCAGTCTTGACCCATAAAGCTCTTTTGTCTTTGCCAGATCACCTACCAACTTTATCGTGTACCTCACACTCCCTGCACCTACAAATACGATGGAAGCCAAAAAGATCCCTCCTTCTGAGACTGCTGTACTTAAAAGAGGGGGATTTCCCCCCTCCAGAATTTCTGACTGAACCTTCGATATCTTTTACTCTGCTCGCGCCACACCCAATTCCTCAAATATCAGTTTGCCTGCTCCTGCACCATCCACTACTATCTTTGGAACATCATCGACGGGATCGAGTGTGTAGTCGTAGTATTCGTGAGGATCAAAAGCAGGCTTTCCTTCCTCAACAGGACGGGTTTCAGGTTCCTTGCAGTAGTAGAACTTGTTCTTCGCATCGCCCTCACCCAGTGTCAGATAACCTTCCACAGGCCCCATGATTCTGGTGGGAAGGAACGCAATGCCGGCTTCTGCCATGACAGCACCGTATCCCATGAAGTAGTTTCCCTCAACGTGAACTTTTGCTCCCATCGCTGAAGCCACGCCATAAATGGGAAAGACATTTCCGGAAACACCCGTTCTCAATCCCATGCTGTAGAAGTTGTTGAACACATGCGCCATTCCAAATCTGATTCTTGGCATTCTCTGAATGCAGTTTTTGAAGTAGTTGTGGTGATAGGTGACTTTGTAGGCCTGGCTGGCCTGTTCCGAATCTTCTTTGTCAGAAGAGCCAACGAGCGATACCTTGTCGTGATCCACGAATTTGTTCCAGGAAACTGTTATGTAGTTCGAAAACTTCTTGATATCTACGGCTCCATCGTTTCCATTCACGAAAGTACAGTGATCGATCCAGACGTGGTGAGAGTTGTCAATACAGATGTAATCGAAGTCATACTTCTTGCCTCGTGGATCGTCTTCCATGTAGAATCCTTCAAAGTGCAGATTTCTAATTACAATGTTTTTCTGCCCTTTTATGTAGAATCCCACTCCAATAAGTTTTGCTTCGCCAAGTCCTACAATCGTCTTGTCAGATGTGATGTTTATCTCTTTTTTTGGTTCAAAAACAAGCGTTCCGTTCACAAGTATGATATACTTTCCTTCCGTTGCCGCGTAAGTTTCCAGATCTTCAGGCGTGCTTACAAGAACCACTTTTCCACCCAATCCACCAACTGTACCCTCCGGCAAATCCGGTGTCGGAACAGATGCAAATCCTACCGGTTTGTCGCTGAGAGAGGCCTTTACGGATCCAAAAAGCGCTACCGCGATGATAAGAAACATCACCAGTGAAACAGTCCGAACAACCTTCATGGACATCCCTCCTCTTTAGATATTTGATGTTTCAAATATACACGTCTGTAATGTTACTACATTTTTTCCGCTCAAGTCAATATTTGGTTTCGAAAGAACACGCTCAATAATCACCTATAATTGTTCTTAATTCCTCATAATTGACTGTATTCTAAGTTAATCGAACTTGACATGGATGAAAACATGATGATAAAATCTTCTTGAAGCATCAGACATCAAAATCCTATGTTAGGAGGGGAGAGTTATGCGGAAGTTTGTAGTTGTTTTCCTGATCGCTCTTCTTTTAGTACCTGCACTGGTCAGTGCTGTGAAACTTACCATCTACTGTGGTGGTGGAACAGAGAGGAGAGGACTGGAAGCACTTGTCGCTGAGTACAAAAAACTACACCCCGATGTTGATTTTGAAATCATCGATATTTCCTACTCGTCCTACATGCAAAAGATTTCACTCGCTGTCATGAGTGGTGATGTACCTGACTTGATGACCATCACATACCCATTTGCACCTGCTCTCAGGGAATACCTCATCGATCTGGATCCCTACATTGAGAAATATCTCGGCATCACACCAGAAGAGTTCGAAGATGCTTTCTACGATGTTGTAAAGCCTTACATCAAAGATGAAAATGGTAAAATCAAGTATGTTCCTCTTCACTTCACTGTACAAGGGCTCTGGGTAAACGTTGACTACTTTGAAAAAGCAGGAATACCATTCCCACCGTTTGGTGGCAGAAAAGAACCATGGACGTGGGAAGAGTTCGTTGACGTTCTGAGAAGGGTGAAAGAAGCGAACAATCTGCCCTACGCTATGTCCATCCAGTACTCGGCAGAGAGAATAGCCAACTATCTAGCAATTAGAGGAGCTAAGGTTCTGGATGAAAACTTGAATCTCGTTCTCGATAAGGATCCCAAAGCTATCAAGGCCCTTGAAGACTTCGTTAACCTCTTCAAAGAAAACCTCTGTGTCCCCGCCGAATGGATCAGTGGTCAATCTGCTGACAACGATTTCTACGGAGGAGTCACAGCTGTTTACTGGGCTGGCAGCTGGGAGACTGCTGATGCACTTGATGCTGCTGAGAGTAGTGGTAAAAGATTCGAACCCGCGTACCTTCCGAAAGATGTATATTGTTTCGGAGTTGAGGGTGGAAGATTCTTCGGCGCCTTCAAGACGGGAGATAAGAAAAAGGAAGAAGAAGCAGCAAAATTCGCTCTCTGGGCTGGCTGGAAGGGTAAAGGATACGACATTTATCTGAAGACAACTTTGCATCTCTCTGCTTACAAAGGTCACAAAGTGGACTACGGTGTACCAATAATGGAACATGTTCAGGAAGTGTTTGGATACTTGGCTGCAAACGCTCCTGAATGGATTGTAACAGTCAGGGCTAATCCCGTTTGGAGCAAGTTGTACGATCCTCTGAGGAAACAAATATCCCTGGTAATAGCTGGCCAACAGGATCTCCAAACAGCTCTGAAGAACATCAGGGCAGAATACGAAAGGATAATCGAAGAGTTGGGTATTAAAAAGTAAAACTTCATGGCGGGGGGTATCCCCCGCCATTAAAAAAGAAGATGATAATGAGAAAACGAAGGAGGAGTGTAGATGCTCCGAAACCTTGTTAGGACAAGATTTGTATTCGTGTTACCGGGATTGATATTCCTTATAATATTTGTCGCCATACCTGTTGCCAGTGTTTTCGTGATGGGCTTTTTCAAGTGGAATCTTTTGAGCCCTCCCAGATTTGTTGGCCTGGAAAATTTCAAAATGCTTCTTCGTGACAGGTGGTTCTGGAATTCTGTATGGGTTTCTATAAAACTCCTTCTTCTGGCAGTTCCCATGCAATTCTTTGTATCACTTGCCCTTGCTTTGTGTCTGTACAAAGAGAACACTTCTTCCAAGATACTTCGTGCCTTTTTCTACTGGCCATACATGATGCCTGCTGTTGCAGGTACAACCATGTGGAAATGGCTCTTATCCTACGACATAGGACTGTTGAATCATATCCTGAGAACAATAGGTCTTTCGCCTGTACCCTGGTTGATAAAACCCTTTCCTGCTCTGTTTTCAATTGCCTTGTTGCGAACTTGGGGTATGACAGGGCTTTTGATGGTTATGTTCATCACTGGCCTTCAAAACGTTCCCCAAGATTACATTGAAGCTGCCATGATAGACGGTGCAAACAGATGGCAGAGATTCTGGTATGTGGTATTTCCCACCATGAGCAATACAAATCTTTTGGTCCTAATGACGGCGATTGCCCATACACTCAGAAGTTTTGCGGGGGTGTATGTGCTTACCACAGGAGGACCCGGATACGCAACAACCATAATTCCCCTTTACATATATCAGACTGCATTTACACAATTCAGGATAGGATATTCTTACGCTGCTTCCATAGTGTATTTCCTCATTGCGTTCGCTGTAGCGATGATTACTCTCAAACTCAGGGAATCAAGATCATAGTCAGGAGGGACGAAGATGATTGCGAATATCATAAAATGGACTTTCATAGTGTTCATGCTGGTGGTGTTCATGCTTCCTGTATTCTACGCTGTTGTTTCATCCTTCAAACCACTGGGGGAGATTTATAGCTACCCACCTACCATTTTTCCCAAGAATCCTTCCCTCGAGGGTTACATTAACGTTGTGAAAGATTACGATCTCCTGACTTATTTGAGAAATACTTTGTTTGTCGCCACTGTAGCAACAGTTATCACCGTTCTAGTTTGTGTGATGACCGGATACGGGCTTGCGAAGGGAACTTTCTGGGGTAACAGACCTGTGAACCGCCTCTTCACAATGACCATGTTCGTGAGTGCCCAGGTGATAATGGTTCCCCTGTTCGTTGTGATCAGAAGTCTGGGTTTGATAAACAGTCTCTGGGGACTGATCATTCCAGCTGTTTACACTCCAACTGGTATGTTCATGGCTGTTCAATATATGAAAGATATACCCGACGAACTCCTGGAGAGTGCGAAGATAGATGGAGCAAACGAATGGCAAATCTTCTGGAGGATTGTTTTTCCGCTTTCGAAACCTCTGGTAGCCGCTCTTTCCATTTTTTCCTTCACATGGAGATGGAACGATTTTGTTCTGCCACTTCTGGTTGTTAATAGAAGAAATTTGTACACTTTACAGTTGGCACTTGCTACGATACAGGAAGAATATGGAGGAGCAGAATGGAACACCATCCTTGCCTTCTCCACTTTGACTATTATTCCCACCTTGATTATCTTCCTCCTCTTCCAAAGACTTTTCATGAGAGGTATAATGACAGGTGGTTTGAAGTACTGATTATGAAAATTTTGGAGGGAGATGAAAAACATGTCTCTCAAAGCAAAAGTGCTGTTTTTGATTGTAGTCGTAACACTGGGACTTCTTATCAGTTTTTTTCTCATTTACAGAGACGTATCCGGCTCGATAATCAACTCTGTTAGAGTCAATGTAGAAAATCAAACTAGCGCCTTGTCAAAGTTTGTTTCAGAGAAATTAAACAACGTGTCGAGTGTTGCACGATCCGCGGCTGCTTATCTTGGTTCACAGTTTTTCGAAGCATATATGATTACGAATCAGCTAAAACCAACCGTTGGGAAAGAAAAAAGCACTTTTTCCTTTGCATTCTCTGCGCTGTCCTTCAACAAAAGCGCAGCTCTGACAGATGGAAATCTGGTTAATCGAGAGGATTTTTCCAAGTACGAAAAGTACATAAAAGCCGTTGAGGGTAAAGATATTGCTTTTATACCAGAAACGTTCCAGGGAACACCCGTTCTGGTTGTAGTGGTTCCCATAGAAACAATGAACACAAGAACAGGTATCGTGGGTTTTGGTGTAAATCTCTCGAAAACAGGAGATCTCTGGAAAACCGTAGTAGAAGAGGGGAAAGCGAGCAAAAGCGGCTACGGCATACTGGTATCCGGTGATGGGAAAGTATTGATACACAAAGACATGAAAAACTTCATGAAAGACGTGAAAGAACTTGGGGGATTTGAGAAAGCTTTCAGTGAAGCAAAGAGTGGAGGAGAAAGGTACGTGGAGTACGAAGAAAACGGAGAAAAGAAATACACCGTATGGGCGAAAGTGCCAGGATACGACTTTTACATCTTCTCGACAGGATACCTCAACGAAC
The DNA here is from genome assembly GCF_000832145.1 of Thermotoga sp. RQ7. Lineage (NCBI taxonomy): Bacteria > Thermotogati > Thermotogota > Thermotogae > Thermotogales > Thermotogaceae > Thermotoga > Thermotoga sp. RQ7. Next base: position 516,009 of record NZ_CP007633.1, read on the forward strand.
TTCTTTCAGAAGGAAGGAAAGCGACCTTTGGAACGATAGTGACGTACGTGGTATTTGGAGGCGTGATCTTTGGGGTGTTGTTCTTCTCGATGATGCCTGTAGTGAGAAGGATGAAAGAGCAGGTAGAAAGAGTGAAGAGATTTGGAGAAGGGGACCTGACGGTAGAATTTGAGGCGAAAGGAAAAGACGAGCTGACACAGGTAGAACAGAGCCTGAAAGAAGCAGTATCCTCACTGAAAGAGATGATCAAAAACATCATAGAGGCATCAAACGAGTTGAGCAGGGCATCAGAAGAGATAAAGGCCCTCTCAGAAGAGAGCCACAGATCGGCAGAGAACCTCCACGAAGAGGCAAAGAGGATACTGGATGAGGCGAACAACATGAGCAGTGCACTCACAGAAGTGACAAGTGGAGTAGAAGAAGTAGCGGCGAGTGCACAGAACATCTCGAAGATCACCCAGGATCTGACGGAAAGGTCAGAAGCGGTGACGAAAGCAGCAAGAGAAGGAACAGAGAGCGTAGAAGGGGTAAGCCGTGTCATAGAGAAACTGAAAGGGTCAACAGAGAAACAGAGAAACTACCTGAAGGAACTTGTGGAGTCAGCCAAGACCATAGGGGAGATAGTGAACACGATCAGCTCGATAGCAGAGCAGACGAATCTACTTGCACTGAACGCAGCGATAGAGGCGGCAAGGGCAGGAGAGGCAGGAAGGGGCTTTGCAGTGGTTGCGGATGAGATCAGAAAACTTGCAGAAGAGAGCCAGAAAGCGACAGAAGACATAGCGAAGATGCTGAGCAGTCTGAGGGGGACGATAGGGCACGTGGAAGAAGGGTCGAAAGAGGTCTTTGAGAGTGTGGACGAGATAGCGGTGAAGGGGGAAGAGATCACAAAGAGGTTCAAAGAGATCCTTGGAAGGATAGAAGAGATCAACAGCATGATAGAGAACACGGCAGCAACAGCTCAGGAGCAGGGGGCTGCAGCAGAGGAGATGGCAAGTGCGATGGACAACGTCACCAAGGTGGTGGAAGGTGTCGTGGAGAGTCTCTCAAGAATGGAGTCCCTCATAGAAAACCAGACCACCTCCTCTGCTAGGGTGAGTGAGGCGGCAGAGAGACTTTCTGAACTCTCCGAACACCTCTCCTTGCTCGTTAAAAAGTTCAAAGTGTGAGGTGGACACCGTGAAAAAGAGGTTCAAATACAAAACACTGGATGAAATGCGATGGGAAGCGATCACCCTTGGTATCGATATTCCCTTTTCGGATGATTTCGGTGTTTTTAAACGACCTGTTGATCTTGGCTCAGAGACAATTTCGAACAGGTTCGTCGATCAGCCCATGGAAGGAAACGACGCCCAGATCGATGGAACGCCCGGTCCTCTCACCCTGAGACGCTACAGAAGGCTCGCCGAAGGCGGAGCTGGAATCATCTGGGTTGAAGCCATCGCTATCTCCAGGGAAGTGAGGGGAAACGAAAAGCAGCTAATGTTGATTAATGAGACTATTGGTGCTTTCAAAAGTTTTGTAGCGGAAATCAAAGACGTTTCTTTGAAAGCGAACGGTTTTGAACCCTATGTTGTGGCACAGCTCACTCATCCTGGAAGGTTTGGAAAGAACAGAAAGATTCTCTTCCACGACAGGTTCCTGGATGAAAAGTACGGCATAACAGAGGATTTTCCGATCATGTCCGATGAAGAACTGGAAAATCTGAAATACGATTATCTAAAGGCTGCAAAGCTTGCAGAGAGAGCCGGTTTTGATGCAGTAGATATAAAGGCATGTCACAGATACCTTCTTTCTGAGCTTCTGGCGGCTCACACAAGAGGAGGAAAATACGGTGGCTCTTACGAGAACAGGACAAGGCTTTTGAAAGATATTATCAAACTGGTGAGAGAAGAAGTTGAGATCGACATAACTGTGAGATTGAATCTCTCCGATTTTATACCTTATCCCTACGGATGGGGATCGAACGAAGAGGGATCGCTCGACTTCACCGAACCAAAAAGGCTCCTAAAAGAACTGGAAGAACTCGGAGTGAAGATCATCAACGTGACGGCTTCCACGCCGTATCTGAAGCCCCATATAAACAGACCTTACGACGAGATGGGAAAGTACAATCCTCCTGAACATCCCATCACTGGAGCAATGCGCCTTTTGAATCTTGCGAAACTGGCAAAGGAAAATCTTTCGAAAACACTTGTTGTGGCCAGTGGTTTTACCTGGTTCAGGCAGTTCGCACCGTACGTTGCGGCCGGTGCTTTGAAAAACAACTGGTGCGACTTCGTGGGATTCGGAAGGATGACTTTCGCATACCCAGACTATCCGAAAGATATCCTTTTCAAAGGAAGTCTCGATCCAAAGAGAGTCTGTATCACCTGCAACAAATGTGCAGAGCTGAAGGCTGCAGGAGAAAGCTGTGGGTGTGTAATAAGAGACGGTGAAGTTTACCTTCCCATATACAAAAAGATGGAGGAGAGCCAGAAAAAATGAGAGAATCCACCGTGAAGTTGAACGGCCACACCATAAGAGTTTTCTCGCTCAACACAGTTGTGGTGGGATCTGGTGCTGCTGGCTTGAACGCAGCAGATAGGGTGTTTTCATTCGGGCAAAAAGATGTGGCCCTTGTGACCGAAAACCTCAAATGGGGAACCTCCAGAAACACCGGCTCTGACAAGCAAACGTACTACAAACTCACTCTCGCAGGAGACACACCGGATTCTGTATACGATCTTGCAGAAACGCTCTTCAACGGTGGAAGTATGGACGGAGACATTGCCCTCGTCGAGGCTGCCCTCTCTACGCGTGCCTTTTTCAGACTCGTGGAGATCGGTGTGCCATTTCCACACTCAAGGTACGGAGAGTATGTAGGGTACAAAACAGACCACGATCCCAAGCAGCGTGCCACTTCCGCCGGTCCTTTGACTTCCTACTACATGTGTGAAAGACTCCTCGAAGAGGTCAGAAGAAAAGGCATCAGAATCTTCGAAGGATACCAGGTAATAGGTGTTCTAACCGATAAAAACAAAGAAAAAGCGATCGGTTTGATCGCTCTCGATCTGAAAAACATCAACGATCCAAAAAAAAGATACGTTCTCTTCAACGCGAAAAACGTGATTTACGCTACAGGTGGACCTGCCGGGATGTTCTACTCCCACTCGGTCTATCCCCCCGTTCATTTCGGTGCCACAGGTATTGCCCTGGAAGCGGGTGTCTGGGGAAAGAACCTCACGGAATGGCAGTTTGGGATTGCTTCCAGAAAGTTCAGATGGAACCTCTCCGGTACGTACCAGCAGGTCATCCCAAGGTACGTCTCCACGGACGAGAACGGAAACGATGAGAAGGAGTTCCTGGAAGAGTACTTTCCTGATCCTTCAACGATGCTCACAGCCATCTTTCTGAAGGGTTATCAATGGCCGTTCGATGTAAGAAAAGTGAAAAACTATGGCTCTTCCCTGATAGATATCCTCGTTTTCTACGAAACGGTGATCAAAGGAAGAAGGGTCTGGCTCGACTTCACGAGAAATCCAAGTTGGGGAAGCAAAAACGGTGAACTGGATTTCTCTCTTCTAGGAAAAGAGGCGTACGAGTATCTGAAGAACTCGGGAGCGCTCTTTGGACGTCCTATAGATAGACTTGAGAAAATGAACAGACCGGCCATAGAGATCTATCTACAACATGGAATAGATCTGAGGAAGGATTATCTGGAAATCGGAGTGTGTGCTCAGCACAACAATGGAGGCCTTCATGGAAACATCTGGTGGGAAAGCAATCTGAAACACTTTTTCCCGGTGGGAGAAGTGAACGGAACCCACGGTGTTTACAGACCGGGTGGAAGCGCCCTGAACTCTGGACAGGTGGGTGGAATAAGGGCCGCCCAGTACGTGGTGGAAAACTATTCCGGCGATCCACTGAAAGAGGAAGAATTCCTGGAAGAAGCAAGGGAGCAAATTCTCAAAAAGATCGAACTGGGTGAACGTTTCGCAAAAAGAATCACCGGAAGGTCGAACATATCGTTCATCCTCAAGGAGATAAGCGATCGTTCTATGAGAAGCATGGGGATTGTAAGGTCTCTCGAAGAGGCAAGAAGGGGAAAGAACGAGGCACTGGAAGACCTCAACACTCTGGCCGATAGGATAGAAATTTCCTCTATAAAACAGCTTCCCTTCGCTTTCAGACTATACGACATCCTTCTTACCCAGTACGTGTACATCTCCGCCGTTGAAAACTACATAGAGTCCGGTGGAAGAAGCAGGGGATCTTACATCGTCTACGATCCAAATGGAGAATTACCGGTTTCAAACCTTCCGGAGATGTTCAGATACAGTCTGGCAGATGAATCCTTCAACAGAAAGATTCAGAGAGTTCTCTACAGGGACGGAAAATGTGAATTTTTCTGGAGTGCAGTAAAGGAGATACCAAGAGAAGATACCTGGTTCGAGACGGTGTGGAACAGTTTCATGAAACGAGAGATCTTCAAATGAGGAGGAAAGACCTATGAAAGAAATATCCGTTGTGCTTGCAGGTATCGGGGGATACGGGAACAAATACGTCGAGCACATCCTGAGGGAAGGAAAGGAAAAAGGGGTTCGAATAGCGGGAGCAGTCGATCCGTTTCCTCAAAACAGCAGGTTCTATGAAGAACTTCGTTCCCTGAACGTTCCTATGTACAGCTCCCTTGAAGAGTTCTACCTGCACCACACAGCGGATCTTGCCATTGTATCTTCTCCCATACACTACCATTGTGAACAGACATGCCTTGCCGTCAAAAACGGCAGCCATGTACTCTGCGAAAAACCGGCCGCAGCAACGGTGAAGGAAGTTAAAAGAATGATCGAGTGCAGAGACAGATACAAAAAGATCGTTGCGATAGGTTACCAGTGGTCCTACAATCCTGCAGTTCTCAGACTGAAGGAGGATATTCTCTCGGGCAAGTTCGGAAGGCCAGTTCTATTCAAAACGATCGTTCTCTGGCCAAGAGACACCGCTTACTACAGGAGAAATTCCTGGGCTGGGAGAATGAAAGTGAACGGCCGATGGGTTCTGGACAGCGTGGCAGGAAACGCCACGGCCCATTTCCTTCACAACATGCTCTTTCTGCTGGGTGAGAGGATGGAGAGCAGTGCCTATCCAGACAGTATCGTGGCAGAACTTTACAGGGCAAACAATATAGAGAGTTTCGATACGTGCGCTTTGAAGATGATGGTGAAAGACACACCGGTTCTCTTCTTTGCAACCCATGCGGTGAAAGAACGTATGGGGCCGGTCTTTGAGTACAGATTCGAAAAAGCACGCGTCCTTTGTAATTATTCGGAGTATCCAGAAAGCGAAGAAAGCCTTCTGGTGGTTTACAACGATGGAAAAAAAGAGGTCTATGGTCCCACGGATCACGGAAGCATGAGAAAACTCTGGGTCGCGGTGGAGGTTGCCAGAGGAAAAGAGGAATTCATCTGCACTCTTGAGTCGGCCATGGCCCACACGATCGCCATAAATGGAGCTCACATCTCCATGAGAGAGATACAGAATTTTCCGGACGAAATGAAAAGAGTTGAAGGCAACCCACCCCTGATCTGGGTGGAAGGATTGAAAGAAGCGATGGAAGAAGCGTACAGAAAGGAGAAAATCTTCTCAGAACTTGGCCTTCCCTGGGCAAGACGTGGAGAAGAAGTGAAACTTGAGAATTTCGAAGGCCTTGAAGGAGAGATAACATGCTGAAGATATGTATCGTGGGGTCCTCCGGTCATTTTGGCTACGTCCTGAAAGGATTGGACGAGAGATGTAAAATCACAGGAATTTCCCCCGGAACGCCGGAAGAGGACATATCAAAACTGGAAAAGGCTCTGCTCGAGATGAACATCACACCGAAAAGGTACGAAGACTGGAGAAGGATGTTGGATGAGGAAAAACCAGACATCCTTGTCATAAACACGGTCTTTTCCCTGAACGGAAAGATTCTTCTTGAAGCCCTTGAAAGGGATATCCACTCTTTCGTGGAAAAACCCATAGCCACAACCTTTGAGGATCTTGAAAGAATCAAAAATACATACCGGAAAGTGAAAAACAGAGTCTTTTTTGTCGCCATGTTCGGTATCAGATACAGATCTCACTTTCTCACCGCTAAGAGGTTAGTCGATGAGGGTGCAATCGGTGAGATAAGGCTTGTGAACACGCAGAAATCCTATAAACTGGGCAAAAGACCGGACTTTTACAAAAAAAGAGAAACCTTCGGTGGTACGATTCCCTGGGTTGGGATACACGCGATCGATTGGATACACTGGATCGTTGGAAAAAGGTTCCTTTCCGTCTATGCCACCCATTCACGCCGCCATAACCTGGACCACGGGGAACTGGAAACCACCGCACTCTGTCACTTCACACTGGAAGACGAGATTTTTGCCTCACTCACTATAGATTATCTCAGACCCCAGGGGGCTCCCACCCACGACGACGATAGAATGAGAATAGTGGGAACCGATGGAATTGTCGAAGTTATCCACGAAAGAGTTTTCCTGACCGACGATAAAGGCCACAGGGAAGTTCCTCTGGTGGAAGAAGGACAGATCTTCAGGGATTTCCTGAAAGAAATACGTGGTCAGGGAAAGTGTATGGTGACACCAGAAGATTCAATTTTCACCACTGAAGTTGCCCTGAAAGCAAGACTTTCAGCAGACACGGGACGGATCGTTCAGATCTAAAGGAGGAAAAGAAATGCTCTATACGACGTTCACTGCCATAATTCCCTCCTTTCTAATCATCCTCATCGGTTACACAGTGGGGAAGGTTTTTTCTAGAGAGGTCATGGGACTTGCCTCAAAGGTTGCAATCTGGGTGATGGTGCCAACGGTGACGTTTACTTTCATAAACGAGTACACTCCCAGTCTTTCAACCCTTGGAGAATTTGGCCTTGGAGTGGCCATAATTTTTGTTGTTTTCTATCTCTACTCCAGACTCTTTAAAGAAAAAAAAGAAGTGATTCACATCACCGCCGTGACTGCAAACGTAGGATATCTGGGATATCCTATCCTTCTTTCGCTGTGGGGGGAGAAAGCACTCTCTTTGGGAGTGGTCTACGCTACTTTAAACATCATCATGTTCTCTGCTGTTCTTCCTATGTTTCTGGGAGAAAAAGTAAATGTCAAAAATCTTTTTAAACTTCCTTACATATACGCCCTGCTTGCTGGATTTCTCACAGGAAAGATGGGATGGAGTTATAGAGAACTTCCAGAGTGGATCGTAGATGCTGTACTCATGCTGAAACAATCTGCCATACCGTATCTTCTTCTTTACGTGGGAATGTCCGTATCCAGATTGAAACTGAGCAGACATCTTTCAAGGGTAGGAGGAATCATCGTTGTGAACAAACTCTTTCTTGCACCACTTCTTGCACTGATCTTTGCAATGGTTTATGGACTTGAGGGGCTCACCGCGAAGGTGTTCGTCCTTGAAACGGCCATGCCCGCCGCGGTAAACGCAGTTGTTCTTACCTCCGCCCTGGGCGGAGACAGCGAAACAGTGGGTTACGGTGTTACCCTCACCACTTTCTTTGCCATATTCACCCTTCCCATCTGGGCAGTTTTGCTCGAAAAGATCTTCGGTTGATCTTTCCGAAAAATTTTCCCCACATTGTGAAATACGTAACATGTAGGGTTTAAAATGGAACCGGGAGGTGATGTGATGATCACAACCACCATATTCCCGGGTAGATACGTTCAAGGAGCAGGTGCGATCAACATCCTGGAAGAAGAACTTTCCCGTTTTGGAGAAAGGGCGTTCGTGGTGATCGACGATTTTGTGGACAAAAACGTCCTGGGAGATGGTTTTTTTGGTACTTTCACAAAGGTCAGGGTGAACAAACAGATCTTCGGCGGAGAGTGTTCAGACGAAGAGATAGAAAGACTTTCAGGTCTTGCAGAAGGGGAAACAGACGTGGTAGTGGGTATAGGTGGTGGAAAAACTCTCGATACTGCCAAAGCGGTCGCCTATGAGTTGAAAAGACCCGTTGTGATAGTTCCAACCATTGCCTCTACAGATGCTCCATGCAGCGCTCTTTCCGTGATTTATACGCCAAGTGGAGAGTTCAAAAGATACCTGTTCTTGCCAAAAAATCCAGATGTCGTTCTTGTCGACACCAAGATCGTAGCAAAAGCCCCCGCGAGATTTCTCGTTGCCGGAATGGGAGATGCCCTTGCCACATGGTTTGAGGCAGAATCGTGCAAGCAAAAGCACGCACCGAACATGACAGGAAGGATCGGTTCGATGACCGCTTACACATTGGCAAGGCTCTGCTACGAAACGCTCCTTGAGTACGGTGTTCTTGCAAAGAGATCGGTGGAAGAAAAGGCAGTCACACCGGCCCTTGAAAGAATCGTCGAGGCAAACACACTGTTGAGCGGACTGGGATTTGAAAGTGGCGGACTGGCAGCTGCCCACGCCATACACAACGGTCTCACCATCTTAGAAAACACCCACAAGTATCTACACGGAGAGAAGGTCGCCATAGGAGTTCTCGCGTCGCTGTTTTTGACAGACAAGCCTAGAGAGATTATCGAGGAGGTCTACTCCTTCTGTGAGGAAGTGGGACTACCCACAACCCTGGCAGATATAGGGCTCGATGATGTTTCGGACGAGGATCTGATGAAAGTGGCAGAAAAGGCCTGCGACAAGAACGAAACAATACACAACGAACCCCGTCCTGTAACACCAGAAGACGTGTTCTTTGCTCTGAAAACAGCGGACAGATACGGAAAAATGAGGAAAAACCTCACTTGACCCTTCTTCTTTTTTTCGTCTTGCTGTTGTTTGCTGCCAGGATGAGACGTCTTCTCAGAAGGTTGAGAGAGTCCGCGTACTCGTCTGCGAACCTGTCCATGGAGTTTATCTCCAGAATAACGATCCCGCTAAAATCGGATTCTCTTATTATCTTAAGAACTCTGTTGTAGGGGATATCTCCTTCCCCGATGGGAAGGTGGAGATCCCCTATTCCGTACACGAACCTGAAGGCTTCAACATCGGGTATTTGCTGGTACGTTTGGGGAGACTCACCGAAATTGTCACTGACGTGGAGTTCCACAGCGTAAGGCAGACCCTTTTTCAACTCCTCATAGAAGTTAAGGCCCCGATAGCTTGTGAGTATGAACAGGTGTCCGATGTCTATGGTGAGTTTCACGTTCGGATGATTCACCTGCTTCACCAGTTCCAGAACTTCAGAGACAGGATGCTGGACGTTCTCTATACCGATAACAATGCCCTTTTCCTTCGCCAGATCTGCAAGATCTCGAAGGGCCAGGATCTCCGCTCGACGCTGTATTCTCTCTGGGACGTCGATGGAATGGTCCACTTCGTTGTAATGATAAACGATGACTTCAGCGTTTATCTCTCCGGCAAACTCTATAACCGCTTCCATCACTTTGTAATGCCAGGGATTTGTCTTTCTCTTGAGATTTATCACGTCCGGTGCGTGCACCGTATACCTGAAGTTGTAATTGGAGAGTATCTCTTTTACCCTCTCAAGCCTTTTCTTTATGATGCGCCCTCTTGCTATCACGTCGAGCCCGGCAGCGGGAATTTCCACGTAATCGAATCCAATGTTTTTGAAAAACTCCAGTTCACTCACCAGTCTCTTTATCGATCCGTTCACTCTCCTTGTATCGACGTTCGTTCCTATACCTTTTACCATCCCCTGCACCTTCTTTTTTATAAGATCGTCTCCTCCGTTTCCGGGTTGAAAAGATGAATCTTCTCCAAGTGCGGAACAAGAAACACCTTTTCTCCAACAGAGGGGATCTTCGCCGGGTCTCCAAACACTTTCACGAGTTCTCCCCTGTCAGTTTGCACGTTCACTATTATATCCCTCCCAAGGGGCTCGACCACATAAACAGTGCCAGGGATTGCGTTCTCTTGTTTGTTATGAACCACTTCACAGTGTTCCGGTCTTATACCAACGACCACCTCTTTCAGGTTCGTTTCTAACTCTTTTGGAATCTTCAAAACCACATCGTCTCTTTTCAGGATGGTCTGTCCTTTTTCCACCTCCACAGAAAAACCCTTCAGGAAATTCGTCGGGGGATTACCTATAAATGAGGCAACGAACATGTTCCTCGGATTCTCGTATATCTCATCTGGTGTTCCGTACTGAACGAGCTTTCCCTGGTTGAAGACCGCTATTCTCGACGCCATCGTCATCGCCTCTGCCTGGTCGTGCGTCACATAGACAGAGGTAATACCGAGTTCCTGCTGAAGATGCTTGATCTCTGCCCTCATGAGCATCCTCAGATTCGCATCGAGATTCGAGAGAGGCTCATCGAAAAGGAGTACCTTCGGTTGCTTCACCAGTGCCCTTGCAAGTGCTACCCTCTGCTGTTGACCACCGGAGAGTTGAGAAGGTCTTCTTTCAAGAAGATTGTCTATGAGGAGTTTTCGAGCGATTTCAACGACTCTTTTTTCTATCTCCTCTTTTGGCATTTTTCTTGCTCTCAGGGGAAAGGCGATGTTTTCAAAAACGGTCATGTGAGGATAGAGTGCATAATTCTGGAAAACCATCCCCACTTCTCTGTATTTCGGTGGAACGTCGTTGACCAAAACATCATCGAAATATATCTCACCAGACGTGGGTCTGTATATACCGGCAAGCGTCAGAAGAGTGGTGGTTTTGCCACAGCCAGACGGGCCAAGCAACGCAACGAACTCTCCATCCTTCACTTCAAAACTCACACCGTCAACCGCTTTCACTTTCCCAAAATACTTCTTCAAATTCACAACTTTGATGCTGGGCATTATCCCTTCACTCCCCCGATGGTCAGTTTTATCATGTGTTTGCTGACGAAGAAAAAGAAGATGATCGTTGGTATCATGTAGAACAACCCCACGGCGGTCACAAGCCCGTAGTCTGCGAATCTGTAGTCTCCGATGAATCCCTTCACGTACTTTGAGAGCGTCCACAGGTTCTGCGAGAAGATGAAGGTGTTCACAAAAACAAATTCAGACCATCCGGAAAGGAAAGCAAAGATGGCCGTAACGGCGATCCCTGGTTTTACAAGTGGAAGAAGAATCTTTCTCCACACCTCGAATCTGCTGTAGCCATCAACAAGACCTGCCCACTCGAGTTCCCAGGGAATACCATCGTAAAACCCCTTCATGATCCAGGTGCCCCACGGCACTTCCAGAGAGGCTTTGAGGAGTATCACTCCCCAGAGGGTATCCAGCAGTCTAAGCGTCCAGAGGAGGTAAAACACAGCTGTCATGAGAGATATTGCCGGAAAAGCATGAAGTGCAAGAATGAACTTCATCATAGAGGACCTTCCAGGAAAATCGTACCTTGAGAGTGCATACCCACCAAGGCTTGTGATCAACACCTCAATTCCCATCACACCGAGTGCTAGCAGAGCGGTGTTCAGCGTGGTTTGCCAGATGTTCGGATATCCCTTGATCTCCTGCCAGAGGAATCTCCAGTTTTTCAGGGTGAGCTTCGTGGGGACAAAGCCGTTCACCAGATCCTCGCTGAAAGATCTCAGAATGAGCCAGACGTACCCCACCAGAATCGGTGAGGTTATGAGAAAAAGCACGAGGATTATCACAAAATTTCTGATTTTTTCCGAATTTTTTTGCCAGAACGAGAGTTTCATCATTCCACCTCGACCTTCGGTTTTTCCATGAGAGATTCAAAACCGAAGAACTTCATGTAGACAAGAGCAGAAACCACACCTATGATAACGAGGATGATCGAAAGGGCTGCACCGTAGCCGAATCTGAAGTGTGAAAAGGCGTTGTGGTACGTGTAGAGTGCCCACACCTCTGTTCTGTAAACGGGTCCACCGTCCGTGATGATGAGTATGTATTCAAAAGAGGCAAGAAGGGAAAGTGTCTGGTATGCAGTCACGAAGAGAAGATGCCACTTTATCAGAGGAAGGGTGATTCTCCTCACCACCATAAACCAACTCGCTCCATCGATACGGGCTGCCCTGTAGTAATCTTCTGGTATGGATTTTATCGCCGCTGTGAAGACAAGCATCCCCATCGAAGCACCTATGAAACCGTTTGCGAAGATCACCATCCACATAGGAGCACTGTGAAGCCAGTCCTGTGGAGGAAGGCCGAAGAGTCCCCGTATGAAGTTCACAAGTCCGTACTCTGTGGGATCGAACATCCAGAGCCAGAGGAGTCCATAAACAACAGACGGCGTGAGTCTTGGAAGCATCCAGAGAGTCCTGAAGAAGTTACCCCATCTATCGCTGATCGACGTTGTGAGAAGTGAAATAAGAAGGGCCGTTCCAAGGTTGAAAAGTCCCAACGTACCGAAAGTGTATATGAAGGTGTTCGCTATCACACGTGGAATAATGAAATCCGTGGAAATATCCCTGAAATTCTGAAACCCCACGAAATTCCATACGAACGAATAGTCCATGTCTGTGAACGCGATCACTACGGTGAGAACAACAGGGATCACAAAGAAGATGACCACAAAGGCAAGAAGAGGAAAAAGCAAAAGTAACGGCTTCAGTCTTTTCACCCTGTTCACCCCACAAAAGGAGTGAGGGAAACCCCCTCACTCCACGATCACAACCCTATCTTTCAGCTGGGACTTCAGCCTTTTTGCAACGTCTTCTGCCACCTTCTCTGGATCCATACCGCTTTCGGCCATCTGCATTCCTTCGAAGATGATCTGGTTGTAGAGGTTGAACATGTCATCGTTTGGAATGAAACCGGAGTACGGCAAAAGCTTCGTTCCTTCCACCATGATAAATTCCTTGGTGTACTCAGGAAGCACCGTTTGCTGCCATCTGATCGGCAGGTGCCCGCTCTCAATGGCGTGTCTCATGTTGAGTTCCGGTGCAGAAGCCAAGGTTATGAGCAAGAATGCAATGTCTGGGTATTTACTCGTGCTCGGGATCATGTAAACGATTGGATGGGACAGGGTGTTCGGCCTTCCTCTGCCTTTGAACTTCGGAACAGGAGCGAGGATGAACATGTCCTGCAGTTCTTCCTCTGTCTTTCCGTAATCTTTCTTCCATTCAGCCCAGTTCCATGTACCACCCATCCATGCCAGGACCTTTCCGCTCGTGACATCCTTGTGAACAGAGGTCCACGGTGTTCCTATCATGTTCTTTGGAAGAATCTTGTAGGTGTTCGCAAGGTCGTAGAGGAGCTTGAAGTAGTCTTTCATCTCTTTTACGTTGTAAACGAACACAGCCTTTTCCTCATCGTAGAAGTCGATACCCATGCTGATCATGAGCTGGTAGTAGTCGATACCTGCTTTCGGTCTGTGGTAGAGTCCCCACTCCACAAGACCCTTTTCAACGGCTTCTTTTGCCACTTCAATGAAGTCTTCAAAGGTGAACTCTCCCCTGGCGATCCTGTCTGGCAGAGAGTTGATTTCTTCATCCGACCAGCCGAGTTTTTTCAAGACCTGCTTGTTGATGTAGAAAGGTCTTGCTTCTGTGTCCTGTGGGATTCCGTAGATCTTTCCTTTGTACTTGGTAGCCTCCCAGAGCGATGGAATGAAGTCATAGTACTCCTCGTCCCAGTACTTCTTCACGTAGTCGTCTAGAGGAATGATGTAACCCGCTTTCGCCCAGGCTCCTATGTCGTCGTGTCCCGAACAGATGATATCCACTACCTGACCAGACTTGATTCCAAAGACAACCTTCTGCTTGAAAGAACTCCAATCCGTCGTATCAAAGTAGCCATCGACTTTGACGGTGAGATCGACTCCAAGGTCCTTCAGAATCTTGTTCAGCCTCTCTGCAGCTGTTTTCAGATTGTCAAACCTGTAGTAAGATGGATTATCGGGTCCCACGGTCCACGCGGTGATGGTGATCTCTTCTGCGAACATCAAAAGACCTATGGTCAAGATGATCACAAGTAGAAGCTTTCTCATACTTTCACCCCCCGTTTTATTAATTTTATCACTATTTTTTCAATTTCCGTTAAAAAACATCAAATTTCTTTCCTGTAGGCTCGGAAGATCAGGTGCAGTGCTACCCATTGTAATAGAAAAGCCATCTCAGGTTGATTTTTACTCCCACAACTAAAGAGTATGAGCAATCGTCCTGTTTATCATTAATCAAGACTGCCCTCATTGTGTTACTACAAGTTAACAATTAGTTCTTTTAGAGTCCTGAAGGCAACCTCCGCAGCCTTTTCCATCCCTCCCGGAAGAGGAAGACACTCAACGGAGATGTATCCATCGTAGCCAATCTCTTTCAGGGTTTTGAAAGTGCTTTCAAAATCAAAGTGTCCGCATCCCGGTGCCCATCGGTTGCTGTCTGCCACATGGAAGTGGTACAGTTTCTTTCCCGCTACTTTCAGACTCTCTGAAATGTTTACCTCCTCTATGTTCATGTGGAAGGTGTCTGCGAGAATTCCCACCCTGTCAGAGTTGATTTTTTCAATCACCCTCAGTGCCTCTTCAACGGTGTTTATGAAATCTGTCTCGTACCTGTTGAGAGGCTCTATGACGAATCTCACTTCTTTTGTATCGCTCAGTAAAGAGTTCATACTTTCAAGGAAGAGTTTTTCTACCTCTCGATATGGCCTTCCTTCCCTTTTTCCACGAACAAGACCGATGATAACAAATGCTCCGAATGACTCTGCAACTTCCGCATGTTTCTTGACCCTCTCGATCGACCTTTTTCTGATCTTCTCATCCGGATGTGTTAGAGAAAGCCCATCAGCGAGGAAGGCCTGACCGGTTCCTATGGCACAGACGGGAAGTCCCAGATCTTTTGAAAGCCTGGCCACCTCGTTCCAGTCCACAACAGATGGGTCTCTGACAGCGATCTCCACCGCCTGATAGCCGATTCTTTTTGCAAGTTCCATTCCTTTTTTCAGGTCTCCTTTGAAAGCCAGTGCGTCAAAGGCAGCATCAGAGGTGCTGATTACCAGAGAGAGTTTCAACATCATCCCTCCTCAAAGGTCCTGGATGTCTCATCTTAACAGAAGTAACCCTTGCTGCAAACCGTGTGGCCTCATCCACACTCATTCCTTTGAAGAGAAAAGCAACGAGAAACGCGGCTGTACACGTGTCGCCTCTTCCTGTTCGCCCCTCCAGAGTCCATCCTTCAAAGGGTGCTTCATGAAACTCTCCATCGAACACAAGAACACCGGCGGAGTGAGTTGCAAGTACAATCCTGGTCCCGAAGGAGCCGATGATTCTACACGCATCTTTTAGATCCTTTGTTCCTGTCAGAACCGCTGCTTCTTTGATATCGACCTTGAAGAGATCAAAAAATCTCAGGTGTTCTTTTTTTCTCCAGTCTCTGTAGACGAGTTTTCCGTTTTCTGGGGCTCTGACAAAACCCTGTGCGTCTCCAGATAGAAAATCCACCTTTTCGCGCAATTTTGTTATGAGCTCTTCTGGAAACTCACCGTACCACAGGGGATTCACGTGGCAAACCTTTCCTTCAACGTGCAGAAGATCCTCCTCTGTGAACGGATCAGCTGCCGAAATCAGAAAACTTTCCCTTTCGTCTGGACTGGTTCCATACCTGTTCTCTATGCTGGTTGTCCTGGTACTTTCCAGAAAGACCACTTCAACTCCGTTTTCACGTAAAAACTCAAAGTGTACGATATCTTCCCTTGCACACTTTGTAACCACCTTCGCTTTCACCCCAAGAAGAGCTGCGGTGATAGAACCAGCCACCACTCCTCCACCGTACGCTGTTTCCTCTTTTCCATGTATCACGTTGATGTCCTTCGACACGTGTCCAATGAAGGTGATCATGGAATCACCTCTTCCAATCTCACGGCCCTTTTTTCTTCCAGAGATTTCTTTGCAGCGTATCCCAGCAGAAGAGCCATTCTCCCGTCCTCTCCACTCACGGCCGGTGGTTCGTTCTCTGCTACGTTTTTAACGAACGTTTTCAACTCTTCCAGATACGACTCTCTGTACCTTTCCAGGAAGAAGTAGAGATACTTCGAACCGTGGTCACCCTGTTCATCTGTGAGCATGGTGGTGTCTTCTCTGATGTTGTCGACGGTGATTTTCCCTTTTGTTCCAAAGACCTCCAGTCTCTGATCGTAACCATAAACAGCCTTTCTGGAGTTGTCTATCACCCCGAGAGCCCCGCTTCTGAAACGCAGAACGACCACGGCTGTGTCCACGTCCCCTGCTTTTCCTATCTCCTCGTCCACAAGCACAGATCCACTGGCGTAGACCTCTTCCACTTCCTCACCCATTATGTAGCGCGCCATATCGAAGTCGTGTATGGTCATGTCGAGGAATATTCCTCCTGAGACCTTCACGTACTCTATCGGGGGTGGCTCAGGATCCCGGCTCGTTATCTTCAAAACATGGGGTGTCCCTATCTTTCCTTCCTCTACTGCTTCTTTTACCTTTTTGAAATTCCTGTCGAATCTTCTGTTGAATCCAACAAAGAGGATCCTTCCAGCCTCTTTCATTGCCTCTATCATCCTGTCCACTTCCACCAGATCCAGGGAGAGGGGTTTCTCGCAGAACACGTGTTTTCTTGCTCTGGCACATTCAAGGACAAGTGGTGCGTGCGTGTTGGTACTGGAACAGATCATCACCGCTTCCACTTCTGGATCACGTATGAGGTCCTCCGGGCTGGCAAAGACCTTTTTCACCTTCAACTTCTCGGCCACTTCCTTTGCTCTTTCAATCCTTATATCGGACACCGCCACCAGTTCCACGTCTTCCAGGAGTTTTGCGTTTTCGGCATGTATCGTTCCTATGCGCCCCAGACCGATTATTCCAAGTTTCACGGTCTCATCCCCACAGGTTCCCAGCCGTGTAGAGATTCCTCCAGCCTTCCGTAAGTGGCTCTTTTGTGAGTGCATCGAGTTCTTCCTTTGGCCTCTGAGACAGCATCTCCGCAGGTGGCAGTTTCCCCGGCGGGAACCTTTCCATGATGTCCCTCACGAGTTTTTCCAGGTAATCCAGAAGGGCTTCAACTCCTTCCTTGGCCTTGTCCGCAGACGCAAGGGTTGCCTTTCCTACAACCCCCTCAGGATACGCCACAACCTCTATGGGACCTCCCCCTACGTGTCCGTACCATGCAATGGGTCTGTGAAGGAGATTTCCCGCCTTGTCTATGTGTCCTTCCGGTAGGAACCCTTTCGGCTCTGTGTCGACAGCCCATTCCTGGTGCATGAGTTCCGGAAAGAGCGCAAGGCTCCATGACGTCTCCACTTCGTCTGCGTGAATGAACGGTGTTTCGTAGGGGCCGCCTTCTTCCTTCGTCTTGAACTTGTCCTGTATGGCGTGATACCAGTTCAGATTGATGATGATGGCAGGAACCTGGAAAATCTTTGCGAACTTGTGAATGGCTACAGGAATCACGAACTCCTGGCCATGGCCGTTCAGAAGGATCTGCTTTCTGAAACCAGTGTTCCAGAATCCTGCTATGACGCTCACAAGATAGTCTATGAACGCCTCATCTTTTACTGGAACCGTTCCTGGCATTCCTATGTGGTGGTACGGATGGTATCCATACCAGATGGGCTCTGCGACTGTACAACCTGTTTTCAATGCGACCTGCTCGGCCATCCTCGTGACGAGGAAGGTATCTTCTCCTGTTGGTGCATTTGGTCCGTGGTTTTCCGTGCTTCCCACAGGGATTATTATGAGGTCACATTCCTTTAGTCTTTCCTTTATCTGTTTCATCGTCATCGTCTGATAATAGACACCCGTTGGTCTTTCCATGTGACCTCCCTCAGGTGGTATCTGCCACTTACCCATAACTCTCACCTCACTCGTTCACCATGGTAACCTTCACCAGGGACTTGTCGGTTTGAAGCCTCTTTATGTACTCAGGTATTTCCTCCATGGTAACGGTCTTGGAGATGATTTTGGTCATGTCCATCCCGGAGGCCATGAGACTGATCACCCTCGGGAAGGTACCATGACCAGAGTGTCCCTGAGATCCCACGATCTGTGCCCTTCTGACCTGAAACACTTCCCCAGTGAGAGGTATCTTCGCGTCGGCTCTTGCCACGATCACCACGGTGGCGTTTATACCGCGGGCTCTCCAGATTACCTCTTCTATCTGTGGCCAGACGATCTGAGGAACACCTGTCGCTTCGAGGAAAAGCTTTGCTCCAAGACCGTTCGTGTAATCAAGCACCGCTTCCACGAAGTTCTCCTTTGTGGGATCTATCACGTGATCTGCTCCCAGCTCTATGGCAAGGTTTCTTCTAGTTTCGGAAGGCTCTGACAGGATCACTTTCGCTGCTCCTGCGTGTTTCAAAATCGCAACGGCTGCAAGTCCTATAGGACCTCCTCCGAGTATCACCACGTTGTCTCCAGGCCTGATTCCACCTCCTCTCACAATTACAGCGTTGTAAGCAACGGAGGTGGGTTCCACGAGACTTCCTGCAAGAAAGAGTCTGTCACCGTACCTGTCCTCCAGTTCTCTGAGGCTCCAGGCGTATTTGGCATCGACCTTCACGTACTCTGCGAAAGCTCCATCGACGTTGAATCCCAGTTCGTTCAGGTTTTCGCAGTGGTTTGGGAAGCCTTCAGCACAGGGCCTGCAGTGACCACACCAGAGCATTTCCTCTACACAGACGGGCTCTCCGATCTCGAATCTTCTGTTTGTTCTTCTGTTGATGGCCTCCGGTCCTGCCTCCACCACAACTCCGGAAAACTCGTGGCCCAAAGTGACGGGAAAACCAGTAAGACCAGGGTAAAGAATGTAGCCTTCATCATCGGTCTGGGCCATATGAACGTCACTGCCACAGATCCCGCAGGCCTTCACTTTGATGATGATCTCTGTGGGCTTTTCGATCTTTGGCTCCGGGACTTCTTCAACTCGCACCTCCGGATATCTCCACACCTTGCTTCCAAGCCAGGTAAGTTTTCCTTCAACATCCTTGGGCCCCAGTTTGAAATCAGGCCTTGGATCCCACTTTGCATGAAGCCTCACCGCCTTCATAGAATCACCCCCTTCATTTCAATCCCAGAACATTTTCGATCACATACAGGGCTCCACCGATTGCAACTCCATACTCTTCTATTTCTCCTCTTTTAATGACGATATCTTCCAGGATATCTTTTGGAACTGTTCGCTCTACGATCGATTTCACAATGGGTGCTATCCTGTCGAACTGGTGAAACCCTATTCCTCCCTTTATGATCACCACGTCCGGATCGAGTATCACAGTGGTATTTGCTATCGCAACTCCAAGGTGTTCCAGACTTTCTCTCAATTCCTCTGGATTCTGCTCAAACACCGTCTCAATGGGTTTTCTAAATTTCTTCTTCAGAGAGTAACCGGAGAACCACTCTTCGAGATGACCAAAACCTTTCTCTGGCACTACGGTTTTGTCCACCGTCCAGTCTGTTATCATGTGGCCGAACTCACCTGCTTTTCCCCGCGCTCCCCTGAAGATCCTTCCCTCGTAAACGATCCCAGAGCCGATACCCCAGCCTATGGATATGAGAAACACACATCTGTAACCCTTCCCTGCACCCACTCTGGTCTCTGCGAAGGCATCGAGATTTGCGTTGTTTTCGATGAAGACAGGATATCCAGCAAAACTTTCCAGTTCCTTTTTCAGATTCCAGTTTGTGATGTTGAATGCAGGTATGCGCTTTATCAGTTGATTCTCATCAACCGTTCCCGGGATTCCTATTCCGATTCCCAAAATTTTGTCGTATTTGAGAAGTGGTTTCATAACCCTTTTTATCTCCTCAAAAAGCTTTTCCTTGTCTAGGTCAGAAGGAAGAACGACGTGTTCTTTCTTCAGGATGCTACCATTCAGATCGGTGAGAACGGCATCGATCTTCGTGCCTCCAACGTCCACTCCCACAACGTATCTGCTTTCAGGAACAAAAGAAAGCAAAACTGGTCTTCTACCACCTCTTGAAGAGCTTTCCTTTTTACCCGTTTCTTTCACAAATCCCAGTTCGATCAACCTGCTCACAGCTTGAGATACCACGGGTTTGCTGATGTTCAGAATCTTGCTTATCTCCACCCTCGATATTTGTCCTTTGTCTTTGATCGTCTGAAGAATCCTTCTTTCGACCTCGCCCAGCATTGGAATCCCCCAGTAGGTTTGTTTTCATTTACTAACCAACCATATTATAATCAATTTGTCAATACAAAGAAAAATAAGAAAAGAGTAAGAAACAAACGTTTCCTTTCATCAAAAGAAAACAATCGCCTGAAAGGGACTATTTTCAAAGAAGATCATTGTTATTCACGAATACTTCGTTTTCCTCGAAGACTTTCAACCCGTTTTTTTCCAGCAGAAAGGCTGTGACACCCTTCCCCGGAACAAGCCTTCCAGAAAAAGATCCATCGTAGACAAAGTTTTTCCCGCAGGAGGGACTCTTTGATTTCAAAATGGCAAGATCCACGTTTAAAAGGCGGGCGATCTGGAGGGTGATCTCCGCTCCCCTGAGGAAATTTTCCGTCCTGTCGTTTCCGAGTTCGTCAACAACACGCTCATTTCCAGTCCAGCCGTGTCCTCCGAGGATCTCACATCGAGGACGTGGCGTGGGAAGGCCACCCAGTTGCTCCGGGCACACGGGAATGATGATGTGTTTTTCCAGAAGTTTCAGAACTTTCTTGTTTTCCTTAGAACGGGCGTCGTATCGGGTAGGAAGACCGAGAAGACATGCACTGACCAGTATCTTCATTCTCCACCTACACCTATGAGTTCTTTCTTCAGCACCCAGATCCTGCTTGGCAGATAGTTCATGGGATTTGTGGCTTTTTGATTCACCCTGACTTCAAAGTGAAGATGTGGTCCAGTACTCAAACCCGTGTTTCCAACCCGTCCTATGATCTGACCCTTCTTCACAAACTGGCCTTCATAAACATCTATCTGAGAAAGATGTCCGTACACGTGCTCGTACGAGGAAGACTTTATCTTTATCATGAGACCGTATCCACTGTTTTCTCCGGCAAATTCAACTATTCCGCTCTCTGCAGCAAAGATGGGTGTTCCCTCCGGTGCCGCTATGTCAATTCCCGAGTGAAATGAGTACTTTCCAGTGATGGGATGTATCCTCCAGCCAAATCCAGAGGAAATGGTACCGTAGACGGGCCATATGAAAAACTTTTCGTCGTTGAATGCCGTTCCTATGATACTCTCGGGTATGAAAAGTTTCTGCCCTGTGTAGATGATGTCTGATTCTAAATTATTTGCTTTTTTTATCAAAGAGGCCACGGTGAAAAACCTCTTTGCAATCAAGTCTAGAGTGTCTCCCTTCTTCACTGTATACAGATAACCGGGAGGCTGGGGTATAACGATCTCCTGTCCCACTCTGAGACTTGCAGGAGTGACCCCAGGGTTCCAATCAAGGATGAGAGAGGGTGAAACACCGAAATTTAAAGAGATACTGTACAGTGTATCGTTTTTCTGAACTCTATAGTGCACTAAAAAATAAGACGAAAACCCACAGGCAGCAAGCGTTAAAGCAAGAAGAAAAAGAATGACTCTCCTTTTCATTCTCCCCATCCTTTCACACGAGTTCTATCAATTTTTCCGGGATCTTGTACGCTGGAAGGACGTAATCTGCGTATCCCTCCTCTATCACCGACTTTGGCATCCCAAAAACAACACACGTTTCTTTATCTTCCGCTATCACCTTTCCACCGTAGAATTTGACTTTGAAGGCACCCTTGGTTCCATCTTTTCCCATCCCCGTGAGAATGACCGCTATCGTCTTGGATTTGTAGATCTCCGCTGCCTTGTCGAGGGTGAAGTCCACTGACGGTCTCACGTTGTTTATTTTATCAGACCTGTCTAGGTAAAAAGAAACCCTGCCGTTTTGAACTTTCAATCCAAGATGGTAATCTCCAGGAGCAATGTAGACGTAGCCTGGCTTTGGTTCTTCACCCTCTTCTGCTTCCTTCACAGAAAGTTCTGAAGAACTGTCGAGTCTCATTGCAAGCGATTTTGTAAAACCAGGTGGCATGTGCTGTACAACAACGATCGGAGCAGGAAAGTTCTTTGGGAGGTTAGGAATGATCATGTCCAGGGATCTGGGACCTCCCGTCGAAGAACCGATAACTACTATCTTTCCGCTCACAGCGGGTTTGTTAATGGTGAGGCGTGAAACCTTCGGCCTGAAAAGAAGCGTTCGTGGATCCACATTCATGGCCTGTCTGATCTTCTCCAAAAGTTCCGGTGCAACCTGTCTGAAGGTCATAGAAACTGATCCATGAGGCTTGGTGATGAAGTCAACTGCACCGTTTCTGAGGGCCTCGATTGTGATAGCGGCACCCTCTTCGGTGAGACTGCTCACCATTATGACACGGGTCGGTGCCTTTCTCATTATGAGTTTCAGGGCCTCTATACCGTTCAAGTTTGGCATCTCAACGTCCATAGTTATCACATCTGGTTTCAACTCGATGGCTTTTTCGACGGCTTCAAGCCCGTCTTTGGCAAATCCCACCACCTTCATGTCGGGCTGAGAATCTATGATATCCTTCAAAACCATCCTCATGAAGGCGGAATCATCTACCACCAGAACTCTTATCGTTTTTTCCGACATTCCTATACCTCCTCACAAAAACGGAGAATAATGGGAAGAATATCAGAACTCCAGAGACAAAGAACTTAGCAAAGGATGGAGACCACGAAAAAAGAGCCCTTCCCAGTATCAAAATTCCCACGACCACGGAAAACAGAGAGTACCAGAGAACGAATCCAGCCGCTATATCCTTCACCAGTTTCACAGATTCACTGTAGTCCTCGAAGAACAGATCGAGAAACTTCTCGATAACCGTGTTCAGAAGTTCTGCACCTATGACCGAAAAGATAGCAAAATACACCCACAGCAGGTCTTTCTCACTCAAGGGCAAAAAAAGAGAAAAAACGGCCACAGCGATTCCTATGAAGAAATGTATCTTGAGATTCCTCTCAAGTCTTAAGGCACTTTCTATACCTTCGAAGGCATTTCTGAAGGACTTCAGGATATTATTCGAATCCCGCCGCAAGTCTTTTCCACACCCTCTCTGTCTTTACTTTGAACTGTTTGTCAAACATGCTGTAACCCATCTCCAAGGCTTTCAAATTCATCTCCCAAAGGGGTCTTTTCACATAGTCTCTCAACGATCTTTTCAGAGATTCCAATTTCACTATGTTGCAAACCTTCGCAAGAACTCCCACCATTATCATGTTGGAAACCAGAGGGGTTTTGAAATTCGATATGGATTTCTCTGTTGCAGGAACAAACAGTATCTTTCGGGTGATTCGTTTCACAAAATCTGGGATGTTCTTCACCAGTGTTTGATCCAGAATCAGTACCCCGTTCACCTTGAGCGAGCGATGAAGTTCGTCCATCGCCTTCTGGTGCATCACACACAGAACATCGAAGTATTCGGCCTCCGGGTAATCTATGGGATTGTCGTCGAAAAGGACGTCGCAATGACTCACATCGCCCCTCACCTGGGCGGTGTAGGACTGCGTCTGAACAACCCACTTTCCTTCATAAACGAGGGCCTTTGAGAGAATCAAACCAGCGAGGATGTTTCCCTGCCCACTGATTCCCGCTATTCTGATAGAAACAGGCTCTGTCATTCCATCGCACCCTCTCGCCTTGTCAACCGCCTGTAAACCGTCAGGAAATCCTCTTTTTCCTCGTCCCGGAAGACTCCTATCTTTATTTTACCCTCCTGAGGTCGCTCGAGGAAACAGGTGTTGTTCTTGAAGTATTCCATCATCTGGTAGGGTTCTGGCATTCCGTTGTACCTTCCAAAATAAGTGTGACAGTTCGTCAGAACATCGACCACGGATATTCCTCTGTGCTTGAGGGCTCTTTTCAGGATCTCGACGAGGTGATCATAATGGTACACGGTGCTTCTTGCAACGAAAGTGGCTCCGGCTGAAAGGGCCAGTTCAACCACATCGAGTGGTTCTACAAAAGATCCCATCGGTGTGGTGGAAGTCTGGTGATAGATGGGAGTGGTGGAGGAGACCTGACCTCCCGTCATACCGTAGATCATATTGTTGAAGACGATGACGGTTATATCTATGTTTCTTCTGCAGGCGTGTATGAAATGGTTCCCTCCTATGGATACGATGTCTCCGTCTCCCCCCATGACCACCACTTCGAAATCCGGTTTTGCCAGTTTCACACCAGTTGCGAACGCAATCGCCCTTCCGTGGAGGGTGTGCAATGTGTTGAAATCAAGATACCCTGTTGCCCTGGAGGAACAACCGATCCCTGAGACAACGGCGACTTTTTCTTTGGGAAGAGAAAGGGCGTCAACCGCTTCGAGAAATGCCCTCAGAACGATCCCGTTTCCACAACCCGGACACCAGACACTGGGCCATCTGCCGGGTCTCAAATAGGAAATGAGCCTATTGGTTTTCACCTCTGATCACCTTCGAAGCGAACACTTTCCACACCCGTGAATTTGAAGAAGAAATCCGTCAAAGGGTCTGGGTAGTCTTTCTCATAGACTACACGCTTTATTCCGGCGTTCACAAGAAGCCTTGCACAGATGGAGCAAGGCTTGTGCGTCACGTAGATGGTGGCACCGTTCACAGCAATTCCAAACTTTGCAGCCTGCATGAGGGCATTTTGCTCTGCATGGAGTGCGTAGCATATCTCCTGGTGCTCTCCGGAATTTATTCCAAGATCATCACGAATACATCCCACTTCGTTGCAGTGAGGAAACTTCGAGGGAGGCTGGTTGTATCCTGTGGCGAGGATTCGGTGGTCTTTCACAATCACGGCTCCCACTTTTCTGTGGAAGCATGTGGATCTTTCGCTGACCATCCTGGCGATTCTCATGAAGTAAGAGTCCCAGGACTCTCTATCGTCGGGCTTTTTCTCCACTTTCAGGTTGTTCAGGTACTCTTCCAGTCTGCCTTTCACACGCTCACCCTTATGAGATTGTATCACAGCAAAAGCGAGGGCTTCACATGCCCTCGCTCTCTGTAGTATAATTTCAATCCCGGACATCATACGAGGAGGACGGGAAAAAGGGGAGGAGGTGTCTCCTCCCGAAAAGAAACCTTACCCTATGGCCTCCCGTCCTCTCTCCCCCGTTCTGATTCTGATACAGTCCAGAAGGTCCAGAACGAAAATCTTTCCGTCTCCTATGTTTCCTGTTCTTGCTCCCTTTTGAATCGCCTCAATGGTTGGTTCAACAAAATCTTCGTTGACCGCTATGAGAAGCATCACTTTCTTAAGAAGGTTCACTTCTTCTATTTCACCTCTGTATGTCTCTGTGTAGCCCTTTTGCTGCCCGCATCCAAGAACGTTCATCACGGTCATCTTGTAGACCTGAGCGTCGAAGAGTGCCTTTTTCACATCCGGTAATTTGTGGGGCTGTATAACGGCTATGATCAGTTTCATGCTGCCACCTCCTTTATCTTGTTGTGAAGATTTCAAAGTCGGCGTACCCTTCCATACCGTGTTCGTCTATGTCCAGCCCCTTCAGTTCTGTGTCTCTGTCCACCCTCAAACCGATGGTTTTCTTGATGAACCAGAACACGAGGAAACTGGTCGCAACAGTCCAGGCGAACACACTGATAACTCCCAGAAACTGCACTCCAAGTTGGTGTACTCCTCCTCCGAAGAAGAGACCTTGCACATCCCCCATCCCACTTGCGAGAGCATACTTACTCTCCGCAAAAAGCCCCACGGCGAGCGTTCCCCATGCACCGTTGACACCGTGAACGGATATGGCACCAACGGGATCGTCGATCTTCAAAACCTTGTCGAAGAATTCAACGGCGAAGACAACTATCACACCTCCGATCGCTCCTATGATCAGTGAACTCACGGGAGACACCACAGCACACGGTGCGGTGATGGCGACAAGACCAGCCAGAGCACCGTTCATCGTCATACTCGCATCTGGCTTTCCATATCTCATCCACACGGTGATCATCGCGGCGAGCGCACCGGCAGCAGCAGCGAGGTTGGTGTTCAGTATGATCATCCCTATTGCACCGTTCGTTCCGGCAAGGGTACTTCCTCCATTGAACCCGAACCATCCAAACCAGAGAATGAAGGTTCCGAGTGCCGCAAGGGGAATGTTGTGACCAGGAATGGGCCTGGGATTTCCCTGACTGTCGTATTTTCCAAACCTGGGGCCAAGAAGGGCAGCACCTATCATGGCAGCCCAGCCACCGACAGAGTGAACAACGGTAGAACCCGCAAAATCGATGAAGCCTCTCTGGGCAAGCCATCCACCACCCCATATCCACCTTCCAACGACCGAGTAGATGATACCCGTTATGAAACCCGTGTAGGCAAGGTATGCGGAAAATTTGGTGCGCTCCGCCATCGCTCCTGACACGATCGTTGCTGCCGTTCCAGCGAAGGCCATCTGAAACATCCACATGGCAAATTCCCACAAACCCTCTTTCATGGAAGGGTCAAAAGTGAGAGGATGTGTGCCGAACATGATCCAGTAACCAAACAAAAAGTAAACCACAGACCCGATCGAAAAATCCATGAGGTTCTTCATGACGACGTTCACCGTGTTCTTTGCACGAGTGAAACCTGACTCTACCATGGCGAAACCTGCCTGCATGAAAAAGACCAGTGCTGCAGAGACAAGAAGCCAGACCATGTCCAGAGACCAACCAACATCCACACTGCCGTCCTGAGCGAAACCAAGGGAGAGCAGAACAAAGGCGAGCATCAAAAAGAGAAACTTCCTCCGCATGAGAACACCTCCTCCTAATAGTGTTGATTTATATATCAATGTGAATATAAATAACTTCTTTTTAGAAACGCAAAAAACAAATACCCTATGAGGTCCGCCTTCTGAGGGCACGAACCCCATATATGGTTGGATATTTTGTTGTGGATTTCCGGGAAAAATTCTCTGGATGTCTTTTATATGCTTTAATAGTATCAGCCTCAAAAGGTGCCGTCAATTATGAGAATGTTTCAGTTTGGGTGGGCAGAGTGTTAACACGAAGAGTTGTATAATCGTTGGGGAGGGATCGACGTGTCCGGAAAACTCACCGTGATCACAGGGCCAATGTACTCTGGAAAAACAACAGAACTTCTCTCTTTTGTGGAAATATACAGGCTGGGAAGAAAAAAGGTTGCGGTTTTCAAACCGAAAATCGACAACAGATATCACTCAACGAAGATCGTATCCCACTCTGGTGATGGTGTAGAAGCGTTCACTGTGGAACGACCTGAGGAGATGTGGAAATACATCGACGAAGAAACAAGGGGAGTGTTCGTAGACGAGGTGCAGTTTTTCAGCCGCGATCTGTTTGACGTGGTGAGGGAACTTCTGAACAGAGGAATAGACGTCTTCTGTGCAGGACTCGATCTCACCCACAAACAAAACCCGTTCGAAACTACAGCCATGCTTTTGAGCCTTGCAGACACCGTGATAAAGAAGAAGGCAGTCTGTCAGAGATGCGGTGAGTACAGCGCCACACTCACACTGAAAATAGCCGGTGGTGAAGAAGAGATCGATGTCGGCGGCCAGGAAAAGTACATAGCAGTCTGCCGGGATTGCTATAACGCCCTCAAAAAATGATCTTGAAAGTACTACCCTTTCCTTCCTCGCTCTCCAGAACTATCTTTGCCTTCAACCTTGCGACGAGTTCCTTCACTATAGAAAGGCCAAGGCCCGATCCTTCCGTGTTTCGAGAGATCCTGTAGAACCTCTCAAAGATTTTTTTCTGCTCCTTCTTCGGAATTCCAGGTCCTGTGTCCTTCACGTATATCGTTACTCTACCGTCACTAACGGCACCGACGATCACCTCCCCTTTTTCTGTGAACTTTATGGCGTTGTCTATCAGGTTTTCCAGCACAACCCTCAGGACGTCCTTTTCCGTCTCCACAAAAAGATCATCCGGACACTCGATCTTGAGTTTCAAATTCTTTGCTTCTGCCTTCGGTGCAAACGCTTCTACCAGTTCTTCCAGAAACACCTTCAGGTTTATTCTCTCCTTCACAGTGTCTTTGAACATCTCACCACTTTTCACAAGAAGAAGGAGTTGTTCAACCTGTTTTCTCATCTTCTCCACGTTCTTTTCCATGATCGAAAGCTTATTCTTCACCTCTTCAGGCACATCTTGGTACTTCAACACATCGAGGCTGGTCTTCAAAACGGAAAGTGGTGTTTTCAACTCGTGAGAGGCGTCCATCGAAAACCTTTTCAAACTATCGTAGGCATTTTTCACAGGAAGAAGTGCCAGTTTCGAAATGAAATACCCGAATATCCAGGCGCCACCCGCCGTGAAAACAATCAAAAGAAGGTACATAGACAGAAGCCTTCTGCTACGCTCCATAAGATCCGATATGTCTTTTCCCACCCTCAGAAATATGGTGGTGTCTCCCAGATCGATCTTCTTTGTAAACACCCTGTAGTTTCCCTCTGTGGAAAATCCCTCCTTCACAGGCATTTCAGGAGTGTCGAGTTGTTCTCCAACTTCCAGAAACACCTCACCTGATGAGAGAAGAAGTTGAAAGGCCTCACCTCGTGGGACAAAAAGGGGAGGCATTCCTTTCATCATCCGAAGCATTCCCATCATGCCTGGAGCGCTGAGTCTTTTTTCGATGAACTCAGCGGTTCTCACAAGATCACCATCGAACTGTCTGGTGATTCTGTTCTTTTCAACCATGAAAACGGCCCCCGCAACCACCGCAACAACAAAGACGATGGAAAGCGTGAAGATGAGAGTCCATGTAAGGTGAGTTTTTCTGAAAGCCTTCTTCTCATTCATCACGGACGACATAACCAATTCCCCTCACAGTGTGGATTATCTTCTTTTTGAAGCCCCTGTCGATCTTTTTTCTCAGGTTCTTGATGTGACTTCTGAGCGTATCGGAAAAGACGGTGTCATCAAAACTCCAGAGGTGCTCCTGCAGTTCCTCCTTTGTAACCACCCTGTTTTTGTTCATCATGAGGTACTCCAGTATCTGGTACTCCTTCTTTGTAAGATCGATCTCTTTTCCTCCTCTGAAGACCTTCCTGGTAGCCGTATCCAGAATCAGGTCTCCACAAACCAGTTTGACATTTTTGTTCTCTGCCTTCCTTCTGATCAAGGCCTTCACCCGAGCAATGAGTTCTCTGAGATCGAAGGGCTTTGGAAGATAATCATCGGCTCCCATGTTGAGGCCTTTCACCCGGTACTCCACATCCGAAAGGGCTGTGAGCATCAGAACGGGAGTGTTTATACCCTTTTCCCTCATAGCCTTCAGGATCTCCCAGCCATCGTGAACGGGAAGCAACACATCCAGAATCACCACATCGAAGTCTTCGTTTAGAGCCATGTACATTCCCTCTTCACCGTCGTAGCAGACATCAACGGTGAACATCTCTTTTTTCAGAGCCTCGGCGATCAGATCTGCAAGATCCTTTTCGTCTTCCACAAGGAGAACTCTCATTCTATCACCCCGATATGAAGATTTTATCAGTTTGAACGTGAAAAAGTCGTGGAAATTCCCTCCCTTGAAATCTCATTACCTCTGGTGTATAATAAGAAAGCAGGAGTTTGGGAGGTCGTCTAACGGTAGGACGGCGGACTCTGGATCCGCTGGTGGAGGTTCGAGTCCTCCCCTCCCAGCCAGAGTCAAGGGGATGCAGTAGCATCCCCTGTTTTTGTATCCACATATCGTTTTTATTTTTATGCTGTATTTGGAATATTTACGGCCATTTTTCACAATCTCACCCTACATTTCTCAAATGAAAAATTTATGCTACGTTTATTGCAAATAGAACTCCTCTATGGTATAAATGTTATACACAAGATTTCATATTCATGCCTTTCCGTTCGCTAGGAGGTGAATGCCTTGCCCTATGACCTCCCTCGTTTGATACCCGACAGGGATTTTAAAGTTCCATCCGCGTGTGGTGTCTCTGGAATAATGAACACATCCGGAAAGAGATTCAGCGGAAGCACAATTGTTGAAACAATGGCTTTGATGCGCGAAAGGGGAAACGGCCTCGGAGCAGGTTACGCCGCCTACGGCATATACCCAGAACTCAAAGATTTTTACTGCTTTCACATGCTCTACGACAGTGAACTGGACAAGAAAAATGCAGAAGAGTACATAAAATCCCACTACGAGATCATCGAAAGTGAACCCATCCCCACCAGAAAGAATCCCCATATCAAGGAAGTCCACATCCTCTGGCGATACTTCCTGAAACCAAAGAGCATACCAGAGGGTTTCACCGAAGAAGACTTTGTCGTCGATACGGTGATGTTCATAAACGAGAAAATCAAGGGTGCCTTTGTTATGTCCAGTGGAAAGAACATGGGAGTCTTTAAAGGTGTGGGCTTCCCTGAGGACATCGCCGACTTTTACAGAATCGATGAGTACAAGGGCTACATCTGGACTGCCCACAACAGGTTCCCCACGAACACCGTTGGATGGTGGGGTGGAGCGCATCCCTTCGGAATCCTCGACTGGACGGTTGTGCACAACGGGGAGATCTCGTCCTACGGTATAAACAGAAGATTTCTGGAAGCGTACGGTTACAAATGTACCCTCATGACGGACACCGAAGTTGTGGCGTATCTTGTGGACCTGTTCATGAGAAGGTTCGGATACAGTCCCAAAATCACTGCAAAAATACTCGCTGCTCCTCTGTGGAAAGACATAGACCTCATGCCAGAAGAAGAGAGAAAACTCTACACTGCCCTGAGGATGAACTACGGTGGAGCCCTTCTCAACGGCCCCTTTGCCATCATTGTTGCAAACAGCAACATGATGATGGGGCTGAACGACAGGATAAAACTCAGACCCCTCGTGGCTGCCACGAAAGATGATTTCCTCTACATTGCCTCCGAAGAATCCGCCATAAGGGTTGTTTGCCCCGAACCAGATGAGGTGTGGGCTCCCAAGGCGGGTGAACCCGTTGTGGGAGTCCTGAAATCCACCGAAAAAGTCCGGGTGGCATTGGAGGGAGAGAATGGCTAAGAGAAAAGTCCCAGCGGAATTTGTTGTGGAACGCGATGATTACAAGTGCATAAGATGCCTTGCCTGTGTCAGAGTGTGCTCCTATGGGGCAAACTACTACGATGAGAACGCCAACAGGGTCTACACGGAAAATTACAAGTGTGTTGGATGTCACTTCTGTGAAGCCATATGCCCGACAGAGGCCATAACGGTTCGAAGGAACAATTTCGACATCAGGCCTCTTGCGCACTGGACGCCAGAACACCTGATCGGAATCATGAAACAGGCAGACACCGGCGGGGTTCTGCTCACCAGTATGGGAAACGACAGACCGTACTTCAGTTACTTCGATAGGATCGTTCTCAACGCAAGTCAGGTGACGAATCCATCGATAGATCCTCTCAGAGAGCCAATGGAGATCAGAACCTACATAGGAAGAAAAGAGGCAAAACTGGAGATAGAAGAAGACGGAGAAGGAAACGTGGCCCTCAAAACAGAGATAGCTCCCCAGTTGAAACTGGAAGTTCCTGTTATGTTCACCGCTATGTCCTACGGTTCGATCAGTCTGAACGCCCTTCTGTCTCTGGCGAGGGCAGCAAGAACGATTGGAACCTTCTTCAACACAGGTGAAGGTGGCCTTCCGAAGGAACTCAGAGAGTTCAAAGACAACATGATAGTTCAGGTTGCCTCCGGTCGTTTCGGTGTGAGTGCGGATTATCTGAACGCAGGTTCAGCTGTCGAGATAAAAATAGGACAGGGTGCAAAACCGGGAATCGGGGGACACCTTCCCGGTGAGAAGGTCACAGAACCCATCTCGGAGACCAGAATGATACCCGTTGGGACCGATGCCTTATCTCCTGCCCCACACCACGATATCTACTCCATAGAAGACCTCAGACAGCTCATCTATGCCATAAAAGAAGCCACAAGGTACGAAAAACCTGTCGGCGTCAAGATCGCGGCGGTGCACAACGTGGCTCCCATAGCAGCCGGTATGGTCAGGGCGGGAGCAGACTACATCGTGATAGACGGTATCAGGGGAGGAACGGGTGCCGCCCCCAAGGTGACGAGGGATCATGTGGGAATTCCCATAGAGTTTGCCATCGCTGTGGTCGATCAGAGACTCAGAGAAGAGGGAATAAGACACATGGCATCGATCGTTGTGGCAGGAGGTATCAGAAACAGTGCGGATGTTATCAAAGCGATCGCGCTTGGAGCGGATGCAGTCTACATAGGAACAGCGGCACTGGTTGCCCTCGGCTGTCATCTCTGCCAGACGTGTTACCTTGGAAAGTGTAACTGGGGTATAGCCACTCAGGATCCGAAACTCACAAAGAGGCTCAACCCGGAGATAGGAGCAAGGAGGGCGGCAAACCTTCTGAGGGCCTGGGCTCACGAAATAAAAGAAATCCTGGGTGGAATGGGAATCAACGCCATAGAATCCCTCAGGGGCAACAGAGAGGCACTCAGGGGAGTTGGACTGCACGAGTACGAACTGAAACTCCTTGGAATCAAACCCGCGGGAGAGGCGTGGTGATAACTGTGAGGAGAATTCTCATCAGAGAAGAGTACTGTATGGGCTGTAAACTCTGTGAGATAAACTGTGTTGCCGCACAGGTGGGAACGGGAAACCTGATAAAGATTTACAGATACGTCCCGGAACTTCCTGAACCAAACGTGATCGTAGAAGAGCACGATTACATTACTTTTGCCCTTCAATGCAGAAACTGTGATGATCCCTCCTGTTTGAAAGCCTGTATGACAGGGGCGATGCACAGAGATCCAGAGACAGGTGCCATAAAAGTGAACCAGGAAAAGTGCGTTGGATGCTGGATGTGTGTCATGGCATGTCCGTTCGGTGCGGTGAGAAGAAGCACAAAAGAAAAGAAAGTGGCTTCCAAATGTGATCTCTGCATCGACAGAGGAACTCCTGCCTGTGTCGAAGGATGCCCGAACGAAGCCCTTGTTCTTGTTGAGGTGAGAGGATGAGGTACGTTGTGATTGGCTCAGGACCTGCCGGTTTGAATGCGATAGAGGCGATCAGAGAACTCGACAAAGACGGAGAGATTCTCCTCACCACAGCGGAAAAGTACGTTGGGTACTCCAGACCCCTCATCACCTACCTCCTTGGAAGGAAAGTGACGGAAGAAAAGATGTACTACAGAACAGAGGACTACCTGAAGGAAATGGGAGTTTCAATAAAGCCTGCCACCAGGGTAGAACGGGTGATTCCCAAAGAAAAGGTAGTTGTAACCAGCACGGGGGAAAAGATAGCATACGATAAACTCCTTCTTGCCGTCGGTGGAAAACCCTTCGTTCCGAAGATAGAGGGCCTTGAGGGAAAGGAAGGAGTTTTCACCTTCACCACCTGGGAAGACGAAGAAAGAGTAGAAAGATACATAAAGGAAAACGACGTGAGAGAAGCCGTTGTACTCGGTGGAGGATTGATCGGTCTCAAAACAACAGAGGCTCTGATGGAACTCGGAGTGAAGGTGACCATCGTTGAACTTGCAGACAGGATTCTCTCTGTTACGTTCGACAAAAAAGCTTCCGAGATCATCACCAACGCTTTGAAAAAAGAAGGATGCGATGTGATCACAAACGACACCATCGTAGCGGTAAAAGGTGAAGGCTCAGTTTCTTCCGTCGTCCTGAAAAGTGGAAAAGAAATCCCCACCAGACTTCTCATCATCGCCATAGGTGTTAGACCGAACGTGGATTTTCTCAAAGATTCCGGTATAGAAATAAACAGAGGAATCGTGGTGAACGAAAAAATGGAAACAAGCGAAAAAGATATCTACGCCGCGGGAGATTGTACAGAGTTCTACGATCTGATCGACGGCCAGCGAAAGACGATAGCCATCTGGCCCGTTGCCGTCGCCCAGGGAAGAGTAGCAGGCTACAACATGGCAGGAGGAAATGTAAGATACCCCGGTGGTATTCCCATGAACTCTGTCGAACTTGCAGGAATTCCCACCATATCTGTTGGACACACCAACGTCGAAGGTGATGAGTACGAAATCCTCACCTACGAAGAAGGAAACACCTACAAGAAGATGGTCATAAAAGACAATAAACTCATAGGTGCCGTCCTTGTCAACGATATAGACAGGGCAGGAATCTACACGGGACTCATTCTTCAGAAGTTGGATGTGTCTTCTTTCAAAGACAAACTTCTCGACGAAAACTTCGGTCTTGTGTACCTGCCGAAGGAGTTCAGAAAGAAGATGCTGGAGGGGGAAGTAAAGATATGGTTAGAATAGACGCAAAAGGACTCCACTACAAAAAGCTGAACGACATGATATGGGAAGCGATAGAAAACGGAGAAACGGAGATCGTTCTCGATAACGTCTGTGGTCAGAGATACATAGGAGCAGGGATCAGAAAGAAGGTCCGAATAGAGATAAATGGAGTTCCCGGAAACGACCTCGGTGTTTTCATGGATGGCCCCGAAATAACCGTGAATGGAAACGCTCAGGACGGCGTGGGAAACACCATGAACTCTGGAAAGATAGTGGTACATGGCCACGCGGGAGACATCATAGGTTACGCCATGAGGGGCGGGCACATCTACATAAAAAAAAGTGCAGGATACCGTGTGGGAATACACATGAAGGCCTACAAGGAGAACTATCCCGTAATCGTGATTGGGGGATTTGCAAGGGATTTTCTGGGAGAATACATGGCAGGAGGCTTGCTCATAGTTCTGGGCCTGGAAAAGGATGAAGATGGAAACATCGCCGGCAACTACGTTGGAACGGGAATGCACGGTGGAGAGATCTTTCTGAGAGGGAACATAGAAGAACACAAACTGGGAAAAGAAGTGAAGATCTTCCAGCCTTCTGAAGAGGACATGAACCGGATCAGACCTTACATCGAAGAATTCTGTAGACTCTTTGAGTACGATCCAGAAGAAATACTGAGCGAGGAGTTCATCCTTCTGAAACCGTACACCCACAGACCCTACGGAAGGTTGTACGCTTATTAAAAATACTCCCGGCATCTGCCGGGAGTTTTCATTTTAGAATATCGGAAAGGTATTTTTCAACAACCGCCCGAGCCGCGCCGAGCATCCAGTTCGCACTCGCCAGATGAAATTCCACGTCGTCTACGAATTCTTTGTTGAACCGTTCTTTAACCATCTTCTCCAGCAGTTTCGCTATGTCTTCGCTCACAGCTCCCTCTCCTGCAAGAAAGACTCGAGAGACACCAGTACTCATCAGAACATCACCCACGGCAACAGAAAGATTTCTGAAGGCTTTTTCGTAGTGTTTTCTCACCGCTTCGAAGTTCTCTCTTGCCTTTTTTCTCACTTCTTCGATGAAGGGTCTGTATTTTTCCTCTTCGTTTGAGATGAAATCCTCAAAATCGATTTCCGATCCAAGATAAGATTTCAAAACTGCATACTCAGACGAATGATATTCCAGACATCCTGTCTGCCCACAGTAACATTTTCCTTCGGATGACACTATCATGTGCCCCATTTCCAGGTGCTCGATCCTTCCGTTTCTGAAAAGACTGGCACCTATTCCTATTCCGTAACTTATGAGGAGAAAGTCTGATCCTATCCTTTGAGAAACCTCACGACACAGAGCATCGGCATCGTTCATGACAATCACTCTTTCAAAATCTTTCAGAACATCCCTCAGGTTCCAGTTTCTCACGTTCATCACATGAGATACAACTACCTGCTGATCTCTCACCAGTCCAGAAGAGCAGATACCTATTCCAAGCAAGTTCTCCGAAAAAAGATTCTCAACCGTTTCCCTGAGTGCCCTCGTGTAACCCTCGTTGCTTCTCATCGGTGCGAGAATACTCACCCTGTGTTCTCTGATGGGATTCAGCGATGCGTTGAAAAGCACACCGTGCACTTCCTCTCGACCAACCTTCACTCCGATCACACTGAATCTTTCAGGATTCACACTCAAAACCTGATAAGGTCTTCCTTTTTTTGATTTGACTTCCTCGATTAAGAGAAAGTTTTCTTCATTCAATTCATCGATGATGTAACTCAGCGTGCTTTGGGCAAGTTCCAGCTCATTTGAAAGATCACCCCGGGTAACCTTTCCATTTTCCAGTATGTGTTTTAGAACCTTCAACTTGTTCTCTCTTCGAAGCAAAGGAGACGGCACATTTTCACCCCAGAAGGTTCAGGAAAGTCTTCAGGTAATTCTTGAGATGTACGGTGATGATGAAGTTCTCAATGACGGTTCTTTTTCCGTTTTCTCCCATATTCTTCCGCAAATTCTCATCTTTTATAAGCCTTATCACATATTCTGCCAGTTTTTCCTTTTCCCATGCAAGGTAACCGTTTTCTCCGTGCTTCACCTGTATCTTAACCCCTCCAACAGGTCTTGCCACAACCGGAACTTTCTTGTAAAGTGCTTCACTTATCACAAGGCCGAACCCTTCTCTTATCGCTGTATGAAGCGCCACGGTTGTGGCCCTTTGAATGGCATTGACCTCTTTGTTTCCAACTCCTTTCAGGTTGGTACAGAACTTTATATCTTCGTCAACCCCTGCGTAGCGGAGCACTTTTTCGTAGAAAAACCATCCTTCCGGATCATCGGTTGCCATAGCAGACACAATGGCAAGTTGAACATCGGGAATTTCTTCTTTCACAATTCTGTACACGTCTATAGCGCTGAAGAGATCCTTCCACGGATCAAACCTTGCCACAACTGTTATGAGGGGTCTTTTTGGATCTATTTCAAGCCTTTCAAGGATTGTTTTTATGAAATCCTCATCGAGATCGCTGTTTTTCTCACTCAGTGGATCTATGCTCGGTGGAAATGCAACGCTTTTTTCTTCCCATCCCTCCGGGAAATACTCTTCCAGGTGAAAAATCAGTTTGTCGTACCCTTCCAGGTATCGGGAAAATCTTTTCCAGACGGTCATGTTCGGTGCCGAAAGGTCAATATGACATCTCCAGAGCCATTTTCTATCGTTCAAATCCAGGTATTTCCTCACCGCCGCTGGCTGCGGGTCGTGTATCACTAGTATTTCTTCGTCCTGAATCAACTTAGTGTTTTCCTGACATACCCTTTCGTAGAGATCCCACTCTTTTTCTGTGATTTCTATGTCCGCTCCCTGAAGGGTGTTATGGAATTTCTTGGTGACATTGAAAAATTCATCCGGTGCTTCCAGAACCCTCCATCTTGCATCAAGACCAACAGATCTCATCAGAGGAACAAGATTGTGCAGAATCTCCGCCACTCCGCCTCCATAGGCAGTTGCGTTCACATGGAGTACTTTCATTCCTTTCAGTGGTTCAGCAAGTTTTTTGATCTCGTCCACCTCTTCACCTATCACCGGCCAGTATTCTTCTATGTTTCTCTCTCTCAACCTGGCGTCCATATCGATTCCTCCTTATTTATTCGTAACTTGAATTAATACACATTTAATCATAACACACCGGAGAAAAAATTCAAGGGGTGTTTTTGTTCGTTCATGTTAGAAGAAATACTGTGATAATACAACAACACAGTTTTATTCACTAAAGTATGGTAAGTTCCATTTATTCACAAGGTGGGTAGTGATTGTAACTGGCTTCTGATGTGCGATGTAGAGTATGCAACTGTCGGTAACGAAAAAATTCATGCGGGTTTGAGAGAGGTGATGTATGCAGGAAAAATGGAATAGTGAGTGAGAAAGTGAAAAAAGATCTGTGAATATGTCTTCATCTGTGATCATGTATCTATCATGAATAAAGAAACCGCACACTTAGCCTCTAACCTTTTAAGGAGTACCTTTTTAAACAAACTTGTGAAAACAGGAACTAGTAGATTTTCCCATAAAACACCTCAAAATGGCTCAACCTAGGTTAGGATAATTTATCTTTTGATTTTGTCTTTCTTGAGGTTTTTCATTGACTATGCAATTATTCCATTTTTCCAAACAGTACTTGACTGGATCTTTCTGTGTGTTAGAATCACCTGTGATGAAACACTCTCTGTATGTTCTCATATACTCTTGCTTTTTGAAATGCCTTGTGGTATAATTTCTTTGAAATCCAACGGTTTCAATCCTTCCTTAGAGGTATGGAAACATTGTTGTTTGTACTTTCATTTTCTCCCTCCTTTTTCCGTTTCAATACTTCCTTAGAGGTATGGAAACACTGGAGGGGGTAGAGGACAGCCTTCTTTTCACCTCGTTTCAATACTTCCTTTGAGGTATGAAAACATGAATATTTCCCACCAACCCGGCCTTGTACGCAATGTTTCAATACTTGAGGTATGGAAACGGTAAGAAAATCCTCACAATCAGATGGGAATGCTCTTGTGGGGAAAATTCATCAGGAAGGTTCGGTTTGTTTAAAAGCCCCTGCACCCATGTTGAGTGCAGGGGGAGGTTCATTCGTACCTCAAAGCCTCTATTGGGCTCAGTCTGGAGGCCCTGTATGCAGGATAGAACCCGAAGAACAACCCAACGCTCGCGGAGACACCAAAAGCGATGATCACAGAAAAGGGATCAACGAAGGCTTTCAATCCGTAGGAACTTCCAAAGGTGTTGACGATCGTGTTTGATCCAAGTATTCCCAGGGCAACTCCTATAGCACCGGCAACGAAGGTGATAACAACGCTTTCCACAAGAAATTCCATGAGAATTCTGATCCTTGAGGCACCTATTGCCATCTTTATGCCTATTTCCCTTGTTCTTTCAACAACGGATACCAGCATGATGTTCATGATGCCTATTCCACCAACAACCAGTGATACGGCAGCGATTGCAACAAGAACGAGGTTGATGATGGAAACACTTTCGGACACAACGTTGAGGATGGCTTGCTGACTGATGATGTTGTAGTAACTTTCTTCCTCATGAAATTTGGTGTAAAGCAGATGGTCTATTTCCATAACGGCCCTTTGAGCAACCTGCGGTGATTTACTCGTTGCAAGGATCATCGAGATGTTTCCATGGGTCTGGAAAACCCTGAACTTTCCAGTTTCATAAGGAATGAGAATCATGTTGTCCGGGTTGAACATGAGGATACTACCGGTTCTCTTGAAGACACCGATGATCTCAAAGACGAGTTTTCTGTTTCCCTGAACAAGGTAGATCTTTTTCCCCACCGGGTTTTCATTTTCAAAGAGGTTGTAGGCTATTTCCTGACCGATGATGGCCACGTTGGCAGCACTGTCTTCCTCTGTAAACGTTCTGCCCGAGGACACCTTGAGATTCAGTATCTGAAATATCTCATAAGGTGCCGCATAGACGTTTGCCCTTGAATTTGTTTCTCTGTACTGGACGAGGAAATTTCCATTCACAAGACCGATCGCCCTGTCAACACTTGGACACATGCTCAGAATATCTGAAACATCCTCTTCACTGAGAGATTCCACGGACTGGGCTATTGTTCCTCCTCTTCCTCCAATAAAACCTGGTGTGACCATGATGATGTTCGAACCCAGTGATGTGAGTCTTTCGGTCACACTTTCTCTCATCCCGGCACCGAGGGACATGACCATGATGACGGCGGTCACACCGATCACGATACCGAGCATGGAAAGAAACGTTCTCATTTTGTTGGCAAGCAGCGATCTCAGAACCTCTTTAAGTATCTCCATACACAACACCTCGGCGCTCTACATCTTCTATTCTTCCGTCCCTTATTCTCACGATACACGTTCCTTCGTCTACCATCTCAAGATTGTGAGTGACAACAACCAGGGTCTTGCCCATCTCGTGAAGTTTTCTGAAGAGTTCCAGGATTTCCTCTCCTGTTTTTGTGTCGAGATTTCCTGTTGGCTCGTCTGCAAGAATGAAAACGGGATCGTTTGCC
Organism: Thermotoga sp. RQ7; assembly: GCF_000832145.1. Taxonomy (NCBI): domain Bacteria; kingdom Thermotogati; phylum Thermotogota; class Thermotogae; order Thermotogales; family Thermotogaceae; genus Thermotoga; species Thermotoga sp. RQ7. The sequence continues at coordinate 555,593 of NZ_CP007633.1, forward strand.
AGAGCTCTTGCTATCGCCACTCTTTGCTGCTGACCACCTGAGAGCTGGTTTGGACGGTGATGGAGTCGATCACCAAGTCCGACAAGTTCCAGAAGTTCTTTTGCCCGTTTTCTCCTTTCTCTTGCCGGAACTCCCGCGTATATCATGGGAAGTTCCACATTCTCCAGGGCGTTGAGACGAGGAAGAAGGTTGTAACTTTGAAAGACAAATCCAATTTTTCTGTTTCGAACCTGGGCGAGTTTTCTGTCACTCATTTTTGATACGTCTTCACCCTCGATGAGAACCTTTCCCTTCGTCGGTCGATCGAGACAGCCCAGTATGTGAAGGAGTGTGGACTTTCCACTTCCAGAAGGCCCTATTATGATCACGTACTCTCCCTGAAAGACCTCGAAAGAAACTCCCCGAAGGGCTTCAACCTTCACTTCTCCAAGGTCGTAGACCTTCCATACGTCGACGAGTTCCATCACCTTCTTCATCTTGCTCGGCCTCCTCCGGGGCCAAACACCGGAAGTCCTTGTCTTGTCCTCAACCTTTGAATCTCCTCCTGAGATGGAACAAGGAGGAGAACATCTCCCTCAGATACACCTTTTTTGATCTCTATTTTTTCGTTCACTTCCTCTCCGATCTCCACGTACACCTTCTGTGGTCCCTCGGGTGTTTGTTTCATCACGTAGTATCCGTTCTGATCCTGCCTTACTGCTTCTTTGGGAACAAAGAAAGAGCTGGTGGCTTCTCTTACGATGATCTCCACGTTGCAGGTGAGTCCCGGGATCACAATTTCAGGTGGTGTTTGATCGAAAGAAAACTCAACGGGTATCACAGTGACACCACCTGAGGTTTCCGCAACGGGACTGATTCTCTTCACCTTTCCGGTCAGAGTGAGTCCAAGTTGTTCAAAGGTGAAAACGGCTTTCATTCCTTCTTTGACGTTCTTCAAATCGTATTCATCTATAGAACCTTCCACTCTCAAAGTGTCGGTTTCCACAATTTCGACAATGGCTGTTCCAACAGAGACCCTATCACCTTCGGACACATTGACGGACTGGACCACACCGTTCACAGGAGAAGTCACGATGGTGTTTTCAAGGTTCTTTTTTGCTTTCTCCAGATTCAACCTGTTGATCTCGGTGGGAGAGGTTTTGTAGTTGTTCAGGGCAGAAAGGTACTCGATCTGATAGTCTGTGTCGTCTATCTTTGCTATCCTCTGGCCAGCCTGAACGTGATCTCCTTCCTGAACGTAGAGTTCCAGAACATCCCCAGAGACCTTGGAAGCAACGCTTCTGGTATCGGCTGTGACCTGTCCTACGATCTCAACGGTTTCATTTTCCTTCGTCACGGTGTAGGTGAGATAGACAGGAAGTTGTGTGGAAGTGGCTGTTCTTTCGGAGACACTCTGGGCACTGGCTCTGTTCAGGAAGATCACAACTATTAGAAGAACCACCAGTATCGCTATGATCAGGAGCGTTATCCACTTTTTCAATTCAGATCACCTTCCTTGAGAAATTTCTCAAGATCGTATCCCAGGGTGCTTATGTATTTCAGTTTTTCCAGAATCAGCGAATTTTCCAGGTTTTCCATGGTGAGTTTTCCTTCCGTGTAATCGAGTTCTGAAAGGATGAAATCTTCTTCACTCAAAAAGCCTTTCTCAAACAGTTGCCTGTTCGTTTCGTAAACCTCTCTGAGATCGTTCAACTCGATATCTTCCTGTTTCATCTGAGATCGGAGGTTGTCAATGCTTGTCAGTGACTTGTTTATCGAATCGTTTATTTCCTTAATTTTCTCTTCGTACTCCAGCGAAACAATCTGAAATTTCCTTTTTTCTGCCTCCAGTTTTCTTTCTCCAAAATCCCAGAGGGTAAGTTGTAGGCCGATTCCTATCGACCAGGTGCTTTCTTCAAAATCGTAGTTGAAGGAAAAACTCAGATCTGGAAGATACGGTAAAAACCACGTCTTTTTTTCGATTTCTTCTGCCTTTTTCTGTATCTCAAGTGCCTTCAGATCCTCTCTGTGTTCTAATGTAGTGGCAGGGAGTGTGATGTTTGACAAAAGTTCTTTTGTCTCTCTGTAGATCTCTTCGTTTATACCTTCGTGAATGGCCTCCAGATTCAGTTTTGTGTTTCTCAGAGTTTGCTCGACTGAGAGGATCTGCTTTTCCAGGGATTCTTTTTCATCTTCATCGACTGTCTTGCTGAGTTTTTCTCTCAGTACCTGAAGCCTCTGTGAGAGGATCTCTATCTTTCTTGTGTAGTAGTACCAGTCAAACACATCCTGAACCGTCTGGATGAAGATGCTGTTTTTCACAGATTTCAGAGAGTACAGTGCAGAGAGGTAACCTGCTTCAGCCTGCAACCTGTTCACCATGTAGTCTTCTTTGAGGCCTCTTGAAACACTCAACTGCGTTCCTTCAAAATTGGCCGACCAATCCTTCGTGTTCACCGAGATTGGAAAGGAAAGGCCGAGTTTAAATCCATATACGTTCACAAAGTTTACAATGGGACTCACGGAGAAATTCTGAACACCATCCTCTGTTATGATGATTCCATTTGTTCCAAGCGAAACAGAAACCTCCGGATTCCAGAAACCCGTGTATTGCCTGTAAGAGAGATCTTTCTCTTTGAAAGATTCAACAGCGGACCAGTAGTCTGATGATCTGTTCATGTTTTCTTCAAACAGATCGAACACGTTTCCTGCAAGAAGAACGGGAAAAACAAGAAACAACAGAAGGAGCCTTTTCATTATCTATCACCTTCTTTAGAAAGAGACGTCTTTTCCAGCATCTATGAGGAGAGTTATGATCGTGTTGTAGTAGTTTTGAAGCGAATTCAGGTAATTTTTTCTTGCATCGAGAAGATTGATCTTTTGAGTGTTCAGTTCTTTCTTCGAGATAAGGCCCTTTTCGTACCTGTCCTGATAGTCTTTCAAAATGGATTCGTTGAGTTCCACTCTTTCCTTCAGAACCTTGAGATTTGAAAGTGTAACTTCAAGAGAGTTGATGGTGCTTCTGTAAGTGTTCTTTGCTTCTTTCAATACCTTTTCGTAGTTCATCTTTGCCTTCTGGTAAGCCAGTTCTGCCGTTTTTCTTTCGTACCTGGAAGCGGCGGCGGAGAGGTTGTTGAGGTCGTACTCTGCGATCTTCATGTTTATCTCTGCGATCTTAACAGAAAGAACATTGTCCAGATATTCCTCTTCGCTCACAAGACCGTGGAAGTCTACCAGTGGAAGTTCTATCTTGCTTGCTTCCACGCTGAAGAGCTCTTCGTAGTTTTTCTTTGCCTCGTCGAGATCGTACTTTGCAGAAAGAAGGCTGTTACTTGCTTCCTCAAGGGTGAGTTCTGAGTCTTTCAGGTCGTTTTCCGAGATGAGGTTCTTTTTGAAGAGTTCCTGGTTCGTTCTGTGATCTTCCTGGGCGTTTTCGAAGTTTATCTGTGCACTCTCATAGGAAACCTCGGCGATCAGAAGATCGAAGATTCTTCCAAGGACATCCTGGTAAACTGATTTCAACGAGCTTCTGTAGTTCTGCAGGTTGTTGTAGTAGCTGAGTTCTGCGGAAAGTTCTGATTTCCTATTTGTTGCTTCAAGTTTGGCTTTTTCATAATCCATTGTTGCTGTTTCCAGATCGATCTGGGCGATTTGATAGTCTGTGCTACTTGCAAGTGCAGTTTGAAGAACATCGTTCAGGGAAGCAGAAAAACCAGCCACGGAAACAACCAGCACCAGGGCCACAAAGAGATTTTTCATGAGGATACCTCCTTTTTAAAATGTTTGCCGATGAAATTCTATACCACCCTCTGTGAAAAAATCGTGAATTCTTTTCTGCGGTGTACAATTCAATGGGGTTGAAAGGAGGTGTTTCTGTGGTCACCCTGAGGGATATCAGGGAAGCACAGGAGATTTTGAAGGGTGTTGTGCACAGAACAGCCCTCACCTACAGCTCCGTTCTGAGTGAGATCACCGGCGGCGAGATATACCTGAAGATGGAAAATCTTCAAAAGACAGGAGCTTTCAAAATAAGAGGAGCTTACAACAAAATAGCACATCTGAGTGAAGAGGAGAGAAAGAAGGGTGTGGTAGCAGCATCAGCTGGAAATCACGCTCAGGGGGTGGCACTCGCTGCCAAGATTTTCGGTATTCCCGCAACGATTGTTATGCCCAGATACGCACCGCTTTCAAAGGTCACAAGAACGAAGAAACTCGGTGCACAGGTGATCCTGGAAGGTGATGTGTTCGATGAGGCGTACGAGGCGGCGCTGAGGATTCAGGAAAGAACGGGTGCAGTCTTTGTTCATCCGTTCAACGATCCTCATGTGATAGCGGGGCAGGGGACCATAGGCCTTGAGATAATGGAGGACTTGCCCGATGTGGATATGATTGTTGTTCCGGTGGGTGGAGGAGGTCTGATCTCCGGTATTTCCATCGCTGTCAAGTCCATAAATCCAAACGTTCGAATAGTAGGTGTCCAGACGGAAAACATGCCCTCCATGATCGCATCGTTGAAGAGGGGAAGGATAGAAAAGATAGAGGGAAAACCCACTCTGGCCGATGGAATTGCGGTGAAAAAACCCGGAGAGATAACCTTCGAGATCATAAAAAAGTACGTCGACGATATGGTCATGGTGAACGAAGAGGAGATAGCAGATGCCATTCTGTTTCTTCTTGAACAGGCAAAGGTGGTAGCTGAGGGGGCGGGAGCGGTGGGGGTTGCTGCACTTTTGAACAGACTGGATGTGAATGGAAAGAAAGCGGTGGTTGTTGTGAGTGGAGGAAACATTGATGTGAACATGATAGACAGGATTATAAACAAAGGACTCGTAAAAAGCGGTAGAAAAGTGTTCATCGAAACGTTTGTGATGGACAGACCCGGTGCTCTCAAGGAACTTCTTGGAGTTGTGGCGGAACTCGGGGCGAACGTGCTTTCCGTCTTTCACAACCGGTCTGCAAAGGACGTTCCCATTGGATTTGCAAAGATAGAACTCGAACTCGAAACAGTCGATGAAAAACACGTTGAAGAGATAGAAAGGGTCCTCATCGCAAAGGGGTATGAGGTGAGAATCGTTGTATGAGAAAAGTTTCACATATGTAATTGTTATGAAATTCACAATAAATGGAAACGGTGATACTATAAAAATCGGGAGGTGAGAAATTATGTGGACCAAAGAGATCGATATCAGAAATGTGATCGAACTGAGAACAAAAACGATTTGTTACTTTGGAATCGGTGCTCTAGACAAGATTGAAGATATACTGGATATTCTGAAAAGAAAAGGGATAGAGTCTGTGGTGGTTGTCAGTGACAAAGTTGCGTACAAAGTCACAGGTGCGTGGGATAGGGTGAAACCCGCTCTGGAAAAAAGAGGTATGAGATACGTCGTTTACGATGATGTTACACCGAATCCTACAACTAAACAGATAAACGAAGCTACAAAAAAAGCACTCGAAATCAACGCACAGGCCGTGATAGGAATAGGTGGAGGAAGTCCAATCGATACAGCAAAGAGCGTGGCAATTTTGCTTGAGTACCCTGAAAAAACTGCCGAAGAGCTTTATGAACAGAAGTTTGCACCCGAAAAAGCAAAACCCATAATTGCCATAAACACAACGCACGGTACAGGAACAGAGGTTGACAGATTTGCCGTGGCGTCCATTCTGGAAAAGGAGTACAAACCACCTATAGCCTACGACTGTATTTATCCTACATTCTCCATTGACGATCCAGAACTGACCAGGAGCCTTCCAGAAAAGCAGAGCGTTTACACCTCTCTGGATGCGTTGAATCACATAACAGAGGCTGCCACGACCGTCCTGGGAAATCCTTTCTCTATAAATCTTGCCAGGAACACGGTGGAGTTGATAGCCGAATACCTGCCAAAAGTCCTTGAAAAACCCGATGATCTCGAGGCACGCTATTTTCTAATGTACGCTTCTGCGATCGCGGGTATCTCTTTTGATAACGGTATGCTGCATCTCACGCACGCTCTTGAGCATCCGTTGAGTGCAGTAAAACCTGATCTTCCACACGGTTTGGGACTTGCTATGTTGCTTCCTGCTGTTTTTAAATACACCTACAAAGCCAAACCTCAGATACTTTCCTACGTCTATCAACCGATAATACCTGGTTTAAGGGGAACAACAGATGAAGCCGAAGAAGCCGCAGCAAAACTTGAGCAGTGGATCTTCAACCTGGGTGTTAAAGAGAAACTCTCGGATGTTGGATTTTCTGAAAAAGACATCCCCAAACTTGTAAAACTAACCTTTGAAACCCCCGCACTGGATCTTCTTTTGAATTTGGCACCGATGAAAGTGGACGAAGATCTGGTAAGTGCGATCTACAAGGAATCCCTGAGACCTTATTGAGAAAGAAAATAAACAGAAACGTTCAGAGAGGGCAGGGTCATCCTGCCCTTTTTTGGTAGAATATCCTCTGCGGAGGTGGAAGGTTGAGATTCATCTCAGATCTTTTTTTCTTTACAGGCTTTGGAACCCTTTTTGTTTCGATCGTCTTTTTTGACCTTGGAACAAGAGCCATCAAGAAAAAACAGCCCCGAAAGAAAAAGTTCTATGACAGAAAAGGATGGCAGTTTCTCACTGCAAGCCTTGCTTCTTTTGCAACGTCGATAATACTGGCACTCCTTGGAAGGGGATAGGTGTGTTTTTGATATACAACCCGGCGGCAGGCGGAGGAAAAGCCAGAAAACTCTGGATGAAGGTAAAAGACCTCCTGGAAAGGTATGAAATAGATTGCGAAGTTGCCTTCACGGAAAAACCGGGACACGCAATGGAACTTTCAAGGAAAGCCTTTGAAAGCGGCCACAGAAAGATCGTGGCGTTCGGTGGCGATGGAACGATGAACGAAGTGGTGAACGGAATCTTTCTTGGTGGATTCAATCTCGAAGAGGTCACGTTCGGCTGGATCCCGTTCGGCAGTGGAAAAGACTGGGCAAGAACGATCGGTGTTCCTCTAGTGGTCGAAAAGGCAGTAAGGACCCTGAAGGATGGAAGAGTCTTCGTTCAAGATCTTGGTGTTGCCGAGTACGAAGCGTCTGATGGGGAAATGAAGAAGCGAGTGTTCGTCAACGTTGCCGGACTCTTCTTCGACGGTTTTGTAACCCACAGAACAAATCTGCTAAGGAAGAAAAACCGTGTTTCATACTTTTCAAGGATATTCTCTTCCATCATCAAGTACAAACCGCCCGTTGCCAGAATCCAGGTAGACGAAAGAGTGTGGGAAAAGAAGATCTTTTCCATGAACGTTGGAATTTGCAAGTACAACGGTGGAGGCATGAATCAACTCCCACACGCCGTTCCGGACGATGGACTTCTGGCCGTTACTGTGATAAACGATATAGGAAAGATCAGAATTCTTGCGAATTTGTACAGGGTGTTCAACGGCACACTTCTGGAGCATCCAGGGGTAGAAGGATACCAGGCAAAAAAAGTGACGGTGGAGTTTCAAAAGAAAGAACCTGTGGAACTGGATGGAGAATCTTTCTGGACGAGGAAGATATCATTTTCTGTCGTTCCCAGAGTACTGAGGGTTCTGGTGAAAAAGTGAGGGGGTACCCCCCTCACTTGTTGATGGATTTTGCAAGTTCAAGAAATTCCCGAGCAACTTTTTCACCGCTGTACTTTTCCACAAAGATCCTTGCCTCTTTCTTTATGTCTTCCACCAGTTCGCTGTCCAGCATCAGAAGTTCCAGTTTGTGTGCCAGATCGTGTATGTTTCTGTACTTCACTATGGGACCAAATCCGTAAGCATCGGTTTCAATGGTTTCAACGAATCTGCTGTCTCTGATGACGATGGGAGTCTCACTTGCTATGACCTGATAGAGGGTGGAAGAGACCACAACGTTCGGTGTGTTTCCCTTTGGAAGCAGGTGTACGTTCGATCCTTTCAGATAACTGTAGAGCTTTTCAACGGTCGGCCTTTTCTGCCACTGTGTGATCCATTCCGCTTCGTACTCGACCTTTCCATCAGATCTGATGATCCAGTAGTGAACGTTGTCGAATCTCTTTTTCAGTTTTTTCAGAACGTTCAAGAAATCACAGTACTCTTCAACGGGCTGTCTTCCGAAAGAGAAGAAGAGGAATCTGTCCTCACCAACAGGTCTTTCCGGTTCTACTTCGTAGGGTTTCATCACAGGATAACTGATCACTTCCACCTTTTCTCTTGGTATGCCGTAAAACTCGAGGATCTCATCGTAGAACCTTCTGTCGAACACAACGATTTTATCGCAGGGCAGTTTCACAACTTCCCTTGCTTTGAATATGTTCGCTTCATGAAAGACGGAAATGACAGGAATCTTCAGTTTTTCTATGAGTTTTGTGAGAGGCTTCACCGGAATCCTCCAGAAGGTCTCTACTATGAGCAGGTCCAGGTTTTCCTTTAAAATCTCTTCTTCTTTCACCCAGCCTTCTTCGGTCACGTTGTCCACTTCTGTGTAAATTTCCCTCTTGACGAAATCTGGGTCCGTGGCTTCGGTTCTCTTGTAGTATTTGACCTCCTTTTTGGCACTATCTTCGGTCGGGGCGAAAACCACCACTTCGTGCCCCATGTTGACAAACTCTCTGGCGAGTATCTCTGCGTGCATGCCAACACCGCATGTGGCACCCCATCTGCTGAGAAAGCCGATTTTCATGTGATCACCTCCTTTTGTAGTTTGTTTTGTGGTTGTGAATCGTGAAAAGAACCTATAATATAGTATAGAACTTGTCCAATACAGGAGGTTGAAGATTTTGAAAGAAATTTTGAGTATGGAAACAAGAGAACTGATTCTTAAAGCCAGCACGATGGTTCGCAATTCCAGACTGGATATTTGCAGCATCGTGAATGCAAAATCCGGTATCTGTGATCAGGACTGTAAATTCTGCGCTCAGAGCTCTCTCTACAATACTGGAGTGAAGAGATATCCTCTTCTAGATGAAGAAAGTATCCTTGAGAAAGCAAAAGAAGCTGAAAAAATGGGGGCTGTAAGATTCGGTATTGTCACCTCTGGAAAAAGACCCACCAGGGATGAACTGCTGAAAATAGCAAGTATTATAGAATTTTTGAAAGTAACCACCAGTTTGAGAATCTGTGCTTCTCTTGGAACCCTTGAGAAAGATGAACTCAGTTATCTGAAAGACCACGGTCTTGACAGATACCACCACAATCTGGAAACCTCACCGGGGTTTTTCCAAAACATCTGCACCACCCACACCTTTTATGACAGAGTGAAAACCGTGGAGAACGCGAAAAGCATCGGTCTTGAGGTTTGCAGTGGAGGGATATTCGGCGTTGGAGAAAGTTTTGAAGATCGTCTGGAATTAGCGAGAATTTTAAAGGATCTGGAAGTAGATTCTGTTCCCATCAACTTTCTCATACCGATAAAGGGAACTCCTTTTGAGAACTTCCCGGAGCTTGATGTTGTAGAGAGAATAAAAACGATAGCAGCGTTCAGGATCGTTCTCGGAGAAAACGTGACAATAAAAATCGCAGCAGGAAGAGAAAAACTCGGAGATTTTCAGGCACTCGCCTTTTTTGCGGGAGCAAACGGGATGATAGTGGGGGGTTACCTGACTGTGAAGGGAAGAAGTTATGATGATGATAGAAAACTCGTTGAGGGGCTGAAGGAGTTGATGGGATGGTAGAGAAACTCCTTGAGATCATCGAGAAAAGTCTGGAAAAGTGCCCCTGGCTGGAAAGACAAAGCATCGATTCTCTTCTCGATGCACTTGCCTCTGAAGTGGAAGAGATAAGGGATGCGGTGAAGAAAAAAGACCTGACCAATCTCGAAGAAGAGATAGGCGATCTCATCTACGATGCCTTTCTTGTGGGAGCTGTGGCCCAGAGAGATTATGGTGTTGATCTAGAGCGGGCCATTCAGAGGGTTGTGGAGAAGATCTCTCACAGAAAGCCCTGGCTGTTCTGGGACGAAAAGATCTCCCTGGAAGAAGCAGAGAGAATCTGGAAGGAGCGAAAAAGCAGGGGTTAATCCATTTTCTCTATAGGTTTTTCTCCAAAGAGTTTTGCGGCAAGGAAGAACACTGGAGAAGAGAGTTTTTTGTTGAACTTTTCAACTTCTGAGTTGTATTCTTCTTTTGCTTTCTTTAGAAGTTTCAGGATTTCGTTGTGCTTTTCTTCAACGAAACTGTTACCGGATTCTACTTCTTTTCTGAACAGTTTTTCTCTTTCTTCGAGTTCTACTATGTCTCTTTCTATGTAACCTATGATCCTTCTGTGACGAATGAGAAAAGCCCAGGTGTAGAATGAATATATGGTGAAGCCAAGAATTACGAGTGCGATGATCCACATGTTTTCACCTCCGAGAGAATAATACCACGGCGATGATCAAAAAGGGGGAAAAAGGATGATAAAGATAGGCGCTCACATGCCAATTTCGAAGGGATTTGATAGGGTACCGAAGGATACGATCGATATCGGAGGAAATTCCTTCCAGATATTCCCTCACAACGCAAGGTCCTGGCAGGCCAAACTTCCCACAGACGAAATGGCCACGAAATTCAAAAGAGAGATGAAAAAGCACAGAATCGACTGGGAGAACGCCTTCTGTCACTGTGGGTACCTTGTGAATCTTGCCAGTCCAAAAGAAGACATCTGGCAAAAATCCGTAGATCTTCTGAAGACAGAAGTAGAAATCTGCAGAAAACTGGGCATAAAATATTTGAACATCCATCCAGGAAGCCACCTTGGAACGGGTGAGGAAGAGGGAATAAACAGGATCGCCCGTGGACTGAACGAAGTACTGAACAACACGGAAGATGTGATCATTCTCCTCGAGAACGTTTCTCAAAAAGGAGGAAACATCGGCTACAGACTGGAACATCTGAAGAGAATCATCGATCTTGTTGATCAGAAAGATCGTGTTGCGATCACGTACGACACCTGTCATGGATTCGACTCAGGATACGACATAACAAAAAAAGAAGGTGTGGAATCCCTTCTGAGTGAGATCGAAAATCTTTTCGGGCTGGAAAGGCTCAAAATGATACACCTCAACGACTCGAAGTATCCACTCGGTGCGGCAAAGGACAGACACGAAAGGATAGGAAGCGGCTTCATAGGTGAGGCGGGATTTGCTGTCTTTTTCTCGTTCAAAGAAGTACAGAGGGTTCCCTGGATACTGGAAACGCCTGGTGGAAACGAAGAGCACGCGGAGGACATAAAGAAAGTGTCTGAAATCATAGAAAAATACAGAATAGAGGTTGATTGAAGTGCCACTGGACGGTGTTTTGCTTTACAAGGTGGTTCAAGAGTTGAAAGAGATAGAGGGAGAGCATCTCAGGCAGATTTATCAACCCACATCGGTTGACTACTATTTTCTGTTTCGAAGTTCCACCGTGAGGGTGTGTTTGAAGCCGGACGTTTCTCACATCTCGCTGGCTGAGAAGGAAAAGGCATCCGAGAAGATGCCTTCTTCTTTCACGATGCTTTTGAGAAAAGAGTTGAGGGGTGCAAAACTTCTGAAAGTGGAACAGATCGGAATGGACAGGTCGATTCGATTCGTGTTCGAAAAACTGGACGAGATAGAGGGGACCGTTCAGAAGGAACTCTTTGTCGAGATAATGGGTATGCATTCGAACATGGTTCTCGTAAAAGATGGAAAGATCGTCGATGCACACAGAAGGATTGTGACGAGAAGAAGGGAGATCCTTCCAGGAAAGGACTTTTCAATCTTTCCTTCCGGAAAGACTTCCATTTTCGATCTCAAGGAACTTCCCGGTGAAAGTGAAAAAAGCGTTCGAAACGTTCTTCTCTCCATTCTGGAGGGCTTTTCACCGGTGTCTGTGGAAGAAGTGATCCATCGCGCCGGATACGAACCGGACGTTCCATGGAAGGATGTGGAACGTGAAAGAATTTTTGAGGTTCTCGAAGAGGTGAAACGAGAACTGGAGATCCCGGGTGTGTTCGTCTATTACGAAAAGGGTCATCCCGTAGAGATATCTGCGTTCAGACTCACCATGCTGAACCTCAAAGAGCGCTACTTTGAGAGGCCCTCCGAAGGGATCAACGAATTTGTGGGCTGGAAAGAGGAAAAATCCACGTTCGAGAACACCAAAAACCGTCTTACTCGGGTGATCATGAAGAGGATAGAGGATCTTGAGGATCTGGAAGAGAAACTTATGAGAGAGATTGCCGAAGTAGAAAAAGCACAGGATTACAGAAGGATCGGAGATCTCATCGTTCAAAACCTCTGGAACATAAAGGGAAAATCTGGCGAAGTGGAACTCACAGACTGGGAAACGAACGAAAAGATCGTTGTGGATGTGGGAAAAGATCCCGCTCAAACGGCCCAGAAACTTTACAACACTTACAAGAAACTTCAGAGAAAGAAAGAGCAGGTGGAAAAAAGACTCAAGGAGATCTCCCAGGAGAAGGAATACCTGTATCAACTCTGGCAGACGGTCGATGACGCAGAGGACCTGGAAACGCTCGAGGAAATAGAAGAGGAAATGAAAGAACACGGGCTTTTGAAAGAAAAAAGCGAGAAAAAGAGAAAAGAAAAGACTTCTCGTTTCAGAGAGACAAGTTACATGGGTTTCAGGATTCTTGTGGGAAGAAACAACAAACAAAACGACGAACTCGTGAGAACTTCCTCGAAGGAGGATCTGTGGTTTCATGCCCATGAGATGCCGGGTGCCCACGTGGTGGTGAAGACAGGGGGAAAGAAGGTGCCCTGGGAGGTGATAGAGTACGCTGCAAGTCTTGCAGCAGGCTATTCGAAAGGGAAAAACTCCGGGAAGGTACCGGTTGATTACACTCTCATAAAGTACGTGAGAAAGCCAAAGGGTTTCAAACCAGGTATGGTCATATACACGAACTATAAAACCATCTTTGTTGAGCCAAGGAGGATAGAGGGATGATAGGCTACCAGATCTACGTGAGATCATTCAGGGATGGAAACTTCGATGGTGTGGGGGATTTCAAAGGATTGAAAGGTGCGATTTCCTACCTGAAAGAACTGGGTGTTGATTTTGTCTGGCTCATGCCCGTCTTTTCCTCCATTTCCTTCCACGGGTATGACGTGGTGGATTTTTATTCTTTCAAAGCCGAGTACGGAGACGAGAAAGACTTTAGAGAGATGATCGAGGCGTTCCACGACAACGGTATAAAAGTCGTTCTCGATCTTCCCATCCATCATACTGGTTTCCTCCACACGTGGTTTCAGAAAGCCCTGAAAGGAGATCCACACTACAGGGATTATTACGTATGGGCGAGTGAAAAAACGGATCTGGACGAAAGAAGAGAGTGGGACAACGAAAGGATCTGGCATCCTCTGGAGGACGGAAGGTTCTACAGAGGACTTTTCGGTCCCCTCTCACCCGATCTGAACTACGATAACCCGCAGGTTTTTGAAGAGATGAAGAAGGTGGTTTATCACCTTCTTGAAATGGGAGTTGATGGATTCAGATTCGATGCGGCAAAGCACATGAGAGACTCTCTGGAACAGAACGTTCGTTTCTGGAGGTATTTTCTCTCCGACATCGAGGGAATCTTCCTTGCAGAGATCTGGGCAGAAGCAAGAGTTGTGGACGAACACGGAAGGATATTCGGCTACATGCTGAACTTCGACACCTCACACTGCATCAAGGAAGCGGTATGGAAGGAAAACTTCAGAGTGTTGATAGAGTCGATCGAAAGGGCCCTGGTTGGGAAGGATTATCTGCCGGTGAACTTCACATCGAACCACGACATGTCAAGACTTGCAAGTTTCGAAGGAGGGTTGAGTGAAGAGAAGGTGAAACTCTCACTTTCCATTCTGTTCACGCTTCCCGGGGTTCCTCTCATATTCTACGGAGACGAACTGGGAATGAAAGGAATCTATCGAAAACCGAACACGGAAGTGGTTCTGGATCCGTTCCCCTGGAGTGAAAACATGTGTGTTGAGGGGCAGACGTTCTGGAAATGGCCGGCCTACAACAGTCCATTCTCTGGTGTTTCTGCTGAGTATCAAAAGAAAAATCGTGATTCGATCCTCTCACACACGATGAGGTGGGCAGGATTCAGAAAGGAAAATCACTGGCTGGACAGGGCAAACATCGAATTTCTGTGCAAAGAAGAAAAACTGCTCGTGTACAGACTGGTCGATGAAGGGCGTTCTCTGAAAGTGATACACAACCTGTCGAATGGTGAAATGGTGTTTGAGGGAGTGCGCGTACAACCCTACAGCACGGAGGTGATTTGAATGAAGATGGAAAGAAAAAACGTCTGGCAGCACAGAAACAGAGAAGAGATCGAATCTTTCTCGAAAGAATACATGGATTTCATGGGCAGGGCAAAAACGGAGAGGCTGGCAGTCAGGGAAATCAGAAAATTTCTGGAGAAAGAAGGTTTTGTTCCCATTGAAGATTTTGCAGGAGATCCCATGGATATGGCAGTCTATGCGGTGAACAGGGGGAAAGCGATAGCGGCCTTCAGAGTGGTGGACGACCTGAAAAAGGGTTTGAACCTTGTGGTTGCACACATTGACTCTCCCAGACTGGACTTCAAGCCCAACCCACTAGTGGAAGATGAACAGATAGCACTCTTCAAGACACACTACTACGGTGGTATTAAGAAGTATCACTGGTTCAACATACCTCTTGAGATACACGGTGTTCTCTTCAGAGGGGATGGAGAGGAAATAGAGATTCATGTGGGGGACAAGCCAGAAGATCCCGTTTTCACAATTCCGGACCTTCTTCCACACCTCGACAAGGAAGACGCAAAGATCTCTGAAAAATTCAAAGGTGAAAACCTGATGCTCATCGCCGGTACGATCCCTCTCAGTGGAGAGGAGAAAGAAGCGGTGAAGATGAACGTTCTCAAAATCCTGAACGAAATGTACGGCATTTCGGAGGAAGATTTCGTGAGTGGTGAGATAGAGGTTGTTCCTGCCTTCCCACCCAGGGAAGTGGGAATAGATAGAAGTCTCATAGGGGCATACGGGCAGGATGACAGGATATGTGCCTACACGGCACTTCGGGCGTTTCTGGAGTCAAATCCAAAGAAATCGATTGGTGTTGTCTTTCTCGATAAGGAAGAGATAGGAAGCGACGGAAACACCGGTGCTAAGGCAAGGTTCTATCTGAGAGTTCTCAGGCAGATTCTGAAGATTCAGGGTGCCAGAGATTCAGAATTCGCACTCGATGAGGTACTGGAAAAATCAGCCGTGATCTCCGGCGACGTCTGTGCCGCCGTGAACCCACCTTACAAGGATGTTCACGATCTTCACAACGCACCGAGACTGGGATACGGTGTTGCCCTTGTCAAGTACACGGGCGCAAGGGGAAAGTACTCAACGAACGACGCCCACGCGGAATTCGTGGCTCGTGTGAGACAGGTCCTCAACGAAAGGAACGTTATCTGGCAGGTGGCAACACTTGGAAAGGTTGATCAGGGTGGTGGAGGAACGATCGCCAAGTTCTTTGCCGAAAGAGGAGCGGACGTGATCGATATGGGTCCCGCTCTTCTCGGTATGCACTCTCCGTTTGAGATCTCTTCGAAGGCGGACCTTTTTGAAACGTACAGAGCCTACAGGGCTTTACTCGAAGATCTGTGAGGTGAGAGTTTGATAGAAAAAATTGCAAAAGAGATCATAGAACGCTTTCCGAGAGATCACAAGGAGACGGATCCTTTCAGGGTGCTCATCTCAACTGTTCTGAGCCAGAGAACGCGCGATGAGAACACCGAAAGGGCAGCAGCGAAACTCTTCGAGGTGTACAGAACACCTGAAGATCTGGCAAAGGCAAAACCCGAGGATCTCTACGATTTGATAAAAGAGTCAGGAATGTACAAACAGAAGGCAGAAAGAATCGTGAAGATATCGAAGATCATAGTGGAAAAGTACGGTGGAAAGGTTCCTGACACCCTGGAGGAGTTGTTGAAATTACCCGGTGTTGGGAGAAAAACAGCGAACATAGTGCTCTGGGTGGGATACGGGAAACCCGCCCTTGCGGTCGACACCCACGTTCACAGGATCAGTAACAGACTCGGCTGGGTGAAGACGAAAACACCTGAAGAAACAGAAAAAGCACTGAAAAGACTCCTTCCAGAGAAACTCTGGGCTCCCATCAACGGCTCTATGGTGGAGTTTGGAAGAAACGTGTGCAGGCCTGTGAATCCGAAGTGTGAGGACTGCTTTTTAAAGAAACACTGCGAGTACTATCGGAAAAGGAGGAAAGAGAATGAGGTACGAAATCGCCCTGAAGGGTAGTTATGCTCTTCTGAGGGTGTTCCTGTCGGGTGGTGAAAGCGTTGTGGCAGAACCCGGTGCAATGGTCTACATGAGAGGACCGATCGAGGTTCAGACTTCAGCGGTGGGGGGTGTGTGGAAGGCACTCAAAAGAGCTATCCTCGGTGGAGAGAACTTCTTCATGAACACGTACGTTTCCCGTGGAGAGGGTGAGATCGGTTTTGCTCCACAACTTCCCGGAGACATCGATGTGATTCCCATGAACGGGGCTCTGTACGTTCAATCAACCTCCTACCTGGCCTGTGATCCTTCGGTAGAGATGGATGTTTCTTTCGGTGGCTTCAAAACTTTCTTCGCAGGAGAGGGAATTTTTCTTTTGAAACTGCAGGGCGAAGGAGATGTGGCCGTTTCTTCTTTTGGTGGCATCAGATCGGTGACACTTCAACCGGGAGAAGAGATCATGGTTGACACAGGGCACGTTGTTGCCTTCGACGGTACACTGAAATGGGATGTCAGAACGTTTGGAGGATTGAAATCCACGCTCCTAGGTGGAGAAGGTCTTGTGTGCACCTTCACAGGACCAGGAAGAGTGTATATCCAGACAAGGAATTACCCTGCTTTTGTTGATTGGGTAAAGTCACTTGTTTCCAGACAAACGGGTAGCAGATGATTCGACTATGGACCTTCAAGTTTTCTGGTTTTTGTTCTTCTGATGTTTGATGTTTGTCATCGTTATGGTAAAATAATTCACACATCGAACCAAATTGCTGGAGGTCATGTGAATGCTATTTCTCACCAACGTTCTTCGTTCTACGGGTACCATGAGTTTCAATCTTCTGATTCAGCTTCGCATGAAGGAGATAGGAGCAACCCTCTTTTTGATAGGACTTCTTTCCAGCCTCAGAGGAGCGGTGAACACCTTTTCAAACGTCTTCTGGGGGAGAATTTCGGACAGAACCGGGAAAAGAAAGGTGTTCATCATATCGAGTCTTGTTCTAGCATCTGCCTTTTATCCTCTTTACGCAGTCATAGATGTTCCCTTTGCCATTCTGATTGTCTCCATGATCATAGCCTTTTTCAACGGAATGTACCCTCCTGCCGCGATGGCGCTCAGCAGTACCACAAAGAGAATGGCGCTTGGTTTTTCACTTTATAATTCCTCGAATTCACTTGGAATGTTTTTCAGCAGACTCTCCATTGGTTTTCTGTTGATGTTCATGAATCTGAAACTCGCTTTTGTTTTCTTTTCGATAGTCGTAGCAATGGCAGTGATTCCTGCTCTCAGAGTGAAGGAGGAAGGTGTTCAGAAGAAAAAGGAGGATATACACTTTGGAAGACAAATCATGAAACACGGAACGTGGGCGCTGTATCTGGGAAGTTTTCTGAGACAGATGGGAACCTCCGGCTCTATGTCTTTGATCGCTGTTTATTTGAACGACACGTTCCACTACAGTGCTTCGACCATCGGTTTTATCACCGCGGTCAACCCGCTCATCCAGATACCCTCTCACTTTTTCTTCGGAAAACTGGTTGAAAGGGTGGAACCGAAGTTCATAAGTGCTCTGGGGATTTTCATGTCCTCTCTGACTCCTTTTCTTATGATGGTACCGAGAGCCTGGGCACCGATACTGGCTTACGCCCTTCTGGGAGCAAGCTTTGGTGCGTTTATAAACGGCTCGAGTAACTTTCTTGGCAGAAGATTTCACTATCTTCAAAGGGGAAGAGCCCTCGGTCTTTTGAGTTCTGCAAGGTTTTTTGGAGCCACGCTGGGTCCTTTCCTGGCAGGTGTTCTCGCGGAAAAGTCGTACTCACTCATGTTCCTGGTGCTGGGAATTGCCATTCTCTCCGGAGGAGTAGTCGTTCTGTTGTTTACAAAGGGCGGGGAATGAATCCCCGCCTCAGAGTTTCTGAATGACGCTTTCCAGTTTTTGTTTCACCTCTTCGAGCTCTTTTTTGATCTCCTGGAGTTTCTCATCGCCCGTGGTGGTTGCCAGAACACCCTCACCTATCAATCCTTCCACACTCAGCTTTCCTTCTTTTAAAAGTTCGTAGGTTTCGTTTACCAGTTTTCCTGCCTTGGTTTCTCCTTTCACGTGTTCTCTGATCGTTGCTTCGGTTCTTCCGAGTTCCTCTGCGATTTCAGAAGCAGTCATACCGGCTTTTGCTCTTGCAAATGCTCCCGCCGCAACCGCTAGGCTGTCCACCCAGGTGAGCCTTTCAGAGGAGTTTCTGATCTCCTCAAGCACTTCCTTTCTGAAGAGAGTACCAACAAGCAGAACCGTTTCGAGCTGGTGAATCTCCTCTTTCGTCATCGGGTTGAAGTTGAGTTTCATTTCTCCTCACCCCCCTCCGAAGGATGTATGACGATACCTTTGTCGGTTATTTCGAACGGGTGTCTTCTCATGGAATGGGACGTTCCTCTCATCTTCCAGACTATCAGGCTTCTTTTGAGCTCACCATCTATTTCGTCCAGATCAAGTCTGATGATTCCATCCACACCATGTTCGACACCGGGTCCACCAAATCCCTTCTCCGTTACCGATACCTGACTCACAAAGAGTGAGGTGCAGCCAAGTCCTGAAAGGATCCTCTTGAGTTGGAATATGATGCTCCTTGCCATTGCCGGCTTTGTTATGTAGAGTGTCGTGACGGAATCAATCACCACCCTTTTGGCCTGGGTTTCTCTTATTGCCCTTTTCAACACCTCGGCGAGTTCCCTGACGTCGTCTATATCTTTCACCACGTACTTTTCTTTCTCTGCGTACTCACCTATTCCACCTGTGAATGCATCCACTATGGCGAACTTTCCTTCCTTTTCGAAATCATCAACTTTCCAGCCGAAAACTTCCATGTTCTTTTTCACCTGTACTGGATGCTCCTCGAGAGCCACGTAAATTCCAGGTTCCCCCATTTGAAGCCCGTTCCATATGAACTGCTGTGAAAAGATCGTCTTGCCGGTACCTGGCCCTCCAGAGATGAGGACTATGTTCCTTTCTGGAATTCCCCCATGAAGGATCTCATCCATCCCCGGTATGCCCGTTTTGACCCTCTTGATCATTCTTTTCACCCCCTTAAGATATATTAGCACTCATCAATATCGATTGATAAAAATAAATGTTACTCTTGAGTTACCAAAACAAAAACAAATGAATTTTTCTTCCAGAGGTGTTATATTTATGCTGTATAATTGTATGTGTTTTCAATCTGAAAGATGGAGGTGTTCAACTTGAAGGTGTCGAAAAAAAGAAGACAGGAACTCATAAAAAAGATCATACACGAAAAAAGAATAAGCAACCAGTTTCAAATCGTCGAGGAGTTGAAAAAATACGGTATAAAGGCCGTTCAACCCACCATCGCTCGAGATTTGAAGGAAATAGGAGCGGTGAAGATAATGGACGAAAGTGGCCATTATGTCTACCGACTCCTGGACGAAACACCAGTGATCGATCCCTGGAAAGAGTTGAAGAGAAACTTCAAGTCCTTCGTTGAAAGCATAGACAGGGCTGGAAACCTTATAGTCATAAAAACGATTCCAGGAACTGCCAGTGGGATCGCCCGTGTCATAGACAGGCTCGACATAGACGAGATCGTTGGAACACTGGCAGGAGACGACACCATATTCGTTGCTGTGCGAGATCCGGAAAGCTGTGAGAAAATCGTGGAAAAACTCTCGTCTATACTTTGATCTTTTTTCTCATGAGGGTGTAGATCACGGGTATTACAAAGAGTGTGAACAGCATGGATATTAACAGACCAAAGATCACAACCCACGAAATGGGTGATTCTATCTCTGCACCCTCTCCCTGGCTCAGCGCGGTGGGAAGCAGAGCCACAATGGTTGTGAAGGTGGTCATAAGAATGGGTCTCAATCTGCTCTGAGCACCCTCAAGAACGGACTCCATCAGGTCTTTTTCCTTTCTTATCTGTTCTATCCTGGTTAGCATCACGATGGCGTTGTTCACGACCGTTCCCGAGAGGGTCAAAAGCCCCACAAGAACAGGAACATTGAGAGAATATCCGTTCACAAGTACGGCAAAAGCAACTCCGACGATCGCAAAAGGAACGGTGAGGAATATGACAAAAGGCAGCACAAAGGATTCGAACTGAGCCGCAAGTATCATGTAGACAAGGGCTATTGCCATATAAACCACAGACCTGAGTTCCGCGAAAGCTTCATCCATGAATTCTTTCTGCCCTGAAATATCCACCTTAACACCTGAGAGGTTCATTCCACTCAGAACTTCTTCTACCTCTTTCGAAACATCACCTATCGCACCCTCTATACTCACCAGATCCACGTAAATGACTCGCTCGCCATCGGAATGGTCGATCACCGAAGGAACGGTCTTTTGAGTGACAGTTGCAATGGCTCCAAGCGGAACTTCTCCCTTCAATCCCTCAAGGGGTGTTCTGGGAAGATCCTCCAGAGATAACGTCTCTGCTTTCTTAAGAACGATCGGCAGTGTTCCTTCACTTGTTTTCAAAGTTCCTATGTTCTTTCCAAGCATGTAGGTTTGCAGGTCCAGGAAAACCTGACCCGCCACCACACCGTTCATGAGGGATTTGTTTCTGTCTATCCTCACGTGCACAACGCTCTTTTCATAAGAGTTTCGGATCTGGATCTTTTCAACCTCGGGAAGGTTCTTCAAGCGTTCGAATATCTCCTCGGCTTTTTCCTGAATGAGAGAAAGGTCTTCCCCTCTTATCTCAACCGTGATCGGATATCCCAGAACCTCGTACAACTGCTGTGACTGTTCCAGAACCTCTATCTTTGCATCCGGGATCTTCAGAGATGCGATGGCTTCTTTCAACCTTTCTCTGTTTTTTGCAAACTCTTTTCTGCTTCCTCCGAGGTTCACCATTATCCTTGCCTCGTTCTGTCCCCGTCCCATTATCTGTGAATACTCACTGGTTATTCCCACTTCCGAGTAGAAGGAAGTGATGTTGTAGGTGGATCTGTGCTCGTTCAGGTACTCTTCTATTTTCTGAACCGCTTCAGATGTCCTCTCATAGGAAGACTGAGGCGGCAGTTTCACGTCTATGACCACAAGGTTTGTCTGGAAGGAAGGAAGAAATCCCATGGGTTTTGATAGAAGAAACACAGCCGACACGATAACCAGGGTGAAAGCCACTGCAAGAACAAGTCCCTTTCTATTCATACACCATTCCAGGGCTTTTCGATAGGACTTCTGAAGCCTTTCGGTGAGTTTTCCTCTCCTTGGTTTTATCCATCTTGTACCGGCTGGAACGATGACGGTTGAAACAAAAAGAGAGGAAGAGAGGGCAAAAACAAAGGCGAGGGCAAAGTATTTGAACAGCCTCACCACAAAACCGGTGAAGAACACTATGGGTAAAAACACAGAAACGGTGGTGAGTGTGGAAGCAAGAATTGCCAGCCAGACTTCTCCCGTTCCTTCTCTTGCGGCGTCGGGGATGGACTTTCCCAGAGAACGATGGCGATATATATTCTCAAAGACAACGATGGAGTTGTCCACCAGCATTCCCAGTGCCATGATGAGACCACCGAGGGTCAATGTATCGAGATTAATTCCGAACGCGTACAGAAAGACGAAGGTGACGGTGAGAGAAAGCGGTATCGAAAAGGACGTAACGAGTGTGGAGATGAAATCCTTCAGAAAGATCAAAACCACAGCGAACGCTGCTATGAAACCGTAGAACAGATTCTTGAGAAGATTATCGATGGCTCTTTCGGTGTAGTATGCCTGGTTCATGGCCTCTATGTAATCTATTTTGGAATTACTCAGTATTTTCTTTATCTCACGAACAGTCTTGACGGTGTTCGCACCACTTCTTTTGTAGATGGCGATGAGCGATGCCTTTTTCCCGTTGACCCTGACTTCTCCCTGGACACTTTCTTCTGCTATCTTCACCTCTGCTATGTTTTTCAGGCGAACGGGAATCAAAAGTTTTGGTATTTCACCTCGAAGCAGAGACTGATATTTCACCCCTCTGAAACCCACGATGGTGTTCTTCAGATCATCGAGGTTTTCGAATCGTCCATCAACAGAGACAGAATAGATGTTCCCCTCAGAATCCTTCACATACCCGAACGGATAGACCAGATTCCCCGAGAGAATGGTTTCTATCAGTGAAGGATCAACATCGAACTTTTTTATCTTCTCGTGATCCAGAACGATTTCAACGATTTTCTTCGGCTCTCCCATCACTTCGACGCTGGCGACATCTGGAAGCCTTCTGATCTTCGAGACAACCTCTTCGTAATCTTCCTCAGTTGAGAAGGCATACACCGGAAGCAGGGACGGATCGAATTCCACAACGATCGGCTTGGCTCCTTCCGGGAGTTCTCGAGAGGCAAGTTCCACATACCTGGACAACCTTCCCACAGCATCGGCCGTTTTCACATTCCACTCAAACTCCACAAGGATGAAGGAGACAGAGTCCATGGACATGGAGGTGAACCTTCTAACACCCGGTGTGGACGAGATGTACTCTTCAAGGGGAAAAGTCACGAGTTCCTCTACCTCTTCTGCACCCGCACCCATGTAAGTGGTCAAAACAACCGCATAAGGGTACTCGATTTGTGGAAGAAGGTCCAGTTTGAGATGTTGAAAGGAGATGAACCCAAGAAACACAATGGCAGCCAGTAGCATCAATATTGCTATGGGTCTTTTCGATGATATCTCTGCTAGTTTCATCCGGATCCCTCCCCGGCTGGTTCAATTATATATCATTCCTTGAAGGAAAACTCATTATCATTCATAAGTTTCGTTTGCTATACGATATGATTACATATAAATTATGATATCTCATTTGTAGATAAAAAGCAAAATTTCAAAATGAACGAATTATCCATCGAAATCTTGACATACCATTCGAAGCTTCCTATAATTTCACACGGAGAAAGAAATTGAGGAGGTGGAACAATGGCGGAAAAGAAAGAATTCGTTGTTGGTATAGACCTTGGAACAACGAACTCCGTTATTGCCTGGATGAAACCAGATGGCACGGTTGAAGTGATACCGAACGCAGAGGGAAGCAGAATAACCCCTTCTGTGGTTGCCTTCACAAAGAGTGGAGAAATACTCGTGGGAGAGCCCGCAAAGAGACAGATGATACTCAATCCCGAGAGGACAATAAAGTCCATAAAGAGAAAAATGGGAACCGACTACAAAGTCAGAATTGACGATAAAGAATACACCCCTCAGGAGATCAGTGCCTTCATCCTGAAAAAACTCAAGAAAGATGCCGAGGCATACCTCGGAGGCGAAATAAAGAAGGCAGTCATCACCTGTCCTGCTTACTTCAACGACGCTCAGAGGCAGGCCACAAAAGAGGCTGGAATCATAGCCGGGCTTGAGGTGTTGAGGATCATCAACGAACCCACCGCAGCAGCGCTCGCGTACGGTCTGGATAAGGCAGGAAAAGAACAGAAGGTTCTGGTTTACGACCTCGGTGGTGGTACGTTCGATGTCTCCATCCTGGAAATCGGAGATGGTGTCATTGAGGTCATTGCAACCGCTGGTAACAACCATCTCGGAGGAGATGACTTCGATCAGAGACTCATAGACTGGATGGCAGAAGAGTTCAAAAAACAGCATGGAATAGACCTGAGAGAAGATAGACAGGCACTGCAGAGATTGAGGGACGCTGCAGAGAAAGCCAAGATAGAACTTTCAACGAAGATGGAAACAGACGTGAGTCTTCCGTTCATAGCGGTTTCTCCAAGTGGACAGCCGCTTCACCTCGAGATGAGAATCACCAGAAGTCTCTTCGAGTCGCTGACGAAGGACCTTGTCGAGATGACAAGGGGTCCGATAGAACAGGCACTCAACGACGCAAAACTTTCACCACAGGACATAGACGAGATCATACTCGTTGGTGGAATGACCAGGGTTCCAATGGTCCAGAGGTTCATAAAAGAGTTCTTTGGAAAAGAACCGAACAAGAGTGTCAACCCGGATGAAGCGGTTGCCATCGGTGCAGCGATTCAGGCAGCCATCCTTGCAGGAACAGAGGGTGCGAAAGGACGAGATATTGTCCTCGTGGATGTCACACCGCTCACACTCGGAATAGAGGTCAAGGGAGGCCTGTTCGAACCGATCATACCGAGGAACACCAAGATTCCCGTGAGAAAGAGCAAGATCTTCACCACCGTTGAAGACGGACAGACCGAGGTTGAGATCAGGGTCTACCAGGGTGAAAGACCGATCGCCAGAGAAAACATTTTCCTTGGAAGTTTCAAACTCGTCGGTATACCGCCAGCACCGAGGGGTGTTCCTCAGATAGAGGTCACGTTCGACATAGACAGCGATGGAATAGTCCATGTCTCAGCAAAAGACCTTGGTTCTGGAAAAGAGCAATCCATGGTGGTGACCGGAAGACACAAACTCTCTGAAGAGGACATAAAGAGAATGATAGAGGACGCAAAAAGATACGAAGAACAAGACAGACGTCTCAAAGAAGAGATCGAACTCAAAAACAGAGCAGACGACCTCGCATACAGTGTGGAAAAAACCTTAAGAGAACATGGAGACAAGATACCTGCAGATCTCAAATCCAAGCTCGAGAACATGATCAAGGAACTCAGAGACGCTATCAATAGAAACGACATACCAAGGGTGAAGATGCTCTTCGATGATCTCCAGAAAGAGAGCATGAAAATAGGAGAATACCTCTACAAGTCTGCAACAGGAGGAGAAGCCACAAATCAGTAAGAGGGGGGTGACACGATGCTTCTTGGAAGAAGGGAAGACATCTTCAGACCGTTCAGGGAACTTCAGAGGGAGATCGACAGACTCTTCGAGGACTTCTTCAAAACTGAGATCAGACCAGCCAGGGAAGTTTTTGCACCGGACATGGACGTGTACGAAACAGACGACGAAGTAGTGGTGGAAGTGGAAGTACCAGGTCTTGACAGAAAAGACATCAAAATAACGGTTGAGGAAAACATTTTGAAGATCTCTGGAGAAAAGAAGATCGAAAGAGAACAGAAAGGTAGGAACTACTACTTCGTCGAAAGAAGTGCGGGTAAGTTCGAAAGGGCCATAAGACTTCCAGACTACGTAGATGTGGAAAAGATCAAAGCAGAATACAAGAACGGAGTCCTCACAGTCAGAATACCGAAGAAAGAGGAAAGGAAGAAGAAAGTGATCGAGGTGGAGGTTCAGGAGTAAGGGGAGCGTGCGCTCCCCTTTTTTATTTTTCTAGAACTCCACGATGTAGACGAGATCTCCTGTGTTGAGCATGGCGGCGTTTGCCTCGTCCGTGTCCACATGAAATTCCAGGGCGAAATCTTCCCTCACCCTTATGAGAACATCGTCGAATATCAGCCTTCTGTCTCCGCTTTCAACGATCACCTTCACTATGTCCTTGTCTTTCACACCGTAGTATTCTGCGTCTTTTGGGTGCATGTGTATGTGTCTTTTCGCTATGATGACTCCCTTTTCCTTCACCAGGATCCCGTTTGGACCTATGATGACGATTCCCGGGGTTCCCTCGAGGTCCCCCGAGTCTCTTACAGGGGGTCTTACACCGAGCCTGAATGCATCCGTTCTGGAGATCTCCACCTGGGTCTCTTTCCTGACGGGTCCAAGCACACGGACGTTTTCAATGGCACCTTTTGGACCAACTATGGTGACGGTTTCCTTCGCAGCGTACTGGCCGGGCTGTCTGAGTTCTTTCACCGGTGTGAGTTCGTAACCTTTCCCAAAAAGTGTCTCCAGGTCTTCTCTGGAAAGATGGACGTGCCTGTTGCTCACTCCAACGATTATCCCGGGTTCTTTCTTGAGCAATTGGTACACCTCCCTAACTTTATGCATTATTCCATCTGTTATCATCTCACTTTTCTATTTCTTTCTGGTTGAAAGTTAATTAAAAAACGTATCTTATTCCAACGACGATCACCGCTGCAAAGACGATCCATCTCACCCACCTTGCCCCCTTTTTAACAGAAAAACTGGCTGCGATCCAGGCCCCCGTCATGTTTCCAAAGGCAAGGACCAGGCCGTATGGAACGTTCACCTTCCCGTTCAAAAAGAAGATGATCAGCGACACCAGGTTGTAAGATGCCACGATGAACACCTTCACAGCGTTCGTCTTGACCAGTTCGTATCCAAGAAGTAGAGCAATCGCTGGTATGAGAAGGAAACCCACTCCCGCCTGTATGAATCCACCGTATATTCCTATCAAAAAAAAGACGATGTATATGAGAATCCAGTTTCTTTTAACCTCCCTGTCTTCCACCCAGATTTTCGGCTTCCACACCAGCGAAAACGCCATGACAAGAAAGATAACACCCACGATCCTCTGAAGGACTTCCTTTTCTATCTGAACCGCTACGGAACTTCCAACCAGTGCTCCTGCGATGGTTGGTATGGAAACCAGAAGCGCCTCTTTTGCTTTCAAAACGTTTTTCGACCTGAACCTTTCGATGGCAACGAGGTTTTGGAGGATTATCGCTATTCTGTTTGTGCCATTTGCCACGTCTATTCCCAGGCCAAGTGCTGTGAGTATAGGAAGTGTTATCATGGAACCACCGCCTGCCATCACGTTCAGAAACCCAGCGAGGATTCCTCCAAGAAAAGCCAGAAACAGCACAGTCAGGCACCTCCTCTTTTGATGTATCACAGTAGTTATGATACCATTGTGTTCAAAGGGGGGATATACTTGGAGATTCTGAAGGTTGTAAATCTCAAGAAGTACTATGGTGATGTGAAAGCGGTGGATGGAATTAGTTTCACTGTGGAGCGCGGGACAGTTTTCTCCCTTCTTGGTCCCAACGGTGCTGGAAAGACCACAACTGTGGAAATACTCGAGGGTCTCAGAAAGAAAGACGAGGGGGAGATCTACTATTTCGGCGAAAAGAAAGAATCTCTGGACAGTGAAACCAAAAGGAAAATCGGTGTGTGTCTTCAGAAGAGTGCTTTTTTCGATAACCTCACTGTCTTGGAAACGCTGAAACTCTTCCGCGGCCTTTACGGAAAGGGACTGAAGCTGTCTGAGGTGGTGGATCTATTTCAACTGGAAAAGATCGAAAGAAGGAGAGTTAAGACACTCTCTGGAGGACAACTCCAGAGGCTGGCTGTCGCCGTCGCCTTCATCAACGATCCTGAGGTCGTGTTCCTCGATGAGCCAACAACAGGGCTTGATCCACAGGCAAGAAGGCAGATCTGGAGCGTCATAGAGCACTTCAAAAATCAGGGAAAAACGATCTTTCTCACGACTCACTATATGGAAGAAGCAGAAAAACTCTCCGATTACGTTTGCATAATGGATCACGGAAAGATCATAGCAGAAGGAACGCCGTCTTCCCTCATAAACTCTTCCGGTTTAAAAACCGTGGTTGAATTCGACAGCGATCAGAACGTGGATGTGAAGTATCTGGAGAAAAAAGACGGCCATTACGTTGTCGAGACAGACACTCCCGAAGACCTCATAAAAGAACTTTTGAGAAGATGGAACGTTTCGAACATAGTGATAAGAAAGCCCAACCTCGAAGACGTTTTTCTGAAACTCACAGGCAGGGATTTGAGAGAATGAAGGCTCTGATCGTTTCCATTTTCAAGAACGACTACCTCAGAGACAAAGGCGCTATCTTCTGGAACTTTCTGTTTCCACTGCTTCTCTATCTGATCCTTGTGTCGATTTTCGGAAACATGGGTTCGAACATGAACCTGAAAATCGGTATCGTGGGAAAGAGTGAAACGCTGGAGAGTGTTCTCAGAAGCCTCCCCTCCGGTATCGAGGTTGTCGAAGTGAAAGATGTAGAGCAGGATCTGAAGTATGGAAAGGTGGATGTGTGCGTTGTTTTGCCTGAGAATTTCGACTCCCTTTTTACAAGAGCGCTTCTGCTTTCCAGAACGAAACTTTCCATGCCGGTTGAAGTGGAGGTTTTCTACGCTCCAGAGAGAAGAGAATCTGTGATCCTTGCAAACGTTGTGGCGAACATCTTGGAGTCACTCGATCTTCACGTCAGAAAAGTAAGCAAGGTGAAGGTGGAGTACAGAAGGAAAGAAAAGCAAGATTTCAACTATTCACACTACGTGTTTCCTGCCATACTGCTTGTGGGTGTGATGTCCGTTGGACTTTTCACCGTTCCATACCAGATCGCTCTCCACAGAGAGCAGGGTGTTATGAAAAGGCTCTTCGTTTCTCCTCTGAGAAGCTATCACTATCTCATTTCGACCATGATCTGTGGCTTTTTCGCAATGGTGATATCTTCTTCCCTTATAACTGTCTTTGCGAAGATACTGTACGGAGTTTCGGTTTCTGGTTCTTCCTTTCTGATCGGAGTAGCAGTTTCCTTTCTGACGTTTCTAAGTATTTCTTTGCTTATGGTTTCTCTTTTTAAAAGTTTTTCTGCGCTGAACGCTGCCTCACAGGTCTTCAACCAGGTGTTCATGTTCATGGGAGGATTCTACTTCGATGTTTCAAACATTTCCTGGCCGCTGAAGGTGCTCGTTGTTGGAAATCCGGCGACTTACCTTGTGGATTACTTGAGAGGGTGTCTCGGCTACAAAACGGTTTACACAAATCACTTTCTGGTTGCCATTCTCTGGGTGGTCGTGTCTCTTGTACTCTTTTCGTTGAACTGGAGGCGGGTGATGGTAGTTGAGTGAATTTTTCTCACTCTTTTCGGCGATGTGGAAAGAATCGTGGAGGGACAGAATCGCCACTTTTTTCAGCGTTGCCTTTCCCGTGATGTTTCTTTTGATATTTGGCTTCATCTTCGGTGGATCTGGAGAGTCGGTGAAGACGGCCGTTGTGACCGTCGAATACGACCTTTCAGACTTTGGGGATGTGTACTCCTCTCTGGAGGAAGTGGAAGGTTACTATCATGAAGTGGCTGTGGTGGAGAGAGACAGAATCGTCTTCATAAGGAACACCACGGACGAATACTACCAGTCCCTTCTTGATTCCTGGGAGATGTCACTCAAAACCAAAGTGGAACGGCTCTTCAACAGATTGAATCCCGTGATCGTGGTGAAAAAGAAACCTCTGGAGACCACAAGGCAACTCACGGCCTTCGATTATACTCTCACGGGTGTTATAGCTATCTCTTTGCTCTCCATCGGACTTTTTGGCACGGTGGATGTGTTCTCTCATTATCGGGAGAGAGGATTTCTGAAAAGACTCAGAGCAACGCCCGTTGGAAACTTTTCTTTTGTCTTTGGTCTTGTATCGGCAAGGATGGCATACGGCATCCTTAGCACGACTATCATAATGGTCCTTGGAGTGCTTCTCTTCAAAGCCAAATATGAGTTGAACGTCCTTTTATTTTTGTTGTCAGTCGTGAGTTCTGTTCTCTGTTTCATAGCGTTCGGTGCTCTGATCTCCATTCTGTTCAAAAAATCAGAGGTTGCAACACAGGTTTCCGTTATCCTGTTCACCATAATGATGTTCCTATCAGGAGTTTATTTTCCGATCTCGTTCCTTCCCGATTATCTGAGAACAGTTGCTCTCTTTCTTCCGGTGAAGTACGGTGTGGAGGTCATCAGATACTCACTTGGCTTTGAGATCTTCACGTTCACCAGGTATCTTTTCGCCGTCTCCATCATGTTCGGTGCGGGCCTTGTCTTTGTTTTCTACACCTCTTCTCTCATCCTGAGAAAGGAGGATTAGAGGTTCCATCTGACAATCTCAGAAAGATCTTTTCTCACCCTTTCTGAGCGTTCAATTTCCCTGTGTTTCTCTGAAAGTTCATTTTCGTCTCCCAGGTACCCCACAGCGATCAGAGTTATGAGGACATGGTCTTCTGGTATCCCAAGAATCTCTTTTACCTTCACAGGGTCGTAGCCTGCGACGGGATGTGCCACAAGTCCCATCTGTGTTGCCTGAACAAGGAGGTTTCCCACGGCAAGACCCGTGTCGAAAAGGAAATACTCCCTGTTGTCCGAGAGAACACAGTCAGAGTCTTTCTTGCTGTGGACTGCTATCAGAACGGGGGCGTTTTTCATCCAGTAGTTTCCGCCTGGCAGGGCTTCGTGTAATCTTTTGAGAACGTCTTCGCTGTCCACCACGACGAATCTCCATGGCTGGTTGTTCATACAGGATGGAGCAAGATGCGCAGCCTTTATGAGTGTTTCTACCTCGTCCCTTGGTATTCTGTCTTTCTTCAGTGCCCTTCTTGCCCTTCTCCACTCTATGTGTCTGTTGAGTGAAAGATCTTCCTTTAGAAGTTGATCAAGCGCCTCTTTCACTTCCTGAACGTGTCCTTCGACCTTCACCTTCCTCCACTCTCTTCTCACAAATCCCCATCTGTCCAGGATGAACGTGGATCTCACTGTTTTCCCGTTCTCCAGAACGTCGAAGAATTCGTGGAGTTCTCCTTCTGGGTCTGAAAGAAGAACGACCTTCAGGTTGTTTTTCTCTCTGAACCTTTTCAGAGACTCGACGCTATCCCTTGAGATGCCCACAACCTGGGTTTTTTCGAAGTTTTCTCTGGAAAATTCAACGGCTTCCCTTGTACAACCACTCGTTCCTGCCTTTGGAAAGAAAAAGAGGATCGTGTACCTTCCATAAAGATCGACATGGGTGAAAGGCTTTCCTTCGTCCGTCAGAAGTTCGAAAGGTTTCACTCTCATGACACTCACCTCCAGAAAGTTGAAACTAATTCTCAATAACTATTGTACCACAGAAATACCCCGCCAGCGGCGGGGCGCATTTCACTTTCTTACGATCGTCGAGCTGTAGAACTGCCTTCTTGGATATTCTATTTCCCTTCTTTCCTTGTTGAAGGCTGAGACAGGAACGAGATATCCTACGATCCTCACGTACTCGTCCACTTTCTTTTTTCCACAAACGGGACATCTTTCTCCGTAGAACGCATGGTTGTGTTCGCAGACGCTGATCTTCGTGTTAAACGCAAAGTACATCACACCCATGTCGGCGATCATCTTCACCATGTTGAAGGATTCCTCTTCCGTTTTGAAGGGTTCTCCAAGGTTGATATGAAGAATCGCGCCGCCGCTCACTTTTCTATCCCACATGCCAGAGTAGCGTATCCTGTTCAAAACATCTGTGTTTGCGGCAAGAGGCACCCACTGGTTGGAGTAGATCGTGAACGGTTGTTTCTCACCAAAGAGAAATCTATCCTTCTGTGCAAGTGTCACCGCAGCCTTCTCTGCCGGGACCTGCTCTATGTTGAAGGTAAAGCCGTACTCGCTGTACCCTTTTTCTGCCTCTTCTTTTATCAGATCGAGGACGGTGTCCACGAATCTTTCTCCTTCTTTCGTGTATTTGAGGCCGTCAACGTCCTCTGTTGTCAAACCCATGATGGTAGCGCTCTCCCACACACCGGTGATACCGATCGTTCCGTACTGCCTGTTCAAAAGCATGAGTTCGTTCTCGTAGAGAGGAAGAAGACCCTCCGATATCCTCTCCTTTATAATCTCCCTGATCGAGGCAAGTGACTTCTTGACAAGATCAACCCTTCGTCTCAGTATCTGAAGGAACCTGTCTCTGTCTCCGTTGCTTTCGAGGGCGATCCTTGGAAGGTTGATCGTGATGACCTTGAAAGATCCTATGTTCAGGTCAGACCCACCGATGGAGTTCATTCTTCCCTTGAGTTTTTCGTCTTCACTGGAGAGAGAAAATTTCTTCAGCGTCTGTGTGGAGGAGGTGAGTCTACAGCAAGAGGCCACCGCGTCGATCGAGTCAGATATATACCAGTTCGTGTCCTGCCACTTCATGTTCACTCTGTTTATGAAGCGAGCGCTGTCTTCATCGAGGAACTTTCCATCTCTGTACAAAAGGGATGCTGTCAAAACAGGGAAGGTGAACATCTGACGCTCTCTTTCCTTTGACACCCACTCCCAGTAGTGTTTTTGAAGCCTTATTATGTCCTCCACGTGGTCTGTGATCAGAGAGCCGTCCGGGTAACGCTCTCCATCGAAGATGGCCTTTATGTAGTTTCTGTCAAGGTAGGTGAAGTTCGTATACGGAGACTGTGTTGTTCTGATCGGCTGGTTCAGAGAGTAGGTGAGAATCTGAAAGTGCTGTTCGATGTACCAGTCCAGTTTGTCCTCTGGAATGATCCCCTCTTCAAGGTCCTTTTTGACGAAGTACCACATCCACACGAAGAAATCAGGAAGGCCCACCGCTCCTGAACTCTGGTTCGAGGCGAACATGACAAACTGGATGACGTGCTGAATGAACGTGGAAAGGTGTTTTGCTGGCTCGGACTTTATCGTCTTTATGAAGGGAAGCCCCTTCTCCACGATCGGTTTCAGTGTGTAGGCAAAACAGTAAGGCATGAGCGCGGCATGGTGTCTGTCGTGAAGGTATATGGCCCCGTTTATCTGGGATTCGACGAACTCGTCTGCCACGCTTTTACCGTACATCTCCTTCATCTTCTGCCAGATCTTGTAGAGCGAGTACAGGTAGGTGTGGGGTTTTGAGATCTCGATGAAATAGGTGCTGATGTTGGTGACCCTGACGTTTGCGTTGGCATCGATGGTGGATTCGATGATTCCTCGTCTCACGAAGTCTTCTGTGAATTTCACCACATCCAGTTGATCACCAAGGCCATCCATCTGAAACATTTCGTAGCCGTATCTGGAAAGAAGTTCCTTCAACAACTCTTCGAAGTCACTTTCGAACGAATAGCGAACTACCATGGTGTTCCCTCCTCTTCACAGCACTGATCATCTTCTCAAAGGTTTCTCTGTTCACGTGAAGTTGATTCCGGGAAGCAGGGAAGCCTTCTCTGCGATAGGTGTGAAGGTATCTTCCCATGACGAACTCGTCCACGTACTGAACGTATTCCAGAAGGTTCTCTCTAACGATGTCTTTTGGAAGTCTCCAGGTGAAAAGAACAACGACCAGTCTGTCTTTGAACTTTTCCTTGAAGGTTTTCGAAAGAAGAAGCGTATCTTCCCTGTTGTAAGGTGCAAGGGGCTCACCACCCAGAAGAACGAGTGCAACCTTTGGAAAGTATCTCAGAAGATCTGAAAGTTTCTCGTCGATGGTTTTCACCACATCTTCTGGATCTCTTTTGAACCTTTCAGAAAGGTGCCACGTTTCTGGATTGTGGCACATGTGACACTTTGGCATTGCATCACAACCCTGAAAGTAAACAGACACCCCATAGAGATCTGGATGATCCCGGAGAGTACCGATTCTGTTTATGTACAAGGAAGATCCCCCTTTCGGTGGGTTCTGGTGTGATTATACCACAATATGTTGTGGTATTACGAGTTACATCTCAATAAATTGTTGATGGAGATTCTAAGATGATGGATCCGTTTGTTAATGTTTGTTACCATTTTTCGTAGTGGATCCTCTCGGGTTTGAACCTGTCCTCTGGAGTGGGTTGCTCTGCGGGGTATCCCATGGGAACAAGCGCAAAGGGAATCACATGCTCCGGTATTCCAAGAAGTTTCTGGAAGCTTTTCACCCTGTCCTCTCTCGGATACACACCGCACCAGACGGCACCAAGGCCGAGTTCTGCCGCTCTCAAAAGGAGATTCTCCACTGCAGCAGAACAATCCTGAACCCAGAACCCCTTGCACTTTTCAAGAGAGGGATCTCCGCAGACCAGAATGGCAACGGGTGCCTCCAGTATCATCTTTGCGTGAGGGTGTATCTCCGCCACTTTCTTTCTGGTCTCGGCATCTCTGATCACAACAAAGTGCCAGGGCTGCTGGTTGCAGGCAGAAGGTGCGTGCATGGCTGCCCTTATGACTTCTTTCACCAGTTCGTCTGGCACATCTTTTTTCTGGTATTTTCTGATGCTCCTTCGTTTGTAAACGATGCTCATGGAATCACCCCCGTTATAATTTTAAGTATGAAGCTGGAGAAACTCCACAAGGAACTGAGATCGATCCACGGTCCAGTCGGTAAGTGGTGGCCGGGAACATCTGAAGAAATCATGGTGACCGCCATTCTCACCCAGAACACAAACTGGAAAAACGTCGAGCGCGCCATGAAGAACATAAAAGAAGAACTCGGCAAAGATGATATTCTGAGAAAACTGTCCTTTCTCTCCACTGAAAGGATAGCACATCTAATAAGACCAGCGGGTTTTTTCAACATAAAGGCCAAAAGGTTAAAAGCTCTGCTTGAGTTTTTGAGGGAGTACAACTTCAATCTGAAACTTCTGAAGAGAATGCCACTGGGGGCTCTTCGAGAGTTGCTTTTAAAAATAAAAGGCATCGGCAAAGAAACGGCCGATGCCATACTGCTCTATGCCCTTGAGAAACCCATTTTCGTTGTCGACAGTTACACAAAAAGGCTCCTGGCGCGTATTTTCAACATCGAATTGAAAGACTACGATGAAATCCAGAAACTCTTCATGTCACACTATCCACCCAATGTTCGTCTCTATCAGGAACTGCACGGCCTCATAGTGGAACACGCCAAAAGGTTCTGTAGCAAAAATCCAAAGTGCAGAGAGTGTCCGTTGAAGAAAAAGTGCTTTTATTCACAGATGAATGGGCTTTCCTGAGACTCCTTCCAGAGCCCCAAGGATCGTTTCGGTGAGTGTTGGATGAGGATGAATAGCCTTTTCCAGGTCTTCTGCCTTCATTCTGTGTTTCACCGCTATGACTCCTTCCATGATCATATCCGTTGCCGATGGGGAAACGATGCTCATTCCAAGGACAACCCCGTTTTTGTCGGCAACGACTTTGACAAACCCGATGTTTTCCAGCATCGTTCTTGCTCTACCGTTTGCCGAAACAGGGAATTTGGAGATCACAACTTCTTCTGGATTCACATCTTTTTCCTTCAAGCCAACTGAGGCCACTTCTGGTGAGGAAAATATTATGTTCGGAACTGCCGAGTAATCCATCTCTTCTTCCATTCCCGCTATGTTCTTTGCGGCCACTATTCCTTCGTACATGGCAACGTGTGCCAGCATGATCTCTCCACGGATGTCCCCGATCGCATAGACCCCCTCGATGTTCGTTCTCATCTTCCTGTCAGTCACAACGCCTCTTTTTATTTCCACTCCAAGGGCCTTCACGTCTTCTGGGATGTTCGGTTTTCTTCCCACAGCGAGCAGAACCTTTTCTGCCCTCAATGTCTCTCCCGTTTCCAGAGTTGCTTCAAAGCCATTCTCTATCTTGTTAAGGGAAGTTATTTTTGCTTTTTCGAGGATTTTCACGCCTTTTCGTTTCAGGGATTTTTTCACCTCTTCGGCCACGTCTTCGTCTTCGTAGGGAAGAATGTGATTGGCAACTTCCACTATGGTGACGTTCACTCCAAAACTGCTGAAGAACGTTGCAAACTCCACACCTATGACACCACCACCCACTATGAGGAGAGATTCGGGAAATTCTTTCAACCTGAACACATCGTCGCTCGTCCAGACACCCTCCACATCGAAGGGAGGAAAGACACTGGGGATGGAGCCGTGGGCGAGAACGAGGTTCTTTGTCTCCAGTTTTGTCCCTGTCTCTTCAACAACGACGGTGTTTCTGTTTTCAACTATGCCCGTTCCTATGAACACGTCTACGTTGTTTTTCTTCATTAGGTATTCTATTCCCTTTCTGGACATCAGAACGCTCTTTTCTACGTGTTTCATAATGGAGGAGACATCGAACTCCACACCGGAGACCTTCAGCCCGTACTTCGAAGATTTATCCTTTATTTCACTCATCAGGTGAGATACCGTGAGCATCGCTTTCGTTGGAATACACCCTTTGTTGGTGCACGTTCCACCGAGTGCTTCTTTCTCCACAAGAGCCACTCTCTTTCCAAGTTGGGCAAGTTTTATGGCACAGACGTATCCTCCAGGGCCACCACCGATGATCACAGCATCGTACATGCTTTTCCCTCCTGAGAAAACCCCTCCCATGTGGGAGGGGTGAGGTTATTTTCCGAGAAATTCCAGAGCCACCTCGTAAGCCTTCAGGCCGTACATCAGAGCAGGACCTCCACCCATACAAACTGCCACCTTTATCGCGTCGAGAATTTCCTCTTCCGTTGCGCCAGCCCTCACGGCTGCTTCGGTGTGCCATACGATGCAGGGTTCACATCTGACGGCTACGGCAATGCCAAGAGAGATGAGTTCCTTTGTTTTCGTATCGAGTGCCTTTGGACTCTCTGCTGCATGGACGTACTCTGCGAACTTTCCAATCTCGGGTGCCTTGCCTATGACCTCCTGGAGTTGCTTTCTGATCTGCTCGAGTTTCTCCTTCGCTGCCATTTGAAACACCTCCTGTGAGATTTATCACAGAACCATTTCGGCCGCCTTCGCGAGTGGATAAACCGTTGGAGCAGAAGTCAGGAGTGGATGTGTTCCTATCTGCATAGTGAACAGATCGTTCGCTGTGATTCCTTTCTGCATCCCAAGACTGAGGATGTTCACGATCTCACCAACGCTCTTTCCTCCACACACCTGAGCACCAAGCAGTATCTTACTGTCTTCTGAGAAGATCAGTTTCACGATGAGTTTGGTGGTGTCTTCGAACTTTCCAGGGTGTCTGTCTGGGGCTTCTGCTCTTCCAACAACGATTTCGAAGCCTTCTTCCTTTGCGACCCTTTCAGTTATACCAACGGAGCCGAACGCCTTGCTTCCTATGACCGTTGAGTAAGCGTTCAATGAGCCCTTGTTCGTTCTGATGACTTTCAATCCGTAAAGATTGGATGCGGCAATTCTTGCATCAAACACAGCGGCAGAAGCGAGCATGAGCCTGGAGGGTTTCCCCGTCAGAAAGTCTCTGTGCTGCACACAATCTCCCGCGGCAAAGACATCGGGTTTTGATGTTCTCATGTATTCGTCCGT
Source organism: Thermotoga sp. RQ7 (assembly GCF_000832145.1). NCBI lineage: Bacteria > Thermotogati > Thermotogota > Thermotogae > Thermotogales > Thermotogaceae > Thermotoga > Thermotoga sp. RQ7. The sequence continues at coordinate 592,472 of NZ_CP007633.1, forward strand.
TTCTATAAAGCCGTATTCTGTCACCTTCAATCCCAGTTTTCTTGCGAGATCTGAATTGGGCCGGTATCCCGTTGCGAGTATGACGGCATCGGCCAGTATCGTTTCGGCGTTGTCCAGCCTGACACCCTCCACTCTTTTTGATCCGTAGATTTCCGTTACCTTTCTTCCTGTCAGAACCTTCAGGTTTTCTGCTTCGATTTCTTTTCTTGCGATCTCGCCGAAGTCGGGATCGAAGGACACAGGAAGCAGACTATCCATGATTTCAACCAGTGTGACGTTCTTTCCAGATTTCTTCAACTCGTCCGCCACTTCAACACCAATGAATCCACCACCGATGATCACAACGTTCTTCGAATCTTTGATTTTTTCGTACAACATCTTCAGGTAGTTTGCGTCTTTTGGAACCGTGAAGACACCTTCAAGGTCAACTCCTGGAATGTTCGGAACGTTCGGTGTGGATCCCGTTGCTATGATGAGTTTTTCGTAAAAGATTTCTTTTCCAGTTTTTGTGAGGAGTTTTTTCTCGTCGGTGTTTCCATCCACAACCTCGTCTATCAGAAGGTCTATGCCTGCACTTTTAAATCTCTCTTCTATACCCATGTAGTCGTTTTCCACGCCACTAAGTGTATGGAAGATGTAAGGAATTCCACACGGGACCGTTTCCTTTTCCGTTTTCTTCACAACGAGGATCTTTTTGTCCTTGTAGAACCTTTTGGTGGTGAACGCTGCGACGAGTCCTGCGGGACCTCCTCCCACTATCACAACATCGTACTTCATGTTCTCACCTCCCAGAAAGAGAAAGATTTCACAATCTGTCCATGAACAATTTTAACTCTTTTTGGGTTAAATTTCAACTTCAAAGGTAGAAAAATTTGTGGTGGAAAATCAATCGGCCCAAAATTCGTCTTTCAAACTTCTTTTCATGAGATCCTTCATCGACTGAAACGGAGATTTTCCTCCGTATATCACTCGATAGACCTCTTCAGAGATGGGCATATCTATTTCCAGTTCGTCTGCCTTCTTCACCACAGCTTTGACGGTGAAGGCCCCCTCCACAACCTGATGGGAACTTTCAAGGAGTTTTTGAGGATCGAACCCTTTTGCGATCAACTCACCAAAGCGTCTGTTTCTGCTGTACTTGCTGTTGCACGTGACCATGAGGTCTCCGATGCCTGCAAGTCCCATGAAAGTTTTCTGATCTGCCCCAAAGTGTCTGCCGAATCTTGCTATTTCGTAGATACCACGGGTTTCAAGAGCTGCCTTTGCGTTGTCCCATCCACCAAGGCCATCAAGAATACCCGCAGCGATTGCGATGACGTTTTTTAACGCTCCGGCGATCTCTACACCCACCACATCTTCGCAGGTGTAAACTCTGAAGTACTCGTTTGAGATTCTTCTCTGTAACTCCCTTGCGTTGTCTCCGGCAAGTGTAACCGCTGTTGGAAGTTTTCTTGCGACCTCTTCAGCGTGGGAAGGGCCCGAAAGAACGGCGTAAGGACATCCGAGAATCTCTTTCACAATTTCGGATATGCGTTTTCCTGTCTTTATTTCCAGTCCCTTTGAGAGATTCAGAACCATCGAAGGTTTTTTCGAAAGCCTGGAAAGATGTTCCCTTACGTGCTGCACAGGAATCGCTATCACGAGTATGTCGGTGCTTTTCAGTTCGTCGAGATTGTTCGTCGCTCTGACAGAGATTTCCATTTCATCTATGTAAGGACTGGTGTGGGAATTGTTTATAAGATCTGCGATTTCCTTTCTTCTTGCCCACAGAATCACTTCTTCTCCGTTTTCCTTTAAAAGTTGAGCAAAGACTGTCCCCCAACTTCCAGCCCCGAGAACGAAAAATCTCATCTTTCAGCCTCCCTGAACACTTTCTATCTGGAATTTTAACAGATTGAAGTATTGAAACAGGATATCCCATACAGGGAGCAACACAAGGAGGGTATCGAAACATGGATTTGCAGTATGCGTGGGAAGGATTTTCATATCTCTTTGGAGCAACAAAATCTTTCCTATACCTCTAAGAAAGGATTGAAACTTGACATTGTCAAAAGAACGTGGCACTAAACAACGGTTTCCATACCTCTAAGGAAGTATTGAAACCGTGCACCTTCTTTGAGAAGTTCAGTGGGATCTTTTGTTTCCATACCTCTAAGGAAGTATTGAAACGGAACTGTTAGATGGCTGGGATATGAAGATCAAAAAGTTTCCATACCTCTAAGGAAGTATTGAAACCTTATTTCGGTGGTCGAACGGAAGCGTGGTTCTTAGGGTTTCCATACCTCTAAGGAAGTATTGAAACTTGTTGAATGTTTGATTTATTGCTTCCATTACAGCGTGTTTCCATACCTCTAAGGAAGTATTGAAACGTACAACAGAGGCACTGGTTCACCGTTGAACAAAGCGTTTCCATACCTCTAAGGAAGTATTGAAACCCGTTGGATTTCAAAGAAATTATACCACAAAGCATTTCAAAAAGCAAGAATATATGAGGACATACAGAAGGTGTTTCATCACAGGTGATTCTAACACACAGAAAGATCAAGTCAAGTACTGTTTGGAAAAATGGAATAATTACATAGTCAATAGAAAGCCTAAAGAAAGGCAAAATCAAAAGATAAATTATCCTAACCTAGGTCAGGGCATTTTGAGTTGTTTTATGGGAAAATCTACTAGTTCTCATTTTCACAAATTTGTTTAAAAAGGTACTCCTTAAAAGGTTAGAGACTAAGTACGTGGTTTCTTTATTCATGATAGATACACGATAGAATATGAAGAAATATTCTCATACCCTGTTTCACATTCTCGCTCATTATTCCATTTTCCATGCATACATCACCTCTCTCAAACCCGCATGAATTTTTTCGTTACCGGTAATTGCATACTCTGCATCGCACATCAGGAGTCAGTTACAATCACCACCCACTTTGTGAATAAATGGAACTTACCGTAGTTTATTGAATAAAACTATGATCTTTTAGACTAACATCTTTTACACTAACATAAAAAATAGAAGATGAGTGGTAGAATCTTTCAAAAGGCATGAAGAGGGAAAAAATATGCTTTCCATATTCTTTGGAAGTTTCCTTGTTGGACTTTCTGGTGCGATGGCACCGGGACCCTTAATGGCAATCGCCATATCAAAAAGCACAAAAGACTGGAAAGCATCCCTGAAGTTGATAACAGGGCATGTTCTACTAGAAGCCCTTCTGGTGATGCTGCTTTTGGTTGGTGTTCGAACGATTCCTCCAGTTCTCATGAGGGCAATTTCACTAGCAGGTGGCATTTTTCTCCTGTACATGGGGATTTCTCAACTATTTGAAGCAAAAGACCCGTCTTTGATTTCGAACACAGGAAACAGCAGGTTCCCCCTGCCCGTTCAGGGAGCACTCGTTTCTTTTTCGAATCCCTATTTTCTTCTGTGGTGGTTTTCGGTTGGTAGTGCGTTCCTTTTTCGGGCAAGAGAGCATCTCCTATCTGGTGTTCTCCTGTTCTACTTCGGTCACATACTCTCGGATATAAGTTGGTATGCCTTCCTGGGCGCTGCTGGTCAGTTTCTCAAAAGACCTTCATGGAAAGGTGTGTACAGAATCGTTCTTGTGTCCATGTCGTTTGTTCTGATAGGGTTCGGTGTTTACTTCTTACTTACCGCCTTCAGAGGAGACTTTTCTCACGTACTCTAGTGCGAGTATGTATCCGTAAACCCCAAGCCCGCTGATCTGACCATCACAGACTTCCGCGGTGACACTCTTTCTTCTGAATTCTTCTCTTCCGTGTATATTGGATATGTGAACTTCGACCTTGGGAACTTTCACGATCTCAAGGGCATCCCTTATAGCGTAACTGTAATGCGTGAACGCACCGGGATTTATCACAAGACCATCGAAGTCGAGCTGATGCAGTCTGTCTATGATCTCTCCTTCGTGGTTTGACTGAAACACCTCCACCTCCACTCCGTTTCTTTTGGCCCAGTCTTCTATCATCCTCACCAGATCATCATAGGTGAAATTTCCGTACACGTTCCTGTCCCTCTTTCCCAGCATGTTCAGATTCGGACCGTTCACAACGAGCAGTTTCAATCTACCACCTCCAGAAGTTCGAGCGGATCCACTTCCAGAAACTCCACCTTTCCAGGTTCTCTCACATATGGAAGCCTCACCCTGGAGCCTTTCATGATTTTCTTGTCGTTCAGAATGAGGGTTCTTGCTTTTTCTCTGTCAACAGCCGGAACCGGGATGGGTACGATCTCTTTGATCTTTTCAACGATCCACCTGAAGGTATCTTTTGGAACGATCCCTTTTCTGTAGAGGTACATCGTTTCTTTTTCCAGTCCCCACGCCACCGCTATACCATGGGGCACCCCTTCCAGCATCTCATAGACATGTCCCAGGGTGTGTCCTAGATTCAGAGCGTGTCTCAATCCCTTGTCGTAGGGATCTTCCATCACTATCTTTGCCTTCTCTTCCACCGATAGCCTCACCATCTCACTGAGGATTCTGAGATTTCTCCTTTCTATCTTCTCTGGATCGTCGAAGAGTTCCAGCCCCCTTCCAGAGAGAAGGGCCATCTTGAAGGCCTCCACCACACCCTCTTCAAACCTTCCCTCGTCCATCGAGAGCGTGACAACGGGATCTATGATCACATAGTCTGGCATCCTGAAAGTTCCAACGATGTTCTTCACCCCTGCAAAATCGATGGCGTTCTTTCCTCCAACGGAGGCATCAACCTGGGCAAGAAGGGTGGTTGGATAGAAGGAGAGTCCCACACCCCTCTTGAAAGTGCTCGCTACAAAGCCTGTGAAGTCGGTGAGAGCCCCTCCCCCAGCACCGGCGATGGTCTTTCCCCTCGGGAAATCCATTTGCACAAGTTCGTAGTATGCCCTTGAGACGTGTTCCAGTGTTTTCACCACTTCTCCATCTGGAAAGACCAGGCTGCTATCTGGAAGATACCTTCCGTAGATCTTCTTCACTCTCTCCGTGGTGAAGACCAGATCTTCGTTTTTTACCCTCTTGAATCCTCCAAGAACGATCTTCACAGGATGGGGCTTCTCCAGCACTGAAACTTCCATCTCGTCCAGTGCTTCGAGGACGACAAGGGCAGTTGTTTCCCACTCGTTCAAACTGGAAGTGTCGATCCTCTTGAACTCCGCGTAGAAGTGCTTTCTCTTTTCCCAGATCTCGTATATCTTTTCTTTTCCTTCTTTGAGGAGCGGCCTGTTTTCCTCAGTCACCCTCTCGATCAGCACTTCGGGAGGAGCGTAAAGAAAAAGGGTTTTTTCTTTTTTCAAAAGGTTCCTGTTTTCCGGATCTATCACCACACCTCCACCCGTTGAAACAACGATGTTATCTTTTTCGACGAGTTCTTTCAAGAGTTCCTTCTCTTTCAGTCGGAAGTATTCTTCACCGTCCTCTTCGAAGATTCTTCCGATGCTTCTTTTTTCTCTTTTTTCTATCTCATCGTCCATGTCCACGAAATCAAGATCGAGTACATCCGCCACCTTTTTACCTATCGTGCTCTTTCCAGAACCCATCATCCCAACGAGGAAGATCCTCATTCTCGAACCTCCTTTTCAGGTCGTCGATGCTGCCTTCTCCAAGATGTTCAAGCAAAGCATCCGAGATCACCACAGAAAGGGCCGCCTCACACACAACAGAGGCAGGAGGTACTGCAGTTACATCAGACCTCACGTACGGTGTTTTCTCCGGTTTCATCGTTCTCAGATCAACAGAGTTCAGAGGTTTCCCCGTGGTGGGGATGGGCTTCACGTAGACGTTCACCCAGATGTCTTCTCCGTTGGAGATACCACCTTCTATTCCACCAAGGTTGTTCGTTTTTCTCTTTATCTGACCATTTTCTATTTCGAACTCATCCAGATAATCGAATCCGTTCCACATTTCTTCGCTTCCCACGATCACTCCTTTGACAGCGGGAATGGCAAAAAAGAGTGAGCCTATCCTCGAGTCGAGTTTTTTGAACAGTTCCGAATAACTCCCGATACCTGCGGGAACCTGCCTTGCTATGACTCTCACCTTTCCACCGAGGGTGTTTCCTTCCTCCTTTGCCCTGTCGATCTCAGCGACCATCTCTTTCGTTGCCTCAGGATCTGGGCAGAACACCACGGATTCATCCCTTCTTCTCTTCAACTCTTCGAAATCACCTGGAATGTCCCTTGCCTCGACATTTCCAAGTCTTGTGACAAATCCCAGTACCTCGATACCGAACTCTTTGAGGAGGCTTTTCAAGAGGGAGCCTGCCGCCGTGAGCGCCACCGTCCATCTTGCACTGGACCGCTCCACGTAGATGTTCAGATCGGGAAGTTTGTACTTCACCCACGCAGCGTAATCGATGTGACCGGGTCTTGGAACACTCCGAACATCTTTCACAGGGTTTCCCGCCCTGTTGGGAATGAGGATCGTCACCGGTGCACCCGTTGTGATGCCCTTCCACAACCCCGAAACGATCTCGAACGCGTCCTCTTCCATCTTCATTCTCTTTCCTCTGCCGTAACAGTTTCTCCTTCTGAAAAGATCCCTCCTTATGAGTTCCTCATCCACCCTTATCCCCGAAGGCAAACCTTCCAGGATTGCAACCATGTATTTTCCATGGGAATCCCCCGCTATCGTGAGTTTCATTTCAGAACCTCCCCGAACACTTCTTTGAAAACCTCCTCGTCGTATATTCCCCATATCTTCAGATTCTCCATTGCCTGGTAGTAAAACATGAGGTTTCCCTTTATGATGTGTTTCACACCAAGTTTTCTTGCTTTCACAACAAGTGGTGTGTCGAAGTAGATCACATCGTAAACAAGGCTCAGGTTTTTCAGTGAATCGTCAGAAACGGGAAGTTCCTCTCCCTTCATACCAACCGAAGTGGTGTTGAAAAGACTCCCTGCCCCTCTTACCATCTCATCGAGACGATCGAAAGGAAAGATCTTCACAGGAAATTCCAGATTTTTTGCCCTCTCAAGAGTTCTGTTCGTCACCCAGATATCCTCAACTCCAAGGTAAAGTAAAGCATAGATCACCGCCCGTGAAGCACCACCTGCTCCCACAACTACTACGGGCTCCTTCACCTCAACACTTTCAAGAGATCTCACAACACCGGTCCAGTCCGTGTTGTATCCCTTTCCGCGGAAAACGCAGTTGACCGCCTTTATTTTCTTTGCGTCTTCAGAGGGGGTCACGTACCTCATCACTTTCTCCTTGTGTGGAATGGTAACGTTGAATCCGTCGTACTCTTCCATCACCCTTTTTATCTCGCTATCGAAATCATCCGGGGGTATCTCTTCCATCACGTACAGATGATCCATCTTCGCTCTCTTGAAATACTCGTTGTACAGCCGCGGGGATATACTGTGCTTCACAGGGTATCCAATGATGCAAAATTTCATCCTATCACCTTCTCGAGTGCTTCGTAGAAGTCTGGAAACGAGACGGCCACACACTCGTGATTTTTCACCTCAACACCTTCCTCGCTCACAAGACCCGCTATGGAAAAGAGCATGGCCATCCTGTGATCGCCTTCCGGATCCACTTCTCCTCCCCTTATTTTTTGTTTTCCAGTGATCTTAAAACCATCCTGGAACTCTTCTATTTCGACACCGATCTTTCTGAAGTTTTCCACGAGCACCTTTATCCTGTCTGACTCTTTTTTTCTCAACTCTTCGGCTCCTCTGACAACGGTTTCACCTTCGGCAAAGACACCGAGGAGTCCAACAAGCGGAAGTTCGTCTATCATGAGTGGCACGATGTCTTTCGGTACGGTGATTCCCTTCATGTTCGAAGAGGTCTCCACCCTCACGTTTCCTATTGGTTCGAGATTTTCTTCTGTAACCTCCCACTCCACGTTTGCACCCATGAGTTTCATGATCTCAAGAAGACCCGTTCGGGTGGGGTTCAATCCCACCCCGGTTATCGTTATACGGGCATTGGGATGAATCGCTCCAAGAACGATGAAGAACGCAGCAGATGAAATATCTCCCGGTATCTTCATCTCAAATCCTTTAAACGTGGCAGGCTCAAGAACCACCCGTGTTCCTTCCACCTCGACGGGAACCCCCAAATTTTTGAGCATCCTTTCTGTGTGATCTCTGCTCTTTGCAGGCTCGATGACGATCGTTCTTCCGCTTGCCCTGAGTCCTGCCAGAAGGATGGCACTCTTCACCTGGGCACTCGCCACCGGTGTTTTGTAACTGATACCCGAAAGGTGATTTCCCTTTATGGCCATAGGAAGGAAGTTGTTCTGTCTTGCCATGAAACGTGCACCCATCATCTCCAGAGGTTCTATAATCCTTCTCATCGGCCTTCTGGAAAGGGAAGAATCCCCGTAGAGGACCGTGAACATTTCGTACGAAGCAAGGACCCCACTCATCAGCCTCGTGGTGGTCCCTGAGTTTCCGCAGAAAAGAGGTTCAATCGGCTCGGAGAAAGGCTTGGGAAAAACTCTCATCTTCTCCCAGTCACCTTCAAAGCGCGTACCGAGTTTTCCCAGAATATCGTGCGTTCTCTCCGTGTCCAGACATCTCAAAAGGTTGTAAAGTGTGCTTTCACTTTCTGCAAGGGCCGAGAGAATGAGTGCCCTGTGAGTTATGGATTTGTCTGGAGGAACACTCAGCGTTCCGGACACTTTTTTTGCGGGAAGAACCTTCACGCTACCACTTCCTTTATGATTTTTTTCAGACTCTCGAAGTCTTCTTTCTCTATGAAATTGTGGAGAGTGTTCAGGAAATTTCTTGTGTTTTCAAGGTACTTGAGGATGTTTTCTTTATTATATCTGATCATATCCAGCGCCATTTCCATGTTCTGTCTTGAGAGCCTCGTGTTCGACTGATAACCTGGTCCCGCGTACTCTTCATAGGGTTTCCCTGTGAATCGAGCGCTCAGAGAGATCAGGTACTGCACATGACTCACGGCGGCAACGATCCTGTCGTGTTCTCTGTAATCTATCCAGACCGGCCTGGATCCAAGATCCCTCACAACACCTTCAACGACATCGTCTTTCTTTTCATCGGGAGAACAGAGAAAAAAAATCCTTCCGCTGAACATCTCGGGGTCCCAGCCTGCTTTACCCTTCCTCTCGTTTCCCGCCATGGGGTGTCCTCCGATGAAGTTGAGTCCCCTTTCCTTTGCTATTTCCATGAAGGGGGTTTTCACACTTGCCACATCCAGGATCTTTCCTGTGAACTCAGTTTCCTTCAGAAAGCGCTCTTCAACAGCCATGGGGAGTGCCAGGATGAGAAGATCCGTGTCGAAGAGGTCTTCTTGTCTCAAAGCGGTTCTGACACCTCTTTCCTCAAGGGCCTTTGTTACATCTTCACTTTGATCGAAGGCGAAAACCCGGTGCTTTTCGTTCAACTTCAGAGCGATCGAACCTCCGATGCATCCTGCTCCAAGCACGGAGATCCTCAATTCACCTTCACCCCCAGGGCCTCGGCAAGCCCCTTCATCTCCCGGACCAGTTCTTCAAAGAGTTTGAAATCGAGGCTCTGTTTTCCATCTGAAAGCGCCCTTTCGGGCTCTGGATGGACTTCCACTATGATTCCGTGGGCACCGACGGCTATTGCAGCACGGGAGAGTGGTATGACAAGGTCTCTTCTTCCACCCGAGTGACTCGGATCCACGAGGATGGGAAGGTGCGATTCCTTCCTGATGATGGGTACAGCGGAGATGTCGAGGGTGTTTCTCGTTGCCTTCTCGAACGTCCTTATTCCCCTCTCACACAGTATGATCCTTGTGTTCCCTGAATTTGCTATGTACTCCGCCGAGAGTAAAAACTCCTCGATGGTGTTCATGAAGCCTCTTTTCAGAAGAACGGGTTTGTCGTAACTGCCCGCTTTTGAGAGCAATCTGAAGTTCTGAGCGTTCCTTGCACCAATCTGTATGATATCGGCGTATTCGGCCACCTTTGGAAGTTCTTCCTCACCGAGTGCCTCCGTCACAACGTACATGCCGTATGTGTCAGCAGCCTCTCTCAAATACTCCAGACCCTTCTCACCGAGTCCCTGGAAAGAGTACGGCGAGGTGCGTGGCTTGTAGGCTCCTCCCCTCAGAACCTTCACTCCCAGTTCACTCAAAAAGTGTGCGATCTCCATGAGCATCTCTCTGTCTTCCACCGCGCAGGGACCTGCCATGATGGTGAAGTATCCGTTTCCTATCTTCACATCTCCAAGGTCTATCACCGTGTCCTCCGGATGGAATTCCCGTGAGACGAGTTTGTAAGGCTTGAGCACCCTCACGACACTCTCTACACAGTCCAGAGACTCGAATTTGTCTGCCACCACGTATCTGTCGTCACCGATGATGCCTATCACCGTACGCTCCTGACCTTTGGAAATGTGACACCTCAGGTTGTAACTCTCTGCCAGTTTCACCACCTTCTTTATGTCTTCTTCCGTGGAGCCGGGCTTTAAGACCACTATCATAGACCTACCACCTCCCGAAGTTTTGATAACAAAAAAAGGGCTCCGCTGCCCGGAGCCCTCTGGTTTTTTATCGCTCCGGGCAGATACCGAAAGAGGCACCTGCCCGGAGCGGTTGCACTCACGGACAGGTGCCCCTGTTAAACCAAAAGTAATAATAATTGTGTTCAGCGGATTTGATGCACAACACATGTTCAATTTGCATAATCTTTCACCCCTGTTTGGTTACTATTCTAGCAAAGCACCCTTAAAAAATCAAGTGGGAAGTTCTTTTCCTCTGAGAGCAACAAGAAGAAGCACGGCGATCAAAAAGGAAAGGACTCCAACGGTGTAGTAAAGAAAATGAATCGACACTCTATCAACAAGATACCCGTAGAGCACAGATCCAAGTGGCGTTACTCCGTTTGCCACAAGAACAAGGAAAGAAAACGCTCTCGCTCTGATGTGCGAAGGTGTCATCTTCTGAAAAGCCGTGTCCAGAGGAACGTTGATTATTGGATTCAAAAAGCCCATTATCAAAAACGTCACAAAGAACATCATGAAGAGAACCAGTCTTTCCACACTTGAAGAAAAATCTGGCATGACGAGAACACCAAGAAAAACGATGGGAAGTTCAAAGAGGAAGATGGAAACCTTCATCGCCTTCCACATATTTCTTTTTGACAGATAAGATGCGATCAGGAGGTTCCCAAAGAGCGCCCCCAGAGTGAACGAGGTCTCAAGAAAGCCAAATTCCTGAGCAGAAAACTTCATCACTTCCCTGATAGTGTAAGGATAGACAACCATGAAGAGAGGAGAGATAAGAAGATTCAGAAAGAGTGCAAAGATAAGAATGGTCCTTATGAGCGAGTGATTCCAGATGAAAAGAAATCCTTCTTTGAGGTCCTGGAGTATCTGTTTGAAATGAGAAGGTTTCTTCTCGATCTTTTGACGGTAGACTATGAAGATTTCACTGATGGCGGAGAGAATGAAGGACACTCCGTTCACAAGAAACACGATCGCTATGCCGTAGAAACCGTAGATCATCCCTCCAAGAGCGGGCCCCAGGATCTGTGGAAAGATCCTCACCATTCCCATTATGGAATTTGCCCTCATGAGAAAATCTTCCGGCACGATGTCTGGAAACATCGCACCGGTTGGTATATCAAAAAGGTTGTCCATGACCGCCATGGCAACCTGTGAAACGTAGAGAACAGAGAGGGTGATGGCATTTCTGAAGGCAAGAAACGAGAGAAAACATATGAGAATTCCCCTCAGAAAATCCATCGACACCATGAGGAACTTTCTGTTCCCCCTGTCTCCAATTATCCCGGCTATCGGCATGAGGAGTATCCTTGGAAGCATATAGGCGATGCTCATAGTGGCGACCGCTGTTCCAGAATGCGTCAAATCCAGTACGAAAAGAGGAATTGCAACTGCTTGAATTGAACTCCCAAGAATCGAAACAAATCTTCCTAGGGCAAGAAGGACAAAGTTTCTCTTCCAGAAGGTAATATCGTTCACCACGCTCCCCCCTTATTGAACTCAGAAACTCTCAGTCACCATCGCACTGGATGTTTCTGTGATAACGGGTTCCTGAACCATCTGTGAAGATGAGACAGTCTCTGTAGCGGGGAAAAGTAGCACATACAACCATATCAAAGAAAACAACCCTCCTACAAGAATCGCCGAGATCATCAGGTACACCCTCATGGGCAATCACTCCTCTCTTTCGCTCTTTTTCTTCTTAGAGGAAACGGAGATGTTGCTGATGAAAGGGGAAAGCATCTTCATCATACCGCTGATAAAGAAGTTCGATATTCTGGCGACATCCCCGCCCACCGAAGGCCTTCTACCAGACTCTTTCGCACCCACAAGTGCAAGGTCTCCTTTCACTTTTCCACCGTCGAACTCGATCTTTCCACTGATGACGGCAAGGTCGCCTTCCACCTCTCCTGAAAAGAAGGTCTCACAGTTGATGAGAACAAGGTCTCCCTTTACCTTACCTTTTATGATCGCTTTCTTTTTTGAGAGAACGAGATCTCCTTCCATCACTTCGTCTTCCCTCAGAACGAAATCTTTTTCCGAGAGATCCTCCGGCCAGTTTCGTTCTTCTTTTTCTTTCTCTTTCAGGGCTTTTATCAGCATTTCTCCTTCTTCTGGGCTGATTTCTCCCTTCGCCACGGCCTCCAGAATCCTTCTGATCTCCTCAGACATCACTTTCCCCTCCTTTTTTCTTTCTTTTGAGAAGTTCCAGCGCCTCCCCGACACTGATCTTTCCTTCCTTCACCTGCTTGAAGAGATCCTCGTCTGAGACCTCTTCCTTCACCTCACCGAGTGGCTGAAGTTTCATCTTTTCCAGTATCCTCTCCAGTTTCCCTCTCAAGGCAAAGTAGCCCTGTCCCGTGTAACGCTCCATCTCCTTGAGGTTTCCCCTTGCCCTGAAGAAAAGGATGACGAACTCGAGTTCTTCTCTGTCGAGAAAATCAAACGGACTCGCCCTGAATCGACCTCTTACCGTTACATCGTCTCTATCGCAGTGGAGTTCCGTCACCATCATTTCTCTTCCACATACAGGACATTTGGGCAGCATATTTTGTCACCTCCTGCAAAATATTTTAGAACATATCCAAATATTTTGTCAAGTACCCAAAAAATTTTTTGTCGATCTTCCCCATTCGGATGGAACAGGATCTTCACGGATAATTAGCACGACCTTATTGAATTCTTAAATTTCCGGTGTTATGCTTTCATATGAGAAATGAGAATTATTCTCAAAAAGGAGGTGGAGAAGATGATCGTACTGATACCGGTGGACGTGTTGATAGCCATTCACAACGAAAAAGTAGGACAGACAAAGAAGAAGTAAACATCGTTCCCGTGCGCCCCTATTTTTTAAACCAGGCCTCGACAGGAGGCTTTTTCGTTTTAAAATACATAGGGTGATACCGTGTTTCTTCCTACGACACGTGAAGAAATGGAAAAACTGGGATGGAAAGAACTCGACATAATCCTTGTCACGGGAGACGCTTACGTGGATCATCCCTCCTTTGGAGTTTCCCTCATCGGTCACTACCTTGTATCTTTCGGCTTCAAAGTGGGAATCATAGCCCAGCCCGACTGGAAATCAGAAAAAGATATAACACGCCTTGGAAGACCACGGCTCTTCTTCGGTGTCACCGCCGGAAACGTTGATTCGATGGTGGCAAACTACACAGCCTCGATGAAGAAAAGAAAAACAGACGACTACACACCGGGTGGAATCTCTGGAAAAAGACCCGACAGAGCGACGATAGTCTATACCAACCTGATAAAGAGGTGCTTTCCAGGTGTACCCGTTGTTCTTGGTGGAATAGAGGCGAGTTTGAGAAGGTTCGCACACTACGACTGGTGGAGCAATAGAGTGAGAAAGTCTGTCCTTGTAGATTCAAAGGCCGATCTTCTCGTCTACGGAATGGGAGAAAAAGCGGTCCTTGAGATTGCAAAAACCCTTGCTGAAACAGGTGATCTGGAGAAGTGTAAAAGCATTTGTGGAGTTGTCTGGTGGACCTCTCAAAAGCCCAGCGAAGGTGTAGAACTTCCCTCTTTCGACGAAATCTCTGAAAATCCAGAAAAGTACGCAGAGGCTATAAAACTTCAGACCTGGTACACGGATCCACACAGGAACATTCCGATCTATCAGAGACAGGACACAAGATACGTTGTTCAGAATCCCCCGCAACCGCCACTTTCCCAGGAGGAACTCGATCAGATCTACCTTCTTCCCTTCGAAAGGGAAGTTCATCCGTTCTATGCGAGAATGGGAAGGGTTAAGGCAATAGAGACGGTGAAGTTCTCCATCACCGCCGTTCGTGGCTGTTTTGGTAGTTGTTCCTTCTGCGCCCTCACACAGCACCAGACCACACACATCTCTTATAGAAGCGAAGAGTCCATACTGGAGGAAGTGAAACTTCTCATCAAAAGAAAAGATTTCAAAGGCACCATAACGGATGTTGGAGGCCCCACCGCGAACCTCTACGGTTCAAGATGCACCGTCAGAGAAACCAGAGGACAGTGCCGTAAATTCTGCCTGTATCCCGGCGTTTGCAGAGGTGTTCAGCCAGATCACGACAGGTTCATCGCACTCCTTGAGTCGATAAGAAAACTGCCCTCTGTGAGGAACGTCTTTGTCTCTTCAGGTATCAGACACGATTTTGTTTTCGCCGAGAACGACCTGGACATCTTCATCAGAGAACTCGTGAAATACACCCCCGGTCAGTTGAAACTCGCCCCGGAACACGCCCATCCAAAGGTACTTTCTCTGATGAGAAAGCCTCCGGTGGAACTGTTTCTGGAATTCAAAAGAAGGTTCGAGGCATTCGCACAGAAGATGGGAAAGAAAAAGTACGTGATCGGCTACTTCATAGTGGGACATCCAGGAGAAGGCTGGAAAGAGAACAACTATCTGAGAGATTTCATCCTGAGGCATCTTGGGTACTTCCCGCAGCAGATTCAGATCTTCACACCCACTCCCGGAACGGTGAGCACTGCCATGTACTACTCTGGAATAGATCCTTTCACCGGTGAGAAGGTGTACGTAGAAAAATCTTTGAAAGTGAGAAACAAGATGAAGGAGAACGTCTTATTCAAGAAAAGGAGGGAAGAAAAATGAGAATCACCATTTTCTTTATTGTACTTCTTGGAGTGATGGTGTTCGGTGCATTTGAGCAAGAAGCCTACCTCTTTGTTCAGAGACTCACCAGCGAAGACTTCGAAACTGCCCTGTCCATGTGTACAGACCAGGTGAGAAAGCAACTCAGTCTTCAGAACCTTTCGAGCATCTGGAATTCCCTGAAAAGCCAACTTGGTGGCTTCAAAGAGATCGTCGCCTACGAAAAGACCACTCAGGGTGAATACGAGATATACATCTTCACCCTGAGATTTGAAAAAGAAGATATCTCAGCGCTGATCACCATAGACAAAGAGGGGAAAGTTGCCGGTTTGTTCTTCACACAGTCTGCGGGGGCAAAGTACGAACCCCCTGATTATGCAAATCTGGAAAGTTTTGAAGAAAAAGACATTTCCGTGAACGGACTTCCCGGAAAGATCACCATTCCAGAAGGAAAAGGCCCCTTTCCGGCCGTTGTTCTTGTCCATGGGTCTGGACCAAACGACATGGATGAGACGATAGGCCCCAACAAGATCTTCAGAGACATTGCGTACGGGCTGTCTTCAAATGGTATTCTCGTTCTCAGATACCACAAGAGAACGTTTGTGGAGAAGATGGATCCTACCTCTCTAACCGTTGAAGAAGAAGTCATAAAAGATGCTCTGGAAGCGGTGAGGATTTTGAAACAGAGAGAGGATGTCTCCAGGGTGTACGTTCTCGGTCACAGTCTCGGTGCCATGCTTGCACCGGAGATCGCAGAAAGATCAAAAGCAGATGGTGTTATCATGATAGCACCCCCTGCACGTCCACTCGAAGATCTCATGGAGGATCAGTTGAAATATCTTCAGTCTCTGGGTCTTGCAGACAACATTGAAGAAACTTTGAAGATTCTCGAAAAACTCAGAAAAAAAGAATTTCCACCCGATGAAATTGTTCTTGGAGTGTCCGCAAAGTATTTCTACGATCTGAGGGAAAGACAACCCGTTTTGACAGCAAAAAGGCTCTCTGTTCCCATGCTCTTGATCTTCGGTGGAAGGGACTACCAGGTGAGCGAAAAAGATCAAGAAATCTGGACGAAGGAACTCTCGGATAAAGAAAACGTGAAGATCGTTGTCTTTGAAGACCTCAACCATCTAATGATGACAGGAGAAGGGAAATCAACACCCGTTGAGTACATGAAGAAAGAGCACGTTGACAAACGGGTGATAGATGCGATCGTGGAGTGGATGGTAAAATAGATGGAAAAGAGACCGGAGGGAACAGGGTGAGGATCTACGATCCGTTCAGAGGAAAATGGATGGAAGAGGAGATAAAAACGCCTTTTCCTTCAAAAGGGCTGGTGGCCACTTCGCCTTTCGTCGATCTTCACGTTCACGTTCGCCTCAACGGTGGAGAAGACTACGATTCTTTAGAAGAAGCCTCCCTTGTGGGAGGCTTTTATAAAGTGGTGATACAGCCAAACACCAGGCCGGCTATAGACAGAAAAGAGATTCTGGATGAACACCTGAAACTCTCCAGGAACAGAAGGGTGACGTTTCTTTTCACCGTGTCTCCCTTTGGCTCTCTTGAGGCAGTGGGTGAGAGGGTTGTAGGTTTTTCAACCGACGGGATAGAGTACGACTATCCCACACTCGTTGAGACGATGAAGAAAAGAAAAAAAGCACTCTGGTTCGACCACAGTCAGATGTACGAGATAGATGGCATCTTCTACGAGGGAGCAGGTTTTGGTCTTCCAGAGCGTCCTCGCTCGAGTGAAGCGGTGGCTATTGCAAGAACGGTCTTCACAGGAATGGAGTACGGTTTTGAAAGATTCCACATCCAGCACGTGACGACCAGATACTCGGTGGAGATGCTCTCTTTTCTGAAAAAACTCGCCAGGGTCACCTGTGAGGTAACACCACATCATCTGTTCTTTTGTTACGAAGACATCAAAAACACCAACTTCAAGATCAACCCGCCTCTTGGAGCTCCCGAGGACAGAAAATCCCTCATCGAGGCGGTGAGAAAAGGTGTGATCGATGTCCTCGCAACGGATCACGCTCCTCACCCTGAAAAACCAGAGGACTTCTTCACCGCTCCCTATGGATCGACCTCCATAGAGATCGCCTTTTCTGTGTACTACACCGTTCTTGAAGATCTTGAAACGGTGATAGAAAAGATGACGAAAGCTCCCCTCGAGGTTCTTGGGATGAAGGGAAAGCTCACCGAAGAGGATCTTGTCTTCATAGACCCCGATGCACAGATTGTGGTGGATGCAGGGAAATTCAAAAGTAAAGGAAAGAACACGATGTTCGACGGTGTCAAACTGAAGGGAAAGGTCGTTGCGATGAAACTCAAAGGAAGATGGGTGATGATGGATGGAGAGGTTCTGCCTGACCAAGAAGAAAACGATCAGAGTGAACGAGGACACCTGGATCGTCCTCTTTGAAGAACAGATTGATTTTTCACCGGGGCAGTTCGTGATGCTTGAGACCCCCAAACTCGTCAGAAAACCCTTTGTCCTTGGCTGGTGGGAAGAAAGTCTTGCTATTTCCGCTCAGGTGAAAGGAGAGGGAACAAAATGGATCGTGGAAGAGGCAGAAAAGATAAAGGGACATGGTCCCCTTGGTAACGGTTTCAAAAGGAATGGAAAGGGACTTCTCATCATCTCCCCCACCTGTCTCACGATGGCAAAGGCGTTTGAAAGAACCATGAACGTGGACGTTCTCGTTGGAAGCAGAACTCCTATTCTCACACCCCTGGAATACGAAACTGTCATCGGAAACGATGAATTTTTGAAAAAACTCTCATCGCTTCCAGAGTACGACTGGTACCTTGTCTCTGGATCCAGAAGTATGGAGAAGGTGTGCTGGGAACACCTGAGGGGAAAAGAAGTTTACTTCTCACTCGAAGAATACATGGGATGCGGCATAGGTGCCTGCAAGTCATGTGCTGTTTTCACGGAAAGTGGCGTGAAACACGTCTGCACGGATGGTCCGATATTCAGAGGTGATGAACTGTGCTGGAGTTGAGACCCCCTCTTGTTCTTCTCTCCGGCCCTGCAGGTTTTGGTGAGTATCTGAAGTTGATAGATCACAGGTATATAGGTGGTGTTGTTCTGAAAACCGTCACGCTCAATCCCAAAGAGGGAAACTTGGCACCCAGAATGGCCGATGGAGATTTTTACGTGATAAACAGGATCGGACTGGAAAACCCGGGAATACACAGGTTCGTTGAAGACCTTCCCGAACTTCCCGTTCCCATGATTGCAAGTCTTGGTGGTGACTCGTTCGAAGAGTACCTGGAAGTGGCGCATGTGTTCAAAAAGGTGGCAGACAGGTTCTGTGCTGTTGAATTCAACTTTTCCTGTCCGAACGTGAAGGAAGGAGGTCTTTCCATCGTCAGAGACAGAGAAAGATGGAGAGACCTTCTGAGAGAACTCAGAAAGGTGCTCCCCGAGTCCTTTTTGATAGCAAAAGTGGGGATAGAAGGGATCTTCGTGGAAGAGGCAGCAGAAATGGTGAAAGACGCAGGATGGGAAGGGATCACGCTTGTGAACACGGTGAGGGGATTGCACTTTGAAAAAGACACTGTGATTCTGGGAGGTCTTTCTGGACCTATTTTGAAACCCATCGCCCTCAGAGCAGTGTACGAAGTGAAAAGAAGATTTCCGAATCTCTTTGTGATCGCAAGCGGGGGAGTGTACTCTGTAGAAGATGCAAAAAAATTTTTGAGTGTGGGTGCGGACGTGATAGGGGTGGGGAGCGCCCTTTTCAAGGATCCCGGTATCGTCGAAGAAATCGGAAAATACCTGATGGAGGTGAAAGGATGATACCCGTTTTGAGTCTCGACATGGAAGATCCGATCAGATTCATCGAAGAAAACGGTAGTTTCGATGTGGTGAAGGTGGGACACAACCTCGCCATCCATGGAAAGAGGATCTTCGACGAACTTGAAAAAAGAAGCCTGAAGATCATCCTCGACCTGAAGTTCTGTGACATACCTTCAACTGTGGAGCGCTCCATAAAAAGCTGGGACCATCCGGCCATCATCGGTTTTACACTTCACTCCTGTGCAGGATACGAGAGCGTGAAAAGGGCTCTTGAGACAACAGAAAAACACGTGTTCGTTGTGGTGAAACTGACGTCAGTGGAAGGAACTCTGGAAGACTACCTGGAGAAAATAGAAAAACTGAACGAAATGGGATGTGACTTTGTGCTGCCAGGTCCCTGGGCAAAGGTCCTGAGAGACAGAATAAATGGTAAGATCCTTGTTCCTGGAATCAGAATGGAGGTGAAGGCAGAAGACCAAAAGGATGTGGTGAGTCTGGAGGAGATGAAGGGAATAGCTGACTTCGCCGTCCTTGGAAGAGAGATCTACCTCAGCAAAGATCCAAAGGGAAAGATCGAAAGGATAAAGGAGATGATAATGTGATAGAGGAGATTCTGGAAAGAACGGGAGCACTTCTTTCAGGACACTTCGTTCTCTCTTCTGGGAAGCACTCTTCCAGGTACGTTCAGTGCGCTCGCCTTTTCGAATTTCCGGAGTACGGAGACATCGTTGGAGAGAAACTTGCAGAACTTTTGAGAAAGTACGACGTAGAGACGGTGGTCGGTCCTGCGATGGGGGGTGTGATTCTCTCCTATGTCGTTGCAAGGTATCTGAAGACAAGGTCACTGTTCACAGAGAGAGAAAACGGTGTGATGAAGCTCAGAAGAGGATTCACCGTGAAACCCGGTGAAAAGGTAGCGGTCGTCGAAGACGTGGTGACAACTGGGGGATCTGTGAAGGAAGTGATAGAACTTCTGAAGGATCTTGGAGCGAACGTAATGTGTGTGGGATCGATCATAGATCGCTCTGGCGGAAGAGTGGATTTTGGCGTGCCTTTTGAAAGTCTTCTCAAACTGGAACTTCCAGTCTATGAACCTGAAGACTGTCCCCTCTGCAAACAGGGAATACCCGCTGAAAAACCTGGAAGCAGGGGATTGAAATGATTGTAAAAAGCGCCCTCGTGTGGAACGGGAAGGAATTCTCCAGAAGGGATATCTTCATAGAAGATGGGGCCTTTTCTGAAAAATCGGAAGGTCCCATCCTGGATGCGAAAGGGTACTTTCTTGTTCCGGGATTTGTCGACTCACATGCTCACGTTGTGGGAACGGGTTTTTCCAGGTTCAGCGTTTCTTTCAGCACCTGGGACGAATTTTTCAAAAAAGATCTGAAAGGTGATCTGATAGTTGGAAGGGGCTGGTCTGAAGAACCTGATGAGGCAATCCTTCAAACACTGGACAGGATAGAAAAACCTGTTTTTCTCATCAGACGTTGCGGTCACAAGGCACTCCTGAACAAAAAAGCAATGGAAGTTTTGAACGTGAAGGAAAGATACCTTCTGGAGAACCTGGAAGTGATCTACGAACACGTGTTCAAAAAGAACATATCAAAATTCTACAGGTCA
Source organism: Thermotoga sp. RQ7 (assembly GCF_000832145.1). Lineage (NCBI taxonomy): Bacteria > Thermotogati > Thermotogota > Thermotogae > Thermotogales > Thermotogaceae > Thermotoga > Thermotoga sp. RQ7. The sequence goes on from NZ_CP007633.1 coordinate 612,947, forward strand.
GGCGAGGAAGAATTCCTCAAACACGGTGTAACCTTCGTTCAAAGCGATGATCTCTACGGTGTGAGTACAGAGGAACTCCTTGAGGTACTGAAAAATTCCAGAATAAGGCTCTTTGAAAAATTGAAACCCAAAGGACTGAAACCAGAGCTCTTCGGGGACCTCAACTCGAAGGTCCATGTGAGGGGTGTAAAGGTCTTCATGGATGGTTCCCTGGGTGCCAGAACTGCTCTCATCTCAGGAGAGTACGATGACGGAACACACGGTGTCCAGCTTCTCACAAAAGAGAAACTCGAAGAACTTGCCAGATTCTGCGACAGGTACGGTCTTGTTCTGAACGTACACTCAATAGGAGATGAAGCGGTGAGTCTGGTTCTGGACGTTCTGGAAAGACACCCTGGTCACAGGATCGTACACGCTCAATTTGTGAAGGAAGAAGATCTGAAAAGAGCCAGAAATACATCCTTTTCCGTTCAACCACACTTCTACTTCGAAGATCAACCCCTTTTGAAGAATATGAAAGTGAACGCACTTCTGTACCCCTTCAGGAAGATGTTTGAGATGGGAATTTCCATTTCCTTCTCATCGGACTCTCCGGTTTCTCCGTGCGATCCAAAGTACATCGCTGAACACGCTTTGAAGATGGGTTTTTCCAGAGAAGAAACCTTCCACCTTCTGACAGAAGCGGGAGCAAAGCAGGTGGGGATAAAGGTAGGAAGGATAGAAAAGGGCTTCAGGGCGGACTTCTGTTTGTACGAGAGAAATCCGCTTCTTTTCGAGGATGATCCCGTGGCTGTGTTCGTGGAGGGGTGGAAGGTTTATGGTTGATCCTCTGATAGAAATTTTCCAGAGAAACATCGAGAAGGTAAAAATCTTGGGAGAAGTCTGGGATGTTCTGTTTTTCTTTTGTCCCAGATGATCTCGCTTCGAATCAGAAAACCTATCCGTTCGAACAGTTCTATGAGATAAACATGAAGCAACAGAAAATCTTCAGAAAAGGGATTCTCGGCAAGATCTTCTTTGGAGGATTTTGGGGGAGAGAACAAAGAACTCGTTTTTGTACCCTTCTTTTTGCCCGCATTACCATCTCCCGGAACGGGGGATGAAAATAAAAAAATGGAGCAGGCGGTGGGACTCGAACCCACACCCTCCGCCTTACCAAGGCGGCGCTCCACCGCTTGAAGCTACGCCTGCTCGCTGCTAGGGTTATTTTAACACATTGTCGCCTGTGATTCAAGATGTTTCCTGCAATCCTTTACGCTTCAAAAGATCTATCACCTCTTCGTTCACCACATGTTTTGGAATTTTCCCACTAAAGAAATCCACCACTGCCTGAGCAGCCATCATGTTCATTCTGTAGATGGCTTCCTTTGTGTGAGCACCTATGTGCGCAGTGGTAATGAGGTTTGGACATTCAAACAGTGGTGAGCCGGGATCTGGAGGCTCTTCAGAGAAAACATCGAGTGCGGCCCCGGCGATTTTCCCTTCCTTTAAAGCCTTCACGAGTGCTTTTTCGTCCACAAGACCACCACGAGAGGTGTTGATCAAAAAGGCAGATTTCTTCATCAGGGAAATTTCCCTTTCACCTATCATGTTTCTTGTGCTTTCGTTCAGTGGAACATGGAGCGATACAAAATCACTCTCCCTGAGAAGGTGATCCAGATCGTCGACCGGAGTGGCCTCTGACAATCTCACACTGTCCTTGCTCACGTATGGATCGTAAACGAGCACGTTCATACCAAGGCAAACAGCCTTCTTAACCACTTCCCTGCCTATTGCTCCAAAACCTATTACACCGAGTGTTTTTCCAGAAACTTCCTGCCCGATTATTCCTTCCCACTTTCTCTCCTGAAACAGTCTGTTGTGGGACCACACAAGGCCCCTGCTGAGTGCGAAGATGAAGGCGATGGTGAGTTCGGCAACAGAAAGCGAATTCGCACCGGCTGTGATGGTAACGGGTATTCCTTTCTTTGTTGCTGCATTCAGATCTATGTTGTCCACTCCCACCCCGTGCTTGGCTATGATCTTGAGGTTGGAGTTTTCTATCATCTCAGCCGTGACATGATGTGTGCCCACGATCAGAGCGTCCGCGTTTTTTAAAGCGTCTGGATCTATGGTATCGGCCCTTATTGTTTCAAATCCATTTTTTCTGAGAAACTCAACAGGTTCTCGAGAATATTTACCAAAGGTTCGTGTTACAATCAGAACTTTCCTCATATTTTTCCCTCCACGTTCAGTACTTTAGCTCCGAGACGGCAAGTCTGCTCTTGTTCAGGTTTTCTATAGCCTTTGGATCTCTCGCTGCAAGAAGTGTGTAAATCGTGTCGAGTATGACAAGTTGTACGATTCTGGAGGTCATAGCGTCCGTTCTTATCTTCGTCTCTTTCGTGTTTGTTACAAGGACAACGTCTGAGTACTTTGCGAGGGTAGACTTCTTGTTTCCCGTTATCGCAACGACCGGTATCCTCATCTCTCTGGCCTTCCTGGCGAAGTTCACAACGGATATCGTTTCCCCCGTGTGCGAAACGGCAACGAGGAGATCACCGGGAGATGCGGTGGCAAGGATGGTGGCTATGATGTGTTCGTCGTTGGAGAACAAACAGTTTTTTCCAATGCGGGTGAACTTGTGAAACGCATCGAAAGCAACAGCAGCAGAAGCTGCAAAACCTATGAATATAATCCTTCGGGCCTCTCTGAACATTTCGACGGCTTTTTTGATCGACTCAACATCTATGGAGTTCAGGGTATCCAGAATTGCCCTCACAGTGGCTTTGAAGATCTTTTCAGTAATGGTTTCTGCGTCGTCTTCACTGGAGACATCTTCGTAAACGATCTCAAGAGGTGCTCTTGAAATGCTCTGTACCAGGAGCACCTTGAATTGCTGAAAACTGTTCAGCCCCAGTTTCTTGTAAAACTTCACCACGGAAGCTTCGCTTTTCACACCCGCTTTTTTACTGAGATCGCTAATGGAACTTTCTATGACCCCTCCTGGATCTGAAAGAATAACATCGGCTATTTGTTTTTCCGCGTTGGTGAATTCATCGTATTTTTCCTTAATCATCTGAATCACATCCACATTAAGACCTCCTCACACAGCAGTGGATCCTCCATCTATACTTATGATACTTCCCGTCATAAAGCCCGCCTCATCGCATGCGGCAAAAAGGATAGCGAAAGCAATTTCCTCTTCTTCTCCAAGCCTCTTCATGGGGATCCTGGACGTCATTTTTTTCAGAAGTTCTTCCGGATTTGGGGATGCGTTTACCCTTGCCATCAATCCCTCAGACTTCGTGGTACCCGGGCACACCGCGTTCACCCTTATTCCATAGTCCACGTAATCGACCGCAAGGGATCTTGTAAGACCCAGAAGCGCTGCCTTTGAAACACTGTAAACACATCTTCTTGGGATTCCAACGAGCCCTGCTTCTGAAGATACATTCACAATAACTCCTCCACCCTGCTTTTTCATCTGCTCGACCGCGTATCTCGACAGTAAAAACGGTCCTTTGACATTCACAGCGATCGTTCTGTCGAAGTCCTCTTCTGAAGTCTCTTCTATGTTTCCATAGGGAACTATACCCGCGTTGTTCACAAGGATATCGAGTCTCCCAAACGCTTCCACCGTTCTTCTCACTATCCGTTCTGCATCCTTTGTTACGTCTCCAAGAATGAACACGGCCTCTCCACCCTTGCTTTTTATCAGTTCCACAGTGCCATTGCCTTTCTCCTCGGAAATGTCGTTCACTGCCACTTTCGCTCCTCTCTCTGCGAACATGATGGCGGCTTTTTTTCCTATTCCGGAACCTGCTCCCGTTATCAAAACCACCTTTCCCTGAAAGTTCATAGCTTCAATCCCTCCTTATCCAAAGATGAGGTTCGGTATGAACAGCACGATCTGCGGGAAGAAGATGATGAGAAGTATGGCTATCACCGTTACTATGAGGAAAGGCCAGGATGCCTGAATGTACTCTTCTATGCTCGCACCAAGGACTGAACAGCCTGCGTACATGGAAGCCCCCACAGGTGGTGTCTGGTTTCCCATAGCGGCAGAAAGAATGAAGACCAGACCGAAATGGACGGGATCGATTCCCAGCTGCCTTGCCACAGGAAGAAGTACAGCCGTGAGCATTAGTATTAGAGCCGTTGCATCAACGAACAGACCTGCAAACACGAGGAATATGGAAATCATGACCATCAACACGTTTGAATTGCTGGTGATACCGAGAAGGAACTGAGCAAGTCTTTCTGGAATCCTTTCCCATATCATTCCATACCCAAAGATAGAAGACATCGAGAGGATGAACATGACACTGCCAATATCGCCAAGAGAGTTTTCGAGGGTTTCCCAGTAGAAAGTCCTGATGGACATTTCCCTGTGAATCAGAAAACCAACCAGCATTCCATAAAGCACAGCAAACGAACCAACTTCCGACGGAGTGAAGATACCTCCTCTGAGTCCTACGATCAACAGAACAGGAAAGATGAGTGCCCAGATACTTCTTCCCAGTGTTCTGAAAATCTCACCTGTTGAAGCACGCTTTTCTCTTTCCGGAGCAAGGTTCAGTCTATTCGCAACAAACCATATGGTTATCATATAGACAACCATTAAAAGAAGCCCAGGTCCAATTCCCGCCGCAAAGAGCCTTCCAATGGAAACCTGACCTATCGTACCGTAGATGATGAAAGCGATACCAGGTGGTATGATCGGCGTGATCAAAGATGTCCAGACGTTGACAGCCACTGCAAAACCTCTTGGATATCCTCGTCTTAGCATTTCAGGTCCAAGCATCCTTGTTTCCATCGCTGCATCCGCTATACTAGAACCAGAAACCCCTCCCATCAACGTGGAAAGAACCGCCGAAACCTGACCGAGTCCACCTTTCATATGACCAACAAGAGTGGAAGCAAAATCAAGAAGCCTTCTTGTCACACCAGCGGAGTTCATCACGTTCCCAGCCACTATGAACATGGGGATTGCCAGAAGAGCGAAATTGACCGTCTGAGAAAGCAACCTTTGAATGGGGATCGTAATGGGAAGTTCAGGATGCTGAAGGAACCACAGAAAACCAGATATTCCAATTGCGAACGCAACAGGCATCCCAAGAATCAAAAATACAGCGAACGCGATCAGCACTATTAGCATATTATTGTGCCTCCTTCTTGTTGCGGAATTCGGCCAATATCTTCAAAATGGTGGATCTGAACAGGAGTACCCCACCGACAGGAACACTCAAGGTAACCCAGGTGTAGCTGAAGTTTGGCATACCAACGAAGGTTCTGTATCTTGTTTTATAGGACAGATAAAAGCCCCACACGATCAGATAGAAAGAAAATGCAAGGATTATGAAGTAATTTATGAGCCTTATGATCTTCTGTTTGCGTTCTGAAAGACGTTTCACAAAGACATCCACAGACATCATTTTGTTTTCACGCCATGCGATATCCACCGCAAAGAAAGCCGCCCAGCCGAACAGAAACGTGCTGAAATCCACCGCCCAGTTTATAGGATGACCTATGAATCTTGCAACACCAGAGGCAAAAACCATGACGATCATCACAAGAAGGAGTATCTTGGCAGAGTGCTTTTCGATTTTCAGAAGGATCTCGTCCAGTTTTTTCACGTCTCTCACCTCTGACAGATAGGATGAAAGCCCGCCCCCGAAGGGGCCGGGCTGATGGTCACTCTCCTTTCACTTCTCTGATCAGCTGGTTGAGAGCATCTTCGAGTCCAAGGTTCCTGTAAGCCTGTTTTGCTCTTTCCATGAAGGCTTCTTTGTCGATTTCAGAGGCCGGTATCACCGTCATACCCTTTTCAATACACTTCTGTTTGAACTCTTCTTCGAGCTCTTTCATGATTTTGAGAGAAACCTCTATACCTGCTTTGTCCATTTCTTCCTCAACTATCTGCTGGTATTCCGGTGGCAGGCTGTTGAACCAGTCTGCGCTGACGATCTCAAAGTTGATGAGGAGGAAGTGTCCCGTCTCAGACATGTACTTCAAAACTTCGTACAGACCACCGTTGTAGACGTTCGCGTAGGTGAGTTCTGCACCGTCGACCGCTTTCGTCTGGACTGCCGTGTAGATTTCTCCAAAGTTGATGGCAACCGGTACCGCTCCGAGGGCTCTTATGGACTCCTGCCATGCTGGAGCACCCGGTGTTCTGATTCTGAGTCCCTGGAGATCCTCGGGTTTTCTGATGGGCTTGTTCGTTACAAAGTGCCTGTAACCCTGTACCCAGTAGAATGAGAGAACCTTTATGTTGTACTTCTGTTCAAGTTCCTTCAGCCACTTCTGCATCGTTGGTGACTGTTTGATCTTCTTCAAAATCTCAATGGCTTCTTCGGGTGTTTTCGCTCCCATGAAGTCGATGAAGTAGGCAAGGTTCATAACACCGATGTCCTTCACGTACATTCCAAGCCTTGCAGAGTCGGTGTTCCATCCCACAGGTGCTCCCATCCTGATCTGCTCGATGATGTCTTCTTCCACACCAAGCTGAGAACTCGGAAAGACTTCAATTCTGACATCACCGTTTGTTTTCTCTTCAACGGCCTTCGCCCACTTCAGAAATGCCTGGTGGTAGGGTTCTCCGGGAGCGAGAACGTGACCGAATCTCAGAGTCCACCTGGCACCGAACACAACAGACACGAGAAACACACCCAGAATCACCGCTAGGAGAATCTTCCTGCTCACTATCCCACACCTCCTCTGTAAAAATATTTTTTTCTCATGATGATGTGTTTCACATTTTGCAAAAAAATTTTATGTCGGACGAGGATGCAAAGTCAACGGTTAACATTTCTGTTACATAGTGTGGTGATAGGATATCGATAAGGAGGGACTGGGATGCGGGTGTTTGCCTTTCTTGGTGACAGATACCACGATCATGATCTCTTTCTGGAAACGCTGAAGGACGTTTTGAACGGGCAAATCCACGATCTTAATCCAGAAGACTTTTCAGAGATAGAAAAACTTCCGGATCTTGTCGTTATAGGACGCTGGAACCTTCTCGATGAAACCATCCCGTGGGTGAGTGAAAAGGAAACAAAACTTCTGGAGGAATACATCAAAACAGGTGGGAAACTCTTTGTCTGGCACTCCGGACTTTCCCGCTTTCCCGAGAGTTACAACAGACTCGTTGGAGGAAGGTTCATACACCATCCGCCACAGAAAAAAGTGAAATACTACGGAAAAAATGTTGAATTCGAACTGATAGATGAGCACTACTTCGTTGAGCTGTACTCGGATGTGGAGATATTCCTCTGGAGTGAATCAGAAGACGGTGTTTCCATCGCGGGCTGGACGAGAAGGTTTCACGAAGGGAAAATACTGGCCCTCACGCCCGCTCACGGTGAGGGCCTGAAGGATGAAACTTTCAGGAACTTTTTGAGGAACACCCTTTCATCTTTCATGACTCAGGCTTCCTGATAACTCTCCACCGGATAGTCGATTTCCTCGAGTTTTTTCAGAACACTGTCCAGATCTTCTGTTTCAACGATAACTTTCTTTTCCTCCACACTCACTTCGTAATCTTTGATCCCAAGTTCGTCTAGTGCCTTCGAAATCCTCATCTTGCAGTGATTACAGGAAATATCCGGTACGTTGAGTACGTACTTCATAACAGCACCTCCTCACAGAAATTGAGATTCTATCTCTCTTATTATCCTCTCTTCCTCGTTGATCTCCTCCACGATTCTGTTTAGATCTTCTAGAACCTTTTCAACATCCAGACCTTTCTTTTTGCAGGCGTCCTTCAAACTCTCCATCTTCGCACAGCAGGTGTCAAAGCCGTATTTTCTGAGTGCCCTTTCCAGTCTCTCATGGGCTTCCATGATTTCCTTGAGAGTGGTATCCTCTCTTATCTTCTCAATCACTTTCCTCACCTCCTTTTCTGGCAGTTATCAAACGTACCACATCGCCAAGAAGGTGCTTTTTTTCCTCGATCACAAATCCTGCTTTCTTTATGTTATCAACCGTTTTTCGGAGCATGCTCGTTCCCAGAAGAGGCTTTGTGAAGATGTGCATCACAAACAACATCACGTTAACGTACCATTTTCCGCTTCTCATGTGTTCAAGAAAAACGGCTTTTCCAGAGGGCTTGAGAACTCTGTGAACTTCTTTCAAACCCTTTATGGGATCCGGCACCGTACAGAAGACGAACGTGGAAACAACGCAGTCGAACTCTTCGTCTGAAAAAGGAAGATTCTGAACGTCCGCTCTCAACAACTTCACCTTTTTTTCTGGAAACTTTTTTAACCTCTCCTGACACACCCTGAGCATTCCTTCACTGACATCTACACCCACAACGTCTACATCGTCCGGATAGTACGGAACGTTCTTTCCAGTGCCGATGCCAACTTCCAGAATCCTCTTCCCCTCCACTCTTTTGAAGAGTTCTTCACGAAACCTTGAGAAAAACTTCTTCTCGATGAAGCATTCGAATCTATCGTAAAGTGATGCAAATCTGTCGTATTTCTTTTCGACACTCACTATTTCACCCTCATGGAATTGAGGGTCACGGTGATGGAACTGAACGCCATGGCAAGTTCTGCGATCACCGGATGAAGCAATCCCATCATCGCCATTGGAATGGCTATCACATTGTAGAAGAAGGCCCAGAACAGGTTCTGTTTTATGATTCTGAAGGTTTTTCTCGACACCTCGATGGCATCGACGACTTTTGATATACCACCCTTTGTTATGATGATGTCTGCACTGTCGATGGCAAGGTCTGTTCCTGAACCTATTGCTATTCCGACGTCTGCCCCTTTCAAAGCAGCGGCGTCGTTCATACCGTCTCCCACCATCGCAACTTTCTTTCCCTGGGCCTGGTAATATCTCACAAGGTCCAGTTTCTCAGAAGGTTTCACACCCGCGTGGAACTTCTCTATCCCAAGTCGCCTTGCAACCGCTCTTGCTGTCTTTTCGTTGTCTCCCGTTATCATGACAGGTTCTATTCCCATCTCCTTGAGCCTTCTCACGGCCTCGGGACTGTCTTCCCTGATAGGATCTTCTATCGCAAGAAATCCCACAACTTCACCGTTTCTTCTCACCTCAACCACGGTCTTTCCCTCTTCCAGAAGAGACTCGTACCTTGAGTAATCCTGGGGCTTTCCAACAAAATACTCTTCTCCCTTGTAAAGTGCCCTTACCCCTTCTCCCGGGATCTCTTCCACGTTTTCTATCTCGACCACATCCTGAGAGAGTTCCGAAATTGCTTTTGCAAGAGGATGGTTCGAATTTCTCTCCACGCTCGCTACGATCCTCACCAGTTCGTCGGAAAGGTTGTGATCCACCACCCTTGGACTGCCCTCGGTGAGCGTTCCTGTTTTGTCTGTGAGAACCACCCCAATGTCCTTCGATGTCTGAATCGCCTCGGCGTTTCTTATGAGAAGACCTTTCTTTGCCGCAAGTCCCGTTCCAGTCACAAGGGCCATGGGAGTTGCAAGACCAAGCGCACATGGACACGCTATGACGATCGTGGCAACAAAGACGAAGATGGAAAAGGTCAGCGGATCACCGGTCTGTATGATCCACGGAAAGATCTCCCTTGCTTTTTCTACAAAGGGAAGGAATTGTTCGTAATTGAAGTACCACACCAGGGCACTGGCTATCGCAAGGACGATGATCGTGGGGACAAACCACATGGTGATTCTATCGGCGAGAGCCTGAATCGGCACCTTCGAACCCTGCGCTTCCTGAATCAATTTGATCATTTGAGACAAAAAGGTGTCTTCTCCTACTTTTGCGACTTTTATTTTGATAGGGCTCGATACATTCAAAGAACCACCGATTACTTCATCGTTTTCTCTCTTCAAAACCGGTATGGATTCTCCCGTCACTACGGACTCATCGATTGAAGACTGGCCTTCCACGATCACCCCATCCACGGGTATTCTTTCGCCGGGCTTCACGAGTACGATGAAATCCTCTTTCACCGCCTCTATCGGCATCATCACTTCTCCTTCATCGGTGATGACACGGGCTTCTTTCGCCTGAAGTTTCAGAAGGGCTTTGATTTCTTTGCTGGCCCTGTCACGCAGATAAGATTCTATGAAACGTCCTGTGATGTGGAACGCAACGATCATGGCACCTATGGCACCGAAAGACATCACGGGAAGTCCTATACTGTCGAGAACAGCCGTTACCCAGGAAGTCACCGCACCGAAGAAGATGAGTGTGTCCATGTTCGTGTGCTTATGGGTGAGGGCTATCCATGCCCCTCTGATCGTTCCTCTGCCCACATAGAACGTAACGAACGCACCTGCGAAGACCTCTATCCAGGTGAAATACGGCACCTTGGAAACAAACATGTGATAAATCATAAGGAGGGCAAGAGGAGCCGTGACGAGCCAGGCAAGGATCAAATTCTTTTTCGATTCTTCGTAACGCTTTCTTTCCACGTCCTCTGGTGATTCTGTACTGATTCCATAACCTACCTCTTCCACCGCTTTTTTGATTTCCTCGAAGGATAACTCTCTTTCTGCCACGATGAAACCCGTGGAGGTTGCCAGATTCACCGCTGCGAATTTCACCCCGTCGAGTTTTCTCAGGGCCTTTTCAACGGTTTTCGCACATGTGGCACACGTCATTCCTGTTACGGTGAAGGTCTTCTTTATCCCTTCATTCTTCACAGCACGATCCTCCATTGTCCTCTGATCGGCCATCTTGCCACACCTCCCTCGCCCAGGTTTCTGCAATGCACGCTCCCATGGTGACAGCAACTTCGAGGATCTCTTTTATTTCATCCTTTGTGGCACCCATTTCGATCGCTTTCTGATAATATCCCTGAGCACAGGGTTTGCACTTTTCCACAACCGCTATGGCTAAAGCCGTCAGCACTTTGTACTTTGCAGGGATAGAACCGTCAGCGAAAGCCTTGTTTCTCATTCTTACAACGGCACCACTCACTTCAGGGAATTCCTTTCTCCAGCGTTCAAATTCACTCATCCTGGATCCTCCTTTTCATTCTTTCGTACTCTTCTTCGGTGATCTCACCGCGGGCAAACCTTTCCTTCAGTATCTCAAGAGCCTTTTTGTTACTGGTTCTTCCTTCCGTTTTCTCATGTCTTTCTCCTCCAAGCCACCTGAAGAGAAAGGCAAAGAGAACCACCAGAATAACTGCCCAGAAAATCATCATGATAACTCCTCCCCAGTTCCAGGGCCAGAAGCCCCAGCTCCAAAAACAAAAAGGACACATCGTTGATTCCTCCTCTCAAATTATGCTACACTAATTGTAGCACATTATGAGAGACTAATTCAAGTCGAATTTTTCCAGTAAGGAGGTGGATTTTATGAAAGTGAAGGATCCCGTCTGCGGAATGAAGATCGAAAAGGAAGAGGCGGTGGAAAAGGTGGAATACATGGGGAAAGAGTACTACTTCTGTTCTCAAGAGTGTGCTGAAAAGTTTAAAGATAATCCAGAACAATACGCGCACCGGGGAAAGTCACGTGGTCATGGATGTTGTCATTGAAAGATTAAAAAAAGGCGCCGCCCGGCGCCTTTTATTCGTTCAGGATTTCTTCTATCTCCTTCATCACATCCTCTGTGAGTTTTTCTTTGATCTCCACCGCCTTCAAATTCTCTTCCAGTTGCTCTGGCCTGCTCACTCCAAGGATGACACTGCTCACGTTCCTGTTCTTCAGTATCCAGGCGATGGCAAGTTGAGGAAGACTCGCTCCCAGTTGATCCGCTATTTTCTGGAGTTTTCTGAGTTTTTCGAATGTCTTTTCGTTGAGCAGTCCTCCTTCTTCGAGCCACTTTCTCACCTGCGGGAACGTGGCAAGCCTCGATCCTTCCGGGATACCGTTGTTGTACTTTCCAGAAAGAAGGCCCGAGGCAAGAGGAGAATACGTGGTGAGACCCATACCGTACTTTTCGTACAGAGGAGCGTATTCTTTCTCCACTCTCTCCCTCACGAACATGTTGTACTGCGGCTGCTCCACGATGGGTGGCATAACTCCCAGTTCCCTGCAAACCCTGTGAGCCTCTTCTATCTCTTTCGCACTCCACTCAGAAGTTCCCCAGTAGAGCGCAAGACCTTCTTTCAAGATGTAATCCATGGCGAAGACGACCTCTTCCATGGGAACGTTTGGATCTGGTCTATGACAGTAGAGAATGTCAACATAGTCCATCTGAAGTCTCTTCAATGAGTTCCAGGTTCCCTCAAGAAGGTGCTTTTTCGACAGTCCCAGATCGTTCGGACCGCTTCCACCCCAGAAGATCTTTGTGGAAACGACTAAATCTTCTCTTCTGAAGTTTTTGAGAATCTTTCCGAGCATAGCCTCCGCTATTCCACCCGCATACGCCTCTGCCGTGTCGAAGAAGTTTATCCCACTGTTGAACGCTTTTTTCACAACCTCGGTGGCCGTGTCCAGATCGAGTTGTTTTCCAAAAGTGAGCCACGATCCGAGTGAAAGTTCGCTGATCTTGATACCCCATTTTCCAACCTTCCTGTACTCCATAAACAGCACCTCCTCACAGCAGACTGGAAACAGACACCCTGTTTCCCTGAGATCTCACACATGCTTCTATGAAGGCAAGATCCTTCAGCGCCTCGAGAGGATCTCCCAGATCGTTTCTCTTTCCTCCCATGATCACACGGTAGAAATCCTCGAATTCTCTCTGATAACTATCCTGATGGGGAACTTCTATCTCTTCTCCGTTCAAGACTATTCTGTCCCAGAATATCTCCATTCTTCCCTTCGTTCCAACGATCTCGAACCTGTCGTCTCCTCTCAGAGAATAGGAAACCGTGTAATTTCCAACAACACCGCTTTCAAACTCAAAAATCGAAGAAAGAAAATCCATCCCGCCAAGGAGTGGGGAGATATCCTTTGCGATGGCAGAAACCCACGCTATCTCACCAAAGATCAGTCTCATCGCCGCCACATGATGCACGCCTCCGTCCGAGAGAAAACCCCCGATGTGTTTTGGGTTCTTTCTCCAGTCGGTGTGAACGTACTCGTTGTTTTCGTCCATTCCCACCCAGATCTGCCAGTTCATGTAGAGTGGTTCTCCTGCCATACCTTCTTCGATCAACTCTTTTGCCTTCCAGAACACGGGAATGTGCCGGAAGTTCTCCGCGATGTACACCACCTTGTTCGAATTTCTGGACAATTCAACGATCTTTTTCCCCGTTTCCACATCGGTGGAGATGGGCTTTTCACAGATCACGTGGATGCCTTTTTGGAGCGCTTTTTCGATGAAAGGAAGGTTCAGTTCCACCGGGAGGGTGAGATCAACGGCATCGACAAGACCAGAGTCTAGGAGGTCCTCGTAACTTTCGAAAACTCTAGGATTTCCCGCCATCTTTGCGAACTCTTCTGCGTGTTTTTTCGTTCTGCTGGTGACCGCTGTGATTTCAAAAAGGTGGGAAAGTTTCATCAAAGCAGGAAGATGAAGCGTTCTGGCGGCGATTCCACACCCCACGATACCGAGCCGTACCTTCTCCACAACCATCACCTTCTATCCTCTGATATTTTACCACATTATAGTTTGAAAATGTTTTCATTTCAAGGTTCGACGAAAAGATCTATCCAGGGTTTTTCAAAAGAAAACACGGTGTAGAAGACAACGGAAAGAACAAACAAAACTGCAATGGTGAATTTAAAGGCCGTTCCCGTAGAATACTTCTCCAGTTCTTTTTCGAGGACAACCGCCACGATGGCAGACAGGAAGGTCACAGTGAACGCCCAGACAAGATCAACTGCGAGGGACTCGATGTGTCCAAAGAAAGCAGGAAGCATGTACCAGATCAACACGATGAACCAGGGAAGAAGCGTCGTGGAGAAGAGCCGGGGATACCAGAACCTGAACTTTTTTCTCTTCGAAAGAAAATACTCGATGATGTTCGTGAAAAGATACGCCCAGAAACCGATCTTCAGATGCTCGAAGACAGACTCATCGACGCCACAGAAAGGTCTCAGAAACTCCCATCCAGAAAGTTCGTAACCAAAGTGGAGAACCGCATAGACACCAAGGAAAATCAGAGCCTTCCAGATCATTCTCTCTCCTCCCTGGGAAAGGTTAGTACAATTCTAACAAAAAAAGGGCGGCAAGCCGCCCTCGAAACTGTGCCGTTGAGTACGTGTTCACTCTTTCAAAAGGATCAAAACGTCAAGCGGCGGCATTTCTACCCTCTTTTCGTACAGAGCACCAGTCAACATGTCTTTAAATTTTCCCTCTGGAAGATCCACGGTTCTTCTTTCGCCAGAGTGGTTGAAAAGAAAGTAGAACGTTTTTTCACCCTTGACCTTCTTCACCACTTCCACACCATCTGCTGGAGTGATGTCTGCTCTCAAGCCATGCTCTTTCTCTATGAACTTCACAAGATCCCATACGAGATCGAAAGACACGGAAGAACCAACGTAATAGACCCATCCTTTACCGTAGTTGTTTCTCAAAACGGCAGGCTCGTTCGCGTAGTAATCCTTCCTGAACCTTCCAAGAACTTCTGCCGTGGTGGTCTTTATGTAATCAAAAACAAGACTACATTCGTAGGACCTTCCAAACATCAAAATCTCGTTCTTTTCCTCGGGAGGCAGGGCATCTATCTCTTCCACATAACCTCCCACAAGGTCTCGAAGATAGCCCGGGTATCCACCGAGAACAACCTGGTTGTCTTCGTCAACGATTCCACTCATCGTCGTGAGAACCAGTACACCTCCGTCTGAGACGTAATCCTTCAGTTTCTGTGCAAGATCCTTTCCAACTATGTAGAGCGCCGGTGCAACGAGCAACCTGTACTTTTTAAAATCCTGATCCTTTCCCACAACATCCGCACCAAGTCCTGTCTTCACCAGGGCCTTGAAGTACTTCTGCACCTCATCCAAATGCCTGAAGTCTATGTTTGGTGTGAGGGTGTCCTCCATCGCCCACCAGCTTTCCCAGTCAAAGAGAAGGGCAGTCTGGGAGACAACTCTTGTGTCGAGAATATCCGATAGGGACTTTATCTCTTCTCCCACTCTTTTCACTTCCTGAAACACCCTCGTCTTGGTGCTGTCAACGTGTGTGATGACGGCCCCGTGGAACTTCTCCACACCACCCCTCGACTGTCTCAACTGAAAGAACATGAGAGTTTCGGCTCCGTGAGCGAGACCATGATAACACCAGAGTCTCATCTCCCCGGGTCTTTTCTGGGGATTGTACCATCTCCAGCACGCCTGAGAAGGGGACTGTTCCATTAGAACAAAGGGCTGACCTTCTTTCAACCCGCGTATCAGAGAATGTCTCAACGAGATCACAGAGAAATCCTCTCTGTATCCGGGGTAGTTATCCCACGCTGCAACGTCCATGTGTTTTGCCCATTCGAAGTAGTTCCACTCCTTGAAAGTTGCCGCAATCAGATTCGTGGTGACGGGTATGTCTGGAGTGTGTTTCTTTATTGCCCTGTATTCCTCCAGGAAACACTCGAGCATACTCTGTGTCATGAAGCGTCTGTAATCCAGATAAAGTTCCGGAAGAACAGATTGATACCTGTCCTTTCTCCAGAAGAGAACACTTCTCGTTGTTGGAACAGGAATCTCTTCCCAGGCGGTGAAGGTCTGGGACCAGAAACGCGTGTTCCATCTTCTGTTCAATTCATCGAGTGTGCCGTACTTTTCCTTCAACCAATTCTGAAACTTCCCCCTGCAGATATCACAGTAGCAGTAGTTCAAATATTCGTTGTTCACGTGCCAAAGAACGAGAGCAGGGTGATCCTTGAAATGTTCTGCGAGTTTCTCTGCGATGTTTCTTGCAAAATATCTGTACTTCTCACTGTTGGGACAAAAGTTCTGTCTGCCTCCCTTCTCTCGCTTTACACCGTTCACGTCTGTGAGAAGGATTTCAGGGTATTTCTGCGTCATCCAGTGAGGGGGAGCGGATGTGGGAGTTGCAAGACAGACATAGATACCTTCTTTGTACAGACGATCCATCACTTTTTCGAAGAACGAAAAATCGTAAGTGTTCTCGTCTGGTTGGATAAGACTCCATGAGAAAACCCCGAGGGTGACCACGTTGATACCTGCTTCTTTGAACATCCTGATATCTCTTTCGAACGTTTCCTCGTCCCACTGTTCCGGGTAGTAGTCTCCTCCGTACCAGATCACAGGAAGTTTTGGATTGATCACCCTGTGTTCACCTCCAAAAAACCCCGGCGAGCGCCGGGGTGAATCGTCATTTCTGTTCTATGTAGAACTGTATCGGCATGGCGTTCCATGGGCTGAAGAACGGCGTTGCGGTCACCAGTTCTTCGGGTACATTCTTGAAGTTGTTCTTGACGATAGCGGGAGACACGTCCTCTCCCACAGTCCCTATCATCCAGAGGTTTTCTCTGTGGATCTTCGTCACTTCTTTCATGAGTTCCTTTATCTTCTCTGGATCGGGGGTGTTCTGGATCCCTTTCCAGAGGTCAAGCAGCCTTTCGAGTGGCTCTCTTATTCCCTCAGGAGGCACGATCGCATCTTCCTGCTGTAGATATTCCTTCAGAGATTCTTCTCCTTCAAGGTAAGAACCAGCCCAATCAGCCCAGCCAATGTACCACGCGGAAGCGTACTCCGTGCTTCCAGGAATGATCCACAGGGGATCCACAAGGGGCTGACTTGCCCTGTCCATCACCCAAGCCTGTGCATCGAAATCGTGTGCACTGAGCCTCGAATCATAGAGTGACCTTTCGAGGTTTTCGATTTCGACCCACACACCTATCTGTTTCCAGTATTCTTTCACCATCGTCCAGACATCAACGTGGGTCTGACCAGTGACCTGTACGGTGAATCTCAGAGGTTTTCCATTGGGAAGAAGTCTGTACTCGCGTTTGCTGTCCCACTTCAGTCCCATTTCGTCGAGGAGTTTGTTTGCTCTGTCTGGATCATACTCCACATACGCCTTCTCCCATTCGGGATCGTAGTACGGAGATCCACTCACGAACGAGGCTTGCCTTGGTTCTGCGAGTCCGTTGAAGAGAATCTCGTTGATCTCCTCTCTGTTGATAGCAAGTGAAAGCGCCTGTCTGAATCTCACATCCCTGAAAACTTCTCCGAGTACAGGATCTGGTGGATCGGAGATGTTCAGCATCACCATGCTCACGGATCCATTGTCGGTTTTCCATCTCAAAACCTTGTAACCACCGCTCTTGGCGTTTTCGAGAAGGAGCGGCAGAACACCCGGACCAGGTCCCAGAAGACCTATGTGTCTCCACTGCATGTCGATTTCACCAGAGATCGCCTTCAGTATTATGACCTCACTACTTTGAACGTATTCGTGTCTGATCCTATCGATGTAAGGCAGTTGATTCCCTTCGATGTCAACCGCCCAGAAGTATGGATTTCTCTCGAGTATGTAGAACTGTTCTGTTGGATCTGTGATGGGTTTCCAGGGTGTCAAAACGGGCAGATCAAGACTTTCGAGAAAATCACTTTTGTCATTGAAAAGATCTACCCATGTGTTGTGAACACCCTCAACCATTTTCTTTTCGATCTCTTCCATAGGGGTGTAATTTGGGTGGAATTGCTTCAAGAAATGTTTGGGAGAGCCTGTGAATCCTCTGTTCGCCACCTGAAGTAGGAACAGGGCGTAGGGCTGCTTGAATATGAACTTCACCGTGTATGGATCAGGTGCTTCAACCCTATCAAGGAGTCTGTACCAGGCGGGTTTCGCAGGGGTGAGTTCATCGTTCCCCAGTATATCGTCGACCCAGAAAAGAATATCTTCGGAAGTGTAGGGATGACCATCGGACCACTTCATGCCTTCTCTGAGATGAAAGACATATACTTTTCCATTTTCAAGTATGTCCCAGCTTTTCGCTACTCCCGGTACAAACTTCTCTCCGTTCTTGTCCCAGAACACAAGACTCGCTTGGTTGATCCTGGGAATACCCCACCTGTCAGAAGGCCCTTTCCAGACTCTCCTCCAGGTGCCACCGTACTGTCCTACACTTTCCTCAGGAACTACAACAAGAGGTTCCTTTGGAAGCCTCTGCTCGACCGGTGGGAGCTTTCCTTGTTTCACAAGTTCGGCAAGCATGGGTGCCTCGTTGAACTTTTCAATCTTTTTACCCGTGGCTTTGTAGTAGTCTTCAGGTGTTGCGTAGACACTCCAGGAAAGACCAATCACAATGAACAATGAGACCAGCAGAAAAACAAAGACTTTCCTCATGAACACACCCCCTTTGATGAATGTTTTTATTTTTTCCTCTAAAGAAATTTCTTCGTTATTATACTACCACCACTGTACAAAGAGAACCAAACACGAAAAAATCCGATTTTCTGGAATTATTCACAACTATCGATAAATATCGATTTTTACCGTCAATTTTCTCATCTGAAACTGTATTTCCTAATTTGAAAAAGCCTTCAGAAAAGATACTCGACGTTAATCTTCTATAATTCGCTGGTATCTGGTTTCAGAGGAATTATTCAAACTCTGCGTGAAAACAGTTTCATGATAATCTTAGTTCAAAAGGAGGTGGGCCAAGATGCGTTTCACAGAAGGGCTGTGGAGATTGAGAGAAGGGGTACAGCTGTTCAAACCAGAACAGGTGTACGAATACTCCTGCGATGGAAAAAGATTGATCCTTCGATCGCCGTTTCAGAGGGTGGAGCACCGGGGACAGACGCTTCAGGGTCCGGTCTTCGAGATCGAGATCTCCTCTCCGTTTGAAAACGTAATAAGAATTCGGTTCAGACATTTCAAGGGAGTACTCGAAAAGTCACCGTACTACGAAATCCACCAGGATGAAAGCTTCACACCGGATATCAAAGAAACAGAAGGAAGTTTTATCTTCACCTCAGGAAAGGTAAAAGCGATCATAAGGAAGAATCCTCTCAAGATGGAATTCTTCTACGAAGATCGTTTCCTCACGAAATCGGATCTGGGATACGCCGTGGCACCAGAAGGGAGGTTCTGTCTTGAAAGACTTCATCTGAGTGTGGGAGAGATGATCTACGGTCTCGGAGAAAGATTCTCACCTTTCGTCAAAAACGGTCAGAGAGTTGTCATGTGGAACGAAGACGCAGGGACGATCTCCGATATGACCTACAAGAACGTTCCCTTTTACGTGAGCAACAGAAGATACGGAGTCTTCGTGAACAATCCTGGAAAGGTGGATTTCGAGATAGCAACAGAACATGTGGAAAAGGTTCAGTTCAGTGTGAAAGGAGAAACGCTGGATTACTTTGTCATAGCAGGAGAAGATCTGAAAGAAGTTCTGGAACGTTACACACTCCTTACGGGAAGACCAGAACTTCCACCTGCCTGGAGTTTTGGACTCTGGCTCACGACGTCCTTCACCACACAGTACAACGAGAAAACGGTGATGGAGTTCGTAGAGGGAATGAAAGAGAGGGATATCCCTCTCAGCGTTTTTCACTTCGACTGTTTCTGGATGAAGGAATTCCACTGGGTTGACTTCGAATGGAACAGGGAAAACTTTCCGGATCCAGAAGGTCTTTTGAAACGGCTGAAAGAAAAAGGCCTGAAGGTCTGTGTCTGGATAAACCCCTATGTATCGCAGTTTTCCAGTCTTTTTGACGAAGGAAAGGAAAAGGGCTACTTCCTGAAAAAATCAAACGGAGATGTCTGGCAAACGGACGACTGGCAACCGGGCATGGCGATCGTTGATTTCACGAATCCAGAAGCCAGAAAGTGGTTCGCTTCGAAACTGGAGAAATTGATAGATATGGGAGTTGACTGCTTCAAAACGGACTTTGGAGAGAGAATACCCACGGATGTGGTCTATCACGACGGATCTGATCCTGAGAAGATGCACAACTACTACACCTACCTGTACAACAAAACGGTCTTCGAAACCATTGAGAGAAAACTTGGAAAGAAAAACGCCGTTGTTTTCGCAAGGTCCGCAACGGCTGGAAGTCAAAAATTCCCCGTTCACTGGGGAGGAGATTGTCTTGCCTCCTACGAGTCCATGGCAGAGACCCTGAGAGGAGGACTCTCTCTATCACTGTGTGGTTTTGGTTTCTGGAGCCACGACATAGGAGGTTTTGAAGACATCACAACGGCAGATCTGTACAAAAGATGGGTTGCTTTTGGCCTTCTTTCCTCACACAGCAGGCTTCACGGCAACTCGATGTACAAGGTTCCCTGGAACTTCGATGAAGAAGCGGTGAAAGTTCTCAGATTTTTCACGAAACTGAAATGCCGGCTGATGCCGTACATCTTTTCGTGCGCAGTCGAAGCACATAAGAAGGGAATTCCCGTCATGAGACCCATGATTTTAGAGTTTCCAGACGATCCCACCTGTTCTTATTTGGACAGACAGTACATGCTTGGAGAATCGCTCCTCGTTGCACCGATCTTCAGCGAAACTGGAGAGGTAACTTATTATCTTCCAGATGGGATCTGGACACATCTTCTCACGGGAGAAAGGGTGGAAGGAGGACGATGGAGAACGGAAAGGTACGACTATTTCGGTCTTCCTCTCTTTGTGAGACCAAACACCATCCTTCCCACGGGAAACACAGACAACAGACCAGACTACGACTATGCAGACGGTGTCACGCTGAACGTCTTTGAAATATCCAGCAAAACGGCGAATGTCTACAACACATCCGGTGATCTCGAACTGTCCGTGAAGGTGGAAAGGAAGGAGAATGAAATACACGTTGAAGTTCTGAGGGACTCAGGGAAACCCTGGAAATTGTTCTTCTGGAATGAAAGAGTTGAAAACTTCGAAGGAGCAGAAATAGAAGAGACAGAAAAGGGAACAGCGGTAATCCTCAGATCTCAGAAAGCCATCCTGAAAGCAAAATGAGGGCGCGTAGCGCCCTCATTTCATCAAAACAAAATCGATACCGGCGATCTCACAGAAGATCCTGATCTCTTCCACGTAGTCTCCATAGACACCGTGGATGTGGTTGGAGGAATACTTGGACAAGAACTCATCTATCGGTGTTTCCATCTTCAAAAACGCGTGCGGCCAGTTGTTCTGTATGCTGTCTGCTATCTCGTAGTTTTTCTCCTCCCCAAAGTCCACGAACTCTCCAGGAACGACTGTGAATCTGTACCTTCCATCTTCCCTCGTGAGTCTTCCAAGTGTCACTTTTCCGGGTGCTGCTATGTGTTTTACCGCTGCACCACCTGCGGGGAAGTAGAACGTCTGTGGATAGAACTCCACTTTCTTCATGTTCTCGTCGGGATCGAACGATCTGGCTGCAAAGTACGTTGCGTGGTTTCCTGAGTTGCACAGATCCAGTACATCGTACTCCTCCACGTAGTGTCTCACGTCCGCAAAGAGCACGGGTGTTTTCGCAATCAGCTTGAAGATCTGCATCGTGAGCGCCCCATCGGAATCTGCCTCTGTTGCGCACACGATCGGTTCGTGCTCTCCTTCCCAGTCGTAGGGATCGTTCAGGAACGTCTCCGTCACATCCATCGTCACGAAGTGTTCTGTGAGTTCGAGCTGGCCTTTTATTCCCACAAAGTCTAATTCCATCTCCTCCACGATCTCCCTCACCGCATGATAGCTCTTTATCTGGAGTTCGAGCTTTTCGGGTGTGAGGTACTTCCCATCGTAGTGAACCGCTTTTGCTTTCTCTTCGATCCAGAGCCTTCCTTTCCTTGCGCGCTCGTCCGGTATCAGCTGGCTTCTTCGAACGATCTCGAACTGGTCTATGTGCTCTACATCGACACCGAAGATCTTGTTCCACAGATCCACGTTAGGAACGGCGGTGTACATACCCATCGATCTTCCACCGAACACACCGTACCTTTGCCCCCTCAACTTCTTGTATGTGCTCCCTGCCCTGATGAACGCCAGAACTTTCCTGAGAACTTTTTCGTCTTCTATATCTCCCCACATCCTGTAGTGTTTTGTTCCATCCTGTTCCAGTGCTCCTGCTGCAGAAAGCATCGCCACCATCCCAGGATACTGGGGATTTATGTTGGAAAAGAGAAGAAAAGGACCCGGTGCGAATTTGCTCGCAAGAACTGTGAAATGAGGGAACGCCCATACCGCGTAGTTGAATATCGTCACCTCTGCTCCCTCTTCTGCGAGCCTTCTTGCTTCTCTCTTCGCTATTGAAGGCTTCCACACGATTTCTTTTGCTCTGATTACCTCCACTTCTCCTGTTTCTTCCAGTGTCCTTGCTATTTTGTCTTCGAACCCTTTCACGATTTTCTCCAGCTCTTTGTGTACGTACTCTCTCCCGTCAGAAAAACTGATGAGTCCTACTTTGTACTTTTCCTTCATTCTTCCACCACCTCTAGAACAAGGGTTATGCTGTCTGTTTCGAGGAGTTTTCGTGGAACGATGATTTCCACACCTTCTTCTGTGTTGTGGAATTTCAACCTTTCGCCCGTCAGAAAATGTCTTACCGCCCCAGATAGAGTGATATCTCTGATCGCGACTTTTTCCCCATCTGGAATTCCAAGAAAGATGATGAAGTACCTGTTGTTCTTTCTGGTAAAACGAATTTCCATACCATCTTCTGTTTTCGCACAGCATTTTCTCCAGACAGTGGTACCGTATATCACATCGCCGTACTTTTCAAGCCATTTTCCAAGACCAAGGAGTCTTTCTTTCTGAAGATCGGGAATGGTTCCGTCTCCCTTTGGACCTACGTTCAAAAGAAGGTTTCCACCTTTACTCACCACATCCACCAGTGTGTACACAAGTTGCTCAACAGAGAGCATGTGTTCTGGGCCCTCGTTCTGGTTGTAGCCAAAGGAAAGTCCTATTCCCCTTGTGAATTCCCATTTATAACCTGGCAGATCTTCTGGATAGTTCACATGATATTCTGCCGTTTTGAAATCCCAGTGTGGAACACCCCACCTGTCGTTCACGGCACCTTCCGGATGCTTGTTGTAATAGTAAGCAAAGAGATATTTCAAATCTTCTTTGCCCTTCTCGGGCCAGCCCATGTCGTTCCAGAGAACGTCGGGAAGGTACAGATCCACAAGTTCCATGACCTGTTTGTAGGCATAATCTGCGTACTCGTAAGTGTTCGGCCTGATGTAGGAGAGATCCTCGGGGTATCTTATCGGCTCGGTCGTGAAGCGCCAGTCCAGACCACCCGAGTAATAGACACCAAACCTCAAACCGGTGTCTCTAACAGCCTTTGCAAGTTCCCCAATGAGATCTCTTCCTGGGCCTTTCTTCACAGCGTTGAAATCCGTGTACTTCGTTCCCCAGAGACAGAAGCCATCATGATGTTTTGTGGTTGGTATGACGTACCTTGCACCTGCTCTCTTGAAAAGATCAGCCCATTCGTAGGGATCCCACTTTTCTGCCTTGAAAAGGTCTGCAAAGCGCTCGTACTCAAAATCTTCACCGTAGGTTTTCACATGATACTCCCAGGTGGGACTTCCCTTGATTCTGAGTGAGTTTTCATACCACTCAGCGTACGGGTTCTGGAAAAACCACACATCCATCGGTACCTTTCCAAGTTCTCCGGTGGGTGTTGCCCAACCTGGAACAGAAT
Organism: Thermotoga sp. RQ7; assembly: GCF_000832145.1. NCBI lineage: Bacteria > Thermotogati > Thermotogota > Thermotogae > Thermotogales > Thermotogaceae > Thermotoga > Thermotoga sp. RQ7. The sequence goes on from NZ_CP007633.1 coordinate 636,359, forward strand.
AGATTCCCCAGTGGATGAAGATTCCAAACTTTGCCTCATCAAACCATTTTGGAAGAGCATGCTCTTTCAGTGATTCCCATGTGGGCTTGTAGCGGGGTTTCATTGCTCATCACCTCTTTGCTATAGATCGTAGCTCTGAACAACCTCCTCATATTTCAATCCATCGTGTATGATGGATTTCAAAACCGTCAGAACTTCCTCCATGTTTTCTCTTTGCCACACGTTTCTTCCGAACATAATTCCTTTTGCGCCTGACTCTATCGATTCCTGGACTGTCTTTAAAATCTGTTTCAAGTCGTCTGACTTCGGCCCTCCCAGCACAAAGACAGGAACATGAAGCCTATGAATTATCCGAGAAAGACGGTCTTCTCCCAAGAACTGAATCTTCAGAATGTCCGCTCCTATCTCTACAGCTATTCTCGCAGCAGATTCTATGAGATCAGGCTCATTTCTTTCTGAAGAATTCTCTTCCCACAGGACCGGCTCGACTACTAGCGGCATATCCCAGCGTTCGCATTCTTCGACTGTTTCAGCAATTACCCGAACAACCTCAGCCTGTGCACTTTTTTCCAATCCCCAGGGGAAGAGAATCTTCACGGCGTCCACTGCCATCTTCACCGCCTGCTCTACAGAGTGTATCAACCTATGGGTGAATACTTTTTCGAATCTCCCTGGAATGGTTGAACCCACTGGGAAATCTATTGTAAGAATTCTGGCAGGGGCATTTTTCCCTTCGAACAGGTGTTCCGTCAGCTTTGCTATACCAGGGCTCAACAGAACTCCGTCCACGCCACAGGATATCGCTCTCTCTAAAGTCTTCACAGGATCTTCTAGTCCCTCTACGTTTCCAAATATTAAACCGTGATCTAGAGCAATAATAAGAGATCTTCCAGATTTCGGATTTAAAAGTTTTGAGAACCTCACTGCTTTCCCACCATACATCTGATTCACTCCTTATTTTAGAACCCGTAAATTCTGTTTCTGAGTTTTAGATACTCGAGGTATTTTTTCTGGAAATACTCACCTTCGTCTGGCTGGAAATACTCGTACTCAAAATTCTGTGAAGCTTCTTTGAAAAACTCTTCCCAATTCTTTTGGCCAATCTTTGCAATTTTGGCTATCATGGCAGCACCAAGGGCAACACTCTCGTGGACAGAAAGGACCTTTACAACTTTGCCAAAGACATTTGCTTTTACCTCCAACCACTCCCTTAGTTGACTGCCACCGCCTGTTGCCACAATCTCGTAGTCTTTCAATCCCAGTTTCTCGAATCCATTCAGACAGCTTCTCATTTCAAAAGCGGTTGATTCAAGAACAGTTGAGATGATAACATCCCGATCATCCGTGTCTTTCAGATTGAAGAATGCACCGCCGATTTCTTCCCTGTCGAACGTGCCACGAAGATAGGGGAAGAAGAAGACCGCGTTCTTTTGATATTTAAATGTCCTGAAAACAGAGTAATCCTCCTTAAGAATTTTGTTGAGAAGCCAGTCGATACAAAATCCACCCGTGGGAAGCCCTGTGAGAAGATAGTATTTACCAGGGATACAGTGAAAACCAGCCTGAAATATACTCGGAGCCTTTTTCAAGTACTTCTTTAGGGTTTCTTTGCTAACTGTCCAAAGTGCAGCCTCTGTCGTACCGGAGGAATCTAGTAACTTGGTTTCATCGTGAACACCGGCAGCATAGGAAGCGGTTATATGATCCTGCCCAGCTGTGGTCACAACTGTGTCCTTTGGAAGACCAGTCTCTTCAGAAATCTCTTTTCTTATTATTCCTCGAGAAGCACCGCTATCAACAACCTCCGGAAGATGCTCTTTCGGAATACCAGATGCCTCCACCAGTTCTTCATCCCACTTCCCGGTGAGTATATTCATCAAAAGTGTTCTTGAAGAGAGCACCCTATCCATCGCAATGTTTCCTGTCAACAAAAAGGCTATCAAACTTGCTACATCAAGCCATTTGTAAACTTCTTTGGCCAGTTCTTTGTTGTTCTTGTAAAACCTCTTCATTTTGAACACCGAGTATATCCACGAAGGCCACAATCCCGTTTTTTTGAATATCACATCCGATGGAACTTTTTTTAGAAACTCCCTGTATTCTTCCAGCACGTTCTTGTTGTACCACATCATCCCGTCCTGGAGTACTTCTCCATCCTGCGAAATTGGAAACACCGTCTCTCCGAGTGAAGAGATGCCGATAGCTTTTATCTTATCTTTTGTGCTCTCTGGAATTGATTTGAGAGAACTCAGAATCTCCACAAAAAGCTTTTTTGATGACAAAAGATCCCCCTCTTTGCTGGAAATCACTGGTGTTTTGAATTTTTTCAAAAACACAACTTTGAAATCATCATCGAACACCAGAACTTTTGTGTTGGTTGTCCCAACGTCTATTCCACAGTACACAAATGATCCCCCACTTTTTAGGGAGCAAAAATTCCTTTCATCAACGCTTTTTTATGAGACGACAGATACTCTCTTACTCCGTTGAGATCAAGTCGGTCGGTGACGAGTTTCTCAAAAAGAAACTCCCCTGATTCTATGATCTTCACTGCTTCCTTCATGGTGAACGGGTTCAGATAAGAACCCAGTATTTTCATCTCCTTCCGATAGATCTCAAAGGGTGAGATGTCGATGGTTCTGTTCTTTGCTATAACACTGAACTGAAGGAGAGTTCCACCTTTTCCAACGTGATCGAAACACACTTTGAACCCCTCTGTTGTTCCAGAGCACTCAACGGCAAGGTCGTATTCACCTTTCGGTTCATCCACCCTCAACTCAAACGTTTGAGTGACGAATTCTGCACGCTTTTCGTCCTTTTCTGAAAGAACAATCTCTGCACCTGGAAAGATCTTCTTGAACACCAAACCAAAGATCACACCTATACTGCCTGCCCCCACTATGAGGATCCTGTCGAAAAACCCGTGCTTTACCATCTTCACTCCTTCGAGAACACACGAGAGTGGTTCTGCAAACACCGCTCTCTCCACCGGTACATTTTTCAAGGGATAAACCTGTGAATTTTCCACAAGAACGTACTCCGCAAAACCACCCGGCTCTGTCACCCCTGTCGCCTGAAGATTTTCACAGAACTGGGGCATTCCTTTTCTACAGAAACTGCACTCTCCACAGGATCTGTTGGGATCTATCACGACCATCTGACCCTTTTCAAAAGCATCGGACTTTTCGACAACACCTGCGATTTCATGCCCTGGAACAACCGGATAGTTCGCGTTCGTTTCTCCTGAGAAGATCTTGTAATCAGTCCCACAGATGCCACAGGCAAGGACTTTCACAAGTGTCTGTCCTTTTCCAGGAACGGGCGTTTCCAGATCCACAACTTCTGAATCACCAGGACTTTCTATGAGAAGTGCTTTCATAACTTCCCCTCCTCACCAGATGGTATACCCTCCATCTATCACAAGATCGTGACCGGTCATATAATCAGAGGCAGGACTTGCAAGAAAGATGACAGCACCTATCAGATCATCCACCTCCCCCAGCCTTCCAAGTGGAATCATATCGAGCCAAAGGGGAACAAGATCTTTCACCTCTGGAGACTCTATGAGAGGAGTTCTGATGTAGCCAGGGCTTATGCTGTTCACCCTTATACCGTACGGTGCCCACTCGGCGGCAAGTGATCTGGTGAGGTGTATCACGCCCGCTTTTGATGCGTTGTAGGCTGTCTGTTTTTGTGGCCTGTTCACTATATGACCCGACATCGAAGCGATGTTTATGATCTTTCCGTATTTTCTCTCCTTCATTGCGTGGAACTCTGCTTTTGCAGAAAGAAAAACCCCTACCATATTCACGTCTATGACCTTCTTCCACCTTTCCACCGGATAGTTCTCTGCCTCACACCAGTCACCTATTCCTGCGTTGTTAACACCTATGTCAAGTTTTCCCCAATTGTCCAGTACCTTCTTCACTGCATGGAAACAATCCGATTCTTTTGTCACATCCCCCACGTAGAAATCTGCTTCTTTGCCTTTTTCTCTTATCTCTTCAACTGTTTTTCGAGCCGTTTCTTCGTTGATGTCCATGATCAAAACGGATGCTCCTGCCTCTGCCAGTGCATGTGCGATGGCTTTTCCAATTCCCTGACCTCCACCTGTTACAAGAGCAGTTCTTCCCTCGAGAGAGAAAAGTCTTTCAAGAATCTGCATGGTTTCTCCTCCCATACCAATCGTTTCAACACAATATTAACACACTGCGGTTGAATCCGTGTAAGTATAATTGAGTTAAAGAGGCACAGGAGGTGTAAGGTGAATGAATGTTCTCTGCACCGGTGAAATCCTCATAGACTTCATCTCAGAAGATCGGGGAAAAAACCTTTCCCAGAGTGAACTCTTCAGGAAGAAAGCAGGAGGTTCTCCACTGAACGTTGCCGTTGCACTTCGAAGATTGGGAAGGCGCGTTTCTTTTCTTGGAAAACTCGGAAAAGATCAGTTCTCCTCGTTTCTTCTCGAAGCGATGAAAAAGGAAGGCATAGACACAACACACGTAGTTGTGGATCCTTCCTGCAAAACAACGCTCGCTTTTGTAGCGAGGGACGAGATGGGGAACCCGGATTTTGTGTTTTTCAGGGAAAATCCGGCGGACACAAATTTGAGACCTGAAGAGGTGAAACTCAATCCGGAGGATTTTTCTTTCCTCCACATCGGATCTTACTCCCTCGTTGTGGAACCTTCCCGCAGCACCTATCTGAAGGTGATGGAAGAATTTCTCAAAGCGGGAAAACCCGTCTCGTACGACCCGAACGTGAGGGCATCACTGATAGAAGATAGAGAATCGTTTGTGAAAGATTTCCTTGAGATTTCATCCAAGGTCGACATCGTAAAACTCAGTGACAAAGATCTTGAATACATCTTCCAGGAAGATCTGGAAACTTCCGTTGAGAAGATTCCGATAAGAGAAGATGCAGTGCTCTTTGTAACAATGGGAGAGAAGGGATGTCTTGTGAAGTACAGAGGTAAAGTGCGTATGGTACCTGCTTTCAAGGTAGAACCAGTCGACGCAACGGGATGTGGAGATTCCTTCACGGCTGCTTTGATACACAAATACCTGGAGAAAAAACCAGAAACGATTGAAGATGCCGTTGGGATGGGAAGGTTCGCAAACGCCGTTGCGGCCATCGTCATCACGAGGGTAGGTGGGGTGGATGCGATGCCCACGTTAGATGAAGTCGAAACCTTTCTATCGAACCAGAAACGTTGAGTTGATACTTCATTAACCAAAAACCAACCGAAATTTCTAAAAATCCCCAGTTGGCTCTTAAAGAAGATGAGAGAAAATAGCCTTTGGGAGGTGGAAAGATGAAGATCTTTCTGGACACGGCAAATCTAGAGGAGATCAAAAAAGGTGTCGAATGGGGAATCGTCGATGGAGTCACAACGAATCCCACACTGATCTCAAAAGAAGGAGCCGAGTTCAAGCAAAGGGTGAAAGAGATCTGTGATCTGGTGAAGGGACCCGTCTCCGCAGAGGTTGTTTCACTTGATTACAAGGGTATGGTGAAAGAAGCAAGAGAACTTGCCCAGCTCAGCGAATACGTGGTGATCAAGATACCCATGACACCCGATGGAATCAGAGCGGTGAAGACACTCTCTGCCGAAGGGATTAAGACGAACGTGACTCTGGTGTTCAGCCCAGCACAGGCCATCCTCGCCGCCAAAGCGGGCGCAACCTACGTGAGCCCCTTCATCGGAAGGATGGACGACCTCTCAAACGATGGAATGAGAATGCTCGCCGAAATAGTCGAGATCTACGACAACTACGGATTCGAGACGGAGATCATCGCTGCAAGCATCAGACATCCGATGCACGTGGTGGAGGCAGCCCTCATGGGTGTGGACATCGTGACGATGCCTTTTGCTGTGCTTGAAAAGCTCTTCAAACACCCGATGACAGACCTCGGTATAGAGCGTTTCATGAACGACTGGAAGAAGTACCTGGAGAACCTGAAGAAATAAAAAGCCCGCTTCCTGCGGGCTTTTTTCATGCAAGCCACATGTTGTCTATGTGAACGACCACCTTGCTTCCTTCGTAGCCCAGTATTTTCTTCAAATCGGAACTTCTGTGGCCAGATATCTTCTCAAGATCCGATGAGGAGTAGTTCACGATCCCGCGGCCCACAAGTTCTCCCTTCTCGTTCACTATCTCCACAACGTCCCCTACATCGAAGTTTCCCTCAACACGAACAACACCGACGGGAAGCAAACTTCCTCCATTCTTGAGAGCCTGTTCTGCTCCCTCGTTCACGTATATCCTCCCGGACGGCTCCGAAAGAAAAGCGATCCATGCCTTTTTTGCCCTCAGTCGCTCCCTGGGTTCAAAGACAGTACCAACGGATTCTCCTCTCACAAACCTGGTGAGGTTGGAGAGATCGTTTCCGTTGCAGATCGTCACTTTCACACCACACCTTGAAGCCATCAGAGCGGCTTCTATCTTGGATCTGATACCACCCGTTCCCCAGCTGCTTTTTCCAAGATCCTTCAACTCCACGGATTCGTCGAACCTTTCGACGAGTTTTCCATATTTGTCTATAACCCCATCCACCGTTGTGAAAAGTACAAGAATATCCGCATCCCACGCTATCGAAAACATCGCGGCGAGCGTGTCGTTGTCACCGAGCGTGATCTCCTCGGTCGCAACGGTGTCGTTCTCGTTCACAATCGGTACAACGTCGAACTCAGAAAGTCCTATCAGTGTGTTTCGGAGGTTGAGGTATCTTTTTCTGTCCGAGAAGGTGTCCCTTGTGAGCAGGATCTGAGCGATCTTGATGCCGTAAAAGTCGAAGGCGTTCTCGTAGACCTTCATGAGTTGTACCTGTCCCACCGCACAGAGAGCCTGCTTCGTGTGAAGATCCTGTGTTTTTTTTCCTTTTCCGAGATAGGTAAAGCCCGCTGCGCGGGCACCGGAGGTGATGATGGCAACTTCGTGTCCCTGCTTTTTCAAATGGGCGACCTCACGGCAGAGTTCTGCGATGTAAGATTTCCTCAGGCCAGAACTTCCAACAAGAAGATTGCTTCCCACTTTCACGACGATCTTCATATCATTCCCTCACATGATAGTCACCGAGAACAACGAACTTGTACGTGGTGAGTTCTCTGAGACCAACCGGTCCTCTTGCGTGGAACCTCTGGGTGCTGATCCCAATTTCTGCACCAAAACCAAACTGTCCTCCATCCGTGAACCTAGTGGAGGCGTTCACATAGACCGCCGCAGCATCTATTTCTGAGACGAACTTTTTTGCGTTCGAGTAGTTCTCCGTCAGGATTGACTCCGAATGACCCGTGGAGTATCTCTTTATGTGTTCGATCGCCTCATCCACATCTTTGACCACCTTCACCGCGATGATGAGATCCAGATACTCGGTGGGCCAGTCTTCTTCCGTTGCAGGGATCACGTCCGGCACAATTTCCCTTGTCTTTTCACAACCGCGAACTTCAACTCCGTGCTTTCTCAACTCCTCCACGATTACAGGAAGGAACTCTTTTGCTACCTTTTCGTGGACAAGGAGTTTTTCAGCGGCGTTACAGGTGCCGGGCCTCTGGGTCTTTGCGTTGATGATCACGGGGATCGCCTTCTTCAAATCTGCACTCTCATCGACGAAGATGTGACAGTTTCCAACCCCTGTTTCCAAGACGGGAACGGTTGCGTTGTCTCTGACGAAGCTGATAAGGCCATACCCTCCACGTGGAATGACAAGGGAGAGATACTCTCTGAGGCGAATCATCTCAAGAACGAGCGATCTGTCCGTGTTCTCTATGAACTCGATGGAACTTTCCGGAATCTCAGACTCTCTGAGCGCTTCTTTCATAGCGGAAACGATGGCTTTGTTCGAGTTCAGGGCGTCGGATCCTCCTCTGAGGAGGATCGTGTTTCCACTCTTCAAAGCGAGGATGGATGTTTCCACGGTGACGTTTGGCCTGGACTCGTAGATGATCCCTATGGGGCCTATGGGCACCCTTATCCTTGCGATTCTGAGGCCGTCTTCTCTCACCCAGGAGTCGATCACTTCTCCGACTGGATCTTTCAAACTGATCACCGTCTCGCACGCCTTTATCATCTCATCGATTCTCTTGTCGTTCAGAGCAAGTCTGTCCACCAGGGACTCCTTCACACCACGTGCACGAGCATTCTCCACATCTATTCTGTTTGCTTCGAGGATCTCCTTTCTCCTTTCGTCGAGTTTTCTGGCAATTTTCCTTATAGCATCGTTCTTTTTTCTCGTCTCGGCGTTTCTCAGAACGTCCCAAGCCTCCCGGACCTTTCTGGCCTTTTCGAGGAGTTCTTCCACAGCCCTCACCCCCTAAACCTTCGGAAAGGTGCCGTGTTTTTTCAGATAGTTCACGATCCCGTCTTCTTTCAGGATCCCAAGGAGAAACTTTGGTATCGGATTGAACCTGTACTCCTTTCCTGTGGTGAGATTCTTCAGCACTCCATTTTCGAGATCTATCTCCAGTTCGTCTCCCTGGTTGATCTCATCGACTTCCTTCAACTCTATGACGGGAAGCCCCACGTTGATGGCGTTTCTGTAGAAGATCCTCGCAAAGGATTTTGCCACGATACAGGAAACTCCGGCGATCTTTATGATGCGTGCGGCGTGCTCTCTGGAAGAGCCAAGGCCGAAGTTCTTTCCTGCCACTATGATGTCTCCCTTCTGAACTTTCTTTGCAAAATCTTCCATCGCATCTTCGAGGACGTGCTTTGCAAGTTCTTCGAGGTTGTTTCTCAGGTGAAAGTACCTTCCCGGTGCTATGTGATCGGTCGATATGTTGTCTCCGAACTTCCATACCCTTCCCCTTATCATGCTCTACCCTCCCTCAGATGAACCTTCTGGGATCTGCTATGTACCCGGCAACTGCTGTGGCTGCCGCTGTTGCAGGAGATGCAAGATAGATCTCTGCGTTGGGATTTCCCATCCTTCCCTTGAAGTTCCTGTTCTGAGTGGAAAGTACTCTTTCCCCATCTCCGAGCACTCCCATGTGGATTCCCACACAGGGACCACATCCCGGTGGAATGATGGCGGCTCCAAGTTCCACGAATCTTTTGATGATACCCTTTTCTAGGGCATCCATGTAGACTTTCCTGGATGCAGGCCCAACGATGAGCCTCACATCCGGGTGCTTGCCGTGTTTTTCCAGGATCCTCAGGGCGATTTCAAGGTCCTGGAGTCTTCCGTTGGTACAGGTTCCGATGAACACCTGGTCTATCTTTATCTTTTCCTTCTCCACCTCACTCACTTTCTTCACGTTGTCCACGTAGTGAGGCAGAGACACAAGAGGTTCAAGAGAAGATGCATCTATCTCCAGTTCCATCTCGTAGGTTGCATCCGGATCTGCCTTCAGTTCCCTGAAGTCTTCTTCTCTTCCCATTTTTTTCAGAAATTCTCTTGTTTTCTCATCGGACGGCATGAGACCTGCCTTGGCTCCCACTTCTACCGCCATGTTGGAGATGGTGAGTCTGTCTTCCACGTCCATGTTCTCGATACAGCTTCCGTGGAATTCAAGCGCTTTGTAGGTTGCTCCATCGCTCCTCAAGATGCGTGCGATCTCGAGAACGATGTCCTTTGCGTAGACTCCTTCCTGGAGTTTTCCTTCTATCACGATCTTTATCGTCTCAGGCACTTTGAACCAGTTCTGACCAAGGCCAAACACGATCGCAACGTCTGTGGAGCCCATTCCTGTCCCGAAAGCGCCCAGTCCACCCGCTGTACAAGTGTGCGAATCTGCACCAGTGACGAGGTCTCCTGGTTTCACGTATTTTTCCGCAAGAATCTGGTGGGAAATGCCATCTCCCGCATCGAAGACAGTGACTCCCATCTCTTTGCCGAACTCTCTCATCAATTTCTGTGAGTTCGAAAGCTCTTTTCTTGGACTCGGAGAGGCGTGATCGATGAACAAAAAGGCCTTTGGAACTCTCACCTCTCTGAAGCCAAGCTCTCTGAACTCCTTTATCATCAAAGGACCGGTTCCATCCTGGGCCATGGCCACATCCACTCTGGCAAGGACGATCTCTCCAGCCTTCACATCCCTTCCAACGTGTTCGGAAAAGATCTTCTCTGCAAGCGTCTTACCCATTCTCATCCCTCCGCTCGATGGGAATGTATTCGATGTTCAAAGGACCAACATATTCACTCGTTGGCCTGATCAGTTTGTTGTCGCTCACATACTCAATCACATGGGCCGTCCAGCCCACGACACGTGCGGTGGCGAACAGGGCGGTGAACATGTTCCTTGGGAACCCGAACTCCTCAAACAGGATACTGGAGTACAGATCCACGTTGGGATATATGTTCTTTATCCTGTTTGAAACTATGTAATCTTCAAGTTTACTGGCAATTCTGAAAAGCCGGCTGTCCTGAAAATGCCTCTGTAGAACCTCCTTCAGGTAGACCGCCCTCGGATCGTACGTCTTGTAGACTCTGTGTCCAAAACCCATGATTTTCCTTTTCTCTTTCAGACACTTTTGAACGAACTCTTCCACCCTGTCTTCGTTTCCGATCTCCTCGAGCATGGGCGGAACCTTTTCGCTTGCTCCACCGTGGAGAGGCCCTTTGAGAGCACCGAGAGCTCCAACGATACACGAGTAAAGATCGGAGAGGGTGGAGGCTATCACGAGGGCAGCGAAGGTGGAGGCGTTTATATCCTGCTCCATCAGAAGAATGAAGGCAGATTCCAGAAGGCGAACCTTTCCGTTCATCTCTCCAAACATCATGTAGTAGAAGTTCTCCACGTGCGACAGATCTTTCCTTGGCTTTATCGGTTCCTCTCCTTTTGAATACCTGTAGTAATACGCGAGAATGGTAGGGAAAACACTTGCGATCTTTATCGCTTTCTCCTTGAGATCTTCATCCACCCCGTCCGTTGAACCGTGTATTGAGAGAAATATCTTCAGAACATCGATGTAGTGAAGATTTCTGGGAAGATGGTAGAGTATGTTAACTGCCTCATCAGAAAGGTCTCTGTATTCTGCCATCTTCTTTTTGAACTCTTCCAGTTCGCTTTTGGTGGGAAGCTTCCCGTACCAGAGCAGGTATGCCGTCTCTTCAAAGGTCGATTTTTCCGCCAGTTCTTCGACCGGTATGCCCCGATAGTAGAGTCTCCCGTTGATGCCATCCAGATAACATATCGAACTTTTGCATACCTTGACACCTTCCAGTCCTTTTTGTATCAAAATAACACCTCCATGCTGTATAACTATACACCGGGATGATTAAAAATGAAGGAGGGCTTTGGGAAATTTTATCATACGAATTTGAAGTTGAAGTTAAACCATCACACATAGAAAATCTGGCATTTTAATGCTTTGGTTTGAGAAGAAGCTTTAACATTTCCGCAGAAAAATTGGTAGAATATGTTTTGAAGACATTAAGCACGGGGAGGGGTTGAAGTGGCTGAAAGATTAGGGATACTCGTCGGAGGAGGACCGGCACCTGGTATCAACAGTGTGATCAGTGCTGTCACCATCGAAGCCATAAACAACGGTCTTGAGGTGATCGGCATCTACGATGGTTTCAAACATCTGGTGGAAGGAAAAACGAACATGGTGAAAAAACTCACCATCGAAGATGTGTCCAGAATTCACATCGAAGGAGGTTCCATCCTCAGAACCTCAAGGGTGAACCCCGCAAAATCCGAAGAGACACTTGAGAAAACCATTCAGGCCCTGAAGAAACTGGGAATAAAGTACCTCGTCACGATCGGAGGGGACGATACCGCCTTCTCCGCGAGCAAGGTGAGTGAAAGATCCAGAGGAGAAATAAAGGTGGTCCACGTTCCAAAGACGATAGACAACGACCTTCCTCTTCCAGAGAACATGCCTACCTTCGGCTTTGAGACGGCACGACACGTGGCAACAGAACTCGTCTATAACCTCATGCAGGACTCAAGGACAACTAACAGATGGTACTTTGTGGCGATGATGGGAAGAGAAGCGGGACACCTTGCCCTCGGCGTGGGGAAGGCTGCGAGTGCAACAATCACCATCATTCCTGAAGAATTCAGAGAGGGTGTGACTCTCGAGGAAGTGTGCGACGTTCTCGACGGAGCGATCCTGAAGAGAAAACTCATGGGAAGAAACGACGGGGTTGCGGTCATAGGTGAAGGAATCGCAGAGAAGATGGATCCGGAAGAACTTGCCAACATTCCAGGAGTGATAGTGGAAAAGGATCCACACGGTCATCTGAGACTCGCTGAAATCCCACTTGCAACGATCCTGAAGAGGGCCATAGAGAGAAGGTTCGCCGAGAGGGGAGAAAAGATCCGTATCGTCGATGTCACGATAGGTTACGAGCTCAGAAGCGCAAGACCCATTCCGTTCGACATCGTCTACACCAGAACACTCGGATACGGCGCTGTGAGATTTCTCCTTGGAGACTACTCGGACCTTCCGGGTGGCATGGTGTGTGTTGTCGGAGGAAGGATAAAGATCCTGCCGTTCGATGCCTTCATGGACCCGAAGACCGGTAGAACCAGGGTGAGACTGGTGGATGTTCACTCTGAAGATTACAGAGTGGCAAGAAAGTACATGATAAGACTGGAAAAGAAAGACCTTGAAGATCGAGACACCCTAGAGAAACTGGCAAAGCTTGCGAAGATGGAACCGGAAGAATTCAAAAAGAAATACTGGCACACAACAGAACTTCCGTGAGCCCCAGAGGGGCTCACTTTTTTTCCAGGATCATACCGTACTGACTCGTGAAGAGCTCGTAGTAGAAACCTCTGTTTTGCATCAACTCATCGTGTTTTCCCATCTCCACGATCTCACCGTCCTTCAGAACGATGATGAGATCCGCGTTTTTGATCGTGTTCAGTCTGTGGGCTATGATGATACTGGTCTTTCCTTCCATGAGTTTCCACATGGCCGACTGTATGCTCTTTTCTGTCTTCGTGTCGACGTTGCTCGTGGCCTCGTCCAGTATCAGAATCTTCGGGTTTGCAATGAAGACCCTGGTTATGGCAAGAAGTTGTCTCTGACCCTGACTCAGATCTTCGCCGTTGTCTGTGAGAATCGTGTCGTATCCCTCCGGAAGGTGCTTTATGAAGTGATCCGCATGTGTCAGTTTCGCCGCCTCTTTTATCTCCTCATCCGTTGCATCGGGATTGGCGTACCTCAGGTTCTCTTTCACGGTTGTTGAAAACAATATGGTATCCTGAAGAACGATTCCTATGTTAGATCTCAGAGAGCTCTTTTTTATCTTCCTTATGTCCACACCGTCGATGAGAATCTGTCCCTCATCCACTTCGTAGAATCTCATGAGAAGGTTCACTATGGTCGTCTTTCCAGAACCAGTGGGCCCCACCAGGGCGACTCTTTGACCGGGTTTTATGTGGAAGGTTATGTTCTTGAGAACTGGGGTTTTTTTGTCGTAGGAAAACCAGACGTTTCTGAACTCAATTTCTCCCCTCACATCTTTCAGTTCGATGGCTTCGGGATCATCTTTTTCTTCCTCGATATCGAGAATCTCGAATATTCTCTCTGCACTGGCGAGTGCCATCTGTATCATGTTGAACTGGTTCGAAAGTTCGTTCAGCGGTCTGGTGAACTGTCTGGAATACCCTATGAAGGTGGCAATTGTACCCACCGTGATCGTCCCTCTGAGAGCGAGCCATCCTCCAAAACCGCTGATCAGAGCAAACCCGAGGTTGTTGACCATGTTCATCAGAGGTGGCAGAATCCCCGAAAAAATCTGTGCTCTTGTTCCAACTTTTCTGAGAACTTCGTTCACGCGGTTGAACTTTTCTATTTCCTTTTCCTCACGGGTGAACAGTTTTATAACGGAAAGTCCGGAGATGTCCTCTTCTATTATCCCGTTGAGTTCGCCCAGGACCTTCTGGTTTTCGTAGAAGTACTTTCTTGTTCGGCTGGAGACAATCCTGGTGATCAGAACGGTCAGAGGAACGATGGAGAGTGTGACGAAAGAGAGGAGAACGTCGACCCTGAACATCATGATCACAACACCGATGAGGGTCACGATCCCAGAAAACACCTGGACAATGCTGTTTCCAAGGACATTGTTTATGTTGTCCACATCGTTTATGAGTCTGCTCATGATGTCTCCGTGGGGTGTTTTATCGAAAAAACCAACCGGTATTCTCTGGAGCTTCTCAAAGAGTTCCTTTCTCATGCGAAAGACGACATCCTGAGAAAGTTTCAGCATGAGTTTTCCCTGAAGCCAGAAGAGAAGAGAGGTGAGCACATAGATCGATCCAAGAACAAGCGCATACCTTGGAAGTCGATCGAACGCCCTTGGGACGAAGACCTCATCGATCGTTTTTCCTATTAGGTACGGCGAGAGTATCCCAAAAAAAGAAGATACCGTGACGAAGACAAAGACCAGTATCAGTGTGAGAACGTGTGGTCTCAGATAACCAAGAAATCTCTTCAAAGTGGCTTTTGGATTCTTCAATGTCGGCTTTTCCAGGACAGGACCGTGTGGTCGCCTTCTGAACTCAGGCATCGTTCACCACCCCGTTTCCAAACTGAGACTCGTATATCTCTTGATAAGGCCTGCAGTTCTTCAGGAGCTCTTCGTGAACGCCAAACCCGGCGATCTTTCCCTCGTGGAGAACCAGAATTCTGTCGGCAAGGAGCGCCGTCGGGATCTTCTGTGTGATGATGAACGTCGTGCATCCTTTTGTGTAGCGCTTTAAATCCTCCAGTATCCTCTTTTCCGTTATGGGATCGACGGAACTTGTGCAGTCATCCAGTATCAGAATCCTGGGTTTTTTCACGAGGGCCCGTGCTATGGAGAGCCTTTGTTTTTGGCCTCCCGAGAAGTTCCGCCCACCCCTTTCAACACGAGAATCGTAACCTTCGGGCAAACTGGCTATGAAATCGTGTATCTGGGCTATCTTCGCCGCTTCGATGATCTCTTCGTCTGTGGCATCTTCTCTGCCCCACTTCAGGTTCTCCTTCACGGTACCGGAGAACAGGATGGTCTCCTGAGGAACAACGGATATGTGTTTCCTCAGATCTTTCAACTTCACTATTTTCACATCCGTCTCATCAACCTTCACACGTCCACGATCCGGATCGATGAGCCTTGGTATGAGGTTCATGAGGGTGGTCTTTCCGGAACCCGTCTCCCCCAGAACGGCAATGACCTCTCCTGGTTCTACAGAGAAGTTCACATCACTGAGGACTGGCTCTGCCTCTTCGAAGTATCCGAACTCAACGTCTTCAAAAGAGACCTCCCCTTTCACACTGGAGAGAGCCAGAGCGCTTTCTGTCTCTTCGATTGCGGGTTTTTCGTTCAGCACCTCAAGAACCCTCTTTGCCGAAGCACCCGCCCTGACTATGAAATTGAGTATGTTTCCGATCATCATGAGGGAAAACATGATCTGCATGAGATAATTCGTGTACGCCATGATGCTTCCTATCTCCATCTGGTTGTTTTTGACCAAAATACCTCCAAACCAGAGAACACCGATCATTCCCATGTTCACTATGAAGATGAAAAGAGGCAGAGCAAAGACGATCAAAGAGAAAGCGTCGATGATAGATCTTCTCAGAGATTCGTTTGCCCTCCGGAAATTTTCATTTTCGTGTTCTTCTCTGCGGAATGCCCTGACCACCCTGATTCCCATGAGGTTTTCTCTCACAACCCTGTTCACTTCATCGGTGCTCTCCTGTATCTTTCGAAAGAGAGAACTTCCCTTTCTGGTGAGCCACACGAAAAGAAGTATTATGGGTGGTATCAAAAAGAGGAGGATGGAAGAAAGTCGGGCGTTGATGGACACCGCCATCGCTATTCCACCCACAAAGAGCAAGGGAGCCCTCACAACGATTCTGAGAAGCATCATCACCAGGTTTTGAAGCTGTGTAACGTCGTTGGTAAGGCGCGTGATCAGAGAAGATGTGTGGAATCTGTTCACGTTGGAGACAGAAAAGCTCATCACCTTCTTGAACAAATCTTTCCTCAAGTCGGCACCGAAGTTCTGACTGGCATAACTCGCAAAGATGGTGCAGCCAATTCCTCCAACCGCTCCTATCAGCGCCACCACAAACATCAGCGTTCCTGTCTTCAGAACCATAGAAAGATCTCCTCGGGCTATTCCCTCGTCGACGATGCGCGCCAGAAGCGTTGGCTGTGCAAGATCACATATCACTTCCACGACCATGAAAAGGGGTGCAAGAACGGCGAACAACCAGTAAGGCTTAAGATAGCCTACAAGCGTTCTCATTTTTCATTTTTCCCTCCATAAACGATGCTGTACACCTTCTTTTCGAACTCTTCTGTGATCTGTTTCAGTTTGCTTTTCTGGTCCGAACTCAGGTTCTTCACGTTCTTGAAGATCACATCCATCACATTCCTTATGGAAGATCCGCATATTTCAGAGAACATCCTGAACCTTTCGGCAAACTCCAGCGCTTCTTTTATCTCCTTTTCATGCTCTTTCAGAAACTTTCTTCCTTTCTCGCTCAAGCGGTAGATCTTCTTTTTTCCCTCTTCGTGCGTCTCTATGTACCTTTGTTTCCTGAGAGAGGAAAGAACGGGATACAGTGCACCGGGACTTGGCGGCTCTGCCCCCATGATCTGAGAGATCTTCTTCATTATGTGGTACCCATGAGATGGCTCCTGGGAGATGACATGAAGAACAAGAAACTTGAGGTGTCCTTTGATATCTCGCATGATTATCACCAGATATATCTTTAGATTATTCGTTCAACAGAAATTATAACCGATATCCAGGAACGTTTCAAAATATCTCTCTGGAGAAACTCTTCAAAAGTTTCATTTCGTCGAAAACATCCAGGATGGTGAACCTGTCTCTGATGGTGTTTGAGAGTCTCACGATCTTCGAGAGAAATTCTCTTCTGTACTTTCTGATCATCGAAGTCACATCTATCGTTTCAAGGGCTTTTTTGAGAAGCGGGAGAAATTCACTGTAGATATCCTCTAGTGCTTTTCTGATCTTTTCCAGATCGACTCTTTGAAATCTTTTCCCTTCGTAGGTCTTCAGAAATTCCATCACTTTCTTCTCATCGAAAAGCTCCAGAAGTTCTTTTCTTCTCTCGTCTATGGGGAAATCCTCCACGGGTAGGTTCTTTTCTTCCATCAACACCTCGTACGCCTTCATGGAAACAAAGACCCCTATCATAACGGTCAGACCATGGAACGGAGGGAGTTCCCCCCTTTCTTCATGGAACATCTCTATGAGATGAGATACCATGTGCTCGGCACCGGATGCTGGTCTTGAACTTCCCATGATCACCATGTTCAAACCAGAGACGAGTTGGGCATCCATGAGAGTCCTGACAGCGATCTTTTCTCTTTTCAGGATGTCTTCGGATCTCAGCAGGACTTCTTTCAGAAGGTCCTTTATATCATCCCAGACGAAATCGCAAATGTACTCGTTGTTTGTGATATGTGAAAGAATCCAGTCCATTCTCGCCGGGACCTTCGCGATGATGTCTCCGACACCTGCTCTCAGAAGATCGATCGGTGCATTTCTCAAGATATCAATGTCGATCAGGATCTTTCTTGGTGGTATCGCCTTGAACGTCTTTTTCACACCATCCACCAGAACGGGGGCAACGGTGGAAGTGTACGCATCGACGGAGGGAGCCGTGGGAACACACGAGAACTGTTTTCCGGAAAGGTACGCAGCGTACCTTGCTATGTCGGTGAGGCTGCCCGATCCGATCGAGACGATTTCCGGAAAGTCACCGGACTCTTCGATCACCCTATTCACGTTTTCCACGGTGGTGAGAGGCCTTTTCTCTGCAAAGACAAAAGACCGCCTCTCTGGCAGATTCACCAGAGAAGCGGTGTTCAGATCCGCTATGAAAAACGCTTCCGGGAAGATGTCCGGTGCGCTTTTTATGGACGACTCCACGATTTCTATGTCTGGAACCTCATGAATTCTTCCGCAGGTGCACTCAAAGGTCTTACCGAGAATGTCCTTCATTTTTTCACAGCCTCGCCATCAGATCTTTTGTTCTCTCGTAGAGCTCCCTGTATATCTCGTAGTACCTGTCGTATACCTTCTTGTTCTCTGGATCTGGCTCCACAGGATCTTTGTACTTCACCCACTCCTTTATCCTCTCTGGTTTGTCTATGACTCCTGTTCCTAGTCCTGCAAGGAAGGCATCTCCGTAGGGAGCCTCCACCAGACTCGCCACCTGTCTCATCTTGAAACCGGTGACGTCCGCAAATATTTTAACCCAGACGGAGGATTTCGAAACACCACCGACGATCCAGCACTCGTCGTTCAGTTTCAAACCAGCCTTCAGTCCCTCTTCCATGTTGTGTCTCAGAGCGTACGCTCCTCCTTCCATCAGCGCTCTGTAGAGGTGTGCTCTTTTGTGATACAGTGTGACTCCAAAGAACACACCCCTTGCGGTGGGATCCCAGATCGGCGACCTCTCTCCCATGAAGTAGGGAAGAACAACGATGCCCTCACTTCCAGCGGGAATATCTTTCACCTCTTTGTCGAAGAGCTGATACGGTGACATGCCCGTTCTTTCGCCGACAATCGTTTCACTTTCACCAAACTGCTCCTTGAACCATCTTGCAAGAGCTCCTGTTGTAGCGGATCCTCCAAACGTGTAGATTCTCTCGGTATCGTAGACCACGTACGGATAGTTCACAAGACCGAAGGCAAGTTTTGATCCATCGTGCACGGTCCCCCAGCAAGTCGATGTTCCCACCATTGCCACGTGTTCTCCTTCCTCGAGTGCACCGGCAGACAGCTGCGCCACAGGAGCGTCTATCCCTCCTGCAACCACAGGCGTTCCTTCAAGAAGACCACACAGCTCGGAGGCTTCCTTTGTCACCTTTCCAACCACGTCCGAAGATTTCACGATTCTTTCTGGTAAAAGCTCGATCGGAATGCCCAGTGTATCGCACATCTCCTTTGACCAGGTGAGTTTTCTGATGTCGAAGACGCCTCCGAGGTTTCCCGCAGAGGAGTAATCTATGACGAGCTCTCCTGTCATCTGATAGATCACATAATCTTTCGGGGTGATGAACTTGTGGATCTTCTTCCATATCTCAGGTTCGTTGTTTCTGATCCACATGATCTTGGTGAAACCAAAATAGGAGTCCACATAGTTTCCCGTGATCTCGAAGAGCTTTTCCCTGGGAACGTTCTGTTTCACCCACTCTGTTTCCTTCACCGCCCTTCTGTCCATCCAGATAAGACAGGGTCTCAGAGGTTGCATGTTCTTATCAACGGGTATTCCGGATCCCCCGTAGAGTCCACTTATTGCGATCCCGGCGATCTCCTTTTTTGGAACACCGGACTTTTCCACCACTTCCTTTACCGTTTCAAAAACCGCCTTCACCCACACATCTGGCCACTGCTCCGCCCAGTTTGGTCTTGGAGTGATCACCTCGTACTCCCTGAAAGCCTCTGCAAGCACCTCTCCCTTTTCGTTCACAATAACAGACTTTGTCCCCTGTGTTCCTATATCACTTCCGATGAGGTACATGCTCTCCCCCCTCACTTCTGACCGTATTTGGTGTGGTACTGGTTGTAAAGACGATCGACCTCTTCAGAAGGTAGAGGTTCTGGTTTTCCTGCAAGTGTTGCAAAGTATGCCGCTTTTGCAACTTCTTCCAGAAAGATGGCCTTCTTCACAGCGTCCTCTATGGAGGTTCCCACGACCATTACACCGTGTTTTCTGAGAAGAACAGCACCGGATTTTCCGATCACCTTCAAAACGGCTTTCCCTATCGCCTCAGATCCAACGGGAGCGTACTCCGTCAGAGGAATCTCCTCACCGAACACGTCCGCGTGTGCCGTGCAGAGGACGGGAATGGGTTTTTCAAGGATCGCCCACACCATGGCAAATGTGGAGTGGGTATGGATCACAGACTTTGCCCAGTCCAGGTGTCTGTACAGATACAGATGGGTGGCTGTGTCGACAGAAGGTTTTTTCTCGCCTTCTACCACGTTCCCCTCCAGATCCACCACAACGAAATCTTCCGGCTTCAAAACGGTGTAGGGAACGCCAGAGGGCTTTATTAAAACATGTTCTCCTATTCGCACACTCACGTTCCCGCTCGTGTAAGCAACAAGACCGTATTTCTCCAGTATCATGTGGGCATCGTAAAGATCTTTTCTTTCTTTTTCATACATGGTTTTTACCTCCTTTCTTCACCCACTCAAACCTGCTGCGAGTTTCATAACCTTTTCCTGAGAAGCCTCTTTGGCATCGATGATACCAGCGAGTTTTCCAAAGCTCATCACGGCTATTCTGTCACTCATTTGAAGAACCTCTGGAAGTTCTGAGGAGATCATGATGACTCCAACTCCCTCTTTTGCAAGATGCGACATGATCCTGTATATTTCTGCCTTTGCTCCAACGTCTATTCCCCGTGTTGGTTCATCCAGTATGAGAACCTTTGGTTTCAAAGCAAGCCATTTTGCCAGAACAACTTTCTGCTGGTTTCCTCCAGAAAGGTACAGAACTTTCCTGTCTGGATAGGGTGGCCTTATGTCGAACGTTTCTATCGCCCACTTTGCCAGTTCTTTTTCTTTTCTGAACGATATGAACGGTCCTTTCTTTATTCTGTCAAGGCTTGGAAGCGATACGTTGTGCATGATGCTCATGATGAGTATGAGCCCAAGTCTTTTTCTGTCCTCCGGTACAAGTCCCATACCATGTTCTATCGCATCCAGTGGATGGTTTATCTCAACTTTCTTTCCTTCTATGTATATCTCCCCACTTTTCTTCGGCCTGAAGCCAAATATCGTTTCCATCAACTCTGTCCTTCCTGCACCAACAAGTCCTGCAAATCCAAGGATTTCTCCTTTTCTCAAACTGAACGACACGTTCTCAAAGCCATCTCCAGAAAGGTTCTTCACTTCCAGTACCACTTCCCCGGGCTCGTGTTCTTCTTTTATGTAGAATTTCTCCAGTTTTCTTCCCACCATCATCTCCACGATCTTTTCTTTCGTCAGGTTCTCTATCCTGTCTGTTCCTATGTACTCTCCATCCCTCAGAACGCTCACCCTGTCACATATCTCGAAGATCTCCTCCAGTCTGTGAGATATGAAGAGTATCGCAACTCCCTTCTCCTTGAGTTTCTTCACCACCTCGAAGAGTTTCTCTGTCTCTTTCTGTGTGAGGGATGATGTGGGCTCGTCCAGTATGAGTACTTTCGCCTTCTTGTAAACTGCCCTCGCTATCTCCACCATCTGCTGGATCGCTATGGAGTATCTCCCCAGTTTCTCCTCAGGATCTATCTCTATGCCAAATTCTTCTCTCATGAATCTTTCCGTCTCCCTGTACATTTTCTTGTAGTCTACAAATATCCCTCTCTTCTCTTCATCTCCCATGAACATGTTCTCCGCCACGGACAGATTGTCCATTACCGACAACTCCTGAAACACCGTCACTATCCCCGCTTTTATCGCTTCACTCGGATGACTCCACCTCACACTTCTGCCGTCGTATATGATCTCCCCTTCATCGGGTTCATACACCCCTGCTATGATCTTCATCAACGTACTCTTTCCCGCTCCGTTCTCTCCTACTATCGCATGTACCTCCCCCGGATAAAATTCTATACTCACTCCCTTGAGTGCATGTACCCCGGGGAATCTTTTGTGTATCCCCCTTACCTCGAGTATGGGCTTCATCTCTCTTTCGCCCTCCTGATCTGGTCTATCGCTATCGCTATGATGATCACTATCCCTATCACTACTTGCTGCCAGAACGACGATACACCAAGCAGTATCATCCCGTTCCTCAATACCCCCATTATCACCGCTCCCAAAAACGCCCCCAGTATCGTCCCTTCACCACCAGACAAACTCGTTCCTCCTATCACCGTCGCCGCTATCACGTCAAGTTCGTATCCCTGACCCGCATTGGGCTGTGCCACACCAAGCCATGCCGTCAATAGAAAACCTGCAAATGCCGCCAAAAAGCCGTTTATCGTGTACACCATGATCAGTATCCTGTCCGTCTTGATCCCAACCAGCCTGGACGCCTCTTCGTTCCCACCTATCGCATAGATCCTCCGCCCCGTCACGGTGTACTTCAAAAATATGTGGCTGATCACACCTATCACTGCCATGTAGATCACCGGAACCGGTACGGGCCCTACCATCCCCTGACCGTGTACCGTGAAACTCTCAGGAAACGGTGATATGGGCCAGCCACCACTCAACACGTATGCAAGACCCCTTCCTACACTGAGCATACCAAGTGTGCTGATGAACGGTGCAAGTTTTGCCTTTGTGATCAAAAAACCGTTTGCAAGCCCAAATCCAACACCAACTAAAAGCCCCAAAACTACACTCCAGAAGGGTGATAACCCTCTTTCATTCATCAAAAGCCCCATCACCACGCTTGCTACACCCAGTACCGACCCAACCGAAAGATCTATCCCGGCTGTGATGATCACCATCGTCATCCCAAACGACATGATCGCTATGAACGATACGTTCAGTATTACCGTGAATATGTTCTCTACCGTCAAAAACTCTTCCGTCGTTATCCCCAAAAATATCACGATCGCTATCAGTATCAAAAATATTCCCGCTTCCTTAGCCCTGAACAACCTCTTCCACAACTCAACCACGCCTCCCCTGTCTTTGTTCTTTAATGAAGGGGGGTCTAACCCCCCCTTCTTCGATTTCTTCTTAGACGTCAGGAATTTCAACGTTTGGAATATATCTTAGATGCATACTCGTAATATTCGTCAATATTTTCGCTTGTGACAATGTCGACTCCTGTATCAATACGGTAATCGTGATCACTTTCCTTGGATATTTTGTAATCTGGTTTTCCATATTCCGCTACTATCTTTTCAAGATTTGCAAGAGTCTTTTCTACACCGTCTTTTGCCATGTAGTAGAGCACCACGGTGGATAGGTATCCCATATCATATGGTCTTTGTCCGACAAGACCTTTTATCACACCGGCTTTAACCAGATCAAGCTCTGGTGTTAAAGTGTCAAAGGCAACTATCAGAAGTTCCTTTGCTTTTTCTGGACCACCAAGTGCTGAAACGATAGTGGTCGCCGGTGCGACGAGGGAAGCATTTGAAGCAAACCATCCATCAAGATCCGTGTATTTCCTGGAAACATCTCTTAAAATCTGTATCGCTTTAGCAGCATCATCATTACATGGGAATGGGTCAGCCACATAAACGATCTCTCTTCCACTCTGTTTGGAGTATTCTTCAAGAGCGTCCTTGAATCCTTTGATTCTCTCATTCAGGTTGAGGGCTGCAAGACCACCGGTGAGTATGGCAAGTTTTATGGTCTTTTTCTCAGGTTTGTACTTTTCGATGAGTTGCGCCATCAACTTTCCAGCCTCGTATCCTGCGTTGTAGTTGTTGGTTCCTATGTACACGTACCTTCCACTGTCCGGTGAGTCGGAGTCAAACATGACCACCGGGATTCCCTTATCTAGAGCTCTTTTAACCACTACTTTTATCGCTTCTGGGTCGTTTGGAGAGATACCTATTCCGTCGACACCTTTCACGATGTAACTCAGGATCTTCTCTGCCTGTTTTGCAGCGTCTGCTTCAACAGGTGCATCAAAAACTGCCTTGATTCCCAGTTTCTCTGCTGCGTCTTTCATTCCGTTTTCAACTGCGAACCAGTACGGGTTGTTGAGGGATTTGGGGGCAAGAAGAATGCTGATGTCCTCTGCAAAGACGAACACGGAGAGTACAAGAATCAGCCCAAGAAAAACCAGTCCCTTCTTCATAAGAACACCTCCTACTCCGATGTCTTAATGGTAATAAAAGGTACGTACATTGATGAGTATATACTACCATACTTTGAAAAATCAAGGACCGATTTCAGCTGTTTTATATCAAATTCACGAAATACAGGGAATTATTTCTGAATATCGACAAAATTCTCAATCTTATTGCTTTTTACAACATCTTACAACATCAAACCAAAGAAGATCTCAATTTTCAACCTCAAATTTATAGACAGTAACCTGCCTGTACTCTTCTCCAGGCCTCAGGATGGTATCTGGAAAGTTCGGATGATTCGGAGAATCAGGAAAGTGCTGAGTCTCAAGGCACAGACCGGAATAGGAACCGTAGTATCTTCCACATTTTCCTTTTACGTCAAGGAAGTTCCCCGTGTAGAGTTGAAGACCAGGTTCCGTTGTGTACACCTTCATGACGCGGCCGGATTTTCTGTCCTTCAAAACGGCCGCTAGTTTCAACTCTCCATCTTTGCCGTTCAGAACGTAGTTTATGTCAAATCCTCTGACTGGTGTGTCTTTCAGCGGTTCGATCGCATCTTTCAGTCTTCTGAAAGACCTCAGATCGTACGGTGTCCCTTCGACCGGTGTGATCTCTCCCGTGGGTATGAGATTTTCATCAACGGGGGTGTAGTGATCGGCGTTTATCATGAGTTCGTGGTCCAGAATCGTTCCTTCGCCAGAGAGATTGAAGTAAGAGTGGTGTGTGAGGTTCACAATGGTGGGTTTGTCCGTTGTGGCATGGTATTCTATCCTCAACTCGTTTTCGTTCGTGAGAGTGTAGATAACGGTGAGATCCAGGTTCCCAGGGTAGCCCTCCTCACCATCGTGACTGAGATACTTCAGAACGAGAGAAGGCCCATCGGGTGTCTTCATGGGAATTGCTTTGAAGACCCTCGTGTAGAACCCCCTCACGCCACCGTGGAGGGCGTTCGGCCTGTCTCCATCGTTCAGTGCGAGTTGATACGTGACCCCGTCGATTTCGAACCTTCCACTGGCTATCCTGTTTGCATACCTTCCCACGATTGCCCCAAAGAAGAAATTGGAATTCTTCTCCTCG
Source organism: Thermotoga sp. RQ7 (assembly GCF_000832145.1). Lineage (NCBI taxonomy): Bacteria > Thermotogati > Thermotogota > Thermotogae > Thermotogales > Thermotogaceae > Thermotoga > Thermotoga sp. RQ7. The sequence continues at coordinate 661,115 of NZ_CP007633.1, forward strand.
TACTCCTGAAAGGTATCGAACCCCAGCACAACATCAGAAAGGGTGCCAGATTTATCTGGCACCCACAGCTCTCTCACTATCGCACCATAGGTGATGATCTTCACCATCGCACCGTTTCTGTTTATGAGTGTGTACTGATGAACGGGTATTCCCTCAGATGTTGTCCCGAAGAACTCCTTCTCGATATGGCACATCAGATAGTCCATTGCCTTCTCCCCCTGAAAGCAGATTTCTCTACTCCAATTCTATCTCAATCACACTGCAGGAGAAAGGTTTAAAAGTATGTTCAAATTCGGTGTCAACCGTGATGGTCTCAGAGGTGATGTCAACGACGTTTGGATTCTCCATGGTGTTTCTTGCGTTCACATCTGGTCCTGTGAGCGTGTAAACTGTGGCTTTTTTCTGTCCCAGACCTTCCACTCTGATAGGAACTTTCAGGGCATCTTCCTTCCTGTAATTTACAACGGCTATGAAGAGTTTTTTACCGTCTTCCGAGACGGAGGCAGCCGCATCCAGGAAGGGAACGTTTTCAACGGAGAAGGGCATCTTGTTGATGAACATGACTCCCTCTACACTGTATGTCTCCGATTCAACGTGGGTCTTGACGAGTTTTTCTCCGGAATGATTCACGATGAGTTCGAAGGCCTTGTAGACAGGTGTGAGAATGAGACCGTCTTTTTCCGTGTGTATGGCACCGAGGGCGTTCACAAGCTGTGCGAGGTTGGCAAGCGGTACGATGTCACTCATCTTCTGAAGGAGTACGAGTACCCCGCACGCGAAGATACCGTCCTTGAGATCGTAAGGTTCTTCGAGTTTGTTGTCGGAAACTCTGTACCACACGTTCCACTCGTCCAGGGCAATCTTCACACCTCTCTTTCTTGCGACCTCCACCGTGTCGATGAGTTTCTTCACTCCGATGAGTCTTTCTTTGAGGAGATAAACCGTAGAGACCGTTTCGTAGTAGTCGTCAGATCCCGTGTAGAAGTGATAGGATATGTAATCTATCACATCACCTGCTTCCTGGAGAACCTTCAAGTTCCAGATGGGATCATCACAGCCGACGGCGATTGCTTTGATGGTCGGATCGAAAACCTTCATCCATTTTGTGTATTCTTTGGCAGCCCTTGCGTATTCGTCTGCCGTCATGTGGCCTATCTGCCACTCGCCCCACATCTCGTTTCCTATTCCCCAGAACTTCACGTTGTAGGGTTCTGAATGTCCGTATTTTCTTCTGAGTTGAGCGTAGTAGGTGTTTCCTTTCCCGTTGCAGTATTCAAGCCAGTGAAGGGCCTCATCGAGCGTTCCCGTGCCCATGTTGATACAGATGTAGGGTTCTGCTCCTATCTCCCGACAGTATTCGATGAATTCGTCCGTTCCAAACCTGTTCGGTTCTTCCTGCTGCCACGCTAGGTCGAACCTGACGGGTCTTTGATCCTTGGGACCGATACCATCCTCCCAGTGGTAGTTCGATGCAAAGTTTCCACCCGGCCATCTCAGATTCGGAACCTTTATCCTCTTCACCGCTTCCAGCACATCCTTCCTGAAACCCCTCTCATCCGAAAGCGGTGAACCTTCTTCGTAGATTCCTCCGTAGATACATCTTCCCAGATGTTCCGTGAAATGACCGTAGATGTGTCTGCTGATCGGCTTAACGATCTTTTTTGGATCAACAACGATCCTGTAGGCCATACACCTTTCCCTCCTCACTCCAAAAAAGTTGGTGTTATCGAAATACTGTCTACATTGGGACCATACACAGACACGTCTGCCGGTGAAATCTCGGTGTTTGGATTTTCAAACCTCACGGTATGATCTCCTTTTTTCAGGTAGAGGTAAAGAACCCTTGTGAAGAAACCGTCTACTCCCCCGGTGTACCTGAAAAAGAGATCTCTTTCTTCTCCATCGACAATCAATCTACAGTACCTGTCCACCACGTTGAGGTTGTAAGCATGAGTGCCAAGAGTTTCCTCGTTGCTGTAGCGAATGACAAAAGAATAATAGCCATCCTCAGGTACATGAAACCTCATCTCAAGGGCATTCTCTTTTCCTCTTCCTATCCCGGTGACAAATCTACCAGATGAGGCAAAATCCGATCTCTCTACGCGAGCGTTCCCCGTGAGATCGCCTTCTTCCGCTTCGTAGGTTTTGATGTCAACGTCCATCTTTACTAGTTCAACAGAATTCAGCATCGCTGTGTTCTCGGAAAGATTTTTCAATTTTATCAGGTTCACTCCCTTCTGAAGGAACGCGGTAAATTGATGGCCAGCTACATTCTTCTTTGCAGAGCGGTTGACTGTCATCTCAAACTGATCGAAATCTTCTCCATTCATCTTCATTGCGTAGTAACCATCTTCATCTATCACGACAAAGAATTCGAGTTCTCTGTCTTTTTCCAGAGCGATCTTATCACCGTTGAAAACACCATCCGTTGACACCAAATGATCCCCTATCAAAATCCTCCTTTCTTTTGAGTAGATTCTCAACCCTACACGGTCTATGCCGACACTCGGTGAGCTGTCTTTTCTGAATATCTTCATCGTGTGTGTTCCTTTTTCGAGTTGAACCGTCATTTCCATTTTTCCGACATAACTGCCAGACAGCGTGGGCGGAAGAATCAGTTCAAAATCTTTGCCGTCAATAGTCATTCCATACTTCACCGTCTTTTTGTTTCCATTCGTGTACCATATCTCAAGAAGATACTGGCCGCTTTCTGGTACCTCAACGTCGAAGGAAAGTCTACTCTCTGGATTGTCAAAGAACACAATCTTCTCCCCGGAGTAGGGTGGATTGTTCCCTCCTCCGTGGATTTCCACTGTACAGTTTTCAAGAGTAGTTTCTTCTGCTTCTTTTCTCCACTTCCACACGGGTTGATACACGGATCGACTGCCCTCATTTTCCTTCACAACAACAAGATAGGCTGACATCTCATTCAGATCGTGCAGTGTGAGAGACAGCGTGTCGCCTTGAATTTTTGTGATACCTTTTGACAGGAGATCCGGAGAAGTGTAGAGCCCAGTGTAACCAGACCATTCGATCTCCCAGACCTCGTAGTAGGCTTCTTTTTCAAAAGGAACATTTTTGAACGTGAGGGTACACTCTTTCTGATCATCACCACCAAGAAGAACTTTCAGAGTCTCTGTGTTTTGATCGTACACAGCCAGCGTGGAGATCGACGTGTAACTCGGCGATGCTGCAACCAGTTCTCCGGACATGTTCACGTATTCTCTGAACAACCACCATGCACCATTTGGAACGTTCCCCTCCACAAGGCCGGAGAAATTTCCCGCAGCATGCCAGTACGCAAGACACCCATCTATTCTCGATTGTTCCAGCCTGGCGAGCCATTTCACGAGTCTTCCAGGAACGGAGAGTTCCTTTCCGAGGGCGTATTCGTTGATACAAACCGGCAGCGGTTCAATTCCTAGTTCTTTTTCGATCTTTCGAAGATGCTGATAATAGGCATGGCCCGCTTCCACATCCATAAGGTTCAATTCATGCCAGGTGATGAGGTCTGGCAGACAATCTTCCTGCAGACAGAATTCAAGGAATTTTTTCATGAACCTTGGATTGTAGGTGGTCGTGTTCGGACCTGCTATCTTTGCGTCCGGTGCTATCCTTTTTATCTCATCGTAAACAGTCTTCCACGCGGTGAAGAACTCCTTCGTCCTTTTAGTGGACCAGAAAAGGCCACCGTACCAGATCGCATCGGGTTCGTTGAAGGGAACATAGACGATTCTGTCCCTGTAGGGCAAAGTCTCCATGGTCTGAACCGATTTCCTTACCTTCTCGAGATAATCATCCGGAACGTAGTCTCTGTCGTTATCTGGATTCTTTTCGTACGGCCAGTTTAGATAGATATCCTGGAGATAAACCTGTAGATAACTTCCTCCAGCCTTTACGAAACTTTCCATAACCCTGAAAGCATCGGCACCAGGATGCTGGAGCCCTTTCGGTGGTTTCTGGTTCACCGTTTTCACCTTTATGGGAACCAGTGAAACAACAGTTGGAACATCCGGCTCGGAAAGGGCATAGTGTGCACCAACCGCTCCAAAGCCAAGTGGCCCACTCGTCTTGGAAAGATCGAAGACAAACTCATTTCCCAGAACCAGCGTGGAAAGGCAGAGAATCACCACAGCCCACCTCATTCTTTCACCTTCAACCTCAGGACAGTCACCGTCTGGGCTTTGAAGGTGTATTCGAAGGAATTGTTGAGGCCGGTTATTATCCTCTCTTTCGGAACGATCTTCAGTTCATCGAAACTGTTTTCATCCTTTGGATCACCGGCAAGTGTGATCTCTCTTCCAGTCTCTTCAACGGTGATTCCCTTGATATTCACCTGAACGGTTCTATCCTCCGGCCAGGGATTGATAACCTTCACGATCAACTCTCGAGATTTCTCATCGTACGTTACCACATGGTACAGATGCTTGTATCTGTAGCCGAACATCCTGTACTCTTCGTCAGTGAGTTCAGAGTGAACTACCACATCTCCTCTGTTCTCAGCGAAAACCTTCTGGACATAGTAACTCGGTGTACCGAAGACCCTGTATCCATCGAACCAGATCAGATCCGGCACCCACTGTGACCAGCCCACTCTGTTGAACAGAGGAGCATAGGAAGCCATGATAACAACATCTGAGTTTTTCACCACGCCGGTGAGAAAGGCTGCTTCAGCGAGCGCTGCCCACCAGTTGTTTCTTCTTCCATCTGTGTGTGCTGCGTATTCTCCAAGCATGACCTTCGGACCGTTTCTGTCGTACCTGTTGTATCTGTCGGTGTTTGCCAGCATCCACTCCGGTGAAGCATAGATGTGTTCGTCAAAGATCTCCACGTTGTTTTCTTTTGCCCAGCGCCACGCCTGTCTGAAGTCGGTACCCTCGTAAGACGGCGGCCCACTGAACACGATCTTCACATCGGGATATCTTTCTTTGATCGCCTTTCTGAACTTTTCGAAATTTTCCCAGTACTTCGGCCCCCAGTTTTCGTTACCGACACCAACGTATTTCACGTTGAAGGGTTCTGGATGACCAAGAGATGCTCTGATACTTCCCCAGTACGTATCCGTTGCACCGTTGGCAAACTCGAGGAAGTCCAGAACATCCTGTATCCATTCTTTGAGTTCCTCTTCGGAGGCGTATTCTGGAGATTCTATCTGGAAAGATATTCCAGGATTGAATATGGGAACAGGTTCTGCTCCCAGTTTTTCGCAGAGGAGAAGATATTCGTAAAAACCGATGCCAAGAGTCTGATAGTATCCCCAGAAATTCCATTTCGTTTTTCTCTGCTCGACTGGTCCAATGCTCTCCTTCCATCGGTACGCGTTTTCCAGAGTGTTTCCCTGAACCAGACATCCTCCTGGAAACCTCATGAAACCTGGCTTGAGACCTTCGAGCATTTCCAGAAGATCCTCTCTCATGCCGTTCCAGTTTCTTTTGGGCATCAGAGAAACCATGTCGATCCTGAGAGTACCACTACCCTGGATGGAAATCGAAAGTCTCGTATCGGTGGATGTCTTCGTGGGGATGAGATTCAGTGTGTATTTTCTCCAGTCACCGACTGGTTGATAAAGCAGAATACTCCCTGAGGCCAGAACCTCATCGTCGTCAACGATCATTGTGGTGATCGTTCCCGTGAAATCTCCACTGAGATAGGTGGAGAAGATGTATTCCTGTCCCTGAAACACCGCGATACCCCCGTAGCCCAGGTTTGTGAGAGTTGCCCTGTCGGTTTCGGAAAATCTCACCTCAAGATAGCGAGTGTTGTTCTCGTTGAGAGGGTGAGTCTCTTCTATTGAGGACTTCACAGAGTTTCCCCTTTCGATCCGCCATCCCTCGTACCTTCTGGTTTCCTGTTCGAACGATCTGTTTCTCACAAGTTCCACGTAAAGTCCTCCATCAACCGCATGATTTATGTCCTCGAAGAATATTCCATGGAGTGTCTCTGGAATCTCCGGTCCCTGCTGAGAAAAGTCGATCGTCAGCACATGCTGGACTTCTCCAACAAGAAGAATAGAAAGTGCCAGGAAAAGAACAGCAAAGAACTTTGACATTCTTTCACCCCACGGTCACTCTTTTCCAACAGATCCCAGGTAAATTCCCTGCATGAGATACTTTCTGAAAAGAACGAAAATCACAAGAACTGGCGCCACGGCAATAAACGCACCGGCCATAAGAGTTCCTATTCCTCTGTAAGGATCTCCCCATCCTGCGTTGAAACGAACGAGGGCAATAGGAAGGGTGAACTTTTCTGGTGAGCTGAGAACCAGCAGAGCCCACAAGAAGGTGTTCCAGTACCCTAAAAATGACATCAGTCCCAAAACTATCAAAGCAGGCCTGATATAGGGTACCACTATGGTCACAAGGAACCTGAGTTTAGAACAACCATCTATCCATGCAGCATCCTCCAGTTCCCTAGGTATACCGAGCATGTACTGCCTCAGAAGGAAGACCCCAAAAGTTCCCCCGAGCCCCGGAAGGATGAGAGCTGCTAGCGTGTCCATAAGTCCCAGACGGTAGATGATGAAGTAATGAGGTATCAAAAAGATGATTCCAGGAAAGGCGAGTACCGCCACATAACTCCAGAATATGACATTTTTTCCCTTGAACTTCAACCTGGAGAGTGCATAGGCTGCTGGTGTCGCTACAACAAGCCCTGCTATCGTTCCAAGTATGGAGACGATCAAACTGTTGACTATTCCCCTCGAAACGCTGATACCGCTTGCAGGAGCGAAGATTCTCTTATAGTTGTTCAGAGTGGGATTGTCCGGTATCCATTTGGGAGGATATTCAGAGGTTGCTACCGTTGACTCTTTCAAGGATGTGGAAAACATCCAGAAGATGGGAGCATACCAGAGAGCAGCAAAAAGCCATAATGCCACAGAAATGATGACTCTCATTATCTTCTTTTTTCTTTTTGACATCTCATTCTCCCTCCGCTCCTCGGATTGATTTGGTCAAAATGAAGAGATTTATGAGAGCAAAACCGAAGATGATGATGAACATGTACCAGGAAATAGCAGCGGCACGTCCAAGTTGCTGCCTTTCAAACCCCACCATGTAGAGGTAGTAAACCATGGTCCTTGTGCTCCCAGCGGGTCCTCCTCCAGTGAAGAAATACACCTGATCAAACAGACCAAAAGCCAGAAGAACCTGTCTCACAACATCGAAGAACAGAACGTTTCTCATCCATGGCAGTGTGATGTGGATGAAGCGTGCCCAGGGTCCTGCCCCGTCGATCTTCGCTGCTTCGTACTGCTCCGGTGGAATTCTCTGAAGCGCTCCAAGATAAAGCAATACGCTGAAACCCATGATCCACCAGACGGTAACACCGATGATACAGGCCCATGCACGTGCTGGTGTTTCAAACCAGGAAATGGGTTGACTGAGCAAACCTATTTTTGTGAGATAGTAATTCAACAATCCGTTTGGAGCGGATGAAAAGATCCATCTCCACGTTGTCAAGACACCAACAGAACTGAAGAACGTGGGAGAAACAAAAGCAACAAGAAGCCACAACTTGCCGTACCACTTTTCTTTGAGCAGGAGTGCAAATATCATCGAAACTGCCATGATGAGCGGTATGCTGATGACGGCAAACATCACGGTGTTTTTGACCGACTGCCAGAACCTGGAATCGTTCCAGATTCTCACGTAGTTATCCAGCCCTATGAAACGTGTTGATCCCAGCAGAGTCCATCTGTAAAAGCTCATCACGAAACCGTAAACAACTGGAATAACAATGAAGAGGACGAAGAAAAAGAAGTGGGGGAGCAGAAACCCCCACGCTCCCAATTCCCTTTTCAAAATACGCTTTAATCTCAATTTTTTTAATTGCTTTTCCGTAAGAACTTCTGTCTTCTCAACCATCTCCTTCTACCCTCCACGATCATTCTCCAACGGTTGCCCAGTAATCGTCTATTATCTCTTGAGCAACCATTTCGGCCTCTTCCATTGCCTCCTCAGGTGTCATACTCTTGTTGATGAGCACTTCTTCGATGTACGGGACTATCTCGGCAAGGATTTCGGCTATGTACGGGAACATCTGGAAAGTTTTGACGTAAGACACCTGCTGAGCAGCAACGTACAGGTGTGGGAATTTCTCCTTGAACTCTTCACTCTGAGCTATGGATCTTCTCGCAGGTGTCTGACCCGCTGCGTACCATTCGATCGCATGGTCCCACAGATATTTCACCCATGTCATAACAGCGTTGAAGGTTTCTTTGTCCTCAACCATCACCTTAGGAATCGCTATCACGTGTGAGCCTCCGAACACGGCCTTCTTTGGACCAAGTATTGGTGCCGGAGCGTAACCAAAGTCATCTCCCAACAACTCTAGCCATGGATTGATTGTCCAGATACCTGTTATCAAGATAGACCCTGCTCCAGATTCGAAGGTTGGCCCAGCATCGATTGGTTGATCAGGATAAAGTCCCTCTTTCTGAAGTTCCTGGAGGAACTTGAGCACCTTTATACCGGCTTCTTTGAACGCTGGCTTCTTGAAGTCAGGTGTCAGAATATCTCCACCAAACTGCCACAGGAGGTGTACAAACTCCCAGTCCCAGCTTGGAGATTCACACCATGGGTACGAACCTTCAGGGGTAACCTTTCTGAGAGCCCTCAGAACGTTCACGAATTGCTCTTGGTTGAGCGGACCTTCTTTCAGCGGAAGATCTGGATCGAGGCCGGCCTTTCTGAAGTTATCTTTTCTGTAGGCCATGTAGAAGATCCAGACGTCTATCGGTATTCCGTAGTACTTACCGTCTTTTGTAACAAGACCTTCAAGAACGGATGGGTAGACATCATCGATGTCGATACCCCACTGTTCGAGTTCTTCCTTTGTGAAAGTTCTGAAATAGTCAAGGAACAACGGCATGTCGTGTTTTCTGATGAAGAGTACCTGAGGTGCTGATTTTGTGGAAATTCCTGTGGCGAGTTTCTGCTTGTACTCCAGGGAGCTTCCCACAACTAGATGTACGATTTCAATGTCTGGATGTGTCTCATTGAACTTCTGGATGATCTGATCCATGTAAGCTCCGTCGGCTCCAGAAAGAGGCGTCATGAACGTGATCTGGATCTTTGCCATGAGTGGAAGGGTGAGAACAAAAACAGCCAGAAACACCAGTAGCTTCCTCATGAATGTTCACCTCCATTCAAATATACTCAAAGATAGGTACGTACCAACTCTCAATCGAAATTATAACCTTCCTCACTTCAACATTTCAAGGTGGAATTTTTGGAAATATCTCCTTTTAGAGACAACTACGATCGATTAGAAATAATTATTCACCGTTTTCTCATTTTTTCATCCTTGTTTATCGTTTTGCGTTTGGATGTCACATTCTATATAATATATGTACGTACAAAATCATCTTATGAGGAGGTATAGCAATGAAGTTTCTGGTCTTTTCCATCGTTTTCACAACACTATTAGGATGTATCTTCGCTGAAACCCAACCCACATTTCGATGGGCGGTGGTACACGATCCTTCGGTCATCAAGGTGGACGACGTTTACTACGTCTTTGGAACACACCTTCAGGTCGCAAAATCGAAGGATCTAATGCATTGGGATCAAATAAGTACGAGTGCACACGATAGAAATCCTATAATACCCAATATAAATGAAGAATTGAAAGAAGCTCTCAGCTGGGCAAGAACAAGAAACGACATCTGGGCACCCCATGTTATTCAACTCTCTGATGGAAGGTACTACATGTACTACTGCGCCTCAACCTTCGGTTCACCGAGGTCTGCTATAGGAATTGCCGTCTCTGATAATGTAGAAGGTCCATATAAACATTACGCGGTGATCGTGAAATCCGGTCAGGTCTATTCCGTGGATGGTCCGAGTGAAGATGGTACACCGTACAATTCCAGGAAACATCCAAACGCGCTGGATCCTGCTGTTTTCTATGACAAAGAAGGAAATCTGTGGATGGTCTATGGATCGTGGTTCGGAGGAATCTACATTCTCAAACTCGACCCCAAAACGGGGCTTCCCCTTCCCGGTCAGGGCTACGGAAAAAGACTCGCAGGGGGAAATCACAGCTCCATGGAAGGACCTTTCGTTCTGTACAGCCCAGAAACAGATTATTACTATCTCTTTTTGAGTTTCGGCGGGCTAGATTACAGAGGAGGATACAACATCAGAGTTGCAAGATCTAAAAATCCAGATGGCCCGTACTACGACCCCGAGGGAAAAAATATGGAAAACTGTATGGGAAGCAAGACGGTGATAGCAAACTACGGAGCCAAACTTGTTGGCAACTTCACCTTGAATGAAACCGATACCATCGACTTCAAAGCATTCGGATACGTTTCTCCCGGTCATAACTCTGCCTATTATGACCCTGAAACGGGTAAGTACTTCATTTTCTTCCACACAAGGTTCCCCGGAAGAGGGGAGACGTATCAACTCAGAGTTCACCAACTTTTTCTCAACGAAGATGGGTGGTTCGTTATGGCTCCTTTCCCCTACGCAGGTGAGACGATATCTGATCTACCAGACGAAGAGATCGCAGGAGACTACCAGTTCATAAACCATGGAAAAGAGATTACAAGTGATATCAAACAGCCTGTGAGAATTCGTCTGAACCGGGATGGAACGATAACAGGAGCTGTCGAAGGGAAATGGAAAAAGAAGGGGCATTACATCACATTAGAGATCAACGAAGAAGGTTCCACCAGCGTGTACAAAGGAGTTGTTTTGAAACAATGGCACTACTCAGAGAAAAGATGGGTAACGGTTTTTACAGCACTTTCCAACCACGGTGTGTCCGTGTGGGGAATAAAGGTGGAGTGATCTCAATATCTCAGGATGGAGGTGTTGAAACATGAAGAGGGTACTGTTTTTTCTCGTGTTAGGAGTTATGCTCAGTGTGGCTTTCGCTTTTGATCCAAACAACGATCCTTCTCTGATTGCTTACTTTCCATTCGACGGGAACCTGAAAGATGTAACCGGCCATTTTGGAGAGGCAGTCAAAACTGGCAGAACTATAGGAAGTGTTGGTAGAGGAGAGATAACGTTCGTCGATGGTGTTGTTGGACAGGCTGTAAAACTTCCTGGAAGCAGGGGGCTTCTTCTTCCTGAAGACCTCATCAAAGACTACGATTACACGATTTCCTTCTGGGTTTATGCAGAACAGTTGACAAGGTTCACAACAACTTTCTTCGGGGCGTACATAGACAGAAAACTAAAAATCCACTGGATCAGCTTCGTTCCTTTCTGCTGGAACAACGGTACAATGCTCTGGGCAAGGGATGAAGCTCAGAACGTATGGTACGATGGAATTCTCAGCAAAAACATCGAACCCGGGAAATGGTACCACGTGGCAATTTCTGTGCTGAACGGAATTGTCAGAGTTTACATCAACGGAGAACAGGTTCTCACGAAGATTCAAATAAACGGTCAGGAAAACCTGACGGGCAAACTACCGGATGTTTTCAGCCTGAAACCAGGAGGAGTGTTTGCCCTTGGAGCCAACTACTGGGACGCTCCATTCAAGGGTATGTTCGATGAACTCAGAATCTACGATAGAGCACTTGGGCCTGGTGAGGTGAGAATTCTCTATAATTATGGAAGGAAGTGATTCTCTGTGATGAGAAAGGTCTTCCTGATAGGTTTCATGATATGGATGCTCTCTTTAGCAACAGGTATAGATTTGAACAAAGATCTGATAGCATACTATCCATTCGATGGAGATCTGAAAGACAAGACAGGAAATTTTGAAGAAGGATACCTCGTTGGAAACAGAATAAACGTTCCATCTCTTGGAAACCCGAAATTTGATGAAGGTGTAGTGGGACAAGCTCTGGTTTTCGATGGAAAAAAGGGTGTGGTTCTTGGAAACGATCTCATTACTGACTACGATTATTCTGTCTCCTTCTGGCTCAAAATCGAAGCGTTCACGCAGCATACAACAACTTTCTTTGGATGCTACATAGATGAAGAAAACTATTTCTACTGGTTAAGTTTTGTACCATATGGCTGGAACAACGGTACTCTCCTCTGGGCCAGAAACGATAGAAAAGACATATGGTTTGATGGAATTCCCCCATTCAATCTCGAAAAAGACAAATGGTATCACGTTGTGATAGTCGTAGATAAAGGAAAAGCACATCTGTTCATCAATGGGGAAGAGGTTCCTCTCAAGGTACAGATCAATGGTCAGCCTAATCCCAATGGATTGGTACCAGATGTGTTCTCTGTGGGTCCAGGAGGGGTGTTTTCACTGGGGGTGAACTTCTGGGATCCACCTTTCAAGGGAATGATCGACGAATTGAGGATCTACGATCGACCATTGACGGCGGAAGAAGTGAAAGAGATTTTCCTGAAGAGATAGGAGAGCCCCATTGGGGCTCTCGTATTTTTATTTCAAACCTGTTGTCTTTATTCCTGCGGTTATGTATTCACGGGCCAATAAGAAGAGTATCATGGGTGGTATTATCATAATCGTTGCCATTGCCATTATCAGATCCCAACGAACAATAAAAGTCGTTCTTGAAAAGCTGTATATGCCCACACTCAACGGTTTTAGTTCCTCGGAGTTGATGAAAACCATAGGGACGAAAAACTCGTTCCACCAGTATATCGAAGAAAGAACACCTATGGTTATAAAGATAGGCTTGGAAATGGGTACTATGATCTTCCAAAAGATTTGCCACTCGTTGCATCCGTCGATCCTAGCTGCTTCGTCTAGTTCACGCGGAATTGTTCTGTAGAATTGTCTGAAAAGAAAAACGTTGTATGGATAGGCAAAGAAAGCAGGGACTATTATTGGTAAGAAAGAATCAAGCCATCCAAAATACTTGAAAAGAATATATTGAGGAATTATAGTGACGTAGCTTGGTACCATCATGGTGGCAAGTATCAAAGCAAATATCAGTTTCCTCCCCTTAAAATCCATCCGTGCCAGGGGATAAGCAACCAAAGAACTCGAAAGAAGTGTACCAACAGTATTTCCCAACATAAGTATCAACGTATTCCGCAAATAAATAGGCAGTTTGCTGTTTGTGAGAACTTCATGGTAGTTTCTCAATGTGAAAGTTTTGGGAAACAACCGAGGAGGATACGAACTAAACTCTATAAGGGGTTTGAAAGAAGAACCAATAATCCAGAGTATGGGAAAGAACATAACAATGGCAACCAGTATCATCAGAGCATATTGAAGACCAACCACACTTTTTCTTCTCATGCAACCTCCTCCCTGTTAAACTTCGTAGTAAACCCATTTCTTCGACAGAATAAACATCAGCAACGACACAATTGCAGAAATGCAAAACAGTATCACTGCCTCTGCACTTGCATAACCCAATCTGAACGTTTTAAAAGCGTTATAGTAAATATCCAAACTTATCGCCTGAGTAACCTTCCCTGGACCTCCTCCCGTGAGGGGATATATGAGAGTGAACGAAGCGCTTAAAGAATTTATCGTGGCGGTAACCAAATTAAAGAGAAGAATAGGAGATATCGCTGGTAATGTGATTTTGAAGAACCTTGTGAAGGGACCCGCACCATCGATCTCCGCGGCTTCGTAAAGTTCCCTAGGGACTTCCTTCAAGGCACTGTCAAATATTAACATCATCTGACCCGTATAGAAAGTGTAAATGTTGAGGACTGCCACCAGCCATGTCACGTAATTTGGATCCATTAACCAATTTGGTGTGTCTTTAATTCCCACCAATGTTAATAGATAATTCACCACTCCCAATTCTTTGTTAAAAATCAACTGGAAAGCAAAAGTCAAAGCTATCATCGGCACCACGGCAGGCACAAAATAAAAGAAACTGAATACTCTGGTTCCTCTTAGTTTCTGGTTCAAAAGAAGAGCAGTGAAAAGCGCCCATCCAACAGACACAAGAACGGATAGTAACGTATAGAAAAGTGTAAATTTTAGAACAATCCAGAATTCCGAGCCGCTTTGAAACATCTTGAGATAATTCGCTAGTCCAACCCATTTTGGAGGTGTTATCAAATCCCATTTGTAGAAGCTAAGAAGAATGACAGCCAGGATGGGTCCCCCTGTGAAAAGAACGAAGCCAACAATCCACGGGGACACAAAAAGATAGGCTACAACATTCTTTCTCCTTCCCATAGCATACCTCCTCAATGGTTTTAAATGGGGGCAGGCGCCCCCCATGAAGTTTTCACTGAACCGCTACCCTGTCTTCACCCAAGATGTCTTTTGCTTTTTCTATCGCTCTCTTGATAACATCATCGATGGATATTTGTCCGAGAATGGCTGCGTTGAAATCTTTCACAAGGTCGAAGGTTAAACCGGGTGGTAACAATGTGTATCCCCATTCCGCGAATTCTGCTGTCTTTTCTATGGCATCCCAGTTTCGAGGTCCTTTCGGTCCTTCCATTTTGTAATATCCTTTTTTGAGGATGGAAATGCGAGCAGAAGGATTGTTATAAGCTTTGTTAATCAGTTTTTGTCCTTCTTCGCTCATGCAGAACTCTATGAATTTCCACGCGGCGTCTTTTACCTTACTTTTCGCATTGATGGCGAAGAAACCAGTATGGAGAGTTGAATAGTGCCTTACACCCTTAGGAATAGGGGCTATGTCCCAGTTAAAGTCAGTTATGTCCTTGTAAACTGATGTCATCCAGCTTCCATTGAAAGCCATTGCAGCTTTCCCAGCCATAAAAAGATCAGCAGACACAACACCTGATGTGGAGATTTGAGGTGGTGCTACTACTTTGTACTTATTCGTTAAGTCGTACCACCACTTCAAGAAGTTTCTGGCTCCCTCTCTAATAGCAAATCTTCCTTGTTCATCCACTATCTTGTCCCCAAACGTTCCTATTAAGGAGTACCATAGACCCTGGAAACTCAGTGCGTCACATCCGTACTGAACAACTTTCCCATTTTCAACGATTGTCAGCTTCTTTGCAGCTTCTTCGAAGTCCTTCCAGGTCCAGTTTTCATTTGGATATGGTATACCTGCTTTATCGAACAAATCCTTGTTGTAGTACATTATCTCAGTTGCAAAACACCAGGGTAAACCGTAAAGATGTCCTTGCAGCTCCATTAACTGTTTAACTGCCGGGATGAAATCATCCAAACTCAACTCTTTGCTCTGTTTAACGTACTCATCAAGAGGAACTATCCATCCCGCTCTGGCAAAATCTGCAAGGTCTGCCTCCCACAGACAAAGAACATCAGGGGCATTTCCTGCAAGTGCCATGGTTCTGAGTTTTTGAGAATATTCAGCTTCAGGTATTTGTATGAACTCTACCTTGATGTTGGGATACTTTTCCTCAAAAGCCTTCACATAATTGTACGGATCTGGTGGCAAAGCATTCCAGTGAGCGTAGCGAATGACTATGGTGTTGTCTGCCAATCCCATCAAAACAAGTCCTACCAAAAGAGCCACAAACACAACTAACTTTCTCATAAGCTAACACCCCCTCCAGCAGTATTGTTGTTTTAAACTTTCCTCAACCACACTACCATAGCACCGGGCTGTCTGTTCGCCCACATGTGGTAGGGAACAAGGGTGAATTTCGCCACCTTTTCTTTAGGTTCAGATATCTTTCTGTACAGCGCTCCTTCCCAGTCGGAAGTGACAAGTGCCTTCCCCGTTCCCCTGAGAAACACAGCATCTCTGTCGAGTATCTTTGCTCTTTCTTCTTCCAGATCCTCTGAGCCCACCCCAAGCGTCCACACGTGAAAGTTCGGATTGTCCACCTGCTCAGCACAGTAGATAACTGGCCCTCTCTTCACCGCCACTTTCCCCAAATTGTCCCTCACGAACGGATGAGATTCTACGAGTTCTACCCTCATAGGAAGTGAAAGTTCTATTCTATGGCTTCCCCTCCAGTTTCGATTCAGTTTCACATAACCGTTCTGTGGCTCAAGATCGAGAGTTTCTCCATCCACTCTGATAGAGAAATCATCTGCCCAGGTGGGAATTCTAAGATAAATGGAGAAAGGCTCTTCGATCTCAGTCTCGATCGAAAGAACTATCTCACCACTCCAGGGATAATCCGTTTCCTGCTCTATCTTCACAGTTGATCCTTTGAATGACACCTTTGCTGTGCTTTTTTCGTACAGATGGACCTGCACTCCATCGCCTGATGTGGTGTACATGTACCCAGGGAAAGATGCAATGAATCTTGCAAGGTTTGGAGGACAGCATGCACAGTCGAACCACTTCTGTCTTCTTGTTCTTCCGAAATCCTCCAGTGGATTGAAATAGAAATAATGTTTCCCATCGAGGGATATTCCTGAGAGAAGGCCGTTGTAGAGAACCTGTTCCATCACATCTGCAAATTTTCCATCGCCTGTTGCAAGAAGCATCCTGAAGTTCCACATGAAATTCGCTATGCTGGCGCAGGATTCGGCGTAGGACCTTCTGTTTGGAAGCTCATACTCTTCGCCGAAGGATTCCCAGTCGTGTCTTGAACCAGCACCTCCTGTGATGTACATCTTCCTCGTTACGAAATTCTCCCAGAGTCTGTTGAGAGCCTGCCAGATCTTCTCGTCACCCGTCTCAAGATAAAGATCGGTGGCACCAGCACAAAGATAGAGTGCCCTCACAGCGTGTCCTGTGATCTCTTCCAGTTCCACAAATGGTTTATGATCGATGAAATATTCTGGCCCAGGATTTCTTGGTACACTGGCGAGCCCTTTTCCACGTGCGTAGATGAAGTATTTTGCAAGATCCAGATATTTCTTCTCTCCCGTCTCTCTGTAGAGTTCAACGAGTGCCATTTCCACTTCGGGGTGTCCTGGTGCTCCTTCCTTCTTTCCAGGTCCAAAGGTGTTGTAGATGTGATCCGCAAACCTCTTTGCCACGTTGAAGAGTGTGTCTTTACCGGTTACCCTTCTGTGGGCAACGGCAGACTGAATCAGGTGTCCTGCGTTGTAGAGCTCGTGGTTCCATGCAAGGTTCGTCCAGCGCTCCTTTTTCCTTTCTCCAGAAAGGTATGTTCCAAGATAGCCGTCTTCATCCTGTGCTGCTTTCACCTCTTCTATCACGCTGTCAAGGATCTTTTCCAGATCCGGCAGATCTCTGTTTGCCAGAGCAAAAGAAACCGCTTCGGACCATTTGTAAACATCTGTATCATCGAAAGGAAAGAAAGTTTTGTAAGAACCTTCCATCTTTCCGGAAGCGATCCTGAAGTTGTCCAGTCTTCCTGTGCTTTCCAGAAGATCGTATTGAGTGGGAAGGGTGACGTTGACAAGAGTTTC
This sequence comes from Thermotoga sp. RQ7, assembly GCF_000832145.1. Classification (NCBI taxonomy): domain Bacteria; kingdom Thermotogati; phylum Thermotogota; class Thermotogae; order Thermotogales; family Thermotogaceae; genus Thermotoga; species Thermotoga sp. RQ7. The sequence goes on from NZ_CP007633.1 coordinate 678,311, forward strand.
GAAGTACTTCCCCATGAACCCTTTCACCTTTACAGAACCAACAGGTACTGTTTTGAGCTTCGCATAAGGACTTCTGGAAACGTTGACGATCCTGGACATGAACAAACCTCCTTTGCCTTTTATCCCTTCACCGCACCGAAGGTGAGTCCTCTGATGAGATATCTCTGGGCGATGAGGGCGAAAACCACAACTGGAAGCATGGTGACGATACCCGCGGCCGATAGAGGTCCCCATGCAACCCTCCAGCCCGTGATGTACCTTCCAAGGAAGATGGGAAGCGTCTGTGCCCGGGCGTCGTTGGTCAACACGAGAGCAAGAAGGAACTCTCCCCAACTCTGAATGAGCGAAAGAACAGCGACCGCTGCGAGCCCCGGGGCACTGAGGGGAAGAACCACGTAGAAGAAAGCCTGAAACGGTGTTGCTCCATCGACGTAGGCTGCTTCGTCTATCTCTCTTGGAATCTCCCTGAAGAAGCTTATGAGAAGCCACACACCAAGGGGTACCACTATAACAAGATGGGAAAGTATGAGTGCCCACCAGGTGTTTATGAGCCTCAGCTTTGTGAATATCACGTACAGCGGAACGGCAGAGACGATGGGTGGAAGCATCCTGATGGAAATGATCCACTCCGCAAGGAACGGTCCTCCAACCCTGTACCGGGCGATAGCGTAAGCAGCAAGGGCACTGATCACCGTTCCTATGAGAGCCACAGAAACGCCAACAACGATGCTGTTCCTAAGGTACGGAAAGATGTTCTCAATAGAGCCCGTCGTACCACCGAAGACTTCTGTTTCTTTTGCTCCAAAGAAGTTGGAAAGGGTGGGTCTTGTCGGAAAGAACTTTGGTGGCATGGTGAACCACTCGTTCGAAGGCTTGAAAGCCGTGATAACAAGCCAGTACACGGGAAACAGAAAGAATATCAGACAAACAGCAACAAGGATGTATCTTACAACTTTAAAGATTTTCCTCATCATTCTTCACCCCCGAATCCCAGCTGCTGCCTCATCCTCACAAGTCTGAAAACCACGTTCACAAGGACTATGGCCACGATCAAAAGCAACACGCTCAGCGCTGACGCATAGCCGATGTTCCATCCAAACGAGATTCCAACTTTGTATATGTAAAAGCTGTAGGTGTGGGTTGCAGAACCCGGGCCACCCCATGTTGTCATGAAGACAATATCGAAGGTCTTCAGACAGTCGATGATCCTCAAAACAAGAGCAACAAGAATCAAAGGCCTTAGAAGGGGAAACTCCACGTGAAGAAACACCTTTCCCCAGTCGGCACCATCCACGCGGGCCGCATCGATGAGATCCTGAGGGATGGACTGAAGGCCTGCATAGATCATGAGGAAGATGAAAGGAGTCCACTGCCAGATGTCTATTATTATGATTCCAAGTTGCGCGTAGAACGGATCACCAAGCCACGAGATCTTGGGAACACCAAAGAGCGATAAAAACCAGTTCACTGGACCAAAAGCGAAATTGTAAAGCATCTTCCAGGCAACACCAGAAACGGCAGGTGGAATCATCATGGGAATGAGAAGAGAGGACCTGATGATCTTTTCTCCCCTAACTCCTCTTATCAGGAAGGCTATGAGAACACCGAGGACAAGTTCCACAGGAACTGCTATCGAGAGAAGTTTTATGGTGAACTTCATGGATTCTATAGCGGTTGAGTCTTTGAAAATCTGGAAGTAATTTGAAAGACCTATGAAGTGTGTTTCGGCACTTCTGGACAGGTCGTAGTCTCTGAAGGAGGCCCAGATCATGAAGCCAAAGGGATATATCGTCATCGCAAGAAAGAGTGCAAGGACAGGAAGGACCATCAACCAGGGAACGACTCTTCGCTTCATATGGAAAGGGGGCAGACGCCCCCTCTTCACCTCCTTATTTGCCGAGAATCTCTTCCCACTTCTTTGCAAGATCGTTCAGCGTTTCCATGGAGAGTGGAAGTTCTCCAGAGAGGATCTTGGAGAAGGTCTCAACGGTGATGTCTTCGAGTCTTGGTTCTTCCGGAATCCTTGGTCTGTGAGTCTGCGTGACGTACGTCACCTCAAGGGCTGGTACCCTGGGATCAGCAGCCCTCACTTCTGGATCTTTGAGCGTCGAGATTCTGGCTGGTGCGACGGCAAATTTCAGGAACTTGTTCTTGTCAGCCCATTTGCTGGTGGCAAAGACGATGAATTTGAACGCCGCTATCTTCTTCTCTTCGGGTATGAATTTGTTGATACCGAGGGCCCACTGACCGCTCACGGAACGACCCGGCATGGGAATGATGCCAACTTTGTCTTCACCGAGTGTGCTCTTGAAGATCAGATACGGTCCTGTCCATTGAGGAACCATGGCAACGAGTCCCTGGTTGAAATATTCGATCGTTTCACCGTAGTCGGATCCGAGAGGATCCGGACTGTACGGCATGAGTTTCTTCATCATCTCGAGTGCCTTCAGTCCCTCTTCACTGTTGAAAGCAGGTTTATGGTCGGCGGTGAAGTACTCTCCGTACTCAAGATCGGCGGTTCCGTGTCTCATGATACCAAGAGGTGCGTTCCTGTATTCTCCAAAGAACAACAGGTACATGTAGAAGAGTGTGTGGGTTCTCGGGAACATGAGGGCGATTCCGTATTCAGTTGGAGAGTTCTTGTTGTATTTCTTGGTGAAAAATTCGGCTATGTCCACAACTTCCTCCCAGGTTGTCGGCAGTGTGAGTTCTCTACCGTACTTTTCCTTGAAGGCCTGTCTGATCTTTGGATCTTCGAACAAATCCTTTCTGTAGTAGAAGAGCATCGTGTTGTTGTAGAACGGAAGACCTACGAGTCTTCCCTGCCACTTCCCGGATTCTTCAAGAACCTGCGGTATGAAGTCGTCCAGGTCATAATCTTCTGGAACAAGCTCTGGATGTTGTTTCATGAATTCTCCGAGATCGACCAGACCAAAAGAGACGGCTCCCGTTGTCATCACGTCGTAGGTGAACGCATCAAATGAACCTGCCTGGGATCTCAGATCCTGAAGCAGTTTTGGATACAACACTTCCCACGAAAGTGGAACGATCTCTACCTGGATATCCGTGTTTTTCTTCATGAACTCCTGTGCAAGCCACTTCAATGCATCTGCGTTGTCCGGAGAACAGAGAACTGAAATCTTGACCGAGAAGATGAAAGATGCGACAACGAGTAAGACCACCAGGAAAAGTTTTTTCATGGAAATCCCCCCCACTCAAAAATGGTTGATATCGGTACGTACCAGTTGAAGTATATCACATCTGTCAATAAAGAATCACCCTACAGTCAATTTGTTAACATTCACTTCCCTAGTGTTGTGTTAGGATACGTATAAAGGTACGTACTTTTGTGTTATACTATGAAGATGAACACATCGGAAGGGAGGTTGGAGAATGATCGATCTCAAACAGTATGAGTTCTGGTTTCTTGTCGGCAGCCAGTATCTCTACGGTCTGGAGACGTTGAAGAAGGTAGAGCAGCAGGCAAGCAGGATAGTTGAGGCACTGAACAATGATCCCATTTTTCCCTCAAAGATCGTTCTGAAACCCGTTCTGAAAAATTCCGCCGAGATCAGAGAGATCTTCGAAAAGGCAAATGCAGAACCAAAATGCGCCGGTGTCATCGTGTGGATGCACACGTTCTCACCTTCGAAGATGTGGATAAGAGGCCTCTCCATTAATAAAAAACCCCTGCTTCACCTCCACACCCAGTACAACAGGGAGATCCCGTGGGACACGATCGATATGGACTACATGAACCTGAACCAATCCGCCCACGGTGACAGGGAACACGGATTCATTCACGCGAGGATGAGACTCCCAAGAAAGGTCGTTGTGGGACACTGGGAAGACAGAGAAGTCAGGGAAAAGATCGCAAAATGGATGAGAGTGGCCTGCGCGATACAGGATGGAAGAACGGGTCAGATCGTAAGATTCGGTGACAACATGAGAGAGGTTGCCAGCACCGAAGGAGACAAGGTAGAGGCACAGATAAAACTCGGCTGGTCCATAAACACCTGGGGTGTTGGGGAGCTCGCCGAAAGGGTGAAAGCAGTCCCAGAAAACGAAGTAGAAGAACTGTTGAAGGAGTACAGGGAAAAGTACATCATGCCAGAGGACGAATACAGCCTCAAAGCGATCAGAGAACAGGCGAAGATGGAGATTGCACTGAGAGAGTTTCTGAAAGAGAAGAATGCCATCGCCTTCACCACCACCTTCGAGGATCTTCACGATCTTCCCCAGCTTCCCGGTCTTGCAGTCCAGAGGCTCATGGAGGAAGGGTATGGATTTGGAGCGGAAGGAGACTGGAAGGCAGCCGGGCTTGTGAGGGCTTTGAAGGTCATGGGAGCTGGTCTTCCCGGTGGTACATCCTTCATGGAGGACTACACCTACCATCTCACACCGGGAAACGAACTCGTGCTGGGAGCGCACATGCTAGAGGTGTGCCCCACGATCGCTAAGGAAAAGCCAAGAATAGAGGTGCATCCTCTCAGCATCGGTGGAAAAGCAGATCCTGCACGCCTTGTTTTCGATGGACAAGAAGGTCCCGCTGTCAACGCCTCCATCGTTGACATGGGAAACAGGTTCAGGCTGGTAGTGAACAGAGTGTTGTCTGTTCCCATTGAAAGGAAGATGTCCAAACTTCCAACGGCAAGAGTTTTGTGGAAGCCGCTTCCTGATTTCAAGAGGGCGACGACTGCGTGGATTCTCGCTGGAGGATCCCACCACACTGCCTTCTCAACAGCGGTGGATGTGGAGTACCTCATCGACTGGGCGGAGGCTTTGGAGATAGAGTATCTTGTCATCGATGAAAATCTGGATCTGGAGAACTTCAAAAAGGAACTGAGATGGAACGAACTCTACTGGGGACTTTTAAAAAGATGAACGAGGGGCGAAAGCCCCTCATTTTTTTGGATACGTGACGGATTCTCTCATGATGAGCCTTGGCTTGAAAACGTACTTTTCAGGTTTTTCGCCATCGATCATTTTCAAAAGGATTTCAACAGCCTTTTTTCCAACTTCCTCTTTTGGATGCTCGAACGTGGTCAGGATTTCTCTGATGTCACCTATGGGAGCATCGTCGAATCCTATGACAGAGACATCGTCCGGTATCTTCAGTCCCATTCTCCTGGCTGCAAGAAAGAACTGCAAAGCCGTTGCGTCGTTGTAGCAGAAAACGGCTGTGGGACGCTGATCCTTGGGAAGTGAAAGAAGCTCGAATGCACTCTGCATAACAACACCGGTGAACTCGGAAACGTGGAAGGATTTTTCATGGATCTTTTCAAAACCGAGTTCTCGTCCTCGCTTTAAAAACGCCTGAGCTCTGACAACACTGGGAAGGTGTATGGTTTTGTAGAGGACTGCCACGTTTCTGTGGCCGTATTGATAAAAGATCTCTGCGGCCTTTTCTCCACCGTACCAGTCGTCCAGAACGACACTTCCCGCACCTTCTATATCCCAGTTGGTGTGGACAAGAACCACCTTCGTTCCCTTCCGTACAATGTCTTCTATGAGATCTCTGTTGGAACGCCTGGTGGCACTGCACACAGGATCTATAATGAGACCATCCACACCGATTTCAAGCCACTCGTTTATGATCTGCCTCTCTTTGTGCGGATCCTCGGATGCGTTTCCAAGAAGCATCTTGTAACCATTGGTGAAAAGAACCTCTTCAGCGCCAAGCGTTATGTACGGAAATATGTAACTCGTGATCTGCTGAACGAGGATTCCAACGACTTTGTTTCTCCTTTCGATGTTCACGAACGTTCCAAGCCCTGGCTTTCTGATGACCAGGTTCTTCACGACCAGTCTTTCGAGGGCCTTTCTCACCGTCTCCCGACTGGCGTTGAACTTTTCCATCAGTTCCTTTTCCGTCGGAAGTTTGTCTCCGTGTTTGTACTTTCCCGATTTTATCTCTTCGATCAAGAACTTCTCTATGATTCTGTACTTTGGAAGAATACAGGATCACCTCTTTCCGAGCCTTTCAACTATTTCTTTCGTATCCCTTGCGATCATGAGTTCTTCGTTCGTGGGAACAACCAGAACCTTCACACGAGAATCTGGTGTTGAGATTATTCCCTCTTTTCCCCTTATGGTCTCCTCGTTCTTTTGTTTGTCGAGTTTCACTCCGAGGAACTCCAGATAGGAACAGACATCTCCCCTTGTTATTGGGGAATTTTCTCCAACACCGGCCGTGAAGACTATGGCATCGACTCCGTTCATCGCTGCAGCGTACGCACCAATGTACTTGGCGATCCTGTAGTGGTAGATGTCGAGGATGAGCTTGCACCACTCGTCTCCCTTCAGAGCGGCTTCTTCAATATCTCTCATGTCAGAACTGAAACCCTTCGAAAGACCGTAGACACCGCTCTTTTTGTTCAGTATATCGTACATCTCCTGGGGAGAGATTCCCTCTTTCTCCATGATGAAGAAAGGAATGGCTGGATCCAAATCACCAGATCTTGTACCCATGACGAGCCCTTCAAGAGGAGTGAATCCCATGGAAGTGTCGATGCACTTTCCATGTTTCACAGCTGCTATGGAGGCTCCGTTTCCTATGTGACAGGTGATGATCTTGAGTTCTTCCAGTTTTTTCCCGAGGATCTCTGCTGCCCTTTTTGAGACGTACCTGTGGCTTGTTCCGTGAAAACCGTAGCGTCTGACCCTGTACTTCTCATAGTACTCATAGGGAATAGCGTAAAGATAGGCCTTTTGAGGGATCGTCTGGTGAAACGCTGTGTCGAAGACTGCAACGTTGGGAACTCCAGGAAGAAGTTTCATGGCTGCCTTTATTCCCATGAGGTTTGCCGGGTTGTGAAGCGGAGCAAGCGGGGAGACCTCCTCGATTGCTTTGATCACTTCTTCGTTTACAAACACGGATTCTTTGAACTTCTCACCACCGTGGACCACCCTGTGTCCAACGGCATCTATCTCTTTGAGATCTTTTATAACACCGAGTTTTTCATCAACCAGGGTGTTCAGAACGAGTTTCAACGCTTCTTCGTGATCGGGAAGGTCTTTTTCTATTACGTGCTTTTCTTCGTTTACCCTGTGAACGAGCCTGCTGCCTTCCAGTCCAATTCTTTCGGCGATACCCTTACAGAGGACCCTTTCGTCCTCCATCTCGATGAGCTGGTATTTTATCGAAGAACTTCCAGAGTTTATCACGAGTACTTTCATTTCTTTCACCTCACGCCTTTCCGCTGGATCCGAAGATTCTGATTCTTTCTTTGACTATCTCTTTCACGTGTTCGAACACGGGTTTGAAGATCTTCCTTGGGTCTATCTGCGACTTGTCTTCGGAGAGTACCTTCCTCAAATAAGCAACAAAGGTGATTCTCAAATCGGTGTCCGTGTTGATCTTGTTGATTCCAAGTTCTATGGCCTTTCTCAACATGTCCTCGGGTACACCTTTTGCTCCGGAAAGTTCTGCTCCGTACTCGTTTGCCAGTTTTACAACATCCTGAGGAACCATGGATGCCCCATGGAGGACAAGAGGAATCTGGGTGTACTCTTTCACTTTCTTGAGTCGTTCAAAGTCAAGTTGCGCTTCTCCCTTGAACTTGAACGCTCCGTGGCTCGTTCCAATGGCGGGAGCAAGGAAGTCCACTTCTGTTTCTTTCACAAAGATCTTTGCCTCTTCGGGATCGACGAGGACGGATTCCTTCTCCACAACGTTGTCTTCTATTCCCTTGAGTTTTCCAAGTTCTGCTTCCACACTGATACCAACGGCATGAGCGATCTCCACAATTTTTTTGGTTTCTCTGAGATTTTCTTCAAACGGCAGGTGAGACGCGTCTATCATCACCGAAGAATAACCGGCCTTTATGGCGGTCATGATTATTCTGAAGTCTCTTCCATGGTCCAGATGGAGAGCCACGGGAACAGAGAGTTTCTCCGCGTAGGTTCTGACCATCTCAACGGCGAGTTTTGCACCGGTTTCTATGTCACCCTTTCCTATGTACTTTATCGCACCTTCGGATGTGGCAACTATGACAGGGGCTTTTTCTTCCTCCGCTGCCTCAAGGATCGCCTGAAGGAATTCCATGTTGTTGAAGTTGAACGCACCAACGGCATAACCTTCCCTGCTGGCCTTATCCAGTATCTCTTTCGTATTCTTCACGTAGGGCATTATCGCACCTCCTTCAAGGTAAAGGCCGGGACAAGCCCGGCCCAATTGTTACTGTTTATTCTTCAGAGCCGCCTGGGCTGCTGCAAGTCTGGCAACGGGTACCCTGTAAGGAGAACAGGAAACGTAATCAAGACCCACTCTGTCGAAGAACAGGATCGATCTTGGATCTCCTCCGTGCTCTCCACAGACTCCGACTTTGAGGTCCGGTCTTGTGCTTCTTCCTTTCTCCGTTCCCATCCTCACCAGTTCTCCCACACCATCGTAATCGAGAGATTTGAACGGATCGTGTTCGAGGATGCCCTTTTCAAGGTACTCCGGCAAGAACTTTCCAACGTCGTCTCGGCTGAATCCGAAGGTCATCTGCGTGAGGTCGTTCGTTCCAAAGCTGAAGAATTCAGCCTCTTCTGCGATCTGATGTGCGGTGACAGCAGCTCTTGGAACTTCGATCATGGTTCCTATCTTGTAGGTGAGATCGACTCCTGCCTCTTTGATCAGCGCATCGGCTGTTTCTTTGATGATCTTCTTCAAGTACCTGATCTCGTTGACGTGTCCCACAAGAGGAATCATGATCTCGGGTATGACATCTATTCCTTCCTCTTTCTTGAGTTCGATGGCCGCTCCGATGATCGCTTTAGTCTGCATCACAGCGATTTCAGGGTACGTGATGGTGAGCCTACATCCTCTGTGTCCAAGCATTGGGTTGAGTTCTCTGAGATTCTCTACGACGTTCTTGAGTTCTTCGAAGGAAACTCCCATCTGTTCTGCGACCTCTCTGATCTGCTCGTCCTCCTGCGGGAGGAACTCGTGAAGAGGAGGATCTATGAGCCTTATTGTGACCGGAAGGCCTTTCATCACCCTGAAGAGTCCCTTGAAATCCTCCTTCTGAAGTGGCAGAAGTTCGTTCAGGGCCTTTTCTCTTTCTTCCTTTGTCTTGGCAAGGATCATTCTTCTCACTTTGGGTATCCTGTCTTTTTCGAAGAACATGTGTTCTGTTCTGCAAAGACCGATTCCTTCAGCACCGAACTTTCTGGCAACCTCAGCGTCCCTTGGAATGTCTGCGTTGGTTCTCACACCGAGTCTTCTGATTTCGTCAGCCCACTGGAGAAGTTCGGCAACTGGTCCTTCGAGTCCCTGTGGTTTTATGGTCGTCACCTTTCCAAGGAGAACCTCTCCGGTCGTTCCATCGATGGAGATCCATTCTCCTTCTTTCACGGTGACATCTCCGACTTTGAAGTACCCTTCCTCTGGATGAACCTCTATGGATTCTGCTCCGACAACGGCGGGCTTACCCATTCCTCTTGCAACGACGGCAGCGTGAGAGGTCATTCCTCCTCTGGAGGTGAGAATTCCCTGTGCTGCTGCCATTCCACCGACGTCTTCGGGGCTTGTTTCCGGTCTTACAAGGATAACGAGTTCTCCGGCTTTTCCGAGTTCTTCCGCTTTCTTGGCATTGAAGACAACCTTACCAGTTGCGGCTCCCGGTGATGCTGGAAGACCCTTTGCGATGACCTTCGCCTGGGCCTTTTCTTTCGGGTCGAAGACAGGGTGAAGCACCTGCTCAACATCCTCTGGCCTGACTCTCAAAATGGCCTCTTCCTTGGTGATGAGTCCTTCATGGACCATATCAACGGCAATTCTTATAGCAGCCTGAGATGTTCTCTTTCCGCTTCTTGTCTGGAGGATGTAGAGCTTGCCTTTTTCGACTGTGAACTCGATGTCCTGCATGTCTCTGTAGTGCTTTTCAAGTCTGTCCATTATTTCAAGGAGCTGATTGTAGACTTCGGGCATTCTGTTCTTCAGTTCTTCGAGTTTCAACGGAGTCCTTATACCGGCAACGACGTCTTCACCCTGAGCGTTGGGCAGGAACTCTCCGTAGGGTTTCTTTTCTCCTGTGTTCGGATCTCTTGTGAACGCAACACCTGTTCCGGAATCCTCACCCATGTTTCCAAAAACCATTGCGACGATGTTCACGGCCGTTCCGAGAAGATCTCCTTCTTTGATCCCATGGATTTCCCTGTACTTCACTGCTCTTTCGTTCATCCAGCTACCAAACACAGCATCGATGGCGAGCCAGAGCTGTTTCCAGGGATCCTGCGGAAACTCTTTACCCTCTTCCTTGTAGATCTGCTTGTACCTCTCGACGAGTTTTTTGAGATCCTCCGCGTCGAGTTCTGTGTCGAGTTTTACACCCTTTTCCTTCTTGATTTCTTCGAGGGCTTTTTCGAATTTTTCGTGAGGTATCTTGAGAACGACGTCACCGAACATCTGAAGGAATCGTCTGTAAGCGTCGTAAGCGAACCTTTCGTTGTTGGTCAGCTTGGCGAGTCCCTTCACTGTTTCATCGTTCAACCCGAGGTTGAGAACTGTATCCATCATTCCAGGCATCGAAATGGCCGCACCGGATCTGACGGAAACAAGGAGCGGATTGTTGGGGTCACCGAACTTCTTTCCGGTGACCTCTTCGAGTCTTCTCATTGCTTCTTCAACCTGTTCCTTGAGTTCTTCTGGATAGGTTCTTCCGTGATCGTAGTAGTACTTACAAACCTCTGCGGAGATGGTGAAACCGGGGGGAACGGGTATACCAAGGTTGGTCATTTCAGCAAGGTTGGCACCTTTTCCACCGAGGATATCTTTCATGTCTGCCCGGCCTTCTGCTTTACCGTTTGCGAAGAAGTACACGTATTTCTTGGCCATCTTCTGACTCCCTCCTTTTCTCTTCGTAATCCAAGATCTATTATAAGCACAAAAACTCACGATTAACTTCGGTATCATTTCACGTTAACATAGAGAACCATTTTTCCATCATCGTAGAATCCTCTCACAAGTACGTACGCTTCTTCACCCTCTCCAACGAGTGCCTCCATCACAGCTTTCATATCGAGAAAGAGGAAGAATACGTCCTTTTCGCCAGGGTGCTCACCAGGAGTCTTCGGTGTGAACTGTTCACTCTTCAAAACGACCGTGCCGTTTTCTAAAACAAGACGCAGGTTGTTCTGCAGAATGAATTCTTTTCCTCTCTTTTCGTACTGAACGTTGGCTTCTTTCAAGGCCTCTTCGATGGCTTTGGGATCTTTTATCCTGGCCTTTGCCACAAGTTCAAGAGTGGTGGGTGTCGAGCCTGAAATCAGGTCCATGAGCGACGAAGAGATGTTGGCACTGATAAACATGGGAGTGTCCAGTTTCTTCGAAAGATTCTCCATTGCTTTTCCGAGTTTTTCGTCTGGAAGCTGGACGGGGACTTCCACACTTTCACTGGAGAGGCTGATACCTGCGTTGGAAATCAGATCCATCAAACCGTCGTAATTTGCCGTGTTGAATATGAGCGTCAGTTCACCGTACACGTAGTAGTCCTGTGGAATGTTCCTTGGCTGGCCAACTTCTCTCAGGAAATCTCCGGAGATGTCATCATTGGGAATTATTTCTGTCTCTATGGTAAGATGATCCTCAACCGGTTTTTTCCTGCTCACAATCGTGAACGAATAGTCTTTCACATGAACTCTGGCGTAATTGAAGAAATCGAGACTCTTCAACTCCTCAGGAACACTTCCTCCACCCTTCAAAGCAGCGCTCACCGCTTTGCTCGTACCTATGAAAAGATAACCATCCTTTTCCATCGTGACGACGCTTTCTGCTCCAAAAAGATCGGCCAGAAGGGATTTCACACTGTCTTTCAGAGTCTTTGCCTTGCTGGACGGTCCCAGGATAAAACAGTTGTCTTCGTCGTCGAGCTGTACGTAAAGGAGCTCATGGGAGAGAAGATCGTAGAAATCTGAAGGTTCTATGTTTCTGCTGAGAAGCTGGGATTCCAGAACACCCTGAACCATCATCTCCAGGCCAAGAGTTTCTGTGAGGAATCTTCCGGTAGGAAGGTTTTTGAGTTCACCGTAGAAGTCCGAGAGATTTTTCACATATCGAATCGCCTTGAAATCGGTCGGGACATAGTTTAATATTTGTGAAAAAGAAAGGACAGCGATCAACACCGAAATGAAAACGAGCCACTTTCTCATAATGAGGACCTCCTCCTTGTTTTTCTTCCCAACTTCTATGATAACACAGGAAAGGAGGTAGCAAGTTGAGAAAATCTCTTGAATCAGGAAAGTGTGTGGTTCTGGAGGTTCTGACACCGCGAGGGACGAATCTAAAAAAGTTTCTGGATTTCACTGAAAAAGCCTGGGAAACCGGCATCGACGCGTTCACGGTGACGGACATGCCCATGGGCAGGGTGAGAATGGCACCATGGGCGGTCTCTCATCTGCTTGTGGAGAGTGGAAAGGAGGTTCTCATGCATTTCACAAGGAACACCAGAAACATGATAAGGATACAGTCCGACCTTCTGGGGTGTCACGCCCTCGGAATAGAGAATCTTTTGCTCCTCTCTGGAGACGATCCGTCCCACGGGGATTATCCACAGACAACTTCCGTGAACGACGTGGATATACTGGATCTTATACGACTCACAAAACTTTTGAACGAAGGAACAGATCTTGCGGGAAACAGGATGTATGGGAAGACGAATTTCTTCGTTGGAGGTGCGTTGAATCCATTCAGCGAAAAAGATCTGGAGAGGGCAAAGCAAAAAATAGAGGCTGGAGTGGATTTCCTTGTCACACAACCTCTTTTCCAGAAAGATGTAGCACAAAAGATCAAGGAGAAATTGAGCACGAAAATCCTTGTTTCGATAGCATTCTTCGAAAACGCAAAGCAAATGAATCACTTTTCTGGTGTTCCGGGAATAGAAATACCAAAAGAAATAATCGAGTCAGCAGAAAAGGGCGACGAACATGTGAAGGAGAGAAGCTTCGAGGCTGTTCTGAGGTTCGTCGAGGAAACCAGAAACATCGTCGACGGTTTCTACATAGTGGCCGTCGTAAAGGATCTCGAAAAAATAAGGATGGTGGTGGAGGTTGCCAAAGGTTGAACTGAATCCGGAGGAAATAAAGATTCCAGACAACGTGTTGAAAGCAAAACTTGGATTTGGAAAGGCCAGGGAAATTCCGGAGCATTTCAGAGAATACGTGATGAAGGCTTACGAAGAGTTACTCAAGGTTGCAGAACCTGTTGTTCTGTGGAAAGATTTCGAAACAAAGGGATCCCTTTCTTTCAACGACATAGAGATCACGGGTGATCTGGCAAAGAAGCATCTGTCGGGTAGCAAGATCATCACCGTTTTTCTTGCCACGCTGGGAAAAGAGGTGGATAAGAAAATAGAAGAGTGCTTCAAGAAAGGAAACGATCTTCTTGGCTTTTTCATAGACGGTATCGCATCGGAGATGGTGGAGTACGCCCTCAGAAAGGTCGACTCCGATCTGAGAACGAAACGATCTCACCTTGAAGGAAGTTTCAGGATATCACCGGGTTATGGGGATTTGCCACTTTCGCTGAACAAAGAGATAGTAAAACTCTTCAAAGACGAAGTGGATGTGGACGTACTCGAAGATTCCTACGTTCTCGTTCCCAGAAAAACCATCACAGCACTCGTGGGATGGAGGGAAAAGAATGAGGAACAGGCGTGAAGTCGCAAAAATGTTGTCGGAAAAGGTGTTGCTCCTGGATGGGGCGTATGGAACGGAGTTCATGAAACTGGGACACGAAGAACTTCCAGAAGAACTCAACATAAAAGCACCTGAGGTGGTTTTTAAGGTCCACAGGACGTACATAGAAAGTGGCTCCGATGCCGTGTTGACAAACACCTTCGGTGCCACAAAAATGAAACTGAGAAAGCACGGACTGGAGAACGAACTGGATTCTATCGTCAGAAACGCAGTGAGGATCGCAAGAAAAGCCGCCGGTGAAAGACTTGTGTTCGGTGACATCGGTCCAACGGGAGAGCTCCCTTTCCCGCTTGGAAACACCCTGTTCGAAGAGTTCTACGAGAATTTCAAAGAAACAGCCAGGATCATGGTGGAAGAAGGTGTGGACGGCATCATTCTGGAGACGTTCTCCGACATTCTGGAACTGAAAGCGGCGGTTCTCGCGGTGAGGGATGTTTCAAAGGATGTGTTCCTCATAGCGCACATGACGTTCGACGAGAATGGAAGAAGTCTCACGGGGACGGATCCGGTGAACTTTGCCCTCACCTTCGATGAATTGGATGTCGATGCCCTGGGTATAAACTGCTCACTCGGACCGGAGGAGATCCTTCCCATCTTTCAAGAACTGTCTCAGTACACCGACAAGTTCCTCGTCGTAGAACCGAACGCCGGAAAGCCCATTCTGGAAAACGGAAAGACGGTTTACCCCCTGAAACCAGAAGACTTTGCAGTTCACATCGATTCCTACTACGAGGCAGGCGTGAACATCTTTGGTGGCTGCTGTGGCACCACTCCAGAACACATAAAGTTGTTCAGAAAGGTGCTCGGAAGCAGAAAACCACTTCCAAGGAAAAAGAAAAAGATCATCGCCGTTTCTTCCCCGTCTAAACTTGTGACGTTCGACCACTTCGTGGTGATAGGGGAGAGAATAAATCCTGCGGGAAGAAAGAAGCTGTGGAAGAAAATGCAGGAAGGAAACCTGGATGTGGTGGCGAACGAGGCAAAGGATCAGGTGGAAAAAGGTGCAGAGGTTCTCGACGTCAACTTCGGCATAGAATCCCAGGTGGATCCATCTTATGTGGAAAAAGTGGTGCAGTCACTTCCCTATACAGCAAGCGTTCCCCTGTCTCTGGATGTGCAGAGTTTAAACCTTGCAGAAAGATCCCTGAGAGTATACCCCGGAAGACCCCTGTTCAATTCATCAAAAGTCACGGAAAAAGATCTCGAAGAGAAGATAAACATGCTGAAAAAATACGGTGGAGTTCTCATTGTTCTTCTCATGGAAAATGACGTTCCAAAGACCTTCGAAGAGAGAAAGAAAAACTTCGAAAAAGCCTTGAAGATCCTGGAAGAACACCGTTTTCTGGACAGAGTGCTGTTCGATCCGGGAGTTTTGCCCCTTGGAGCAGAGGGAAAGCCCACCGAGGTATTGAAGACCATAGAGTACATCTCGAAGATGGATTTCAAAACGACTGTTGGTCTTTCCAATCTCTCCTTTGGGCTGCCCGACAGGAGTTTTTACAACACGGCTTTTCTCGTTCTTGGAATATCAAAGGGATTGAGTTCAGCCATCATGAACCCGCTCGATGAGAACCTGATGAAGACCCTGGACAGCACGCTCGTGATTCTTGAAAAGAAAGATCTTCCAAAAGCCGAGGTAAGAGAAGACAAACTGGTGGAAGCGATACTTTCAGGAAGAAGAGAGGACGTTGAAAAAGAGGTGGAGAACCTCCTGAAAGAGAAAGATCCTCTCTCGATAATAGAGGAGCACCTGAGACCGGCCATGGAGAAAATCGGTTTGCTTTACGACAAAGGAAAAATATTCCTTCCTCAACTCATTCTTGCTGCTCAGACTGTAAAACCCGTCTTCGACAAACTGGCATCGATGCTTTCATCCGAAAACCAGGGAGAAACCTTCGTCATAGCGACCGTGAAAGGAGACGTACACGACATAGGAAAGAACATCGTGGCGTCCGTTATCAGGAGTAGCGGTTATCGAGTGGTAGACCTGGGAAAAGACGTCGATACCGAAAGAATAGTGGAAGCGGTAGAAAAAGAAAAACCGGTTGCACTGGGACTTTCTGCCATGATGACGACCACCGTGGGAAGGATCAAGGAAGTCGTTGAAAGCCTTAAGAAGAAGGGATTGAAAGTTCCGGTTATAGCAGGTGGCGCATCTTTGAACGAAAAATTGGCGAAAGAACTTGGAGCCGATTATTACGCAAAGAACGCTTCTGAAGCTGTGAAGATATTGAAGTCTCTTGGGAGATGAGAGTATGGACACGATAGTGGCGGTTGCCACGCCACCCGGAAAGGGAGCGATAGCGATTTTGAGATTGAGTGGCCCTGAAAGCTGGGGCATTGTAAGAAAACACTTCAAAACCCGCTCAAACATCGTCCCAAGAAAAGCGATCCATGGCTGGATACGAGAAAACGGAGAAGACATTGATGAAGTGGTAGTGATCTTTTACAGATCTCCAAGGAGTTACACCGGAGAAGACATGGTGGAAGTGATGTGTCATGGTGGGCCATTCGTTGTGAAAAAGCTCCTTGATGTGTTCTTGAGTGCAGGGGCGAGGATGGCAGAGCCAGGTGAGTTCACAAAGAGAGCCTTTCTGAACGGAAAGATGGATCTCACCTCCGCCGAGGCAGTGCGGGATCTTATAGAAGCAAAGAGTGAAGCGAGCCTGAAGCTTTCTCTGAAAAATCTGAAAGGTGGCCTGAGACAATTTGTTGAAACACTGAGGGAAGAACTCATAAACGTCCTCGCGGAGATCAGGGTGGAACTGGACTATCCCGATGATGTGGAGACGGATGTGGAAAGTGTCAAAACAAAGATCGAATCGATTCATGAAAGACTGAAAGAAGAACTGAAAAAAGCGGACGCAGGAATCATGCTGAACAGGGGTCTCAGGATGGTGATAGTGGGAAAGCCTAATGTGGGAAAATCCACTCTTCTGAACAGGCTTTTGAAAGAAGACAGAGCGATCGTCACCGACATACCTGGAACCACAAGGGACGTGATAAGCGAAGAGATCGTGATAAAAGGCATTCTGTTCAGAGTTGTGGATACAGCGGGAGTGAGATCCGAAACGAGAGATCTGGTGGAAAGGCTGGGAATAGAAAGGACTTTTCAGGAGATAGAAAAGGCCGATATCGTTCTCTTCGTGCTCGACGCATCATCACCGCTGGACGACGAGGACCGATTGATTCTCGAGAGAATAAAGCACAAAAGATACCTTGTGGTGATAAACAAGGTGGATATTGTCGAGAGAATAGACGAGGAAGAGCTGAAAAGGAAACTCGGAACCGACAGGCACATAGTTAAGATCTCAGCGCTGAAAGGTGAAGGCCTGGAGAAACTGGAAGAAGCCGTCTACAGGGAAACACAGGAAATATTCGAGAAGGGTTCCAGTTCTCTGATAACGAATCTTCGCCAAAAACAGCTGCTTGAAAACGTGAAAAAATCTCTGGAAAGTGCCATCGAATCTTTGAAGAACAAAACACCTATCGATCTGGTATCCATCGATCTGGAGAGGGCCCTTCATGTTCTCGATGAAGTCACCGGCAGGAGTTTCAGGGAGGACCTTCTGGACGCGATATTCTCCACCTTCTGCGTGGGAAAATAAAGGGGAAGGGATTCCCCTTCCCCATCACTTGACCTTTTCTTTGAGAGCCTTTCCAGGTCTGAACTTCGGAACTTTCCTTTCGGGAATGGTGATGGGTTTCTTGGTCTGCGGGTTCACGCCTTTTCTGGCGGCTGCCTTTCTCACTTCAAAGCTTCCAAATCCAACCAGCTGGACCTTCTCGCCCTTTGCGAGGGCTTCTGTGATCGTTTCGAGAACAGCATCGAGGATCACTTTCACGTCCTTCTTCTTCGCACCCGCTTTCTTCGCCACCCTGTCAACGAGTTCCTTCTTGTTCATGAAACCCCCTCCTTCCTAGGGTTGTGAAGCGATCTCCTCACTGCTTGTAAATATACCATTTTGTACGAGGGGTTTGCAAGTCTCTACACAAAAGCATTTCGAAGATTTTGAATTCCAGAACCAGCATCAGAAGCGGATTTGGATATCACAAAGAAAAAAATTGGACTTTTTACTAAAAGTTTACAATCTCTCCAGAATTCTCCTTGCCACCTCAGCGCTTCCTATTACTCTTGCTATTTCTTCCACAGAAGCAGAGCGAATGCTCTCTATGGAACCAAAGTGCTCAAGAAGCTTCTTTTTTCTGATAGGACCCACTCCAGGAATCTCGTCCAGAACAGATCTGAGAGACTCTTTTTCCCTTCTTCTTCTGTGGTAGTTGACAGCGAATCTGTGAGTTTCGTCCCTCACCTGAATGAGAAGCCTCAAAACAGGATGATCCTGCGGGAGTACGATATCTTTGTCCTCAGTCACGATGATCTCCTCTTTCTTCGCAAGACCAACAACGGGACATGCTTTTCCCAGATCTTTCAACGCTTCCAGGGCAGCGTTTACCTGTCCCCTTCCACCGTCCACGAACAGAAGGTTCGGAAGAGGATGTTTGCTGTACCGTCTTCTTACAACTTCCCTTATAGCTTCGTAATCGTCGGGCCGTTCCAGATTCAATCTGTACCGTCTGTACTCGCTCTTTTTCGGGAGGCCATCCTCGAACACCACAAGGGAAGCAACGGTGTGTTTGCCCTGAAGATGAGAAACATCGATTCCCTCTATTCTATAGACGAATTCTTTCAGGTTCAACAGTTTCATCAACTCCTTCAGTGCTTCTTTTTTAAGCCCTCTCATACTCAGCTCGGTTTCGAGATTTTTCCTGGCCTTTTCCAGCAGATCCTTTTCCAGCTGAGATCGAGGTTTTCCAACATACTGGAAACCCAGTGAGGTGTAGTCCATTTCTTCCAGGTCGCTTTCCACTACGAGAGAATTTGGCACATCTCCCCTTCCAGACACGTAGTATTCTCTTATGAAGTCGTCCAGGTTTCCTCCTTCCATCTCAAAGGAGATCTTTCCTATCAGATAACCATCCCTTACCCTCAAAACCACGAACAATCCCTGAGCGTGAACTACAACGTCACAGTTGATCTTCTCTTCAAAAGCAACTCCCTGCGACTCCAGAACACTCGAAAGGTTCAAAAGCAGATCCCTGTACTTTGCAGCATTCTCAAAATCCAGCATCCTGCTGTGAAGTTCCATCTTCCTGCGCAGATAATCGAAAACGTCCCGCATGTTTCCAGAGAGGAAGTCTCTCAGTTTCTC
This sequence comes from Thermotoga sp. RQ7, assembly GCF_000832145.1. NCBI lineage: Bacteria > Thermotogati > Thermotogota > Thermotogae > Thermotogales > Thermotogaceae > Thermotoga > Thermotoga sp. RQ7. Next base: position 697,207 of record NZ_CP007633.1, read on the forward strand.
TATCGCTTCTTCGTGCTGATCAACGTTACCAGCACACGGTCCAACACACCTTTTCAGATGGAAAAGAAAGCAGGGTCTTTTCACCCTGTTCAGATCGAACTTGCACGTTCTAAAACCCAGTATCCTTTGAAGCGTCTCAAGAAGATCTCGAACAAAACGGACCGTCGTGTAGGGGCCGAAGTAGGTACCATCCTTCAGCCTTCTCTTCACGATTTCCACATAGGGGATGTCATCATTCGATATCCGGATGTAAGGGTAAAACTCCGTGTCTTTCAGTCGAACGTTGTACTTTGGCCTGTATTTTCTTATGAGATTTGCCTCCAGAAGAAGCGCTTCCTTTTCGGTTGTTACCACGATCGTCTCCAGATCGTCCGCCTCTTCCACTATCCTTTCAACCTTCTCCGAGGAGGGATTGAGATAACTTTTCAGTCTGGAAGAGAGCCTCTTTGCCTTTCCTATGTATATGGGAGTCTCACCCTTTTTGAACAGGTAAACTCCCGGATCATCCGGTGCCAGTTCGATCTTCTTTCTGATCGTTTCCTTCAAAGACCTGCCTCACCTCCTCTTCGCTGAGGAACCTGTACTCACCCGGTTTCATCTCCTGGGGAAGTCTGAGTCCACCTATTCTGACTCTCTTCAAATGGATCGTTTTCAAACCAACCGCCGCCATCATTCTTTTCACCTGATGATACTTCCCCTCCGTTATGACGATCTTCACCGTATCATTCGAGATTTTCTCCACGTGTTTTGCTTTTGCAAAGAAACCATCCCTTAAACTCACACCTCTTCTCAGTTTTTCCAGTTTATCCTCCGTTATCTCTCCTTCCACTTTGACCACGTACTCTTTCTCGACCTTCCATCTCGGAGAGATCACCCTGTGGGCGAACTCACCATCGTTGGTCACCAGAAGAAGCCCCTCTGCATCCTTGTCGAGTCTTCCCACAGGGAATATACCCTTTATATCCGGTAAGAATTCCATGATAGTTTCCGAGTGAGGATCTCTGGTGCTTGTAACGTAGCCGGCAGGTTTGTAGAAGAGGATGTAAACTTTTTCGGGAAGATCGATCACCTTTCCATCGACTTTCACCACATCTTTATCCGAGAGTTTGTAAGCGGGATCGAGGACTGTTCTGTCGTTGACGGTTACCCTTCCGTGTTTTATTAACGCCCTTACTTCTTTCCTTGTTCCTATTCCCCTGTTTGAAAGATATCTATCCAGTCTCATTTTTTCCTTCCATCCAGGTAGATGATGAGGTTGGATATATCGGAAGGATTGATGCCCGGGATCCTCATGGCTTGTCCTATCGATCTTGGTCTGATCCTCTTCAATTTGTCCCTTGCCTCGGTGGAGAGGTTTGGAACAACGTCGTAGTCTATGTCTGCAGGTATCTCGTAACTTTCGTACTTTTCGAATATCGCCACCTCTTCAAACATCTTCTGGATGTATCCCTCGTACTTCACGTTGATCTCCACCTGTTCCGCAACCTCTGGATCGTCTATGGGATTCGGATCGAATCTCTTCAGCACCTCGTAACTCAACTCTGGTCGCTTCAAGAGCTGGTAGAGAGAGGTTGCTTCTTTCAGAGGAGTTGTGCCTTCGGCCATCAGAATGTCGTTGATTCTGTCTGAAGGTTTGATCACAACTTTTTTGAGCCTCTCTATTTCTTCCTTGACTCTTCTCTCCAGACTAAGCACCTTTTCGTAGAACCACTTTGGGATCAATCCAACACGATAACCGTGTTTTGCCAGTCTGAGGTGAGCGTTGTCGTGTCTTAAGAGAAGGCGATACTCTGCCCTTGAGGTGAGAAGTCGATAGGGCTCGTCGACACCCCTTGTCACCAGGTCATCTATGAGAACTCCGATGTAGGCTTCCGATCTTTTCAAAATCAGGGGAGGTTCCCCTCTCAACTTCAAGGCGGCGTTTATACCGGCTATTAAGCCCTGCCCGGCCGCTTCTTCGTAGCCGCTCGTTCCGTTCACCTGCCCTGCGAAGAACAGGTTCTCCACGATCTTTGACTCGAGTGTTGGATAGAGTTGTCTTGGATCTATGTAGTCGTACTCTATGGCGTAAGCAGGTCGTGTGATGATGGCGTTTTCCAGTCCCTTCACGCTCCTTATCATCTTTATCTGGGCTTCATACGGAAGACTCGTACTCAGACCGTTCAGGTAGTACTCTTCCGTGTCTCTGCCCTCTGGTTCAACGAAGACCTGATGGGATTCTTTGTCCCTGAATTTGATCACCTTGTCCTCTATCGATGGACAGTACCTTGGTCCAACACCCTCTATGAGTTTTACCGTTCCGTAGAGTGGCGAAAATTCCAGGTACTGCCTTATTATGTTATGGGTTTCGGGATTTGTTCTGGTCAGCCAGCAGGGATAATCTTTCGGAAGGACTTTTGGCTCGCTGAAGAAAGAAAATGCAAGGGGCTCATCTGACGTGTCCTGCCTCTCCATGACAGAAAAGTTTATGCTGCGCTTCAAGACCCGAGCGGGAGTGCCCGTTTTGAATCTTCCAACCTCAAAACCCAGTTCGATCAGACTCTGCGTGAGTTTTGCAGCCGGAAACTCCCCCATTCTACCTGCAGGAAAAACCGATCGACCTATGAATATCTTTCCCCTCAAGAACGTGCCGGTTGTGATGATAACGGCCTTCCCAAGATAGTCTATCCCGTAGTTGTCAACAACTCCGACGACTTTGCCTTTCTCCACAAGAAGCCTTTCAACGATTCCATGTCTCAAAACAATGTTCGGGTTGGTTTCGAGTTTTCTTTTCATGGTTCTGCTGTACGAGATCTTGTCTATCTGAGCCCTCAGAGCTCTTACAGCCGGTCCTTTGCTCACGTTCAGCATTCGTACGTTGATCATCGTCTCATCGGTGGTTTTGGCCATCTCGCCCCCGAGAGCGTCTATTTCACGAACAACAACACCCTTTGCGGGACCACCTATGGCTGGGTTGCAGGGAGCCCAGCCTACCGTGTCGGGATTCACAGTGAGCACCAGTACCCTGAAACCCATTCGAGCAGAAGCCAGAGCCGCTTCTATACCGGCATGACCGGCACCCACCACTATGATGTCATAGACTCTATCATCGTCTGACCTCAAATTCTCACCTCATGCCAATCTTATGGGCATGACAATGTAAATGTAGCCGGAGATATCGAGAGGATTTATCTGACAGGGACTGGTCGAGTCGACAAAGTTCATCTCCAGTTCTTCCGTTTCAATGCGCTTCAGGGCATCCACTATGAACTTCGGATTGAACGCTATGATGAGGTCTTCACCCTCTTTCTGAACCTCCAACTCATCGATGACTTCACCGTAGTCCGGACTCCTACTCACAAGTCTCATCGTGTTCTCTTCTATCTCAAACTTCACGGATTCGCTTCCCTTGCTGGCGATCACCATCACCCTTTTCAAAGACTCCTGAAGGGACTTCTTCGAAACAACTACCTTCGTTTTGAAGGTCTCGGGTATCACCCTTCTGTAATCGGGGAACTCCGCGTCCACCACTCTCATCACGGTTTCAACATCGTTCGTTGTGAGGGAAACCCTTCGTCCATCGTATCTCACAACCACCGTCGGTTCCGTTGTGTTGTTCAAAACGTTCTGGACTTCCTTCATGCTCTTCAGAGAAAGCAAAAAGTTCGTCTCCTCCTCGTTTTCTATTTGCTCCTCAGCCAGTGCCAATCTGAAACCGTCGCTTGCCACGAGCCTGAGAAAACCTTTGTGAAGCTCCCAGAACACACCGTTCAGGTTTCTCATGAACTCATCTGTCGCCGCCGCAAATATGACTTTCTCAACCATCTCCTCCAGAAGTGATGTGTCGATTTCGAAGGATATTCCAGATTCCGCCGGAGCAATGTCCGGAAATTCATCGGCCGGCATGGTTGTTATCCTGAAAACAGTACTTCCCGACGTGATCACCAGATTGTCTCCTTCGAGGGAAAGCTCGGTGGTCTCGTCTGGCAAAACCTTCACAAGTTTTTGAAGAACATCCCCTGGCACTACAAATCGAGCATCCCCAGAAATCTCGGCGCAGTTAACTGACGCCTTAACACCCGTTTCAAGATCTGTGGCACAGATGAAGAAGTTTCCGTTCTTCACCTCGAAGAGAAAGCCAGCAAGAACCGGTTTGACCGATTTCTTTGCGAGTGCCTTTGATGCTATTGTTACCTTGTCCTTCAGTTCCAGTGTGGTGGTCACGATCTTCATCTTTACACCCCCATTAGAATTTTAACACGAGTTTCAAAATAGAATACACACCCGCAGAGGTCGCAGCGACGGTGGGAACGATCAGAAACCAGGAAATAACTATGTTCTTGAGAACACCGACGTTCACAACCTCAAGCCCTCTGGCCAATCCAACACCGGTGACCGCTCCCACGACCACGTGCGTGGTGGAAACAGGAAGACCCAGTGAGGACGCAAGAAGAACCGTCGTTGCGGTTGAAAAGTCAACGGTGAATCCCCTTGAGTTCGTCAGGGTGGTTATCTTCTCACCCACCGTTTCCATGACCTTCTGCCCGAGGAAGAAAACCCCCATGGAGATACCGATTCCACCCAAAGCAAGTGCCAGAAAGGGAATTTCAACGGTTTTGGGGATAACACCCGTTGATGCAACCATCATGACTGCGGCTATTGGACCGGCAGCGTTTGCCACGTCGTTTGCACCGTGCGAAAAAGAAACATAGCAAGAGGTCAGAATCTGAGCACGTTTGAATACATTTTCTACCACATCGTACTCGTTCTTGCTGTTTCGGATCAATCTCTTGACGATCAAATGCAGTGAGATAAAAGTCACTACGGCGAGGACCAATCCCAAGATCAAGGATTCAGACAATGGTTGTTTCAGAGTTTTCCTCACAAAGAGGGATGCCATGGTGAAGATGGCCAGAGATATGAAAAAGGGAACGGCGAAAACAGAGGATCTTTTCGGGTTTTTTGTGTGAAATATGGTGAAAGAGATCAGTTTGAAAACGACAAAGGACAGTGCTCCACCCAGGAGAGGAGAAATGATCCAGGACAGGACTATGAAGAGAAACACCTTCCAGTTTATTCCATCGAAACCCGCTGCTACAATTCCAAATCCCAGCATGCCACCAACTATCGAGTGCGTCGTGGAAACGGGATAGCCCCAGTTTGTGGCGATCAGGATCCACAGAGAAGCCGCTATCAGCGCCGAAAGAGAACCGTACATGAGTTCGACCGGTTGTATCCTTTCGATCTCCACGATTCCCTTCACTATCGTCTGCGAAACATGAGATCCAAACATCACAGCCCCCAGAAACTCAAGGAACATGGCTATCAAAGCAGCTTGCCTTACGGTGATGGCTCTGGCACCCACAGCAGTCGCCATGGAGTTTGCAACATCGTTGGCTCCTATGGAGAACGCCATTATGAATCCGAGAACTCCAGCCACAACGAGTATTAACACGACACTCCCTCCTTTATTTCAAAATTGCAGAGTTTATCCTCTTTGTTATGTCCTTTCCCTGGTCCGCAATCTTCGAGACAAGACGTGCTATCTTGTTCAGAAAGATGAGATCGACCGGATTCATGGAATTCTTCAAAGAGTAGAGTTTCTTTCCAAGATCTCTGGAGATGGTGTCCACCTCTCTTTCCTCCATTGAGACGTCAAACACTTCCCTCCTTTCCTTCTCCTCTTCGATCGGGGAGAAATCCGTTTCTGCCAGAACCTTCAGTTGCTCAACAGCCTCCACCGTTTCTCTGATCGTGCTGAGAACACTGTCAACAAGTTCCAGGAAGCGGTCTTTTACTTCCTCTGGCACATCATCAACTCTGTTCATGTCGAGCATAATGACCACATCTCTCACGATGTCGAGTATTTCGTCCGATTTGTGCACTATGTAGAGGAAATCATCCTTTTCGAAGTAGGAGTATTTGATCTTCTGGTAAATTCTCTTCAGCTTCGCTTTCAACTGGTCAGCATCTCTCTCCAGATCGATGACACGGTTGAGGTGTCCTTCACCGAACTTCTTTTCAAAATAGTCCTGGATAGCATCCTTGAGCAGGACCACCGCTGTTTCTCCACGCCTAGCAAGACCAACGAGCAACTGGATCGGAGATTCTTCAGGTATCATCTTTTCTATGAACCTCATGGCCTCACTCTCCTTTCAAAAAGGCACTCTTTATGATTATATCTATCAACTCCTCAAATTCGATGCCAGCTGCCTTTGCACTCGCGGGAAGGTCGCTGAGTTCGGTGAGTCCCGGGACTGTGTTTATCTCGAGAAAGAAAAACTCTCCGTTGAAGAAGATTCCATCCACACGTCCAAAGCCCCTGCAGCCTGCTTCAGTGAATGCCCTGAGGGCAGTTTCTTTCACTCGCTGTTCTTCTTCTGGTTTCAGCGGGGCTGGCAGCAGAAATTCCGTTTCACCTTCTGTGTACTTCGCGATGTAATCATAGAACTTCCTTCTCTTTGGTCTCAGTTCCAGTATGGGTAAAACTTTGAAACCTTCTTCGGTCTCTATTATCGATACCGTCATTTCTCGCCCCGGGATGTATTCCTGAACGATCACACTGCCGTAGAGCGGTAGATCTTCTTTCAGCGCCCTCTGGAATTCCTCATCCGATTCACAGATGAAAACACCGATACTGGAACCTTCTCTTCGTGGCTTCACCACACAGGGATAACCAACAGGAGATGAATCGATGTGTTCCTTGACTTCGACGAAATTCGGTATCTTAACAAAATCCTTCAGGAATCTGTAGGCGAGAAGTTTGTCGAAGCAGAGCATGCTGGAGAACGCATCAGAACCCGTGTACCGAACCCCGAGGAAATCCAGTATGGACTGGAGTGAACCATCCTCTCCGAACGTTCCGTGAAGCACGTTGAACACCAGGTCGAACTCCTTCAACTTTGGAGCCTCTTCCAGGAAATTTCTGCCAACGTCGAAGACGACGTATTCGTACCTCAGAGCATCAAGAGCTTTTTTTACCCTTTCTCCGCTTCTCAGTGAGACTTCTCTTTCTCTTGACGTTCCCCCCATCAGAAGTGCTATCTTCATCGTTCTTCCTCCCGATGAACATCTTTCCGTTCTCTATGACGGCAACCTCATCGTTTCTTACACTTCTGCTTTTTCCACATTCACACTTCAGGTAAAACCCATACCTTCCAAAAGAAAGAACCATGTCCTTTCCACAGGAACATTTTTGATCCGTTGGGTAATTGATGATGATCCTGTCGTTCTCGTTGAAGACCTTTGAAAAGGTTCGATAGAAATCCTGTAAAACTACTTTGTCTGTTTTCTTTCCCTGTTCTACCTCGTCGAGTTCTTTCTCCATCTCGGCGGTGAAAGAAATATCCACGATGTCGGCGTACTTTTTCTCCAGGTAGTCCATGACAACACTTCCGATAACCGTGGGATAGAGGTATCCCCTGATTTTCTTCACGTATTTTCTGGAAAGAAGAAGTTTTATCGTAGATGCATACGTGCTGGGGCGTCCTATTCCGAGTCTTTCCATTTCCTTCACCAGAGTACCTTCAGTGTATCTGGGTTTTGGCTTTGTTTCCAGTTCCTTTATCTCCACTTCCACCGGTTTTACGATCTCACCCTCTTCGAAGGGAAAATCACCGACGTTCCTCTCCGTTTTCCATACTCTCTCGTAACCATCGAAGATCCTCTTCAGAATCGAACCTTTGAATCGGTATTTCCCGTCTTTCGATCTCAACACAAAGCGAGTCTCTTCGTACTCTGAGGGTTTCATTTGAGAAGCAAAGAACCTTTTCCATATCAGTTCATAAAGCTTTCTCTGATCTGGGTTCAAATACTTGCTGATCTTTTCGGGCGTCATGAAAACATCCGTAGGGCGTATGGCTTCATGAGCATCCTGTATCCTGGCAGTCCTGCTCTTTTTTCTTCTTCCAGTTCCGATGTATTCCTTTCCAAAATCTTTCTCTATCAGCTCACGAGCGGCCTCTTTAGCGTAGTCTGAAACTCGGGTGGAGTCCGTCCTCATGTAGGTGATGAAAGCGATGTGACCTTCTTTCGTCTCCACTCCTTCGTACAGCTGCTGGGCGAGTAACATGGTCTTTGCTACAGAAAAACCCAGTTTCGCGTAGGCTTCCTGTTGGAGTGAACTGGTCTTGAAGGGATCCGGTGGTGAGAACTTCTTTCTGGAGACGGTCTTTTCCTCCACAACCAGTTCCTCTATGGACTGCAGCTCTTTGAGTACATCCTCTTCCAGAAAGGTCTTTTCCTTCGTTATCATCTCGGCTTCCAGACCATGGAACTTAACGACAACGCGATGGTATTTCTTCGGTACAAATCTCAGTATTTCCCTTTCCCGGTCACACACGAGTTTCAAAGTGGCAGACTGTACTCTACCGGCGCTCAAGTTGGATTTGAAATTCTTCCACAACACAGGGCTCAGAGAGTAGCCAACGATTCTATCCAGAATCCTCCTTGCAAGCTGGGCATGAACCTTGTTCATATCTATTTTCCGGGGATTTTTGACCGCTTCCTTTATGACCCTGGGGGTGATCTCAGAGAAGATGATTCTGTTTCTCTTTCCAAGGGTGTTTGTGAGTCTGGCCACATGCCACGCGATGGCTTCACCTTCTCTGTCCATATCGGAAGCGATGAATATCTCTCCATCTTTCGAAATAGCCTTTATCTTTTCGACGATCTTTTCCTTTCCTTTTATCACGGTGAACTGGGGTTCGAAGTTGTTCTTCAAATCAACACCGAACTTACTCTTTGGAAGATCCACGATGTGTCCCATCGAAGCGAAAACCTCATACTCAGGTCCCAGAATTCCCTTTATCGTCTTCGCCTTCGCCGGAGATTCCACTATTATGTACTTCTTTTTTTTACTCATTCAGCTCCTCACCTCTTATGAATATCCTTCTTTTGAGGTTCTTGTCGTACTCCGTCCACACCTGATCCGAATCGGCGTTCTCTATGATTTCAAAGAACCTGGCAAGTTTTGAGTCAAGATTTTCCACATGGTGAACGATCAACGCCTCTATGGTCTTCGGTACAACGGGAGATCCCCACTCCAGTTCTCCATGATGAGAAAGGATGATGTGTTCCACTTCTAGCACCTTTTTCTCAGGAAGGCCAAGTTCTTTTGCCTTCTCCCTCACCATCATGGCACCTATCGATATGTGCCCCTTCAATTCTCCCTCCGTGGTCACATCGATTCCAGACTCCGTAACAACGTACTCTCTCACCTTCCCTACGTCGTGGAGAAGAGCCCCGGTTATGAGAAGATCACGATCCACCGGATAATACCTGCTGATTTCCCTGCATATTTCTGCAACCGTAAGGCTGTGTTCCAGAAGTCCTCCTATGTAGGCATGATGAACCCTCATCCCCGCAGGCGATTTGAAGAACTTTTCTGAGAACTCCTCATCTTCTACGAAAAATGCCCTCAACAGTCTTTTGTAATCTCGATCTTTGATCTGATCTATCAAAGAGAACAATTTTTTCTTCATAACCTCAAGATCTTTCTTCGATTGGGCCACGAACTTCGAGAAGTCGTATTCATCTTTCTTCAAAACCCTGATGGCGTTGTAGTCGTTTTCTACGTTTATCTGGATTCTGTTTTCAAAGAAAACGACCCTTCCCTTCACCTTGACGACACTTCCTTCTTTCAACCTCTGATCGTTCAACTCAGCGTTGTACCAGTCAACGGCCCTCACCGCCCCTGTTCGATCCTCCAGGGTCATTATCAGAAACTTCTTGTTGTCTTTAGTTTCTTGAAGCTTTTTGCTTCGAATTTTCAGAACGATTTCGACGTTGTCGTTGATGTGATCCTTGAGATCCTGAACGAAGAGTTCCTGACCAAGCAGATCCTTCGGCATCAGATCTCCCAGTTTCAATTCACTCACTTCCTTTCTCGACGATCAATTTCTTCAAAAAGTCGAAGTCCTCAACAGGATGAGGAAAAACAAAAGATGTCCCATCTTCAAAATAAAAAACTACAGATAGAGCTCTCTTCTCTACACTCTTCACCGAAGAGAGCCTGAAGACTTTTTTTCCCAATCTCAACGCGTCTGCTTCCTGATCGACGACGATTTCTCTTTTGAATATGGAAAGTACCCATACACCAAAGATTATATCCAGAATCAGGAAGAGATACCTCAGAAGAGCCAAGAGGGGTTTGTATAAAAGGAAAATTGTGAGATCAAAACTCACAACCCATAAGGCGAGCAAGGCAAACTTGTACCAGAAAGGTGTTCTGAATCTTATTGTCATGAACAACGCGGGCGAAACGCCCGCTCACACCTCCGAAACCTGACCTACGTATTTCTTCACCTTTCCGGCTTTCAAGCAAGAAGTGCAGACTCGCATTCTCTTGATGGTTCCATCCGGGAGCACGACTCGTACCTTTTGAAGATTCGGTCTGAACCATCTACCGGTCTTTTTGTTGGAATGACTCACGTTGTTTCCAGATCTGGGCGCCTTTCCGCACACTTCACACCTTTTTGCCATGATCACGACCTCCTGTGGATCTGTTTTTTCTCTTCATGAGTATACCACAGTTATCTGGAGTACTTCATGTACTCTCTTATTTTCCTTTCCATCTCCCTTCTCTTTATCGCCTCTCTCTTGTCGTACTTCTTTCTTCCCCGTGCAACGGCTATCTCTACCTTCGCTATTCCCCTATCGTTGAAGTATATCTTCAAGGGGACTATGGTGATTCCTTCCTCCTGCACTTTTCCCATGAGCCTTTTGAGTTCCCTCTTGTGAAGAAGAAGTTTCCTGGGTCTTTCTGGATCGTGGTTGTGTATTCCGCCATGACTGTACGGTGGTATGTGGAGGTTCAAAAGATACAGTTCTCCATCTTTGAACCGGCAGAAAGAGTCTTTGAAATTGACTGAACCGTTCCTGAGAGACTTCACTTCGGTTCCGGTGAGAACGATGCCCGCCTCGTACGTCTCAAGAATCTCGTAGTCCGTGTAGGCCTTTTTGTTGGTGGCCACGATCTTCACTCTCTCACCCCAGCCAGAGACCTTCAAAGTGGTCAATCCCTTTCGGTGTTACCCTCACAAAATCCACCCTCACAGGTCCTTTCAATCCTTTCTGAAGCATGTACAGTTTTGCCGCTTTCTCTATGTTTCGAACCTTCTTCATATCGATCCTTTCAAGGGGATCCACCTTTCCTCTCCCACTTTTGACCTCCACGAACACGGTTTCTTTTCCACAGCGCGCTATTATGTCTATTTCTCCGTACTTTGTTCGGTAGTTTCTTTCCAGAATCCTGTATCCTTTCTTTTTTAAAAAGTCACACGCGAGGTCTTCAGCCGCTCTCCAGTCCATCACCGATGAATCCCGGGAACCTTTATGTGACCGTCTTTTTCTTCGGGGAAGTTTTTCTTTATGAGATCTCTACCCTCGAAAAATCTGGGCCCACCTGTTCTGAGTTCAGCAACATCCTCGACCGGTGTGTACATCGGTTCCACACCTTCAACGTCCACTTCACTCAAAAGTTCCACATAATCGAGTATCTCCTGAAAATCCTTCATGAGGCTTTCTCTCTGTTCTTCAGAAAGTTCGAGTCTTGCCAGATTTTCAAGATGAAGGACCAGGTCTTTTGTAACCTTTATCATTCTTCCATACCTCCTTGAGATCGTCCTTTGATACGCTGGCTGCCTTTACGTTCTCATTTTTGAGTTCTTCGTAGAGTTCTTCCCTCAAAATTTTCACATGCTTTGGTGCCTCTATTCCGATTTTAACAGAATTTCCCTCGATTTTAAGAACAGTTATAACTATATCATCACCGATCACGATCCTTTCTCCGACCTTTCTTGTGAGAACCAGCATACTATCACCCCAGTGTTCTGTAGATACCCCCAGTGAATTCAACAAGGCCCATGAGTTCCAGTTCAGAGATCACCCTGAGAACCTCCGACACATCCCATTCCAGTTCCTCTACCAGATCATCCACAGATTTTGGAGAAACCTTCAGATATTCGTAAACCGTCCTCTGTGCCGGTTCGAGTGAAAGATCTTTTTTTGAGGCAATTCCAAAATAAAGTCTCAAGTCTTCTTCGTCCGTGAGGGGATACGCTCCAGACCTGACGAGATAGTTCGTTCCCTCACTCGTCTTCCTGTCTATATCACCGGGGACCGCAAACACATCCCTTCCGTTTTCCAGAGCAAACTTCGCCGTTATCAGAGCACCACTTTTTATGGGAGCCTCTGTGACGATGATCACCTTGGAAAGGCCCGCTATGATACGATTCCTCGCCGGAAAGTGATGTTTTCTAGGCTTTGTTCCCATCGGGTACTCACTCACAACACACCCGCTCTCCAATATCCTGTAAAACAAACCTTCGTTCGATCTTGGATAGATCACGTCCACCCCGGCTCCAAGAACCGCAACGGTTTTTCCACCGCTTTTCAGAGTTTCTCTGTGGGCAACAGAGTCTATCCCAAGAGCCATACCCGAAACAATCACAAAGCGCTCACACAAAAGCCTCACAAAACGCTTTGTTACACTGATTCCATAACCGGTCGGCCTTCTCGTTCCCACAACTCCTACACAGCTTTCTCTGAGAAGACTGTCATCCCCTCGAACGAAGAGAACAGCAGGTGGAAACTTGCTTCTTCTCAGAGACTCCGGATAGGAATCGTCCCAGAAAGAGATGAGTTTCACATCGTATTTCTCTATGAGGAATTTCTGTCTTTCAAACTCTTCTTCATCACACTTTTTTCGAAACCTCTGTGCTTTTTTTGGATCGGAGTTTTCCAGAAAGTCTTCCAGTTCAAGATGAGGTTTCAGTTCAGAAAATCTGAACCCTCCGTGGTGAACGAGTAGAGCTATCTCAAGAGGCGTCACTTTTGTGCTCCTCGAGTATTTTTTTTATCTTCTCTTCCACGCCCTGCGGTCTTCCTGGAAGACATCTGTTGGTTTCTGCCTGTCCTTTAACTATCGCCTTCGCGTAGGCTTCACAACCGGCAAACCCACAGGCACCGCAGTTTATACCGGGAAGAACCTCCACTATCATCTTCACACGTGGATCCTCTTCCACCCTGAACCTCTGTGCAGAATAGGCAAGAAAAACTCCGAATCCAAATCCCAGGATAGCGAGCAGAAGTGTAGAGTAAAGAACAACCAACTCCATCACCTCCTCACAGCTTCACCATGCCCTGGAAACCCATGAACGCCAGAGAAAGAAGACCGGCGGTGATCAGAGCGATAGCGGTTCCTTTGAAGGATTCTGGAAGATCGTACAGATCGAGTTTTTCCCTTATACCGGCAAAGATCACTAGCGCAAGGGCAAATCCCAGTCCAGAACCCAGGGCGTGAAAGACGGCCTCAACAAAGGTCAGTTTCATGAGACTGTTCAGAAGCACCATTCCAAGAATTGCACAGTTCGTTGTGATGAGAGGAAGAAATATTCCAAGGGCTTCGTACAGATCGGGACTCGACTTCTTCAGGAAGAGTTCAACGAATTGAACAAAGGAGGCAATGACCAGGATGAAGACGATCGTTCTCAGAAATTCCAGACCCGTGGCGATGAGGAGTCTGTCCAGAAACCAGCTGATTGCAGCAGAAACCGTCATGACGAAGGTAACGGCGATACCCATTCCCGTCGCCGTTTCCAGCCTCTTGGAAACCCCAAGGAAGGGACATATTCCCAGGAACCTGGCGAGAACGAAGTTGTTCACGAAAATGGCAGAGAAGAAGAGCAAGAACACCTTCATTTGGCTTCACCTCTCTTCTTCCTTCTCAGGCCGACATAAGAAAAGAGCGCTGAAAGGAGTCCAAGTGTTATGTAAGCGCCGGGGGGCAGTATTTCCAGGAAGATCTTGACCTTCCAGATCTCGTATCCGAATATCGTTCCGTTCCCAAAGAACTCTCTCACACTCCCGAGCAGAACAAGGGATCCTGTGAAACCAAGACCCATTCCCAGACCATCGAGGAAAGAGTCGAAAACTCCGTGTTTTGAAGCAAAAGCCTCTGCCCTTCCCATGATTATACAGTTGACGACGATGAGCGGGATGAAAAGCCCCAGCGTTTTCCACAGTTCGTAGGTGAAACCGTGCATGAGAAGATCTATCATGGTGACAAAGGACGCTATGACAACGATGAATATGGGAATTCTGATCTTTTCAGGAACGAGTTTTCTTATGAGAGAAATGACCACGTTCGACATGGTGAGAACCGCCGTGGTGGCAAGCCCCATTCCCAGACCGTTGATCGCACTCGTGGTGACAGCAAGAGTGGGACACATTCCAAGGACCTGAACATATGTCGGGTTTTCCTTTATGAAACCCTTTGTAAACTCCTTAAGACGGTTCATTTCAGCACCTCCTCGGTCAGATACCTGTACATGAGGTTCAGAGCCACCGTGACCGCCCTTGGAGTGATGGTCGCACCCGTCATGACATCGCTCACCTTCACGATTCCTTTTTGCTTCAGTTCCTCTGGAGACCCCTTCGGAAGACCGGCATCTTTGTCCACCTTCAGTCCATTCTTCAGACCCTCCGGTGGGATGGGAAAGAATCTTTTTTGAACTTCTTCTTCTCCAATCTTCGCTCCAAGACCTGGTGTTTCCTGAGAGTAGTCGATCACCCTCACGGAGTTGAGCATCAAGCCGCTTTCAGTTTCAAGAAAACAGGCCACAACGGTTACGTTCCCTCCGAAACCCGGTGCATAGCCTGACAGAACGTACGCCTTTTTTCCACCGTTTGTTCTGAACTCATAAACCGGTCCAAGAACGGTACCTTCTCTGTACTCTTTCAAAACGATCGTTTCTATTCCAGTTTTCTTCACCACTTCTTCGATCGTTTTTTCGTTCACCAGATATTCACCACTGATGGGATCTTTCAGAACAAATTTGATGGCGCTCAGTTTTGCAGCATTGTCTGCCTCCTGAATCTTTCCTTTGACCCCCACGTATACAAATCCTAGGAAGAGGCCAGAGATGGCCGTAAAGATCATGAGAATCAGCCCTGTTTTGATGATGTCCTTCATTCTTTCACCTCACCGAAAATACGGGGTCTGGTGTATCTGTCTATCAGAGGAACCAGCGCGTTCATGAAGAGAATGGAGAACGAAACACCCTCAGGATACGCCCCAAAGAGTCTTATAGCCATGGTGAGAACACCACATCCCACACCGAAGATCAACTGACCCTTTGCGGTGATCGGGCTCGTCACCATGTCGGTGGCCATGAAAAGGGCACCGAGCATGAGGCCACCGCTGAGAATATGGAAGAGAGGATCCCCAAATCTCGGATTCACCAGATAGGCTATTGAAGAGAACAGAAAAACAGTTCCTATGTAAGAAATGGGGATGAAGATCTTAACTCTCTTTCTCAAAAGAAGATAGAGAAATCCTACAAGGAGAAGAAGAGCGCTCGTTTCACCAAGAGATCCCCCAACGTTCCCTATGAACAGATCCCAGTAGGAAGTGATCACACCATGTTCTTTGAAGAGGGCAAGTGGGGTGGCTGCCGTCATCACGTCCGCCGGGGACTTCCAGAACCCTGCGCCGGGTACAACCCACGTGGTCATGTAGGTGGGAAAGGAGATGAGAAGAAAAGCCCTTCCAACGAGCGCTGGATTGAACACGTTCTGTCCAAGACCTCCAAACGCGTGCTTACCCAATCCCAGTGCGAAAACAAGTCCCACCAGAAAGGCCCAGAAGGGAAGTCTTGTACTCACGTTCATCGCAAGAAGCAATCCGGTCACGGCTCCACTCCCGTCAGGGACAAATTCCTTTATACCCCTCAGGTACCTCATGACGAATATGTCGAAGAGTTCCCCAAGCAACGCCCCTGAAACGCAAAGAAACAACGCGTACCACCCGAAAAAATAGGCCGCTCCGACAACGGCAGGTGAGAGGGCGATGAGAACGTCTATCATGACCTTTCTCACATCGTCGTTTTCCCGAAGATGGGGTGCATAGGCGCTCGCCAACTTCATTTTCTACCCCTCCTTGTGGCCCGATAGACAGTTTTGGCAAGTTTTATGTATCTCACATGCTCTATCTTGGACGGACAGGTGTACGTGCATGATCCGCACTCTATACAGTCCATGAGGCCGTTTTCCACTGCCTCGTCGTATTTTCTCTTCGTGGAAAGAAGATAAAGCAGATAGGGCTGAAGGTTCATCGGACACACCTGAACACACTCACTACATCTTATACAGGGTTTCTGAGACTGGGGTTTCCTTGGGAGAAAGGCTGTTATTCCGGAGGTTCCTTTCATAACGGGAGTATCGAGACTTGTGATAGAGATGCCCATCATTGGACCACCCAGAATGACCCGTTCTGTCCTTTCATCGATTCCACCGCAGTACTCGAGGACGTCCTTCACGGGTGTTCCAATTCTGACGATGAGATTTTTCGGATCTCTGACCGCATCACCGCTGACCGTCATGCCTCTTTCCACAAGGGGTTTTCCATCAACGACCGCTTCTTTCACCGCAACGCAGGTTCCAACGTTCTGAACGACCACCCCAACGTCCATGGGAAGACCGCCCCTTGGGACCTTCCTTCTCGTGATAGCGTATATGAGCTGCTTTTCTGCCCCCTGAGGGTACTTTGTCTTGAGAAGCGCCACATCAACAGGATATCCCTTGAAGACCTTTTTCAAGTGATTGTAAGCATCCATTTTGTTGTTTTCCACTCCGACTACTGCTTTTTGAACTCCCAGCACCTTCATCATGATCAAAATTCCCTGGAGTATGTCTTCTGCCCTCTCCAGCATCATTCTGTGATCTATTGTGAGGACGGGTTCACACTCTGCACCGTTGATGATCAGGGTGTCTATCTTCTTCTCAGGAGGCGGTGAGAGTTTCACGTGGGTGGGAAACATGGCTCCACCGAGTCCAACTACCCCTGCCTTTTTGATGACATCCAGTATCTCCTCTTTCGACATGCGTTCGAAATCACCTGTTTCTAGCCTCACCCATTCGTCATCGGAGGTCCTTTCAATCACGACAGCTTCAACGGGTTTTCCAGCGACTGGATGAAGAATCTTTTTTATCTCGATCACTTTTCCTGTCACAGGAGAATGGAGGTAGGCCGAGATGAAACCATCTGGCTCTCCTATGATCTGTCCCGTTTTCACCTCATCGCCGGGTGAAACCAGTGCTTTGGAGGGACTTCCCGCATGGTTCAGTAGAAAAACGTAGACCTTCTGAGGAAGTGGCATCTTCTCGATTGGTTTTTCCTTCGTCCAATCTTTCAACTGTGGAGGATGTACCCCTCCTTTGAAAGTGAGCACGCTTTCACCTCCAGTGCACGTTGTAAACCGGTCCCTTCGGGCTTTCGTTGTAATAAGGGCGTGTACAATGTGGACAGCCTCTGGTTCTGAATGCCTCCTCTGGAAACTCACCGGACCATCTGACGTCAATTATTCTACCATTTTGATCAAAAATGATATCCTTCAGTGTTATCAGATCCTTCTCCAAAAGATATGTCGAAAGCTGAATCCTTCTGTAACGCTCCAGGGAGGGCCTTTCTTTCTTCTCCAGAGCGGTACCCTTTATGGGTGTGAAGGCGAAAAGAGAGAACGTGATTTTTCTCTCCTTTGTCCAGAGGAAAAATTCGATGATATCTCTATCGCTCTCTCCCAGTCCCACTATGACGTGCGTTGTGATCTTCCCCGGAAACATCTCCGAGGCTTTCTCAAGGATGGAAAGGTGTCTTTCGTAGTTTCCACCCCTGATTTTCTCGAAGAGATCTTTTCTCGGAACGTCCACGGCGATTCCCACTCTATCGGTTCCCAGTTCGAAGTACTCTGCCACCTCTTCTAAACTGACTGGCCTTACACTCAGGGAGACAGGTATCGTGAACCTTGGAACGATGGAACGAAGTGCCTTTCTGTAACCTGGCTGGGAAACGACCTGAACACACACCCTTTTGAAATGAACGTTCAGTTTGTCGAGAAGATCACCGGAGATCTCTTTCCAGACAACCCGGGAGAGGAAATGTGAGGGGGAAGTAGAGGACCTTGCCTGGGAACAGTAAAGACAATTGTACACACACCTCTCACCGAGCATGAGATAAGCAGTGTCCATGCTGAAGGCGGTTTTCCCTTCCAACTTCTGAAGTGTTCCTGCTGAGGCCCTCAGTATCATTGCTCCACCTCGAACCTGTACACTCTCCCAGATTTTTTCAGATATATGAAACCGTCCCTCACAGACACTTCGAAGCCGTTGTACGCTCCGGGAACAGTCTGACCTGCTTCGATCCTCATTAGAACACCCTTTGCTGTTCTTTTTGCGATCTCCCGTTCTCTGTACAACACGAACCTTTTTCTGGCCTGAACTGAAACACTACAAACCATCAAAAAGGCCATCGTCACAATGAGCAAAGCGAAGAGAGTTTCGAGAATCAACGAACCTAACTGAACAGAAGATAAGACAGAATCAGAAGTATCCCCATCACGAGCAAAGCCAGAACAAAAGCCAGGAAGAAATCCGAACTCGTCACCGCCTGTACAGGTTGTGCGTACTTTCTTGAAGGCGGTTTTTTCTCCTCCTTTGATGCTTTTTCCCCCTCCAGTATCTCTCCGATTTTTTCCATCCATTCTTCATCGGAAGTCTTCACCCTGTTTTCACCGTACTTTATCTTCAAGTTTGGCGATACTATGGCCTTTCCGTAGATGCCCTCGTCGAATTCTACCTTTAGAAGGTAAAAGTTGCCACTTTTCGTTTTTATGAGTTCTTTCGATATCAACTTTCCTGGAAGACTTGCCACATTCTCTGTTCCAAACCTCTCTTTGAGAAAATTCTTGAATTTTTCGGAAACACCACCATTCCCGTAGTTGAGGATCACAAAATCCACCACGTCTTCAACGTCTATCTCCTTTATGGTGACACCGTTCAGGGGGTCGAGAACGGGAAAGATCTCAGGGAGGTTTTTGAGGTCTTCCCTTTGTAAGACACTGAACACCGCCTCCGTAGAGAGCTCTTCAAAGTGTTGCTTCACCGCTTCAAGAGACACGTCTTCGAAATTCAATGGGGTGGCGACAACTTCCACATCGACCTTTTCAGACCACTCTCTCAGGATATCGGAGATGAACACCCTCAAGGCTTCGTGGTCGCCATTTTCGGTGAGCCTGAACAGCTCGCTTCCAATGAGGCGCAGGTTCTGCCTTCTGGACTGTATCAACCAGAAGTCGAAGAACTCGTCCGTTAGAGTAGGGCTCTCCGCAACTTCCACCAGTGCTTTTTCCTTTTTTATTCTGAAATCTTCGAGAAAATCCTCGAAGCTTCCGTTGAGGTCGACAGAGTACTTCCTTGCGTATCGGCCAGGGACAACGAAGAAGTCGTACTCAGGAACCTGGTTTAGCTTTCCGAGAAAATAACCCTGGACGACTTCGGATGTCAGCTTCGAGATCGCCCTGAACTTCACAAAATAGAGATCCACCCATCATTCCTCCCTGGGTAGAACAAAATCCCCTGACTCCAGTTTTTTTGTTTTGAAATCCTCGGGTTTCACACCAACGCCTATTACACAGTTTTTCCCAATTACCACGTCGTCCGGTATCGTTGAATTCATTCCCACCACCGTCAAAAGTCCCGTGTAGATCTTGGGGTCAAGTTTGCTCTTGGCGTCCTCACCCACTCCCATTTTCACGTTGTTTCCTATCTTAACGTTCTCTGCCACTATCACGTTTTCCAGATAACAATTTTCTCCTATCTCTGTCCTCGTCATTATCACCGAGTTTTTCACGACGGTACCCTTCCCGATCCTCACTCCCTGAAAGATCACAGAATTGGTGACTTCTCCGTACACCTCTGCACCCTCGCTGATAAGGGAAGTGGAAGTTCTTGCCTCTGGTGCCACGTACGCTGGAGGCATCTCTTCAGAGTGAGTGAAGAATCTCCAGTTTGGATCGTAAAGGTTGAAGGGAGGAACGGGAAGTACGAGTTCCAGGTTTGCTTCCCAGTAAGATCTGATGGTCCCCACATCCCTCCAGTATCCATCGAACCTGAACGCATAGAGGGACCCTTTGTTTTCCCTCAAAATCTTCGGTATCACATCTTTTCCGAAATCGTGCGAACTGTTCGGATCGTTTTCGTCCTCTATGAGGACCCTTTTCAGGAATTCGTAGTTGAACACATAGATTCCAAGGGAAGCAAGATTTGAGCGAGGCTTTGGTGGTTTTTCCTCGAAGTCCACGATTCTCCCTTCGACGTCCGTTATCATGATACCGAATCTGCTCGCTTCCTCCAGCGGCACCTCCATACAGGCTATCGTACCGTCTGCTCCTTTCAACAGATGATAGTCTATCAGGTCGTTGTAGTTCATGGCGTAGACGTGATCACCGGATAGAACCAGAACGAGCTCTGCATCGTTTTCTTCCAGAAACTCCAGGTTCTGATACACCGCGTTCGCCGTTCCCTTGTACCAGTCAGATTCGTTTCTTCCAACGTAAGGTGGCAGGATTTCCACTCCTCCATCCTTTCTGTCCAGATCCCAGGGTCTACCTATTCCTATGTGTTTTGCCAGAACGTGTGGTCTGTACTGCGTGAGTACTCCAACTCTGTATATACCAGAGTTCACGCAGTTGCTCAGTGTGAAATCTATTAGGCGGTATTTCCCACCAAACGGTACAGCGGGTTTTGCTATCCTTTCAGTGAGAACACCGAGCCTCGTTCCCTGCCCACCTGCCAGGATCATTGCAACTACGTTTCCCATGATATCTCACCTCACAGAACAGCCCTTTTCTCGAAAACGGGAAGATCACCACTGCCTTCCACGACCCGTCCTTCCCGTACGATACAGTTCTTATCGATTATCACGTTCCTCAGAACCGCACCTTCCTCCACGACCGTGTTTTCCATGATTATCGAGTTCTCCACGACGGCACCAACCTTTATCCTGACGTTTCTGAACACAACAGAATTTCTCACAGTACCAGCGATCACGCTTCCATCGGCTATCAGAGAGTTCTCCACAACGGCGGTCGAAGTGAACTTTGGAGGTGGAAGATCCTTCAGCTTCGTGTACACCTTGCCGTTCTTGTAGAACAGTTCATCACGGACTTCCTTTTTCAAGATGTCCATGTTTATTCTGTAGTACTCTCGTATTCCTTTCTTCACGTTCCTCCAGTATCCATCGAACCTGTAAGCGTACACCTTCAATTTGTCCAGATTTGGGATCACCACATCGAGTAGAAGATCGTACTTTCCCTGTGGAACGGTTGCGTAAAGAAGTTCTTTGAGAAGCTCCTTGTTGAGAAAATAAACTCCGAGAAACGCAATGTTCCCCTTCGGTTTTGCGGGTTTTTCTTCTATCTCCACAACCCTCATGTCCTGGTCAAGTTGTACGATTCCATACTCGCTCAGATTGTATGTCTCATCTAGTTCTTTTACAAGCAGTGTGATGTCCGCTCCTTTTTTGAGATGGTAGTTGAACATATCCTTGTAGATCATCTTGTAGATGTGATCGCCCGATCCTATGAGAACATGATCTTCTTCTCCTCGCCTCAAGATGGTCATGTTCTGAAAGATGGCATCCGCCGTTCCCCTGTACCACACTTCTCTGTTCGGTCCAACGTAGGGTTGGAGGATGAAGAGACCACCGCTTTTCCTATCGAGGTCCCACTCCTTCCCGGCCCCCAGATGATCCATGAGGCTTCTTGGGTTGTACTGGGTCAGGATACCGACTTTTCTGATACCGGAGTTCACCATGTTACTCAGCGTGAAATCTATCGCCCTGTACTTCCCGAAAACAGGAACGGCAGCACTTGCTCTGACCTTCGTCAGAGGCCACAACCTGTCGCTCTTTCCACCAGCGAGGATCAAACCGAGCACTCTCATCTTCTTCACCTCTCTTCTTCCTCATCGAAATTCTATCACCCCCAGCTTCCCTCAACGAAACCGTTGGAGAGTTTTTTCAAAAGGTTGAGGATAGAATTGGTAACGGGATCGGGATACTCTCTGATGACGAGGAAAACCCTCTCTCCGACACTCCTCATGGCGGACAGAAAACCCGCCACCCTGAAGACATGACCTACCGCCTCTGGAAACACCAGGACATCTGCTCTTTCCACTTCTTCAACTGTTCGTTCCGGTACGTCGAGCATCTCTTCGAAACTCACGCCGTAGCGTTTGGAGAAAAGATCCAGCATCGCACAGGAAAGGGAAAAAAGCACCTTGGGGTGTTCTGGAAAATGCTCTTCGAGTTTCTCAAAAAGACCGAATATCTGCGCGGATTTTGCTTCTTTCAGAAATCCTTCGTACTCTTCCAGCACGGCAACCACTATCTTGTAGTTCTCTCCCAGACTTCTTTCTGGAACGATTGAAGAGACTCCTTTGAATTTTCCCTCCATCAGTTCCAGTCTGATGATTTCCCTGTCCTGCCATTTCTCCAGATGATAGGTTACTATCATAATCTCACCTCCCTGGAAAAGTTTTAAATAAGGTGTTAGAATTCCTTCAGGGGTGGTTCAATAATGACTATATCAACAATCGCTTCGATTTTGAAAGATCAAATTCTGAAGGTCAACGCCCCTATGGATCTGGAAATCTCCGGAATCTCCAACCACACTTCCAGGGTGAAGAAAGGAGATCTTTTCATCTGCAGAAAGGGAGAAAAGTTCGACTCCCATGAGATAATTCCAGAGGTTATCGAAAAGGGAGCCGTGGCCGTTGTGGTGGAAAGAGAAGTGAATTTTGATGCTCCAAGCATCCTGGTCTTCGATTCGAGATATTTTGAAGCAAAGCTGGCGAGCCTGTTCTTCGAGGATCCCTGGAAGGACACTCTCACCTTCGGAATCACGGGCACGAACGGAAAAACGACCACAACGTTGATGATCTATCACATGCTCACATCGATGGGAGTGAAAGGGAGCGCCCTCACCACAGTGTTAAAGAACGTTCTTGGAAAAACCTATTACGAAGACATCACCACTCCCGATGCAATCACCGTTCTCTCCGCAATGAAAGAAAACAAAGACGGTGGAGGAAGGTTCTTTGCCCTTGAAGTGTCTTCCCACGCACTCGTACAGAAGAGAGTGGAGGGTGTGAGGTTCGACGTTGGTATCTTCACCAACATATCACGTGATCATCTGGATTTCCACGGAACTTTCGAAAATTATCTGAAGGCCAAACTCCATCTGTTTGATCTTTTGAAGGACGATGGTTTTGCCGTTCTGAACGAATCTTTGTCCGATGCCCTTCATCGAAGGGTAAGGAAGGTCACTTTCGGCACATCCAGAAATGCAAACTACAGACTGGGGAACATCGAAGTGAGTTGGGAGGGAACATCTTTCGTACTGGAAACACCGGATGGCTTTCTGAAGGTTTTCACAAGAGCCATCGGTGATTTCAACGCGTACAATGCAGCAGCGGCCATAGCCGCCCTTCACCAGCTGGGGTTCGATCCAAAAGAACTCGCCGAATCCCTGGAGAGTTTCACGGGGGTTGAAGGAAGATTTGAGGTCGTGAAGGCAGCAAAAAAATCGGGCTTCAACGTCATCGTTGACTTTGCCCATTCACCGGATGCCCTGGAGAAACTGTTAAAAAACGTCAGAAAGATATCTAAGGGAAGAGTGATCGTTGTGTTCGGGGCGGGGGGAAACAGCGACAGAGGCAAACGCCCCATGATGTCGAGAGTTGTTTCTGAGTTAGCAGATGTGATGATACTGACGACGGACGATCCAAGAGGTGAAGATCCAGAGCAAATAATGGAGGATCTGATAAAAGGGGTGGACAAAAACAAGCCCTATCTTGTGCTCTTCGATAGAAAGGAAGCCATAGAGACAGCCCTCACGATAGCAAACAGGGGGGACACCGTTGTCGTCGCTGGAAGAGGTCATGAAAGATACCAGATAATAGATGACGAAAAGAAGATCCCGTTCCACGATAGAGAGGTGATCGAAGAGATACTGAGAGAAAAGTTAAGGGGGAGGAAGTTCGTCCAGTGAAGGAACTCCTTGGAAGAAGATTCGTTTTGAACTCAAAAGAGGTAAAGGAAGGAGACGTTTTCGTTGCTGTGAAAGGAAAAAGATTCGACGGTCATGATTTCATAGATGAGGCTCTGAAGCGCGGAGCTCATGCTGTCATAGCAGAGAGAGCAGTAGTACACTCGGACAGAATTGTTCTTGTCAAAAACACGGTGGAAACGCTGGCAGAACTTGCCCGCCTGAAATTGAACGACTCTCCGAAAACGATAATTGGAATAACGGGCTCGAACGGAAAAACAACAACGAAGGAAATACTTTACGAACTTCTGAAGAGAAGAAGAAACGTTTTCAAAACCCCCGGCAACATGAACACGGAGTATGGCCTTCCCCTTTCTATACTGAACGAGTACGGTGGAGAGGAGATCCTTGTTCTTGAGATGGCCGCAAACAAAAAAGGAGACATCGCACATCTGTGCAGCATAGCACCTCCCGACGTGGCCGTTTTGCTGAACGTGGGAAGCGCTCATCTGGAATTCTTCAAAAGCAGGGAAAACATCATGGAAGCCAAACTCGAGATCGTAAAACATTCGAAGAAAGACTCCGCTGTCGTCACATTCTTTGACGATGGTGACCTGAGAAAGAAGGTGCCAGTTCTTAGAGAAAACGTGTTGTTCTTTGGAACAAAGGGTGGAGATGTCGTTCTAGAGGACTGGTGGTACTACGAAAACTCCACCATCTCAGAGTACCGGATGTTCGGTTCATCTTTCACGATCAAATTACCGGGATTCTGGAACAGAGGACAACTTCTCAATCTTGCTGCCTCACTCTGTGTCATGAAGGTCCTTGGAGAGAAAGTGGACGTTCTCGAGTTATCCAATCTGAAAGCTGTTCCGGGAAGATTCAACGTGAAGGAAGTGGAGGGAGTGAGGATCATCGACGACACCTACAACGCCAGTCCAGAAGCCTTTCAAATGGCGATAGAAGCGCTTCTCAAATTCCCCGGCAGAAAGTTCGCCGTTGTGGGGGCGATGAAAGAGCTGGGGGAGGAATCGAAAAAATTTCATGAAATGCTAGGAAAACAGCTCGATGCCCTGGACGGTGTGTACGTGTTTTCAACTGAACCCGAGGCAGGGTGGATAAAAACCAGAAAGAAGGTGCTCGAAACAGACAGTGCAGAGGAGATCGCCAGAGATCTCTACACGAGAGTCAGAAAAGGAGATACTGTGCTCTTCAAAGCCTCCAGAGCGGTTAGAATAGAAAGAGTTCTGGAGATCTTCGAAAGGGAGCTGAAAAAAGGATGATAGCAGCAAGTTTTCTTTTGAACCTTCTGATCTATCCGTTCCTGATAAACCTGTTCAGAAAAAAGAGTGTGGGGCAGTACATAAGGAAAGAAGGCCCCGATCTTCATGGGTACAAAGAAGGAACACCAACGATGGGAGGCATTCTGTTCGTCCTGATCGGACTTTTGTTTGGCGTGCTTTCAAAAGAAAATGGTGTGATCCTCACCGGAGCATTTCTGTTCTTTCTCATAGGTTTTCTCGATGATTTTCTCAGCATTGCAAAGAAAAACTCCACCGGTCTAAGAGCATACCAGAAGGCTCTCCTTCAAATTGCCGCTGCTTCCGTTGTGATCGCTTTTTCCCAACCGGAAACGGCTGTCGATTTCTTTGGTATCAAACTGGAAATGGGTGCCTGGTACTACCTACTTGCGCTGATCGTGATCGTGGGAAGTTCGAACGCCATGAACCTGACCGACGGGCTCGATGGTCTTGCGGGATGGGTCTACATCAGTGGAGCCATTCCATACTGGTTCTTTCTCAAAGAGAAGGGTTTTTCAGAAAACATCATCATCCTTCTGAGTGCGGGAGTTCTGGCGTTTCTCATCTTCAACTCTAAACCTGCCAGGATCTTCATGGGTGACACAGGATCCATTGCGCTGGGCGGGACACTGGGTGTCGTCTCCGTTCTCACCAAGACGGAGTTCTACCTGATCGTGTTTTTCCCGATTCTGGTCGTTGAAACACTGAGCGTGATCCTTCAGATTCTGTCCTTCAAACTCTTCAAAAGAAGAATCTTCAGGATGGCACCTCTTCATCATCATTTCGAGCTTCTCAGCTGGGAGGAAGAAAAGATCGTGGCGGTCTTCACCATTTTCAATCTGATTTCTTCTCTGATAGCCCTCGAGGTCTTCGGGGTGATAGGATGAGGATCGGTCTTCTTGGATTCGGAAAGAGCAACAGGGCGCTTCTGGATTATCTTCTGGAAAATGGGGAAGCCGAGATCTTCGTGAGCGAGGAGAAAAGACTCGATGACGATACGAAGAGTTATCTGAGAAAGTGCGGTGTTGATTTTGAGGAGGAAGGCAACACCGAGAAACTCCTGGATTGTGACGTTGTGTACGTCAGTCCCGGTGTGAAACCCCGCTCGGACATTGTCAAAAAACTGCTTGCAGGTGGTGTGAACATATCCACAGAGCTTCAGTTTTTTCTGGACAGAGCGGACAAAGAAAAGGTCATAGGTATCACCGGAACGAACGGAAAGAGTACCTCTGCTGCTTTAATGCACCATGCCCTCTCACATCGAGGATTGAAGGTCTTTCTGGGAGGAAACTTCGGAACACCCGCTGTGGAGGCACTCAGAGAAGATTACGACTATTACGTTCTAGAGGTGAGCAGTTTTCAGCTCTTCTGGTGTGAAAGACCCCGAGTTTCCAGATTTGTACTTTTGAACATATCGGAGGATCATCTGGACTGGCACTCTTCGTTCAAAGAGTATCTCAACTCGAAATTGAAACCCGCTTTCTTTCAGGAAGAGAAGGACACATTCGTGTACAACAAGAACATAGAGACTCTGGAAGACCTGAGCAGAGTGAAACCGAAAAAGATCCCGTTCTGGACAGAGGACACCTTCGTTGAAGAAAACAGATTGGTTCTTCAGGGAAAAAGTTTTCCACTTCCAGGATCCTATCCACTCCAGATGAAGGAGAACATCCTAGCGGTTTCCGTTCTGTATAATGAACTTTTTGGGGATGTGGAAGGATTTCTGGACTCTCTCAGAAGTTTCAAACCCCTTCCTCACAGGATGGAGTTTCTCGGAAAGATAAAGGGAAGATCCTTCTACAACGATTCCAAGGCGACTTCCACTCACGCTGTTCTGGGAGCCCTTTCAAACTTCGACAGAGTCATTTTGATAATGTGTGGTATCGGAAAAAATGAAAACTACTCTGTGTTCATAGAAAGGGCAAGACCAAGAATAAAACATCTGATCGTGTTCGGTGAGATCTACAGAGATCTCAGACCGTTTCTAAGTAATGTTCCTTACAGCATTGTCTCTGATCTGGAAGAAGCGTTTAGAAAGGCACTCGAGGTGTCAGAAGAAGGAGACGTGATCCTGTTCAGTCCAGGCGGTGCCAGTTTCGACATGTACGAAAACTACGCAAAGAGGGGGGAACACTTCAGAGAAATCTTCGAAAGATACAAAAAAGAGGAGGGTGAATCTTGAACGAAAAATCCCTCGTGTTCTTTATCATCGTTCTTCTGTGTGTTGGCTTTATGGCTCTCAGCAGTTTCGAAATGGTGCAGGACTACATAAGACCCACAAGTGAGCGTTCTGTGATCTTGAATCACCTTCTGAAACTGACGGTGGCCCTCGCTTTCTTCGTGGTTTTTCTGTACACCGACCATAGACTTCTCTTTTCAAAACAGGTGATAGTGGGTGGATATATCCTTTCCCTGGTGCTGCTGATGATTGTGCTGATTCTTCCAGGTGGAGAGACAGGAGCACACAGGTGGATCGACCTTGGCTATTTTTCCTTTCAACCTTCCGAACTGGTCAAGATATACACGATCCTCTTTCTGGCATGGTATGTTGAAAAAAACCAACTGTACATGAAGCGTCTGTTCAGGGGATTTCTGAAACCTTTACTTCTGGTGTCTCCGTTTCTCTTTCTCATACTCGTGGAGCCAGATTTCAGCACCTTCGTTTTGCTTCTCCTCACCGTTTTGCTGACCCTCTACGTTGCCGAAACACGCGGTGTATACGTTTTGACGTTCTTCCTTATAGGTGTGATTTCCTTCATCTACATGTACAGAATGGGGATTTTAGACAACATCCTGAGAAGCTATCAGATGCAAAGAATCGTTTCCTATCTGAAAGGAAACGTTTCAGAACAGGTGATGAGAGCCGTTGAGGCGATAAGAAGTGGAGGGGCTGTGGGAAAGGGTCTTGTTCTGGGGGAAGAAAAGCTTTTTGTTCCGGTTGTGACCAGTGATTTCATACTGGCGATAGTTGGAGAAGAACTTGGTTATATCGGCCTTGGTGTGGTTCTCTTCTCCTTCTACGGATTGATACACAGCCTCGTGAAAGTGGTTTCAAGAATGCAGCCTATGCTTTCTGTTAAAACATTCATCTCAGGCTTTGCGATTCTGATCATGCTTCAGGTGATGGTGAACGTCGGTGTTATATCCGGAATCTTTCCTGTGACAGGGGTAACACTTCCACTGGTGAGTTATGGAGGAAGTTCTCTTCTTGCCACGATGATAGGGTTTGGCATAGTCGGTAACATGATCCTGGAGAGTGAAAGAGAATGATACGGGTGGCAGCCGCTGGTGGAGGAACGGGCGGACATCTTTACCCTTTGCTTGCCATACTTGAAACACTCTCCAAAGATGTGGAAACAAAGGTCCTGTTCTTCGCTGTGAAAGGAAAGATAGACGAAAAAGTCGTGAAACAGGAACATCCAGAGTACGAAGTTGTCACTCTGGACGTTAGAGGCCTTTTCAGGCCACTCTACCATCCAAAGAACTTCTGGCGAGCCGCGAAGGTGGTCAACGCGATTTTGAAGGCAAAAAAAGAACTCCTCCGGTTCAAACCCGATGTGATTGTTCTCACCGGTGGATACATTTCAGGAGTTGTGGGGCTTGCGGCAAAAAACATGGGAGTTCCCATCTTCCTGCACGAGCAGAACGTGGTACCCGGCCTTGCGGTGAAAACTGTGGCGAAATACGCCAGAAAGATCTTCGTCTCTTTCGAGAGAACAAGAGAGTTCCTGACAGAGTGGAAGGACAGGGTTCTCTTCACTGGATGTCCTGTGAGAGAAACAAAAGAGGAGGTAGATCTGGAAGACTTTGTCCTTGTTCTTGGTGGAAGTTTGGGGAGTGACCTGATAAACAGTCTGATGGAGGAAGTATATCGCAGGATCTCCTGTATTCGTTTTGTCCACTCTACGGGATCTCGGAGATGGGCAGAAAGGCTCTCTGTGTTTCCGAACGTCACAGCACATCCTTACATAGAAAACATGTCTTCCTTCTGGAAAAAGGCACGCGCGTCCATCTCCAGGGCAGGTGCGAGTACGATAGGTGAGATGATCTACTATGGAGTGCCCGGTGTTCTCATACCCTGGGAAGGCTCGGCAGAGTCACACCAACTTGAAAATGCCCTGGAAGCTGAAAGGCTCGGTTATGCGATCGTTGTGAGGGAAAAGGAGGCCACTCCTCAGAAGATAATTGAGGCTATTGATAAAACAATGAAAAAAGGTAAAATAGAGAAGATGAAGGAAAACCCTGCAACGATAATCTCGAGAGAAATACTGGGGGAGATAAGGTGAAAATTCACTTTGTTGGTATCGGTGGAATCGGAATGAGCGCACTGGCACTGCATGAATTTTTCAGTGGCAATGAAGTTTATGGTTCCAACATAGAGGAAACAGAAAGAACCACGTATCTAAAAAAGTTGAAAATACCCGTTTTCATCCCTCACTCTGAGGAGAACTGGTTCGACCCGGATGTCCTGGTCAAAACACCGGCCGTTCACGAAGACAATCCTGAGATAATCCGCGCAAGGAAAGAGAACGTACCGGTTGAAAACAGGCTTTCTTACTTCAAAGTGATCCTCAAGCGGGAAAACAGGGAAGAATTTGCCGTCACAGGAACGGATGGGAAAACCACCACAACGGCCATGATCGCCCACGTTTTGAAAGAACTGAACAGATCTCCTACGGTGTTCCTCGGAGGGATCATGGATTCACTGGAACACGGTAACTATGAAAGTGGAAAAGGACCAGTTGTGTACGAACTCGACGAGAGCGAAGAGACCTTTTCGGAATTTTCCCCGAACTATCTGATCATCACAAACGCCAGAGGAGACCACCTGGAAAACTACGCAAACTCGATCTCAAGGTACAGAGCCGCATTTGAAAGAATCAGCAGAAACTCAGATCTTGTGATCACCTTCGCCGAAGACGAACTCACCTCGCATCTCGGCAACGTGACTTTCGGTGTGAGAAAGGGAATGTACACACTGGAGATGAGGAGTGCGTCCCGCTCCGGGCAGCGGGCAATCATCGAAAAAAACAGAAAAAGATACGCAGAACTGAAACTCAGGATTCCAGGTTTTCACAACATACTGAACGCTCTGGCGGTGACGGCCCTCTTTGATTCTCTGGGATACGACCTGGAAGAAGTTCTGAAAGCCCTGGAGAGGTTTCCAGGTGTTCGAAGGAGATTTTCGATATCCTACCACGATCCGGAGAACAACATATACGTGGTCGATGACTATGCGCACACCCCGGAGGAGATAAAAAATCTCCTTCAAACGGCAAAAGAAGTCTTCGAAAACGAAAAGGTCGTGGTGATCTTTCAGCCCCATCGTTATTCACGTCTGGAAAGGGAAGATGGAAACTTCGCAAGAGCACTTCAGCTGGCAGACGAGGTGATAGTGACAGAAGTCTACGATGCGTTCGAAGAGAAAAGACCCAACGTCTCCGGGAAGATCATCTGGGACTCTCTAATGAATCTTGGTAAAGAAGCGAAATTTGTGGATGACCTTTCTCGGCTGAACAGCGTTATCGTTCCCAGAGACAACACCGTGTTTTTGTTCGTTGGAGCAGGAGATATCATTCACTACTCAAAGAAGTTTGTGGAGACGCTTCAGAGCTCCACCAACTCTCCTTCACGCGTTTCTGGATCGAAAAGGTAAACGGTCGATCTTCCGGTGAGATATCCACACAGCTCTCCTGGATTGATAACCAGGGTTTTTCCCACTTTCCTCACATCGATTCGATGGGTGTGACCGTAGAGCACCAGATCGTACTCCTGGGAATTTGCAATGGTTTCTATCAGAATGGGTTCGTGCATCATCACCACCTTCAGACCATCTGCTTCGACAACAGAGGGTGGCTTCACTATCCTTCCATCGCTTCTTCTGTGAAGGAGCAGAACTTCTCCATCGTTGTTTCCAAACACCCCGTGAAATTCCACTCCTTCTTTCAGAAGTTTTCCCAGAACGAAGGGTGCCACGAAATCTCCGCAGTGAAATACCCTCTTCACCTTTTTCTCAACGATCAGGTTCTCAACCCTTTCCAGAACCTTCATGTTATCGTGAGAGTCACTCAAAATCAACCACATAACCTCACCCCCAGAAACGATCTGTCAGCAAGATGATAGCCGATGAAACGATTGTGGAAAAGGTGATCAACCCACTCGCCAGTTCGGAATCGTAGTCCTTCTCTATAGAATAGACAAGGGTCATAATGGCAGATGGAAGAAGCGGAGAAAGAAACAGGTTCATCTTTTCAAACGATGAGAGTGTAAACATCCTTACCGCAAAAAAAGACACGATGAATCCCAGAAGATACTTCACAACACCCGCCACCGCTATCAACCGGGCCTTCCTGAAGACCGATTTGAAACTCAGGTAATATCCAACAAGGAAGAAAACCAGAAAAGCGTTGGCGTTCTTTATTGTCTGTGCAACTTTGAGGACTATCCCTGGAGGATAAAATCCAAACTGGTTGAGAATCAAACTCAACATAAGAACAAGAAAGGGCGGAAACTCAAAGACTTTCAGAACTCCCTTCACACCTGATCTCTCCGCCACTGCTTTGCCCACCCCGAATATGAAAAAAGAGTTTCCCAGATCGAAGAGAGCGTAATTCACAACGGAATCGACTCCCCAAAGGCTTTCGGCCAGAGGGTACATGAACAAACCTGTGTTGAACCCCACAAAAGATAAAACGATGGGAATCCTCACTCTCGGATCCTCTATTCTTGAAAAGACGAGCAATGCAACCGAAATCAAAACCAGATTGCTCAGCACCCCAGTCGCTGTGAAGGCAAACTTGGAAAAGTGAAATCGCGCGGTGGTCAGGCTGTAAAAGACGGCCGCCGGCAGGGTAAAGTTCACCACCAGCTTTGACAGGATCTTTCCCGTTTCTTTCTCGAAGAATCTCTTCGTCAGGTACCCAATCAGTATCACGATTGGAAATTCCATTCACTGCACCCCTGGTAGAATTTTATCAAACAGAAAGGGCGCCCTCTTGGCGCCCTCTTTATCTGTTCTTGACACTTATCTTTCTTGTGGCTTTTTTCTTTTTGAATTCACAAACGCCCGCGGGACACTCTTTAGATTCAATGTGGGCTCTGAACTCGTCTTCGAAATTGTTGACGATCGAAAGCAACGGTACCGGGATGCTCTGGCCAAGCCCACAGAACGATGTTTCACCCGCGTTCTCTGCCACTTTTCTGAGAAGATCCAGATCCTCTTTCCTTCCCTCTCCCCTGCTTATTCTCTCGAGAATTTCAACGGCGATCCTCGTGCCTTCTCTGCATGGTGTGCACTTACCACAGGATTCGTGCTCAAAGAATCTCATGACGGTAAGTGCGAGATCCACCGCACAGTGTGACTCGTCCGCAACGAGTATGACACCAGAACCAAGAGAAACACCGTACTTTGCGTACGAATCGAAATCCAGTGGTACGTCGAGTTTGTCAGGACCTATGAACGTTCCCGCACTTCCTCCTGTTTGGACCAGTTTCAACCTCTTTCCTTTCTCCACACCTCCACCGAATTTGAAGATTAAATCCCTGACCGTTACACCCATGGGTACCTCCACAATCCCCTTCCTCACCACGTTCCCCACAAGTGAAAAGACCTTGGTGCCGGGCGACGATTCTGTGCCGAACTTCCTGAACCAGTCCGCTCCGTTCAGGATGATCCTTGGAACGTTCACGAAGGTTTCGACGTTGTTCACGACTGTGGGTTTTCCAAAAAGGCCAAAAGTCGGTGGATATGGAGGCTTCAGTCTGGGACGTGCGGGCTTTCCCTCTATGGACTCTATCAGCGCGGTTTCCTCACCCGCCACGTAGGCACCGGCACCGAGTCTGATCTTCAGATCAAAAGAAAAGCCTGTTCCAAGGATGTTTTCACCCAAAAATCCATATTCGTAAGCCTGCTCTATCGCCCTCTTCAGGATCTCGATGGAACTGTAGTACTCTCCCCTGATGTATATGTATCCCTTTCTCGCTCCAACTGCATAACCTGCTATGATCATGCCCTCTATCAGAGAATGCGGGTCTCCTTCCATTATGAGCCTGTCCTTGAAGGTGCCGGGTTCTCCCTCGTCCGCGTTACAGAGAACGTACTTCTGATCGGAAGAAGCCTTGTAGGTGAACTCCCACTTCAGGCCCGTTGGAAAGCCTGCACCACCCCTTCCTCTGAGACCACTCCGCTTTATCTCTTCTATTATCTCCTCCGGTTTCATCTGAAGTGCCTTCGCGAGGGCAAAGTATCCGTCCCTTGCTATGTACTCTTCTATGCGTGTGGGATCTATTTCTCCCACGTTCTTCAGGACGATACGTGTTTCTTCCGATACCCTTTCTACCTCCACCGTTCCCTTTATCTGATCTCTCGATATTTCAAGATCCGGAATTCTTCTTCCCTTCAATATGTGTTCTTCGAAGATCCTCTTCACATCGTTTTCACTCTTCACAACGTAGTAGACATCATCCGGAAGAATGGAAACGATCACACCCTCAGGATAAACTCCCATGCTTCCCGTTTCCAGCACATCCACAAAATCCGATAGATTGTGATCTCTGACCAGATCTCTCAGGTAATTGAGAAAGTGACGCGCCCCCATCAGAACACTGTTGGAGTCCACCGAAACGAGAACGGTGATCGGTTTCATTTTTCCTCACCTCTCAATCTGTTTATGAGGTTCTTCACTTTCTCCGGTGTCATGTTTCCGTAGTACTCGTCGTTCACCATGATCACAGGTGCCACACCGCAAAGCCCCAGACAACTCGTCATCTCTAAGGTGAACATGTTGTCTGGGGTGGTCTGACCGAAGTCTATTTTCAGGGTCTCTTTCAGCGCTTTCACCACTTCCCTTCCGTTTTCCACGTGACACGGAAGACTCTCGCACACCCTGATCACGTACTTTCCCTTCGGCTTCGTGGAGAACATCGTGTAGAAGGTGAGCACCTCGTAAACCTTTGAGAGGGGAACGTTGAGCTCTTCCGAAACGATTTCGGCTGCTTCGGGTGGTATGAAGTTTTCGAAGCGTTTCTGGATCTCGTGAAGGGTGTTTATCAGGATATCCCTCTCCTCTGCCGATTCTTTCGCCTTCCGAATGATCTCAACTATTGCTTCCCTCATGTACCTTCCCCCTTCGTCAAAAATTTCACAATTATTCATAGAAAATTATACCACTTCTAGCCGCACATTCAGAAAAGGTTCTTCAACCAGTCAAAGAATGGTATCAGAACGAGCGCCGGAAGGAGATTTCCCACCCTCACTCTTTTCAATTCGAGGATCCTTATTCCAAGGCCCAGTATCATGATTCCTCCTGTTCCAACGAAATCGGCTATGAAGACGTCACCGGTGAGGAAAGTGAGACTTCGTGCAAAGACAACCAGCAACCCCTGAACAATGAACACGGAAAAAGCAGACAGAAATACCCCCGATCCCAGGGTTGCCGTGAGTACAACGGCAGAAACGGTATCGAGGACCGTCTTTATGAGTATCAACTCGGCGTTTCCAGAGACCCCTATGTTTATGGAACCAATGATCGTCATCGGACCAACAAGGAAAAGCAAAGAAGACGCAAGGAAACTCTCCGCAAATCCGTGAGAATCTTTGAATCTTCTGCCGAGGTTCTCTATTCTGTCCTCGATCTTCAGAAGCTCTCCAATAACTCCTCCAGCGACGAGCGAGAGCAGTATCAACAGAAAGTCGTTTCCCTGGATGATCATGCGCACACCTATTCCCAGGGTGGTGAGCCCAATCACCGTGAAAAGGATTTCGTGGAGCTTTTGTGGGATCTTCTTCTTGAATATGGCGCCGATGAAGGCACCAAGAAGTACTCCAAGAGAGTTCAGGATGACGGCATAGTGGAACATCATACCAGCCTCCCGCTCTGCGCGAACACGCCGAATATTCCTCCTGTGTGGACGAATAAAATCCTCTTTCCAGAAGACCTGAACATCTCCAGTGTTCCTCTGAAGGCCTTCGAGGTGTAAACCGGGTCAAGAACGATCGCTTCTTTCGTTGCGATCTCCTTTATAACGTTCACATCTTCATCGGAAGGAACGGCATAGGCAGGCCCTCTGAACGAATCCACTATCTCGAACCTGGGTTCTTTCGCCTCCACGCCGAGTTTCCCCATATCCTTAACGATCTTCTTCACCTTTTCAACGAAGTAATCTGCATTTTTCGTTGTGACGTTCACACCGATCACCGGTACACGATAGCCCAGGAAGGAAAGAGCTGCCGAGATTCCCGCTATTGTTCCACCGCTTCCCACAGCACAGACGATGGCCTCGAACGATTCCACATCGATCTGATCCTTCAACTCCATCACCATGTTGAAATAACCAAGAGCGCCCAGGGCGTTCGATCCTCCTTCTGGTATGATGTAGACTTTTTCTCCCCTTTTTTCTTTCTCTTTTTTGTACTCCAAAAAGATCTCGTCGATGTTCTCGTATTCCTCGGAAGATACTTCCACAATTTCTGCTCCAAAGAGCATATCCAGCAGGAGATTTCCGTTCAAAACTTTTTCACCTTTTCTGAGGAACAGAACGGGTTTTAGCCCGAGTTTTCTGGAAACGTACGCAGTTGCCCTGGCATGGTTCGATTGAAGACCTCCACTGGTGAAAATCGTCGTTGCCCCCTGTTTCAGAGCATCTCCCATCAGGTATTCAAGTTTTCTGATCTTGTTTCCAGAACCGAGAAGCTCTGTGAGATCGTCTCTTTTGATGTAGAGATCGAATCCGTACTCCGCCGAGACTTTTCTCAGAAATTGAACGGGAGTTGGTTTGATGGCAAGGTCGATTCTCACAACCACCCCTCCTTTCGTTTGTTAGAATTGTAGCACGGAGGGATGTCGAAATGATCGGAGAGAAGATCATCTCGTTTGAAACGATAGATTCCACGAACCAATTTTTGAAAGAACATTTCTCGAAGTATCCCAGTGGAACGGTAGTAGTTGCTCTGGAGCAAACATCGGGATACGGCAGAAACAAAAGAAGATGGTATTCGGCAAGGGGTGGTCTGTGGTTTTCCGTACTATTCAAGCCAAGAAAACAGGTAGACACAACCTTCTATACCAGGGTATTTTCCGTTGCCATTGTGAAGGCACTGGAGACCTTCAAAGTTCATGCGGACATAAAATGGCCAAACGACATTTACGTACGCGGCAGAAAACTCGCAGGAATTCTTACAGAGGGGATCTTCGAAGGGAAAAAGCCGCTGGCGTTAATTGTAGGAGTGGGCATGAACGTGAACAACGAAATTCCAGACGAACTGAAAACGAGGGCGATCAGTCTGAAGGAAATCCTCGGCAGGGAAATACCTCTGATGAAACTACTGGAATTGATACTGAAAAATGCCCGGGTGCTTTTTAGAAGATACACCAAGAAAAAAGAAGCATTGACGAGGATCTGGAAAAGGCATTTGCTCCAGAAGGAAGGAGACATCGTTACCTTTTCAGAAAACAACCAGGAAAAGATTGGAAAGATCCTGAAAATCTTGCCGGATCATCTGCTCGTTGAAACCGATGAAGGTGTCAGGAAGGTCTATTCACTCTCTCCTCACTGAGAATCTCGTACCCTCCGTTTCCCACCACTCTCAGTTTCACCTTCTTTGTGGGAAGAAACACCTCCACCACATCACCGTCTTTCACCTCGTAAGAGGCTTTGGCCGGTCTTCCATTCACCAGGACCTTCTGTCCCTTCAAGAGTTTTTGCGCGACGGTCCTTCTCTTCACAACCGAGATCTTCAGGAACACATCCAGCCTCATATCCGATACACCCTGTCTATCAACTCTTCATCTCCCATCGAAAAAGGATCTTCACCTGATAGAAGGAGTCTTCTCATCGTCCTCAACCTGGTCGTGAGGTAATGAACATCGATTTCTCTCAAAAAATCTTCCCTTGAACCGTCGAAGATCTTTCTTCCATTTTCCAGAAACACTACACGATCCACGTGCTTTATCACCGTCTCTATGTCGTGCGAGATGATGACAACCGTTCTTTTAAGTTTCTTCCATTTCTCTATCACCCTCAAAAGATCGCCCTTGCCTTCCCTGTCGAGTCCCACAAGCGGTTCATCAAGCATTAGAACGTCCGGCTCGTGCACGATCACAGAGGCAATGGCGACTCTCCTCTTTTCACCTCCGGATAGAAAGAAAGGAACTCTATCTTTGAACTCATCGAAGTTCAACCCAACAAATTCCATCGCTCTCTTCACGAAAGGAACGGGATCTTCATCGGGGTAAAAGTTCCGCACAGCGAAAGCGATCTCATCGAAAACAGTTTCTGCGAAGAACTGATCTTCCGGATACTGGAACGCTATGCCAATGTGTTTTCTCACCTCGTAACCCTTTCTCTGTCTTCCATCGTACAGCACCTGTCCACCGGTAGGTTCTATCAAACCCGCAATGATCTGAAGGAGGGTGGATTTTCCAGATCCGGTGTTTCCAGCAACGAGGAGACACTCTCCCTCCTCGATCGTAAGATCGATATCTCTGAGTGCGATTCTTTCCAGAGGGGTTCCACGGTAAAAGATATGGGTGACGTTGACGACCTCGATCTTCATGTTGAAAATTATAACAAAGACCGGCCGTCTCTTCAGCCACATACGTGGTAAAATTTAACGAGAGGTGAACAGAAGGATGAATCTTTTCGAGCAAATCAAAAATCTCTGGAAGAAGATCTTCGATTTATGGAACTCCATGCCGCGGGAAAGAAGATTTCTGGTAGGGGGCATCGCAGCGGCCCTCATAATATCGATCGTTCTCTTTGCAATAATAGCCGCCACCCCACACTACAGACTCCTTGTTGCCGGCCTCAGCGAAGAAGAGGCGGGAACGATCATTCAGAAACTCGAAGAGATGAACATTCCCTACAAAGTCTCCCCGGGTGGAGACATTTACGTCTCCGACAAATACAACGTCTACGAGTTGAGAATGAAACTCGCTTCCGAGGGAATACTTGGAGGAACAAGACAGGGTTTCTCCATACTCAGCGAAAACTCGTTCGGGGCCACCAGTTTTGACAAACAGGTGAAATACCAGATCGCTCTACAGCAGGAACTTGAAAGAAGCATCATGACCATCAGGGGAGTCAAAGACGCCCGGGTCCACCTGGTCCTGCCGAAGTACACCTATTACGTCCGCGGAGAGATGGCTGAACCACGTGCCTCCGTCCTCGTTGTGCTGGAACCCGGTGCTGAGCTCACACGAGAGCAAGTAAGAGGAATCGTTGAACTCGTCTCGGGAGCCGTTGAGGGGTTGAAACCAGAAAACGTGAGAGTGGTGGACAACTACTCCAGATCGCTCAGTGATATGCTGGAAAGTGATGAAGAAACCTTTCTGGCATCCAGTAAACTGGAGTTGAAACAACAACTTGAGAAATACTACGAAAACAAGTTGAAGAAGGCCCTTGAGAGTGTTTTTGGCCCAGGAAGGGTAGAGGTGATTCCCGATGTTTCCCTGAACTGGACGAAGATAGAAACAGAAATGAAAAGGTACGAAGCACCGGCCAGAAGAGAAGGACTGGTCAGAAGTCAGGAGACAGAGACCGAAAGAAGTCAAAATCTGCCTGTCAGCGGTGGTGAAGTGGGAACGGAGTCGAACATACCTCCACTCAGCTATCCATCCGTAAGTGGCGAAGGAACGAGCACATACGAGAGAACCCACACCATCACCAATTACGAGCTGAACGAGATCTATCAGAAGATTCTTCAAAACCACGAAGGAGAGATATCATCTCTTTCTGTTGCTGTCATAATCGACGCTTCCTCCACAGTTCTTCAAAGCAACAACAACTGGAACGATGTCATAAACGATCTGGTGGAGAAAGGGATCGGTTCTGTCACCTCTTCCGCTTCTTTGAGCGTTGCGGTGGCGTTTCTGCCTTTCGACAGAACAATTGAAAGAACCCTGCAGAGGGAACTGGAGCAGATTCAGGCAAGAAAGAGGTTCACCATGTACTCGCTTGGAATCGCTATCCTTGGTTTTCTCACCTTTTTGCTCATGTACATCCTGATAGTACAGATCCGAAGAATCAGGGCCAGAAAACTGG
This sequence comes from Thermotoga sp. RQ7, assembly GCF_000832145.1. Taxonomy (NCBI): domain Bacteria; kingdom Thermotogati; phylum Thermotogota; class Thermotogae; order Thermotogales; family Thermotogaceae; genus Thermotoga; species Thermotoga sp. RQ7. The sequence continues at coordinate 736,412 of NZ_CP007633.1, forward strand.
CAGAAGAAAGAAGAAGAAAGCTCGAAGAAGAGATAAAGGAAGTCCTCCAGGAAGAGATGAAAGAAGAAAAAGAACTCTCACCCGAAGAGAAGGAACTGATGGAACTCATAGAAGAATTGGAGAACATTTTCAGCCGATCACCCGCCGATATCGCTGAGATAGTCCGTCTGTGGTTCTTCGAGAGGGGATGATATCATGCCCGAAAGAAAACTGGATGGGAAGAGAAAGGCAGCCGTTCTTCTGGTGGCGCTTGGTCCGGAGAAAGCCGCTCAGGTGATGAAACATCTTGATGAGGAAACGGTAGAACAGTTAGTGGTGGAAATAGCAAACATAGGTAAAGTCTCCCAGGAAGAAAAGAAACAGGTGTTAGAGGAGTTTCTGAATCTTGCCAAGGCAAAGGAGATGATCTCAGAGGGTGGTATAGAGTACGCAAAGAGAGTGCTGGAAAAAGCGTTCGGACCAGAAAAGGCCCGAAAAATCATAGAAAGACTGACTGCCTCCCTTCAGGTGAAGCCCTTCAGTTTCATAAAGGACACGGATCCTGTCCAACTTGTGAACTTTCTTCAGGGAGAACACCCTCAGACCATAGCGGTCGTTCTGAGCTATCTTGATCCACCAGTCGCTGCCCAGATACTGGGAGCCCTCCCGGAGAATCTGCAGAGTGAGGTTTTGAAGAGAATCGCCCTTCTTGAGAGAACCTCACCGGAGGTTGTGAAGGAGATCGAGAAAAACCTCGAGAAGAAAATATCCGGATTTGTGAGCCAGACTTTCAGCAAGGTGGGAGGGGTGGACACCGCCGCTGAGATCATGAACAACATAGACAGAAGCACGGAGAAGAAGATCATGGACAAACTGGCTCAGGAAGACCCCGAACTCGCCGACGAGATAAGAAGGAGGATGTTCGTGTTCGAAGATATCCTCAAACTCGATGACAGATCGATCCAGCTTGTCCTGAGAGAAGTCGACACGCGGGATCTGGCTCTCGCCCTGAAGGGTGCCTCAGACGAGTTGAAGGAGAAGATCTTCAGAAACATGTCCAAGAGGGCAGCCGCATTGCTCAAAGACGAACTGGAATACATGGGCCCCGTGAGGATAAAAGACGTCGAAGAAGCCCAGCAAAAGATCATAAACGTGATCAGAAGACTCGAAGAGGCAGGAGAAATCGTAATAGCAAGGGGCGGTGGAGAGGAGTTGATCATGTAGTATGCTTCTCAGAAAAGATGAGATATTCTACATAGACCTTCCAAAAAAGATCAAAACAGAGGAAAAAGAGTCCAAAGAGTCCAGAGAGGTCAAAGAAGATCCAAGGAAACAGTTCAACAGGATCAAAGAGCAGATCATCTCCCAGGCCCGGGAAGAGGCCCGAAAGATAGTAGAAGAGGCAGAAAAAAGGGCAGAAGAAATATTGAAGAGCGCTTCAGAAGAAGCGGAGAGGTTGAAACTCGAAGTGGAAAGGCTTCTAGAAGAAAAGAGAAAAGAAAAACAGAAGTTCTCCGAGTACATTCTCTCGCTGAAAAAACAGATTCAAATGCAGATCCATCAAAAACTGGAGGAGATCCTTCCCGACATCGTTGAGGTTCTCAGGGTGCTGTTCAGAAAGATTCTCGAGAAAGAAATGGACGAGTCCGTGGTGGTGAGAAAACTCAGGTCCGCTCTTTCTAAGGTAGCCGGTATCGAGAATGTGAAGATAAAAATACACCCGGAGGATCTGGATAAAGTCGATTTGAAAGAGCTGAAGGGCAAACAGGTGATACCGGATCCCAACGTCGAAAAGGGCGGAGTGATACTCGAAACGGAGTACGGTGTTCTGGACAAGACTTTCTCCTACCAGTGGAAACTGGTCGAGGACATATTCGAAGAGGTGGTGGGTTTTGAAAGACCTTCTCAGAGAATTGAAGAAAAGGCTGACTGAAGAGGACTTCAATCGCTTCAACGGAAGAGTGACACGCGTTGTCGGTCTCACCGTCGAATCACACGGACCCGATGCGTTTCTGGGAGAGATGTGCAAGATCTCCCTGCAGAACGGAAAGAACGCCCTGGCAGAGGTTGTTGGTTTCAAAGAAGGAAATGTCGTTCTGATGCCCTATGAAGACGTTTCCGGACTGAAGATGGGCTGCGAGGTGATAAGAACAAACAGAGTCCTGGAAATCGGTGTGGGCAGAAACATGATAGGCCGAATCTTCGACGGACTGGGCCGACCACTCGATGGAAGATCTTTCGTCCCGGAAGCGCGATACCCCCTGACAAACTCACCACCTCATCCCCTCAAAAGAAAAAGAATAAAAGATCCTCTTTCAGTCGGTGTCAGAGCGATCGATGGCTTCATCACCATAGGGAAAGGGCAGAGAATCGGGATATTCGCAGGTAGTGGAGTTGGAAAGAGCACGCTCCTTGGTATGATCGCACGGAACACAACGGCAGACGTGTGTGTGCTTGCACTGATTGGAGAGAGGGGAAGAGAGGTCAGGGAATTCATAGAAAGAGACCTCGGTGAGGAGGGTTTGAAGCGCTCCATACTCGTGGTTTCCACTTCCGATCAACCGGCCCTCGCCAGGGTGAAATCCCTTCTCACGGCCACCAGCATAGCGGAGTACTACAGGGATCTTGGCTACGACGTACTCTTGATGGTGGATTCACTCACCCGATGGGCCATGGCACAGAGAGAGGTCGGCCTTGCCATAGGAGAGCCCCCGACCACCAGGGGCTATCCTCCCAGTGTGTTTGCTGGACTTCCAAAGATACTCGAAAGAGCGGGAAACTCAGACAGAGGGAGTATAACAGCCGTCTACACGGTCCTCGTTGAGGCAGACGACTTCAACGAACCCATATCCGATACGGTTCGATCCATCGTGGACGGCCACATCGTTCTTTCAAGGAGACTCGCAGAATCGAATCACTATCCGGCAATCGACGTGCTGGCGAGTGTGAGCAGGTTGATGAACGACGTGGTTTCGGAAGAACACAAAGAGGCGGCGAACCGCCTCAGATCTTTGCTTGCCTCTTACGAGTCGGCAAAAGACCTGATAGAGATAGGAGCCTATAAAAAAGGAACCAACCCTCTTGTCGACAAAGCGATTGAAATGCAAGAGGATATCAACGCGTTCTTGAGACAGGGGATCTTCGAGAAATCTTCTTTCGAAGAAACCGTCCAGAGGCTTTTTGAACTTTCTTCACGTTCTCTTGACTAGATGTGACATGTCTCCTATCATCATGAAAAGGTCGTCGATGTTCTTCAGGAATCCCAGTCTGTTCATCCTCAGATCATCCCGGTTTACCATCACGAAGACGTTGTCGAAGTACTCATCGATGTAAGGTTTCAACTCTATCAGGTACTGGAGTGCCTCCTCGTAGTTCAGCCTTTCCAGAGCCTTTAGAACCTTCTCCTTCACCTCGAAAAACTTGTTCATCAGTCTCTTTTCCTCTTCTTTCTCAAAAAGTGCACCATCGAATTCCCTGGAATCGTGTTTCTTCGTTATGTTGTGTACACGCTCGAATCCAACGAACAGATCCTGAAACTCCGGTCTCTCTGATATATTCTGAAGGGCCTCCGCCGCGAGCGTGCCTCTCAGGGGCTTTTTCCACAGATGATTCACTGCCCTTGCGACATCGTAGGATACCCCGATCTCGTTGATGAGGAACTGGTAGAACCTGCTTGAAAAGAATTCTTCCAGGTCATTGGAAAGGTGGAAACCAACCAGGGACGCTGCAAAGTTCAGAAGTTCTTCGAGTGAGACATCCCATTCGTTCTTCCTCACTATCCTGAAAACAGTGTCCGCCTTACCCTTCAATCCGTACGGATCCTTCGAACTTGTGGGGATGTTCCCTATCGCAAAATTGCCCACGATGGTGTCCAGCCTATCCGCCATCCCCAACACTGACCCTATCACGGTTTCTGGGTTCTCAGAGTAATGATCTTCGATGGCAAACGCAAGTTCTTCATCCATTCCCTCCTTCAAAGCATAGATTCTTCCCATGACTCCCTGAAGTTCTGGGAATTCGTACACCACTTTTGAAGCGATGTCTGCTTTGCACAGCGATGCTACCTTCAGCACCTTTTCAGTGAAATCTTCGGGAAATTTCAGCTCCCCACATATCTTTCTGGAGATCTTCACAATCCTCTCCACTTTATCGTACAGTGTGCCGAGTCTTTCCTGAAACACGATGCCCTTCAGCCTTTCATTCATCTCTCCAAGAGACATTTCCAGATCCTTGTGGAAGTAATAACGGGCGTCCTCCAGACGGGCGTTTATCACACGTTCATACCCTTTGACAACGTTCTCAGAAGACTGAGGACCATCCTGAAAGGCCACGAAGAAATTTGTCAATCCGTCTTTATGAGCAACAAAGGCCCTCTGATGATGCTTCACAGCCGTGACGATGATTTCCTCTGGAAGCTCGAGATATTTCTGGTCAAACTGTCCCACGAGAATCCTCGGATACTCTGTCATCGCAACGATTTCAGCGATAAGAGCTTCATCACGTTCGACCTTCATTCCATAGGTTCTTTCAAAATCTTCCAGCTGCTTTAGAACACTTTTCTTTCTTTCCTCGTGAGAAGCCATCACGTATCCCGACTTGAGAACTTCGTAGTACTCCTCCGGAGTGTTTATCTTCAGAGCACCAGAATGGTACCTTTTCCCATAGGAAACATGTGAAGCCCTGAGACCGAAGAGAGTGAGGTTTAAAACCCTGTCGTCAAGCATGGCAACGATCCAGTGAACAGGTCTTACATACTCGTACTCTCCTGTTCCCCATCTCATGGGCTTTTTAAAACTCATTCCCATCACGAGATCTTCAAAGACTTCAGGAAGTACCTCTTCAACAGCCTTTCCCTCTATTTTCCTCGATATGTAGACATAACCATCTTTTTCTATGATATCCTCAAAGGTGGCGTTGTTTTTTCTCAAAAATCCTTCCAGCGCCCTGGTGGGAGCACCCTTTGAGTCATAAGCCACATTCAGCGGAGGTCCTTTCTTCTCTTCCACAAAACCTTCCTGCTTTTCTGGGAGACCACGAAGGAGCACACCAAACCGTCTGCTGCCGACGAACACCTCTATCGAATCGCACTGGATCCTGTTCGCTTTCAACAACTCCCTTGTTCTCGTTTCGAGCTGTTCCAGGATGTTATAAAATTCACTCGCTGGAAGTTCTTCGAGTCCAACCTCAAGCAGGGCTGTTCTCATGTTCTTGCACCTCCAGGAAAACTCTTGCAACCTTTCGCGCCATCGCCTGAATCCTCTTCACGTACGTTTGTCTCTGGGATACACTTATCGCCCCTCGAGCGTCCAGAAGGTTGAAGGTGTGGGAACACTTCAAAACGTAGTCGTAAGCGGGAAGATATAGCTTTTTTTCTATGAGCCTGTAGAACTCACTCTCAAATTCATCGAAGTGTCTGAACAGAAGTTCCACGTTCGCCTCTTCGAAATTGAAGAAGGAAAACTCCCTTTCGTTTTCAAGGAAGACATCTCCATATTTTACGTGCTCGTTCCACTTCACTTCAAAAACGTTGTCGACTCCCTGAAGATACATGGCGATTCTCTCAAGTCCATAGGTGATCTCAAGGGGTATCTCCCTGAGCGAGATTCCACCTATCTGCTGGAAGTAGGTGAACTGCGTGATCTCCATACCATCCAGCCACACTTCCCAGCCAACACCCCAGGCACCAAGCGTAGGAGATTCCCAGTTGTCCTCCACGAACCTGATATCGTGCTCTCTGAGGTTCACTCCCAGGTATTCCAGTGATTCAAGATAGAGTTCCTGGGAGTTCTCGGGGGAAGGCTTTATGATCACCTGGTACTGGAAGTATCTCTGCAATCTGTTCGGGTTTTCCCCATACCTTCCATCGGTCGGTCTTCTGCTGGGCTGAACGTAGGCAACCTTCCATGGACCTTTCCTCAAACTACCGAAGAAGGTTGCAGGATGAAAGGTCCCCGCCCCCACCTCCAGATCGTACGGTTGCTCAAGAAGACACCCTCTGGAAGCCCAGAACTCGTTCAGTTTCATTATCACATCCTGAAGATACATCCCTCACTCCCCTTCCTTCACGGCTATGGCCTCTATTTCTATTTCCACGTTCTTTGGAAGCTGAGCAACCGCCACAAAGGATCTGGCGGGTTTGTGTGAAGAGAAGTAACGCGAGTACACCTCGTTGACCTTCGAGAAGAACTCGATACTGGTGGTGAATATCGTCACCTTCACCACGTCTTCCAGGGAAAATCCTCCGGCCTCAAGGATCGCCTTCAGGTTTTCCAGGACCCTCTCTGTTTTCTTTTCGATCGTACCCTCCACGATCTCGCCCGTTTCGGGATCCACGGGGATCTGTCCGGAGACGAACATCATGTTACCGACAACTATCGCCTGAGAATAGGGACCTATGGCCTTAGGTGCCCTGCTGGTTTCGATCACCCGCTTCATACTTTCCCCTCCATCTGAAAACAGGTTTTCTCGAGGCGAGCACTTCGTTCACCCTTCGAACGGGAGTCCTGTGAGGTGCGTTTTTCAGAACATCCGGATTTTCGAACGCTTCTTTGATCACTTTTTCGAGAATCTCTGCGTACCTATCCAGTGTTTCCTTGCTTTCCGTTTCGGTTGGCTCTATCATGAGGGCTTCTGGTACTATCAGCGGAAAGTACACCGTTGGTGGGTGGACTCCATAGTCCAGAATCCGCTTTGCGATGTCCAAGGTTCTGACTCCTGTTTTTTTGAACACCTCTTCGGCACTGGCTACAAATTCGTGCATGCAAAAGCCATCATAGGGTACCTTCAAGAATCTGGAGATCTTTTTCTTCAAATAGTTTGCGTTCAAAACGGCCATCTCACTGACTTTTTCAAGGCCATCTCTTCCCATCATCAGGATGTAGCTGTAAGCCTTGACGAGAACAGGAAAGTTTCCGAAGAAACTCCTCACACGCCCTATGGTCTTCTTCGGGACGGTGAGTCTGTAAAGATTTCCTTCTTTCTCTACATTTGGAAACGGAAGAAAGTCGACAAGATGGCGTTTCACGCCGACGGGTCCTGAGCCGGGTCCACCCATGCCATGTGGTGTGGAAAACGTCTTGTGAAGGTTCAGATGAACGATATCGAACCCCATGTCACCCGGTTTCACCTTACCCATGATGGCGTTGAGGTTTGCTCCATCGTAGTAAAGAAGTGCCCCACAGTTGTGAGTCAACTCTGCTATCTTCAAAATATCCCTTTCGAAGAGACCGAGCGTGTTGGGATTTGTGAGCATGACGGCTGCTACCTCATCGTCCAGATGCTTTCTCAAATCCTCCACGTCCACCATACCGTTCTTACTCTTTATCTCCACCACCTCAAAACCCACCATTGAGGCAGATGCGGGATTTGTCCCGTGTGCAGAGTCCGGAACCAGTACCTTTTTTCTTTTCGTGTCTTTTCTGTCATCGAAGAACTTTTTCACTATGAGCATTCCCGTGAGTTCACCGTGGGCTCCCGCAGCAGGCTGGAGCGTCATGTCGTCCATTCCGGTGATCTCACAGAGCATTGCTTTCAACTCGTACATCAGTTGCAAACAGCCCTGAAGCGTTTCTTCTGGCTGGAGCGGGTGAACGTTTCTGAAACCCGGTAAATTCGCTGTTCTTTCGTTCAACTTGGGATTGTACTTCATGGTGCACGAACCAAGCGGATATATTCCCACATCCACCGCGTAATTCTTGCGGGCAAGTTCTGTGTAGTGTCTCACAACGTCGGGTTCGCTCACTTCCGGTAACTTAAGAGGTGTTCGACGGGAAAATCGTTCCGAAAGAGGATACTCCGGAACATCCCTTTCCGGAATGGTGAAAGCCCTTCTTCCTCTTTTCGATTTATCGAAAATCGTCATTTCATCGCCTCCAGAAACCTTTCGATGTCATCCCTGGTGGTCATCTCCGTGGCGCACGCAAGGGCAACGTTGCCCAGCTCAGGATACATCCTTTCCAGAGGCAAAGGTCCAAGAATCTTCTTTCCCATCATCTTTTTCCATCTTTCGGGGTAATCTTCGGGAACTTCGAAAACGAACTCGTTGAAGAAATCACCCGAAAATTTCTTTCTGAACCCTCTTTCCTCCAGTTTCTCCTGAAGGTAGTGCGCCGCATCGTAGGAGCGTTTTGCCACTTCTTTCAAGCCTTCCGGTCCCATCACACTGAGATACACAGCCGCGATCAGAGCTGCGTGCGCATGGTTTGAACAGATGTTGGAGGTGGCCTTTGCACGTCTTATGTGTTGTTCTCTTGTTTGAAGAATCATCGTGTAAGAAGCGTTCCCTTCTGCATCAACGGTCTCTCCTATCAACCTTCCGGGCATCTGTCTGACGTATTTTTCCCTTGTGGCGAAGATTCCAAGAGAGTAACCCCCAAGCCACATCGGTATACCAAGAGATTGCCCTTCTCCCACGACAACATCTGCCCCGAAGTTCCCAGGAGGTTCCAGAATCGCCAACGAAACGGGTTCCACAACGACCACCATCATGGTATTCTGCGTTTTTTTCCTCACGTACTCAAGATCCTCTATCACCCCGAAGAAGTTTGGATACTGAACCACCACAGCCGCCGTTTCATCGTCGATGTCTTCGAGAACGACCCTTCCTGTGTCATCGTAACCCATTTCCTCTATCCTGAAACCGCGAGTTTTGAGATAAGTTCCGAGAACTTCTCTGTACTCTGGATGGACAGATCTTGCGACGAGAACTTTCTCTTTTCCCGTGAGGCGAAAACACATCAAAACAGCCTCGGCCAGAGCGGTCGCCCCATCGTACATGGAGGCGTTTGCTACTTCCATCCCTGTCAACTCGCAGACCATGGTCTGGTATTCGAAGAGTGACTGAAGTGTTCCCTGGGAAATCTCCGCCTGATAGGGTGTGTAGGCCGTCAGGAACTCTGGTTTCATGGCAAGATCGTAAACGACCGATGGAACGTATCTTCTGTAGATACCCGCTCCAAGAAGAACGGTGTATTCTTCAAGGTCTGCGTTCTTCCTGGAAATTCCCTTGAGATGAGCGAAAACGGTGAACTCGTCCTGAGATTTTGGAAGATTCAGAGAAGACCTCGTAGAAACTGGAACTTCAGAAAACAGATCGTCTACCGATGAAACCCCTATAAAGTCAAGCATCTCACGTATATCTTCTTCCGTATGAGGAATGTAGGGATGTTTCAACATTTGTGCACCCCCGGAAAACTCACTTCTGCTCACAGAACTCCCTGTACGCCTGTTCATCGAGAAGATCCGACAGCTCACTTTCATCGGCGATTTCCATCTTGAAGATCCATCCTTCTCCCTCAGCATCTTTGTTTATGAGTTCGGGCTCGGACTCAAGCCTTTCGTTTACCTCCGTGATCTTTCCACTGAGCGGTGCGTAAACGTCTGCAGCCGCTTTTACGGATTCTATACTTGCCACAACATCTCCCTTTTTCACTTCTTTTCCCACTTCCGGAAGATCCACATAAACCACGTCTCCCAGCTCTTCCTGTGCGTGGTTTGTGATTCCAACGGTTGCCATTTTCCCTTCAATCTCGACCCACTCGTGAGTTCTGGTGTACTTCTTCATCCTCACGCCTCCCTCCTCACACTTCCTCTGTAGAACGGTTTTTTCACAACATGGGCTTCCACGTTCTTTCCAGGAAACACAACTTCCAGCCGATCGCCGGTCTTCACGCACCTGGATACGAGAGCCAGGGCTATCGATTTTCCGAGGGTAGGTGAAAAGTTCCCACTTGTTATCTTTCCCACCTCTTTTCCTTCTTTCAAAACGGTGTAACCCTTTCTTGCGATTCTTCTTCCCGAAAGTTCCAGTGCTACGAGTTTCCTTTCGACTTTTTCTTTCAGTTTGAGCAGTGCCTCTTTCCCGACGAAGTCTTTGTTCATCTTCACTACCCATGAGAGTCCCACTTCGAACGGATTGGTGCTCTCATCCATATCCTGACCGTAGAGAAGGTAAGATGCTTCAAGACGACACACATCACGGGCTCCCAGACCGGCGGGTTTTCCATCCACGTTACCAGCGATCTCTACGAGAGTATCCCAAATCTTCGCAGCGCTTTCTGCGTTCATCATCAACTCGAAACCATCTTCTCCTGTGTAGCCTGTTCGGGATACAAGAACTCTCTCTCCATCCAACCTTCCCCATTGGAACGAATAGTAACCAATCCCTTCAAGATCGATATCCACAACTCTTTGAAGGGTCTCCTGAGACTTCGGTCCTTGGAAGGCCACAAGCGCCGTTTCATCGGAGACATTCCTCACTTCGACGTTGAAATTTTTCGCATGCACTTTTATCCATTCGTAATCTTTCTCGATGTTCGCCGCATTCACAACCATGATCGCTTTCTCGTGAGATATCCTATAAACCACAAGATCGTCAACGATCCCCCCCGTTTCGTTACACATCACAGTGTACATCGCCTTTCCTTCAGGGATGGCGGAGAAATCGTTCGTGACAAGAAAATTCACAAAGTCCACAGTTTCCTGACCTTCCACGACGATCTCACCCATGTGTGAAACGTCGAACACCCCTACTGACTTTCTGACGGCCATCACTTCCTCGAATATGGACGAGTAATAAAGAGGCATGATCCAGCCTGCAAAATCGACCATTTTTGCCCCCAGAGCAACGTGCCTTTCATAGAGAGGGGTCCTCTTCATCCTGTATTCCCTCCAGAATCTTTTTCGCCTTCTCCAGAAGATCTTTCGGCACTTTTACCTGGACAAGAGCGGATGAACCGAAGATGGCCCGGGGAGTGACGTCATCGCATGTTTCGATCACATACGGTATGTCGTTTTCTTTCAAAAGATCTTCCACCATCCGGATTTCCAGTTCACTTCCCTCGATTAAAACACTCCATTCCAAAGATTGAAACCTCCTTACACTACGATTCACGATGTGTTAACACCCCACAGAAGTGGTAAATTGACATAGGGATCCCAAACAGATTTTATCACCTTCTACCACATATGCTAAACTCTCAATTGAGGTTAATAAATAAACTTTCGAGGGAGGACGATAGTCTTGAAGAAAATAGCAGTGCTCACAAGTGGAGGAGACGCCCCTGGTATGAACGCTGCGGTGCGAGCGGTTGTGAGGTACGGAATCAAAAACGGCCTGGAAGTTATTGGCGTGAGAAGAGGTTACTCTGGTCTCATCGATGGAGATTTTGTGAAGCTCGAGTACAAAGATGTAGCGGGTATCACAGAGAAAGGTGGTACGATCCTGAGAACCTCAAGATGTGAAGAGTTCAAGACGGAAGAAGGCAGAGAAGCAGCGGCAAAGCAATTGAAAAAACACGGAATAGAAGGCCTCGTCGTCATCGGTGGTGAGGGAAGTCTCACAGGAGCACATCTTCTTCACGAAGAACACAACATTCCCGTTGTGGGGATTCCTGCGACCATAGACAACGACATCGGACTCACCGACATGTGTATCGGGGTTGACACGTGTTTGAACACGGTCATGGACGCCATTCAAAAGCTGAAGGATACGGCGAGTTCCCACGAAAGGGCGTTCATCGTTGAAGTCATGGGAAGGCACTCAGGTTACATAGCACTCATGGCGGGATTGGTGACGGGAGCGGAAGCCATCATAATTCCGGAAATCCCCGTGGATTACTCTCAACTCGCGGACAGGATCCTCCAGGAGAGAAGAAGAGGGAAGATAAACAGCATCATCGTTGTTGCAGAGGGTGCAGCGAGCGCGTACACCGTTGCAAGACACCTCGAATACAGGATAGGCTACGAGACGAGGATCACGATACTGGGCCACGTTCAAAGGGGTGGTTCTCCAACGGCGTTCGACAGAAGACTCGCCCTGAGCATGGGAGTAGAAGCCGTTGAAGCCCTTCTGGACGGTGAAGCGGATGTGATGATCGCTCTTCAGGGAAACAAATTCGTCAGGGTTCCCATCATGGAGGCGCTCTCAACCAAGAAGACCATCGACAAGAAACTCTACGAAATAGCACACTTACTCTCATGAAACGAGGTGAAAAAAGTGGTAAGGAGCACCAAGATCGTCTGCACAGTCGGTCCAAGAACGGACAGCTATGAAATGATAGAAAAAATGATCGATCTTGGGGTCAACGTTTTCAGAATCAACACCTCCCATGGAGACTGGAACGAGCAGGAACAGAAGATCTTGAAGATAAAAGACCTGAGGGAGAAGAAGAAAAAGCCTGTGGCGATCATGATCGATCTTGCAGGACCAAAGATCAGAACAGGTTATTTCGAAAAAGAGTTCGTGGAACTGAAGGAAGGTCAGATCTTCACGTTGACCACAAAGGAGATCCTGGGAAACGAGAAAATCGTCTCTGTCAACCTGAGCACTCTTCCAAAGGATGTGAAAAAAGGAGACACCATCCTTCTGAGCGACGGAGAGATCGTTCTTGAAGTACTCGAAACAACGGACACGGATGTGAAAACGGTCGTGAAGGTTGGAGGAAAGATCACACACAGAAGGGGTGTGAACGTTCCAACGGCGGACCTTTCAGTTGAATCCATCACAGACAGAGACAGAGAATTCATCAGACTCGGCACACTCCACGATGTGGAATTCTTTGCACTCTCCTTTGTGAGAAAACCAGAAGACGTTCTCAAAGCAAAGGAAGAGATCAGAAAGCATGGGAAAGATGTCCCCATAATATCGAAGATAGAAACGAGGAAGGCCCTGGAACGCCTGGAAGACATAATAAAGGTGAGCGATGCCGTCATGGTAGCCCGTGGAGACCTGGGTGTAGAGATCCCCATAGAAGAGGTGCCCATCGTCCAGAAAGAGATCGTGAAGATTTCCAAGTACTATTCCAAGCCCGTTGTGGTGGCAACACAGATCCTTGAATCGATGATAGAACACCCGTATCCAACCCGTGCAGAGGTCACTGATATAGCGAACGCCATCTTCGACGGTGCGGATGCCCTGCTTCTGACGGCCGAAACCGCCGTTGGAAAGTATCCCCTGGAAGCGATAAAGGTCCTGAGTAAGGTGGCAGAAGAAGTGGAGAAGAAATCGGAGTTCTTCAGAACGCTGGAATACGATACAAACGACATCTCCGAAGCCATATCTCACGCGTGCTGGCAGCTTTCCAGTTCTTTGAAGGCAAAGCTGATCATCACACCCACCATCTCCGGCAGCACGGCCATCAGAATCTCAAAGTACAACGTGTCACAACCCATCGTGGCTCTGACCCCTGAAGAGAAAACCTATTACAGACTCTCCATCGTCAGAAAGGTGATACCCGTTCTCGCTGAAAGATGCTCACAGGAACTAGAATTCATCGAAAAAGGCCTGAAAAAGGTTGAGGAGATGGGGTTGGTCGAGAAGGGAGACCTTGTGGTCCTAACTTCCGGAGTGCCCGGGAAGGTGGGAACGACGAACACCATAAGGGTGTTGAAGGTGGAGTGAGGGGGGATCGGCATGAAGATCACCTGGTTCGGTCACGCGTGTTTTTCCCTGGAGATCGAAGGGATAACCATCGTCACCGATCCGTTCGATGAAAGTGTGGGCTATCCCATTCCAAACGTGACAGCCAGCGTTGTCACAGAAAGCCATCAGCATTTCGATCACAACGCCCACCACCTCGTTAAAGGGAACTTTCGGTTGATCAACTCTCCTGGAAGTTACACCGTGGACGGTGTGAAGATAAAGGGTGTAGAGACCTTCCACGATTCTTCACACGGAAGAGAGAGAGGAAAGAACATCGCCTTCGTTTTCGAAGGTGAAGGGTTGAGAGTCTGTCATCTGGGCGATCTGGGACACGTGCTCACACCGTCTCAGGTGGAGGAGATTGGAAAGGTCGATGTGCTACTGGTTCCGGTTGGAGGAACGTACACCATAGGTCCGCGTGAAGCAAAGGAAGTTTCAGAGTTGCTGGAGGCAAAACTCATCATTCCTATGCATTACAAGACAAAATACCTGAAGTTCAACCTTTTGCCCGTCGATGAATTTCTGAAACTGTTTGAAAAATACGAGCGCGTCGGGAACATACTGGAGCTCTTCGAAAAACCCACCGAGCGAAAAATTGTCGTCATGGAGGTGCAGTGATGATAAAGGTGCTGATAGACGAAGAGACGCTGAAGAAGAGAGTGAAGGAACTCGCTCAGGAAATAGAGGAATACTACAAAGACAAAACGGACACCATCCACGCCGTGTGCATTCTGAAGGGTTCCATACACTTTTTCAGTGATCTCGTGCTGAACATGAGAAATCTGAACGTCAAATACTCCTTCATCCATGTATCGAGTTACCAGGGAACCTCTTCAACGGGGAGAATCAGGGTGAAATCCTGGATCGATGAATCCATACACGACGAGTACGTGCTCCTGGTGGAAGACATCGTCGACACGGGCCTTACACTCCAGCACATAGTCAGATACCTGAAAAAGTACAATCCCAGGGACTTCAAGATAGTGACTCTCATAGAAAAAACGGTTCATGACCACGGTGTTCCTCTGGACTTTGTTGGTTTCAGAGTGGGTGATAAATTCCTCGTTGGATACGGTCTGGACGTGGATGAAAAATTCAGAAACCTTCCGTACATCGGTTATGTGGAATAAGGGATTTATCCTCATCTTCGCTTTGGTTGTTCTTTCGATAGTTTCTTTCATAATACTTCAAATACTCTACATCCTCTCCTTTCTGGTGGGGTGAATCCTTCTGCCTGTACTTCTGGAGGAATTTCTCGACGAGATCGAACGTATGTTGAAAGATCAAATCGACGAAAAGAAAATCCTCCAGCTCCACAGGGAGCTGGATGATCCTTTACTGGAAAACGAAGATTTAAAAAACAAACTTCGTGCATTTGTAGATTACGTGAGAGAGATTCCCCACCTTCCAGAACCAAGGAAGAGATACAGAGTCGGGAAAACTTTTGAGATGATAGAAAAGCTCAGAAAGTGGTATCTCATAGAGTATCTGAACTGTTCTTCAGCAGAAAAAATAGACCTTTCAACGGACGTTCAGTACGCCAGGGGAGTTGGTCCTGGAAGAAAAAAGAAGCTCAAAAAGCTTGGGATAGAGACATTAAAGGACCTTCTCGAATTCTTTCCCAGAGACTACGAAGACAGAAGAAAGGTCCTGAAACTGAACGAGCTGATACCGGGAAGAAAGGTGACAACGCAGGGAAAAATTTCGAGTGTGGAGAAGAAAAAATTTCAGAACATGAACATACTGGTGGCCGTTCTGTCCGATGGGTTGATGCACGTGCTGCTCAAGTGGTTCAACCAGGACTTTCTCCTCACCCAGCTGAAACAGCTCGTCGGCAAGGAAGTTTTCGTGACAGGGACCGTGAAGTTGAATCCTTACACCGGTCAATACGAAATTCACAACGCCGAAGTCCTTCCAAAGGAAAGGGAGATCATAAGGCGGATATTTCCCATCTACCGCCTGACTTCCGGTATTTCCCAGAAACAGATGAGAAGAATCTTTGAGGAGAACATACCCTCTCTTTGCTGTTCTCTGGAAGAGACCCTCCCGGAAAGGATCATAAAGAAAAGAAATCTTCTCAGCATAAAAGACGCTTACTACGGTATGCACTTTCCGAAGACACTTCATCACCTTGAAAAGGCAAGAGAAAGACTGGCTTACGAAGAACTGTTCACATTGCAGCTTGCCTTTCAGAAAGTGAGGAGGGAAAGAGAAAAACACGGAGGAATCCCAAAGAAAATAGAAGGAAGACTGGCAGAAGAGTTCATAAAGTCTCTGCCCTTTCAACTCACAGGCGCCCAGAAAAGGGCTCACGAAGAAATACGAAAGGACATGATCTCAGAAAAGCCCATGAACCGTCTTCTTCAGGGAGATGTTGGCTCTGGAAAAACGGTGGTGGCCCAACTTGCCATTCTGGACAACTACGAAGCGGGATTTCAGGCTGCTTTCATGGTTCCAACCTCGATACTTGCGATACAGCATTACAGAAGAACCATGGAAAGTTTCTCCAGATTCGATATTCGGGTGGCACTTCTCATCGGGGCAACTTCTCCATCTGAAAAAGAAAAGATAAAATCTGGCCTCAAAAACGGTCAGATAGATCTTGTGATAGGGACACACGCCCTGATACAGGAAGACGTTCATTTTAAGAATCTCGGTCTTGTCATAATCGATGAACAACACCGTTTTGGGGTGAGACAGAGAGAAGCCCTCATGAACAAGGGACGAATGGTGGATACGCTGGTGATGAGTGCCACACCGATTCCTCGAAGTATGGCCCTTGCCTTTTACGGAGATCTGGACGTCACCGTGATAGACGAGATGCCACCAGGACGCAAAGAGGTACAGACCATCCTTGTTTCAATGGACAGAGTAAACGAGGTGTACGAGTTTGTGAGGCAGGAGGTGATGAAAGGAGGCCAGGCTTTCATCGTTTACCCGCTGATCGAAGAATCTGACAAACTGAGTGCAAAATCCGCTGTTGAGATGTTCGAGTATCTCTCCAGGGAGGTGTTTCCGGAATTTCGTGTGGGTCTCATGCACGGCAAACTCTCTCAGGAAGAGAAAGACAGGGTGATGATGGAATTTGCAGAGGGAAGATACGACATCCTCGTATCCACAACCGTTATAGAGGTCGGTATAGACGTTCCGAGGGCAAACGTTATGGTGATAGAAAATCCCGAAAGGTTCGGTCTTGCCCAGCTTCACCAGCTTCGTGGAAGGGTCGGAAGGGGAGGCCAGGAGGCCTACTGCTTCCTTGTGGTGGGTGACGTGGGAGAAGAAGCCATGGAAAGGCTCAGATTCTTCACACTAAACACAGATGGATTCAAGATAGCAGAGTACGATCTGAAGACAAGGGGACCAGGAGAGTTCTTCGGACTCAAACAGCACGGCATGAGTGGTTTCAAGGTGGCAAATCTCTACAAAGATCTAAAGCTTCTTGAGTGGGCAAGAGAGGATGTCCGGGAGATCGATGTCGACAAAATCGATCTTCCAGAGGAAATAAAGCTCATAGAGGTAGGTTGAGAAGCCTTTCGATCACTCTCTTTTCCATCTCGAACAGTCTTTCATCGGCAAGACTCAACGCCCGTTCGTTCAGCGTCACTTCATCGACGAGCTTGGAAGGCCTTCCAGAAAGAAAGAAGATTCTGTCTGCTATGAAAACGGCCTCTTTCACGTCGTGAGTCACAAAGATAATGGAAAAATTTCTCCCTTCCCACTGTTCCATCAGAAGATCCATCACCCGTATTTTCGTCTTCAAGTCCAGGGCGTCAAAAGGTTCATCGAGAAGGAGAAGATCCGGCTCCACAAGGAAAGCTCTCACGAAGTTCACCCTCTGCTTCATCCCCTCGCTGAGCTGCCAGGGATAGTGTCCTTCAACACCCTCCAAACCCACTTTTTCCAGGAAAAACCTTATCCTTTCTGGATCGTCCCTGATCAGTCTCAGGTTTTCCATGACCGTTTTCCATGGAATCAACCTGGGATCCTGAAACACGTATCCTATCCTTTCTGTGAAAATCTCCACCCTTCCATGGAAACTCTCAAGACCAGCGATTATCCTCAAAAACGTGGTCTTCCCACAGCCAGACGGTCCAAGGAGGGCCACTTTTTCCCCTTTCTTTACTTCAAGGTTCCAGTCTTCTATCACCGTCACACCATCGAAGTCTTTCTTCAGATTCTCAACCCTCAGGAGAGTCTCCACCTTCTCCACACCCTCCCCGTGAGCACTTTCACAAGTCTCTCGAAAGATATTCCAAGAGCCACTGTGAAGATGGTGAGAGCGTACACACGAGGCACATCCACGTACTGCCTTGCCCAGGAGATCAAAACACCGAGTCCCCTGTCACCACAGAGATACTCTGCCATGACGATCGCCTTCCAGACGTTCCCGGAGGAAACCTCAAGAATGGAAAGGACGAACGGCCAGAGCGAGCCAAGGTACACCTCTTTCAAAACCTTTGTCCGGGGTACTCTGTAAACCCTCATCACTTCTACAAGTTTTCTGTCGACACTTCTGACACCCGATACGGTTGTGAAGATGGCAACCGGAAGGAGGGAAAGGATGGATATGACAACGGGTCCCTGCCACCCTATACCCCACAAAAAGATCACAACCGCAAGCCAGGAGATGACCGGTACTGCCTGTATCACCGTAATCACAGGACGCAAAAATTCGTACACCCTATCGCTAGTTCCCATGAGAAATCCCACTGGAAGTCCCACTGCGATAACAACCACTGTGGAAAGTGCTCCTTTCCACAGTGTACTCAGAAAAGCCTCGAGTGTTTCTCTGTTCATAGTTTCAACGAGAACTTTAAAAGTCTCCAGGGGACCGGGCAGAATCAGAGAAGAAGGAAAGAGAAGATGAAGAAGATACCACACAAAGAGAACGAAAACGATTCCAGATAGTGTTTTCATTTCCTGTAGAATCCTTCGTCCGGCACCTTCTGAAGACCTTCCGGATAGAGTTCGTTCAGTTTTTGAAGAAAGAGCGAGACCTCGTCTTTGCATTCTTTCGACGGTACATACTGAAACTCTATCCTCTCGAGTGAGGCCCTGAGGATTTCATACGGAATGCCGAGCTTTTCAGAAGAGAGTTGAACGGTCTCTTCGAGATTCTTCTTCATCCATTCTATCGAAGCCGAAAGAACCTCTTCAACTTTCCTGACCGTTTCTTCATCCACTCCCTCTCTCACAAAAAGCCCCGCAATCGGAATTCTTCCGGGAACTCCCGCCTCTTTTCCCCACTCCTCCTGAAAATCAAGCACCACCCTTCCTCTATCAAGACACATGGAAACGAAAGGCTCAGGTAGGGCCGCATACTTCACTTTCCCAGCCTTGAAAAGGGCCACTATCTCCTGAGGGGGAGCGTAGAGAATCTTCACGTCTTCATCGGGTTTTAAACCCGACTTCGACAGGAAGTACCTCATCAGCACGTCAACGGTCTGCCCTCTTCCATGGGGGGTATAGACCTCCTTTCCCCGAAGACTCTCCCAACCATCGAAACCAGCATCACTTGCAGCAACAAGGTAGAACACCTTCCACTCGTGCACACCCACAAGTTGAATCCTGACACCTTTTGCGTAGAGATTCGCTCCGACGGTTACAGGAAGCACAGCAAAGTCGACCTTTCCAGAAACGATCTTTGCCACAGCCTCTTCCGGATTCTTCCAGATTTCGATGTTCACATCATCCGACACCTTTCCACTCATTATCGGCACAACCGGTATCAGTGCAGGACCGAAGGGGTTGAGAACGGTGAGTCCAAAAAGGAAAGAAGCCGACAGAAGGACCAGAACAAGGGTTATCCTCTTCATGTGGATCACCCCCAAAAGAGAAAGGGAGGGAACAACCCTCCCGCATCACTTTATCGCAAGCTTTTTCTTCCTCGACCTGTCTTCGTAGTAAGTGTGCAAGAGTTCGTGTGCCCTGTGGCTGAGGGGATGTTCGAGGTATTCCTCGTAGAGCTTCTTGATGGCCGGATTTTCGTGAGATTTCCTAATGGTCATTCTTTCATCGATAGTGTAGATCGCCTCAGCTCTCTTTCTGAGCACCTCAGGATCTCTGCTGTAGGGCTGTCCTCCTCCACCGATACAGCCACCGGGACACGCCATGACCTCGACGAAGTGGTACTTCACTTCCCTCCGGAGAATCTTTTCAACGAGGTTCCTCACGTTGGCCGTGCCATGGACTACCGCTACCCTGATCTTCTGACCATCGAGTTCCACTTCTGCTTCTTTGACGCCCTTCAATCCTCGCACGTCCTCAAATACAAGCTTTGGAAGTGTCTTCCCAGTCTTGAGCTCGTACGCCGTTCTCAGGGCAGCCTCCATCACACCACCGGTAACACCAAACAGGGCAGCAGCACCCGTTGAGATGCCAAGGGGTGCGTCGTACTCCTCTTCGGGCAGGTTCGCAAACGGAATTTTCTTGATCCTGATCAGTTTTCCGAGTTCTCTTGTGGTGAGAACAACGTCCACCGCAGGTACACCGTTCACCATGAGCTGTTTTCTCATCGCCTCATCTTTCTTCGCCGTACACGGCATGATGGATACGTGGAAGATGTCCTCTGGCTTCACCCCGAGTTTTTCTGCAAAGTACGTCTTCACCAGAGCAGAGAGCATTCCCTGAGGAGATTTTGCACTGGAGAGCCTGGTTCTGAGCTCAGGATAGACCTTCTCCACAAGGTTCACCCATCCAGGGCAGCAGGAAGTGAACATGGGAAGGTCTTCGAGATCACCCTTTTCCAGCCTTTCGAGGAACTCGCTTCCTTCCTCCATTATGGTGAGGTCGGCTCCAAAGTTCGTGTCGAAAACGTAATCAAAGCCGAGTCTTCTGAGAGCAGCAACAAGTTGACCAGTGGAGACCGTTCCGGGAGCATAGCCGAACTCCTCACCGATTGCAACCCTCACGGAAGGTGCCGTTTGAACAACCAGGATCTTTTCTTTCTTTTCGAGTTCTTCAAGGACGACCTTCACCGCGGAGTTTTCAACGATGGCACCTGTTGGGCAGAACACAGCACACTGTCCACAACCGATACAGTCTGTCTCGTAAACGGGCATGTCGAAGGGTGTTCCGGGATAGGTCCTGTAACCTCTTTCCACCATAGAGTAGATGTGCATTCCCTGGACCTCAGAACATACTCTGACACACCTCTGGCACTTGATACACTTGGAGATTTCTCTCACGATAGCGGGACTACTTTTGTCGATCAGGCCCTCTTTCGTACCGTAGCCAAAAATGGGTTCCACATCGTACTTGTAGATCAAATCCTGAAACTCACATCTTCCGTTCGCCTCACAGCTCATACAGTCGTTGGGATGCTCGGAGAGGAGCAAAGCGAGATTGAACTTTCTTGCGGTCTTCACTCTGTCAGAGGAGGTCTTTATGACCATGCCATCTCTCACTTTCGTCACACACGCCGGCTGAAGATTCCTGGCTCCCTCCACCTCGACGATACACACTCTGCAGGCACCGATCGACTCACCAAGTCTTGGATGGTGACACAGCGCAGGGATTTCCACTCCTGCCCTTTCACAGGCTTCCAGAACGGTGAGATTGTCCGGCACATTCAAAGTCCTTCCATTTATGACAACCGTCACTTCAGCCAAAGCAAAGCACCTCCCCATAGAATTGGTTTCACGATTTTGTGATAAAATTCTCAAATTGTTTTTAAAAAAACTACTTCATAGAATATATTACCACAATCATTCGGAAGTTCTTCTGTGTTTTAATGAACTGATACTTTCCGATATGGCTTTTGCCCTTTTTTCACCGATTCCTTCCACTTTTTTGAGATCTTCCACGGAGGCTTTACTGATCTGGTCCAAAGTCTTGAACATCTTGACAACGTTGTAGCCAATACTGATGGGTATTCTCGCTGCGGTCTTGAGCAGCCTGTATCCTCTTGCGGAAACGAGTATATCGTCCAGTTGAGAGACCTGCTGAACATCGTACCCAAGCACTCTGGATATTGAGATAGGAGAAGGTTCTCTTCTTGTTACAAAGTCCTGTAAAATAGCCTGTGCCGTTTCTTCATCCACCTCGTCAGAAGAGTAGTCCATTATGAGAAGAACCATCAGGTCATCCACATCCTCTGTCAGTTCTCTGAGTTGCATCCTTGCGAGTCTTCCTTCTTCTCCGAGTTCTACAATGTAAGGACGTGTTTCTTCGGTTATCCTCAAAAGTTCTACACCCTTCATCAGCGTTCTCACCACGTCTGCGAGTGTAACTCTGTTCTCCAGTTCAAGTACTTCAAGATCAGAAAGCAATTTGTCAAAGTTGTCTTTGTACTTTTCAAGAGTGCTGATCGCCTGTGTCACCTTCGAGATCAAAAAGTCCACCTGATTCACAACGTACTTGTAATTCTTGTAGTAGAGAGAGATGATGTTCCTCCTTCTGGAAACCGCTATGACAACCTTTCCTGTCTGTTTTGCCAGCCTTTCGGCGGTTCTGTGCCTCGTTCCAGTCTCTCCTGTTGGTATGGTTGGATCGGGAACAAGGTGAACGTTTGCATAGTAGATTCGTGTGAGGTCCTCAGAGAGCACGATGGCACCATCCATCTTCGAAAGTTCATAAACCTTCTCCGCAGAAAAATCCGTATCTAGCCAGAATCCCCCCTGAATGATGTCATCGTATTTTTTTGGATCATCGACAAGGAAAATGAGGGCTCCGAAATTGGCACTTATGATATCATCAAGCGCTTTTCTCAACTCTGTCCCGGGTGAGATGAGCTTGATCTTTTCAATCAGTTCCTGCGGGACCAAAAGACTCACCCCCGATCAGAGAAACTGCCTCCTTCAGGTCATGAACGATGAAGACCCCCTCTTTCGATCCTTCGAAAGGAGGTGCGATGATTCTGCCAAAACCCTTCAACGAGTTCAATCTTCTATTAATATTGTAAACCTTTTTCACCCTTCCGTCCAAACCTATCTCTCCGATGGCCACCGTATCTCGAAGGGACACTTCCAGATACGAAGAGACGATAGCAAGGGCGATGGCAAGATCTGCGGCGGGATCGGTTATCCTGAGCCCTCCCACCACGTTCACATAAACATCGTGTGTTTCCACTGGAAGTTTCAGAAGTTTGCTGAGCACCGCTATCAAAAGCATAACCCTGTTCACGTCCACTCCCTTGCACACTCTCTTCGGTGAAAAGGTTTTGTTCTTGGAAACGAGCGCCTGTATCTGAACGACAAAGGGTTTTGTCCCTTCGAAGACACAGGTGAGAACGTTCCCTGGAAGGTCGGTATCACCCTCTGTGAAAGAGGGATTTTCAACCTGAACGAATCCTTTTTCATCGAGTTCAAAAACGGCAACCTCGTCTGATGGTCCAAATCTGTTCTTCGTGATCTTCAACAGTCTCAGACCCGTGCGTCTGTCGCCTTCGAAGTAGGCAACAGTGTCCACCATGTGTTCTACGAGTTTCGGACCGGCTATTTCCCCTTCCTTCGTCACGTGTCCTATCAGAAGGACCGGAACGTTCTTTTTCTTCGCAAAGTTGATCATCTTCATTGTCACGTTCTTCACCTGGGAGATACTGCCAGGACTGCTTCCCAGTTCCGAAGAGAAAACCGTCTGGAGTGAATCAACGATCACGAATTTGACCTTTTCCCTTTGAAGTACCGGTATCAACTCTTCCAGATCGTTTTCTACCGCAAGCAAAATGTTCTTCTTTCCCCTGATGGCCAGTCTGTCTGCCCTCATTTTCAACTGCTGTGGAGATTCTTCACCGGAGATGTAAACAACCAGCCCGCTTTGTGCGAATGTCTCTGCGAGTTGGAGGGCAAGGGTGCTTTTTCCTATGCCCGGTTCTCCAGAAAGAAGAATCACCTGCCCCGGTATGAATCCTCCCTTGAACACCCTGTCCATTTCTGAAAATCCAGTGGCAATTCTCTGCAAGGAAACCTCGCCAGCTACCTCCAGATTCAAAAACAGGGAGGGTTTCCCCTCCCTGCCTTTTTTTTCTAGGATCTCTTCAGCCGTATCGTACTCACCACACTGGGGACACTTTCCAAACCATTTCGGAGATACGTAACCACAGCTGGAGCACACGAACTTCTTCACTGGACCACCTTCTCTTTCTTTTCCTTCTTCTTCGTGAATCTCAGACCATCTTTGTGAGCCCTGCAGACGATCGTGTCTCCTTCTTCGAACTTGCTCTTCAGTATCTCCTCGGAGAGAGGATCTTCAACGTATCTCTGAATCGCCCTCTTCAAAGGTCTGGCACCGTACACTGGATCGAATCCTTTTTCAACCAGAAATTCCTTTGCACTCTTGGTCAAAACAAGTTTCATGTTCTTCTCTGCCAATCTCTTTCTGAGATCCCTCAGGAGTATATCGATGATCTGTTCTATGTGTTCCTTCCTGAGTGGATGGAAGATGATGGTCTCATCGATCCTGTTCAGGAACTCTGGTCTGAATGTCCTCTTCACCTCATCGAGCACGAGTTCCTTTATTTTATCGAATTCTTTCTCTTCGTCATCGTCACCGACGAATCCAAGGGTCCTCTTGGACTTGTTGATGTAGGAACTTCCGATGTTGCTTGTCATGATGATTATGGTGTTTCTGAAATCGACCTCGCGACCCTGGGAGTCGGTGAGCCTTCCATCATCCATGATCTGAAGAAGCAAGTTGAAAACATCTGGATGAGCCTTTTCTATTTCGTCGAACAGGATGACGGAGAACGGCCTTCTTCTCACTTTTTCTGTGAGCGTTCCTCCTTCTTCGTAACCCACGTACCCAGGAGGTGCTCCGATGAGCCTGGAGACAGAGAATCTCTCCATGTACTCGCTCATGTCGAATCTTATGAGCGCTCTTTCATCACCAAACAGATACTCTGCGAGAGCCTTTGCAAGTTCTGTTTTTCCAACTCCCGTCGGTCCAAGGAAGAGGAAGACACCAATCGGTCTTCTTGGATCTTTCAAGCCACTTCTTGCTCTCCTTATAGCCCTCGCAACAGCCTTTATTGCCTCGTCCTGGGCGACGATCCTCTGGTGGAGCGCTTCTTCGAGATTGAGGAGTTTCTCCACTTCCGTTTCTTCGATCTTCTTGAGAGGCACTCCTGTCCAGGAGGACACAACCTCTGCTATATCATCGACATCCACTTTCACAACGGCCGTTTCCGCCTTTCTTCTCCACTCGGCATATTTTCTTCTGTACTCTGTCTCAAGCTCCATTTCTTTCTCTTTCAACTTTGCTGCCTTTTCGTAATCCTGATTCAAAACGGCAAGTTCCTTGTCGGTTCTTATCTTTTCCAGTTCGTTTTTGATTGATTTCAACTCAGGAGGAATGATGAAGACCTTGAGCCTTGCCCGGGCTCCGGCTTCATCGATCACATCGATCGCCTTATCTGGGAGAAAATGATCCGTTATGTACCTTTTGGACAGGTAAACTGCTGCCTCCAGTGCTTTGTCCGTGTATATCACCCTGTGGTGTGATTCGTATTTCTTCTTCAGACCTTTCAAGATCTCGAGTGTTTCCTCTTCGGTTGGTTCCTTCACATATATCTTCTGAAACCTTCTTTCCAGGGCCGCATCTTTCTCTATGTACTTTCTGTACTCATCCGGCGTGGTTGCACCTATACAGCTTATCTCTCCTCGAGCAAGAGCGGGTTTCAGAATGTTCGCCGCGTCGATGGCACCCTCGGCTGAACCTGCTCCAACGATCGTGTGTATCTCGTCTATGAAGAGTATGATGTTTTTGTCTTTCGTCACTATCTGAAGCAACTTCTTCATTCTCTTTTCAAACTCTCCTCTGTACTTTGTGCCGGCAACCAGAGCGGCGACGTCCAGCGAGAAGATAACCTTGTTTCTCAAAATCTCCGGAACGTCACCCGCCACTATCCTCTGAGCGAGCCCTTCGACGATGGCAGTCTTACCAACCCCTGGATCTCCTATCAGAACTGGATTGTTCTTCTTCCTTCTCACAAGAACCTGCATGACCCTCTCTATTTCTTCGTCTCTTCCTATAACCGGGTCTAACTCTTTCTTTGCGGCAAGTTCTGTGAGATTGACACCGAATCCCTCGAGTTGTTTCACGGACCTGTAGGTGAAGTCTTCTTCCTCTTCGTATTCCAGGCTCCTGTTCGAAGAATAAGAGTACAGGTCTATGATCTCCCTTCTCAAAGCGTTGAGATCCACTCCCAGTTTTCTCAGTATGTGGATCGCTATCCCTTCACCTTCTCTGAGGATGCCAAGGAGAATGTGCTCGGGATTTATCTTGTCACTTCCAAGGATCTTTGCCTCTTCATAGGCGAGCTCAGTTACCCTCTTGGCTCTGGGGGTCATCTGGGGTGATGGGACAAAACCTCTCATCCCCATGCCAACCATGGAGATGATCTCCGATCTTACCTTCGAGTAAGATGCGCCCATCTCTTCAAGGACTTCTACAGCAGGACCTTTATCTACCTTCAGGATTGCGAGCAGAAGGTGTTCTGTTCCCACGTAAGAATGTCCGAGTTCTTTTGCCTCTTCCTGGGCGGTCACAAAGATCTGAGCCGTTTTTTCCGAGAACTTATCAAACATAGTCTCACCTCCGGGTCTTCCAATTTCATTATATCACCCTTATGGACATGGTACCTTTCAAAAATGTTCAAAATGTGTTTGAAAAGAAAGGAGAAAGTAAAAATTATTCTCACCAAATTCACACTCGATCTTCGCTGAAAAAACAGAAATTTGTACCCAGTGTGGTACAATTTAATCGAACCGAATTCAAACTCCTGCTTCTCAGAAAGGAGGGAAAAAATGAAGTGTACGAAGTGTAAAAGAGACGCCTCGGTGAAACTGAGACACTACAACATCAAGCTCTGCAAAGAACACTTCAACGAGTTCATAGAGGGAAGAGTAGAGAGGGCAATAAAAAAGTTTAAAATGTTCAGAAGAGACTCGAAGATACTGATAGCCGTCTCCGGTGGAAAAGACAGTGTTTCATTGTGGCACATGCTGAAAAAACTCGGATACGAAGTGGACGCCTTGTTCATACGGGCAGGACGAAGCAGAATGGTTCAGAAAGCCCAGGAGATCGTTGAAAAGAACGCAGAACTTCTTGGAACAAAGCTTCACATTGTTGACGCAACAGAGTACTTCGAAGGACTTTCCACTCAGGAAATCTCCATTATGTTGAGAAGACCTGTGTGCTCAATTTGTGGCGTCGTGAGAAGATACCTTATGAACAAATTCGCTTATGAAAACGGATACGACGTGGTGGTAACGGGTCACAACCTGAACGATGAAGCATCTGTTCTTCTGGGAAACATCCTGCACTGGCAGGAGGGATACCTAGAAAGGCAGTGGCCTCTTCTTCCAAAAACACACGAAAAACTCGTTCCAAAAGCCAAACCCCTCGTGCTCAATTACGAGGAGGACATAAAACTGTACGCAACGCTCAACGAGATACCTCACCTCGAAATGGCCTGTCCGTTCTCGGTCGGAGCGACGTCTCTTGTGTACAAAAAAGTTTTAAGAGAACTCGAAGAAGATCAGCCCGGCATCACATTGAACTTCTACCTCGGTTTCCTGAAAAGAAAGAAAGAACCGAAATACGAGGTGGAAAACCTGAGAGAATGTAAAGAGTGCGGGTATCCAACCACAGCCCAGATATGTTCTTTCTGCCGTTTGAGAAAACAGGTGGAAAAGAGAAAAAACAGAACCCCCGCGTGAGCGGGGGGATCATTTTTTGTACTTTGTTACCTCCCTGAGGAACGCGTGTCGTTTCTTTTTGTCTTCCTCTCCTTCCACACCCTTCGGTGAGTAACCATCAACGACCCCCAGAACCGCCCTTCCCTGAGAGGTTATGCCAACTATCACCTGAAGAGGATTGGCAGTTGCCGTGTAGATCCTGCACACTTCCTGAACGTTCTTGATCTGGTTCAGTATGTTGATGGGGTATCCTCCTCTTATGTAGATTACAAAGATATGACCGGCTCCTATCCTCTTTGCTGTTTCGATCGCCTGCTTCACCAATTCTTCATCGTTTCCCTCGTATCTAACAAGACAGGGTCCACTTGCTTCGTTGAAGGCTATACCGAACTCCAGATTGGGATTGGTCGTCACCATCACCTCGTAAAGATCCTCAACGGTCTTGATAAAATGAGAATGTCCCAAAATGATGTTCGCACCTTCGGGAATGGTAACATCCACAACTTCGATCTGCACACTCATGTTTCCACCTCCCAGAAATATTCTAACATCAGGGGGGGGAAGGGCATGATAGCGTTGCTTGACATGGGAAGTAACTCGTTCATCATTCTCATCGTCTCTGAGAAGGGAGATGTGATCCTTGAAGAGGTACACGAGGTGGGGATCGCATCCGGAAATCTTCAGAGAGCAAAAGAGGTGTTCGGAAAATGTGTGAGAAAGGCAGAAGAACTGGAAGCAGAACTTCACATATTCGGTACAGCGTTCTTCAGAAAAAACCCCGATATTTTTCATGAAATAACGGGTGGTAGGGGGAAGATCCTATCAGAGGAGGAGGAAGCACGTTATTCTTACATCTCTGTGGTGAGAGATTTCGGAAAGGAAGACATTCTGGTGGCGGATCTTGGAGGTGGAAGCCTTGAGCTTGCATGGAAAGATGGATACACGAGTCTTGAACTCGGAACCCATATTTTGAATCGTATCTTTTCCTTAACACTTCCATTCAGGAAATCCGTGGACGATGTGGTTGAATACGTAATGGATAAATTACCAGACCTGGCCAAAAGCGATCTGTTCGGAGTTGGAGGAAGTTTCGTAGCGTTGGCTGCCCTGATGAAGGGAAAATGGGATCTGAAGTCCATACACGGAAGTACTCTGGAGATAGAGAGAGTACAGAAGATAGTTGATCAGATCAGAAAAATGAGCTTCGAAGATATCAGAAAACTGAAGATACTGCCGGAAGGAAGGGAAAAGACGATACTCGCAGGTGGAATCGTGACGATCGCTCTCTTGAAGAAATACTCGCCGAAGATGACAGTGAGTACGAAAGGATACAGGTATGGCATCGCCTGGGAGATCATTGAAAAGAGGTGGCGTGCCCGGGGGGATTCGAACCCCCAACCTCCAGATCCGCAGTCTGGCGCTCTATCCAACTGAGCTACGGGCACATATAAAAAACTGGCGGAGAGGGTGGGATTCGAACCCACGGTGGGGAAACCCCCACACTTGCTTAGCAGGCAAGCGCCTTAGGCCGCTCGGCCACCTCTCCACCTGTTCTCTATTATAGCAGCACACACGAATATGTTCAAGGGGAGAAAGAGTATGTTTCTTCTCAGGAACGTGAAGTACAAAAACATTCTTGAAATCGAAGAACTGTACATCCCTGAAAAGATGATCACCGTCATCACGGGTGAAAGTGGTTCCGGAAAAACGACCCTCCTGAAGATGCTGAACAAGATGATCACTCCGGACAGAGGAAAAATCTTCTTCAAAGGAGAATCTCTTGAAAAGATAGACTCTGTTGATCTCAGAAGAAAGGTAGTCATGTTACCGCAGTTTCCCGTGGTTTTTCCGGGTGATGTGAGGGAAAATCTCATTGCGGGCTTGAGGTTTTCAGAAAAGAAAATCCCTTCCGATGAGAGACTCAGAGAAATTCTGGAGTTTGTGATGCTGAAAAAGTCATTGAACGATGACCCAGAAAAATTCTCAGGAGGAGAAAAACAGCGCCTGGCACTCGCGAGGGTTTTGCTCATGGATCCGGACGTGTTTCTTCTGGACGAGCCCACTTCATCTTTGGACAGGGAAACTGGAATTGAGATCATAAGAAGGGTGGTTGACCTTGTACGAAAGAGGAATAAAACGCTCATCGTGGTCACACACGACCCAGAACTGAGAAGATTCGCAAACCGACTGATAGAAATGAAAGATGGGAGGGTACTGAATGGGACCAGTGGACATTAGCCTGGTGCAACTTCTGAGTGCCTACGTTTTTGTGGTGATTTTGATGTTGATCCTGAAGGCTCGGAAGATCCCCAGAGAAAAGGATGTTTTGATGGCGTCTCTTCGTATGACGATTCAGCTGGTACTGGCCGGTTTCGTCTTGAGTTACATCCTGGAAAATCCCACACCGTTTTACACGATCCTGGCCGTGATCGTTATGGAGGCGTTTGCGATCTACAACGTGTACAGAAGAGCAAAACTCTCGCTCCCAAAGAATGTGAAGATGCGTCTTGAATTTTTCATAGCCATCTCCGTGAGTTCGGGCACTCTCCTGAGCCTTTTTTATTTTCTCTACGTGGTGGTGAGGATCAGTCCATGGTTCGATCCAAGATACGTCGTTCCCCTTGCGGGGATGATCATTGGAAACTCCATGACGGGAGTGTCTCTTGGTGTAAAAAGCCTTTCTGAATCGATTCTCTCTCAAAAACCTCTCGTTGAGGCAGCCCTGATGCTGGGAGCAAGACCAAAGGACGCAACGAAATACTTCAGCGATAAGGCCTTCGATTCTGCCATTCTTCCAACGATAAATTCCATGATCGGAATGGGAATCGTCTTTCTTCCTGGTATGATGACAGGGCAGATTCTCTCTGGAACTTCTCCTATAACCGCTATAAAATACCAGATAGCCATAATGCTCGGAATCCTCGGGGGAGTAACGATCAGTGTCAGTGTGTTTTTGATGCTGGGATATCGGGCCTTCTTCAACAAGGAGGATCAGTTGATCATATGAAAGAACACCACCTCTCTTGACGATCCCGTACGAATATGATAATATTTTTAGTGCCTGGAGGGTCTTTGACGGGCGGGTGTAGCTCAACTGGTAGAGCATCGGCCTTCCAAGCCGAGGGTTGCGGGTTCGAGTCCCGTCGCCCGCTCCAGGTTGGTGGTGCGCCCGTAGCTCAACAGGATAGAGCATCGGATTTCTAATCCGAGGGTTGCAGGTTCGAGTCCTGCCGGGCGCGCCATTTTTTTCGTGGTGACCATAGCTCAGTTGGTAGAGCGCCTGACTGTGGATCAGGTGGTCGCGGGTTCGAGTCCCGCTGGTCACCCCAGTTGCGCGCCCGTAGCTCAATTGGATAGAGCGTCGGACTTCGGATCCGATGGTTGCGGGTTCGAGTCCTGCCGGGCGCGCCAGCCGAAGCCAATAAACCAGTGTTCGAGGAAACCAAGAAAAAACACTCACCGTAGAGGAGGTAGAAACCCATGGAAGTACTCAAGGTTGCTTCCAATTCCAACCCCAACAAAGTAGCAGGAGCACTCGCAGGTGTTATCAGAGAGAAAGGAAAAGCGGAACTTCAGGCAATCGGAGCCGGTGCGGTGAACCAGGCTGTGAAGGCCATTGCCATTGCAAGGGGTTATCTCGCTCCGAGTGGAATCAACCTCGTGTGTGTACCCGCTTTCACAGAGGTGCAGATCAACGGCGAAACGAGAACGGCCATCAAGTTCATCGTTTTTCCGAAAGATTGAATCCCAGAGTTGCAAGAAAAAGAAACCCCCGCGAACGCGGGGGTTTTTTCTTTGGTGGAGCCGATGGGACTTGAACCCACGACCTCTACCGTGCGAAGGTAGCGCTCTCCCAGCTGAGCTACGGCCCCACATCCGTGATATATTATACTGAATCTTTTCTTCCTGTTCAAGACCTGCTTCTTTTCAAAACGAAAACGGGAAAACCAGAAACATTCTCGACAGAGCCATCCACGTGATAAACCACACCGAACGTCTCCGGTTTCAGGGTTTCTTTCCCGCCATCTTTCACGATCTTTCCGTCTTTCATGAAAATGAACCTTGTAGCGAATCTGAGTGCCAGGTTTATATCGTGAACCACCATGATGGCTGTTTTTCCCATTTTCACGAAGTCCTCTACGATTTGCATGACCTCCAGTTGGTTTTTCGGATCGAGGTTGCTGGTTGGTTCATCGAGAAGGAGTATTTCAGGATTCTGAGCGAGGGCCCTGGCGATGTTCACCCTTTGCAGTTCGCCGCCACTCAAATTACTGGCATTCTCCAGAGCCAGATGAGATAACCCAAGCCTTTCAAGCAAGGATTCAACCATTTTTATGTCTTCTCTCGAAGGTCCAAACTTCATATAAGGTCGCCTTCCAAGAAGGGCCACATCGAAAACTCTCATCATACCCGGATAAAACTTCTGCGGAACGTATCCAATGACTCTTGCTAGCTCTTCTCTGGTGTAAACACTGATGGGTTTTCCTAAAATCTCCACACCTTCACACTTCAGAATACCGGCCAGGCACTTCAGAAGCGTGCTTTTCCCAGCACCGTTTGGCCCCAGAATAGCAACCAATTCCTTCCTCTTCACTTCGAACGAAATTTCCCTCAGAACCTCTTTTCGTCTGTAACCGAAAGAAAGGTTCTTCACCCTCAGAACGTTCATTTCATGCGATCACTCCGAACCAGAAGATATATGAAAAGAGGTGCCCCAAGAAAGGAAGTCACCACTCCCACGGGTAGAACCATTGGTGAAAACAGGAGACGAGCAAAGGTATCGGCCAGAAGAAGAATCAACCCCCCCAGCAGAGCGGAGAAGGGAACGAGAAACCTGTAATCTTCTCCGATGAAAATCCTGATCATGTGTGGAGAGACCAAGCCCACAAACCCTATCACACCAACAAGTGCTACCCCGACAGCTGTCATCAACGATGAAAGAAGAACCATCACCAGTCTGATCTTCTCTACTCTCACCCCGGAAGATTTCGCAACCTCATCCCCGGCAACCATAGCGTTGATGTCCCAGGCTTTCAGGAAGAAATAAACGAAGATCGCGATCGAAACTGTAAGAAGAAGAACATTCCCTTTCCAGGTTGCCCTTCCAAGATCCCCAAAACTCCAGTAAACCATGGTTGCAAGTTGAAGTTCGTCTGCAAAGTACTGAACCAGCGTTGTGGCAGCGGTGAAAAGCGAACTCATAGCGATTCCCATCAGGACCACCGTCTCCGGTGCTGCCTTCTTCGTCTTTCCCAGGATGAAAATAACGATCGATGGTATCATCGCACCTGCGAAGGCGAAAAGGATAATAACATAAGGGTTGCTCAGAACGATTCTTCCCGTGCTCTCCGAATAACCCGCTCCCAGAATTATCGCAAGGGAAGCTCCGAACATCGCTCCATGCGATACACCCATCGTGAAAGGACTGGCAAGAGGATTTCTCAAAGCCCCCTGAACAACTGCACCTGAAACGGCCAAAGAGGCACCGGTGAAAATACCGGCCAGCACTCTGGGAAATCTTATGTTCCAGATGAGAACATGGGTCTTTCTGCCACTTCTTCCAAACAGAGCGCTCAAGACCTCACCAAAAGAAAGATCGTACCCTCCATGAGAGAGTGCGTACACCATCGTGATGAAAAGAAGAACTAACAAAACCACACCGATCAGGATGTTTCTTGAGACGTACCTTCTGTAGTTCATCACTCACCTCGAAGGATTTTCCCCGAAGAAAGATCTATTCTTCCAAATCCTCCGAATTGTTTTGCCATCTCCTCGTATACCGCCTTTCCAAGGAGAAACTCGTATATTTCGTTTGCCTTTTTTTCTGGATCGATGTCTTCAAAACGTTTCGGATAGAGAATCTTCCCGATGAAATACGCGTCAGCAAGGGCCGTTCCGATGTTTGTAGTGTAGTAGTTGTACGGCAAAATACCAAATACCCTCTTTTCCTTCACGGCATCCAGCAGTTCATAGAATTCTCCACGCTTTCTGTAATCCTCAAGAACCATGCTCAAAGCATTTTCATCGATGAAGATGTACTCAGGGTTCCACTCCAGTAACTTTTCAAGATCGATGAATTTGTGACCTTCTCCCAGTTCATCGACCACGTTTCTGGCACGAAGAGCAACGAAAGGTGGATAATGTGCCATCGTGCTTTCGATCCCATGAACTCCCCTGTAGCCGATACCACCAACGTAGACGGTGGGACTTTCGATGTTTTCCGTTCTTCTCGAAAGATCCTCCTGGATCTGTTTTATGAACTCGATCACTTCACGCG
The DNA here is from genome assembly GCF_000832145.1 of Thermotoga sp. RQ7. Classification (NCBI taxonomy): domain Bacteria; kingdom Thermotogati; phylum Thermotogota; class Thermotogae; order Thermotogales; family Thermotogaceae; genus Thermotoga; species Thermotoga sp. RQ7. The sequence continues at coordinate 769,725 of NZ_CP007633.1, forward strand.
CCCTTTCTTCTTTTCCAAGGATCTTACCCAAAAGTTCAATCGAATCAAAAAGTTCTTCATCGTCGAACGTTCCAAGATCTCCATAACTGAGTACAATCACGGGTATTCCAGTCTTTCCCTGAACGTCCTGAGCCGTTTTGACGTCGACATAGGTCATGAACAAAACATCCGGGTTCAACACTACCAGTGCTTCCATATCCGGAAGTTTTCCAGGGCCCCCAGGACCTATTCTGGGAAGTTCTTTGAGTTCTGGATGTGCCAGTATATAGGGCCTGCCAAGAGGCCTCAAACGTTCGAAATCCTCCACACCAACGACCATATCGGTGGCGTTCAAATAGACGATCAACCTGAGGGCACCGGGCCCTGCCGCCACGATCCTCTCAACTTTAGAAGGGATCTCCACCTCTCTTCCCAAAAGATCCATCACAACATCGGAAAATCCTGAAAGAGAAACAAAGATAAGAAACACCAGCAAAAATCTTTTAAATCTCATCCATTTTCACCCCTTCAAACCATCCTATTCTGGCATTTTCCACGCAATCGATCTTTGAGGAATAAGGCTTGATATCAACGACCGGTGTTCCATCCAGGGCATCGAGACCCCTCACAAACAATCTCCTCCCATCCACTTTCAAAAGTTCCACAACGGAAAACCCTATAGGGTTTGGTCTGTGAGGGGAGCGCGTGGCGAACACACCATGTTCTTTTCTATCAAATGGAGGAAGAGCGATCAGCTTTTCTCTGTCTGCTTTGTGGAGCCAGTAGAGAATTATCAGATGAGAGCATGTGTCGATATCCTTCAGCCCCTCTTCGTACTCCGGGTACAGTTCGATGATGAAATCCTCCCTGGAAAACCTTCCCTGAAAGGGACACTCCGCCACGTTTCTGTAGGGAGATCTTATCACACCTATCGGTTTCAGACAGAAATCCACGATGCCACCTCCCGTGATGTTTTCTATATCATGATATCATGAGACAATGGCATTTTATGAGAAATATTGTTAGATTGTTCTATAAAGTGATCTTTGGTTTTATAGGGTATTATATCGTAATTTAAAAAACGAAATTTCATAAAATTATTGACGAGAAACCAACTCATATGTTAAATTAATCAGAGGAGGGGATAACATGGACCCTTTATGGTGATCTTACTTTTTGGCATGGTTCTTATGTACTTCATATTTCCAGCAGCAACGAACGTAGTGATCGTCTCGGTTTTGAATTTTGTTGCCCTCTTTCTTTCCTTCATCATTCACCACACGAGCCTAAAAAAAGACAGCTCGCAGGAATTCTTTGCCTTTTCCTGTCTTTTTTCTTCCTTTCTTTCCTTCTTCTTCCTTCGGGCCTTTCTCATGAACCCAGAAAAGTCGTGGGTGTTCCTGAGCAGCTCCAAGTTCCTGGTCGCCGAAGGTTTTCTCTTCTTTTTGGTTCAAAAGAGGAAAAATTTATGCAAAATAGCGGTCTTTTCCACATTCGCGTTCCTCTTTGTCCTCTCTGTTTTGAAATTCGATCTGTCGCTTTATCTTGAAACTTTGTCACTCGCTTTTTTCGCTGTGGTTCTGCTCATCAGAAGACTACCTTCCACCTTTCTCACGGTGAGTGTCTTTCTCTACTCTATCTCCTCGCTGTTCTTCTTTTTCTCCAGAGATATCTACCCCTACCACATCACTTCAGGAAGTCTCTTTCTGGCATGGCACTTTGTAAAGAAATACGTGGATATTCCAAAAAAGGAGGCAGAGAAACTTTCAGAGGAAATGAACGTTCCCCCTGAAGAGATTTCCACCGCATTCAAAAACGTTCAGGATTTTCTTGCCAAAATTCCCCGGATCATGTCGGATATCCTCCGGGAAACCGATCAAAAAAACGTGAAGGAACTCTTCAACAGGCATTTCCAAGAAGATTCCCCTTCCTATCTTCTGCGTCTGAAAGGCATCTTCTCCGAATTCGTCGAAGAATACATCCTCTTTCTGGAAGAGAGGAGGAAATTCCAGGAAGTGCATCTTGTTCTCACAAAGAACCTCGCACACAACCTGAAAAATCCTGTGAACGCCATCTATGTGAGCGCTCAGCTTTTGAAACTTCGTTATCCTGAAACATCATCCATCGCCGGAAACATAGAGAAAATCTGTCAGGAGATGAACAGGGAGATAGAAAGGATACTGAAGATGTCGATTGGTGAAAAGAAAACGGTCAAAAGGATCGATCTTGAAGAAGCGCTGAATCCTATTCTGGAAATGGCCAGGTTGAAGGGCCTCGAAGTGGAACTCATCCTGGACTTTGAAGAACTCGAACTCGACAGAGATGCCTTCCTTGCACTGGTCACAAACCTCTTTTCGAACGCCGTGAAATACACTCCCTCCGGAAGGGTAACCCTCAGTGTGGAGAAAAGAAATGATAGAATCTTGTTGATTGTCTCTGACACGGGGCCGGGCCTGAAATCGCCGAACGGGTTTGGGCTCTTCACTGTCAAGAAACTGGTGAACTACCTGAACGGAAGTATGGAGATCTCAAAAGACGGGGGAACTACTTTCAAAATAGTCCTTCCCATCAGGAGGGATAGCGATGACGGTACTGGTCGTAGAGGATGATGAGATCACACGAGAGGCTGTAAGCCAGTACTTGAGGCTCTCTGGTTTCAACGTCCTCGAAGCGGAAAGCGGAGAGAAAGCCCTCGATCTTTCCAGAAAGGTCGATGTTGCACTGGTGGATGTGAAACTTCCTGGAATGAGCGGAATAGAACTGGTGAGCGAGATAAAGTCGAGAAATCCCTCCTGTGTGGTTTTCGTTGTAACAGCGTACGACAACACAGAGACCGTGAAAAAGAGTGTGGAAGCGGGTGCCGATGACTTCATCAAAAAACCCGTTAACCTGGAACTTCTGAAATTGAAAATAACCCACGCCCTCAGAAACAGGGTGTTTCATCTGTACAGAAACAGTTATCTGAAATCCCTGAAGAAAAAGCTTTCCCTTCTTGAAAAGACCGCAGAAGAGTTCTTCACAGAATACGAAGACTTTCTGTTTGAGGTCCTCGATATACTGAACATGCTCTCCGAGTACAGGGACGCAGAAACCCACAAACACACAGAACGGGTGGGGTGGCTCTCAGGCAGGATAGCAGAGGAGATGGGAATGGATGAGGCCTTCGTTACGGAGATACAGTTTGCGGCGCCTCTTCACGATATCGGAAAGATAGGAATTCCAGACAGAATCCTTTTGAAACCCGGCATTCTCACCCCGGAAGAGTTCGAGATCATGAAACAACACACCACCATTGGATTCAGGATCCTCAGTCGAAGTTCTTCTCCCATCCTTCAACTTGGAGCGGAGATTGCCCTCACGCACCACGAAAGATGGAACGGCTCCGGATATCCGAAAGGTCTCAAGGGAAAGGAAATACCACTTTCTGGTCTCATAGTGGCGGTGGCGGACAGCTTCGATGCGATGGTGTCCAGAAGACCGTACAAAAAACCAAAAACGCTGGAAGAGGCCTTTCAGGAAATAGAAGAACTATCCGGAAAGCTTTACTCTCCCGAAGTTGTGAAAGCCTTTTTGAAACTGGAAAGAGAAATTATGGATGTCTACAGGAGGGAAGAAGATGAAGATTCCTCCAACGACAGCAGGAGTTCACATAAGAGCTCCCCTGGAGAGGGTTTGGAAGGTATTCGTGAATGAAAGAGGCTGGGATGGATGGTTCACAGATGGGATGAAGATGGAACTGAAAGAGGGTGGAAGGATTTTCTTTCGATGGGTGAGAAAGACCTTCGGAGAAGAAGTGACGGACGAAGGGGTGATCCACAGACTCGAACCACCCCATCTGATAGAATTCTCCTGGAACTCCTACGAAGACGGCTACAGATCGAGGGTGAAAATGGAGTTTTTCCCATCGAGTTACAACGGAACGTGGGTCCATGTGGAGGACCACACGATTGTGTTTACAGAAGAGGACATGAAGATAAAACTCGAGTGTGCAGTTGGCTGGGGTGAGATGCTCACCCTCGCCAAAGTGTGGATAGAGTACGGAATATCAACCCTCGAGAATCCTTGAAAGTTCTTCCGCAATCTCTTCCACTCTGTTTCTATCTTTTCCCTCGACGGTGATCCTTACGACGGGTTCTGTCCCGGACGGTCTCACCACGATCCTATAACCCTCGGCACTGTACCTTTCGATCAACTCTCTCAATCTTCCATTTTCTAGAGAGGTTTTCTCCGTCCTCCTCACGTTTCTGGTGATCTGTGGAAGATCCGGTATCTCTTTTGCAAGATCTGAGAGATTCTTCTTCAACCTTTCAACGACTCTCATCAGTTCCAGAGCGGTTATGAGACCATCTCCCGTTGTGCTTCTGTCGAGGATTATGATGTGCCCCGATCTTTCACCACCGAGATTTGCCCCTGACTTCAGCATTTCCTCCAGAACGTACTTGTCTCCCACCTTCGTTCGAACAAGTTCTATTCCCCGTTTCCTCAGATACTCCTCGAGCCCCCCGTTGGTCATGATGGTTCCTACAACGACGGATTCCCTCAGTCTTCCTTCCTCCATCATTCCCTCTGCCAGTATTCCTATGATCTTATCGCCGTTCACCACGTTTCTTTCCTCGTCTACAGCGATCACACGATCACCATCACCATCGAAGGAAAAACCTATTCTACCCCTCTTCATCTCCTCTGCGAGAAATTTCGGGTGAGTGGCACCGCAGCCCTGATTTATGAGAAGACCGTCCTGAGAGGAGTTGAAAACCTCAACCTCGGCACCGAGGAACTCGAACACGTCTTTCGCCGTGGTCGTTGTGGCGCCGTTGGCAAGATCAAGGGAAACGCTCTTTCCGGAAAGGTCAAGATCTTTGAACATCTCAAGAACGGCACCGATGTACATATCTTTTCCTTCCCTGAAAGACTTGATCTTCCCCACGACGTACCGTCTCTGAAACTCTCCTTCCATTCTCCTCTCTATCTCTTCCTCCAACTCGTCCGGTATCTTGTAACCGTTTTTCAGGACCTTTATACCGTTGTACTCTGGTGGATTGTGAGAGGCCGAGATAACCACACCGTAGGACCTTGTGATCCTTGTGAGAAGGGCCACAGCAGGTGTGGGAAGGATTCCACAGGAGAGAACATCGACACCCATCGAGGTGAGCCCTGCGGCGAGGGCCGCCTCCAGAGAATCCCCAGAAACCCTTGTGTCCTTTCCTATGAGAACTTTTCCTTCTCCGACGATCTCTCCCAGCGCCTTTCCTACCTTAAACGCCAGTTCATCGGTCAGGGTATCCCCGAAAACACCCCTTATCCCGTCGGTTCCGAAGTACCTCACCTTCACAACCTCCCCTTCTGCAAACTGTACATGTGAGCCCTGTAGTTTTTGAGGTATGCGTGGGAGTCGCCCTCTTCGTCGTACCTGTAATGATAAACGATGTCAGGATCGATGTCCTCGAAGATCACACCCTCACTGGTCTCCAGTTCTCTGAGGACCTTTCCGTTGGGAGCAACTATCCTTGTTCTCCCCACAAACTCCACAAATCCCTTGCCACACATGGACGAGGCCACAAGAAAGACTCCGTTCTCCACTGCCCGCGCCCTTGTTGCGATATCGTAGGTGTGCCCTCTTTCTTTTCCGAAGGCAAAGGAAGAAAGTATCACCTTGCTTCCTTTGAGAGTCAGTATCCGGGAGATCTCTGGAAAACCTATCTCGTAACAGATCAGCGTTCCAAAGATCACTCCTCTGTGAGAGAAAACGAGGAAATACTCTCCCGGTTCGAAGACATCCTTTTCTCCACGAAAAAGATGCGTCTTATCGTAAAAAAGAAGTTCTCTCTTCTTTTTGAAAATCACCAGGGAGTTTCGGAGTTTTCCCAGAACGATCCTGGGAGTGCCGGTGACGATGACGATCTGTCCCTCTCTTGAGAGCCTCAAAAGTTTTTTTCTGACAACTTCCTCAAAGAACCTGGCTCCCCTTTCAAGCGTCTTCTCATCCCATGTGTAACCACTGATCGTAAGCTCAGGGAACACGATCACGTCCACACCGCTTGAAATGGCTTCTTCTACAAAGTGTTCTATTCTACTCAGATTCTCCTCGAACCCCCCGATTGCCGGGAGCATCTGAACCGCCGCCACTCGCAATTTCGTACACCTTCCTTGATAGTGTTTCCTGTTTCAACCAGTATCCATCCAGTATACCCTTTGAGGCAAGCCTTCCAAGGAACCTGTAGTGATCTTTCGTGAGTCTTCCAGGCCCTGCCCTGAAAAGCTCCGTTCCAGGAAGTGGCATGAAGGTGTGGGCGTGTATCTTCGCACCGTATCTTTCTACAATTCTCATGATGAAGTTAAACGTCATCTCTATGTCTTCCTTTGTCTCGAACGGAAACCCGAATATGAAATCAACGTGCGGTGTGAAACCATGAAATGCGATCTTTTCTATTGCCTCCTCCACCTGTTCAACTGTGTGCCCGCGTTTTATGATCTTCAATACTCTGTCGCTTCCACTCTGAGCTCCTATCACTATCGATCGGTTTTTGACATATTTTTTCACCACTTTCAGCACTTCATCGGTTACGGATTCAGGTCTTACCTCGGAGGGGAAGGTACCGAAGTAGATCTCCTCAACACCCACTTTTTTGAGTCCATAAAGGAGTTCTTCGATCTTTTCGACATTCGGTGTTACTCCGTTTCTAGAACCGTATCCGAAGGAGTTCGGAGCTATGAAACGTGCCAGTTTTCTGTTTTTTTCCACACCGAGCTTTGCGTAATGAATGATCACATCCACATCCCGGTGCCTCACCTGTTTTCCTGCAAGACTTGGGGTCTGACAGTACGCACAGGAGAAGGGACATCCCCTTGTGATTTCGATGGGCATGTAGATTCCCTTCGAAGGAAGGAAAGGCGGGTAGTGGTTCAGATTGACTCTCTTTGAAATCCCATCGAAGATCCTTTCTCTTTCTCCCATCAGAAACCTCAGGATGTTCTCTTCACCGTCTCCGATGAAAACATGGTCGAATCCCATTCCCAGGCAGCCTTCAGGATCGGCACTTGCGTGCGGGCCTCCCGCTATGAGCGTGTAGCCCTGTTTTTTCAACTGGACAACTTCCTCTTTCACAACCTCAAGGTCAAAACTCATGAAAGAGTAAGCAACCACGGTTTCATCGGGAGGGAAGTTCTTTATTTCACCGAATTTTACAGGTCTTGCTTCCACGTCGAGATGTCTGCTGTATATCGTAGAAAGCAGAGCAGCGATACTGTACCAGTTATTCTTCGTTTCCCTGAACAGAATATACATCCAGTGCCACCTCTTCGATGAATTCGTGGAAGAAGGGTTTTGGATCTTCTTCGCTTTTAACGGATCTGTCCAGTTCGTAGAGTTTCCTGAGGATCGACTCGAGTTTGGTGGTATCGTAGTAGAGAAGGTGGTTTATCACCTTGAACTTCCAGGCCTTGAACGCAAATCCAAGGAAGCGTGCCACCCTGGGAACCGGCATACCGAGTTCTTTTGAGATCTTCGATATATCCGGCCAGGTGTAGTACCTCTTCCTGGTGACGAGCACGACCAGTTTGAAAAGGTCGAGGAAATGATTCACGAGCACAGCGGAGATCACCACAGGTTCTGTGTTCTTCCACATCTGTGACAAAAGGGCGTGGGCGAGCCTTCTTTTGCCCTCGGAGACGGCAAAGCAGAACTCGTCGTATCCTGGACTCTGGTAGGTGAAGACCACTTCCTCCACGTCCTCTGCAGAGATGTTGCCAGTTTCGGAGTAAGCCTTCAGTTTTTCGATCTCTCTTTCTATGAGAAGATCATTCGTTCCAACCTTGGAAAAGAAGAGTTGCAGCGCATCTTTTGTGATCTTCAATCCACTCTCTCTGAAACGTTTCTCTATCCACTCAAGCCACTTGTCCGTCTCCCAGGGTTTTGGTAGATCCAGGTTCACACCCTTTGCGGTCGACTTCTGGGATCGCACGAAGATGTGGACATCCTCTGGAACGTTTTTTACGAGTTCAAGGAAGCGCTTTTGTTCCTGAGAGCGCCACGAATCGAAATCGATGATGTCCACCACGGTTTTTCCGGAAAATATCGTTCTTGTGTTGATGATGGATCTCAGAAAGTTCAATTTATCGGGATCGTCCGGATGGATCCTTATGTACTCCGCTTTTTCGTCTTTCAAAAGTTTTTTTATCAGCTCTTCCTTTTTGGTCTCCGAGGCACCCGTGAGGAAAGTAACCGGCATTCGATCACCTCTCAAAGGAATTTTAACACGCTTTGGAAAAAAGTTTCAAAATGATACCATTAAAGAAAGGAGGTGAAAGAATGAAGAGAGTACTCTTCTGGTCTGCACTCATAACATCTGGTATTTTGCTGCTTGTTTCCGGCTGTATTCCAGTACCCATTCCTATCGATCTTGGAAACCTCGGTATCGAACCTCAAGTGTTCGGGATTCCACAAGGAAGCTCCACCACCCTGGATGCAACATGGACAAGCTTTATCATCAAAGCGGAAGATGTGAAAAACGCACAGCAAGAGGCTGGTATTCCAGGAACAGTGCACCTTCACAACATCGAGGTGAGTGGAAATGTCACCGTGGAAGGAGATCTTAATCTTGAAGGATTCATAGGTTTTTCTCTCACCGAGCCAACATCAACACCGACTATCGGTGATATTGATATCAAAATTAACGCTCCTCAGCAGACTGAATATTCTCCTTCCATCTCTGCCAGCAACTCACCCGCTCTGAAAGAAGCTCTGAACAGGATAAACAACGGAGAAGACGTTACACTCTGGGTGATCTTTGGGCAGAGAAACTACAGCTCCACAAATGGAGCCACCGTGACCGTTGAGATAATAAATGTAAGACTCTGGGTCACCTGGACTGCCTGGTGAAAAAAGCCCCTCTTTTCGAGGGGCTTACTTTTCATCGAAGGACAGTTCCATGTAATCGGCCTTCACACCCGGTAGTTTGTTTAGTTTGTCACAGAGTTCTCTGTGCTGCTGCGGACTTCCCACAAGTTCAAGAACGATGAGTCCGGCGTCCGAGCAATTGTCCAGAACACCATCGTGAAGGCCCAGTCTTGTCTTGATCAAACATCCCCAGGCGGTGAGGATTTTCTGAACCTTCTCAGCCGTTTCCTTTCTGTTTTCCACAAGGATAGCCATCACCGTCTTTATGGGAAGTTTTTCCGCCACTGGATCACCCCCTTGATATCATTATAACAAAAAGGGGCTCTTGAAAGAGCCCCTTCATAAAAAACAAATCCCCGGGCGCTACCTACTCTCGCATGGGGCTGCCCCCATACTACCATCGGCCCAGGGCGGCTTAACGGCCGGGTTCGGAATGGAACCGGGTGTTTCCCGCCCCAGTATCGGCACCCGGGGATACTTCGAAGGATCATTGGAAACTGCATAGGGGATTTCGGAGGTCAAGGCCTCGGCCGATTAGTACCGGTGGGCTCAACGCCTTGCGGCGCTTACACCCCCGGCCTATCAAGGTCCTCTTCTCGGACCGGCCTTACTCCCTTAACGGGATGGGAGGCCTAATCTTGGGGCGCGCTTCCCGCTTAGATGCTTTCAGCGGTTATCGCTTAGGGGCATAGCTACCCGGCGTATGCCGCTGGCGCGACAGCCGGTACACCAGAGGCCCCCTCCTCCCGGTCCTCTCGTACAAGGGAGGACCCCCCTCAAGCCTCCTACGCCCGCGGCAGATAGGGACCGACCTGTCTCACGACGGTCTGAACCCAGCTCACGTACCCCTTTAATGGGCGAACAGCCCAACCCTTGGGACCTGCTTCAGCCCCAGGATGGGATGAGCCGACATCGAGGTGCCGAACCCCGCCGTCGATGTGAACTCTCGGGCGGGACCAGCCTGTTATCCCCGGGGTAACTTTTATCCGTTGATCGACGGCCCTTCCACACGGGGCCGCCGGGTCACTAGGGCCGGGTTTCCCCCCTGCTCGGCCTGTCGGCCTCGCAGTCAGGCCGGCTTATGCCCTTGCACTCTACGGTGGATTTCCAACCCACCTGAGCCGACCTTTGCGCACCTCCGTTACTCTTTAGGAGGTGACCGCCCCAGTCAAACTGCCCACCTGGCACTGTCCCCACCCTGCTCTTCACAGGGTCAGGTTAGGACTCCAGTGCACCGAGGGTGGTATTCCACTGGCGGCTCCACCGCCCCTGGCGAGGCAGCTTCACAGCCTCCCACCTATTCTATACACGATGCACCAGAGCCCAATACCAGGCTGCAGTAAAGCTCCACGGGGTCTTTCCGTCTAGCCGCGGGTACTGGGCATCTTCACCCAGACTGAAATTTCGCCGGGCCCCCCGCCGAGACAGTGCCCCAGTCGTTACGCCATTCATGCAGGTCGGAACTTACCCGACAAGGAATTTCGCTCACCCTTATCCCACCCTTTCGGAGTGGGGGTGGACTGTATCTTCATCCAGTCCCCGGATCTCTTCGAGGGTTCGTTTCAACCTTTCGTGGTTTCCTGTGTTCATTTCCATGGCGATTTCCAGTATCTTGATGAGACCTTCTTTTGTGAGATGTTCTCCCCGTTCCATCATTATGAGAATCCTTCTGAATTTTTTGAAGTCAACGTTTTTCTTCGTCTTTAGAGGATGTTTTTCGAAGAATTCTACAACTTTCTTCAAGCACGACCTTTTTCTGATCCTTAGTTCGTATCGATCGTCGTGGTTCTTCCGCACAACACCGCATCCGAAGAACTTCCTCAGTGCGTACAGAACCTGTATGTCACGCTTGTGCTGGACGATCCTGAATTCGGGGAGAACCTGATAACCCGTTTTCATGGTGCGATTTCTGCTGACACCAACGTAGAAACAACCTTCACCATCGACGAACCCAACGACCCAGTCAGGCTTGAGATCCAAGATTTCCACCCCTTCTCACGGGGACTGGATGCCCGGCGTACAGTCTCTGAGGATCCCCCCTCAACGGGGTTTCCTGCGGATTGCCCAATCCCTTCCATTTTTACCTGGGCTGGCCGCAGCCCCCAGGTAGGAAGGGCTCTAAGGGCTTCCCCGCATACAGCCGGGTATTGCCCCACAGGTTTCCCTGTGGGCAGGCAGCGAACGCTACCTTAGGACCGTTATAGTTACGGCCGCCGTTTACCGGGGCTTCGGGTCGGAGCTACGCTCCCACAAGGGGAGCCTCACCCCTCCCCTTAACCTTCCGGCACTGGGCAGGCGTCAGTCCCTATACTTCCTCTTTTCGAGTTAGCAGAGACCTGTGTTTTTGGTAAACAGTCGCCAGGGCCTTGTCACTGCGACCGCCTCGGGCTCCCCCGGTTTCCGGGTTGCCCCTTCCCCCGGGTTCACCCTAACGCGGCACCCCTTCTCCCGAAGTTACGGGGCCAATTTGCCGAGTTCCTTGGCGAGGGTTAACCCGCTCCCCTGAGCCTTCTCAGCCCGCCCACCTGTGTCGGTTTGCGGAACGGGCACCTACGGTCTCAAGCGGTACGCGAGGTTTTTCTCGGCAGTGTGGGGTCGGCGCCGTTGGTCCCCGAAGGGACCTCCCCATCACGGCTCAGGCTCGGGGCGCGGATTTACCTACGCCCGTCATCGCCCTAACCGCTTGGAGGGGCATGCCACTTGCCCCCGGCGCCTACCCTCCTGCGTCACCCCTCGTACCATCGACCGCAGGTGGCGCCGGAATATTAACCGGCTTCCCTTCGGCTACCCCTTTCGGGTTCACCTTAGGGTCCCGGCTAACCCTGGGCGGACGACCCTTCCCCAGGTACCCTTGGGCTTACGGGGGGAGGGATTCTCACCCTCCTCTCGCGTACTCATGCCCGCATTCTCACTTCCGCCTCGTCCAGCGGCCCTCGCGGGTCCGCCTTCACCCTACAGCGGAACGCTCCCCTACCGCCAGTACCTCCAGCGGAGGTACTGACCCGCGGCTTCGGGGGGTGGCTTGAGCCCCGTTACATTTTCGGTGCAGGGCGCCTCGGCTGGTGAGCTGTTACGCACTCTTTAAATGATGGCTGCTTCTAAGCCAACATCCCAGCTGTCTTAGGCGCCCCACATCCTTTACCACTTAGCCACCTCTTCGGGCCCTTAGCCGGCGGTCTGGGTTGTTCCCCTCTCGTCCGCGGAGCTTATCCCCCGCGGGCTCACTCCCGGGCTTTGTGTGCAGGGATTCGGAGTTTGACGGGGTTCGGAGGAAACCCCCCTAGCCCCATCAGTGCTCTACCCCCTGCACAGACCACCCGAGGCTGCACCTCAATGCATTTCGGGGAGAACCAGCTATCACCGGGTTCGGTTAGCTTTTCACTCCTACCCCCAGGTCATCCGAGGACTTTTCACTGTCCACCGGTTCGGGCCTCCAGTGGGTTTTAACCCACCTTCACCCTGCCCAGGGGTAGCTCACCCGGCTTCGGGTCTGCCGCCGGTGACTAGACGCCCTGTTCGGACTCGCTTTCGCTACGGCTACGCCTCAATCGGCTTAACCTCGCCACCGACGGCAACTCGCGGGCTCATTAATCAAAAGGCACGCCGTCACCCCCAAATGGGGGCTCCGACTTCTTGTAGGCACGCGGTTTCAGGTCCTCTTTCACTCCCCTTCCGGGGTGCTTTTCACCTTTCCCTCACGGTACTGGTGCACTATCGGGCGGCGGGTAGTATTTAGCCTTGGAGGGTGGTCCCCCCAGCTTCCCACGGGATTCCACGTGTCCCGTGGTACTCGGGAACACGACCCAGGGAGTCCCTCCCCTTTCGCCTACGGGGCTGTCACCCTCTCCGGCCCACCTTCCCAGGTGGTTCGGCTAGAGGAGGGATTTGTAACTCCCCGGCGAGTCCGTGGCCTCGCCCGGTCGTGTCCCGCAACCCCAGCGTGGCAACGCCCACGGGCTTTGGCACCACGCTGGTTTGGGCTCCTCCCCGTTCGCTCGCCGCTACTAGGGGAATCTCGGTTGATTTCTTTTCCTCGGGGTACTGAGATGTTTCACTTCCCCCGGTGTCGCACCGCCTTTCGGCGGCGAGTGGCCTCAACGGCCACCCAGGTTTCCCCATTCGGGAATCCCGGGATCAACGCCTGCTTGCGGCTCCCCCGGGCTTATCGCAGCTTGCCACGCCCTTCATCGCCTCCCGCCGCCAAGGCATCCACCGCGTGCCCTTAGTACCTTGACCTCCTACTCTCCCCTATGCAGTTTTCAATGACCCTTCACCTTGGTGGAGACGAGGGGATTCGAACCCCTGGCCTCCTGCTTGCAAAGCAGGCGCTCTCCCAGCTGAGCTACGTCCCCACCAATGGTGGGCTCGGGTGGACTCGAACCACCGACCTCACGCTTATCAGGCGTGCGCTCTGACCAGCTGAGCTACGAGCCCCCGAGCCATTGGAATATGGATAGCAGCCCCCGAAAATCTCCTAGAAAGGAGGTGATCCAGCCGCACCTTCCGGTACGGCTACCTTGTTACGACTTCGCCCCCCTCGCCAGGTTCTCCCTCGACACCCCCCCTCCCTTTCGGGTTGGGGCAGGTGTCTTCGGGAGCCCCCGACTCGGGTGGCGTGACGGGCGGTGTGTACAAGGCCCGGGAACGTATTCACCGCGGCATGGCTGATCCGCGATTACTAGCGATTCCGGCTTCACGCAGGCGGGTTGCAGCCTGCGATCCGAACTGAGGGCGGCTTTGGGGATTGGCTCCCCCTCGCGGGGTCGCAACCCATTGTACCGCCCATTGTAGCGCGTGTGTCGCCCAGGGCATAAGGGGCACGAGTACCTGACGTCATCCCCTCCTTCCTCCGGCTCGTCGCCGGCAGTCCCCCTAGAGTGCCCGGCCGAACCGCTGGCAACTAGGGGCAGGGGTTGCGCTCGTTGCGGGACTTAACCCAACACCTCACGGCACGAGCTGACGACGGCCGTGCACCACCTGTGCCGGCTCCCAGTCCCGAAGGACTGGGTCCCTACCCCTTTCGGGGAGGTACCACCGGCATGTCAAGCCCTGGTAAGGTTCTTGGCTTAGCATCCAATTAAACCACACGCTCCACCGCTTGTGCGGGCCCCCGTCAATTCCTTTGAGTTTCACCCTTGCGGGCGTACTCCCCAGGCGGCCCACTTAACGCGTTAGCTTCAGCACGGAGGGATTACCCCCCCACACCTAGTGGGCATCGTTTACAGCCAGGACTACCCGGGTATCTAATCCGGTTTGCTCCCCTGGCTTTCGGGCCTCAGCGTCGGGGTCGGCCCAGGAGACCGGCTTCCCCACCGGCGTTCCTGCCGATATCTACGGATTTCACCCCTACACCGGCAGTTCCGTCTCCCTCTACCGCCCCCAAGCCTGGTAGTTTCGGATGCAGCCCCACGGTTGAGCCGTGGGATTTCACATCCGACACACCAGGCCGCCTACGCCCCCTTTACGCCCAGTAAATCCGGGTAACGCTTGCCCCCTACGTATTACCGCGGCTGCTGGCACGTAGTTAGCCGGGGCTTTCTAGCGGGGTACCGTCATCGGCAGGGCATTTCCTCCCTGCCTTATTCTTCCCCCGCCACAGCGGTTTACACCCCGAAGGGCTTCGTCCCGCACGCGGCGTCGCTGGATCAGGGTTTCCCCCATTGTCCAAGATTCCCCACTGCTGCCTCCCGTAGGAGTGGGGCCCGTGTCTCAGTGCCCCTGTGGCCGACCACCCTCTCAGGCCGGCTACCCGTCGTCGGCTTGGTGGGCCGTTACCCCACCAACTACCTGATGGGCCGCGGGCCCCTCCTCCGGCGGGGCAAACGCCCCTTTCCTCCACCAACTTGCGTTGATGGAGCGTATGGGGTATTAGCCAGGGTTTCCCCTGGTTATCCCCCTCCGGAGGGCAGGTTACCCACGTGTTACTCACCCGTCCGCCGCTGGGTACTCCTCCCCAAAGGGGAGTTTCCCCCGCTCGACTTGCATGTGTTAGGCACGCCGCCAGCGTTCACCCTGAGCCAGGATCAAACCCTCCATATAAGATTCGATCCGGCTCAACAAAATCGGGGGGCTGCTATCCATATTTCAATGACCCGAGGACAAAAACCTTGAAGTTTGCTTCAGCTCCAGAGTGTGTAACTTCTCTTTTCGGGTTCTATTCTCTTTTTCCGCTTTCTGAAGACCCTTTCACTCAACGTCGCCGAGATTAATAATAGCACCCCTTCCACAGCAGTTCAATTAAGGAAAAGATAAGGTAAAGTTACATTAAGGTTAATCCGGTATCTCCAGAGAAGGCGGATCCACCAGTATCAGTGGATCCAAACCCAGCACCTTTGAGTACTTCTCCACCTTTGAAAGGGTTTCTTCCACCTTATCCGTTTTCACCACCAGGTGGTGTCGATAAAAACCTTTCAATTTGAACATCCAGTGCTCTGCAGGTCCAAGAACCTCTTCACCGTCAAGGGAATTTCTCAGTCTCGTCAGAAGCCTTTTTCCCTGGTTCGGATCTTTTGACTTCAGTGCGATGTGAATCAAGTGCTTGTAGGGAGGATAACCCAACGATTTTCTTCTTTCGAGTTCTCTTTCATAGAACCCTTCCACATCTTCTTTTATTGCCCTCATGATCACCTCTTCGTCGGGGTTGTACGTTTGAAGGATAGCCCTTCCCGTACCCTTTCTGGACGCTCTTCCGAACACCTGGACAATCAACTGAAACACCCTCAACGAAGCTGAAAAATCCGGTAGAAAGATGAGTGAGTCCACATCAAGTACACACACAAGACCGATTTCCGGAACATCGAAACTCTTCGTTACCATTCTTGTTCCAACAAGAATGTCTATTTCCCCGGAAATCAACCTGTTTATGTAATCCTCCACCTCCATTACATCCTCGACAACTTCCCGATCTATTCTCATTACTCTCCTTTCCGGAAAATATCTTTGCAGTTCCCTTTCAATCTTTTCCGTGCCAAATCCTTTCCCGGAGAGTTTTCCACCGCAAACAGGACATTCTTCTTCGAATCCGTACTCTCTGCCACACTGATGACATTTCAGTGATCTAGAATCCAGGTGGAAAACGAGAGACACGTCACAGTCTTCGCACTTCAAAACGTGGCCGCAGGTTTCACATTGCACCCTTCCCCAGTATCCTTTTCTTCTCACATAGACGAGCACTCTCCGACCCTCTTTCAGGGTTTCTTCCATCCGATCGAGGGTTTTCCTGGCAAAGCTGCCTACCCTTTCTTCCTTCCTCATATCGACGACCTCTATCGACACGTCTGCGTGTTTTCTTACAAAAGTGAACACCTTGATTTTTCCCTCTTTTGCTTCCACGTAAGTCTTCAAAGCTGGAGTAGCAGAAGACATCACCAGGGGAACTTCAAAGACCCTGGAAATTTCCCTTGCCACTTCAACCGCGTCATAGGAAGGAGGTGAATACTGATAGAAACTCTCATCGTGCTCTTCGTCAACTATGATCAGAGAAAAGTTTTTGACGGGAACAAACACGGCACTTCTTGTACCGAGCAGGATATCGATCTTCCCTTCCACAGCTCTGTACCACTCTAGGTTTTTTCTAGATTTCGATAGGTAACTGTGGTATATGCCCACTCTCATCTGTGGGAACAATCCTTTCAAGCGCGAAAGCAGATGCGTGAGTATGGAAACCTCAGGTACCAGAAAAAGTACTGTTCCCCTTCTAGAATATTCGCCCGCAAGTTGAAGGAGTGCTTCTGTTTTACCACTGCCCGCGGGCCCAAAGAAAAGGTTCACATCAGAGAGTTCCTCTTTGAAAGTGGTTCGATTGGATCTCTTTTTCGGTGGAACGTCCTGATGAAGAACTTCTATTATTCCTTTTTCCCGGAGAGACTCGATCACGCTTCTGGAGACCTCCAGATCCCTCAAAAGGTCCTCCAGGAGTACTCCGCCGTTGAACTGAAGGTACTCAACCACCATCTTCTGCTTCAGAGTCAGCGGTGTTCGTACCAGTTCTGGAATGGACGCTTTCAGAAAAACTCTCTTTTTTAAACGTGGCTTGGGTTCCTTTATATAGAAAGATTTTTCGATTTTCACGAGCCCTTTCTTCAACATCTCTTCCAGGACTTTTTCTCCTTTATCCTTCACAAAATCGGAAAGAAGCATCTCTTCAAAACCGAGGAAAGGACTTTGCGAGATCACCTTCTCCGTTACGTAATCGTCGATTCCCGGCGGGAAGAAAAGATCGAAGACCATACCTATCGGCGAACCGAACCTTCTTGAGATCCACTTTGCTATTTCAACGTGCTTTTCTGTTAGAAAACTCCTCCCATCTCGCTCCTTCACAGTGAAGGAGTCCTTCTGGAAAGAAGGACCTATCACGTAACATTTCGTCCTTTCTCCTTTCCAGCCGACCCATATTCTCTCACCTGGATTCAGCGGTTCCTCTGATCGAACACAGATCGTCCTTCCTGTTCCCGATATCGCTGCCTCGTAGTACATCACAACTCCTCCAGTTCTTTAAAACCCTCTCCCAGAGCCTGTCTTACTTCTTTGATTACGACAAAGGCTTTCGGGTCTACCTTCCTTATGAATCTGATCAGTTCGTTCAACTCTCTTCTTCTTACCACCACAAGGAGTATTTTTCTTTCCTTGCCCGTGTAAGCTCCCTTCGCAGGAACGTAGGTGGCACCCCTGTGAAGTTTGTAAAGAACAAAATCTTTTATCTCCTCAGACCGTTCAGAAATGATGGTTACTTCACTCGATTGCTCTATTCCTCTCAGCATGAAGTCCACCATTATACCGTTCAGTATCACACCGAGAAGAGCGTACATTCCCGTTCTCGCGTTGAATGTGACACCTGCCAGAGCCGCTATGGTGAAGTCCACCATCAGAAGTCCCATTCCCATGGAGATCCAGAAGTATTTGTTCAGGATCCTTGCTATGATGTCTGTTCCTCCGGTGGAAGAATTCTGAGAAAACGTTATGGCAAGTCCCAGGGCAGTGAGTAATGTGCCGAAGGAGACCGCAAGAAACAGATCGTCACCTGTGTACTTCGGTAAAGGAATCAGACGATCGAACAAATCCACAAAGAAGTTGAAAACGAAAGTGCAGTAAATCGTCTTGGCACTGAAATCGAATCCCACGGTGAGGAAGGCGACAAGAAAGAGCAGACCGTTCAGAATGTACATCCAGATTCCCACTGGAAGCGGAAGAAGATGATGAAGTATCATCGAAAGACCACTCACACCGCCGGCAGCTATGTTGTTCGGTATCAGAAAGACCACCACACCAACGGCGGTGACCAGAGTACCAAGAGTACTGAGAACGTACTCCCTGATCTTTTCTATCAACTTTACTCACCTCCTCGGGAAAAGATCAGAGGGAGGAAGAGGAAATGAACACCTTTCCTCCTACGGGAACTTTCAGAACTTCCGCCACAAAATCACACTTGGCGGTCAGGAGGAAGAACAGGTTCTCTCTTTCTTCCTCGTAAAGACCCTCGAAGTTTCCCTGTCCTTTGGAGACGACGAGGTCTGTTTCGAAAAACATCCTTCTGAACTCTGGTGTAGCTTTGTCCAGGACCACACCCGGCTCTTCCACACCGGAGTCGATCAGTGTGGCAACCTCTTCCAGCCTGATTTGCTTCGCATCATCGACTGTGACGTCGTTTATTATCGGCTTTCCACGAACGGCAACCATCACCTCGAGCGATGGATTCTGCATCTTCATGATCTCGATGAAGAACTTATCGAAAACGATCTCTCCGGCGTTATCTGCGATATAAAAGAGTGTGGAAGCACTTTCGAGGGCGTTTCTGAACTCTTCGAAATCTTCCCTGTCGAAAGGCCTTTCGTAGGCTTCGTGAAGTTTTTCAAAGACGTCTTCTGTTTTCCAGCCTGGGATACCAAGATCTATCAAATTTCCTGAAACTGCCAGTTTCGCAGCAGAGTACACAGGATCAGGGGAATTCAGGATCTCTGTTCTGAACATCTCAACGAGTTTCATTGCCATCTCGTTCGATCTTTCCTTTTCTTCTTTGAAGGGATCCTCCTCCTTCACGTACTCCATGATGAACCTGTGGACCTTCCCGTTGACCTCCAGAGGTTTCATTCCCCATTTCATCTCGCTCATAACTCTGAAGATCTCCCGGAATATCACCCATCTTTTTTCAGGGGAGTTGATGGTCTTCTTCAGGAGATTTTCAGCCTGCCTGAGACTGCATATCAGGCACCTTTCATCCGCCCTCAGATACCTCATCGTTGACCTCCTCCAGTTTTCTGCTCACGATATCTATCAGATCTTTTACCCTGCGAAGACTTTCGAGCTCTTCGTCCTCTATCCTTATTGCGAACTCGTCTTCGAAGAACATGACAAGATCTATCACATCTAGCGAATCAAAGCCGAGTTCTCCAAAAGAGACATCTTCATCGATCGTCTCCAGATTCTTTCCCATCTTCTCTGAAACTATTTCCACAAACTTTGCAAGAAGCTTTTCTCTTTCCAAGGTCATCCCCCCTAAGAATCCTACCACAATTTTAAAGGGGGCCGAAGCCCCCTTCTTATCAGAACAGGTGAACGTGTTTGAAGATGGAAACCGCTATCACCGAAACCACCGACATGATCTTTATGAGAATATCCAGAGAGGGACCCACCGTATCCTTGAGGGGATCTCCCACCGTATCTCCTATGACAAGGGCTTTGTGAGGTTCAGATCCCTTACCGTACCCTTCCAAGTTGCCCGCCTCGAGGAACTTCTTGGCGTTGTCCCAGGCTCCTCCGGAATTTGCCGTCAGAATGGCAAGCATGGCACCACTGATGACGGTCCCTATCAGCACACCTCCGACGAACTCCGGTCCAAGCAGAAATCCTGTCACAAGTGGCGTGAGAATCGCTATGAAGGCAGGATATCCCATCTGCTTCAGAGCGTTATCACTGGTGATTTCTATACACTTGTTGTAGTCCGGCTTTGCCTTTCCTTCCAGAAGCCCAGGAATTTCCCTTGCCTGTCTTCTGATCTCATCCACCATCTTCATAGCGGCCTTCGTGACCGCAGAAATTAGGTAACCACTGAAGTAGTAGGTGATCGCCGCTCCAAGGAGTGCGCCCGCTATCACCCTCGCGTCCACCATGTTCAGAAGGAGTATGAGAGAAGGTGGCTTTCCAACGTCCGATGGACTGATCTGCGAGAACATGTAAGAGGCAAAGAGAGAGAGGGCCGCCAGGATAGCCGAACCGATGGCGAATCCCTTTCCTATGGCCGCCGTCGTGTTACCCACAGCATCGAGATGATCCGTTATCTTCCTCACCTCAGGGTCCAGTTCACACATCTCACTGATTCCGCCCGCATTGTCCGCTATCGGTCCGTAACTGTCCACGGAAACGGATGTTGCAACAAAGGAAAGCATTCCAAGAGCAGAGATTGCAACTCCGTAGAGCCCTGCAAAGTAATCTGCGAAGAGAATACCGAGAACGAGCGTTAAAGTGGGAGGAAGCACGCTCTTCATTCCAAGGGAAAGACCGTTCGAGATGACCATTCCTGTGCCTTCGATGGAGGATCTGCTGAGGAACTGTGTTGGTCTGTAGTGATAACTCGTGTAGTACTCAGCCCAGAAACCGACCAAAATTCCCGCAAATATTCCTATGATCGCTGAAAACCACGGAGAGATGGGACCAAACCTGAAGCCAACAACATCCAGACCCTGGGCATCCTTAAGATAAAAGTATGTCAGGAAAGCGGTCAAAACGACCGTGAGAATGGCGGAAGTCCAGAGACTGATGTTGAGTTCCCTCTGAGGATTGTCAGATGGCCTTTTCACGATCACGTAGAGTATTCCAAGCATGGAACATCCAAGACCGACCAGTGCGAAGAGAATCGGATAGGTGATGAGGGACTGTATGGTTTCCTTCGGGATCTGATGAACAAGGTTTTCTCCCACTCTTTGAACGTATATCGGGAACATGTAAGAAGCCAGGATAATGGAAGACACTATGGCACC
The DNA here is from genome assembly GCF_000832145.1 of Thermotoga sp. RQ7. NCBI lineage: Bacteria > Thermotogati > Thermotogota > Thermotogae > Thermotogales > Thermotogaceae > Thermotoga > Thermotoga sp. RQ7. The sequence continues at coordinate 790,572 of NZ_CP007633.1, forward strand.
AACGAAACTTTCCAGAAGGTCAGCTCCCAGACCGGCAACGTCTCCCACGTTGTCTCCCACGTTGTCTGCTATCGTGGCAGGATTCCTTGGATCGTCTTCAGGAAGGTTCAGTTCTGTCTTTCCAACAAGGTCAGCCGCCATATCCGCTGCCTTCGTGTAAACTCCTCCTCCAACCCTGTCAAACATGGCTATGATAGAGCATCCGAGGGCGTAACCAGAGACCGTCATGGCGAAAGGAACAAAGTTTATCCCAAGCCAGTTGGTGTATATATTGAGATTGTCCAGCTGTCCCATCCATTTTCCAAAGATCAGGTAAACCAGAACAAGTCCAAGGAGGGCAAACCCACCGACGGAAAGCCCCATGACACTTCCACCCTGGTAGGCCACCTTCAACGCGGGTCCTATCTTCCTCGTAGTCCTGGCCGCTTCTGCCACTCTGACGTTTGCTCTGGTGGCCATCTTCATCCCCACGATACCGGCGGAGGCGCTCATCACGGCTCCAAGAAGAAACGCCACACCCGTCTGCCAGGTTGTGAAGATCATGAGGAGTATCGCTATGACGATGGCAACTTTGAAGATAGCCCTGGTCTCGTGCGCAAGGAACGAATCCGCCCCACTTCGAATGTAGGAAGATATCTCCTTCATTCGATCTGTACCCTCTGGTTTTTTAACAACAGCGGCGAAGTTTGCAGCGGCAAATCCCAGTGCAACCAGAGGAATGAGAAAGAGCAGCCACATACATTACCCCTCCTCCGTGAGAGATTTTATTTCCTCGTACAAAAGCCTGAGTGTGGATTGATAATCCTCTTCTCCCTTTTCCACCCTGTCCATGATCTCTTCCAGCCTGCGAGTAGTCTCTTCTGTTACGAACCTTTCGTATCTTTCTTTGAGGAACGAATAGACCATCACTCCCAGTTTCGTTGGTCTGATCCTCCTGTATTTATCCTCATACACGTATCCTCTTTTGAAGAGTACCTCTACTATTTTTGCATAAGTTGAGGGTCTGCCAATTCCCCTTTTCTTCATCTCTTCCACTATAGAAGCCTGAGTGAAGAGAGGTACCGTGTGTTTTTTGTAAATCTTTCTTTCAAGAATTCTGTAGCTTCTGTGTTCGAATCGTGGAGAAATTGTTAACGGCATGAAGAGATTCCAGCCGTCCTTCAGAATTTCCACCACGTACTCCTTCTTCAACTCCTTTCCTTCCACATCGAAAAAGACTGACTGCCTCTTCACCTTCACAGGTGAAGACTGACTGGCCAGAAAGCGGTTGAATATGAGCGAGTAAACCCTCAGGTGCTTCTTTGTCAGGTCCGTTATCAGTCCCTCTTCCATCATTTCCTCGATTTCTTTATCGTCGATGGGTTTCACCGGTCTGATGGCCTCGTGTGCCCCCTCGGTTGACCAGCTCCTTCCTGTGAAGAGTTCTTCTTTGCCGATCTTTCTCAGATAGCTGCGTGCTACGTTCTGGCCTTCCAGTGAGACCCTGATCGAGTCGGTCCTGTGGTAGGTGATGAATCCCTTCTCAAAGAGATCCTGGAGAATATCCATCGTCTCCTGAACACCCAGTCTGAGTTTTTGGGATATCTCCGAGAGCGCAGAAGAAGTCGTGTAAGGTGGAGGAGGGGCAATGTCTTCTTCTGTTTCTTCCACTTTCGACACGCTGATGGCATCGACGGACACTTTCCCTTCAACTTCGAGTTGTGCGCCGTTTTCCAGCGTGATGAGTGTGAAGTTTTTTTCGCTTTTTCTATACTCTTCTTCTCGATCTACTATCCATCCCAGAACCGTGGACTGGACCCTGCCCGCCGAGAGGTTTGGTTTGCCGAATTGCTTTTGAAGTTTTCCACTCAATTCAAATCCGATCCATCTGTCCTGGATTCTTCTCACTACCTGTGCCTTCACCAGATTGAAATCGACAAAACGAACACTCTCCCGTGCCTTTTTGAAACCGTATTTTGTGATTTCATGCATTTCAATTCTTTTCAGAGATCCGTTGGCGGGTATCAGATACTGTGTCACGTCCCAGGATATTTTCTCTCCCTCGACATCGGGGTCCGTTGCCACCAGGATCTCATCAACCTCAAGCGATATCTCCCTCAGTGCTCTGAGGGTCTCAGTTTTGTCATCGAGGTCTTTTGAAGAACAGATGGGACATTCTTCTCGATCTTCTGTGAACTGGTATCCACAACTTCTGCATCTTTTCAGAGAGTTGTAAACAGGAACAAAAATACCGTTTTTTTCCTCAACCCCGTGAATTCCTCCTCTGGTGACAAGATCGTAAACGTGTCCTCTCGTTGCCGTGAACAAAATGATTCCTTCATCCGTTACAGCTTCATGGACCAGGATATTTCTTTCTCTTCGGGAAGAGGACTTTCCCAGGAACTTTGAGATCGTATCCGCTTTGGTTGGCGACTCCACAACTATCAGGAGAGAACGGGAAGTGTCGGAAAACTCCTTCTTCAGGCTCTTTCTGCTTTCTTCCACCTCACGAATGAGTTTTTCCCAATCCACCTCTGATTCCTCAAGAATCTCTTCCTCTGCTACGAGGAGAAGACGGGTTCTCAAAGATTCGAAGATTTCCTCATCTTCTTCAAAGATCACGGCTAGACCCTTTACAAGTACACCGTTCAGTATCCTCGATGATCTTCCAGAAGCCTGAATGTAGGTGTAAATATCGGGAATGATGAGCTCTTCTCCTCTCACGGCAGAGCCCCTGAAGATCTCTTTCACTCTCTCTACAAATTCTTCCTGAGAAAAATGTGATTTTGCGAGTTTTCTGAGTTCTTCTTCGTTCACCTCTCTACCTTTTATCAGGCCTGATTCTCTGAGGAGCCTGGTGAGGACAAACTTCGGAGCTCTATCGAGTTCCAAAGGAAACTTCATGGAGGGAACTCCCCAAAAGATCACGTACTTTATCCTCTCTGGAAGATCAACTCCCCTTGTCAGCTTCCCATAATACGCCTGTACACCCACCAGAACATCGATATCGCCGTTTTTGAATGCATCGAAATTTTCCTCGAACCTTTCCCAGGTTCCCTCAACCCTTATTCCCTGACCTTTCAAATAATCGACCAGATTTCTTCCCTCTTCTTCCGTCTGCGTGAAGATCAGGACACCATCTCTGAACACCCTGAGCAGTTCCACCAAGCGTTCTCTGGACTTTCTGGAAATTCTCACGTGCGTGATGTTGCGGGAGACAGAAACCAGTCTTCCCACGGTGAAGTTGAGAAGATCTCTGAACAACAAGGGCCTGATACCGCGTGGTCTGGCCGTGGCGGAGGAAACCACCAGGATTCCTGTTTTCAAGTTGTCTGGTCTTTCATAGATCTTTCCTTGTTTGATGGCAGAGAGTGCCTTCTTTATGACATTTTCCGGGATCCCCACCATCATGAGAAGGGTGTCTATGTTACGGGAGGCCTTGAGGACTGCGTCCACATCGTCCACGAAAACGAAATCGAACTTCTTTCTGGAGAGCTCTTCTCTGTGTCTGGAGACGAACTGTGTGGAAACGACCAGTATGTGGTAGTCATCTTTTTCAAAACTTTCCTCGAATTTCTTTTTCTCTTCCTTTCCCATTGAGGAATAAAATCCTATGATTTTGGCATCTTCTGACATATTCCTCAATCTTTCGAGGGTCTGCTTGACCAGTGTCACTGTAGGGAAGATGAGCGCCGACTTTTTTCCTTTCCTGGCAAGCCACAGAGAGGCAACCATCCCGAACGTCGTTTTCCCCACGCCCGTTGGTGCTACCATCGTGAAACTTTTTCCCAGGATCGTTCTTTTTGCCCACAAACGCTGATACCCCGTCAGATTTTTTCCAAACATTTCCTTGAAAAAATTCCGAAAGTCCTCGTACTCGCTCCAGAATCTGTGATAGAAGCGATAATCTTTCAACGTTCTTCTCTCGAGAAGAGCTTCATAAATGTCAGAAGGGGACTCCTCGGGAAGACACACTTCACATGGAAGTCCCCTCTCGTTTCTCTCATCGGTGTTCACTCCTCTGCAGTTTATACAGGAATGGTGGTACTTCAAATTCACTGCCAACTCTCTAGATACCTCCTTTGTTTTTCTGTCAGGCTGTCTATTCTCACGTTCATGGATTTCAGTTTCATCATGGCCACCTTCTCATCCACTTCGGGCGGGAGAGTGTAAACTCTCGGTTCCATGCTGGCGTGATTTTTCAGAAGATACAGTATGGCAAAAGTCTGAAGAGCGAACGAAAGGTCCATGATTTCGATGGGATGCCCGTCTCCTGCTGCAAGATTGACCAGTCGACCTTCGGCAAGGAGAAAGACCGTTTTTCCATTCTTCAACACGTAACCCGTCACGTTCGGACGTGCTTCGAATTTCTCAACGGCAAGTCTTTCGAGTGTCTCTACAGGAATTTCAACGTTGAAATGACCCGCATTGGCCAGAACTGCCCCGTCTTTGAGCGACAGAATATCTTCCTCGGTGAGTACATCAGTGTTTCCCGTGGCCGTCACAACAAAATCGGCCAGTTTTACTGCCTCTTTCATCGGCATCACTTCGAAGCCATCCATGATCGCTTCCACCGCTCTGACGGGATCCACTTCCGTTACGATCACTTTTGCACCAAGTCCGGAGGCTCTCAGGGCGATTCCCCTTCCACACCAGCCGTAACCGGCCACCACCACCCTTTTTCCGGCGATCAGAAGATTCGTGTTTCTCATGATGGCATCCCACGTGGATTGTCCCGTTCCATACCTGTTGTCGAAAAGAAACTTCATCTTCGAGTCGTTCACAGCAACAACCGGTACTTTCAATTTTCCGGATTTTTCAAGAGCCTTTAAGCGTTTCACGCCGGTCGTGGTTTCTTCAGAGACACCCTTCAGGTTCTCGAGGACATCGGTCCTTTCGGTGTGTGCTATGACCGTGAGATCTCCGCCATCGTCTATTATGAAATCGGGTCTTTCATCGAGCACCTTCATGAGATTCTGCCGGTAGACATCTTCATCGTGAGTTCTCTTTGCATAGACGGTGATCCCTTTTTTCCTGAGGGCCTCCGCCACATCGTCCTGTGTGGAAAGAGGATTGCTTCCTGTGACAACAACTTTCGCTCCAAGTTTTGCGAGTGTGAGCGCAAGATAGGCCGTTTTCGCTTCCAGATGTATGCTCATACCAACAGTCACACCTTCGAGTGGCCTTTTCCCGGAAAATTCCCGTGATATCTCGTTCAGAAGAGGCATGTACCTGGAAACCCAGTTTATCTTCATCTCACCTGTCTTCATCGCATCGTCCCTCCAGCATTTTTTCAAAGAGTCTCAATATCTTCGTCCCAAGGAACTCTTTCTGACTGATCGGTTCCACTTTTATCACATGGAATCCAAATATCTTCCCCATTAGGACATCGGTGAAAAGCTGGTCTCCTATCATCACACAGCGTCTGGGATCTATCTTTTCTTTCTTTAAAAATCTCCATACTTTGAAGCTCAGAGGTTTTCCCGCTCTCCAGATGAACGTCGCTGGAAGATCGACTTTCCTCGGCTTGCCGTTGGAGACGATCACCACCCGTGCTCTGCTCGACAGTTTTTCCAGGATTTTTCTTTTCTCCTCCGGAAGTTCTCTCTCTTTCCAAGGAGCAAGGGTGTTGTCGAAGTCAAACAGAAAATATCTGTACCCCCTTCGAACCAGTTCATCGAAGTTGATGTCTTCCACCTTCTTCACTCGCGTCAGTCTCTTCATGCTTCTCCAGGATTCTCCCTCACATCGATGATTTCAAGGTCGACCATCTCTTTACAGCCTTCCAGAAGTTCTATCGCTTCTTTTGGAAAGGGGGTGATGATCCTCAAAATGCCGTCTTCGTACTTTCTGATGTTGAACATGTGCTCTTCAACTTCCAGAAGGTAGTTCAGAAGATGAACATCCTCTTTGGATACCCTCACGTATATATCGTACTCCATTCATCTGCTCCTCCTTACAATCTCGAAGGTGAGTACCCTCAGAGCTGCCGTTATGTCTATGTTCTCAACGGGAACGGAGACTTTGATCTTGACAGGTGCAAAATTGAGAATACCCAGGATCCCGCATTTTTCCAGTCTTTCCGCCACACCCTGAGCGTGATCAGCAGGGACTGCGATGACGCCTATTTCTGCTCCTTCTTCTCTGACAAACCTTTCCAGATCGCTCACGTCTTTCACGATCAAACCAGGTGCCACTTCTTTTCCAATCTTCGAGGGGTCGTTATCGAATATCCCGACTATCCTGAAACCTTTTTCACGCATAACGGCGTAGTTGGCTATTGCCCGTCCTATGTTTCCGGCTCCCACAACAACGAGTTTCCATTCTTTCTTGACTCCGAGTATTTCTCCTATTGCGTTGTAGAGATGTTCCACGTTGTATCCAACGCCACGTTTTCCAAACTCTCCAAAATAAGAAAGGTCTTTCCTGATCTGGCTTGCCTTGAGGTCAAGTCTTTTTGCAAGTTCTTCCGAGGAGACCACTTCGACCCCCTCATCGATCAGCCTTTCAAGACACATGTAATAACTGACCAGTCTTTTCGAAACGGGCTTTGGAATCTTCTCTGCCATCCTATCACCTCATATCACGATATTTACTATTCTTCCCTTCACGTAGATGAACTTCTTCACGGTCTTTCCATCGATGTATTCTTTGACTCTTTCCCTCTCCATCACCATCTTCTTCAGTTCTTCCTCTGAGATGTCCACCGGAACAAGGATCTTGTCCCTCACTTTTCCGTTTATCTGAATGGCGATCTCCATTTCTTCGACCTCAAGGGCTTTTGGATCGTAGGATGGCCACGATTGCTGAACAACAAGACCCTCCTGTCCCAGCTCGTGCCAGAACTCTTCCGCCAGATGTGGTGCGAACGGTGATAGAACCAGTGTGAGGTTCTCTGCGATCTCCCTCAAAAGCTTTCTGTTCCACTGATCTTCTGGTACACCGCTCAGGTACTGATTCAGATGGTTGATCAGTTCCATGAGACCACTGATGGCCGTGTTGAACTTGAATCCGCCTTCGATATCTTCTGTTATCTTTTTGATGATGCTGTGCAGTTTTCTTCTGAGTTCCTTTTCAACGGGAGTTGTCAACGAAAGCCCTTCGACAGTTTCTTCCTTCACGTGCGGCAAAATTGTGTAGAATGTGTTCCAGAGCCTTCTGATGAATCTGTGCACTCCTTCGATACCTGCATCACTCCACTCGGCATCTTTTTCCGGAGGCGCCATGAAGAGTATGTACATTCTCAGGGTGTCTGCTCCGTACTTTTCTATCATGTCGTCGGGAGATACCACGTTCCCCTTCGACTTCGACATCTTGGCGCCATCTTTGTATATCATTCCCTGAGTGAAAAGATTGGTGAAAGGTTCGTCGAAATTCAAATATCCAAGGTCGTGAAGTACTTTGGTTATGAACCTCGAGTACAACAGATGCAAAATGGCGTGCTCCACACCACCTATGTACTGGTCCACGGGGAGCCAGTAGTTCACATCATCCGGTTCGAAGGGCTTGTCATCCAGATGTGGATTCACATACCTGAGGAAGTACCAGGAGGAATCAACGAACGTGTCCATGGTGTCGGTTTCTCTCTGGGCCTCTCCGCCGCAGATCGGACATTTTGTCTTCTTGAAGCCTTCATGGAAAGAGAGGGGAGACTGTCCGGTTGGGAGAAACTCCACGTCTTTTGGAAGTCTGACCGGAAGATCTTCTTCCGGAACCGGAACGGTTCCGCACTTTTCGCAGTAGATGATGGGAATGGGAGCCCCCCAGTATCTCTGACGGGATATGAGCCAGTCTCTGAGCTTGTACTGAACCGACCGCTTACCGATTCCCTTCTCCTCAAGCCAGTTTATAACCTTTTCAATACCTTCCTTACTTGGAGTTCCTGTAAACGGTCCGGAATTGACCATGATTCCTTCACCTTCGTATGCTTCTTCCATTTTATCCGGATCGAGTTCTCCATCCACAGGTTTTATTACCACCTTTATGGGTATTCCGTATTTCCTGGCAAAGGCGAAGTCCCTCTGATCGTGAGCCGGCACCCCCATGATGGCACCCGTTCCGTACTCCATGAGTATGTAGTTTGCAACGTAGATGGGTACTCTCTCTCCGTTCACCGGATTCACCGCATACCTTCCTAGGAAGAATCCCTCTTTTTCCGCCTCCACGGACGTTCTCTTGAATCTGTCCTGCTGTTTTACACGTTCCAGAAACGCCTGAAGTTCCTCCTTTCTGTCATCGGGCACCAGTTCTTCCACGAGTGGTGACTCCGGTGCCAGTGCCATGAAAGTGACACCCCAGAGCGTGTCGGGTCTTGTTGTGAAGACTCTTATTTTCGTGTCCGATCCCTCGACGGGGAACTCTATCTCTGCACCCGTGCTCTTTCCTATCCAGTTTCTCTGCATCGTCTTGACGTGTTCGGGCCAGCCAGTAAGCTTTTCCAGATCGTTCAGCAGTCTTTCCGCGTAATCGGTTATTTTGAAGAACCACTGTTCAAGGTGCTTTATGGTCACACTCGTTCCACACCTTTCACATTTTCCATCCTTCACCTGTTCGTTGGCAAGGACGGTCTTGCACTTTGGACACCAATTGACGGCTGCCTTTTTCTTGTAAGCAAGTCCGTTCTTGTAGAGCTGGAGGAATATCCACTGAGTCCATTTGTAGTACTCCTCGTCACAAGTTGCAATTTCTCTGTTCCAGTCGTAGCTTATACCCAGTCTCTTCACCTGTTTTCTGATGATGGAAATGTTCTTCCTGGTCCACTCCTCAGGGTGTATTCCCTTCTCGATCGCCGCGTTCTCTGCAGGCAATCCGAAGGCATCGTAGCCAAACGGATGGAGAACGTTGTATCCTCTCATCCTCTTGTACCTGGCAACGATGTCTCCTATGACGTAGTTTTTCACATGTCCCACATGGAGTGTTCCGGAGGGATAGGGAAACATCACAAGGGCGTAGTATTTCGGTTTTTCAGAACGCTGTGGGGTGTGAAACACTCCCTTTTCTTCCCAAACTTTCTGCCATTTTTCTTCTATTTCCTGGGGCCTATACTCCTTCATAGACGCACCTCCTGATTTTTCTCTGCTCTCTACTAATAATATCAAATTCTTCCGTGCTTCGTGATAGAATCTTTCAGGAAAAAAGGAGATGAGAGTATGCGAGTGGTTCTGATCGTTCTGGACAGTGTCGGAATCGGTGCGATGCCAGACGCTCATCTGTACGGAGATGAGGGAAGTAACACACTCGTGAACACGGCAAGGGCAGTGGGAGGACTTCACCTGCCGAACATGGAAAGACTTGGACTTGGCAATCTGGACAACATACCAGGAGTCAAACCCGTGAAACCGTCTGAGGGTGTTTACGGAAAGATGATGGAAAAGAGCCCCGGCAAAGATACAACTACAGGCCACTGGGAGATTGCCGGTGTTATCCTGAAAAAACCGTTCGACCTCTTTCCGGAAGGATTTCCAAAGGAACTGATAGAAGAGTTCGAAAGAAGGACAGGAAGAAAAGTGATAGGAAACAAACCCGCATCGGGAACGGAAATAATAAAAGAGCTGGGACCGATACACGAAAAAACGGGAGCATTGATCGTCTATACCTCTGCTGACAGTGTGTTCCAAATAGCCGCCAAGAAAGAAATCGTACCTCTAGAAGAACTCTACAGATACTGCCAGATAGCGAGAGAACTCCTGGACGAGATGGGATACAAAGTGGCCAGGGTCATCGCAAGACCGTTCACTGGAGAGTGGCCCAACTACATCAGAACACCAGAGAGAAAGGATTTTTCACTGGAACCGGAGGGCAGAACTCTTCTTGACGTCCTGACAGAGAACGGCATACCTGTCTATGGTGTGGGGAAGATAGCCGATATATTCGCTGGAAGAGGTGTTACGGAAAATTACAAAACAAAGGACAACAACGATGGAATCGACAAAACGATCCTCCTCATGAAAGAAAAAAGACACAGGTGCCTGGTGTTCACGAACCTGGTGGACTTCGACACCAAATACGGCCACAGAAACAACTATGTTGCCTACGCGAGAGCCCTCGAAGAATTTGATGAAAGACTTCCCGAGATCTTCCAGGCTATGGAAGAGGATGATGTGCTGTTCATAACAGCGGATCACGGATGTGATCCGACGACGCCTTCAACAGACCACTCCAGGGAGATGGTTCCCCTCCTTGGGTACGGCAGGAAATTGAAGAAAGATGTGTACATTGGAGTCAGAGAAACCTTCGCGGATCTTGGACAGACGATCGCCGACATGTTTGGTGTACCTCCTCTGGAAAATGGAACGTCCTTTAAAAATCTGATATGGGGTGAGAGTCGATAAATGGGATACCTGGACATTTTGAGATATCTCTACCACAAGCGCCCTATGAGTAAGATAAAACCGGGTCTTGAGAGGATCTCTCTGCTTCTTTCCCTTCTTGGAAATCCCCACACGAAGTACCGGGTCATTCACGTTGGAGGAACAAATGGCAAAGGTTCCGTCACGAACATGATCAGCAACGTTCTCATAGCACAGGGGTACAGGGTGGGTTCGTATTACTCACCACATCTCAGCACCTTCAGAGAGAGGATCAGGTTGAACGAAGAGTTCATCTCCGAGGAAGATGTAGAAAGGATCTATCAGCAAATGGAACCCGTTTTGAAACGTCTGGATGAGAACGAAGTGTTTTCTCCCAGTTTCTTCGAGACGGTCACGGCGATGGCCTTTCTCTATTTTGCAGAGAAAAATGTTGATGTGGCCGTTGTGGAGGTTGGGCTTGGAGGACGTCTGGATGCCACAAACGTCGTATCCCCACTCTGCTCGATCATCGTAACAGTGGATAGGGATCACGAGAAGGTACTGGGAACAACCATCGAACAGATCGCCTGGGAAAAATCCGGGATAATAAAAAACTCTGTTCCAGTTGTCACCGGAGAAGAAAAGACAGAAGCACTGAAAGTGATAGAAGAGGTGGCGAGAAAGAAAGGATCGAAAGTGTACGCTCTCAACAGAGATTTCGCCGTGGAGGTTGAATCGTTGAAACTCTTCGAAAACAGGTTCAGCTACCTGGGAGACAAAGTGTTGAAAGACCTTGTTTTGACGATGAACGGACCTCATCAGTTGACAAACGCGGGGGTTGCTTTGAAAGCGCTGGAAGCGATCGATCTTTCGGTGAGCGAGTCGGCGATCCGGGAAGGCTTGAAAAAGGCGAAAAATCTTGGAAGATTCGAAGTGATTGAAAAGGACGGAAAAAGATTCATTCTGGATGGAGCTCACAATCCCCACGGTGCGAGGTCTCTTGTGAAATCGCTGAAACTGTATTTCAAAGAACCTTTGAATCTGATCATCGGTGTGCTGGACGACAAAGATCGAGCTGGCATTTTGAAGGAATACAGGAACGTTTTCGATAGAATCGTCCTCACACGGGTTCCTTCCCCCAGAATGAAAGATTTCGATGGGTTTGTTGCACTTGCAAAGGAGATACTGGGAAACGTCGATGTCATAGAAGATCCCCTCGAAGCGCTGAAGATCGCCGAGGAAAAATCAGTAACTGTCGTCAGCGGGTCTCTCTTTCTTGTGGGTTACGTCAGAGAGTACCTCGAGACAGGAAAGATCGGTGAGGAGTGGTACCTGTGATAGCTGGGATCTACGGAAAAGTGGTGGAAAAGAATGGAAACACCGTTTTTGTCTCAACAAACTCCGGCATAGTCTTCGAAATTGCATGCGATACACAGACATGCGAGGAACTCGAGGAGAATAGGGAGTGTTATCTGTACACGTTCCTGAGCGTCTCTCAGGATGGTGTTGCTCTCTACGGTTTTTCGGATAGGAAAAAGAAGGATCTTTTTCTTTCTCTGATGAAAGTCTCAAGGCTTGGTCCCAAGACAGCCCTGAAGATACTTTCGAGTGAGGACGTGGACACCCTGATATCGATGATCAACTCCCAGGATGTTGAGGGACTTTCAAAGATTCCGGGAATCAGCAGAAAGACCGCCGAGCGAATCGTCATGGAATTGAAGGGAAAGTTCGAAAGCACTGTATTAAAAGACCTGAAGACCTACCATGAATCCCTGGAGGCCCTGGTTTCTCTCGGCTATCCAGAAAAACAGGCAAGAAAGGCCATAAAGGAAGTACTCAAGGACGGCATGTCCACGTCCGAAGTTATCAAAGAAGCATTAAGGATTCTGAGCCGCAGATAATCTCCTTTCCAGTTTCAAAAGCAAAAACCCAAAAACGAGTGACGCAGAAAGGGTCAGAACAGATGGAAAAAGGTCCTCCAGAACGATCTCTTTCGGGAACACCCGGTAGAGAGACGCCAGTATCATCCCCCCTATGAAACTGTAGGTCTCTTCCCTGAACCTTCTCAGGAGAAATCCCATGACCTTTATAGAAACGAAAATCCCGAGGACCACACCCACACCGAAAATGAGCAATTTATCGATAAGAAGATGGGAAACCATGGAGAGAATGGAATCGTACACACCAAACATCAGAAGAATCAGAGAACCGCTGATACCAGGCACTACCATCGCCGCTGCAGCCACAAAGCCTGCCACAGGAAGAACGAAAAGTCCTTCCCCGCCGCTTTCAGCACCACCTGAAAAAGAAAGCAGAAGGACACACAAAATACCGAAAATGAAAAAAATCAGATTCTTCAGAGAAAGAGAAAAAAACTCCTTTGCCTTCACAAAACTCACGATCACAAGACCAACGAAGAAGAAGTGAGTCGGGACAGGATATCTGATCAGAGAGATCTCAAGGAGTCTGGCAAACCCGAACACTCCAGCAAGCAGCCCAAACCCAGCGGGAAGGAGAATCTTCAAAGATTTGAAATCTCTTGAAAACAGAGAATTTATCGCCTCTATCAACCTGTCGTATATACCCATCAGAACCGCAATGGTTCCCCCACTGACTCCCGGTATGATGTTCGCTGCTCCCATGAGAACACCAGAAAAAAAGTACCACACCTTTATTCCTCCCTTAGTTTCTTTTTCAAGGCCAGAACGAGCTTTCTGGCATCTTCTTCGGTGTACTCTTCTTTGGCTTCAAGTTCTTTGAGAGTTTCCTCTACATCCAGATTCGCCTCTTCAGCCGTCAAATCGTCGGGTACTTCCTCGGATCTTTCGTAGATTTCTCTTGCTTTTTTCAAAGCCTCTTCCACATCGAGGCTTTCCTCTCCAGTATTTTCTTCCTGAATTCTTCCAAGAAGTTCTTCAAGAACGTCGAGCCTCTCGTCTGCCTCTTTTTTCTCTTCCAGAGCGGGAATTTCCTCTGGAATGGCTTCAGGTTCTTCGAGTGTTTTTCCTGCTTCTTTTGCAGTTTCCGGTGTTCTCGTGATACGCTTGATAAGCAACCTTTGCAGGAGAAAGACGGCCAGGAACGTTCCACCTGAAACAACTATCGAAAGCCATGTAGGAAAACCCTTCGATGTCTCGGTGGTTTTCGACTTCCCGGATGGTGCCTTCGATCTCACGTACTTTTCCCACTCTTCCTGTGGAACGTTGAGTCTGTTCAATATCTCTCTGGCTATCACGTTGTCTGGAAAGTTCGACAGATACGCCCTTGCCTTCTCGTAGTCACCTATCGCATAGGCACATATTCCCATTTTCAACTTCACAAGAGGATCTCTTTCCTCGATCGTCGGATCTTTCTGGAGGGATTCTTCGAACAACCTCAACGCCCTTCTGTAGTCTCCTTCGAGATAAGCGTTCAGGGCGTTTGTGTAAAGATCGTTCGAGAAGATCGTCAGAGAAAGCAGTAGAAAAAAAAGGAGCATCAACCTTCTACACGCCATTCTTCCAGAGATACTCCCACCTTCTCCTCAAACACAATGAAAATTCCTTCCTCACCCGCAAATGCGTCAACGATCTTTCTTGTGAAACTCTGCCTGACTCCCTCTGTTACGTCTATTACCTCATTTTCACCGATGGCGAATATCTTTTCCTGAAAGCGCAGAATCTTTACTGGAACGGAGAGTGCCAGATGCCCCATTTCCAATTTCTCTCCTGAGACATAAGCAACAGAACCATCACTCAAAAGTATGTAAAGGGCGTCATCCACGAAAGTTCCATCGACTATGTCTGCACCATCTCCAAATAAAGAACTCAGTACTCTCTCTTTTTCAGCGAAATCTTCATCGAGAACGATGATCTCCTTGCTACTCAAAAGTAGATACCTTCCATTCTCTTCTTTTATGGAAACTCCGATTCCAGGTGAAGTGGCAAGAAGCTTCTCTTTTCCATCTTCGAAAAGGTAGTACCTCACACCACCTGGAACCATCTGTGCATAGAGAATGGCATCTTTTGTTATCAAAGCATCTTCTACATCAACGTTCACAGGGAAGGGTGCGTACCTGCTTATTCCTACTCTGTCTATCAGGTATATATCACCTTTACTCAGAAAAGAGATGTAATCGTTCACCTTCTTGAAAAATTTCACGCTTCCCTTGAACATCTCTCTGTCCCACATCAGAACACCCGAGCCGGTGGCGACATACACATCCTTCCCAAGAGTCGATCCCGCTGTGTAGGAAGATAGTGTCAGCGATCGAACCCGCCTCAGGAAATTTTTCGATAGAAACTTTTGAGGGAACACTTTCTTTTCAACTTCTACTTTTTCCTCCTGGGGACTGAGGCTCTCTGAAGAGATCTCTGGATTTTGTACTGGGAGGTACTCTCTGTAACTGTCATCTTTGAACCCGGAGAAAACGGGAGTTTCGTAGCCTAGGAGTTCTTCCACCCGTGACAGGTTCTCTCTCTGCGAGTAAAGATCGTAGAAGCTTCCTTTCAGTTGCAGTGTTTTGCCTATTCTACACGATTGGATGGAAACAAATCCGTCGCCGTTTTCTTTCACAAACTCCGGATAGAACTTCTCCAGTTCGGTTCCCGAAACATCGACACCGTAGGGGGGAGTGTCTCCACAGATGGAAAATATTTCCACATCTTTCCCGTTGAAATTTTCCAGTTGTCTTATCAACGAAGAATCAGGCAGGATTTCCAGTGCCACCTCTCCCAGAGTATCTATGAGGTTTCTGATGTGAAGTGTCATCATCTTCAACTTCGTCCACTCCACTCCAAAGATTCCACTGAGCACCTCTGGATCTTTTTCGAAAAACATCGAGGAAAAATACAGTGGGTTGACCACGTTGGTTCCACGCACTGGAGTGGAAAAAAGAACGACCCTTCTGACGTTCCCCACCTCAGGATGGCGCTGAAGCATCCTCAAAACAATCAAACCACCCGTTCCATGGGCAAGGATGTCGAAATCGTACCTCGAGAGTTCAAGCAGTTCTTTCGAGAGAAAGTCCGCCTCAAAGTCGATGAAACTTCTTCGTCCTTCCTTCCTCACAAATTCCCTGTACGCTTCACTGTAGGAAAGAGATCTCGAATCGTAAAGAGCGTACTCATAGATCATCAGCGTTCGATCGGGAAACACGGCCTCCCATATGTTACCATCACCGACAGAACCTTTGAAGGTGGGATCTTCCCCCGGCACTATCAGGACAGCCGGAGCAGGACTGGTTACCATCTCTCTCAGAAGAGTCACGCCATGCTTCTGAAAACCAGCGGTTTTCATCACCAGACCAAAAACAGAAAGATGATAGGTGAAGGCCTCAACAAAGTATCCCCTTTCGTCTTTTCCTATCATTGAACCAGGGATAACCCGGTATCCTCCATCATCCGTTGCGTAAGCGAGGGCAAGGTTGTTGTAGTTCTCACCCCTGAAGTATTGGGAATCGAAATAATATTTGAGGTGAATGGGCTTTAAAGCGAACTCGTTCACTCCGTCAGCGAATTCCACTCTGTAAAGATCCCCTATGAACGCGTCGGAATACTTTCTTCTCTCGTCACCTGATATTCTGGTTATCTTCAGAACTTTTTGCTTTCCAAAGGCCCCGCTCGGTACCTCCACCTTGAGATTGATGAAACCCGATTCCGCTCCCTCTTTCCCAACCCTGAGGGAAGCCTCTTTCTGAAAAAGAAAGAACAGTATCAAAACTGCTCCCAGAACGACAAGGAACGATATGAGAACGATTTTCCTTCTCAGAAGAATCTCCAGGATCTTTTTCAGCAGGCTCATCTTTCCTCCACCATTTTTTTCAAATTCCTCAAGAAATCGAAGGTTCTGTGAAGTCCCTCTGATTCCAGAGCCTCCAGTACCTCCTCGTAGTATTTATCGGCAAGCTGCTTTGCCTTCTGAACCCCCATCTTTTTGACCAGCGTGACCTTTTTAACATCCTTTCCCACATCTTTTCCTAACTTCTCGAGTGAGCCAAGGACATCCTTTAAATCGTCGTATATCTGAAAAGCAACTCCAAACTTCTCCCCCAGTTTCTTCACGAAGGTATGGTCGAGGCCTTTCAGGAGAAAAGGAGCGGAAAAGCAAAAGGCAAACAGTGCGCCCGTTTTGAAAGAGTACATCTTCTCTACCATTTCTACTGAGATCTCTTTCTCTTGCCTTTCGAATTCAACGTCCATTGCCTCACCCAGAAGAAGTTTGTACGCGGTTTCTGAGAATTCTTCAAAGAGTTTCGGTTCTCTGACTTTTGCTATCTGTGAAAAAGCCAGAAAGAACAGGCCATCGCCCGCAAGGAGTGCAATTCCCTCACCATAGGCCCTGTGGCAGGAGGGCTTCCCTCGACGAAAATCCGCGTTGTCTATAGGGGGCAAATCGTCGTGAACGAGAGAAGCCGTATGGAATAGCTCCACAGCAACTGCGACATCGACGAGACGCTCCTCTTCCACCCCAATATCCTCACCCACGGTGAGCACAAGGAGAGGCCGAATCCTCTTACCCCCAGCCGTGACCGAGTACTGCATCGCGCTTTCGGTGAGAAGGTTGAAGTGCGGCTTCACCAGTTCTTCTATTCTTCTCTCAATCGTTTCCTTCTTCATCTTCTTCCCTCTTCTTCTCTATCATCTGCTTGAACACATCTATGTTGAGATTTTCGATGAACTTTTTGAATTCCTCCTCTTCGTTTCTGTCTTCTCCTATCTCCAGCTCGATAGCGTGCTTTTCCACGAGGTTTTCGGACACAAAAATGGTTGCACCGGTTTTGACGGCCAGTATTATCGCG
Organism: Thermotoga sp. RQ7; assembly: GCF_000832145.1. Classification (NCBI taxonomy): domain Bacteria; kingdom Thermotogati; phylum Thermotogota; class Thermotogae; order Thermotogales; family Thermotogaceae; genus Thermotoga; species Thermotoga sp. RQ7. The sequence continues at coordinate 807,618 of NZ_CP007633.1, forward strand.
TCGGATGGTCTGGAGTCGATCTCTATGAGGGCAGCCTCCTCGTCCTCTTCGTCGGTGTAGGTGAGATCACGCAGTATCAGAGAGGCGTAAAACGTGTTGTCCTTCAAAGAGTGTATTACGACTTTCTCCACCCGGGCCTCAAGTGATTCGAGAACACTCAGGAGCAGATCGTGCGTCAGAGGACGGGGAAAGTCCACCTTCTCCAGGGCCAGTGCAAGGGCATGACCTTCGCACGCTCCTATCCAGATGGGAAGTACCTTGCTGGTACCCTCTATGCCCAGTATTACAACGGGTGTGTTGCTCACCCTGTCCAGAACAAGAGCTTTCACCCAGGCCTTCTTCAACACATTTCCCTCCCTCCAGATTTTTCCGCTCCAGAGATATTCTACAACCAAATTTCAGATGGTGGCAAAATTTTTGAATTAGAATGGAGTTGATCAAACTGAAAAAGGGAGGAGTTATGGTGGGTACATTCAGAATCTACGTTGCCACTACGAACCCACATAAAGTCGAAGAGATCAAAGAAATCGCTCCAGAGTGGGCAGAGATTTTACCTTCGCCGGAGAAAATCGAAGTGATCGAAGATGGAGAGACCTTTCTGGAAAACTCCGTGAAAAAGGCGATCGTTTATGGGAAAAAACTCAAATCTCCTGTGATAGCCGATGATTCTGGGCTTGTTATCTACTCTTTGGGAGGGTTTCCGGGAGTTATGTCCGCTCGATTCATGGAAGAATACACCTACGAGGAGAAAATGAAAACAATTTTGAAGATGCTGGAAGGCAAAGACAGAAAAGCCGCTTTTGTTTGCAGTGCCACGTTCTTCGATTTTCAAAGAAATCTCCTCGTTTCCGTAGAGGACAGAGTAGAGGGTTATATAGCTGAAGAAATAAGGGGAACGGGTGGGTTTGGCTACGATCCCTTCTTCGTACCAGAAGGGTACGACAGGACCTTCGGTGAAATGCCTGAACTCAAGAAAAAACTCAGCCACAGGTCCAGGGCTTTCAGAAAACTGTTTTCGATACTCTCGAAGATCTCAGAATCAGAAAGCCTGTGAAACCCAGAAGAATCAAAACAGCGCTCAAAAGTTGAGCAGCCCTTATGTTGCCCATCATCAGACTGTCGACCCTGAGTCTTTCTATCATGATCCTTCCAAGGGAGTATAAAAGAAAATAAAGGCAGGTTATCTCCCCCGGTCTCTTGCGGTATTTTCTGTAATACACGCTCAACATAAAAAACACCAGAAGGTCCCAGACAGATTCGTACAGAAAGGTTGGATGGAAAAAGGAGTAATCCCTGTACAGAACGGGCCTGTAAGGTTCAGGAACGAACATCTTCCAGGGAAGATTCGTTGGCACTCCAAAGGCCTCGTAGTTGAAAAAGTTGCCCCATCTGCCTATCGCCTGTCCCAGTGGAAGAACGGAGGTGAAAAGATCCGTTGCCTGCAAAAATGAAAAGGAAGGCCTCTTAAAAACGATGTAGAGAAAACCCGTTATCAGAGCACCGATTATGGCTCCGTGTATGGCAAGACCACCCTCCCAGATCTTCAAAACGTCCCAGAAACTCCTGTAGTATCTCAGGTTGAAGAGAACGTAATAGAGCCGGGCTCCCACGATGCCAAAAATTGCTCCATAGAAGACCAGTTCGTCGAACTCTTCCACATTGATTCCTTCTTTCTTTGCCCTTTTTCTGGCCAGGAAATAGCTGAGGAGAAATCCTGTCAGGATGAGGGTTGAATACCATCGAAGTTCAAAACCGCCGATTCTGAAGATGTATCTTCTCACAAGAATCTCGCCACTGAACACCTTCACAAGGAAGATCGAAAGAAGAAGAACCCCAAGAACGACCAGTAACGCTGTCAGGGTCCTCTTCATCTTCTCCTCCTTCCCCATATGACACGAACCGCTATCCTGTACCTTGTGGGAATGAGAACCACGTGACCGCTGTCCATGATGACCGCCGTTTTCGCCTGCTTGCCGAAAGTGGCGTTTATTATTTTGTTTGCGTAGAAGTCTATATTTTTCAACTTCTTTTCCATGGCAGTGCTGACGGGCATCACCGCAACGATTCGTTCTCGAGGAAGGAAGACCTTCCTTCCAAAGGAAACAAAGCTCACACTTTCACCTCCATCATGGTGTATGATACCATTTTCTGGGGGGTGAGAATATGGACGCACTGGGAAAACTCTACACTTCCACCGCTATAGTTACGGTGAACGTCGATGGTAAAATGAACGGTATCACCGTGGCGTGGGTGACGAGGGTGTCCTGGCAACCTCCCATGGTGGCGGTTTCCATAGGAAAGACGAGGTACACGAGGGAACTCCTCGACAAGTCGGACTCTTTCGCCGTCTGTATATTGGGAAAGGACGCAAAAGAAATCGCGGAGTACTTCGGAACTGTTTCCGGAAGAACAACCGACAAATTCAAAAAATACTCCTACACAATGAGTGAAGGAAACCTTCCGATTCCAGAGGGAACGATCGCATATCTTGAGTGCGAAAAAGCGGGCAGGTTCGAAGCGGGAGATCACATCGTCTACGTTGGAACGGTGAGAAGGCAAAAGCTGCTGAAAGACGAACAACCACTTCTGTTTGGAGAACACAGGCTGATATAGAAGGCAGGGAACTCCCTGCCTTCATTTTTTTTCAACAGTTTTGAAAACATCCTGAACAGAACGCATATACGATAGAGATCGGGAGGTGATTCAGGTGAGAAGACTCATCGTGCTGGTTCTGGCTCTTTTGCTGGTTGCTTTTTCATTTTCACAGGTGAAGAACATCATCTACTTCATCGGAGACGGAATGGGACTTTCACAGGCGTATCTCACGAGTCTGATCGAGGGAAGACCGCTCTCGTTCATGAAAACCCCTTACACAGGTCTTGTGAAGACCCACTCTGTGGACAGCTGGGTGACGGATTCTGCCGCCGCGGGAACTGCTCTGGCAAGCGGTTTTAAGACGAAAAACGGTATGATCAACGTTCTTCCCGACGGCACAAGGGTTCCCACCATCTTTGAGATAGCAAAAGCATATGGAGCCAAAACGGGCATCGTTGTCACCTGCAGAGTGACACATGCGACACCGGCAGCCTTCTATGCGCATGTCAAAAGCAGAAGCGAAGAAAACGAGATAGCAAGGCAACTCGTGGAAAGTGAAACAGTGGATCTGGTCATGGGAGGAGGATGGGCAAACTTTCTTCCTGAAAGCCTTGGTGGTAAAAGATCGGACGGTCTCAATCTCATCGAAATGGCGAAGAAAAAGGGCTACGTCTATGTGACAAAAAAGGAAGATCTGATGAAACTTCCAGAGAACACCGAAAAGGTCCTGGCGCTTTTTGCGCCGAGCCATCTTGACCCAGCAAGCAGTAGAGAGGAACAGCCCATGCTCTACGAAATGGTGAAGAAGGCCCTGGAAATACTCTCAAATGATGAAGAGCCCTTCTTCCTCATGGTGGAAGGTTCTCAGATCGATTGGGAAGCACACGACAACGATATCTACGGTGTTTGGAAAGAAGTCGTGGAGTTCGACAGAGCGGTTCAGGTGGCTCTCGACTTTGCCCTCAAAAGAGGAGATACCCTCGTGATCGTGACAGCAGACCATGAAACAGGAGGTCTTGCACTCTCTTCGGGTGACTACAGGGTTGATGTGGACAGAATCAGAAAGTTCTCAAAGACCACCGACTGGATCTTGGCGAATTACTCTTTGAAAGATCGCGAAAGTTTCAAAAAGGCCATCGAAAAATACTTCGGTCTGACTCTGTCCGACTCGGATCTCGACAGAATCACCTCTTCAAACAATTCCAAAGTAGAACTCGGAAGGGTGTTGAGCGAAAAGGTGAACGTTGGCTGGACCACCACATCACACTCCGGTGTTCCGGTCCCCATCTATGCATTCGGTCCCGGTGCGGAGAACTTCACAGGATTTCTGGACAACACCGATATCCCGAGGATCATGATGAAACTCGCTGGATACTCCCTTCAGTATCCACTCGTGAAAGAACCTGTGAAATGAAATGAGGGGCTCTGTGCCCCTCATTCAAACACGTCCAGTTCTTCGATCTCATCGAACACCCCGATTATCTTGTAGAACGCTGTTACCTTTTCGAGATCTTTCAGGTCTTCCTTGCCAAGAGGTGCCTCCACTTCCACGAAGAACACGTAATCTCCAAGAAACGTTCTGGCTGGTCTTGATTCCAGTTTTCTCAGATTCATTCCCTTGTTTGCAAAGACATCCAAAACCGCTTTCAAAGCCCCGGGTTTGTCCTGAACACCGAAGAACAACGATGTGTACTTTCCCTCCATCTTACCCGTCTTTCGCCTTATGATGTAAAATCTTGTGATGTTCTTTTCTTTTAAATCCTGGATACTCTTTCTCAGAATGAACAGACCGTACATCCTGGCTGCATTTTCTGACATGATGGCAGCAGATTCATCGTCGAGTAGATTCACCGCGTCGCTCGTTGAGGTGGTGTAACGGATCTCCGCGTGGGGCAGATAAGCGTTGATAAAACCAAGGGATTGTGAGATCGCCTGAGGATGAGAGTAAATCCTCTTGATCTCTTTCAGATCGAGCCTTCTTTTTGCAACAAGGCAGTGATGAACCTCCAGTTTTGCCTCACCGAATACTTCCACTTCGTGGTTCAGCAGGGCATCCAGCACAGGAATCACCGTTCCGTGGGTGGAGTTCTCTATTGGAACGATTCCATAATCTGCTTCTCCTTTCTCCACCATCCTTATGATCTCGTCCGTTGAGGCACAGTACTTTATCGGTATCCTCGAGCCGATCAGTTTCAAAGCCATCTCATCACTGAAGCTCCCCATAGGACCGAGGACTGCCACCGTCTTTGAAATACCAAGTAGTCTGTATTCTTCCTCTTTCGCAAGTTTCATGATCTCCTCAAATACACGTCTCACACGCACAGGGTTCAAGCTGGTCCTGTCCAGAATCTCTTTCACTTTCTGCTCTTCAACCTCTCTGAGGTCCACGGGAGAATCTGTCTTTTTCTTCTCCTCTGCGATTCTTTTTGCGACTTTCATTCTTTCATCGATCAAACCTAATGTTACAAAATCTATAAGCCTGATCTTGTGCCTCATCTCGTTCAAACTGACAGGAGGTCTGAAGAGTTTTGAAAACTCACCTATCAACTCGCTGTGTTCGACGGGAAAGTCGTTGTCTTTCAATCGAGGGATGACCTTTTCTGCCAGAGCCAGAAAGTTACCAGTTTCCTCCCTCCAGTTCAGAAGGTGAGAAGCATACCCCATAAGAAAAGAATCTTTCAGTGCGCGAGCAAGGAAAAGAAAAACAGAATACTTCTCCAGAATCTCTTTGTACTCTCCCCAGGAAACGTCCTTCAGGATAATTCCAAGATTCTTCAAAAAGTCCAGAAACGTGGTGATACGTTCATCCTCGCTCTTTTCGAGGACGTAAAACTCTGAGAATGCGAACTCCTTGTAAAAAACGGGAAAGATGCTGACAAAGGGAACAGACCTTTCTCTATAGAACGCTACAGACTTATCTTTGAATGGATAAAGATCCACAACGGCTTTTCCGGAAAGGTCCACATCCAAAAGATCCTCAGATACCACAAGTTCGGCCTGAAGGATCGAATCTGTGAGTTCCCAGACAGTACCTATTAACTCTTTCTTCAGGGATTCTGTCAGGGGACCTTTTCCGCGTATGTGCACTTTCAATCCTCTCAACCTCCACTGAAAATTCTGTTTTTTGGAATCTTTAAGCATTACTTTACTCTAATACATCTTCGTTATATATATTAATCCTCACGAGAACAATCATTAACACACCGCATAAAGTTGCAAAGAGGAGCATGGTATAATTTGGCTTGAAAACTATTCTACAGAGGGGTGATAAAGTGAAAACAGCCGTTCTGAACAGATTCGTGTTTTCCGACGAAGTTAAGGATATCATAGAGAGCGCTTCAGAAATAATAATACCAGAAAGCAGAAAAGAAATTCTTGAACTTGCAACAGGCAATAAAGACGTTTTTGAAGTGGGATACGACGTTCCAGGAAAAGGCTTCGTAGTGGAAGCAACCGTTACACGTTGCAGAAATGGCCTGGTGGTGAATTATCCTGAACCATACATGAGAAGAAGAGATCCAGATGCCCTTGTGGTTGGAGACAATAAGGAAACAGACAAGCCAAGGTTCAAGGACCGATTCGGAAAAGACTTCGAACCTATTCGGCAGGAAACCTTCGACTGGTTGAAAAAACAGGAGTTGATCCTTTTACCCTTCATGGCAGGAGGATACGATTATGGCTATCCGGCCGTTCTGATAGCCCCGAAGAACGCCGGCTTTTTTGTGGGAGGACTGGCAGATCTTCAGTTCTTCGTTCCGGCAAGCAAAATCCCGGAGAATTTCAAGCCGAGGTTGTACATGTTCCTGGCACCCCCCTTCAGACACACCCATTTCAACGGAAAACAGGTGGTGGTCCATTACAGGCACAATTCCCATTACGAGATATTCTCTTACAATCTCTATCCAGGACCAAGTGCGAAGAAAGGAGTCTATGGATTTTTACTCTACATAGGTGAAAAAGAAAAATGGGTCACCGCACACGCTTCTGCGGTGAAGGTGATCACCCCGTACGAAAATGAACTCGTTATCATGCACGAGGGAGCAAGCGGTGGTGGAAAGAGTGAGATACTCGAAGAGATCCACAGAGAACCTGACGGCAGGATAAAACTCGCGGAAAATCTGATAACGGGAGAAAAGTTCTACATAGAACTCAAAGAAACCTGTGCGCTCCAGCCGGTGGCCGACGACATGTTCATGTGCCACCCGAAACTCCAAACGGGGAAAAAACTCGTAGCGAAGGATGCGGAAGCTGGATGGTTTATAAGAGTGGACCACATAACGGAGTACGGAAGTGCTCCAGACTTGGAAAGGCTGACGATACATCCACCTGAACCTTTAATTTTTCTCAACATTCATGCCGTTCCAGATTCAACAGCCCTGATCTGGGAACACATCGAAGATGAACCGGGGAAACCCTGTCCGAACCCGCGTGTCATCATCCCAAAGAGATTCATGAAAAACGCCATCTCCGATCCCGTAGAAGTGGATGTGAGAAGTTTCGGTGTGAGAACACCTCCGTGTACAAAAGAGAAGCCAACGTACGGGATCATCGGCCTTATGCAGGTACTACCCCCCGCAATAGCGTGGCTCTGGAGGCTGGTGGCACCAAGAGGATTCGCCAACCCGAGTATAGTCGGTACGAAGGGAATGACGAGCGAAGGTGTGGGATCTTTCTGGCCGTTCTCTTCCGGAAAGATGGTGAGGCTCGCCAACATTCTTCTTGAGCAGATCATAGACACACCCGGAACCAGGTACATCCTCGTTCCAAACCAACACATAGGAGTCTACAAGGTCGGATTCATGCCGGAGTGGATCGCAAGGGAGTACCTCTCAAGAAGAGGAGGAGTGAAATTCAAACCGAACCAGCTCGTGCCGTCAAAATGTGCTCTGCTTGGATTTTCACTCAAGGAAATGAAGATCGAAGGAATAACGATCCCCAAGGAACTTCTGCAACCACATCTGCAACCGGAATTGGGAGAGGAAGCCTACGAAAAAGGAGCACAGCAACTCAGAGACTTCTTCAAGAGAGAACTCAAAAAATTCCTCACAGAGGATCTGAACCCGGTTGGAAGAGAGATCATCCAGTGCTGCCTCGACGATGGGTCCCTTGAGGATTATCTGAAGATCATTCCCATGAACTTTTAAAGCGGGGGACAACCCCGCTTTTTCAAAGTCCAAGGTCTTCAAGTGTCAAGATCACCTTGAACCTTCCAGGCTGCCTCACACCGGATTCCACTACCAAGAAATAATCGCATATTCTCTGGGGAGAAGAACAGTCAGCGCAGAATCCCGTCTTCGTACATGGGGTTTCCAGATTCAATCGCTTTGAATTCATCGGAGAAATGTACCTCAACCTCTCTCTTGCTTCTTCGACATCTTTTACCACTTTGTTCACGCTTGCGATCACGATCACATTCCTGGGACCGTAGACAACCGCTGCCACCCTGTTCCCGTTTCCATCGAGAAAGACCAGTTTTCCATCCTCCGTTATAGCATTTGCACTGGTGAAGTAGTAATCAGCCCAGAAACTCTTTCTGTATATCTCCTCCACTTCCTCTCTGGTTTTGGCGGAATACCTGTCAAGGAAGTTGTATTTTCCACTGCGCAGAAGATCGAGAACACCAGTATCAGCCAGTGTGAGAGAACCACCAACCGCCACGGTTGCGCCTTCTGGAACGATCTCTTTTACTTTCTCAACGACTTCTCTCCTGTCTTTCACCACCCAGACCTCATGTTTCTTTTTTCTTAAACTGTTAGCCAAATGCTCAGCGATCTTCTCTTTCTTCCACAGCCACAAATCTTCTCTCAGACTCACAGAAAAACACCTCCTTGGATTATGAATTTTGAGACTTAAACACTAAAATATCTTACCTACAACTAAAATGGTAGGTTTAGTGGTAGGTTTCTGAACACTACTTATGGTATCTATTGGTAGAAAACACACAACATGAAGTAGAAAAAGTGATGAAGAATCATTCTTTGCTTCTTTTTTCACAAATAACCTACCACTTCTCTCTGAAATCAGCTTCCAAAGCCGATTTGAAGGTGGTAGGTTTCTGTATGATTCACCAAAAGAGCACTTTAGTTCTCACAAACAATTTTACCGTAAAATCTTCGTTCTTTGAAATCCTCTTCTGAAGAGAGTTTCAGAAAACCTACCACCTGAAATCCTCTTCAAAAGCGACTTATAGAATAACTTACCACTAACCTACCACTAACCTACCACCTGGGTGGTAAGTTGCAGACATGATTCTTTCTTGCATCAGAAAACGGATAGAAATTTTCAACTTGAGAAACCTACCACTTTGCGGTCTGTTTTATTACTACTACTAAGAGTATAATAGTCATGAGGTGAGAAGAATGGACTGGAAAGTTGAACTTGCAGAAATTGAAAAGAAAAAACGATTTTTTCTGGAAGGTGAGTACAAAAGTGAAGGAATAGAACTGGATGTGGGTTTTTGTAAGTTCCTGGAGCCGGTTCGGGTGAAGATGGTTGTTGCAAAGACCAAAGATGGATTCACCATCGGTGGGTACGTTCACACAGCGATAGAGCACCCGTGTGCCAGATGTCTGGAACCAACGCGTGTGGAGATAAAAGGTGTGATAGAGGCACTTTATCTTCCAGAGAGCATGCGAAAAAATGTAAAAGAAGAGAAACTTGAATCTTTGAAGAATATCATATACTATCATGAAACGGAATTCGATCTTTCAGAGAGAATCGTTGAAGCGATAGTGGTGAGTGTACCCGAAAAGGTTCTGTGTAAACCGGATTGTAAAGGACTGTGCCCGCACTGCGGAACCAATTTGAACGAAGAACCCGATCACAGGTGTGATAAAATTCCTGTGGTCGACAGTCGATTCGAGATCCTTGCTAAACTGAAGGATAACCTTGAGAACAGGGAGGTATAAAGGTATGGCAGTTCCGAAGCAAAAAAGATCCCGATCGAGAACACATCACAAAAGAGCAAAGATCTACAGGGCGATCAGTGTTCCTCTGGAAAAGTGTCCGAACTGCGGAGAGTACAAAATGCCACACAGAGTCTGCCTGCACTGTGGTTACTACAAAGGAAAACAGGTTCTCGAGATAGCGGAGTGATGCGGTGAAGATAGCAGTCGATGTGATGGGTGGTGACAGAGCGCCCGATGAAATTTTGAAGGGCGCTCTTTTGGCTTCAAAGGAATTGGAGAGTGAGATCGTCCTCGTAGGACCCAGAGAGATCGTTGAAAATGCGGGTCTTTCGTTTGTTGAGACAACAGAAGTTGTGAACATGGATGATCCACCACTCGAGGTTTTGAGAAAAAAGGACTCATCCATGCACGTCGGTTTGAAACTGGTTGCCGAAGGCAAAGTGGACGCATTTGTGAGTGCCGGAGCAACCGGACCCCTTTTTCTCGGTGCCACTTCCATCGTGGGGAAGATAAAAGGAGTGGAAAGACCAGCCCTTGGCGTGGCGGTTCCTTCTCTCAAAGGCTTCACAGTTTTGATCGATGCAGGAGCGAACGCGAAGGTCAGACCAGAACACCTTCTGGACTTCTCGCTCATGGGAATTGCCTACGCAAGAGTGCTGGGTGTGGAGTCACCAAGAGTGGGGCTTTTGAATATCGGCTCGGAAGAAAACAAAGGTCACGAAGATCTGAGAAAGGCCTTTTCCCTTCTGAAAGAACATCTTGGAGATAACTTTTACGGGAACGTGGAAGGACACGACATAAACCTTGGAACGGTTCATGTGGTAGTGACGGATGGGTTCTCAGGGAACGTTGCTTTGAAGACCATGGAGGGAACGGCAAAGTTGATCACATCTGTGATGAAAGAGTCTATAAAAGAAGGCGGACTTTTTTCTTTGATCGGAGCATTTCTCATGAAAAAGAGCTTTGATCGAATGAGAGAGAGACTCGATCCAAGGACTTACGGAGGAACTTTCATACTCGGTATAAGAGGAATCGTTGTGAAGGCTCACGGTTCCTCGGATGCGAAGGCTATAAGACATGCCATCAGAGTGGCTGAAAGAGGAATCAGGATGAACCTCGTTCGTGAAATTGAGAGGGGGATACCACATGTGCGGAATAGTGGGGATGGTCGGTGAGAACCTGAAACTTGAAGATCTTGTCTCCTCCCTTCAGAAGCTCGAATACAGAGGTTATGATTCGGCAGGGATTGCTTACCTGCAGAAAGATCATTTCGATGTATACAAAAGAAGGGGAAAAATAGACGTTCTGAGAAACGGTCTGAAACAGAAACTGAAAGATAGTTTTCTTGTTGGGATTGCTCACACCAGGTGGGCAACGCACGGAGAGCCCAACGATGTGAATGCCCATCCTCACATGGACTGTAGAAAAGAAATCGCCGTTGTTCACAACGGAATAATAGAGAACTACAGAGAGTTGAAAGAATTTCTGGAACAGAAAGGTCACACCTTCTCTTCCGAGACTGATACGGAAGTGATCGCTCATCTCATAGAAGAAGAGTTCGAAGGGGATCTACTGGATGCCGTTTTGAAAGCGGTCAGAAAGTTGAAAGGAGCCTACGCCATAGCGGTCGTTCACAGGAGTATTCCGGATACGATCGTTGCTGCACGAAAGGGCAGTCCTCTTGTTGTTGGAACTGGCAAAGGAGTTGGTATCCTCGCCTCGGATGTGACACCTCTTTTGAGGTTCACAAAGGATGTGGTCTTTCTGGAAGATGGTGACGTTATGGTCCTGAGAAAAGATAGGTTTGAGATCTACAACGTGGACGGGGTGAAACAGAGCAGACGAGTCTACCATGTTGATTGGGATGAAAAATCCGCAGAAAAAGGCGGCTACAAACACTTTATGTACAAAGAGATCATGGAAGATCCACAGGCTCTTGTGAACGCCCTTGTTGGCAGGATAAAGAACGATCGACCGTTCTTTGAGGAACTCGAGCACTACGAGGAATTTTTCAAAAACATAGACAGAATTCGCGTTGTATCGTGTGGGACCAGCTATTACGCAGGACTTGTTTTCAAGTACTTCGTGGAAAACAACACAGATATAGACGTCGATGTGGAGGTTTCGTCCGAGTTTAGATACAAAAGACCTCACGTGAAAGAAGGAGACGTTTTACTGGCGATTTCCCAGTCTGGTGAGACGGCGGATACCCTTGAATCTGTTCGACTCGCAAAAAAGCACGGTGCAAGGATAGTCTCCATAGTGAACGTGGTGGGATCCACACTCGACAGAGAATCCGATGTGACACTCTTCATGAACGCGGGACCGGAGATAGGAGTTGCCGCCACGAAAACCTACGTGGCCGAGCTTGCGGTGCTGTACCTTCTCGGTTTGAAAATAATGGAGATAAACGGATACTGGAATAAAGAAGCGGATGAGATTCTGGACAGGCTCGTTCGAATGCCAGAACTTCTCGAGAATGTTCTCAGGAAAGATCCACAGATAAGGGAACTTTCTGAAAAGTACAAGGATTTCAAACATTTCATGTACATTGGAAGGGGATACGGCTATCCAACGGCGCTCGAGGGAGCTTTGAAACTCAAAGAGATCACGTACATTCACGCCACTGCATACCAGGCTGGCGAGTTAAAACACGGTCCCATAGCGCTCCTTGATCCAGAGTTTCCTGTTTTTGCTGTGATGCCGGATGACTCATTGTTCTTCAAAACCAAAAGTAATGTTATAGAGTCAAAATCCAGGAATGCAAGGGTGATAGTTCTGGGAACAGAGGGGAACAGAAGCCTCGAAGAGATCACGAGTGATATCATACACGTTCCTCCAACGCACGAAAGTCTCTACCCGTTGATGATGGCACCTGTGATTCAACTGTTTGCTTATCACATAGCCGATATGAAAGGACTCGATCCTGACAAGCCAAGGAACCTGGCGAAGAGTGTGACCGTTGAGTGATTTCTGGAGGTGAAAATCGGTGGTCGAGATTCTGAGAAGGCTCATCGAAAAGATTTCTGAAAAGGGCGGAGAAAATCCTGTGGTTCTCGACATGAGAAAAACACCCGTTCCAACAGAATATTTCGTGATAGTCACTGCAAACTCTTACACCCATATGAAGGCCCTGAGAGATGAGTTGGTCGACCTGATAAAGGAGATGTCACTTCCTTTGATTTATTACGACAGGGGTGAACAATACGAGTGGTTGATCATAGACGCTGGAAGCGTGGTTATACACATATTCACCGAAAAGGGAAGGGATTTCTACGATCTGGAAGGTCTGTGGATAGACGCGGACAGAATAGAGATCTGAGGAGGATGAGAGGATGCAGGGTAAGTTCTGCAGTTTCTGTGGGCGAGATATGAGTCAGGTGGAAAGACTGATTGCTGGTCCGAACAACGTTTACATCTGTAACGAATGTGTCGACCTGTTTCATGATCTTCTGAAAAGTGACAGGAAGGTGAGGATAAAGGACGAGATAAAAGAAATACCAACTCCGGCCGAAATAAAGGCAGAACTCGATAAATACATCATAGGTCAGGAGAGAGCAAAAAGGATCCTTTCTGTTGCAGTTTACAACCATTACAAGCGTGTTTTTTCCAATCTCAGTTCAAACGATGTAGAAATAGAAAAATCCAACGTTCTGCTCATAGGTCCAACCGGTACGGGAAAGACTTATCTTGCAAGAATACTTGCAAAGATACTGAACGTTCCTTTTGCCATAGCCGATGCCACACCGCTGACGGAAGCGGGCTACGTGGGTGAGGACGTGGAGAACGTCGTTCTCAGACTCCTGGAGGCAGCAAACTTCGATTTGGAAAGAGCCCAGTATGGAATCATCTACATAGACGAGATCGACAAGATAGCCAAAAAATCACCCAATCCTTCTATAACGAGGGACGTCTCCGGTGAGGGGGTTCAGCAAGCCCTCCTTAAGATACTCGAGGGAACGATTGCCAACGTTCCTCCACAGGGTGGCAGAAAACACCCGTATCAGGAGTTCATAAAGGTGGATACGAGAAACATCCTCTTCATCGTTGGTGGAGCTTTCGATGGACTCGAGGAGATCATAAAAAGACGCCTTCAGAGTACAACGATGGGGTTCGGAGCAGAGATAAAGAGCAAGAAGGAAATGAGAATAGGAGAGATATTGAGACACGTGACGCCAGACGATCTGGTCCAGTACGGTCTCATCCCTGAGTTCGTTGGAAGGTTACCTGTGATCGCCACTCTCGATGATTTGACGGAAGAGGATCTCATCAGGATATTGAAAGAACCAAAGAACGCCATTGTGAAACAGTATCAGAAACTGTTCGAGATAGACGGGGTGAAACTGGAAGTGACCGATGAAGCACTGAGAATCATTGCAAGAGAGGCTCTGAAGAGAGGAACCGGAGCACGAGCTTTGAGAAATGTTTTTGAAGAGCTCATGATAGACATGATGTTTGAACTGCCGAGTTTGAAGAACGTGGAAAAAGTTGTTGTCACCGAAGAGGTTGCTCTTGGCAAAGAAAAACCCATCGTCGTTATGAGGGAGTCTGCATGAGAGTTCTCGGCATAGAAACCTCCTGTGATGAAACGGCGGTGGCCGTTCTCGACGACGGAAAGGATGTGATCGTGAACTTCACCGTCTCGCAGGTGGAGGTTCATCGGAAGTTCGGCGGGGTGGTGCCTGAGGTGGCCGCCAGGCACCACCTCAAAAATTTACCATTTCTTCTGAAAGAAACGTTCAAAAAGGTTGATCCACAAACTGTAGACGTTGTGGCGGCTACTTACGGTCCTGGACTTGTGGGAGCTCTTCTTGTGGGACTTTCTGCGGCAAAGGGACTTTCCATTTCTCTGAAGAGGCCCTTCGTTGGAGTAAACCATATCGAGGCACACGTTCACGCTGTGTTTCTGGCAAACCCAACCCTGACTCCTCCCTTCGTGGTTCTCATGGTTTCCGGTGGACATACCCAGCTCATGAAGGTGAACGAGGACTACAGTATGGAGATACTCGGAAGAACTCTGGACGACTCGGCTGGAGAGGCCTTCGACAAGGTGGCCAGGCTTCTTGGTTTGGGCTATCCCGGTGGACCCATCATCGATGAAGTGGCGAAGAAGGGTGATCCGAAGAAGTACAGCTTTCCACGTCCCATGATGGATGAACCGAATTACAATTTCAGTTTTGCAGGGTTGAAGACGGCCGTTCTCTATTTTCTGAAGAAAGAAAAAGATTACAGGGTGGAGGATGTAGCCGCGTCTTTTCAGGAGGCGGTCGTTGATATCCTGGTTGAGAAAACGTTCAGACTCGCAAGAAACCTTGGAATAAGAAAGATCGCCTTCGTTGGAGGAGTGGCCGCAAATTCCAGATTGAGGGAGAAGGTGAACGATCGGGCGAAAAGGTGGGGGTACGAGGTCTTCTTTCCTCCTCTTTCTCTCTGCACGGACAACGCCCTGATGGTTGCCAGGGCAGGCTACGAAAAAGCGAAAAGGGGGATCTTTTCCCCCCTGTATTTGAACGCAGATCCAAATTTGAGTGTTTAATCCTTCTTTTCGGAAGAGGTCGCTGTTTCTTTTTTCCTTTCACTTTTCCTCGAGTCTGTGATGTAAAAACCACTTCCCTTGAATATGATGCCCACTCTTCCTATCGTTCTTTTCATCCTGGCACCGCACTCTTCACAGGTAACTTCTGGTGACTCGTTTATTCCGTGCATGACCGTTGTTTCGTACCCACATTCTTCACACACGTATCTGTACATTGGCATGTCTTTCACCTCCTCCGATTGCTTTTGTTCGATAAAAAAATGGTCGGGGCGACTGGACTTGAACCAGCGACCTCCTGCTCCCAAGGCAGGCGCGCTAGCCACCTGCGCTACGCCCCGAACCAATTAAATGATACCATCTAGTTCGCTTCAGTTCAACTGGTTTGCTCCTTTTTCTTCTTGAGATAGAACGAAAGAATCAGATCCAGAACACCGAAGATGATACCGTTTGCGATGGCAGCTCCTCTAGATCCGGTTATACCGGGTATGAAAGCGGAGATAATGAGCCAGATTCCTGTTAACAAAACGATCCACGCCGGTACTCTGGAGTCTTTCAGGCTTGTCAGCCCTGTGATCAGAAAGATGATTCCCACTACGAGAAAGTTCGCCAGG
The DNA here is from genome assembly GCF_000832145.1 of Thermotoga sp. RQ7. Taxonomy (NCBI): domain Bacteria; kingdom Thermotogati; phylum Thermotogota; class Thermotogae; order Thermotogales; family Thermotogaceae; genus Thermotoga; species Thermotoga sp. RQ7. Next base: position 823,268 of record NZ_CP007633.1, read on the forward strand.
TTCGCTCCTTTGGATCCCGAAATTCCAGGTATCAGAACTGAGACGATCAACCAGATAGCGAAGATGAGGGTGATCCATCCCTTCACGGTCATGGATGATCACCTCCCAGTTTGATATTTTAACACCGTCGATTCGTTTTACAGATTAAAGTTTTGTGAAAAATCAGAAAAATCCCACTGCAAAAAGCGATGTTGTATCATATGTATTAAGAGTGTCCGATGGGGGGATTTGATGAAAACGGTTCTCATAGTCGATGACAGTAAATTCTGGAGACTTGTGGTGTCTGACATTGTAAAAAAGATCGAAAAGGATGCAGAGGTTGTGCTGGCGGAGAACGGAACGGAAGGGCTTCAGAAAGCATTGAGAAACAGACCAGATTATTTCATTATCGACTACAACATGCCTGACTTTTCTGGGATCTATCTTTCCGTTGTTCTGAGAGAATTCGAAATGTTCAAGAATTCCGGAATAGCAATTCTTACGGGTTCTTCCGATACGGTGAACCAGTTCTGGGCCGAAAGAAGTGGTGCTAACGTCTTCATCAACAAGGGAAAAAAGGAGGAGATAGAAGATAATTTGAGGGCTTTCCTGGAGAAACCCTTCAGATCGAACAAAAGCTGTGAGCTGGAAGAGGTTGGAAACGTTTTTCAGATAGTTGAGAACAGGTTGAAGAGAGAAATGCTGGAAAAAGAGATTTTATCGTATCTGAGATTCACCAGAGACGAAAGGTACGTTGTCTCTTTACTGGGAATTCTATTCAGATACTTTTCTGGATTCGGTGCGTTCAGAGTTCTTCTTCTTTCAACGAGTGAGGGAAGGGTTTATTCTCTTGGAAAGCCTGTGAAAAAGGAACTTTTGAGGGATTATCTCCTTTCCAGAATGGAAAGACCTACTTCCCCTTCCTTCTGGTCGTTTCATGGGGTGTTCAGTGAGGAAGGAAAACCCTCCGAGAACAACCTCCATTTTGTTGTGAAGGATGAAAATGAAGAACTTGGCGTTCTTCTCTTTGAGGATGTGGAAAATCGGTATCTTTTGAACATCGCTCTGAGAAATTCGGTTTCCAGCCTGAGCGTTTTGTTCAGGAATCTGAACGACTTCAGAGATTACATGGTCGCTTCGGAGACCGATTCCCTCACCCAGTTGCTGAACAAAAGAGCTATTATGAAGTTTCTCGAGGAAGCACTCAGAAAAAGAGAAGGTGTAGCTGTCGCCATGTTGGACATCGATGATTTCAAAAAAATAAACGACACCTTCGGACATCCCATCGGCGATGAGGTATTGAAGGTCGTTGGTGAAACACTGAAGAGGACTGTTTCAAACGGCAAGGCTGGAAGGTACGGTGGGGAGGAGTTCATGATCGTGTTTGAAACCGGAGATCGCAATCTGGTTGAAAGCACCATGAACGGTATCATGGAAAAAATTCGAAACTTCAACTGGAAGAGTATATTCAAGGTGGAGAGGAAAGTCACACTGAGTGGTGGGGTGGCCTTTTCTGATGAAAACTCCTCTCCCGCCGGACTGGTAGAAGAGGCCGACAAGAAACTCTACGAAGCCAAACGCTCTGGAAAGAACCGTTTCGTGATATAATAACTGAAAAACACAGAGGGTGAGCAGCATGCACGTGCTCAAACTTGTGTCGGATCTTGAAACACCCGTTTCGACTTTCATGAAGGTATCTGCAAACGAGGATTTTGCCTTTCTTCTGGAAAGTGCGGAACTCGGCTCTGCCTTCGGCAGGCACTCCTTCATAGGCATTGGAAGAAGAGATGAACTTGTGTTCGAAAAGGGAGTTTTGAGATCTTCAAGCCAGCGATTTGAATACGCTTCCTCTCCCCTGAAATCGATCAAAGACTGGCTTGAAGTATACAGATACGAGATCAAACACGACGAACTTCCTTCTTTCAGAGGAGGAGCAGTTGGTTTCGTCAGCTACGATTACATCTCTCACATAGAGAAAGTTAAAGTCAAGGAGTCGATCTTTCCCACTTTCTACTTTGTAATACCTGAACATCTCATAATCTTCGACCATCTGAAAAACAACGTCTTCATAATCAGTGAAAACCCAGAAGATCTTGCATCCAAGATTTTGAAACCCCTTGAAAGCCGTCCGGAAAGGAACATCTTTGTGACGGAGCCAGAGTCGAATTTCGAGCGAGAACAGTTCTACAGAGCTGTTGAGAAGGCCAAAAGGTATATTGTAGAGGGTGATATATTCCAGGTGGTACTTTCCCAGTGTTTTACCTTCAAGACGACTCTGGATCCCTTCTACATATACAGAGCCCTGAGAATGATAAATCCTTCTCCTTACATGTTTTACCTGAAGTTTGGTGACATCATCGTTCTTGGGTCATCCCCAGAGACCATGGCGAAGGTGGAAGGAAATAAAGCTACGGTGAAGCCAATAGCAGGAACCAGGCCGCGCGGAAGAACCGTCGAAGAAGACATGAGGCTGGAAGAAGAACTTCTCAGCGACGAGAAGGAAATAGCAGAGCACGTGATGCTTGTCGATCTTGGAAGGAACGACCTCGGCAGGGTTTGCAAGGAAGGAACGGTTCGTGTTGAGAAGAAGATGGTCATAGAAAGGTACTCTCACGTTATGCACATAGTTTCACAGGTGAGTGGAGAGGTGAAAGAGGACAAAGACGCTGTCGATGTTTTCGAAGCCACCTTTCCTGCTGGTACCGTTTCCGGTGCCCCAAAGGTAAGAGCCATGGAGATCATAGAGGAACTGGAACCAACTCCAAGGGGGCCGTACGCGGGCGCAGTCGGGTACTTTTCCTTCCCAGACGAGAACGGAAAAATGAACATGGATTCTGCGATCACCATTCGATCCTTTTTCTTCAAAGGGAAACAGGGATGGCTTCAGGCGGGAGCGGGGATCGTGTACGATTCCATCCCGGAGCGTGAGTACCAGGAAACTCTGAACAAACTGAGGGCACTTTTCAGGAGTCTGGAGATCGCCCAGAGGATCCAGGGGGGATTGCCTTGAAAAGGGTGATAGTCATCGATAATTACGACTCTTTCGTCTACAACATCGTGCAGTACATTGGAGAAGTGGAGCCCGAATGCAGGATAGAGATCTTCAGAAACGATGAGATAACGATCGATGAGATAGAGAAAAAGAACCCAAGTCATATCGTCATCTCTCCCGGTCCCGGAAGACCGGAGGATGCGGGTATCTCCGTTGAGGTCGTGAAGCACTTCAGCGGGAAAGTTCCCATACTCGGTGTGTGCCTCGGGCATCAGGTGATAGGATACGCTTTCGGTGGAAAGATCATCCATGCCAGAAGAATTCTTCATGGAAAGACATCCAGGATTCTGCACAACGGCAAAGATATATTCCAGGGTCTTAAAAATCCCATAGTTGCCACGCGGTATCATTCACTCGTTGTGGAGGAGAGATCTCTTCCTGAAGATCTTGAGGTTACGGCCAGGAGTGACGACGGAGAAATCATGGCTTTGAGGCACAGAGAGCATCCAACGTTTGGAGTACAGTTTCACCCGGAGTCCGTCCTGACGGAGGAAGGGAAGAGGATCATAAAGAACTTTCTGAACCTGGGTGAGAAAAAGGAGCAGGTGGAAACGAGTGCTCTGGATATCGTCTCGGCCATCAGGAAACTTGTGGAGTTTCAGGATCTTTCTTTTGAAGAGAGTCGCCTCGTGATGGAGCACATCATGTCGGGAAAGGCAACGGACGCACAGATAGCGGGGTTCCTCGTGGCCTTGAGGATGAAAGGAGAAACCGGAGATGAACTCGGTGGCATGGCAGTGGTCATGCAAGAGAAGGCAGTTCATGTTAAAGCGCCTTCTCCCCTCACCGTCGATACCTGTGGAACCGGTGGGGATGGATTTGGGACCTTCAACATATCGACTGCAACAGCGTTCGTGGTGGCTTCTGCCGGAATACCCGTTGCAAAGCACGGTAACAGATCGGTTTCCAGCAAGGTGGGAAGTGCCGACGTTCTGGAAGCGGGAGGATACAGACTCGAAAAGACACCAGATGAGATAGAAAAAGAACTCAGGGAGACAGGTTTTTCTTTCCTCTTTGCTCCTCTTCTTCATCCAGCCATGAAGCACGTGATGCCGGCAAGAAGACAGCTCAAAATCAGAACGGCTTTCAATCTCCTTGGCCCCATCACGAATCCCGCTCGCGTGAAACATCAGATCGTTGGTGTTTTTGATTTTTCCTTCGCACACAAGCTGGCACAGGCCCTGCAAAGACTTGGTACAGAGCGTTCTGCGGTCGTCTCTGGAGGCTTCACCGACGAACTCACCACGTGCGGTGAAAACGAGGCTCTTTTGGTCACTCAGGAGGAAATCACACCCTTGATCGTAGATCCAGAGGAACTTGGTTTGAAAAAAGGAGATTCAGAAGAGCTGAAAGGTCCCTCCGACCCCAAGGAAGCCTATCGCTTGATGGAGAGTGTTCTGAAGGGAGAGGCCAGCAGAACGCAGGTGGAAACCGTTGCACTGAACGCGGGTGTGCTGTTCTGGCTGGTTGGGGAGAGCGATACGATCAGAGACGGTGTGGAAAAAGCCCTTGATCTGATCACCTCAGGACAGGCTTACAGAAAGTTGAAGGAGGTAATGGACTATCAGAAAACTCTGGGAAATAGTTGAAAGAAAGAAAGAGGATATTTTGAATTTAGAAGGAGAGAAAATCTTTCCGCAAAAGAGAAATCATAACTTTGCAAAGGCCCTTTCTGGAAGAGAAAGGGTGAAGATCATAGCAGAGTTCAAGAAGGCATCCCCCTCTGCGGGAGATATAAATGCTGATGCTTCTCTGGAAGAGTACATAGAGATATACGACGAACTGGCCGACGCGATCAGCATACTCACGGAGAAACACTTCTTCAAAGGAGACATCGAGTTTGTGAGAGTTGCCAGGAAACTTTCAAAAAGGCCAATACTGGCAAAGGATTTTTACCTTGATCCTGTACAGGTGAGACTGGCTTCCAGTGCCGGGGCAGATGCTGTTCTCATCATCGCTCGCATACTGACAGAGGAACAGATAAAGAACATCTATGAGACGGCAGAGGAGCTGGGAATGGACAGTCTTGTGGAAGTCCATTCCAAGGAAGATCTTGAGAAGGTCTTCTCTGTGATCAGGCCAAAGATCGTGGGAATCAACACGAGGGATCTGGATACTTTCGAGATAAAGAAGAACGTACTCTGGGATCTTTTGCCGCTCATACCGGATGACGTGGTGGTGGTTGCAGAAAGTGGCATAAAAGATCCTGTGGAGTTGAGAGACTTGAAAGGTAAGGTGAACGCTGTTCTCGTCGGCACTTCCATCATGAAGGCGAAGAATCCAAGAAGATTCCTCGAAGAGATGAGAGCATGGTCAGAGTGAAGATCTGTGGGATCACGAATCTGGAGGATGCCTTGTTTTCTGTGGAAAGCGGTGCCGATGCAGTAGGATTCGTGTTCTATTCAAAGAGCAAGCGTTATGTTTCTCCCGAAAAGGCTCGTGAAATTTCTCTCAATCTACCTCCCTTCGTGTTCCGGGTGGGGGTCTTTGTGAACGAATCCCTTGAAAGTGTTCTGGACATTGCTTTTCATGCAGGGTTGAACGCTGTCCAGCTCCACGGTGATGAAAGCGTTGAGTTCTGTGAAAGACTCAACGAAAAGATCATGGTGATAAAGGCCGTGGGAATCTCGGAAGAGCAGGATGTCAGGCGAGCACTTGAGTACAGGAAATTTCCCGTTCTTCTTGACACCAAAGTTTCAGGCTACGGGGGTAGCGGGAAGGTTTTCAACTGGTCAGTTGTTTTGCCTTACAGAGACCAGTTTCGCTATCTCATACTTTCCGGAGGATTGAACCCCAGGAACGTGGAGAGGGCAATCGAGATGGTGAGACCGTTCGCTGTCGATGTATCTTCCGGCGTGGAAATTTCCCCGGGGAAGAAGGATCACAATCTGGTCAGAGAATTCATAAAAAAAGCAAAGGGGCTGTGAGAGATGAAAGGTTACTTCGGTCCTTACGGTGGTCAGTACGTTCCGGAGATACTCATGCCAGCTCTTGAGGAACTCGAGGAAGCGTATGAAAGCATCACAAAGGATGAGTCTTTCTGGGAGGAGTTCAATCGACTTTTGATGGACTACGCGGGCCGTCCCACCCCACTTTACTTTGCAGAGAGGTTGAGCAAGAAATACGGTGCGAAGATCTACCTGAAACGGGAGGATCTTCTCCACACCGGTGCCCACAAGATAAACAACGCACTCGGTCAGGTACTTCTTGCAAAAAGGATGGGGAAAACAAGGATAATAGCGGAAACCGGTGCGGGCCAGCACGGAGTGGCAACGGCCACCGCTGCTGCGCTCTTTGGCATGGAGTGTGTCATATACATGGGAGAGGAAGACACGATCAGACAAAAACCTAACGTTGAGAGAATGAAACTCCTCGGTGCGAAGGTGGTTCCCGTAAAAAGTGGCAGCAGGACTCTGAAAGATGCCATAAACGAAGCCCTCAGAGACTGGATAACGAACCTTCAGACCACGTACTACGTCATCGGATCCGTGGTGGGGCCACATCCCTACCCGATCATAGTGAGAAATTTTCAAAAGGTGATAGGTGAAGAGACAAAAAGGCAGATCCTTGAAAAAGAGGGGAAACTTCCGGATTACATTCTGGCCTGTGTCGGAGGAGGAAGCAACGCTGCCGGGATATTCTATCCCTTCATAGACAGTGGAGTGAAACTGATAGGGATAGAGGCAGGTGGTGAAGGTCTCAACACGGGAAAACACGCCGCTTCCCTTCTGAAAGGAAAGGTGGGGTACCTTCACGGAAGCAAGACCCTCGTTCTTCAGGATGAATGGGGTCAGGTTCAGATAACACACTCCGTATCGGCTGGTCTGGATTATTCCGGGGTCGGTCCCGAACATGCCTACTGGAAAGAGACCGGAAAAGTCTTCTACGACGCTGTGACCGACGAAGAAGCACTGGACGCCTTCCTTGAACTTTCCAGGCTCGAGGGGATCATTCCCGCTCTCGAGAGTTCCCATGCCCTGGCCTATCTGAGAAAGATAGACATCAGGGGCAAAACCGTCATCGTGAATCTTTCCGGGCGCGGTGATAAGGATCTTGAGTCTGTTCTCAACCATCCGTACATCAGGGAGAGGATAGGATGAAGGGATTCATCGCATACATTCCAGCAGGATTTCCCGATCTTGAAACCACCAGAAAAGTCCTGCTCGCTCTCAACGATCTCAGAATAACCGGGGTGGAAGTGGGTGTTCCCTTCTCCGATCCGGTTGCCGATGGGCCGGTCATTCAACTGGCCCACAGTGTAGCCCTCAGGAACGGTGTTACCATGAAGAAGATCCTGGAAATGCTCCGGGAGATCTCCGTTGATTACGAACTCTATCTGATGAGTTACCTCAACCCGATAGTGAACTATCCTGAAGGAAAAGATAGGCTCCTTGACGAGTTGAGAAGGCTCGGTGTGAAGGGACTTATCATTCCTGATCTTCCCTTAAGAGAAGTGAAAAACATCGAGATATCTTTTCCCATCGTTCCTTTTGTGGCACCGAACACCAGAGATGAAGACCTCGAAGCGATAAACACGATTCGCGCACCCTTCGTTTACTACATCTCCAGATACGGTGTCACAGGAGAAAGGGAAGACCTTCCCTTTGCGGAACACATAAAGAAGGTGAAGAAGAAAATAGCACTTCCGCTTTTTGTAGGATTTGGAATATCAAGACACGAGCAGGTGAGAAAGGTGTGGGAGATAGCCGACGGAGTGATCGTCGGAAGCGCCCTTGTGAGGATCATGGAAGAAAGCAAAAGGCAAGAGATACCACAAAAAGTAGTTGCCAGAGTGAAAGAGCTCATTGGAGAAAAATGACCCCGCGGCCGCGGGGTTTTTTAAACGTACTGATATCCTTCTTCTAACTTCTTCTGGCTCATCAAATGTCTTTGAACGTACTGACCGCAGTTGCTACCTATTTTGTTTTCTTCCAGTTCACCGATGCTCAATATCACTTCAAATCCTGCTTCTCTAAGTTTGCTCACAAACTTTTGGTGCTTTATGAGGACGCCCTTTTCAACGTCGACGTCAGACTTGAGGTCGTTTTCTCTTGAACGGTAGGTGGGGTTCACCGGGGTGATCTTCACGAGGAACTTTTTAGGATCGAAAAGGTCGACGATAACATCGGGATCCAGTGAATAGTTTTGGGCTGCGGCAAAGTTCAGTGTGATCTTTCTGTCTCCCTGCTTCACAAACGTTTTGCCGTATTCTGATATTTCTCTGAGAGACCATTTCTTCACAGGCATGATACGGTCTCTTTCTCTTTCGTTCGTCGAGTGAATGGAGAACTGAAGCTGAAACCTTCCTCTGTAGTGTTTCTCTTTTATCTTCAAAAGTTCTTCGAAGAAACTGTCCGTTCCGTGGGGTGCTACTGTAGAGATCGACGGCAGAAGACCGAAGGCGTTGTATCTTTTTGGAAGATCTTCCAGTACATCGAGTACGGCATTGTTCAGAGCGGGTTCTCCCATTCTGGCAAACTGTATCTTGAACTTCTCCACCGGGACTTTTCTGTCCGGATATCTGCTCTCCACAAGAAAGTCTATCTGTTCGAGGATCTCCTCTGAGGAGAGTTTTCCTCTGTAGAATCCACCTGCATCGCACATGAAACATCCAACGGGACATCCGACCAGAGTGGAGACGATGAGTACCCACTTTTTCTCGCGCGGAACAGGAGGCTGGATGGATTCCACAAATTCCACTAGGTTTCCCTTTGAAGTCTCTCCAAGATAGACGTAGGCAACTTCTTCCTTTCCTATCCTTCTGATGATTCTCACGTTACGTTCCTCCTTAAAAATGGATTTCTTCTCAGAAGATCCTTCACGGTGGTCGTCTCACCGTGACCCGGGCACACGATCCACTCCTGTGGAAGGTTCCTGAAGAACTCTTCTATCCGGCACAGGGTGACCTTCATGTCCTCTTCGGACCCACCGAGGTCTATCCGTCCTATCGTATCCGAGAAGACGGTGTCACCTGTGAACACCACACCATCGAATATGATGAAGCGAGATCCCTTCGTGTGTCCCGGTACTTTTAAAGTCTTGAAACCAGAATCTATGTCTTTCCACTCGAGTTCCACTACCACGGGATGATCCATGAAACTCAGAGAAAGGTTCGCCGCAGGATCCGTCAACATGTGGGCATCCTCCGGTGAGATGAAGAGTTCTTTCACCTGAAGTTCCGGTATTCCCGATATGTGATCACAGTGGCCGTGGGTGATGAGAACAACGACGGGGTCTTTCACAAACTGTGAAATACCCTCTCCCGGATCCACTACGTAGAGTGTTCCGTTCATCTCGAAAACGTAGGTGTTTACATCGAAAGGAGATGACGTGATGTACCTTTTGAAGTTCATATTCTTCCCTCTCTTTTCAGGATTTCCATCGCCGTTTCTACGGCGTTTCCCATGGCAATTGACGCCTGTCTGAAACTTCCCTTTGCGTCTCCAATGATGAAGGTTCTATCATCCTTTTCGACAAAGGAGACGTTTGGAACACGCCCTATGCAGATGAGAAGGGCATCGAATATAAATTCCCCTTTCTCTGTGATCAATTTTAATCGATCTCCTTCAGCCTTCACTCCAAAAACAGGGCAATTCTCATGATATGAAAATCTTCTGAAATTCCTTGCCCTTTTTACCAGAAGAGGAAGTGCCCTGATTCTGGACCCCCGGTTGAACAGATGAACCTCCTTTCCTCCTTCCAGAGCCTTCAGTGCACCATCGAAGGCAGCGTCTCCTGCACCGTATATGGCGAGTTTTTCGAATTCAGGAAGTTCCGAGAACTCGTATACCACCTTATCGGACACTTCAAAGTCCGGGATCCTTTTTGGAACGGTCCCACTTGCCACAACAACGTAATCGAACAGAAAAGAGCCCTTTTTCGTGATGACCCTTCGATTCGAGACCTTTATCACTTCCTCTTTCAGAAAAATTGCTCCGGACTCCATCAGTCTGCTCTCTAAGGTTTCGCAGACCTTTTCCCCCGGGGCCGGGGGAAATATCGGGAAGTTCTCGATGAGGTAAGCGTTTCTCAGCAGTCCTCCCACTCTGTTCTTTTCAAAGACGACGACCTCAACGTTGTATCTCCTCAGAAAGACGGCAGCGGCTACTCCGGCCGGTCCTGCTCCAACGATTCCAACGCGCACAGTATCTCCTCCGTTTTTGCGATGTACGCCACACCGTGGGCGAGGTTTTTGAGTGAAGAGAAGTGATACCACTCGTTCTTGTCCCAGAGGGCGTCTTCCACCATTATCACTTCGAAACCCCTCACGAAGGCGCTCCGGGCCGTTGTTTCACAACAAAGGTGCGTCATCACTCCTGTTATAACAACTTGCTGAACATCGAGTGATCTGAGTTCCTTTTCGAGATTCGTGGAGTAGAACGCATCGTAGGTGTTCTTTTCGAAAGTCGTCACATCCGAGAAGACGGGCACGGCCCACTTTCGTTCCACCTCGTTTCCCCACCATCTTTTCATCATGGGAGAGGCCCCCACGTGTACGGTTGCAAAGATGGGGTGGTTGCTTTTTTCGAAGCCTTCCTTCAACCTCCTGATGTTTTCGACCACAAACTCCACTCCCCAGAGGTACGCTGGGGAGTCAGGGGAGGTGAAATAATTCTGAAGGTCTATTATGAGAAGAGCGGGACGGTTCAGGTAAAATCTTTTTCTCTCACGCTCAGGGAAATAGAACATACTCACATCAGAAGGTTCAGTACGTTTCTGCTGTTTTCCATCCTGTAGAGAAGACCCGTTATCGTCACCTGTCTCAACAGTTCGTTTCTGATTTGTTCCATCATGGCTTTTTCAGCTGCTGGTTCGAATACGCTCTCCGATCTGAACAGTTCCGAGTATGCATTCAGCACGTTTCTGGCGGAAGCTTCCAGTCTGTTCATCCAGGCACCGATGTTTCCTCTTGTCTGAGAAACCTCTTCCAGAACCTGATCGATGGTTCTCAGAGCCTGCTGAGAGTCCCTTGAGATGTCCGTTTCGAAAAGTTTCGACAGCGTTTCTCTGAGATCTGGTATGTTCAACGTGATGTTCTGTCCCTCGTTTGGCCCCGTCTGTACCACAAGGTTTTCTCCTTCAAGGATCCTTCTGTTGTTGTACGTGGTCTGCTGGATCGTTCTTCTTATACCCTGAAGTATCCTGCTGTATTCCTCCTGAAGGAGAGATCTCTCGTTCTCTGTGAGGGTTGAACTGGATGCCTGAACGGCGAGTTCCCTGGCTCTTTGAATGGCTGCTGTGATGCTTTCAAGTCCGGCGTCTGCTGTGTTAAGAAGCCCTATACCACTGTAGATCTGCGAAAGGGTCGATCTGTATCCCTCAATCTGACTTCTCAGCCTTTGCTGGATAGAAAGTTCCGAGACAGAGTTGAATCGGTAAACGGTTCTGTTCGTCCTTTCAGGGTACAACTGTTCTATGTATCTCACCAAACTGACGTTGTCGATCCTCATGGAGATCCCCCCTTTCCCTTCTAATTTTTGCACGATCGTAACTCTTTTTCAACCTGCTGTTCTTTTGAACCTGAAAAGAAGAGCGAAGGCTATCAATTGAGAGAAGAGAGAAACAAGAATCAGATAAAGTCGATTGGTATCGTAAAGGATTCCCAGAATCCACGATCCCAGAAACCAGAACACTCCGTACACCGTAAAGAACATTCCGTAAGCAAAGCCACGCTTTTCCTGTGAAACTATCTTCGCAACGGCTGCCCTCATGATCGACTCCTGAGCACCCATGCCTATACCCCACAGAACTGTTCCTGCGAAGATGAGAGGGAAGTATCCGGAAAACGAAAATATCGGAAAGAAGGCAGAAAGAAGAACAGGATAAAGAAGCGCTGGAAAGCCTTTTCTGTCGAAGAGATATCCGAAAACGAGGGCACTCACGGCATCAACTGCCATCGCAAGGGAATACACGGCAGGAACGAGAAAATCTTTTGTGGTTTCAAAGTTCTTCATGTGGTACGCGATCAGAGGAAAATCAGCAAATCCAAACGCTATCATCGAAACAACGAGCAGGTAGAACCAGTATGTACGTCCTAGATTTCGATCGGCGGACCTGACTTTCTTCACCTTTTCGATCCGGGTAGAAGGGAACACAATGCGTGCTGTGAGAAGAAGAGCGAGCGCGACAAGGGCGGGTATGAAGAGTACGAAAAAGCAAAACCTGTAACTTTTTCCAAAGGCAAGAGCAAAGGTGACCGAAAGTGGACCCAGGATGGCTCCCACCTGATCCAGTGCTTCGTGAATTCCAAAACTCTTGCCTGTTCCAATTTCTTCTGCTGCAAAGGAAAGGAGCGTGTCTCTTGCGGGTGTTCTCAATGCCTTTCCAAATCTTTCCATTAGGATCAAAGCGAGTGCCACCTGCCAGTTTCCTGCAAAGGCAAGCATGGGAACGGCCAGAAGGTTCACAGTGTAGCCGAGGATGGTGAAGAGCCAATACTTTTTGGTAACGTCGCTCAAAACACCAGATACAAGCCGAAAGGCGTATCCTATCAGCTCTCCCAATCCTACGGCGAAACCCAGTGTTGCGGCACTCGCTCCGAGAGTTTTCATGAATGGTCCCACGATGCTTCTTGCTCCTTCGTACGTTATGTCCGCAAAGAGACTGACCAGTCCAAGGAGTATGATGAACAGAAAAGCCTGTTTTTTCGACATACAGATCCCTCCATGTAGCAGCGTTCGGTTATAGTATAATGGAGTGGAGGGGAAAAGATGAAATGGATGGAAATCTACGAAAAACTCGTTAACACGGATACTGGTCCCGATCTTTCCATGGAAGAAAAACTGAACAGAACATCGTTTCTGGCGGAGATTCTGGAGAAACTCGGATTCAGGGTAGAGAGAAGAAAAGCCGCTCATGTTGCCTTCCTTGGAGAGCCTCCTTACGTAACCCTAATAGGTCACCTCGATACGGTGTTTCCCGAGGGAGAATCGAGGAAAAGACCTTTCAGTGTGGATGGAAGCATCGCAAGAGGTCCCGGCGTCTGTGATATGAAGGGAGGAGTGGTGATTCTCCTTGAAGCCCTCGAGAGGTTCCTGAAGGAAGACGAAGCGAATCTCTGTGTTGTGTTGAACGTGGACGAGGAACTTGGATCTCCTGTAAGCAGGGACACTTTTGAGGAAATCGCTGCGATGAGTTCTCATTGCCTTTCCTTTGAACCGGGAAGAGAAAACGGAGAACTCATCTCTTCCAGAAAAGGAATCATCTCTCTCTGGTTGTTTGCACACGGAAAGAAGGGACACGCCTCAAGACCAGACGAGGGTGTGAACGCCATAACGGAGATCTCTTTCAAGGTGCTTGAACTTTCTTCTTTGAACGGGAAGTTTCCCAATTTGACGATAAATCCCACCGTTGTTAGAGGAGGCGCCGAAAGCAACGTTACACCAGATAAGGCGGAAGTTTACTTTGACATCAGGTATTACGAGGACAAGGAATTCGAGTTTTTGAAGAAAACTCTGGAGAAGATCTCCACCGTGCACCCTGAGGCAACGGTCTCCTACAGGATGAAGATCAGAAGGTCTCCCATGAAGGAAGATCCGGCCTTTATCAGTACGGTGAAAGAAGCGGCCGAAGAGATCGGGATGAAGCCCGTTTTTGTGAGGGCGACGGGTGGGGGAGATGTGGCGTTTTTCTCGCAGAGGGGAATTCCTTCTGTGGACGGACTCGGAATACCGGGAGGAAGAATGCACTCTGAGGAGGAATACGCAAGAATCAACCTTTTTGAAGAAAGGGTGAACCTTGTCGTTCACCTTCTGAAAAAGATCCGGAGGTGAAAAGAATGTTTGTAGATACAACTCTTCGGGATGGCCATCAATCACTCATTGCTACGAGAATGAAAACAGAAGATATGTTGCCTGCCCTTGAGGCTTTCGACAGGATGAACTTTCACTCCATGGAAGTCTGGGGCGGTGCGACCTTCGACGTTGCGGTCAGGTTTTTGAACGAAGATCCCTGGGAGAGATTGAAGAAGATAAGAAAAGGATTGAAGAACACCAGAATTCAGATGCTTCTGAGGGGGCAGAACCTTGTTGGCTACAGACACTACGCGGACGATGTGGTGGAACTCTTCATAAAGAAGGTGGCCGAGTATGGACTCGATATCATCAGAATCTTCGATGCTCTGAACGACGAAAGAAACCTTCAAAAAGCGATAGAAGAGTCGAAAAAACACGGTCTTCATGTTCAGGGAGCGATCAGTTACACTGTGAGTCCTGTTCACACCCTCGAGTACTACCTTGACTTTGCAAGAAAGCTTGTGGACATGGGTGTGGATTCCATCTGCATAAAGGACATGGCAGGCCTTCTTACACCGAAGAGGGCTTACGAGCTTGTGAAGGCGTTGAAGGAGAAGTTCTCCGTTCCTGTGGAGGTTCACTCTCACTGTACAACCGGCTTTGCACCTCTTGCATACCAGGCGGCCTTTGAGGCAGGTGCAGATTTCTTCGACACGGCCATCTCTCCCTTCTCGATGGGAACGTCTCAACCTGCCTTTGAATCCATGTACTACGCCTTCAAAGGAAACGGAAAAGAGGATTTCGACAGAGAGGCTTTGAAATTCCTGGTGGAACACTTCACCAAAGTGAGGGCCAGGTATGTTGAATACGACGTGGGAATGAAGTATCCTGACTCCAGGATCATATTCTCCCAGATCCCAGGAGGGATGTACTCCAATCTCCTGAAGCAGTTGAAAGAACAGAGAATGGAGCATCTTCTGGACAAGGTGCTGGAGGAGGTTCCCCGGGTTCAGAAGGACCTGGGATATCCCCCACTTGTCACACCGACGAGTCAAATCGTTGGTGTTCAGGCCTTTTTGAACGTCGTCTACGGAAGATACGAGAGGATAACCAACGAGACGAAAAATTATGTGAAAGGGCTCTACGGAAGACCCCCTGCACCGATAGACCCGGAACTGGTGAAAAAGATTCTTGGTGACGAAAAACCCATAGACTGCAGGCCTGCTGACCTACTGGAACCCGAACTGGAAAAGGCAAGAGAAGAACTTGGTGTTCTTGTAGAAACGGATGAAGATCTTCTCATAGCCGTCATTCTTGGAGAAGTTGGAAAGAAATTTCTGAGGAAAAGATACGAGGAAAAGATAGGTGTGGATTTCAACTATCTGGAGTCTCTCTCTGATTTCACCGACGACATGCCCGTGTACCCTATTTGAACTTCGAAGACGTTGCTTTCTCCTTCTCTTCTGTAGGCAATCTTGAAGCCGTGCATTTCGAAGAACTGTCTTGAGAGGTATAGGCCCATGCCTGTGCCTCTGCTTTTTTTCTTCTTTTCGAACAGATTCGCACGGACCTCATAGGGTATCTCTGGTCCGGGGCTTTTTATAACCACCCTGTCCTTTCTCACGTGGACACGGACCGGTCCTGTGGAATATTTCACGGCGTTCTCTATCACGTTGTAGAAGGCTCTGAAGAGCTTTGTGGGATCTGCCTGGATCGTTATTTCTTCTTCGTAATCGAGAAAGACCCTTTCTGGAAATCTTTCCGCAACGTCGTTTACAAGTTCCACCAGGTTCACCGGTTCTTTTCTCAGTCTTTCGATACCGGCCTCGATTTTTGCGAACTCGTAGAATTCCTCCACGATCCTTTGAAGACTCTCGTCTTTGACTTCGTTCCACAGTAGCGATTTCACATCGTGAACAAAGCCGGTTACAACATCTTTCAACCTTTCGGTTTCTTTTTCCTGGATGACAGTGTTCTGAACGAGTGTGTTGATTTCCTCTGAGAGTTTTGTGATCTCGTCGTTCAGGAAGTCGTCGAACGTTTGCTTTCTGGAAATGGATTCTCTGAGTTTCAGGAGGCGTTTGCTCACAAGAACTTGCGTGGCAACACTCACCAGAAGTGCAGAGAAAAAAGAAAAGATTGCAACATCTATGAAGTTCACCTTGGAACCCCAGAAGATGCTGAGAAGAGTGGTGTTCACAAGAAACGTGATGAGAAACGTGCGCAGAGCGATCATCTTTCTCCCCCCACAAAGGTGTATCCTATCCCCCAGACCGTTTTTATGTACCTGGGCCTGTTCGGGTCGTCTTCTATGGCTTTTCTGATCCTTTTTATCACTGTGTCGACGGCCCTCGGTGAAACAGGCTCTTCCCAGAACGTCTCCAGGAGTTTTTCTCTCGTCACGACCTTTCCTGCGTTTTCCACAAGAAAAAGAAGAATCTCGAATTCTCTCCTGGGAAGATGTATCCTCTTCCCTTTCAGATAAACGGTTGCCCCGGTTGCATCCACTTTCAATTCACCGAAATCGTAGAGATTCTTCTTTTGCCTCTCCAGGAATCTTTTCACCCTCGCAAGGAGGATATCCGGGTTGAAGGGCTTTGTTACGTAGTCGTCTGCCCCTGCTTCGAAACCCTTCAGAACGCTCTCGTCGTCCGAAAGCAGTGTGAGGAGTATCACCCAGGTTTCAGGGTGTTCCTCTTTTATCATCCGGCAGAGTTCGTATCCACTGTAATCTGGCAGTTTCACATCGAGGACCACAACGTGGAAAATTTCCTCACTGTTGAGGAAGTCCTCTCCGGTGAGAAAGGTTTCCACGTGTCCCAGTTTTGAAAGTTTTACACTGAGGATCTCCAGAATTTTTCCATCATCATCGACAACGGCAATTTTCCACATCAAGAAAATTTTAACATTGGAATGAAGGAAACGAAAGCAACTATCACGATGACGGGACCGGGTGGCAGGTTGAGGATGTAGGCAACAAGAAACCCAGAGAAGAAGGTGAGTACGTTGAACACAGTAGATATCAAAATCAGCGATTTGAAAGATTTTCCAAATGTTCTGGCAACCAGGCCGGGAAGTATCAAAAGGGCCCCCGTGAGAATGACACCCACCACTTTGACAGTTGCAACCACGGTGATCGCTATGAAAGAGGTGATCAGAAGACGCACAAGGCCTGTCTTTATACCGTAGAACCGGGCCATTTTCTCGTCCACGATGAAATACTTGATTTCCCATCTAAACAGCGATATCAAAACCGTGTTTATCACCAGAATGAGAGATGTCAACATCACATCTGAACGGTTCACAAGCAGAACATCTCCGAACAAAAATCCCATCACATCCGTTTGGTATCTTCCCGAGACGGAAAACAACACAACACCGATGGCCATGAAGAGCGGAAGAAGGATACCTATGGCACTGCTTTCGTGGAGCTTTGAGCGGGAAAAAAGAGTCACGGCGAGGGCAAAAACCAGCGCTGTGGCAAAAGAGATCAGTCTGGGATCACCACCAAGGAGAGCAGATAGCGCAAGACCGGCAAAGACCGCGTGTGCCGTCCCATCCCCTATGAACTCCATTCTCTTGAACACCACAAAGGGGGAGACAATTCCTGCCAGGATGGCAGTGAGCACACCACCGCTGAAAGCTGTTCTCAAAAATTCGTACTGGACGAGATCATGGAAGAAGTTCAATTTTTTCCCTCCCTGTGAAATATCTCGTAGTGTCTCGGTCCTCTGATCCAGATGTCGAAATCTGTGAAGATCTTCTTCAAATCATCCGGGCTGATGGTTTCCGTTGGGCCGTGGCAGTGAAGGGTCCTGTTGAGACACATGACCGTGGTACATTCTCTGAAGACCATGCCGATGTCATGGCTGACCATCACAACCGTGATGTTCCTTTCTTTCCTCAATCTGTTCAAGAGTTCGTAGAACGCAGCTTTCCCCATTTCGTCCACACCGGCCTCTGGTTCGTCGAGCACGAGGATGTCCGGTTCAGAGAGCAATGCCCTTGCAAGGGACAATCTCTGGAATTCCCCCCCAGAGAGGTTTCTTATGAGATCGTTTTCTTTGTGGGAGATCCCAACGCCGATCAGAGTGGATCTCACCTTTTCCCAGTCGATTCTTTTTGACCTTCCGTACATTCCCATAGCGGCAAACTCTCTCACAGTCATGGGAAACTCCCTCTGAACCTCTTGAGTCTGTGGAAGGTATCCTATCCTTCCTCTTATCACAACCTTTCCTTCATAGTCTTTTATTTCCCCCACCAGGATTTTCACCAGGGTGGTCTTTCCTGCACCGTTTGGGCCGATTATTCCAACGAATTCTCCTTTTTCGACGGAAAATGTTATGTTCTTCAGTATCTCAAAATTCCTGACTCTGTAGGTGAGGCCTTTCACTTCTATGATCTTCATCTCAGTGCCTCCTCGATCGTTTTCAGGTTCTTCTTCAAAAGTTCCGAGATGGTCCTCTCTCCACCTGTTCCGAGTGGGTCCAGTACGAAACTATTCATCTTCAGTTCCTTTTCGAGGGATGACAACATCTCACCCGGTTGCTGGGGTTCTCTGAACAGTGCCACTATTTGATTTTTCTTTTCGAGGATCTCTCTGATCGTGGAGAAACTCGCTGCGTGTTCGTGCCCGCTGGAAAGAGAAAGAAGTTTCAGTCCGAACTCCTCGAACAGATACAGAAAACTTGGGTGTGACATGACCACGATTTTTCCTCTGTGCGGGGAGAAAATTCTGAAAGACTCCATGATCACCTCGTTCAACTCTTCAATGAGGTTCTTTGTGTTTTGTTCTATTTCTTGACGTTTTTCCGGGAACCTCTCAGAAAGTACTCTGTACAGCCCTGGAACGATGTGGTACTTGAGGAAGAAAGGATCGAGCCATACATGAGGGTTCTCACCTTCCAGGAGTATCTCAGGGATGAAGTCTGAAACATACACGGTCTTTTCACTGTATCTTTTCAGATAAGGTTCAAGGCCCATTCCGTTCGCCACTATCAGATCTGCCTCTTCCAGCGTTCTGGCGTCGGTTGGTTTCAGTGAGAAAAGATGTGGATTCGCACTCGGTGGAACAAGAAGAACCACATTGGAATCGTCTCCCAGAATCTGAGAGACAAGCAAATAGTACGGATTTATCGTGACCACAACCTTTTCAGAAAAAGCGAGCAAACCGAGCGTGAGTATCAGAACGAAGAACAATCTTTTCATGAGGATCACCTCCTGCAGCTTTCACAGATACCGTATATCAAGAACAGGTGACTTTCCTCTGAAAAACGGTACTTTTTCTGGAGCGCATCGATGAGTTCTCTGGCACACTCTTCGAACGGAAAGAGCTTTCCACATCTTTCACATACCATGAAGTGGTAGTGGTTGTCTCTTCTGAAAAAGTACCTCACTCCTCTGTTCACACTGAAAGAGCCGACGAGCTTTCTTTCCTCCAGGAATTTCAACGCCCTGTAGACTGTGGAAAGATTCACCCCAGTCTTCTTGTAGATCTCTTCCGCTGTGAGGGGAATTTTCGACTCTTCGATGATCTTCAGTATTTTCTTTCTGTTCTCTGTCATTCTCATGCTCTCACCTGCAAATGCAAAGCATTTGCAAGTATATTATACCACTGAGATCTTCTCTTTTGTCTGTAAAAACAATATTTCTAAAAAGTCAGAACTGATGTTTCAAAATATGCGATCAATCGGTTTTGAACGCTATGCCGAATTATGGTATAATGAACACGAAAAACAACATACCCTCATTCTCCTCGAAGAATTCTTCGATTTTTTAAGTGCACGAATTTTTAATATCTAACTTTGTTAAAACAAATGTGGGAGGTGATCCTGTTTGAAGGTCAGATACTATACGAGTGTGACACAGGTAGAACAGCTGAGTCCTGAAGAGAAAGAGAAACTGAAGAGAGTGGAAGAGAGATTCAGATTCAGGGCGAATTCCTACTATCTTGGCCTCATCAACTGGTCGGATCCGGATGATCCGATCAGAAAGATCATCATACCTGAAGAGGATGAACTCGAAGAATGGGGATCACTGGACGCATCCAGTGAAAGGTCTTACACGGTTGCCAAGGGGCTTCAGCACAAGTATCCCGACACAGCTCTTTTTCTCGTAAACGATGTGTGTGGAGGATTTTGTAGATTCTGTTTCAGAAAAAGGCTTTTCATAAACGTTGGAGCCGAGGTGATACGGGACATCACGCCCCAGCTCGATTACATCCGCTCACATAAAGAGATAACGAACGTTTTGCTCACGGGTGGTGATCCTCTGCTTCTGTCCACGGAGAAACTGGAGAAGATCATTGGCTCCCTGAGAGAAATTGATCATGTTCATATAATAAGAATTGGAAGCAAGATCCCGGCGTTCAATCCCTACAGGATAATCGATGATCCCGAACTTTTGAGAATGATCAGAAAGTACAGCACGAAGGAGAAGAAAATATATGTGATGACGCAGTTCAACCATTCAAAGGAGTTGACAGAAGAGGCAATAGAAGCGGTGAATCTTTTGAAGGATGCGGGAGCAGTTCTCTGCAATCAGACACCTCTTCTGAGAGGGATAAACGACTCACCGGAAACCCTGGGAGAGCTTCTTGACAGGTTATCCTTTGTTGGAGTGACACCTTACTACGTGTTTCAAAACAGGCCGGTCTCTGGAAACAGAAAGTTTGCTGTGCCAATCGAGAAAGGGTACGAGATCTTCACAAAAGCTATTTCGAACCTCTCCGGTGTTGCCAAGAGGGTAAGGTACGTGATGTCTCACAGAACGGGCAAAATAGAGATAGCGGCTCTGACAAAGAATTTCATCGTTTTCAAGTATCATAGAGCACACGACGAAGAAAACAGAAGAAAGGTGATGGTCTACAGGAGAAACCCGAACGCCCTCTGGTTCGACGATTACACAGAATTGATAGAAGAGTGCACAGTTTGAAAGAGCACCCCTTGTGGGGTGTTTCTCTTAGAACGTGTTGTATCTCACGATCACTTCGTTTCTTGGATACTTTGGTTTCGGATCGTCCGGATACCCGACGGGAAGGATCACTTCAAGTCTCAACTCAGAGGGAGTGTTCACGAGTTTTTCCACTTCTCTGAAGTCTGGAGGAGTGTAGGGAACACTCCCCAGTCCTTTTTCTTCCAAGGCAAGAAGAAGGTATCCAACGGCAAGCCAGACTGACTCTCTCGAGTATGGTGCGCTCTTTTCCGAAAAGACAAGCAAAAGGTAAGGTGCTTCTTCCAGAAAAGGTTTTCTCCATGTAAATCTTTTTTCATCGAGCCACTCTTTCAATCTTCCCCTCACATTTTCGTAGAAAGCCTTTTCAGATCTTTCACAGACTCTTCTGATCTGTCCTTTCAGTTTTTCATCTTCCACGATGAGGAATCTCCAGGGCTGGGCGTTCATGCCAGAAGGGGCTTCGTTTGCCACTTTTAGCGAGTAAATCAGGTCTTCAAGAGGTGGCTTTTCTTTTTTGAACCTTCGAACGGTCTTTCTCCTCTTTGCAAGATCGTACAGCATTTTCAAACCTCCGAGAAGATGTATTTCGGGATACGTGCCTTCACAGTTTTGCTGGGATTCACCAGCTGGGAAATCCCGATGTCCACACAGAGGCTTGCGATCATGTAGGCGTCCTTGAACGGTATGGTCTTTCTTCTTTGAATGAACCATACTGCTTCTCCTGTTACTTCTTTCAGGGCTTCCTCGATATCTGGTAGTGAAACAACAATGTAATAGGAATCTTTTGTTTCCACCATGGGCCATTTGATTTCTTCTCTGGTGATATCTACCTCCACGACCACTTTTGCAGAGACTTCACACGCAGAAACACAGACTTCACCATCTGCCATCGCTGCGTGAACATCTCCGAGGGCAAGCAGTGCACCCTCGTGGAAAACGGGAAGATAGACTGCGGATCCTTCTGTGATCTCTCTTGTGTCCATGTTTCCTCCATGTCTGTGGGCGGTCCCTGTGGGGTATTCTCCCTCGGCTGGAGCGACACCGATCACTCCGATCATTGGATGAATGGGTATTCTTATGTGATCGAAGAGGACTGCCCACCTTTCTATCTCCAGTTCTTTCGTGTGAAATCCTTCTATCTCATCCCCAAGAACACCGAACCCTTTCCCGGTTACGATCACACCCTTCTTTGGAAGCTCGATCCTCTTGATCCGAACGACCAGTGTGTCACCGGGTTTTGCTCCGTTGACGTAGACAGGTCCAGTGGCGGGATTCACCTTTGAAAAATCGATCTTTTCGTAGTTTCCTCCAAGGGCATCGATCGTTTCGAAAACCACCTGTTCACCTGGCTGCACCTCTTCTGCCGGTGTCATGTGTTCTGAAAAAGAATACACGTGTTTCTGAGATGAAACGATCTTCACGCTTTCATCCCCTCACTCACACTTCGACCATCCACAGTTTTTACAACTCACACAGCCTTCCTGCTTTATCAGAGAATTCTTCGAAAGACACACGGGACAGTAAACGTTTCCCTCGTCGTCAACGTAGTATCCGTTTTGCCATCTCAAGTTGTTTGCCACGATGAACTTTTCTCTTTCTACCGGTTCTTCTTCAGTTTCTGACTCCTCTTTACCCGTTCTGAGCCAGAGCTTTGCGAAGTCATCGAGAGCCTTCTTTATCTCTTCGGCAAGTCCCCGGCAGTATTCTCCCTTCACCTTCGAGAGCTGTTCTATGATTTCGTCCATGGAAACACCCGCTCTGAGGGCTATGGAGGAGAGTCTTCCAATCGCTTCGGCCATTTCGGTGCCATTTGAGATGAATATCTCCACGGCTTCACCAGTGTCGTCGAAGGATATCGTTATGTAAGTGGTCCCGTCCGGTCTTTTGTACTTTCTCGTGACGCTTCTGAGAGTGTCTTTTCTTGGTCTTGGATGGAGTTTCATCTTCTCGTCAACGACGAAGAACTGTACCTTCGGTGCCTCAGGTGTTTTAAGGGCCTTCGTGAGTACCTGTGTTTGTAAGGATCCATCTCTGTAGATGGTGATGCCCCTGACGTTCGTTCTGAGTGCTTCGAGATACACGTTGAGAACGTCGTCCACCGTTGCGCTCTGTGGCATGTTGATCGTTTTGGAGATGTTGTTGTCTACGTATCTCTGGAACGCATCCTGCATGAGAAGGTGATCGATGGGATCTATGTCGAGTGCAACAACAAAGACTCTTTTTATCTTCTCTGGAACGTCGGGAATGTCCTTCAAACTTCCCTTCTCTATGAGATCTTTCTCGATTCTCCTGAGGATCTCCGGATCCAGTTTTTCCCTGAGCACCTGATTCACGTAGAGAAGGGGTTCTTTTGTTCCATCTTCCTTCGTCATGTATCTGGTGTAGGCAAGAAGGAAGTTCGGTTCAAGTCCAGAGGAGGTGTCGGCTATGTTCGAAATCGATCCAGTCGGAGCGATGGTCAAGAGTGCCACGTTTCTTCTGTACTCTCTGGTCATCTTCATGACCTCTCTTATCTCATCGTCGTAGTTACTGGTTCCCATGGCGAAGGGCACGAACCCTTCCTCTGTTCTGTATCTGGAGATTTCAAGCAGCGGGAAATTCCCTTTCTCTTTCCCGAGTTCATAAGAGGCCCTGTGGGCGTGAAGTGCTATGAAGGCCATGAGATTGGAAGCAAAGTCACGTGCTTCCTGTGAATCATATGGGAGTTCCAGTTTGTAGAGAAGATCCGCAAACCCCATTATTCCAAGACCGAGCCTTCTGCTTTCCTTGACTGCCTTTGTGATCTTGTCTATCGGGAATACGTTCACGTCGATGACGTCATCGAGAAAACGAACAGCTATCTGAACGAGTTCCTGAAGGGCTTCAAGATCGACAAAACCGTTGTTGTAGAATTTTGCAACGTCGATCGAACCCAGGTTGCACGCTTCATAATCGGAGAGTCCAATCTCTCCACAGGGGTTGGTGGAGTTGATCTTCCGGTGTGGGTAGAGGGGATAGTACCTGTTCATCTCGCCGAGGAAGGCAAGTCCGGGATCACCACTCTTCCAGGCGTTGCTGGCGATCTTTCTGAAAAGTTCTCTTATCTTCACTCTCTTTCTGATGGTGCTTCTTGGATGGGAGAGTTCCAGTTCACCATCTTCTTCGTAAAGTTTAAGTATTTCCTTTTTGTCCATCGGGATACCAACAGAGAGGTTGAAGAAGTTCAGTACCGCCTCGCCCGTGTTCTCTCTCTTTGCGTCTATGAATTCTTCTATATCAGGGTGGTCTATGTTCAGAATACCCATCAGAGCCCCACGTCTTCTGTATCCCTGTTTCACTACGGAGATGGCAGAGTTGAAAACGTGCATGAACGAGACAGGACCCGATGCCTTTCCGTGTGTGCCCGCAACGAAGCTTCCTTTTGGTCTCAGTTCGGAGAAATTACTTCCCACACCGCCTCCCACTTTTGTAATGAGTGCGTACTCTTTCACCGCTTCGAAAATTTCTTCTATGCTGTCACCCACGGGTACAACAAAACAGGCAGAGAGCATGTGAAGATGATTTCGAGTTCTGTAAATCTCCTCGTAATCTTCCAGGGTCATCTGGTCGATGGGTTTCCAAAGAAGTTCATACCTTACACCCAGTCCTGCGTTGAAGAGTGTGGGACTGTTGGGAAGGAACAGCCTTGCCTTCAGAATTTTGAAGAAGGTATCCTCCCATTCCTTTATTCTGTCGAGTTTTTCACCTTTTTTGTAAGACGGATTCAAAAGTTCGGCGGTTGCCACCACCCTTGCCACTCTTCTTGCCACGTCTTCCCACCTGGTTTCCAGGTATTTTCCATCCAGATCTCTCATGAAGTATCGATCTTTGAGAATCGTCTGCGCATTCCTGGAAGGTTCAACATCGATCCACTTTTCGATCAGAGTGGACAGTTTCATGATACCCCTCCTAGTTTTTAACAACATATTGTGTGTTCTTTCACAGAAATTCAACATGTGGTGGGATTTCCCGAGAAATTATACTCCATTCTTCTGTGAAAACACTGAAACAATCCTGGGAAATTTCTAAAGATTTTCCGTGGTATCCTTGAGAGGGTGAGAAGTTGAGAGTGAGAGAAATACAGGTAAAAAGCGCTTTGACTTTTTCTGAGGTCAAAAAACGGTACACTCTCAGCCCCTACGTGGGCTGTACCAACTCTTGCGTGTACTGCTACGCCAGAGACTACGCACGACGCTACAAAGAGATGAAGTGGGAATCGGAGATCATCGTGAAGAAGAACATAGACGAGGCCCTGAGAGGTGATATCATCAGAAAGAAACCAGTATACGTCTTCATGAGCACCATGTGTGATCCCTATCAGCCCATCGAGGAAAAGTACAGGCTCACCCGGAAGTGTCTTGAAGTTTTTCTGGAGTTTCCGCTTCTGGAGATCGAGCTGATGGTTCTCACAAAATCCACCCTCGTTCTGAGGGATTTGGATCTGTTCAAAGGGATGAAAAAGATCACCGTTGGACTCACCGTCACAACCGATGACGATGAAATTCGCAGGGTCTTTGAACCCAACGCGGCTTCCATAGAAGAGAGGATCGAAGTTTTGAAAACCCTGAAGGAAAACGGCGTGCGAACCTGTGCTTTCATCAGTCCCATGCTTCCAATGGATCCGGAGAGACTGTCAAAGATGTTGAAACCACACGTGGACTGTGTGTTCATCGATGATATGCACTACAGGTGGCGTGTGAAGGAGTTCTACAAAAAACTGGGCCTCTCCTGGGCCCTTGAGGATGAGTATTTCGAGAAAACCAGAAAGAGATTGCTCGAACTTTTTCAAAAATGAAAGAGGCGAACTGCCCCCTTAAGTTCTGAACATCTCTTTGAGTGAGGTGTAGAGTTTTTTGAACTTCTCGTGCAGTTTTTCATAAACTTCTGTGTTCTCGAAGACAGGGTCCGTGTAACTCTTCACACCGAACCACTCTTTTGAGATCTTCGCAGGATCTTCTCCCACCGCGCCGGAAACGGCCAGAATGGCAGCACCGTAGGAGGCACCTTCATCCACGACGGGCTTTTGTATTCTAAGCCCGGTCATGTCTGCTAGCATTCTGTTCCACACCTTGCTCTTCGATCCGCCACCGGTGATCCTCACGTTGTTGAGTTCCACTCCGAGTTCTTTCAGTATATCGAAAGAATCCTTGATACCGAAGGCAACCCCCTCGAAAATCGCCCTCACCATGTCCCATTTGGTGTTGTAGGAGGAGATCCCGAAGAAGACTCCCCTAGCGAAAGGATCGCGGTGTGGTGTTCTTTCACCGTTCAGATAAGGAAGGAAGACGATTCCGTTTGAACCGATCGGTACTTTTTCCACCTCATCGTTGATCCTATCGTAGTCTTCGCTCAAGAACTTCTCTTTGAACCACTCCAGCGAATACGTGGCAGAGAGCATCACACCCATGTGGTACCTCGTATTTGGAACAGTGTGGGCAAAGAAATGAACCCTGCCTTTTGGATCTGGTTCTTTTCCTTTCGTGGGAGCCAGAACGGTACCGGAGGTACCCAAACTCACCATAACGTCTCCAGGTTCCACAACGGCTATTCCAAGGGCGGCACAGGCGTTGTCTGCTCCTCCTCCTATCACGAGGGTGTCTTCGGAAAGACCAAGAAACTTTGCCACATCAGGTTTTACTCTTCCAACTACACCGTTCGATGGAATTATCTCCGGGAGTATGTGTTCTGGTATTTTGAGTTCTTTCAGAACGTCTTCGTTCCATTCCATCTTGGAGACACTGTACATCACCGTTCCAGAAGCATCGGAGTGTTCTGTTTTCACAGCACCCGTGAGCATGTAATTTATGAAGTCTTTGGGAAGCATGATCTTTGCGATCTTTTCGTAGATCTCTGGTTCGTGTTTTCGAATCCACAGTATCTTGGGAAGTGTGAAACCTGGAAGGATGGGATTTCCGACCAGCTTGAGGACGTTCTCTTCTCCCCCAAGGATCTGTGTGGCCTCTTCACATTCTTCGTATGTTCTCTGATCGCACCAGAGAATGGCGTTTCTCAGGACCTTCCCTGTGTTGTCTATTGCCACAAGGCTGTGCATCTGTCCACTGGTGGAGATCGCTCTTATTTTCCCTCCGATTTCCTCTGATCTTCCGGAAAGTTCCTTCAGTATCTTCCTGACGGCCTCCCACCAGGAGAGAGGGTCCTGCTCAGCCCAGGCAGGCTGAGGAGTGATCATTGAGAGTCTTTCGCTCGACGCAAACAATATCTCCCCCTTTTCGTTCACGAGGATTCCCTTCACACCGGTCGTTCCCACATCGAGTCCCACGTACAGATCCATCACGCAACCCTCCCGTTCTGTCTTCTCTGACCGGATGCATAGTACATGATTTCTTCCTGTGTGACTTTTTTCTCTCTGTTGTCCAGAACGGCCGTGATTTCACCCTCCCACATGACAACTATTCTGTCGCTGAGATTCAATATCTCCGGAAGCTCTGAGGAGATCATGATCACGGCCTTTCCCTGTGCGGCCAGTTCTCTGATCATCCTGTGTATCTCCGCCTTCGCACCGACGTCTATACCACGGGTGGGTTCATCGAAAATCAAAATGTCGGCGTTCGTTGCAAGCCATTTTGCCAGAACCACCTTCTGTTGGTTCCCGCCAGAGAGATTTTCGGTGATCTGGTATATGGATGGTGTTTTTATGGAAAGCCTCTCCACGTACTCTTCGGCCACTTTATCTTCTCTCTTTTCATCGAGCACAAGACCCCATTTGCTGATGTCCTTCAGCGATGGAAGAACGATGTTGTCCTTAACCGTCATTCTCAGAACGAGTCCCTGGAGTTTTCTATCCTCCGGTATGAGTCCTATCCCCAGTTTTATGGCATCCTCTGGATTTTCTATCTCAACCTCTTTTCCGTTCACGTATATCTTTCCGGATTCTTTCCTGTTCACACCGAATATCAGAAGCATCGTTTCTGTTCGTCCGGCTCCTACAAGACCCGCAAATCCTAGAACTTCACCTTTTCTCACTTCGAAGGAGACGTTTTTTACCTTATCTTTCCATTTCAGGTTTTCGACCTTGAGGGCAACTTCCCCGGGTTCTGTTTCTATTCCATGAGGAAAGAACTCCACTTCCCTTCCCACCATGAGTTTTATAATCGTGTCCACATCGAATTCGCCTCTTTTCAACTCACCCACTCTCTTTCCATCTCTCATCACAACGATCCTGTCGCTGATTCTTATGACCTCGTCTAATCTGTGTGAGACGAAGACCACAGAGATACCCCTTTTCTTCAGCATCTCTATGATCTCGAAGAGTCTTTCGGCTTCCTCCACAGTGAGAGATGAGGTGGGCTCGTCCATGAAGATGATCCGGGGTTCCTTCACCAGTGCCTTACATATCTCCACCATCTGCCTCTGTGCGGTGGTCAGTTCTTTTACCAGGACATCTGGAGGAAACTTCGCACCTATGAGATCGAGCAGTTCTTTTGACTTCTCGTACATGAAATCCTCATCCACCCTGCTTGAAAGGTTTCTTTTTCGACCTCTCACCGCCTCGTAGGCGAGAAATATGTTCTCGGCAACCGTCATGTTGTCACACAGGTTCAATTCCTGGTGGATGACGCTGATTCCTTTTCTGAACGCATCAACTGGAGAGTGAAATTCCACCCTTTCACCGTTGATCAGTATCTCACCGGAATCGGGTTTCAGGACACCTGTGAGGATCTTTATCAAAGTTGATTTCCCTGCACCGTTTTCACCGATGAGGGAAACGATCTCGTTTTCATGAACTTCGAAATCGACGTTGTCGACCGCCAAAACTCCCGGAAATCTCTTCACCACACCCTTTGCTTTCAGGATCTCCAATTTTCATCACCTCATAAAAGGGAGGGGGAGAACTCCCCTCCCGTGTCCTCAGAATTTTATCGGGATTCCGAGTTCCTCCATCTTTTTCAGGTATTCATCGAGGTTCTCCGGCGTGACTACATCAACACCCGTGTCGATGACATAGTCCACTTTTCCATCAACAGTGACCTTGGGAAGCATCATAAGGGTGTTCTGGACACCTATCTTGTTCATCAGATAGAGCACCGTGACGGAGAGGTAACCCATCATGTACGGCCTCTGTCCCATCGTTGCCTGGATAACACCTTCCTTCACGTACTGAAGAATGTCCGGGGTTGTGTCGAAACACACTATCTTTACTTTTCCAACCTTTCCAGCGTTCTTCACCACGAGTGCCTGACTGGGTCCGTTGTAGGCGTAAACACCGAAGAAGGCATCAAGATCCGGGTGAGCGTTCAGGGCTGCCTCTGCGAGCGACACGGCCCTTGCCCCATCTTCTTCATCGTTGAGTATGTCGACTATCTCTATCTCCGAATCTGCAATGGCATCTTTGAATCCCTGGATCCTCTGGAGTGAGTTCATCGCCGTGAGAGAACCCGTTCCGATGACGACCTTTCCCTTTCCACCGAGGAGTTCTTTCATGATGAGTCCAGCGGTGTATCCTGCCTGGTAGTTATCCGTTCCAATGTAAACGTACCTTCCACTGTCCGGAGAATCCGTGTCCAGTGTTATCACCGGTATACCCATCTCGAGAGCCTTTTTGATCGTGGGAATGACTGCCGTTGGGTCGGACGGTGCGATAGCGATTCCATCAACTCCTTCGGCTATGAACGACTCGAGCATCTGAAGCTGGGCGTTGATATCTTCCTTTTGTGGGACAAAGAACTTCGTGTCCACTCCGAGAGCCTTTCCAGCAGCCTTGACCCCCTGTTCAACCTGAGACCAGTAAGGATGGACGGATTTTCCGATGACACCGATGGTGAGAGCAAGGGATAAACCTGTGATCAGCACAACCGAAAGAAACACCAGAAGCTTCCTCATAAGAACACCCCCTCTTCAGAGTGATTCACTCCACGTACACCCACATTTTCCCCCTGTACTCTGGATTTTTTGGGTTCACTCCTTTTCGTTTGAAGAGTTCTTCCAGTGTGACGAACCTGTAACCTCGTTCTTTGAGCTCTGGAATGAGTATTCTGAGAACCTCAACGATGGGATGTGGCTCTGGCTGTACGTCGTGAAGGAGGATTATTGCACCATCTTTCACACCATCTAGCACATTTTGCACGATCTTTTCTGGATTCCTATCGCAACCCACCCAGTCATAGCCGAGAACACCACTGATGAAGGGCATGTCTATCACTTCGAACATGACATCACTCACGGCCAGATTTGGCGGCCTGAAAAACCGAGGTTTTTTTCCTGTGTATTTTAGAATCAACTCGTTTGTGCGCTCGATGTACTCTCTAATCGTCTCTGGATCCTTTCTGTCCAGAGGTTCGTAGTTCCACGAGTGATTCTCCACTTCACATCCCATCGATACCATTCTCTCAAGAATTGCTTTTGTGCTTTCATTCAACCTCTGCCCCACGACAAAGAAGGTGGCCACAACATCGTATTCTTCCAGAACGTCAAGAACCTTTGTTGTGAGTATCGTATCCGGACCATCATCGAAGGTCAGGGCCACCAGTTTTTCATCTCCATCCGCGAACATCAACCCTGAGGTGATTAGAAGAAAGACGAAAAGTGCACGAACGCTCACTTACTTGCAAGCCTCCTTCTGAGGATGTCGAGTGTCACCGCCACAACGATGACGATTCCAATGACCACGTTGTGCCAGTATGTCGAAACGTTGAGAAGAACGAGAGCATTCCACAGAAGACTGATGATACTGGCACCTATTATGGCTCCAAGGACGCTTCCTTCTCCTCCTGTAAGACTCGTTCCCCCGATCACGGTGGAGGCTATGGCGTAGAGTTCGTACATGTTTCCAACACCCGGTTGTCCCTGCGAGAGACGGGCCGCCACGATGATTCCCACAAGACCAGCAAGGAAACCAGAAACCATGAAAGCGATCATTCTCACCCTGTCCACGTTGACACCAGAAAATCGCGCCGCGATTTCGTTGCCCCCTGAAGCCCTCAGATGTTTTCCATAGACCGTTTTCCTGAGGAAGAAATCTGCAACGAAAGCCACCACAAGAAGAATCCACACCGGAATTGGTATCTTCAGAACTTCACCCTGTCCGATCTTCAAAAAAGATGAGGGAAGGCCTATGATCGGCCATCCCCTCGTGATCACGGCAGCCATACCGCGAGCGATCGTCAGAGTACCGAGTGTGATGATGAAGGCAGGAACCTTGAGTTTCGTCACGAACAGACCGTGCCATGCACCAACTCCTATAGAAAAGAACAGAATGAGAATCAGAGATAGCCACACAGGAACTCCATGTGTCATGAGCCATGCGACCATGACTCCCGTGAGTGCCACCATGGAGCCGGGGGACAGATCGATGGCCCCTCCACCAGAAATGATCACAAAGGTCTCACCGATTGCCAGAAGGCCGAATATGGCTATCTGCCTTCCAAGGGCCTGAAGGTTGAACGTTGTTAAAAAGCGAGGATTCAAAACAGCAGTGAAGACAGCAAGACTGATGAGGGCAACAAGAGGTCCAAGTTCCCTGAAGGCCTTTTGTCTGAACTTCGACGCCAAGTTATTCCCTCCTCAGTAACACCTTCTGAATATCTCCTCCATGTCCTTTGCCGTCAGGTTCCCGGGTGTTACAACGACAACCCCATTCAATATCCTGTAGCCGGTTTCTGCCATCTTTGGTATGTCCTCTTCTTTCACTCCAAGTTCACTCAGTCTCTTGTTCAACCCGAACATCTCCTGGAAGTCTCTGAGTTTTTTGATGGCGAGTTTTCCGGCTTTTCTGTCGTCTGTTTCGTACACCCCGAACACTTCTCTTCCAACGATGGCGAGTCTTTCATAGGCGTGGTCGAATATGTACTCGAACAGATAAGGTCCCGTGATGCACAGTCCAAGACCGTGCGTGATCTCCGGGTAAAATCCACTGAGACCGTGTTCAAGCGCGTGGTTTGCGATGACACCGGTCAGTGTTTCTGTGATACCTGCTTCGGTGCTTGCCCAGGCAAGGTTCGTTCTGGCTTCCATGTCCTCTCCGTTTTCGTAAGCGACAGGAAGATACGTCACGATCCTCTTCATGGCATCCAGAGCGAGAACGTCCGAGTAAGGATTTGCGTTCACGTTCAAGAAGGCCTCTATGGCGTGGTAGAACGCATCCATAGAAGTGTAAGTGGTCTGATCTTTGGGAAGGGTCTTCATCACCTCAGGATCCACCAGGGAAAGAACGGGGAAGGTGTTTCTGTAGCCGATACCCACCTTTTCTTTCGTTTCGGGGTTTGTGATCACGGCGAATGGGTCGGCTTCCGTTCCCGTTCCATGGGTGGTCGGAATGGCAACAACGGGGATGGACTTTTCAGGGATCTTTCCCCCTCCCACGGGAACGTAGTCCCAGAATTTTCCTTCGTTTGGAGCGGTGATGGAGATCGCCTTTGCACTGTCTATGGGGCTTCCACCACCAAGTCCCACGATGAAATCTATCTTTTCTTTTCTCACGATCTCTGCGGCTTCATCCACATGATCCGATATCGGGTTGGGAACGATCTTGTCGAAAACGATGCTTTCAACGCCTGCTTTTTTGAGAAGATCCTGTACTCTCTGGAGAAGACCCGTTTTTTTCGTGCTGGACCTTCCAGTGACGATCAACGCTTTCTTTCCCAGTTTCTTCGCCCTCTCTTCCAGTTCATCTACTGCACCCACTCTGAAGATTATTTCTGTTGGAAGATAACATGATATTTTGAACATACGTTCACCTCCTTCATCTCACTTTTTCTATGATGTCTTCCACGGCCAGCACAGCCGCACCAACGAGGTTTGAACTGATGTTCCTGAAAGCGGTGGGTCTTATTTTCAAACTCCTCACCGCCGCTTTCAGGGCTCTCTGGCGGACAAAATCCTCTATGATACTGAAGAAACTGTCTCCAAGATCCACAACTTCTCCTCCCAGGATCACCAGTTCCGGGTTCAGGATGTTCACCAGGTTTACGATGCCGACCGCTATGTTCTCGGCGAATCTCATCAAAACTCTCTTTGCGTCGTTCTTTTGCTTGAGTGCCTGAAATTTCTCTATCGAGTTCCTTCCTTCGAGTTCTTTTCCGTACTGTTCAATTGCCCAGTTTATGGAAGAGACCAGTTCCCAGCATCCCCAGTTTGAGCAGTGACACTGTCTATCGGAGTACATGTTTACGGTCATGTGTCCCGCTTCTCCCGCCGTGAAGGAAGGACCCCTGAAGATCTTTCCATCGACCATCAAACCCGTTCCGACACCTTCTCTGATGATTATGAACACGGCTTCTTCGACGTTTCTCAGATCCTCGGAGTGGTACTTCTCGGCGAGCATGGAAAGGTTCGCTTCGTTGTCTGCAAGAACGGGAACATCAACTTCCAGAAGATCCTCTATATTCACGTTCTCCCAACCGAGATTTGGAGCAAGAAGGATCTTTTTCTCTTCCAGATCCACCATCCCAGGAACGGAGAAAGAAATCCTTGTGATACTGTGTTCGCGTGAGATACGCTCGTATATTTCTCTTGCCGTTTTGAAGAACTCTTCCGGATTCTTCGGAGTGTTGAACGTACCACGCAGTTCCACTTCTCCATCGAAAAATCCAATGCCGTAGGTGGTGATGTTCACACCTATATCGAAGACAAGGCTCAAAAAAGCCTCCTTCTTCAAATCAAGAAGCACCCTTCTTCTTCCAGGGGAATTTTTTCCCATGGTTCCAATCTCTCTTATGTAGCCTTCGTCTATGAGTTCTTTGGTCAGTCTTGTTACGCTGCTTGGGGTGAGTCCCGTGATCTCTGAGATGTCGGATCTGGAGAGGGGATGATTTTCATGTATCACCTTTAGGATCGTTTTTTTGTTGAGAATCTTTATTCTTGGGGAGTTGTATTTCAAGTTCGATACCTCCCTGCACGAAGATTTCAAATTATATTCACATTAATTATATGCAGGAATTAATTTAAAATCAAGGTCGAATATCTGTGATAGCAAACCTTTATAGCCGTTTACCGGCGATTATCAGAATTTAGCCGCAAAAATCTCAATTTTTCTGTGATTTCCTTGATACCCCTGGCGGTGACTCTCTCTTTTTCTTCGGACTGGTACCATCCTTCGGTGAATCCAAAACTTTCTGCGAGTTCCAGAATTTTTTCATACTCTTCATGATGAACCCTTCTGTTTATCTCGGGAAATTTTCTGGCATCGAAGTGAGGAAGGTACTGACTCATGATAGAGACGGGAATGCGCGTGGAAAGAGAAGAAAGGAAAGAAAAGATTTCCGAGTAATTCACAACGTTTCCGGGAAGGACGAGAATCCTGACGATGAGGCCCTTCATCTTCTCTTCGTTAAAGGGTCCTACCTGCCTGAACATTTCAATCGTTGCTTTTTGGACCACTGACCAGTAATCCGGTGTTTTTGAATACCTCAGGGATGCTTCGTCGCTTGAATACCTTATATCGGAAAGATAGATGTCCACGATGCCCTCCAGAAGTTTGAGTATCTCTGGATCTTCGTATCCGCTGGTGTTGTAGACCACGGGAAGTTCCAGTCCTCTTTCGATGGCAATCTTCAAGGCCGATACTATGAACGGCAGGTGTGGTGTGGGAGTGACAAGGTTCAACGTTTTTGCACCGTGCCTCTGAAGGACAAGAAAGATCTCCGCGAGGTCTTCCACTTCGATCTCTGTTCCGATGCCGTTCTGACTGAATCCCATGTTCTGGCAGTACACACACTTCATGTTGCACCCGCTGAAGAACACCGTACCAGCACCCGTCTTTCCAGAGATGGGAGGCTCTTCCCCAAAGTGAAGGACAGCGTTCGAGAGTTTTGGGAAAGCGTTGAGCCTGCAAAAGCCGACTTCCCTGTATCTGTTGACTCTGCATTTTCTGGGACAGAGCTGGCATTCTTTCAGGTTTTCCCAGAGGATGTTTTCAATCTTCTCGATCCTTTTCAACTTCTCCCGGAACATATTCGATCTTTGCTCCCAATTTTTTGAATTTCTCCACAACGTTTTCGTAACCCCTGAATATGTGTTCAACGTTGTTTATCTCCGTGGAACCTTCCGCGATGATACCTGCTATGAGAAGGGCGGCTGTTGCCCTCAGATCTGTTCCCTCAACAGGAGCTCCACTGAGTTTTTCCACACCTCTCACTATGGCGACGTTTCCGGATACCTCTATGTCCGCTCCCATTCTTTTCAGTTCATCAACGTGCAGAAATCTTGTTTTGAACACGTTCTCGGTGATGACTGAAACTCCCTTCGCCACAGAAAGGTACACCATCATCTGGGGCTGAAGATCGGTGGGAAAGCCCGGGTAGGGATTCGTTGTGATGTCCGCCGGGTCTGGCCTTTCTTTCATCTTTATCTCTATTGAATCCTGGAAGATCTTCAAGGTAGCACCCGTTTGTTCGAGTTTTTCAAGAAAGTTCGTGAGATGCTCGGGTTTCAGGTTTTTTACCAGTCCTTCTCCTTTGCTTGCTGCGATGGCGATCAGGTATGTTCCCGCTTCTATTCTATCCGGGATGATTCTGTATCGTGTTCCTCTCATCTTCCTGACGCCGAATATTTCTACACGACTGGTACCGGCTCCCTTCACGTTTCCTCCCATCGCGTTGAGAAAATTCTGAAGATCGACGATCTCTGGTTCCATGGCGGCGTTCTCGATGACAACGTGCGATCCATTCAGAAGGGATGCGGTTGTCATGAGGTGTTCCGTTGCTCCAACGCTTGGAAACGGAAGTGTGATCGTAACGTCCTTTACCTTTTTCTCGAGAACGGCTTCGACAAAACCGTGCTCCACTTTTATGGAAAAACCAAGTTTTCTAAGACCTTCCAGATGAAAGTCAACGGGCCTCACACCGATGGAACATCCTCCGGGCAAAGCAACCCTTGCTCCTCCTGTTCTCGCGGCTATCGGTCCGAGTACGTTGAAAGACGCTCGCATCTTTCTGACCAGTTCATATGGTACCTCCTGAGATATATCTTTAACCCTTTTTATGATGAGATTGTTGCCATTGAACATGACTTCGAAACCTATTGAGGTCAGAATGTCCTTCATGACAAAAACGTCCTGGAGTTTTGGAACGTTTTCAAGAACAATTTCTTCATCGCACAGAATGGATGCCGCCATTATGGGCAAAGCGGCATTCTTGGATCCAGATATCTCCACTTCACCTCTGAGAACAGTTTCTCCCCAAACCAGAAATTTTCCCAATTACGACACCGCCTTCTCAAGTTCAGAAAGTACTTTTTCCAGATCCATGAAGTCTTCTGGATAACTCTT
The DNA here is from genome assembly GCF_000832145.1 of Thermotoga sp. RQ7. Taxonomy (NCBI): domain Bacteria; kingdom Thermotogati; phylum Thermotogota; class Thermotogae; order Thermotogales; family Thermotogaceae; genus Thermotoga; species Thermotoga sp. RQ7. The sequence continues at coordinate 859,227 of NZ_CP007633.1, forward strand.
AAAAGCGATCTTGTGTTCTGCCGGTATACCTTTGATGGAGTTTTCGATTCTTTCTGCTATCTTCGGTGCCACACTCTTTGACACATCGACAACGAAGAGTGCGAAGATATCCTCCGAGTACCTTCCAACGCTGTCGAGCGGCACTCTCACACATTCTTTCAGGACTTTCCCCACTTTCATGAGAGTACTTTCCTTATCTGTGTCAGAAGGTTGCACTTTCACGAAGAAGATCGTGTACGGTGTGTTCTCTTCGAATGATCTCTGGTGCTGGTAGGAAAGGAGTCTCAGGAAGTGATCTTTTGAATAGACCCTTGTCAGAGGATCGATCATCTTCTTGGTTCCAAGTTTCTCGAAGAAGTCATCGAAAACCTGAAACTGTTTCTTCAACACCTCGTTGTACTCCTCGATGAGCGATTCCAGTTCTTTTTCTCTCTCCTGACATTGCCTGAGTTTTTTTTCGAGTTCTTCGATCTTCTTCAAAAGTTCTGCAGTATCACTCACGCTGAACACCCCCAACTAGCTTCTTCAGAGATATTATATACTGTAGATGTTCTTAGCGATATTCTACCATGGAGAGCCGACAAAGAGGTGGGACGATGGTTGTCGATTACAAAGACCTGGAAAACTTTACAACGTGCCCCAGGAAGTTCTATCTGAGCAGAGGGCAAGAACCTTTTTACTCTAGCACGTTTGAGGACCTTCTGTTCGTGGGATTTTCTCTGGAAAATCCTGTGGTTGAAGCTGAGGTTGAAGGCATGAAACTGATCGCAAGGCCTGATCTGGTTGTGAAGGAGCAGGGTGGATGGAAGATCGTGCTGAAGAAACGAGCAAAAAAGTTCAAGGAAAAATATGCTCTGGAAGCCGCTTATCATGCTTTCGTGTTCACAAGAGCCGGTCTTGCTGTCAGCGGGGTTGAGATTCTATCGGATAGTTTCTCACGGAGGATGGAAAACTGGAGAAACCTGGTGCCCGTCGTTGAAAATATCTTACTGGAGATGAGGGAAATTTCGGAAGATCCCGACCCAAAGGTTGGAAGGCACTGCAGGTACTGTGATTTTCTGGAAGATTGTGAGAAAAAGTTGCTCGAAAGAAAAAGCCTGTTGCTCGTGAACGGTATAGGTGAGGAGACAAGAAGGATTCTTTATGAGATGGGAATAGAGACCATTGAAGATCTTTCAAACGCCGATCAGAGGGCTATGGAGAAGATCTTTGGAAAAGAGAAGGGAAGAAGGTTCATACTGGCAGCACGTGCCTTCCTTGAAGATCGGGTCATAGTGATAGAGCCGCCTGAAAGACTTCTGGAGGGAATAGTGGTGGATATAGAGTACTATCCAGCTGAGGAAAGGGATTTTCTGTATGGGTTTTTGATAGATGATGAATACAGGTACTTTCTGTTCGATGAGGAGAGGGACAAACTGGTTGAGTTTTTGAACTCTCTGGACAGCAGTTCAAGATTCTACCACTACCATGGTCCAGAGAAACGGAAAATCCTGAAAATGGTTGAAAACAGGAGATTCACCTTTCTCGATGTCTTCTCCATTTTGAAGCGCCACTTTGTCTTCCCCGTTATGTCTTACTCTCTCAAGAGAATAGCCAGATATCTCGGCTATGAGTGGAGAGTCCCTCTGAACGGTTATGAAATAATCTCTCTCTACGAAACCTGGCGGAAGACAAGGGATGCGGAAATACTCAAGCAAATGATTCTCTACAACGAGGACGATGTGAGAGCAACGAAAAGAGTTCTGGACTTCATGAGATCTCACTCCTCTTTTTCATAAGGAACACCATCGGCGGCAGGTGGTCTTGTCCTTCCGATCAGTCCCGCCACAACCACGAGGGTGACAACGAATGGAAAGAGGTTGAAGAGGGGTTTTACAGTTGCCGGCACGTTGAGCAAAGGACTGCTTTGAAGCTGATTGGCAAGAGCCTCGGACATACCGAAGAGAAGACATGCCCACATGGCACCGACGGGATTCCAGTTACCGAGTATCATGGCGGCCAGGGCGATGAACCCTCTTCCCCCCGTCATGAGTTCTCTGAAGTTTCCCACTTCGCCTATGGAGAGGAAAGCACCGCCCATGGAGGCCAGGGCACCACTCATGAGTACACCGAAGTACCTGATCTTGAAGACGTCAACACCGAGTGTGTCCGCTGCTTCCGGGTTTTCTCCAACTGCCCTCATTCTCAAGCCAAGGGGTGTCTTGTATATCAGAAACCATGCGAAGGCAACCAGAGCGAAGGCAAGAAGGACAATGGGACTGATCGTGCCGATTGCTTCTCCGAGAAACGGAACGCTCGAAACCCCAGGTATGCTTATTTCGTTGATCCTGCCAACGTAGGGTGTTTGCCCGGGCTGGCCAAAGATCGGCTCCATGAGGAAACCCGTCAATCCCTGTGCCACGAGGATGAGTGCCGTTGCACTCACTATTTGATTCCCTCTCCACTTAATACTGGCCCAGGCATGGAACCAGGAAAAACCAACACCGATTGGAATGGATAGCAAAAAACCCAGCCAGACGTTTCCAGTGTAGTAAGTGATGACCACGGAAGAGAAAGCTCCCAGCAGCATGATACCTTCCAGGGCGATGTTCACAACTCCGGTGATTTCACTGAACACTCCTCCAAGTGAAGCAAAGAGGAGGGGGGTTGATGCGGTGAGTGTGAGTTTGTAGAAGAGAGGGTTTGTGAATATATTCCAGAGAACTTCCAGAATTTTCATCTTCTCACCTTCCTGGCTCTGAGGAGAGTTTTGACGATTCTATCGGCGGCGACAAGGAATATCACGATTCCCTGTATGATCGTTACGATGTGTTTTGGAACGCCCACAAACTGCATGTTGCTGGAACCCGTCCTGAGTGAAGCAATCAGGAAAGAGGCGAAAATGATTCCTATCGGATGATTCTGACCGATCAGGGCGATCGATATACCGTCGAAGCCTTTTCCCCCCGAGAGGGTTCCGAGGAATCGATGATGAAGCCCCATGACCTCAAGGGCTCCTGCAAGTCCGGCCAGTGCACCGCTTATTGCCATGGACATAACGATATTCTTCGAAATGCTTATTCCACCGTATTCAGCAGCGTATGGGTTGAATCCGGTCGCTTTCACTTCGTAACCGGTCCTGGTTTTTTCAAGGACGATGTATATGACAACGGCTGTGATGATCGAAATCACAATACCTGATGTCATCTCGAGTGCCCCAACGGTGACGATGGGAGGAAGTTTTGCAGAAGGAGCGATCTCCGGACTTTTCGGTGTACCGGAACCAACAGCCAGTGGTCCTGTGATGAGATAAGAAGAGATGTAAGTGGCTATCCAGTTCAGCATTATGGTGGTGACAACTTCATGGGCACCCGTCTTTGCCTTCAGATATCCTGCTATGGACGCCCACACTGCTCCGCCCAGCATTCCAGCGATCATCGTCAATGGAATGGCAAGTGATGGTGGAACACCCCTCATGTTCATTCCAACCACCGTAGCAAGGATGGCGCCCATTATCATCTGACCCTCTGCTCCTATGTTGAAGATGCCTGCCCTGAAACCGAATCCAACCGCAAGTCCAGTCAGTATCAGCGGAGTGGTCTTTATGATCGTGTCTGCAAGGGCCTGAAGATTTCCAAAAGCCCCTTCGATCATAGCTTTGTAGGCTATCACAGGATTTTGTCCTATTAAAACGATCACAACGGCCGCAATCAGAAGAGCTATGACAACCGAGAAGAACGGGACAAGAAATGCCCAGATTCTTCCTTTCATTTCCTGATCTCCTCCAGTCTGTGCCCCGCCATCATCAAACCAACTTCTTCTCTGGTCGTTTCCTCCGGCCTTACCTCACCCATTATCTGACCTTCGTACATCACAAGGATTCGGTCACTCAGGGAAAAGATCTCGTCCAGTTCCATGGAGATGAGAAGGATTCCAACGCCTCTGTCCCGCATAGATACGAGTGTTTTATGGATGAACTCTATAGCTCCCACATCGAGTCCCCGTGTCGGCTGAGCCACTACGAGGAGTTCTGGTGAGAAACTCAGTTCACGGGCAACTATTATCTTTTGCTGATTGCCCCCTGAAAAACTTCCGGCGAGAAGTTCGATGTTCCTTGGCCTTATATCGAACTCCTCGAAGAGTTTTCTGGAAAAAGACTTTATTTCTCTGAAGTTGAGGAAACCGTTCTTTACAAAGGGTTCTATCATGTGCCTTCCGAGGATGGTGTTGAAGTAGGCGGGGAAGTCAACTATGAGGCCTCTTTTCAAACGATCTTCGGGAACGTGATAGATACCAAGGTCTCTCAGACGTTTTGGATCGTATCCTGTTATGTCTTTTCCTTTGAAAAGCACCTTTCCCTTTTCCACTCTCCTCAAACCGGTGATTGCTTCTACCAGTTCAGACTGGCCGTTGCCAGCAACACCCGCTATGCCCACTATTTCTCCTTTTTTCACCTCGAGCGAGATACCTTTCACCGCATCAAGACCCCGGTTATCCTTGACCCACAGATCTTTCACTTCAAGGAGGGTCTCTCCAGGCTTTTTCGGTTTTTTCTCAACGGTCAGAACCACATCCCTTCCCACCATGAGTCTTGCTATTTCCTGGGGGGTCGTCTGAGAGGTGATGAGATTTCCGGTTACTTTTCCCTGTCTCATCACGGTGATTCTGTCGGAGATGGCCATGACTTCGTTCAGTTTATGTGAAATGAAGATGATCGTTTTTCCATTTTTCTTCAACCTTCTCAGAATGTCGAACAGTTCTTCTGTTTCCTGTGGCGTCAGGACCGCTGTTGGCTCGTCGAGGATGAGGATGTCCGCACCTCTGTAGAGGGTTTTTATGATCTCCACTCTCTGTTGCAGACCGACAGGCATGTCTTCTATTTTCATGTCGACATCCACCATGAGACCGTACTCTTCTGAAAGTTTCTTCACTTCATTCCTTGCCTTTTTCCTGTCCAGAATCAATCCTTTTTTTGGTTCCATGCCGATTATCACGTTTTCGTAGGCGGTCAGGTTCTCCACCAGCATGAAATGCTGATGCACCATGCCTATTCCGTGTTTTATGGCATCTGCAGGTCCGGAGAACTCCACCTTCGTCCCGTTTATGTATATCTCTCCTTCATCGGGTTTCAAAAGGCCGTAGAGTTGTTTCATCAGAGTGGTCTTTCCCGCCCCGTTTTCACCCACGATGGCATGTATCTCTCCCTTTTCCACGAAGAGATCAACATGGTTGTTCGCCAGAACCCCGGGAAATCTTTTGACGATACCTTTCATCACAACCGCGTATTCCACCGAATCACCCCTGAGAAATGGAGGGGGGAACACCCCCTCCTCAGAACGGGAATTCTATCTTTGGTACCTCGAATGCGTCGAGTTCCTCCTGTGTTTCAGGAACCTTGAGCGTACCTTCTTTCATAAGTTTTTCGAGGTACAGAAGCTCCGCTATGACTCTGTTTGGCACGATCCCCTTCGTGTACTTCATCGGACTTATTCCAACTGCGTCCTCAGAGATACCAAGGACCCTGTGTCCACCTTCGAACGTTCCTTCGTAGGCCCAGACAACACCGTAGTAAGCGGCAACATCGACCCTCTTCATCGCACTCGCAAGAACGGCACCGGGGGCCATGTAATCCTGATCCATATCAACACCTATGGCGAAGAAGCCTTTTTTGTTCTCCACGTAGTAATCTATCAGATCGACAAGATCGCTGGATCCAGCAAGAGAAGAAAATTTCTCTCTGGCGGCTTCTATGACGCCGTTTCCACAGGCACCGGAGGCATGGAACACGATGTCAGCACCCTCTGCGAACTGTGACATGGCAAGGTCCTTGCCCTTCTTGGGATCTTCGAAGTCCTGTGTGTAACCTCTCAATATCTTCACGTTTTTCCTGTGGAGGACAGAGTAGGTCTTTATTCCCGCTTCGTACCCGTACCTGAACCTTTCCACGGGTGGGATGGGGATGCCTCCAACGAAGCCAACTGTTCCCGTCTGTGTCATGGCGGCTGCAACGTATCCAACGAGGAAAGCGGCTTCCTGTTCCTTGAACGTGAAGGTGATCACGTTGGGAAGGATCTGTCCCTCAGGTGGTGTGATGTCGATTCCCACAAAGTACGTGTCCGGATACTGCTTTGCAACCTTGAAGAGGGCATCCGTCATCATGAAACCCACCGCGAAGACCAAGTCTGCTTCTTCTGCTGCCTTGCTGAGGTTTGGAACGTAGTCAGATTGTTCGTAGGACTGTATAACCTTTGCTTCGATTCCCAGTTCATCTGCTGCCTTCTTTATACCCGCCCAGGTTCCATCGTTGAAGGACTTGTCGCCGAGGCCACCGACGTCCGTCACCATGACAACTTTGAACCCAAACAACGCGATAGCAAATACCAGAAAAGCCACCATGAAAACCTTCCTCATGGTTTCACCCTCCCTTTAACAAGATTTCTGTACAGTATGATTGTGGAAAAAGCGATCAAAAGTATCTCCATGTGGAAAGTGTGTGCGGCAGAGGTTTCAAAAGATATCGGAAAGATCCCACTTTCCACGAACACTTCCAGGTGTTTCCAGTTGATCGCAGTTGAGAGAGCGGCAAACAGAGTTGCTCCGGCCGGTATCAGAACGTACTTTCCCCCCAAAAGTGCGGAAAAGAACAACAGAAAGAACCAGAAGATTTCCTTCAACCCGGAGATCGTCTGGTAGGGTTTCAGCGAGGGGTTTTTCTTCTCTCCGGTGAAAGAAAAAGTTACGTCGGTTATCAGTGGATACCTGTCTAGAGAGGCTTTCAGATCCTTTTCAAGATCCTCCACGAACCTGTTTGAGGTGTACGCCGAGATTTTCTTCACCAGATGTTCCAGGCTTTCAAGCGCATTTCTGTAACGCCTGTATCTGGACTTTTCCTTTGAGAGGTAGTCCTCCAGACTGGTGTTCATCTCTCTTGCGATTTCCAGGCGCCTTTCGAAATTTGAGGTGGAGAAGAATTGAGATCGTTCGTCGATCAGAAGAAAGATGCCGTTCGGGGTTGGCTCGAATTCCTTTAAAGCACCTTCTTTCAAAAACTTTTCTGGAGCAAGACTAAGGTGTTCCACAAGCTGCTTTGTGTGCTCTTTGCTTGCGAGTGACACCGCTGACATTTCCCTGAGCATCTCCTTCACCCTGGAGTTGCTACCTTCAAAAACTTCCGATTTCAACTGATCGTAGTAGGGAGACCTTTCGAACTCTCTGTCCATTCCAAGTTCACGAACGAAGATGTATGATGGAACAAACAGGAGTATCATGAAAACGATGGTGAACAAGGTGTATCCATACTTTCTCTTTCTGATGAGCAAAAGATTGAAGAAGATGAAAGCAAAGACCAGAACGCTTGAAAAGAGCATATTTTCAATCGTGTTCAGATGAACTGTGTTTGAACCCCATACAAACAGAATCTCGGAGGAGAGAATCAGCTGAAGGATCAGCTGATAATTCCTTCTAAAGGCAATCAAAAGGAAACCATAAATAAGGTATCTGATCCACAGAAGACGAATCTTTTTGGGGGTGGTTTTTTCAAAAAGGTCTGCGATGTTGTTTTGAATGATGGAGATTCTGTTTTCTATCTCTTTCCACAGAAGACTGGCACTTCTGTTCACGTTTCTTCTGTACTCGGATTGATCTTTCGAAATGAGAACAGCATCGATTGCGCTTTTTACCTTCTCTTCGAGATCTTCCGGAAGAAGCGCGAGGATATCCTGTGGTACGTCTTGTTTCACCTCAAAGGAAAATCCCAAGTTTTTGATTTCAAGATCGAGTTTGACGGGGGGAGGAGTGCTTGTGCCACCGGTGTAGTAGGCCAGGATCCATCTCAGCAGGTTCAGAGCGTTTGACCGAACGTACATCTTGTAATCACCGAAAAAGGAATTGAACGAAGGAGAGTTTTTCAAAGTGCTTTTGGAAGGCTCAGATCCGGACATTTCAGACTGAAGGAAAGCGAGAAAAAGAGCGTTTGCCAGTTTTTTCTCCCAGCTCTTTTCCTTCCAGTTCTGGTACATTACGAAGAGGTAATCTCCTGCCGTCTTTGCGAACTCTGTCTTCTCCACTCCACCAGCAAGAAGTCTTCGAAAGAACCTGTACTTTTGAAGCTGGAGGAGATTTTCATGGACGAACCTCACAAACGGATCCTGATAGGAACCGTTTCTGTACTCATCCAGCATCTGTTTGTACATCGAAACAACTTTCTCCACGTCGAGAGAAAAGGCAAGGAGAGGAATGATTATCAAAATCAGAACGATCTTTTTCATCCTCTCAGCTCCCTAATCGGGATTATACCAGACAGGATTATAATGTTTAGAGGGGGTGAAAAAATGAGACAGATTCCAAAAGAGGTAATAGAGGAAGTGGAAAGACTGCGCGAGGAAATAGAATACCACAACTACAGATATTACGTTTTGAACGACCCAGTTATAACCGATGAGGAATACGATAGATTGATGAGAAGACTCATAGAACTGGAAAGAATGTACCCAGAACTGGTTACTCCAGACTCGCCGACTCAGAGGGTCGGGGGGAAGGTTCTCGAGGGATTCAAAACCGTCAAACACTCCGTACCCATGTTGAGTCTGGACAACACCTACAACGAAGAGGAGATCATTGAGTTCGACAAACGTGTCAAGAAGACGCTTCAGGAGTCGGAAGTGGAATACGTTGCCGAACTGAAGATAGACGGTGTTTCGATCGCTCTCAGGTACGAAAACGGTCGCTTCGTTCTGGGAGCAACGCGTGGGGACGGAGTGGAGGGTGAAGACGTTTCCGAGAATGTGAAAACCATTCGAAGTGTTCCACTGAGGTTGAGAAAACCCCTCACCATTGAGGTGAGAGGGGAGATTTACATGCCGGTGGATGAGTTCAAAAGACTGAACGAGGAGAGAGAAGAAGAAGGACTTCCTCCCTTTGCCAACCCAAGAAACGCGGCGGCGGGGACTCTCCGTCAGCTGAACACCGCTCTCGTGGCTTCGAGAAGACTCGATTCTTTCATCTATTACGTTGTTCATCCCGAAAATTACGGCCTCAAAACTCAGTGGGAAGCGCTCCAGTTTTTGAAAGAGATAGGATTTAAAGTGAACCCGCATTCAAGACTGTGCAAGAACATACAGGAGGTGATCGAGTACTGGAGAGAGTGGAAAGAAAGAAAGAGGGAACTGGACTACTGGGTTGATGGAGTTGTGGTGAAGGTGAACAGGTTCGATTTCCAGAAAGTTCTGGGGGAGACTTCCAAGGCACCAAGGTGGGCGATCGCTTTCAAATTCCCTGCGGAGCAGGCCAGAACGAGGATCCTCGATGTCACGATACAGGTTGGTCGAACGGGTGTTCTGACACCGGTGGCAGAACTCGAACCCGTCCAACTTGCAGGAACTATCGTGAAAAGGGCCTCCCTTCACAATTTCGAGTATATAAGAGAAAAGGACATACGAATAGGTGACTACGTATTCGTTGAAAAGGCAGGGGGAATCATTCCCCAAATAGTGAAATCAATACCAGAGTTGCGAACTGGCAGCGAAAAGGAGATAAAGCCTCCCCAGAGTTGTCCGGTTTGTGGTGGAAAAGTGGGAAAACTCTCTCCTGATGAGGTTGCAATCAGATGTCTGAATCCTCACTGCCCGGCGAAGCTGAAGAGGGCACTGAGGACGTTTGTGTCCCGGGAGGCGCTGGATATCGAAGGGCTTGGTGAAAAGATCATAGACAGACTGGTGGATTCAGGTCTGGTTAAGGACATAGCGGACATCTTCTATCTCACACCCTTTGATCTTGCCCAGCTTGGCCCCGGTATTGGCCAGAGAACGATCGCGAAGATTCTGCAGGAGATAGAAGAAGCAAAGAAAAGACCCCTGCACAAGCTCATAACCGGTCTTGGAATACCGATGGTGGGGCAAAAAACGGCGAAGATTCTTGCAGAACACTTCAAATCTCTTGAAGCAATAGCCGAGGCTTCCTACGAAACGTTGAAGGACATTCCAGGAATCGGACCGGAAATAGCAAGGAGCATTGTAGAGTACTTCAGAAATCCGAAGACAAGGGAGATTATAGAAAAACTGAAAAAGGCAGGAGTGAAACTTGAAGAGAAAACCGTAAAGTACGATGTGCTGAAAGGACTGACGTTTGCCGTGACCGGCACGCTGAAAAACTTCACAAGAGAGGAGATCATCGAATTTCTGGAGAGACTGGGAGCCAGAGTGGTCAACTCGGTGAGTAAGAACACCGACTATCTCATCGTTGGGGAAAATCCAGGTTCCAAGTACGAAAAGGCAAAGGCGTTGAAGGTGAAGACGATGAGCGAGGAAGAGTTTCTGAGATTTGTGGAAAATAGAGCAAAACTGAAAGGTTACAACTTCGATGAGATCATGAGGGGATGGAAAGAATGGAGCTGATATTTGAAGGGAAACCCGCAAAAAGCTTCTGTTTCTCCCTGGTTTTTGGTGCTGGGTGGAGAAACGAACCCCCACACCTGAAAAACTCTCTTTCGAGGATGCTGGAAGAGTTGACAAAAACCGTGAAAGAGAAGGTTCCGGAGTACTTCGAGGTGTCCAGGCACATCGATGCGGAATTTTCAGAGCTCAGGATATGGGGAACTTCAGACGATGTGGAGGTCCTGCTGGATGCTGTTCAGAGTGTTCTTCTTCTTCCACATCAGACGCTTCTGGAGCTGGGAGGAGGGGTTTTGTTTGGAGTTGCGGCCGGTGCTATAAAATCGGAAGTGTTGAAAGAAATGGAGAAGATGAAAGTCCCGAAATCGCCGAAGAATCCGAAACTGTACATCAAACCAAGAAACTTCTTCAAAACCTTTGATCTGAGCAGAATTGAAGAGTTGTTTCTCTACAGCCTGCTGAAAGAATCTTCTCAGGAAATTTACCTTGAACTCTCCCCTTTTGGAGACAGAATACACTATGGCAAGAACTTTCAATTGCCATCTCTTCATTCAATTCCTGAGAACAGGAAGAAATTCGTGGCTTTGATAGCCAGAAAAGTGGAGACAACCTGTGGAACTGTGGATTTACTCGTCAAACTGAACATATTCAGGAAAGAAAGAGTCTTGATAAGGGAACTTTTCGAGAAGATTCAGGATATGGATCTTCTGAAAAAACTCGATGTGATAGAAAAGATGTTCAGGAGGGTTTTGAGTTGAACATAAAGAGTGCAGAATTTGTTGATCGTGTGAAGATCTTTGTGAAGGCAGGAGACGGCGGAAACGGTTGTGTGAGTTTCAGAAGGGAAAAATATGTCCCAAAGGGCGGGCCTGACGGTGGTGATGGAGGAGACGGAGGGTTTGTGTTCCTCAGGGCCAATCCCTCTCTTTCAACGCTGATCGAGTTTGTGAATAAAAGAAAATTTTTTGCAGAAAATGGGAAGCACGGTATGGGAAAGAAGATGAAGGGAAGAAACGGAAGAGATCTTTACATAGATGTTCCGGTTGGAACGGTGGTAAAGGATGCCTCCACCGGTCAGATCATTGCAGACCTGGACGAACCTGGAAAGGTAGTGTGTGTCGCACGCGGAGGCAGAGGAGGAAGGGGAAATGCTCACTTTTCGACTCCCACAAGACAGGCTCCTTTGATCGCAGAAAAGGGTGAAAAGGGTGAAGCCAGGTGGCTGGAACTTGAACTCAAGATCTTGGCGGATGTGGGGCTTGTGGGGTATCCGAACGTTGGAAAATCTTCTCTGATAGCACGCATCAGCAACGCAAGACCGAAGATAGCAAACTACCCCTTCACCACACTTGTTCCCAACCTGGGGGTTGTCAAATACGGTGATTTCAGTTTCGTGGTCGCTGACATTCCCGGCCTCATCGAGGGAGCGAGCGAAGGAGTAGGCCTCGGAAACGTCTTTTTGAGGCATGTTGAAAGGTGTTTTGTGATAGTTCACATGCTCGATGTGAGTGGCTTTGAAAGGGAAGATCCAGCAAGAGACTATTTCATCATAAGAGAGGAGATGAAGAAGTACTCTCCGTTCCTCCTGGAAAAGCCAGAGATAGTGGTCGCAAACAAGATAGATCTTCTGGAAAGAGAAAAACTTCCCCAGAGAATAAAGGAGATCGAAAGTTCAATAGGAAAGGAAGTTATTCCGATTTCTGCCGTAACGGGCGAAGGAGTTGATCTTCTCCTTGACAGGGTGGCTTCCATAGTTCGAAAGGAGAGAATAGAGAGGGAAGAGAGAAAAGAAAAGAAAGATCACCCAATGGAAAAACCTGCTCCCGTTTGGAGAAAACTTCCTGAGAGATTTGAAGTAGAGGTTGTGAAGGAAGAAGACGGACAATGGGTGGTCGAAGGAGAAGGCCTCAGGGTGTGGATGGAAAGGTTTGATCTGAACCAGAGAGATGCAAGGCTTCTGATTCTTCAGATTCTTGAAAAAAACGGCCTGGAAGAGAAATTGAAAGAGGCAGGGGTGAAAGAAGGGGATGTTGTCAGGATCGGAAATTTTGAGTTCGAGTACAGGGAGTAAGGTGGGAATATTCGGTGGAGCCTTCGATCCTGTGCATGTCGGTCATATCATTGTGTGTCTGTACACTCTGGAGATCCTGGAACTGGACAGACTGGTCGTGGTTCCCGCTTACAATCCTCCCCACAAAAAAACGTCCATTCCTTTTGAAAAGAGGTTCGAATGGCTGAAGAAAGTCTTCGGTGGCATCGAAAAGATAGAAGTGAGCGATTATGAAAGGCAGCGGGGAGGTGTTTCGTACTCGATCTTCACCATAGAGCATTTTTCCAATCTGTACAAGACCAAACCATTCTTCATCGTCGGAGAGGACGCTCTGTCTTATTTCGAGAAGTGGTACAGGTACCGCGATATCCTCGAAAAGGCGAACTTGGTTGTTTATCCGCGTTACTGTGGGAAGCCTTATCATGAACATGCCAGAAAAGTGCTGGGGGATCTGAGCAAGATCATCTTCCTGGATATGCCCATAATTCAGATCTCCTCCACTGAGATTCGAAAAAGGGCTCTTGCCGGAAAGACTTTGAAGGGATTTGTCCCGGAGGAAATCAGGGAAGAGGTGGAGGCCTTCTATGGTCAAAGTGGGACTTGCACCGATGGCGGGATACACTGACAGGGCTTTCCGTACGGTGTGCTTTAAATGGGGAGCAGATTTTGCGTTCTCTGAAATGGTGAGTGCAAAGGGTTTTCTCATGAATTCGGAGAAAACAAGAGAACTGCTTCCCTCTCCTGAGGAAAAGAACGTGGCCGTTCAGATATTTGGAAGCGATCCTGAGGAGCTTTCCAGAGCAGCCGATGTGCTCTCTGATGAGTACCCATGGATAGATCTGAACGCAGGGTGTCCCGTGAGAAAGGTGGTTAAAAAGGGAGCAGGCGGTGGTCTTTTGAGGGATCTGGATCTTTTCAGGGCAGTTGTGAAAGAACTCAGAAAGCATGTGAAAGGAAAATTCACAGTTAAAACGCGTCTTGGCTGGAATGAAAATCAGATTTCGAAGATATACGAGATCCTTGTGGAAGAAGGTGTTGACGAAGTGTTCATTCACACAAGAACAGTTGCTCAGGCTTTCACTGGAAAAGCCGACTGGAAGAGCCTTTCTGTTCTGGACAAGAAAATTCCCACCTTCGTGAGTGGAGACATATTCTCTCCAGAGGATGCCAAACGGGCCCTCGAAGAAAGTGGTTGTCATGGGGTCCTTGTTGCCCGTGGTGCAATTGGAAGACCCTGGCTGTTCAAACAGATAAAGGACTTCCTAGAACGTGGGAAATATTCTGAACCTTCCACGGACGAGATTTTGAGGTCTTTTGAGATGCACCTGAGTCTTCTGGTGGAAGACAAGGGAGAGGAAAAAGCCATCAAAGAGATCAAAAAATTTGTAGCGGGATACACGAAAAATCTGAAAGGAGCGAGAAGATTCAGGGATGAGATGATGAAAATAAAAAATCTTCAAACTTTGAAAGAGATGTTTTATAATTTTCTCAAGGAGGTGTAAACATGTTCTCGGCAAAGGAGCTGTTGAGCATTGCTGTAAGGGTAGAAAAGGATGGGGAAGAATTCTACAGGAAGTTGGCGGAACGTTTCGAGAAACCAGATATAAAGGAGTTCTTCTCTTACATGGCCCGTCAGGAAGCAGAGCATGCCCGAACGTTTGAGAGCATAGGAGAAGAGCTGGGAGTAGATGAGGAAACGTACCTGAATCTCGAAGACGCAGAAGAATATCTGAAGAGTTTCGTAGAAGGAAGGTTCTTCCCCGATGCTGCCACGATGGAAAAATATTTGAAAGAAAGATCCGTCGAGGAGGCGATCGATTTTTCCATATCTGTGGAAAAAGAGACCATAATCTTTTACTACGAAATCCTCGAACTTCTGAAAAACGAGAGAGCAAAGGATCTTGTCAGGAGCATAATAAATCAGGAAAAGCAACACGTGGTGAAACTCTTGAGGATAAAGGGGATGATCTCTTAGGATGCCTTTTTACAAATACGTTGCCGTGGAGGGGAGTGGAAAGAAAGTAACGGGGGTTATAGAAGCGGAAAACAAGTTGAAGGCGATCTCACTTCTCGCCGAAAGAGGTTTGATGGTCGTTCGTGTCGAAGAACGCAAAGGTCCAAAGAAGAGCACTCCATTCTTTCAGATCTCCATCAGCGAAATCGCCACCTTCTGTCGTCAGCTTTCCATAATGATATCGGCCGGTATAAGGATAAAAGAGGCGTTGAACATACTCGCTCGTCAGGAGGTCTTCTCGAAACGATTCAGAAAGATCATACTGGAAATAGCCATCAACGTGGAAACCGGTGATACTCTAGCCGATGCCTTTCGAAAGGTGGGGGTTTTCGACAACGTGTTGATCAGCATGTTGGAAGCAGGTGAAGAGGGGGGTGTCCTGGACAGAACCCTGAGGAGGGCAGCGGATTTCTACGAGAGTGTGAAGAGGCTCCAGGATGAAGTTAAATCCGCGATGGCCTATCCTCTTTTTGTCCTCTTCTTTGCCGTTGTGATCGTTCTTGTGATCAGTTTCTACATTCTTCCCAATCTCGTTCGAGCCTTTGGAACTTCTATTCCTTTATCACCCACGATCCAATCCCTTTTGAAGGTGAACGAATTCCTCAGTGAGAACTGGCCATGGTTTTCTGTCGTTATGGCGGGTGCTGTCTTTGGGTTCTTCGTCCTCATGAAATCAAGGTACGGAACTTACATAAAAGAGTACCTTTCTTTCCTGTTTCCTCCAGTCAGAAAGCTCAGACGAAACATGGGACTTGAGCGCTTCGCCAGAACTCTTGGAATCCTCGTGAGCAGTGGTGTGAGGATAACGGACGCGATCAGAATGGCAGCCCAGGCTTCCAACTCACCTTCTATCATAGGAAAGAGTGAGGAAATGGTGCAGAGAGTATCGGAAGGAAAGACGTTAAGAGATACATTTGCAGAGAGTGGTGTGTTTCCTCAACTCATTTACGAGATGATAGGGACAGGCGAAGAAACAGGAAAGGTCGACGAAGTGATGGAAAGGGTGGCAGATTTCTATGAGGACATCGTGCGAAACAGTGTGAAGCAACTGGTTTCACTGGTGGAGCCACTTTTGATAGCTGGAGTTGGCGGATTTGTGGCTTTTCTTGCGTATTCTATCTACACCACCGTCTTCCAGCTTCAAAGGAGCATTGGAGGATGAGTACAGTCGAAATCCTTGTGGTTCTTGCTGTTTCACTTATGATAATGGGCTTTTTCATCCCCATTCTCTGGAAAGAATCAGAAGAGGATGTTCAATCGATCGTTGTCAAGATAAAGGCCATGAAATCTCTAGAATTGGCTTCTAGAAATGGTATCCTAACAATAGTAGACACTGGAAGAATAACAGTTTACGATCCACTCAAAAAGGAAAAGACGGTCTATAGATTCCCGTTTTCTTTTCAATCTGAAGGATCAAACGCCGGTGAAGACGTCACTTTCATGAACGGATTTGTATCGACGGCCGGCACGGTCTACGGTGAAGGATGGAGAATAACGGTTGAGCCTGTCACCGGAAGAATGAGGATATACAGGGGGAGATAGCTTGCAGATCTTCTACAACGATATCCTGGCGTTGAATCTGTGCTCTCACTGTGTGGAGATCGTTCGTGCCAGAAAACGAGGTTCAAAGCTCAGGGTTTTAAAAAAGGTGTCCAGCGTGGTGGATACTCTCGACAGCGAAAAAAGAAAGGGAGTGGTTTCCAGCCTGATGAAGGGCATGGAGAAAGACCTTGAAGACATCGTAGTTGCGAACATGCCCATGGAGAACGTTCTGATCATGAGAATAAAGGTCCCACCATCTCTGAACAGGCAGAACGCTATAGAATACGCCACCATGGAGATATCCAGGAACCTCGGAATAGTTCCCGAACAGCTGATCGTTGCTCCCCTTGAAATACACGAGGGGGAAGGGTTGTTCTTCGTGTCGAAAGTGAACCAGGTGAAAGCGTTCGTTTCGGAGTTGATGGAAGCGGGCTTTCCTGAAACGGATGTGGTGATACCGGATGTTGTGAAGTACCTGGAATTCTTCGATTTTTATTTCAATAGGCGCTTAAAGGGCATCACCGTTCTCGTTGTGGCTTCGTTTTTCAACGACTACTACTCCATTGTGGTTCTGAAAGACGATCATTATAGATCCTGCAGGATGGTCTTTTCCATTTTCTGGGATTACATGGACGTTGTGGCAGAAAACACAGGTATACAACCGAAAGAACTGTTCGAGGGAATGGTGGAGGTTTCTCTGGACTTTCTCCAGCCGTACTTCGGAGATTTTCTTTTGGAGCTGGACAGAGAGGTGAAGATATCACTCGATGAAGTCTCGCTTGATAGGGCAGATCGGTTCTTTTACATCATAGATCCGCCTGTTTTCTTCCAGTCTTTCATGCAGGCCCTGCAGAAGTTCGAAGGCACGGTCTTGAAAGAAGGACCTGTTCCTTTCGTGAAGTCCGGTGTGTCGATGGGGGGACTGGGGTTGTTGTTGAGAGGGGGTAGGGAAATTGGAAAGGTTAAACATCTATCCGTATAAGAAACGTAAGGTGAAGTTAACCACCTTCGTTGTTCTTCTTGCTGTAATGCTGCTTCCACCTGTTTCGTTCAACGTTTATTTCAGATACGTCAAAGAACAGATGGTGGAAAATCTGGAAAACAGATACGCGGAGATCCTCAATGCTTATTCAATAGATCTTTCCATCGATTCGTCCAGGAATCTGGCAGAGATGTCCCGAATCGAGGACGTGCTGTTGAATCAGATAAGAACCCTGGAGTCTAAGGTGAATTCTTTGAATTCATATCTTGAAAAGAGAAAGAAATGGGAGGATTTTTCTGATTTGTTCACGGAGATTTTCAAAAAGCAAGGCAGGACGTTGAGTTATCTGAGCTTTTCTCCGGAGAGCGTGATCCTGGAGTTTTATGAGGTTTCCAGAGAAACTCAGGAGGTTTTGCCAGAGAGTTTTCTGAAGGACGGGAGAATAAATCTGAAACTTCTGTTCGAAGAGCATCTTCCAGAAGGATACACCATGAAAAAATACAGGCTGGAGTATGGGGTGGCGAAAAAATGAGAGGAATCAGCCGGAAGTTTGCCATCTGGTTTTCTGTTCTGACTCTCCTGGTACTGGTTTTTGGCCTGGTTGTTCCGGACTTTGTGATCTTCATGTCCAATACCAGAAAGGTTGAAAAAAAGCTTGAAAACCTTGCACCCGCATACAGAATATTCCGTGAAAAACAAAAGGAGTACATGGAGGTTCTGAAAGCTATAGAGAGTACTCCTGATTTCGATGGCATGGTGGGAAACGGAGAGATCAGCGTGATAGAAGTAGAAACCCTTCTCAGAAACCTCATATCGACAAGGAAGGTGACGGTGAAACAGATGGTGATCGATGCAAATGAAGTGATACCTGTTGACTTTCTGGGACTGTCAATATCTCAGCCGAAGGTAAAGATCTCTCTGGATGTGGAAGAGGTGAAACGGTGAGTCGGCGAACGATTGTTTTACTGGTAGTGATGGGTGCAGTCTGGGTGGTGGCGTTCTTCTATCTCTTCAGAGGAAGTTCAGGTGTGACGACTATTCAGCAGGAAAATACGGTGGACTTTGTTTCTCTTGTGAGCAGGATACACATCGATCCAGATTTGAAAAAAATGGTGATTGAAAACACCCCTGAAGATCTGCCGAGGGTCTTCAGTCCTGTCAAACTTGCTTTTGGAAAAGAAGCGGCCGATACCCTCATAGTGACTCTTCCAGCGCTGAACTACAGTTTCCTTGGTTTCATCAAAACGGATGATGGTGTGAGGATCTTTCTTTCCGACGGCAAAAAGCGCTTTGAGATATCAGGAGAAAATCCTGTTTTTGAAAAGTACGTTGTCACCTACGTTTCCAGTTTAGGAGTACTGGTACTGGATGTTGAAAATGGAAGATTTTTTTCAATAAGGTGAAAAGGGGTGTTGACCATGAAAAGAGTTTTTGCTGGTCTTTTCCTTCTAATTGTTGGTGCGCTGTTTTCCGTTGAACTTGTGGGAGTGCTGCCGCGGATAGAGGAGGATCAGGTGCTCATAGAGGTCCAGACTTCCTCCCCCGTGGAGGATGTCTCAGCAGAGATGAATTCTTCCAGGACCGTGTTCTCTGTGTTTCTGAAAGGAGTCCAAATGAAGATAAGCAGGTTCATGGTTCCAGTTGGCGTCGGTCCCGTCGAAGGTGTCCGTGTTGTGAATGTTGGAAACGGTGTTATGGTATCTGCGAGTTTATTGGTTCCTTTCCCGGGAAATTATGAAGTAGAGGGAAACAAAGTGATCATGAAATTTCCAAGAAGCAAAGAAAGAATAGACGTGTCCTTTGAGAACATGCCCTTTGAAGACATGGTGAAGTATCTTGCTGAAAGGTTGGACCTCAACGTGATAGTTTCGGAAAGTGTGAAAAACGCAACGACGAGTTTGAAATTGAACGACGTAACACCGGAGGATGCCTTGAGAGATCTTCTTGTGACCTTTGGGGAGGTTGCCTACGCTTACTTTCCCGATGGAACGATGTTCATAGGAAAGTACGAAGAGGTTTCTGGAAGGTTTCAGAGGTTTTGGGGGATATACAGAGTGGAAAACCAGAGCGTGGCAGACAGAATAAAGAGCCTAATTTCACAGGAGGCCATGATAGACTACCTTCCATCGAAATCAGTACTCTTTGTCTACGGAACATCAGAAGAGCACGATCTTGTGGCGAGTCTTCTTTCCGTCTCTCCTCCTCTTCAGCAGAAAGAAGTCTCCTTCTCGGTGGAGGTAAATAAGGTAGAAGAACTCCTGTCTGCACTGAAAAACGTCTATCAATTCGAATATCATCTTCTGAAACCTGTGTCCAGAGTGATTCTTGTGGGAGATTCGGAGACCATCGCGAAGGTTGAAAGGTATCTGAAGATTCTGGAAACTGGTGTAGAACAGATCGAGCCCCAGACCGTTCCCACGAAGAAATTCGTCTTTTACGCTTATGACCCAAAGACTGCAGCCAGTTTGATCAAGTTGATTCTCGGAATAGATGCTCAGGCCTACGAAGAGATGAACCTTGTCATCTGTCAGGTGCCTGTGGATAGAGAAAAAGATCTGGTGGACTTTATAGCACAGAACAACCTGGAACTTGGCACCACGTACTACTTCGATGTGAAAAAGAGCGAAGAGAGTTTCTTGAAAGAAGCGCTTCAGTTTCTCGGCGTTCCCGATTCTAGAATGAAACTTCTCAACATCGATGGAGAGAATGTGAAGGTGTCTCTTTCTGTTCCCAAAAGTGTGTATGAGAAGATCTCTCCTGTTCTGGAAAAACTCCTGAAACTCAGAAGGAAAAACTTCACCGCGAGAACTTTTGAGTTGAAGCAAGATGTTCAATCGGAACTGCTCGAGGCTGTCTCAAGAATGTACGGTGTCTCGGTGAACAAAGTGGGAAGGTTCGTCTTCATCGAAGGACCTCTGGGTTCTGTCGATAGCGCTGTGGAGTATCTGAACAAACTTCAGACCAGACACACTCAATTTTTGAGGATTTCTTTGAAGGAAGAAAGTCTGGAGGATTTGAAAAAGTTTGTCTCGGCAAAGTACAATGTGGAGATCGACTACTTCTCTGCATTGAAAATGCTCATGCTCAGCGGTTCGGATGAAAAGAAGCTTCAGGAAGCAGCCGAAGAACTGAAAGCCATCGTTTCGGAAGAGAAAACGGTGCGGTTTGTGAAAAAAGTTGAAACCGTTCCTCTCGACAGGTTAAAGGCGGTGCTCAGTCAACTCTACGATGTCTCTGTGGAAGAGCTGGGAAATGAGATAGCTGTTATCGGAAGCGAACTTGAAGTCAAAAGTGCCATGGATCTTCTTCAAAAGATACTGAGTTCAAAAGAGACAGTCCAGGTGTTCGTTGAACTTCCAAAATGGCTGGAAAATCCCGCAAAAGTGCTCGATGTGGTTGGAAGAAACACAGGAGTTGTTTATGAGGTGATGGATGGTGTTGTTTTGCTCGAAGGACCAGAAGAAAGTGTGAAAAAGGCCCAGGAGCAGTTCAAGGCGGTTCTGGAAAAACTGGGAGAAGTTCGGGCAGAAGAGACAGTGAAATTTCTTGAAATAGATTCTTCTTTCCCAGTCGATGAGTTTGTGGCTTTTTCAGAGAAATTGTATCCGGATGTTCTGTGTATTACCCTCAACGAGTTGAAACTTCTTGTTCTCAAAGGACCTTCAGAGTCTGTGGAGAAACTCTCAGACATATATCGTTCCTTCTATGAAAGACATAAGAAGGTGCTGGAGGAAAACGTTTTAGACCGTCTCACGTTCGAGGTACCCACCGGTTTTCCGTTCGACCAGTTCAAAACGTTCCTTGAAGTGCTCATACCGGAGGTCAAGCAGGTTGTTTACCTTGACAGGCTCAATCTGGTGCTGGTGGAAGTTCCGGTTTCTCAATCTGAGAAAGTGAAAAAGCTCCTCGATTCGTTCCTAGAAAAAGAGCAGGAAGCATCGAAAAAGAAAGCAAAAAGAAATGTGTCCATACCCTCCGATGTCGATCCCGCAGAACTCTCCGCTTATCTGAAAAGACTCTTCGATGGTCTCGAAATCACGGTCTTTCCGAAGATGGGCCAGATGGTCATTGAAGGTCCAGAAGACATCGTTGAAAAGGCAGCAGAACTCATCGAGGAAGAGAGAGAAAAATCTCTGGCAAGGACAAAGAAAGATTATGTGACCGTATCAGATGGAAAACTGAGCATAAGAGCAGAGAACGTCTCGCTTTACGATCTCATCAAAGAAGCCGCTTCTGAAATCGGTGTTTCGATGATGTTCGTGGATTCTCCTTCAGAGACGGTCACCATGAGAGTGGATGGAATCACGTGGGAGAAGTTTCTTGATCTTGTTTCTCAGAACTATGGGTATCTGTTCGACTTGAAAAACGGTGTGTACGTCGTTTCCAGGCCCAAACAGGACCTTGCAAAGCGCTACTTCTACGATATCCCTCACAACTTTGATCAGATAAAGGCACTCATAGAGTTCTACGGTGGAACAGTCTACGTGGATTCTCTAAACAACTTCATGGTGGTGACGGGAATCTCTGAGACAATAAAGAAAGAACTGGATAGGATTGTAGAAAATCTGAAGAAACCAACAAAACAGGTGGAAATTTCTGCAAAGATAGTGGACAAGTCGCTCATAGATATGGTGACCAAAGAAATGGGGCTGCAACTGAGCGGTACGGGGGTGGGCCTGAGTTCTTCTGGAGCGAGTATATCTTTCTCTGTGACAGATTATCTTGATTTTGAGAAAGTCATTAATGAAATTCTGAATTCCCCTCTGTCTCTTCAGTTTTCAGATCAGAAGAGCAACACCCTGGATGACATCCTTGCAAGCCCCAGGATCGTCACCACCAGCGGAAAAGAGGCAAAGATCCTCATAGGAGACAGAATACCGTACGTTACAGACACAAACGGTGATGGAACACCGGAAGTGCAATTCCTTGAGACCGGAATAGAACTCTCAATAACTCCGTTTGTGAGAAGCGACGATACGATAGAACTGGATCTCTTCGTCAAGGCGAGCGAACCTGGAAACTACATAAACGAGGTTCCGGGAGAAAGAACAAGAGAGGCAACGACGCACCTCATCGTAAAGAACAACAGTACCATCGTGATAGGGGGCCTCATCAGAGAGGTGACGAACATGAGCGAGAGTAAGCTACCCTTCTTTGGAGATCTTCCAGTGATAGGTCAGTTCTTCAGGACAAAATCTGAAAGCAAAGAAAAACGTGATCTCATGATATTCGTCACCGTCAGGGTGGTGGAACCATGATCAGAGAGCCTGTTGTGGCGGGTCTCTTTTATCCATCCCGCAAAGATGAGTTGATCGAGCAGATAAGAATATGCTTTCTCGACAGGAGAATAGGACCAGGTGAGTTGCCCGGTCCTGTTGAAAAGAATCTCCAGAATCCTGTTGGTCTTGTCTCTCCCCACGCAGGTTACATCTACAGCGGGCCGGTTGCAGCCTGGGGATTTCTCGAAGTGGCGAGGATTGGGAAGCCCTCACTTGTCGTCATCATCGGTCCGAACCACACAGGTCTTGGAAAGCCTGTTGGGATCTGGCCGGAAGGGTTCTGGGAGACTCCACTTGGAAGAGTTCCTGTGAACGAAGAAGCGGTAGAGATCCTGCTGAACAGTTCCAGATACGCTGAAGAGGATACCCTTTCGCACCTGAAGGAGCATTCCATTGAAGTCCAGCTTCCCTTTCTGCAGTTTGTCTTCGGTGATTTTTCCATAGTTCCAGTATGTTTGATGGATCAGAGTCCAACGGTTGCTGAAGATCTTGCCTTCGCCGTTCGTGAGTTGATGAAAAGTTTCAGAAACGTCCTGATAATAGCCTCCACCGATCTGAACCATTACGAGGATCAGAAGACCACCTTGAAGAAAGACTACCTCGTTGTAGAGGCGATAGAAAAACGTGATTCCAGGTTGCTGTACGAATACCTTGTGAAAGAGGACATAAGCATGTGCGGTTATGGAGGAGTTGCGGTTCTTCTGAACCTTGGCTTTTCCAGTGTCAGAATTTTGAAGCATGCTACGAGTGGAGATGTATCTGGGGACACGCTTGAGGTAGTGGGTTATCTCAGTGCGATCCTGTCGTGAAAATTTCCTTTATTTCCTTTATTCTCAGTATTTTTCCGGCAGCAAAATATACCGCTATTCCAAGAAGTACAAGAACAATGGTTCCTGCTCTGCCTGGAAGAAATCCTTTTGCAAAAGATAGTGTTGTTCCCATAACGGTCGACGCAGCGATTATTTTGAGGATCTGCACATCGAAAGACAACCTGGTTTTGAAAAACAAAAAGAAAAACCCTGTCATATAGGAAAGACTGGTGGCAAGTGCGATACCCTTTGCCCCCATGGTGAAACCGAGTACGATGTCCAGTACAATGTTCATGAAAGAGACAAGCAGGGTGGCTTTGAAAGGAAGTTTGACTTTTTTCTGGGCGTGGTGGGCACGTGAGAGAAGTTGAAACATTGAAACAAAGCACAGTCCCACAGCGTACATCGAGAGGATTTCGGCCGCCCTTTTTGCAGCTTCTGTGGTGAATGCTCCGTATCCGAACAGAAGGGAGATGAGTCTTTCAGAAAGTACGAAGAGACCTATAGACGATGGAAGGGTGAGAAACAGGTTCTTCATGACGAAGTCTTTCAGGTCTTTGTCGTAATCCTCTGTCTGGCTGAGTGTCGAGAGAGCAACGGTGGAGACGGCAACACCGAAGATACCCAACGGAAGCTGATAAAGACGGCTGGAAAGCTGTATCAGTGAAAGGGAACCCGGATCCAGGAAAGAGGCCACGTTAACATCCACGATCGTTGTGATCTGAGAAACTGCCATGGTCAAAAAGGTGGCAAAGAAGAGCTTGTAAAAGTACGACAGACCTTTGAAACTCGGTCTGTATCTGAACTCTTCTTTCCAAGGTAGGAGAACGATCAACCCTGTAAGGCCACCCAGTGTGAAACCAGTGGCGGCCCATTTTACACTGCCGGTGAGGCTGCCCAGGATCACACCGAGATTTGAAAACATCGGTGTCAAAGCAGGCAGAAAGTATCTGTGTGAAGAGTTGTGAATCGAGTAAAAAACCGCCCAGACGAAAACGATAGTGATGAAGGGAGATGTTATTCGGAGAAGACTCGCAGCGAGGGTTTTTGTGTTCTCTTCTGCTCCTGTTGCAAAAAGAGTTACCATGAGATAGGGGAACACTTCGGAGAAGGCGACTATTGCAAC
Source organism: Thermotoga sp. RQ7 (assembly GCF_000832145.1). NCBI lineage: Bacteria > Thermotogati > Thermotogota > Thermotogae > Thermotogales > Thermotogaceae > Thermotoga > Thermotoga sp. RQ7. The sequence continues at coordinate 883,396 of NZ_CP007633.1, forward strand.
GGTGACCAGCCCTAGAGATGTGAGGACGGCGGATGCAAAGTTTTCTTTTTCTTCTTTAGTTTTCAACCGGTTATAGATCGGAAGAAAAGCAGAGCTCATCGCTCCCTCGGCGAAGGTCCTTCTCAGAAAAAAAGGGAAAATGATGGCAATATAGTAGGCATCGAGAGCAGATGAGGCACCAAAGGTTCCCGCGAGTATCATATCTCGAAACAAGCCCGTGATCCTGGATAAGAAGGTTCCCAATGAAAAAGAAAGAGTTTTTTTCAGATTGGACACTTCGATTCCTCCCGGTTCAAATCTGAAGAGAATCAACCGATAATATTATACGGAAGGGGGTGAAGATGGTGATAGATGGCGTGAACGGGCCAAGAGAAGTGAATCCTCTCGAAGGAATAAAGGGACCTTCCGTAGAAAAATCAAAGGAGAAGAAAAAGAGCGAGCAGGGAGACAGAATCGAACTTCGCCACACCTGGAGTGTGGAAGAACTTACCAAAGAAGCAAAGAACATTTCTTCCATTAGAGAAGAACTCGTAGAAGAGCTGAGAAAAGCCATAGAGAGTGGAAATTACTTCGTTGATACGGAAAGGCTTGCACGGAAGATACTGGAGGAACTGTCTGAATGAAAAAAGAAAAGCTGAAGAACGTTCTAACAGAAAAAATCAACCTTATGGAAAAACTGAGAGAGCTTCTTCAGGAAAAACTCGAAGCTATTGTGATGAAGGATTTCAAAAAACTGGAAGATGTTATTGGACGCGTTGAGGAAATGTCTTTCCAGATGGAAGCGGTTAACGAAGAGCTGAGAAAAGCCCTTGATTTGCATGGTCAAGGATTGAAACTAGTTGATCTTCTAGAGATTTACAGAGATGACGAGGAAATGATGCTGATCTTGAAGGATTTCTTCGAATCTCTGAACAGGATTACGTTCGAGGTGGAAAAACTGAAACAGGCCATAGATTTTCATCTGAAATACATAGATCTCGTTTTCGGACTTCAGAGAAACAGCGTCACGTACAGAAAGGATGGCTCTTTCGATGAGGCTGGGCCGTCCACTTTCCTTGGGAGGTCCTGAACATGCCTGATATGTCCATGTTCGGCATTCTCAACACGGCACTCACTGGAATATACACTCACAAACTGGCGATGAACGTGGTCGGCCACAATATAGCAAACGCCAACACACCGGGATATTCCAGGCAAAGACCCGTTATAGAGGCCACTCCTCCCATTCCACTGACCACTCTGACCCAGCCCTCCATTCCTCTCCAGATGGGGACTGGCTCCAGGGTCAGAACGATAGTGAGATTGAGAGATGCATTTCTCGATATTCAGTACAGACAGGTGAACAACAGGTACAACTACTGGGATACCACACTGTCCAACCTCCACTTCATAGAACAGCTTCTGTCAGAGCCAGGAGAGAACGGCATTAGAAGCCTTGTGGACAGTTTCTGGAACGCCTTTCAGGAGGTCATGTCCGATCCTTCCAACACCGCTTCCAAGGCAGAAGTTGTCTCAAGGGCACAGCAGATGGTATCCCAGATAAAGGATCTCTATGGAAGGCTGGAACAGCTCAGGGAAGACATAGACAACGAGATCGTGCAGAGGGTTTCTGAGATAAACCAGATGATAAAAAGACTCGCTGATCTGAACAACAAGATTCGAATAGGAATGACGTTGAAATCTCCTCCCAACGATCTTCTCGACGAAAGGGACAGGATCCTGGACGAACTGTCGGACCTTGTGAACATAAATTACACGGAAGCAGAGGACGGACAGATCACACTGAGAATAGGAAATCAAATCGTTCTGAACGGTTCCACCTACAACGAAGTTCGGGCCCTGGAAAGACCGTACGGGAGAGGCTACCATGAGCTCTTCGTGGGTAACGCAAAGTTGATTCTCAGCGATGGAAAATTGAAAGCGCTTTTAGATCTGAGGGACTCAACCATTGTGAAGTATATGAGAAAGCTCGATGAATTCGTTCTTTTCACAACGGATGCGATCAACCTCATTCACAGAGACGGGTTCGAGTCAGGTGGTGTGACAACAAATCTAGATTTTTTCAAAAAGATCGAGTCTTTCTCGGATGATCCTGCGATATTCAGGATCAAGGGAAACAGAAAACTTGAGATGGGACCTTACCATACGGTCACGGGAATTCATTCCGCAACCAGCGTTTCAGAAATAACTGGAAAAACATTCACTTCCGATGACCTGATCCTCTCTTTTGGAGGAGGAACATCATCAGCTCTGGCCGTTTCTTCCGGATCAACCATAAATGACCTCATTTCCTCCTGGAACTTGCTTGGGACAACCCTGAGCACAGGACAGCACGCAGGAGGGTACAGGCTGTATCTGGAGGACACTTCTGGAGATCTCAGAAACAAGATTTTCTTTTCTCTGGGAGATTCACTTTCGAAGATGGGTTTTGAGACAGAAACAAGAGGTTTTCTCACCATAAAAGAGTCCGATTTTTCTTCACTTTCTCCTGGTATCTACAAAGTGAGTGTTGAGTACACTCTCAAAGATGGATCGAAACAGAGTGAGACGATCCCTATCGATCTTTCATCCGGTGTGAGTCTGTCGAACATTGCATCTTCCATAAATTCCTCCTTACATCTGAGGGCACAGGTCTACACCGATCCAGCTACGGGAGAGAACATGTTGGTGATCGTTCCCGACGAGTTTCTGAACTTCGATCCATCGGCGGTGAACGTTCTGAGCGATGACAGTTTCTTCACAGAGGCGAACGCTTTTGTTAGGAACTACGAGGTTTTGAAGTACAGGGACACACTGGAGAACGTTTTCTATGGACAGACGGGATTCGATCCCACCAGGGCTTTCACGATCACGATAAACTCTACCGACATAGAGATCGATCCGGTTGTGGATACTCTGGAGACACTCGTTGAAAAGATCAACGAGAAGGGCACAGGGGTTCTTGCCGATCTCACACCTCACAACTCTTTTGTTCTCAGGGCCACTTCACTCTACGATTTCGATCTCAGAATGATGGAAATAAAAGGTCCACAGGGATTCTTCGAAGCTCTGGGACTCATCGATCCAGACAACGATCCAACCACGTTCGACTGGACAAATTCCTATACGCTGGTATCGAAAAATGACGATTTTGATACACTGAGAGACAGGTTCAGGGTGTCGGACATTCTGACCTTCGACAGAGCACCACACGACGAACCTCTGAACATAGTCAACCAGTTTGAAGTGAGTTCTTCTTTGGCGTCTAATCCGAACAACCTTGCTGTTGACATTGGGTACGCTCTTGAGAACTCCGACTGGAACGCTGTGGATATAAGGCCTACCGGAGCTGCCAACCCGAAGCTTCTCGAGATGGTCCAGAATCTCTACACCAGAAAGATGCTGTCGAATGGAAAGGAGAGTTTCTACGAATTCTTCGGAGGTGTTGTTGCAGAACTTGGTGTCGAAGCGGAAACTGCCAGCAGTTTGAAGACCAACACAGAAATCCTCAGGCAGGAGATAGACAACGAGCGTGAAAGAGTGAAGGGTGTCTCTCTAGACGAGGAGATGGCGAACATGATAGAGTATCAGCACGCGTTCAGCGCTGCCGCCAAGGTCATCAGCACAGTGGATGAGATGATACAGACCGTGATAAACATGGTGAGGTGATAGAATGCGTGTAACGAACAAAATGATAAGCGACAGAGTACTGTTCAATGTACAGACGAGTTTAAAAAGGATCGCAAAACTCCACGATCAGCTTTCTTCGGGTTACAGAGTAAGGTACCCGAGTGATGACGCAGTCGTTGCCAAAAGGGCGAGCGATATCATGACGAGAAGAAGGGAACTCAAGCAATTCCAGAGGAACATAGATCATGTTCAGACTTATGTGAACGCGTACGACAGTGCTTTACAGACCGTTTCTGCGATTTCTCAGAGACTGAGAGAGTTGCTTGTGAGGGCCGCAAACGGAACGCTCTCGAAGGCAGAGCGAGAGGCGATAGCGGAGGAGATCGACAGGATAAGGGACAACCTGGTTGAGATAGCAAACACCAGGATTGGAAACGAATACATCTTCTCCGGCTACGATGTTTTCAGTGAGCCTGTAAAGTACGAAAACAACGCCTGGAAGATAGTAACCTCCCCTTCTGCGAACAGAAGCCGTTCTGTGTCGGTTCTGGGACGTTCCATAGAATACGGTGTCACGGCGGGTGAGATTTTCAAACTGGGCGATGGAAGAAATGTATTCCAGGTGCTGGACGAGGTGTCTGGCCTTCTGCGCTCAAACCTCGATGACAGTGCGATATCTTCTCACATATCGAACATCTCTCTGAAGGATCTTTCCTTCTTCGAAGAGAACATCACGAAAGTGACAGGAAAGGTAGGGGGAGTGAGCAGGTTCATAGAAATGGTCGAGAAGAGGATCGAAGATCTCGATTATTTCTTTACCGAGTACCTTTCCAAGGAAAGAGATGCCGATATAACAGAACTTGTGACAGATCTTGCGATGCAGCAATCTGTTCTGGAAGCCGCTTTGAAATCGGCAAGCAGGGTTCTTCAGGCTACTCTGGTGGATTTTGTGAGGTGATATCGTGGTTTACAGCACAAAACTCGGAGAGATAGAAATAACCGATGATCAGATCTTTGTATTCGAGGAAGGAATACCAGGATTTGAGCATCTGAAAAAGTTCGCACTGATCTTTCCAGAAGAGACCTTTCCCATAGGGTGGTTGCTTTCCCTGGAAGACAGCCATGTTGGCCTTCCTGTTGTGGATCCAAAGCTTGTAAGACCCGATTACGACCCCGTGGTACCGTCTGAAGACCTTGAAAAACTCGGGGTATCGAATCAAGATGAACTGCTCTTTTTCTGCGTCCTGACAATACCTCCTGGAAAACCAGAAGAGGCAACGATAAATCTCCGTGCCCCGATCATCATCAGGCAAAACACGAAGAAAGGAATGCAGGTGATACTGGAGAATGCAGATTATCACTTGAAGCACCTTCTCTCCGAAGAGATGGAACGGGCAAAATCTATGGTATGATTCTTTGAGAAAACCTCCCTCACCGTGAGGTACCCTTTTGGGTTCAAAGGGGAAGCCGGTGAGAATCCGGCGCGGGGCCGCCACCGTGACCGGGGACGAACCCCGCACGATGCCACTGGGGCTTTTGCCCTGGGAAGGCGCGGGGAGTAGGATGATCCGGAAGCCGGGAAACCCGCCCGCGGTGAAGGGAACCACCTTCCTCGAAGCCAGGAAGGTGGGAATATTTCGTTTTGGGAGGGATAGCCGTGTTCAGGAAACTGGGAGTTCTTCTGTTCGTTCTGATGTCCACCCTCACACTCGCCGTGGTCGTTGTTGACGATGCAGGAAGGGTGGTTGAGTTTTCGGCCGTTCCAGAGAGGGTGGTCAGCCTCTCTCCTGCCGCGACAAGGTTTCTGATCTTTCTGGGGCTGGAAGATAGGATCGTCGGTGTGACGGATTACGACAGTTACGAAGCAGAAAGAGTCGGTGCGATGGTTCCGGTGAACGTCGAAAAAGTGGTGGCACTGAATCCGGATCTTGTTCTGATGTTCGGTGGGTTTCAGCTTCCTGAGGTTGCAAAACTTGAGAGGGTTGGACTGAAGGTTCTGGTGATCAACCCCACTTCTCTCGATGACATCATAAGGGACGTGGTGCTTCTTGGAACGATCTTTGGTGAAAGGAAGCTTGCAGTTGAAAAGGCAGAGGAACTGAAGAATAAGATGCTGGAGATAGGAAAAAAAGCCTACAACATTCCTCCCTCGAAGCGTCCGAAGGTTCTGTATCTGATCTCCGCTCCGGGACCCGACGTGAAGGAAATATGGACCTGTGGAGAAGGATCTTATCTGGATGAGATCATCTCCCTCGCCGGTGGAATAAACATCGCTTCGGGTATTGCAGGTCCAAACGGCTGGCCACAGCTGTCTCTCGAGTACATTGTGGCACAGAATCCCGACGTGATCATCGTGGGAGTTTACGTTCCGGGAACGGAGGACGAGGAAGTGAAAAAGATCCTCGAATTCGACCCGTTCAGAGATGTAAACGCCGTGAAAAACAAGAGAGTCTTCACTGTGGACGGCAACCTTGCTTCTCAACCATCTCCAGATGTCTTCAAACTCCTCGACATTCTGTACGACTACTTCTACGGAGGAAATAACAGGTGAAGAAATTTATTCTTCCGATTCTGATGATCAGTTTTCTTTTTGGAATACTTTTCGGTGGTGTGTCACTGGACCCCCTCGAGATACTGGGGGTCCTCTTCGGTTTAAAAGAAAACCCACTGGTCGAGAGAATACTGTCCCTGAGAATTCCCAGGGTCTTTGCAAGTTTCGTCGTGGGAGCGGGACTTTCTCTGGTGGGGAACGCCTTTCAGAATCTTCTGAAAAACCCCCTCGTTGATCCGTATCTTCTTGGAATTTCCTCGGGGGCTTCCTTCGGAACTGTTCTTTCGCTCTACCTTGCGGAAGTCATCGGTGTTTCCTGGATATACCGTATTCCGCTTCTCAGTTTTGGCTTCTCAGTGATTGCCTCACTTCTCACCCTTTTCATTGCAAGGAGGGAAGGTCGTTTCCCTGTGACCTCCATCATCCTCGCAGGGGTTGTGATCAGCACCCTTTTCAGCTCCCTCACTTACGTGACGATCGTTCTTCTCAAAAGAAACGTGACCACCATATCCCTATGGCTCTTCGGGAGTTTTTCGGGAACTGTCTGGAGAGACGTAGTTTTCTACTCTGTAGTTGTCATACCCTTTCTTCTCTACTCCATAGTTTTTTCAAAACATCTCAACGCCATGGCGCTTGGTGAGGAAGAGGCCTTCGTTCTGGGAATCAACGTGGAGGCCCTGAAAGTGATCACGTTTCTTTTTGGAAATCTCACCACCGCTTTCCTCGTTTCCAGAAGCGGTGTGATAGGTTTCGTTGGTCTCATCGTTCCTCACATCGCCAGGTACCTTGTGGGTCCTGGTTTTTTAAGATCTGCACTGGCGAGCGTGATCGTGGGTGGTGTTCTTCTTACCCTCTGCGACACAGCTTCGAGATCCTTCTTTTCTCCAACAGAACTTCCTGTTGGAGTTGTAACCGCGCTGGTGGGTGCTCCTTTTCTCGCCTTTCTCATGAAAAGGGGTGTGTGAGTTGAAGGCGGTGAAGGTGGAGAATCTGTATTTTCGATACAGGACGGGTTTTTCTCTGGAGAATATTGAATTCTCTGTAGAAGAAGGAGAGTTTTTTGGGATAATAGGTCCCAACGGATCCGGTAAGACCACCCTTTTGAAGATACTATCAGGACTTCTGAAGCCTCAGAAAGGAATGGTGCTTCTCTTCGGGAAGGTTCCCTGGGAAGTTTCCAGAAAAGAGATGGCAAAGACCGTAACCCTCGTTTCTCAGGATTTCTTTCCCTCGTACGATTTCACCGTGAAAGAGATCGTTGAAATGGGGAGACTTCCACATCAGCGTCTTCTGAATGGAGCGAGCAAAAGAGACGAGGAGATCGTTTCAAAGAGCCTGGAACTGACCGACACCTTGAAATTCTCCTCCAGAACTTTCTGGACGCTGAGTGCCGGTGAACGAAGAAAGGTTGTGCTTTCAAAGGCAATCGCCCAGGACACGAAGATTCTCCTTGTGGACGAACTTACCGCTCACCTTGATTACAACAACGTGAGTCTTGTGGGCAACGTGATGAGAAAGTTAAAAGAATCCGGAAAGACCATCGTGGCGGTTTTTCACGATATAAACATGGCATCGCTTCTGTGTGACAGACTGGCTGTGATGAAAAACGGCAGGATCATAAAAATCGGAGCACCCACCGAGGTCCTCGACGAAGGAGTGCTCCGAAATGTTTTTGAAACGGAATTTGTCGTACTGACGCATCCTGTGACAAAAAAGCCTTTAGCCTTCCTCAAATAGCCTCTTCAAGAACCTCACCTGCTCAATTGCCTGGAAAGAACCTCCACCTTCGTGGTTGTTGTACGGATAGATCCTGATCTCCTTTGGACCGGCGTAGTGATTGTAAGCGGCGAAGACCGTAGAGGGAGGACAGATGGTGTCCATGAGTCCAACGGAAAACAGAGCGGGCACCTTTGCCCTTGCTGCGAAGTTCACACCATCGAAATAGGAAAGCGTTCTGAAAACAATCTCCTCTTTGTCCCTGTGGGTTTTGAGAAAGTTGGTGATCTCCACGTATGGGTGTGTGTCGACAAGTTGCACGGCCCTTCTGAAATGGCACAGAAACGGCACATCACAGAGCAGAGCCTTCACCTTGTTTGACAGAGCGCTCACTGCAAGGGCGATTCCCCCACCCTGACTGCCTCCGGCCACCACCACCTTCCTGGAATCCACTTTCGGGAAGGAAATGGCCGCTTCCACCGCCCTGACCGCATCTGCAAAGACCCGCCTGTAGTAATAGGTTCCCGGATCCAGAATGCCCCTCGTCATGAATCCGGGGTACTGTGGATCGACTGGACCCTCAGGGTAATCCGGTGTGTCTCCCTTCATCCAGCCGCTTCCCTGCCCCCTGGTGTCCATGACAAAACAGATGTAACCCATTGACGGCCAGAACAGCCAGTCGTGTGGAAAACCCCTTCCACCATTGTAACCTATGTACTGCACGACGCATGGAAGCTTTTCTTCCGCCAACTTCGGAACAAGAAGCCAGCCCTTTATTCTCTGCCCCCTGTATCCAGAGAAAGTAACATCGTACGTTTCAACCGTTTTGAGATGAAAGTCCACCTTTTCAAAGACGGGATCCAGAGGGAATCCTTCGCTTTCTTTAAGTGTTTCCCTCCAGAACTCGTCGAAATCTTTCTCCTCGTACCTTTCAGGCCGGTACTTTTTCAGTTCCTCAAGGGGCATATCGAAGAAGGCCACTTTTCATCACTCCTCGTAGACCTCTGTGAAAAACTTTCTCTTTCCTACGACTTCTCTTTTGCTTCCGGTGACGGAGAAAGAACCGGTGAGTCTGATGTCCTCAGAGGAACTACCCACCATCACCCTGAACTCACCGGGTTCCACAACAAGCTTCATGTCCCTGTCGTAATATGCGAGAACATCCGTGTGAAGTCTGAACACAACCGTCTTCTTCTCTTTTGCCTTCAAAGAAACCCTCTTGAAGCCCTTCAACTCCTTCACAGGCCTTGTGACACTTGCAAACTCACGACCAATGTAAAGTTGGACCACCTCGTCCCCATCCATGTCTCCCACGTTTTCCACATCGACCTTTATCACGACCTCCCCTGCAGATGGTACCTCCTTCGGCTCTATCCTCAGGTTGCTGTACTCAAACCTCGTGTAGGACAGACCGTGTCCGAAAGGAAAGAGGGGCTTTGTGCTCTCATCCACATAGTCTCCATGCCAGTGAGACCTTCCTCCAGAGGGTTTGACGTAGTGAAAGACGGGGATCTGACCTGCACTCCTTGGGAAACTGATCGGGAGCTTCCCGGAGGGATTCACCTTTCCGTAGATGACATCGACGATCGCTCTTCCACCTGCCTCTCCAGGGAGCCACACCTGAAGGATGGCGTTCACTCTGTCGACCAGGTTTTTGAGTGAGTAGGGTCTTCCTGTGATGAGGACAAGAACGACAGGTTTTCCTGTTTTTGCGACTTCGAGGACGAGTTCTTCCTGTACGCCGGGGAGTTTCAGGTTTGCCATGTCTCTGGATTCACCCGTTGTGCAGTCGAGGGTGAGGCCGGATCTGTCTCCGACCACAACGATGGCAACGTCTGACCTTTTTGCAACCTCAATCGCTTCTTTGAACCCGCTTCTGTCTTCTCCTGTTACTTCGCATCCCTTCGCATACTCGAAATCAATACCCTCTTCTTTGAAGGCATCGAGAACGCTTGGAATGCTCTTCATGTGCTCTTCTATACTCTTTTTCAATCTTTCGTAGTTTTCCCTTGGAATCTGCGGATTTCCAAAGACATCGTCTATGTTGTCGAGGAGTGCCCTTATGTGGGCAAGGTACATGTAGTCGCCAAGAAGGTTCCTCACCTCACCCGCGTTCGGTCCTATCAGAGCGACTTTTTTGTTTTTCTGGAGGGGCAGCGTTCCGTCGTTTTTGAGGAGGATGATGGATTTTCTTGCGATTTCGAGGGCAAGGTCTCTGTGGCTTTCTATCTTCGCCTTTTCCACATCGACGTACGGATTCTCGAAGAGACCGAGCATGAACTTGAGTTTCAGTACCCTGGAAACGGCCTCGTCGATCAGCGATTCGGGCACAATTCCCTTTTCGACGAGATCCTTAAGGTGCTGATAACAGTCTGTCTTTGGAAGTTCAACGTCTATTCCCGCTTCGAGGGCGAGTCTTGCAGATTCAGATTTGTCTTTCGCTATCCTGTGGTATTCTCCGAGCATGTTCACCGCAAAGTAGTCGGAAACAACGATACCCTCGAATCCCCAGTCTTTTCTCAGAATATCGGTGAGAAGCCTTCTGTTTGCTGCACAGGGCACACCGTCTATTTCACTGTAGGAGTTCATCACAGAAAGCACTCTTGCTTCTTTGACCGCAGCTTCAAATGGGAAAAGAAAGACTTCTCTGAACTCTCTTTCAGGAATGTTCGTCGGTGCCCAGTTCTTTCCGCCTTCAGAAGCGCTGTATCCTGCAAAGTGTTTCACCGTAGCGACAACGCCTTCTTTTATGTTTTCACCCTGGAGTCCTCTCACGTAGGAAACACCCATCCTTGCGACAAGGTAAGGAGACTCCCCGAACGTTTCCTCCGTTCTTCCCCACCTTGGATCTCTTGCCACGTCCAGAACGGGAGCAAGTCCCTGGTGCGCTCCTACCTTCCTCATGTCCTCTCTGATGGCCGCTGTCATCTTCTCTATGAGATCTGGATCCCAGGTGCTCGCCATCGCTATTGCCTGTGGGAAGTTGGTTCCACCAAGACCCATGTATCCGGTGAGACACTCTTCGTGTATCATCGCAGGTATTCCAAGACGTGTTTCCTCCACAAGAAAGCGCTGTATTTCGTTCACAAGTTCTGCAGCTTCTTGTGGCTCAAGGTTCGTGGAGCCTCCAGGACGCGTGATCTGGCCGATGCCGTTTTTTAGAAGATCTTTTGCCTTTTCTCTTTTGAACTTTCCTCTCTCATCTATCAACTCGTATCCCCAGACAGAACCGAGTTGAGCAATTTTCTCTTCCAGAGTCATCCTCGAAAGAAGATCTTTCACCCTCACCTCGACTGGTTGTGATGGGTCCCTGTACAGTTCCATAACTTTCCCTCCTCATTCGCCGTGTTCCCATATGGATTTTTTGATTTCCTTCAGCCACAGGTTTCTGATGATGGGATTGACCTGAACCCTGCTGTCTCCCCAGTATCCGTTCGCTTGACGAACTTCCGATCTCCTAAAGGGAATGTGCTTTATTTTCTGTAAAGGAAACACTTCACCTGGACACCATCGACTTCGAAGTATGGAGGTGGTTCTTTTTTGCAGATGTCCATCACCTTCGGACATCTTCCGGCGAACTTGCAGCCCTGCCTGAGGTATTCTGTTTGTTCTGTCTCAGACAACTTTATTCTGATGTTCCATTTCTTCTTCGGATCAGGCTCAGGAACGGACTCTCTCAGAAGCTGGGTGTAAGGGTGTTTTGGCTCCATGAGAACCTTCTCTGCCGGTCCCAGTTCCACTATGTTCCCTCTGAACATGACAGCGATTCTGTCTGAGACATAATACGCTGTTGTGAGGTCGTGTGTGATGTACAGAACACTCACACCGTACTGTTCTTTGAGGTCCTTGAATAGGTTCACGATGGACATCCTCAGGGATGCGTCCACCATGGAAACGGGTTCGTCTGCCACAAGAAGCGATGGATTTGTAAGAAGCGCCCTTGCTATGGAGATCCTCTGAAGCTGCCCACCCGAGAACTCACTCGGATACTTTTCTGAGAACTCCTCAAAGGAGATTCCAACGGCGGAGAGTTTTTCCCTGATGATCTCTTCTGCCTTCTCTTTTGTATCTGCTATTCCCAGATTGAAAAGTGTCTCGTAGAAGTACCTGTCCACCTTCCTGAGGGGGTTGAACGTGGAAAACGGATTCTGGAAGACCGCCTGTATCTCCCTCAAGAGTTCTTTCCTCTCTTTTTCATGCACCCTTTCTATCCTCTTTCCTTTGTAGACGATCTCTCCGGAGGTGGGCTCTTCGAATCCAAGGATGATCTTTGCCGTGGTGGTCTTTCCACAGCCACTCTCTCCAGCCAGTGTGAAGATCTCCGCCTCTTTTATGTCGAAGTTCACCCTGTCCACGGCCACTATCTTCGTTCTGGAAAAGATGCTCCCTATGGTGAAGATCTTCGTCAGGTTTTTTATCTCAAGAAGTGGCATTCTTTCCCTCCTCTACCAGCCAGCATGCGACTTTGTGTCCTGGCAGGTACTCTTTGAGAGGTGGTATCTCCTTTTTGCACCTGTCGAACGCATGAGGACATCTTGGATGGAAACTGCATCCTGGTGGAAGGTCTGCAAGGGAAGGAGGACTTCCAGGGGCACTCTCTCTTCTTCCCTTGTCTCCGAACTTCGGAAGTGAGAATATCAGGTATTTCGTGTAGGGATGCATGGGGTTTTCAAAGATCTCTTCGGTCTTTGCTTCCTCTATGATCTTTCCAGCGTACATGATCGCTATCCTGTCTGCCACGTTTGCATGAACTCCCATGTCGTGTGTGACCAGAATGATGGTGTTCTGTCTTGAGGACTGTACCTCTTTGAGAAGCTGTATTACACCTCTCTGTGTCACAACGTCGAGGGCCGTTGTGGGCTCGTCTGCGATGATCACCTTCGGTGATAGAACGGTCGCAAGGGCGATCGTCACCCTCTGTCTCATTCCACCGGACAGCTGGTGTGGATAGGCGTTGAGAATCTCTATCGGAAGGCCAAGTTCTTTTATGTGTTCTTTTGCCATCTCGTAGGCCTCTTCCTTTGTCTTTCCAGTTGTGTGACTCTCTATGAAGTCCTTGAAGGTCTCTTTTATCTTCACCACAGGATTCAACACGCTCATCGATCCCTGTGGAACGTAAGAGATGAAACTCCACCTAAGTTTCCTTCGTTCTTCTTCACTGAGAGAGTAAACATCTATTTCTCTTCCGTTCTCTCTGTACAGTACCTTTCCTCCCACGATCCTCTGAGGTGGCTCTATCGCAGCAAAGAGTGCTTTAAGAAGCGTGCTCTTTCCACAGCCGCTCTCTCCTGCTATGCCGTATATCTCGTTCTCTCTTATCGAGATGTTCACATCGTCCACCGCTTTTACCACTCTCTTTTTGCCGAATATGTCCAGAATGTAGTAAGATTTGAGATTCTCTGTCCTCAACACTTCCACCGCTATCACCTCATGCCTGTCCTATTCTCTGTATCCTCATCCTCGGATCAAGATACTCACTGATGCTGACCGAGATGAGATACAGCGCTATGAACAGAAAGATTGATGTTATGACCGGTGTCAATACCCACCACCAGTATCCCAGAAGAAGTGCCTGGTAGTTTATCGACCACTGGAGCATGGTGCCAAGGGTTGGAATATCGAGGTTGGAAACACCCAGGATTGCGAGTGTGATCTCCATTCCGATCGCCCAGGACATGTTACCGATGAGCGTTGCGAAGATGAGAGGGATCAAAAACGGCAGATACTCTTTGAAGACGATGGCCAGCGCCTTCGAACCTGAAAGGAGGGCGGTGTAGGTGAAATCCCTCTCTCTCAGACTCAAAACCTGGGATCTTATGACCCTCGCGTCCCATGCCCAGCCGAAGACGCCAAGAAGAAGTCCCAGCATAGGTAGACTGAGTCGAGCCTTCACCATCGTGGCGATGAGAACGATTATGATGAAAAGGGGTATCACAAGGAAAGAGTCACTCAGAAACATGAGAACCCTGTCAGCAGCTCCTCCCTTGTATCCGGCGATCATTCCCACGATCATCGCTATGACCCTTGAGACAAGGCCTGCTATGAGCGACATGATGAGTGAGTTCCTCACGGCAAAGGTGAGTTTCCAGAAGATATCTTGTCCCATGGAGTTTGTACCCAGTATGTGAGGCCACTGGGGAGGAAGGTCCCTTGGAACCTGGTTCCACAGGTAAGGGTTGTAGGGTGAAAAGAAAGATAGAACAGAAAGTCCCGCAAGAACCAGAAACACTATAAAGCCGAATCTGAAGCGTGTATCTCTCAACAGATCCTTCAACACCTGCATTCTTTCCACTCCCTTTTCATCTGTATCTCACTCTCGGATCGAACAGAGGATAAAGCAGATCTATCAAAAGAATACTCGTTGTGATCAGAAGGATGGAAAGTGTGCTGACGCCCATCAAGAGGTTGTAGTCACCCGTGAATATGGCGTTGTAAAGGAGTGTTCCAATGCCGGGGTAGGAGAACACGATCTCCGTGATCAGGGCACCTCCAAAGATCTGACCTAAAGATAGAGCAAGTCCTGTTATCTGTGGCAACATGGCGTTCCTTATAACGTATCTTCGGACGATTCTCTTCTCTTCTATTCCTCCCATCTTGGCGTATTTGACGTAGTCTTCTGATTTCACACTCTGAACGACAAGTTTCATCGCCTGAAACCAGATGAACACACCGATCAGTATCAGAGACAGAGCTGGCAAAAACGCGTGCTTCAACAGGATCAGAAGATTTTCCCAGCTGAAGGTGAACTGCATTCCTATCGCAAAGCCGCCTCCAATTGGGAAAATGGGAATGATGTATGCAAGAAGTATCAGGAGCCCAAGGGCAAGGATATAGTACGGCATCGGTCTTATCACCATCGCGATGGCATCGAGTATCTTCACCCATCTTCTGTTCGAAAAGTACCCCGCAAGACCTCCAAGGATGTTTCCTATGATCCAGGAAAGAACAGTTGTCACCAGAAGAAGCCATGCAGTCCAGGGCAAAGACTGTTTTATCAGTTTTATCACGGGTGTTGGAAACTGATAGTAGGAGGGACCGAAATCTCCCTTTAAAAAGCGTTTCCAGAAGTTTATGTACTGTTCCCACAGACTTCCCTTCAGTCCATAAAGTTCTTTCAGGGTTTCTGTCATCTCTTCTATCGCCTTCGGATCCATGTACGTTCCCTGTGCCACAAGACGATTTATGAACTGCTGTACCGGATCTGTTGGCAGAAACCTTGGTATGAAAAAGATCATCGTGATTCCTACCCAGATAACAAGAAAGTACGTTACCAGTCTTGGGAGGAGATACCTTCTCACGAAGTTCAAGATCTCTGACCTCCTTTTCTCTTTAAAGGACCGGGGGTTATCCCCCCCCGGCCCCCGTTTGAAAGATATTTTACATCATTTTCTACCGGTTGGTTTCAAGAACGGGAGCATGTACTTGAAGTTGGGCCAGTGATGGTACGGCTGTGCATACATGTTCTCCGCACCAGGATAGTTCGTCCAGTAGTATTCATCCCATGCGATGACACCCGGGTAGTTGAACGTTGGTATCGTCGGCATCTCTTTGACAAGAAGCTTCAAACCTTCAACTCCAAGTTCGATGAGCCTCTTTGTGTCTCCCCAGGCTGTCTTCTGTATCTCGTCTATGATCTTGTCCATCTCAGGATTGCTCCATCTTGCGTAGTTGCCCCATGGGGCGTTTTCTCCAATGGGTCTGATGTATTTGGAGTGGAACGGCTCGAGTGTTCTGAACAGATCTGGATGTCCTCCCCATGGCTCCGCCGCTGGCCAGTCTGTTGAGACTTCGAATTCTCCTCTCTGATCAAGAGTTGCCGCTGCATCCGTTGTCTGGACCGTTACATCGATACCGAATTTCTTCCACGCCTGAGCGGCTGCAAAGGCGTTTCTGTAACCCGGGTGAGCCGGATTGGTTCCCGTGGTGATGGTAATTTTCCAGAGTTCACCGTTGGGCAGGTGCCATTTTCCATCTTTGTCTCTGTAGAATCCGTTCTTTTCAAGAAGTTTTGCTGCAACATCGGGTGCGTACTTCCACCATCCGGGTCCAAAGATCCTCTTGATCAGTTCTGGATTGTCAGGCACAGGATATCCTCTCTTCTTTGCGTATTCGGCCAGTCTGAATCCTGCTGTTGGATCATAAGGTTTGAACTTTTCTCCGTTTCCAAGGTCGAGTTCGAAGTTCTTCAGCCAGTCTTCGAGTTTTGTGAAGTACCAGTTGTAGTATGCGGTTGTGAGAGGAATGTGAATGGGACTCAGGGTGACCGCTCCATCGAACGCGTTGGCGGCATATTCAACGATGTCGATCGCAAGTGTGAGTGCCCATCTCACATCAGGATTGTTGAAGGGTTCTCTGGCTGTGTTGAAGTGAAGCCCTGTCACACATGGGTCGATGTTGACGGTCCACGGGAAGTTTCTTCTCCAGGCCCTTGCAGTTTTGACTCTGCTGAGAACGGCTTTGAGGGCTTCAAGTGTGAGGTCAGCTGCATCGAGCTGGTGCTGTGCCATGGCGAGAACCTGCTTTTCGGGACCACCATACGTGATGAAGAGCACGTATTTTGGTTGTGGCATGCCATATAGCATTCCTGTTGGTGTTCTGTCCCAGTCTTCTCTTCTTTCCCAGAGCGTCCAGTATCCTCCGGGATCGTATCCTTTGAGAACGTAAGGTCCTGTTCCAACGGGCGGATTGAAATCGAACGTGAGAGGATCTTCCACTTTCTCAAATATGTGCTTTGGAAGAGGTCTCAGAGCGCCCCATCTGTCGAGGAAGTAGGTGTGGAATCTGGAATTAGGCTCTTTAAGCTTGATCACGACCGTGTAATCGTCCACCTTCACGATCTCTTTTACCTGCTGCATCTGGGAGTTGTACCCCATTCCCGGTGTGTTTTTGACGAGCTCGATGGTATAAATTAGGTCATCTGCTGTAAACGGTACACCATCACTCCAGTAGACACCTTTTCTGAGTTTTATGGTGAGTTCTGTGAAGTCGGAGTTGTACTTTGGAGGTTCAGCGGCAAGAGCGTTGATGATCTCTCCGGTGGCGTACTCAACGCACCAGAGTGGTTCCAGAAGGAGATTCTGGATACCCCTGTCGTTCCAGACCCAAGTAGCCCAGATGTTGAAGTTACCGGGGTTGGCAGCTCTACCCGTTAGGTTGTCGGCTATGAACGTCTCGTTTCTGGGAATCCCTGGTGGAAGCTGCTGTGCAAAGAACAGGGTGAAGATGGAAACAACGAACAGGATCACAAGAAACTTCCTCATGAAAACTCACCTCCCTTGATTGTATGTATATTTTTTCCTTTCGGGAAATATTTTAATGTAAATCTCCCTGAAAAATCAAGATCCATTTTTCATGAATAACGGAAATTGTTGAGGGTTGCAAAGAATTATTTCAAAATATTGTCGTTTTTCTCCATTTTTCTCTTTTTTTCTTTCTGGTATCATATTTCCGTACACAAATGAAAAAGGAGGTTTCATGTTATGAAAGGGTTGACTGCTCTGTTGTTACTTCTGATCGGGTGTGTTTCGTCCTTTGGCTCACAGGATGTACCCTTGAGAGTGCTCGCAGAGAAGTTGAACATTCACATCGGATTTGCAGCAAGGAACAATTTCTGGTCTCTTCCCGACGCAGAAAAGTACATGGAAGTTGCAAAAAGAGAGTTCAACATCCTCACGCCCGAAAACCAGATGAAGTGGGACACCATACACCCGGAAAGAAACAGATACAACTTTGAACCTGCCGAAAGACACGTCGAATTTGCCCTGGAAAACGACATGATCGTGCACGGTCACACCTTAGTCTGGCACAACCAGCTTCCTGGATGGCTCACAGACCAGGAGTGGTCGAAGGAAGAACTCTTGAACGTTCTTGAAGATCACATAAAGACGGTGGTGTCTCACTTCAGGGGCAGAGTGAAGATCTGGGATGTTGTGAACGAAGCGGTGAGTGACTCTGGAACCTACAGAGAAAGCATATGGTACAGAACGATCGGTCCTGAGTACATTGAAAAGGCCTTCATCTGGGCAAAGGAAGCAGATCCGGATGCGATTCTCATCTACAACGATTACAACATCGAAGAGATCAACGCCAAGTCCAACTTCGTCTACAACATGATAAAGAACCTGAGGGAAAAAGGAGTTCCCATAGATGGAATAGGGTTTCAGATGCATATAGATTACAGGGGAATCAACTACGAGAGTTTCAAGAAAAACCTGGAAAGATTCGCAGAGCTTGGACTTCAGATCTACATCACGGAGATGGACGTGAGGATTCCCCTTGGTGGATCGGTAGAGTACTATCTGAAAAAACAGGCGGAAGTCTACAGGAGGATCTTCGAGATCTGTCTGGACAACCCCGCTGTCAGGGCGATCCAGTTCTGGGGATTCACGGACAAGTACTCTTGGGTTCCAGGTTTCTTCAAAGGTTACGGCAAGGCGTTGATCTTCGATGAAAACTACAACCCCAAACCATGCTATTTTGCAATAAGGGAAGTCATGGAGGAAAAGCTGAAAGAAAGATAAAAGGGGGCAGCGCCCCCTTTCTTCTCAGCAGTACCTTTCTTTCATCTTGTCTATCGCTTCCCAAAGACCGAGGATGTAGGTGGCACCGAGTGCTCTGTCGTAGAGACCGTAGCCAGGCCGTGCTTTTTCTCCCCAGATCAGCCTTCCGTGGTCCGGACGGATGTATCCTTCGTAACCTATATCATGAAACGCCTTCATCACCTCGAATAGATCGTGCGAGCCACAGAAGGATGGATGGGCCGTTTCGTAGAAGCTTTTTTCGCCGGTGAACTTCAGGTTTCTCACGTGTGCAAAGTGAATCCTTCCCATCTTTCCGAAATACCTGATCATCTCAGGGATGTTGTTTTCCGGGTTCGCACCGAGTGAGCCCATGCACAGCGTGATACCGTTGTATGGACTGTCGACTGCTTTGAGGAGTCTTTCAATGTTCTCTTTGTTGGTGATGATCCTTGGAAGGCCGAAGATGCTCCATGGTGGATCGTCCGGGTGTATGGCAAGTTTCACGTCGCATTCTTCACAGACGGGAATGACCCTCTCGAGGAAATAAACGAGGTTTTCAAAAAGCTTTTCTTCATCAACGTTTTTGTAGAGTTCAAACGTTTCTCTCAATTTTTCCAGTCTGTCCCACTCCCATCCAGGAAGGACGAATCCCTCAGATCCTTCCTTCACACGTTCTATCAGTTCGTCTGGAGTGACTCCTTCGATGAGACTGTGCTCGTACTCCATCGTTTCAGAGCCGTCCGGGAGTTTTTTGTGAAGATCCGTTCTCATCCAGTCAAAGACAGGCATGAAGTTGTAGCAAACTACCTTTACACCAGCCTTTGCCAGATTTCTGATCGTTTCCTTGTAGTTCTCTATATACCTGTCTCTTGTTGGAAGTCCCAGTTTTATGTCTTCGTGGACGTTCACACTCTCGATAACCTCCAGCTTAAGGCCAGCCCTTTCAACGGTTTCCTTGAGTTTCATGATCTCTTCAAGGGGCCAGACTTCTCCCACAGGGATGTCAAAGAGTGCACCGACCACTCCCTCCACACCCGGGATCTGGCGTATCTGTTCCAGGGTTACTGTGTCGTGTTTTTCTCCGAACCATCTGAAGACAAGTTTCATTCATCTTCCCTCCCGATGACTTCTTCGAGTGTTTTTCTCACCGCGCCAGGTCCTGTGATCATCTTTTTGAACAGTCCTTCCACCTTTTCTCCAAGTCCAACTTCGTACAGGTTCACTCTGAAAAGCTGCTGGCTGGAAAGGATCGGTTTCAGATGATCATTCACAGAGTCGGGATCACCGAACTTTATCTTCGAAACGTAAGATCTGAGGTTTTCGAGCAGAGGGTCTGGGCTCAACTGCATCTCTTTTCCTTCATCGTCGATTCCCATGAGATATCTGCACCATCCCGCTATCACAAGGGGAATGTACTTCAAATTCCTCGGATCCAAATCGGGCCTTTCGTGGTATGCCTTTATGGTTTCGCCGAATCTGATCGGCATCTTCTGAGAGGTGTCCGTTGCTATTCTCTGAGGCGTGTCTGGCAGGTAAGGATTGGGCAGTCGGATGTTTATTACCTCGTTCAGAAACTCCCTCGGGTTGATGATACCGGGATCCACCACGACCTTTATACCTTCTTCTCCCACACCTTCTACGAGTCTTCTCAGAAGAGGATCTTTCATCTCATCTGCTATCTTTTTGTAGCCCAGAAGACATCCGAATACCGCCAGTGCGGTGTGGAGTGGATTGAGACAGGTTGTCACCTTCATTCTTTCTGCCTTTTCAACGGTCTCTCTGTCTGTCAGGAAGACGTTTCTGTCTGCACCTTCGAGTTTTGGCCTGCCGTTCGGGAAGGTGTCCTCTATCACCAGATACTGTGCCCACTCCATGTTCACAAACGGTGCGATGTGTGTCTTTTTAGATGTCACAAAGATCTCCATTCCTTCGATGCCGAGTTCTTCCAGGTGCTTCTTGATGAACTCGGATGGTCCCGGAACGATCTTGTCTATCATACTCCAGGGGAAGGCAACATCTTTTTCCAGATAATCCAGAAACTCTCTCTCCACAAGATCGTTCTTCACCCACTCTTGTGAGATCTTCTTCACAGAACTGTAGAGTTTTTCACCGTTTCTGGAGAAGTTGTCAAGACTGAGAAGTGCGATGGGGAGTCTTCCTGCTTTGAACCTTTCATAGAGCAGCGCAGCGACTTTTCCCATCGATGTCTGGGGTGAGGCTGGTCCGTTTTTCATGTCTTCTATCACCTGGGGAAAGAGGTTTCCGGCCTGATCTTCGATGTTGTATCCCTTTTCGGTGATGGTGAGGGATGCAAGCTGAAGTGAAGGGCTCCTGAAGATCTCCTTTGCTCTTTCCCAGTCAGAATGCACGGGATCTCCTTTGAGGGCTTCCATTA
Source organism: Thermotoga sp. RQ7 (assembly GCF_000832145.1). Taxonomy (NCBI): domain Bacteria; kingdom Thermotogati; phylum Thermotogota; class Thermotogae; order Thermotogales; family Thermotogaceae; genus Thermotoga; species Thermotoga sp. RQ7. Next base: position 904,187 of record NZ_CP007633.1, read on the forward strand.
CACTCGCTATGATTCTTTTTTCAAAGTTTCCGTCTGGTTTTATGGTGACCGCTATGGAAAGGTTATCGTAGGGTGTGTAGACCCTGTCAATGACTTCGTAGTCGAAGAGTTCTATCACGTTTATGCCGGTGTCTTCCTTTCCCTCTTCCAGGAGGTTTTGAAGAACGGCGGCAACGAACCCTCTGAAGATGTTCCCCCCACCGAAATGAACCCATTTCGGTCGCTCTTTCGTGTTCTTCTCCACGCTATCAAGGTCGAAGTATGGAGGCCTGACACCTATTCTTTCCCAGGCCTGTTTTTCATTCACCGTTTCTCTACTGAGACGCACATTTTCACCTCCTCATCTTTCTACTCGGCCCGAGGTGGCTCCGGAGGCGAGTTTTTCGATCTCTTCCACACTTAGAACTGCAAAGTCACCGGGTATCGTGTGTTTGAGGCAGGATGCGGCGGCTGCAAACTCTGCCTTCTTCTGTGGCTCAAATCCCATCAGGCTTCCGTAGATGAGAGCACCGGCGAAGCTGTCTCCTGCACCGACCCTGTCGACTATGTGTATCTCATACCTTGTTGAGAAGTGCGGCTTTCCGTTTTCGTAGACCATGACGGACCAGTAATTGACAGTTGCAGAGACGCTCTCTCTCAGTGTTATTCCTACCGTTTTGAAGCTGTACTTCTTCGAGATCTCTTCGGCAACCTTTACATATGCTTCTCTGTTGAGCTTCCCCGTTTTCAGGTCAAGCCCTTCAACGGGTATTCCCAGAACTTTCTCTATATCTTCCTCGTTTGCTATCAGAACGTCCACGTACTCCATGAATGGGATCATCACCTTCTGGGCTTCCTCTTTCGACCAGAGCCTTGCCCTGTAGTTCAGATCACAGCTCACGGTCACATTTTTCTCCTTGGCAACCTTCAGAGCATCTTCGAGGATGAGAGGGAGCTCCTTTCCAAGGGGAGGAGTGATTCCGGAAAAGTGAAACCATCTGGCACCGTCCAGTATTTTCTCCCAGTCAAAATCCTCTCTTCCAGCTTCTGAAATGGCAGAGTGAGCCCTGTCATAGACGACTTTACTGGGCCTCTGGGAAGCTCCTATTTCTAGAAAGTATATACCAATTCTGTTTCCGCCCCTTGCTATGTAATCCGTTTTCACACCGAACTTTCTCAAGTGACCAATTGCGGCATCTCCCAGCGGGTTATTTGGAAGTTTCGTTACAAAGTACGCATCAACTCCCATCTGTGCAAGAAAGGCAGCCACGTTCGCTTCAGCACCGCCGTAGGTAACATCGAAGCTTTCCGCCTGAAAGATCCTCCTGTGATTTGGTGGAGAGAGTCTCAGCATGATCTCTCCGAACGTCACTACCTTCATTCTGTGCACCCCCTGATCTTCTCAACAAACGCTCTTGCCTTTTCTTTTACCTCGTCCGGGGTTCCTTTCACAAGGGCGCTTCCAACCCCCACAGCGAGAACTCCCGCCTTGAACCACTCGCACACGTTGTCCAGATTCACTCCTCCCGTCGGGACGAACTTCACATTCGGGAAGGGTCCTTTCATCGCTTTTACAAAGGTGGGGCCCAGCACTTCTCCAGGGAAGAGCTTCAAAATCGTGTGTCCAAGCTTCATGGCCCTCATGAGTTCAGTCGGTGTCATGACCCCAGGCATATAGAAAATGCCCTTTTCCTTGCAGAATCTGGAGATCTCCTCATCCAGATGAGGACTGACTATGAACTCTGCTCCGCTTTCTATGGCTTTTTTACACTGTTCTACGCTTGTGACGGTACCCGCTCCCACAACTGCTCCTTTTTCTTTCAGGAAGGAGATCTCCCTGATGACCTTGTCCGCATCCGGAACCGTGAAGGTGATTTCGATCATGCGGACTCCGCCCTCAAAAACGGCCAGTGCTTTCTCTTTTGCTTCTTCCACGCTACTTGCTCTCATCACGGCCACGATCTGGTGTTTCTTGAAGAGTTCTTCCATCTTCATCCCTCCTGATATTTGATGTTTAATTGATGGTCATAGAAAAAGATACCAGAAAAACTTCACGCTTCAATATCCAAGTTTTTTCGAGATTTTTTCTGCAATTTCCACGAGAAGATTCGCGTACTCCTCTATCTTTTCTTTTGTGAATTTCCGTGCTGCTCCTGAGATGCTCATGGCGGCGATGGGATACTCTCTGTGGTCGAAGATGGGAACACCCACACACATGATACCTATCTCGTTCTCTTCGTTGTCCACCGCGTATCCTCTCCTTCTGATCTTTTCGAGTTCTCTTTTCAACATCCTGGGATCTGTTATGGTGTTTGGGGTTTTTGGCTTCATCTCAACGAGTTTGAGATACTCTTCGAGTTCTTCATTCGGCAGAAAGGCAAGTATTGCCTTTCCAGAGGCTGTGGAGTAAAGGTCTATCTTCATTCCCACCCTTGAGACCATTGGAAGGCTGTGTTCTCCTTCCACCTTGTCGATGTACACTCCTTCGAAGCCATCTTTCAGGATGAGGTGAACGGTCTCTCCGGTTTTCTTCATCGCCTCAACCAGATGATCGTGTGCAATATCCCTCAGATCGATCCTCCTTAAAACAAGAGAACCATACTCCACCAGCTTGTATCCCGGGATGTATCTTTTGTCCCTCTTTCTGAGAACAAGACCTTTTTCTTCAAGAACGACGAGATACTTGTACGCGTTCGAAACGCTCATGCCGAATCTATCCGCCACTTCTGTGACACTCACATCACCGGGATTTTTCACGATGAAATCGAGTATTTCCAGGGCTTTCCTGAGAGTGTTCAACTTTTCGCCTCCCTGGTTTCGTTCACACAGCACAATCAATTATAATAATACCATGAAGATTTTCTTTTTGAGAAAATCATTTTCACAGTGGAGGTGGATCTATGTTCCTTGGAGAGGACTACCTTTTGACGAACAGGGCAGCGGTGAGGCTTTTCAGCGAGGTGAAAGATCTTCCCATCGTGGATCCGCACAACCATCTGGATGCAAAGGACATCGTCGAAAACAAACCCTGGAACGACATCTGGGAGGTTGAGGGTGCAACGGATCACTACGTCTGGGAACTCATGAGAAGGTGTGGGGTTCCGGAAGAGTACATAACGGGCTCCAGAAGCAACAAAGAAAAGTGGCTTGCGCTTGCAAAGGTGTTTCCAAAATTTGCGGGGAATCCAACCTACGAGTGGATTCACCTCGATCTGTGGAGAAGGTTCAACGTAAAGAAGGTGATCTCAGAAGAGACGGCAGAGGAGATCTGGGAGGAAACAAAGAGAATGCTTCCCGAAATGCCCCCCCAGAAACTTCTCAAGGATATGAAGGTGGAGATCCTCTGCACAACGGATGATCCCATCTCGACTCTGGAGTATCACAGAAAGGCCAGAGAGACGATAAAGGACGTGACGATACTTCCCACCTGGCGTCCCGACAGGGCGATGAACGTGGAAAAGAGCGACTGGAAAGATTACGTGAAGAAGATCGGTGAAATATACAACGAAGACACCTCCACACTCGAAGGTTTCCTGAGTGCTCTCTGGAAGTCGCACGAACATTTCAAAGAGCACGGATGTGTGGCGAGTGACCACGCCCTTCTGGAACCATCGATACATTTTGTTGGCGAAAAGACCGCCAGAAAAATCCACGAAAAGGTGTTCAGAGGAAAAGAACTCGATCCTGAGGAAATCAGAGACTACAAGGCGTTCATGATGGTTCAGTTCGGGAAGATGAACCAGGAGACCGGCTGGGTGACACAGCTTCACATCGGTGCACTGAGAGATTACAGGGACAGTCTCCTCAAAACGCTCGGGCCGGATTCAGGCGGAGATATCTCAACGAACTTTCTGAAGATCGCAGAAGGACTGAGGTACTTCCTGAACGAGTTCGATGGAAAACTCAAGATCGTCCTCTACGTACTTGATCCCACGCATCTTCCAACGATAGCGACCATCGCCCGTGCCTTTCCGAACGTCTACATAGGGGCTCCCTGGTGGTTCAACGACAGCCCGTTCGGTATGGAGATGCACCTGAAGTACGTTGCCTCGGTTGATCTTTTGTACAACCTGGCGGGAATGGTGACGGATTCGAGAAAACTTCTCTCTTTTGGCTCCAGAACGGAGATGTTCAGAAGGGTTCTTTCGAGTGTTGTCGGTGAGATGGTCGAAAGGGGCCAGATTCCCATCAGGGAAGCGAAGGAACTGGTGAAACACGTCTGTTACGACGGTCCGAAGGCTCTCTTCTTCGGATGAGGAGGGAAAACATGAGAAAGATCCTTAATTACGTTTTCGCCTATCTCTTCCTCGCGGTGACGGGGGCTTTTGGATTCTATGTGATCTTCCTGGAGGGAAGGAGGTTCTTCTTCACAGTTCTTGGGCTCACAAACGCTCGTGTTCAGACCATAAATGCCGTGGACAAATTCGTGGTGATCGTTCTGGGGATTGTCTTTCTGGGGGTTTTCATGTTCAGTGAGGATTATTTCAGAAAGAAGGCGAAAGACGGTGTAAGAGATCTTCTGAGGGCGTTTCTCATGGTCTCCGGGATGCTCATGCTCGTCTGGTCTGGTTTTCAGTCACCGTTCTTCTTCTCCGTTGGCTACAGACTGGGAGCATCGGAGATTATAGGTTACTTCTCAAAGCTCATTACAGGTGGTCTTCTTCTTGTCTCCTCCAGGTATCTGAGAAGTGAGCGTCTCCATACCATATAAAAACCCCCGCAGAGCGGGGGTTTTGTTCACAATCGCACACAACTAGGGGATATCACTTGATGAGCCTGAGATTTCCGAACTTTGAAGGATCTCTCCAGCTGTTGTTCGTTGGATCACTCCAGGAGATGATACCAACCCTCTGACCCTTCTCGTTCGCATCGTTCACCTGAACGTTGAAACCTATCACCGTGTTCGAACTCGCCTCGCCGCACTCGCTCCCGTCCCAAACGACTGCTCGTTCATGTAGTTCACCCTAAACTGCGCATCATCGTCTTCGTAGTAGCTTGTCTTGTGGTTGTTCTCGTCTATGAAGATCTCCACCGAATCCTGCTCCCAAGGATTGCTGTTGTCTTTGTTCAAAACCGGATCCTTCACTATCGCAAGAACGTACAGGTTCTCCTCGTCCCACAGCACCCTCACCTTAGCCGTTGCGTTCTTCTCCAGTGATCCCATCGCAACCGATTTCGTCTCTATCTCCTCCGTCGTGTTCCAAATATCGTCGATCTCTCCATCGATGACTGGTGTTCCATATTTCGCCGTTGCCACCATCACTCCCTCAAGTTTCAGCGTTCCGTAGTTCATCGTGTTCGTCTTCTGGCTGTTCGTCGTGTCGCTCCAGCTGTACCACTTCCCGTCGTCTATCACCGCTACATCGAACCCTATGTAACTGTCTTTCTTGAACTCCACACCAGGTATCGTGATCGACATCTCAAAACTGTACCTTCTGAATCCAGGCCCAACGAATTTCTTCACCTCTACGTCTTCCCTGTTGACCTCCGTCTTCCAGTTCGTCCACAGCACAACGTAGGTGTCATCCGGCTGCAGGTATGGTGTTCTTTCGTTGTTCGGGTTGATGAAGATTGCGACTCCATCCTCTGCTGGCTTCTTCGTCGCATCCTGAACTTCTCCGTATACATAGATCGTGCTGTCTTTCCATACCGCCCTGATCGTTGCCTTCACGTTCCCTTCTTCGTCAAGGATCTCTATCGGCTTCGACATCATGTAGGAATCGTCCATCATTCCCACCACCACTGCTTCTCCTTCGGAGATCTTGCTCTCTTTTGGAAGGGGTGGAAGTACTTCGGGAGCCACAATCGCCCAGTAAGCGAGTTTCGCCTGGTGATCTTTGTCGAAGATGAGCGGCCAGTCGTTTCTTCTTGTTGCTCTCCAGGAGTAATCGTCCTTGAGACCCCAGAATGTGACGTTCGTGATCACGTTGCTGTACTTCTTGAAGATCTCAAAGAGCTGCATCATTTTGTGAGCCTGTTCGATGAGTGCCGTCCTCGGTGCCTCTGGGTAGTTGGAACTGGAATCTCTGTAGACACTCATATCGAGTTCTGTGATGTGAATTTCTATACCGGGTATGGTGCTGAACTTTTTGATGGCCTCTTCGATCTGCCTGATGTCCGTTGCAAGACTGATGTGACACTGCATGCCTATTCCATCGATGAGTCCTTTCTCCTTGAGACTCTTCACAAGGTTGTAGATGATGTCTCTCTTTTTGGGTTCGAAGGTGTTGTAGTCGTTGTAGAAGAGTTTCGCATTGGGATCTGCTTCCCTTGCAAACCTGAACGCAAGTTCTATGTAGTCAGGCCCCATGATCTGATACCACGTCGATCTTCTCAGCCCATCCGGCTGGTTCGGATCGACCGCTTCGTTCACAACGTCCCATGCGTAGACCTTCCCCTTGAAGTGTCCAACAACGGTGTGTATGTATTCTCTGAGCCTTTCTGTCATCTCTTCTTTGCTCAGAAGGTTTCCATTTTCGTCTTTGAAGAACCACTCGGGTGTCTGATTGTGCCATACCAGTGTGTGGCCCCTCACAACCATGCCGTTTTGCTGTGCGAATTCGATGTACTTGTCGGCTGTCTCAAACCTGAATTTGAGTTTGCCGTTTTCGATACCTGCAAGCAAACTGTCTGGTTTCATTTCGTTCTCGGCGGTGATGCTGTTGAAGTGTTTGGAGATGAGCGCTATGTCCTTCTGGTTGATGAAGACCTTGGACGGAAGTGCAACACCCACTCTGAAGTAATCCTTGAGAACGTCCTTGAGAGCGGGTATCTCTTCTTCCGGATTCATCTCGAGCTTTATCTCGGCAGAAGTGGTGTCCACTACTTTCACATCGTCCACGTAGAACTCAAGGGTCGGATTCTGAGACTCAAAGTAGAGCGTGAGGTCTTCCACGGTCACACCGGCAGGGATTGTGTACGTTCCAGACAGTTGAACCCACTGTCTTGAAGGAACAGTTGCCGCTTTGATCCACTCATATTTTGTGCTTGAATCGGACGAGTACTTTCTCTGCATCGTCATGATGATCGTCTGATCCTGACCGGATTCCTGATAGACCCATGCTTCGAAGGCGTAAGTCTTTCCGGTTTTCAGGATTCCCTTCAAACTGATTTGAGCTCCGTGCCAGCCTTTTTGTCTGTTGGAAACGAAGAGTGATTTCTTTCCAGAGTGTGCCACTTTTGGAGAAATGGAAATCTTCACGTCACTGCCTCTTGGCTGCCAGTCTCCAATGCCCTTTTCAAAGGAGGTTTCGTAAACAACCTTCGGGCCTGCTTCCTTTGGCGTGAGGACCTGGACGTTGTCCACGTAGAAGACGAAATCTGTCTTCTTGGGTGAGGTGATGATCAGAGAGAACTTCGCTGGAGTACCTTCGAAGGTTGGCGAGAATGGAACAAGGATCTCCTTCCAGTAATTCGGTACCACGACCTTGTCGGCCAGTATCTTGTACCTTTCACCCTTTTCGTCTTCCGTTCTTGCAAGAACGCTGAAAAGTTGCGGAGAATCGGAAGTCTGATAGACATGGAAGGAAAGCAGATAATCGGTTCCTGTGTTGACCTTTCCGGTCAAATCGATCTCTACTCCATCCCATACGGAAGTTCTGTTTTCCACTTTCAGTGAGTATTCTCCATCTGCTGCAACATCCTGTGAAGCGGTGACAACCACGTCTTTTCCAAAGGGGGAAGCACCGTCTGTGTTCCCTTCAAAACTCAGGACAAGAACTGTTTCAAAAGGAGAGACTCCCTTACCGCCGAATCCCAGAGCTCCTGTGGCTGCAAGGACCACTCCGAGAAAACCTGCAAGGATACCTACCAGCACTGCGGTTGAAGCATTCAAAAATCCCCGTCTTTTCTTTCGCATGAACCCACACACCTCCTTCTTAATTGTTAAGTTATTTCTTACGGAGAAAAAATAACGTTCTCCGATGAAGAATTATACCATAATTGTGAAAAAGGCTTTCAAATTAGAAAAGCGATGATATTTTCAAATAATTGGTATTTTTCGCTGATAATCTCTGATAACCAATGATAATCGCACTTGAAATTTTTAGATGAGATGATATAGAATTTATTACAAGAAAGAAAGGATAGTGCTTGCGACTGTAATTTTTCAGTCCTGATCTTCCCCTGAGGAGGTGTACTGGGTGCTTACCTACATAGTCAAGCGAGTTCTCTACGCCATTCCGCTACTGTTCATCATCTCAATCGTTTCGTTCATCATCATCGAACTTCCTCCAGGAGACTATCTCACCACCTACGTCATGACACTCAGGCAAAGTGGAGAAACGATCGACCAGGCGGCTCTGGAAGTTCTGAAGAAAAGGTATGGTCTGGACAAACCGGTGATAGTTCGTTACTTTTACTGGATCGGTGGTATCCTGAGAGGAGATTTCGGCTATTCCTTCATGTGGGAAAAACCCGTCAGCGAACTTCTGAATCAGAGGGTCTGGTGGACAATACTGATCTCCATCCTCTCAACCGCCTTCGCCTGGGTCTTTGGATTTCTCATAGGTGTCTACTCTGGAACACATCAGTACTCCATGGGTGATTACATCTTCACGGTGTTGGGTTACATAGGGCTTGCCACACCGAACTTCCTGCTCGCTTTGATCCTCCTGTGGGTGGTGTTCGTGACAACAGGTGTGAGCCTGGGAGGTTTGTTCTCTGCTGAGTTCGCACATGCTCCCTGGTCCTGGGCAAAGTTCGTTGATCTTTTGAAGCACATATGGATCCCTGTTGTTGTCATAGGTACAGGAAGTATGGCGGGTCTCATAAGGGTTCTGAGGGCAAATCTTTTAGATGAGATAAACAAGCCCTATGTGGTTGCTGCGAGGGCCAGGGGTGTTCCTGAGAGGGAACTCGTCTGGAAGTATCCTCTGAGGGTGGCGGTTATTCCATTTGCTTCCACCGCAGGTTGGGCGCTTCCACAGATAGTCTCGGGAGCGGTGGTGACCGGTATTGTGCTGAACCTTCCCACTGTGGGGACGCTCCTTCTCGATGCGCTCACGTCCCAGGACATGTACCTTGCCGGTAGTCTCGTTCTGATTTTGAGTGTGTTCACGATCATAGGTACTCTCATATCCGACATCCTGCTTGCCTGGCTCGATCCCAGAATAAGATTCGAATGAGGTGATAGGTGTGTGGAAGAAGCGGAAGAACAAGGAAAAGGTGGAGGAGTTGTATCTTGCGTCCGAGTGGAAGTTGATGTGGTGGAGGTTCAAGAAAAATAAACTCGCGATCATTGGTCTGATCATCTTAGGGATTCTCTACGTGCTGGGAATTTTCTGTGAGTTCTTCTCCCCATACGACCCGAACAGAATCTTCGCAAGATACGTGTACGCTCCTCCTCAGAGGATACACTTTTTCCACGAGGGAAAATTCATAGGCCCGTTCGTTTATGGTTACAAGATGGAAAGAGATCCGGAGACTTTCAGAAGGATCTACAAAGAAGACAGAACGAAGATATATAGAATTAAATTCTTCGTCCATGGTGACAAGTACAAACTCTGGAACGTCTGGGAGTCAAATATTCATTTCTTCGGAGTGGAAGATGGTGTGGTCTTTCTCTTTGGAACGGACAGACTCGGAAGGGATGTTTTCTCCAGAATCCTGTACGGTGCGAGAATCTCCACCACGATCGGGCTGGTCGGGGTGTTCATCAGCATGGTTCTGGGGATCGTCATAGGGGGCATCTCCGGATACTACGGAGGCAAGGTTGACAACTTCATACAGAGGGTAATAGAGTTCATCATCAGTATTCCGACCATTCCTCTCTGGATGGCGCTCGCTGCTGCTCTTCCAAGGTACTGGTCTCAGATAAAGGTTTACTTCGCTATCACGGTGATTCTCTCGCTGATAGGCTGGACTGGACTTGCAAGGGTTGTGAGGAGTAAGTTTCTCTCTCTCAAAGAAGAGGATTTCGTTGTTGCGGCAAGACTCGCTGGAGCCTCCGAATGGAGAATCATATTCAAACACATGCTGCCATCTCTGACCAGTCATCTCATAGCATCTGCCACGCTCGCTGTTCCTGGAATGATACTGGGTGAGACGGGGCTCAGTTTCCTTGGTCTGGGGTTGAGGCCACCTGCTATTAGCTGGGGAGTTCTCCTTCAGGAAGCTCAGAACATCAGGACCGTTGCACTCTACCCGTGGCTTTTGATACCCGGTCTGTTTGTGATCGTCACCGTTTTGTGCTTCAACTTCGTCGGAGACGGGCTGAGGGACGCCGCCGATCCATACAAGACGTGAAGGGAGGAGAGTCATGGAAAAGGTTCTTGAAATAAGAAACCTGAGGGTCTACTTCTACTTGACAGAAGGAACGGTGAAGGCCGTCGATGGTGTATCGTTTGACATTCGAAGAGGAGAGATCCTGGGGTTGGTTGGAGAGAGTGGTTGTGGAAAGAGTGTCACCGCTCAGTCCATTCTGAGGATTCTTCCGGAGAGCGCTCGAATAGTATCCGGTGAAATCGTGTTCTCCAGGAATGGAAAAGCGATAGATCTGGCAAAACTGGATCCTGAGGGTGAAGAAATAAGAGACATTAGGGGAAAGAATATATCCATGATCTTTCAGGAACCAATGGCGTCCTTTTCACCGGTTTACACGGTCGGTGCTCAGATGATGGAAGCAATCCTGCTGCACGAAAACGTTTCAAAGGAAGAGGCCCGACGACGGGTTGTTGAGATGCTCAAAAAGGTGAAGATTCCAAACGCTGAAAAGGTGGTGGACATGTATCCCTTTGAACTCTCCGGTGGAATGCTCCAGCGCTGTATGATAGCGATGGCCATGTCTTTGAATCCTACTTTGCTTCTAGCTGACGAACCCACAACCGCTCTGGACGTGACCATACAGGCTCAGATACTGTATCTCATGAAAGAACTGCAGAAAGAATACAAATCTTCGATCCTTCTTATCACGCACGACATGGGTGTTGTGGCTCAGATGGCGGACAGAGTAGCTGTGATGTACCTTGGAAACATCGTGGAGACAGCTGAAGTCTTCGAACTTTTCAAGAATCCGCTTCATCCCTACACTCAGGCTCTGCTGAGATCCATTCCGAAGATCGGAGTGAGAAAGACCAGGCTCGAAACCATAAGAGGTATGGTGCCAGATCCGTATAATCTTCCAACTGGTTGTAAGTTCCACAACAGATGTGAAAGGTTCATGAAGGGTCTGTGTGATGTGAAAGAACCTCCTGAGGTAGAAGTAATGCCTGGACACAAAGTCAAGTGTTTCCTTTATGGAGGGGAAAAAGAATGAAACTACTCGAAGTGAAAGGACTGAAGAAATACTTTCCGTTGACAAAGGGGTTTTTCAAGAAGGTCGTGGGATACGTCAAAGCGGTCGATGATATCAGTTTCGATATAAAAGAGGGTGAGACCCTGGCACTCGTTGGTGAGAGTGGATGTGGAAAAACAACTACCGCCAAAAGCATACTCAGGGCGATAGATCCCACGGATGGAGATGTCATCCTCCACGTGGATGGAAAATCTGTGAACCTTGCAAAACTTCACAAGGATGAGTTGAAGCCTTACAGAAGGTACATGCAGATGATTTTCCAGAATCCGTACACTTCACTGAATCCCAGGATGAAGGTCAAAGAGATCATCGGAGAGCCACTTCTGGTGAATGGGATCGCGAAGGGAAAGGAACTGGAAGATCGGGTAGCGGAACTTCTGAAGGCAGTTGGTTTGAGACCAGAGTACATGATAAGGTACCCACACGCCTTCTCTGGTGGACAGAGACAGAGAATCGTCATAGCAAGAGCCATCGCACTGAGACCGAAACTGGTCGTCTGTGACGAGCCGACCTCTGCTCTGGACGTCTCTATCAGAGCGCAGATACTGAACCTTCTGATGGATCTTCAGGAGCAGTTCAGTCTCACCTATCTTTTCATTACACACGACCTGAGTGTGGTGGAACACATTTCCGACAGGGTTGCTGTGATGTACCTGGGAAAGATCGTGGAACTCTCGAGTACAGAAGAGGTCTTCGAAAATCCCAAACATCCTTACACGGAAACCCTTCTGAGATCTGTGCCAAAGCCCGATCCAGATTTCAGGGAAGAACTCGTACCGATAGAAGGAGAAGTACCTAATCCAGCAAATCCTCCGTCCGGCTGCTACTTCCATCCAAGGTGTCCTTACGCGAAGAGCATTTGCAAAGAAGAGTACCCGGAGTTCAGAAATCTTGGAACCGAGGAAACCCCGCATTACGTGGCGTGTCATTTTGCTGAGAGTCTGAAATTGAGAGGTGTGAAAATCACTCTGTGAGGGGGTGCTAGCTGTGAGAAGGTTTTCTGTCTTGTTGTCGCTTGTGTTCCTTGTTGTCTTCGCTCTTGCTGCCAACGACACCTGGGTCTTCTACGCAACACCGGAGGACTACTACAAGGCTACGGGAAAGAGGATCACGGAGTATCACGAAGCACCCATGTTGGCAAAACTCGTTGAGGAAGGGAAGCTCCCACCCGTTGAGCAGAGACTCCCGGAGGAACCGCTCGTGGTTCAGCCAGTGGAAAAGATCGGACAGTACGGCGGAACATGGAGAAGAGTCTGGAAAGGGCCGTCCGACAGGTGGGGTATCTCGAAACTCATCGAGGTGAAACTCGCATTCTGGGACAAAGAAGGAGGAAAACTCGTACCGGGTCTTGCGAAAAGCTGGGAGGTTCTTGAAAACGGAAGAGTCTACATCTTCCACCTGAGAAAAGGTGTGAAGTGGTCAGATGGTCAACCCTACACAGCCCACGATATCGTGTTCTGGGTAGAGGACATAATAGGAAACGACGATATCACACCTTCAAAGCCCGACTGGTACAACGTGGGTGTGAAGGTTGAAGCCCTCGACGACTACACGGTGAAGTTCGAGTTCAGCAAACCTTATGGACTCTTCCTTCTGAAGGTTCCGTACGGTGGCTTCACCGGAGCTCCCGCACACTACCTGAAACAGTTCCATCCGAAGTACACACCGATGGAAGAGATAGAAAAGAAGATGGTACCCGGTGTGCACAACACATGGGTAGATCTCTTCGACGACAAGAACGATTTCCTTGAAAACCTCGAACTTCCAACACTTTCACCGTGGAAACCGATCACCGATCCAACGAGCCAGTTCTACGTTCTCGAGAGAAATCCGTACTTCTGGGCAGTTGACACCGAAGGAAACCAGCTTCCGTACATAGACTACGTGAGGCACGAGTACGTCAAAAACGACGAGGTTATACTCCTGAAGGCAATCTCCGGTGAAATCGACATGCAGTGGAGGCACATCGGAGGACTTGCAGGTGGTGCAGGAAACTTCACACTGCTCATGGAAAATGCTCAGAGTGGAGGCTACAGAGTGCTGAAATGGATCGCTGCAAACGGTTCAGTAAGCAGAATCTCTCTGAACTACGCACACTCCGATGAGGTTCTGAGGAAAGTCTTCAACGATGTGAGATTCAGGCAGGCCCTATCGCTTGCCATCAACAGAGAAGAGATCAACGAGATACTCTTCAACGGTCTTGCAGAACCAAGACAGGCCGCTCTTGTGAGTGGATCTCCATACTTCGATCCTGAGTGGGAAAAGGCTTATGCCGAGTACGATCCAGACAGGGCGAACAAACTGCTTGATGAAATGGGACTGAAGTGGGACGACAAGCACGAGTACAGACTCCTTCCGGATGGAAGACCTCTGAGATTCACTGTGACAGTGTGTAGACAAATCGATGTTGACGTCTGGACAATGGTGAAGGAGTACTGGAAGCAGATAGGAGTCTGGATAGAAATTGAAAACGTCGAGAGGTCCCTATTCTATGAAAGAGCGGATGCTGGTGACTTCGATGCGATGGTCTGGAACATGGACAGGGCAGCCCAGCCGCTGTCCTCACCGATGGTCATCTTCCCGGGTTCTGAAAACATCGCAGACTTCTGGTACATCGGATGGAGCGGATGGATCTCCTACTACATCGAAAAGAACATAAGAGGAGAAGAGCCCGAAGAGATCCCCGAGGGACCCGAACCACCCGAGATCGTCTACAAACTCGTCGATCTATACTACCAGATAGCCGCTACACCCGATCCTGATAAGATCAAAGAACTCATGAAAGAGGCAACGAGGATCCACAGAGAGAACCTCTGGATGATAGGAACTGTCGGAGAAAATCTCTCACCTGCCATTGTGAAGAACAACTTCAGAAACGTACCGGAGTTCCTTGTCACAGACGACGTGCTGAGAACACCACTGAACGCCATGCCGATGCAGTTCTTCATCGAGCAGAAATAAGACCAGCCCCCGGCACCCGCCGGGGGTTTTCAAAACTTCCAGGGAGGGAAAGAACGTGAATTACACGATGTGCTGGCTGGAGTACAGAAAACTTCCAGAGAACACCATTTCGAATTTGAAGGACTGGTTTTCGAGTGTTTCCATCCTGGAGTCCGACGCTTCTGCCCTGAAAAACGAGATCAGAGAATTCTCTGAAAAATCACTCGACATCACTCCAAGGTTTCACTCCAGACCTCTGAAAAAGAAAAAGTACATCATGATAGGATCTTTGGACTCTCTACCCTTCGGGATCGAAGAAGATCCCGGCGAAGAAGGGTTCATTTTGAGAACACAGAACTGGAACGGATCGAAGATTCTTGTTGTGACCGGAAAGACGAAGAGATCTCTCGTGTACGCTGTTTTCGATCTGATAAGAAGGATAAGACTCGGTGAGGATATAGAGAAAATGAATGTTCTGGAAAAGCCAAAGGCAAAGTTTCGTATGCTGAATCACTGGGACAATCTCGATGGATCGGTTGAAAGAGGATATGCGGGCAACTCCATCTTCTTCAAAGACAACAGGATCATCGTAAATCAGAGAACAAGGGATTACGCGAGGCTTCTTGCATCGATCGGCATAAACGGCGTGGTCATAAACAACGTGAACGTCAAGAAACAGGAAGTTTTGCTGATAGAGCCCGTTTACTTAAAGAAGTTGAAAAGACTGGCAGACCTTTTCAGAGAGTATGGGATCAGGCTGTACCTGAGTATAAATTTTGCTTCTCCCATGTACCTGGGAGGACTGGACACGGCCGATCCTCTCGATGAACGTGTGGCTCGCTGGTGGAGAGAAAAGGCAAGAGAAATATACGACTATATCCCGGATTTCGGAGGGTTCCTCGTGAAGGCCGATTCTGAGTTCAATCCTGGCCCACACATGTTTGGAAGAGATCACGCAGAGGGAGCGAACATGCTTGCAAGAGCACTTGCTCCGTTCGGAGGTGTTGTGATATGGAGGGCGTTCGTCTACAACTGTCTTCAGGACTGGAGAGATTACAAAACAGACAGGGCCAGGGCGGCTTACGACAATTTCAAACCTCTCGATGGTAAGTTCGACGACAACGTGATCGTTCAGATAAAGTACGGGCCGATGGACTTTCAGGTGAGAGAGCCCGTCAACCCTCTTTTTGGTGGTCTGGAAAAGACGAATCAGATTCTGGAGCTTCAGATCACTCAGGAGTACACGGGTCAGCAGATCCATCTGTGTTTTCTTGGTACCCTCTGGAAGGAAATACTGGAGTTCGATACGTTCGCAAAGGGGAAGGGTTCCTATGTGAAAAGGATCGTGGATGGAACCCTCTTTGGTCGAGAGAACAACGGTTTTGCCGGTGTTTCCAACGTCGGAGACAGTGTGAACTGGACGGGTCACGATCTGGCACAGGCCAATCTCTACGCCTTTGGAAAACTCGCGTGGAACCCAGACGAAGACATAGAAAAGATCGTTGAAGACTGGATAAGGCTCACCTTTGGAGACGACAGGAAAGTTCTGGGAAACGTCTCTTACATGCTTTTGAAATCACACAGAACTTACGAGAAGTACACCACTCCCTTTGGGCTTGGCTGGATGGTGAATCCGGGGCACCACTATGGACCAAATCCGGAAGGTTACGAATACTCGAAGTGGGGTACCTATCACAGGGCGAATTGGGAGGCGATCGGTGTCGACAGAACTTCCAGGGGAACTGGTTACACCCTCCAGTACCACTCTCCCTGGAGGGAAATATTCGACGACATCAACACATGCCCCGAGGATCTTCTTCTCTTCTTCCACAGGGTGAGGTACGACCACCGGTTGAAATCGGGAAAGACGTTGATTCAGGCGATGTACGATCTCCACTTCGAAGGTGTGGAAGAAGTGGAGAAGTTCATAAGAAAGTGGGAAGAATTAAAAGATAGGGTCCCGTACGATGTTTTTGAAAGGGTACGAGAGCGTCTACACACACAACTTGAACACGCAAAAGAGTGGCGCGATGTGATCAACACGTACTTCTACAGAAGAACTGGTATTCCCGATGAGAAGGGAAGAAAGATATACCCGTGATCAGATCGCTCCGCCTTCTTGGTTGTGTACAACTTCCAATTTGAGATTGTCTATGTAAAAATCAAGTGTTGCGGGCTCGCTGGCTTTGATGCCAAGAAGGTAGCTCTGAAGCTGAAGACTATTAAGATTGGGGACGGTCGTGGACCCTTCCACGGTCGTCCATGTGTTTTTGCTCAGCAGCTCCGTTGCTATTGGTGTGAGAGAGGTGCTACCAGAAGTTTCCTCGTAGATGTTCATGGTGATGGTTGCCTGGTCTTCTTTGATCTGAAGAACATCGATGGAGAAATGTACAGTATCACCTCCAAAGGCTTTTTCACCCAGTAACTCTTTGAGATCGAACCACACGCTGATGAAACCAGTGACGTCTGTTGAGGCGGGAGAGACATAAAGGACCGTTCCGTGGATGTCTGCTTCAGGGAGATTTTCTTCTTCTGCGGAGATGGTGCTGATTGTTGATTCCGGTGATTGATTTTCCACCACACTATCCAGCAGCTCCTCTTCCTGAACTGGGCTGAAGTCAGGTGGTGTTTGAAAAACAGAGGTTAGCATACAACCCGTTAACAAAATCCCGAATAAAAAAATGGAAATCAAAGTTGTTTTCATGATGATCCCCCCTTTCGTTCAAGAAATATTTTATCACTTTTCAATGATTCTCAAAAGCAGGTAAGACAGTCCTTCAAAAATTATATCTTTCTTTTTATACAGATCCTCGTGATCGGCGTTGAAAACAAGAGTGTTTCCACCGTAGGATGCGCTGACATAAGGAACCATCCCATCCGTCTTTTTAAATTCGTCTTTCAAAACGGATACGCTATCTGCCAGCAGTTTCAAACCAACGAGTCCCAGTGTGTCCCATGCGGATGTTGTGATCATGTTCATCAGGATTTCTGGAACGCTTTCGATACTGTCGAGAGGAATGATTCCCACAAGATTCACGAATGGCACTTTTGTGAAATCTTCCGGTTTTCTTCCCCAGAGGAGGAACTTGTATCCGGGTGCGTAAGTCACACTGAATCCTGCGTAGGAAACGAGTAAAGCTGCTCTGAGATTTTCTGCTTCTTTTCTGGAGACGAAGAGTTCCTCTTCGTATCGATCTGGATCGATGAACAGGATATCGGCCAGTGGGCTTCCAAGGTGTGGGGTGCCGGAAAAGACGATTCCTTTCACATTATCAGGCTTTTTACTTGCTATGTGCTCTGCCACCAGACCTCCCATACTGTGGGCGAAAATGATGATGTTTTGCATGTTCCTGGTCAGTTCGAGAAACCTCTCGGCCGATCTTTCAGGATCCGCCACCAGGGTTGGGTACACAAAGAGAAAAACGTTCACTTTCAGCCTTTCGCCTATCTCCTTGAAGACTTTCACGATCTCCTTTTTGTACGGTGTCATCTCCCCTGTGTACTCTCTGGCATCCATTCCGTGTATCACCACAAGGTTCATTGAAGAGTCAGCTTCGTAGACTTCCAACAATTTCTCCTCAGGTATTTTCCACTTTATCACCTTTCCAACGACCGTTGCGTTCGTCTCAAGAAGTGGTGGATTGTGTGGATCTATCGTTCCATCGTAGACCATCCTGAATATACACCAGTTTCCTGCGTAGTATTCCACCACATCGTACAGAGTGGGAGTGGATTCCAGAATCAGTTCAAAACCAAGTACCGACACACCGATCAATACGATCACGACGAAAAGAGGTTTCATCTTGACTTCACCTTTCCTCTCATCACCGTGAAAAGGGCCATCGCGCCGGTGAGAAAGAGAACGTAGTTTCCAGGTGTCAGTGTGATTTTTTCCTCACCGAGGAGTGGTCTCAAAAATCCCGTCAGATACTCAAGAAGACTGACTCCGGCAAAAAATAAAACTATGAGACTTCCAACGAACAGATGTGCTCGATATTTTTCTCTGGAGGTTTCGAACGTTCCATAGAGAAAAACCATCGAGACCACTCCCAGAAAAACGCCGAATAGGATGTCACTCTTCAAGTAAAGGATACCTGAAATCAATGTCAGAATGAACATCAGAATGTTCATGCCAGCATCACCACCATCTTTCCAGCGTAGAGCACGATCAGAGACAGCACGTACGCAACCGTCAGGGAGTATCCGATCGAAAAGAGTGTCCACTTCAGACTGCCCGTCTCGGAGTATATGGTTGCGATCGTTGCAAGGCAGGGAATGTACGCCATCACAAAGACAAGAAAGGCAATGGAGGTGACGGGATCCATCTCCAGAGAAAGTGCCTCTTTCGCCCCAAGGAGCGTTTCTTCTTCAAAACCGTAAAGCATCGCCATCGTAGAGACGATCACCTCTTTGGCCACAGCACCATAGAAGAGGGAGGTCACCACCTTCCAGGAGTATCCAAAGGGTTTGAAAATCCACTCCAGAGACTTCCCTATCATTGCGGAGAAACTCTTCTCAACGTCCCCACCTGCCGGGAAATAACTCAGAACCCATATGAGGACTGCCGAAACAAAGATGATCGTTCCGGCTTTTCTCAGAAAATGCTTCCCCCTGTTCCAGGTGTATATGTAGAGATTTCTGAAGGTGGGCATTCTGTACCTTGGAAGTTCCATTATCAGTGGAGAGGTTCTTCCTCTATAGAACAGCCAGTTTATGAAGACAGACGAAAGGAGTGTGACGAGGATACTCAGAGAGTAGATCAAAAACAGCATGGCAGCGGAAGATTTGGGGAAGAAAATTCTCAGGATGAGAAGGTACACGGGAAGTCTTGCACTGCAGCTCATGAACGGAGCGATGAGGATCGTAACGAGCCTTTCTTTCGGGTCGTCTATGGATCTGGTGGCCATGATGGAAGGCACGTTGCAGCCAAACCCAAGAATGAGTGACATGAATGCCCTCCCGCTCAGTTTGAACTTCTCCATGATCCTGTCCATCACGAAGGCCGCTCTCGGGAGGTACCCGCTCTCTTCCAGAAAGCCGAGTGCAAGAAACATCGCAAAGATGTTCGGAACAAACACCAGGACACTTCCCACCCCACCCACAATGCCGTCGGCGATGAGAGAGGTTATAGCGTTTTCTCCAAAAGTTGCTATCACGAAAGATCCGAGGTGTGAGAAGGCAAGGTCGAGAAGGTCTGCAAAAACCTGTGCTATATCGAAGGTGAATTTGAACACAAGATACATCAGGGCAAAGAAGAGGGGAAAGGCCAGGAATTTGTGTGTCAGAACGTGGTCTATCGCTTCCGACAGAGACAAAGGCTTTCCTTTCGCGTTGGAATACGCTTCTTTCACAATACTTTCGATGTACTCTCGCTTTTTCTTTGAGATGAGAAGACGGTAGGCTATTCTCTCTTCCTCACTCAATTCTGGAAGTCCAAGTTTCACTCCTTCATTGTAGAACTCCGGATCGCCCGAAAGGTATTTCAAAGCGAAGTACCTTGGGTTCACTCCAATCTTTTTCCCTCTCAGAACACTTTCGATCTGCGATATTTTCGATTCTACTTTTTCCTCGTACTTTATCACTATCCTGTGAAAAACATCGTTTTCCTCGTGGTACTCAACGATCCTATCTTTGAGTTTTTCGATTCCCTCACCGGTGACGGCGGAGGTGAAAACCACAGGTACTCCAAGGTGTTTTTGAAGTTCGTACCGATCGATTTTGATACCAAGTTTTCTGGCTTCATCTATGGCGGTAAGGACAAGGATCACCTTTTTTTCCATCTCGAGGATCTCAAGCAACAGATAGAGACTCTGCTCCGGGTTGACGGAGTCTGCAACGACCACAACAAGATCCGCGTCGCCTTTCAGGATGTAATCCCGTGCTATCTTCTCATCTATCGAGGAATATCCAAGGGAATAGGTTCCGGGAAGGTCAACCAGGTTTATTCTATAACCCCTGTGGGTGAAAGAGCCTTCTTTTTTCTCTACAGTCACTCCGGGCCAGTTCGCAACGTACTGTTTTGTGCCCGTTAGTGCATTGAACAAACTCGTCTTTCCAACGTTTGGACAGCCAGCGAGTGCAACCTTTACGGTGGCAGTTTCACTTTTGCGGGTCAGACTCTTCACCGGCATCATCGACCCTCCTCACCCAGATCTTCATGGCCTCTCCTCGCCCCAGTGGTATCTCTTTTCCTTCCATGTTGTACCTTCCCCTCAAAACCGATATCTTCTTTCCCTTTTCCACTCCAAGGGCTTTCATTCTGGTCAGAAACCTTCTTCCACCTTTCAAATCTGTGATTTCATAGATTCCATCTTCTGCAAGAAGAAGCGGCAATTCCTCAGACAGCACTTCCACTTCTATGAAATCCGCCTCTTTCTTTCTCAGGGTGATGTTCCTTTCTCCAATTCTGCAAACTATGGGATCACCGAAGGGTGCCACTCGAACGATCTCTATCTCTTCTTCCGGGATAAAACCCATACCCACGAGTTTCTCATTGAGTTCTCCAGGAATTTCCAGGCGTTTGATCCTTGCTCGAACACCCGGGATGAGTTTGGAAAGTCTCATCGACCTTCCTCCTTTTTGAGAATCATTCTCAACAATCTCGGAATAATTATATCATCAAATTTCCAGTATCTTCAATATATGCGTTTCTTATATAATGCCTATCGCAGGAAATTTCTGACAAGTTTTATGGCATCGTGGGGACACACTTCGTGACAGACGTAGCACCTTATGCATTTTTGATAATCAATCCTCTGGGAGGAGATGTCTATCGCCGAGGCGGGGCATCTCTCTTCGCACAGGCGACACTTCACACATTTTCCTGTGTCTATTCTGGGATACTTTACAAAGAATCTCGAAAAAGTTCTTGAAAGTCTGTCGAGCGTGGAAACGGTGGAAGGAAGTTCTATGGAAGCCTGAAAGTGGCCGACTGTTTCGTAATCAGGCACCAGTTTCCTCTTTCTTGAGTGTTTCACCGTGTAAACGAAGTGATCTACTCCCAGTGCCCTACAAACAGCCTCATCGAGTGCAAAGGCATTTCTTGAGACACCTACAACACCGAAGAATCTCTTTTTTCCGTTTGTGGGCCCGTTTCCTTCCATACCTTCAACCCCATCGAGGATCGTAAGAATCGGTGAAACGATGCGGTGAATGTCTATCAGAAGGTTTGCAAAGTCGTCGTAGTTCTTTGCCCTCATATGCCAGGAAGACTTCTCAAGTCCCACCACGCATCCGAAGGTGTTTTTCACACCAAGCGTCATCACCATCTGGGAATGGGTCTTAAGCTTTGGAAGGTTGACAACTTTGTCCGCTTCCAGCACTTTTCTTGAGATCTTTATCTTCTGGAATATCTCACCGTTCACTTCCACAGGATCGTCCAGAGGAACGCATGGAACCTTCAGTTCTGTGCAGACATCCTCAACACCTGTGACCCTGACCACCCTTTTGAAACTGCTGAAGGCGGGGCTGTCTCCCACGAAGGGCTTTGTTCCAAGATCGATCAGAAACTCAAGCACACCTTTTAGAATGAGAGGATGTGTTGTGACGGCTTCTTCTGGTCTTCTTGCAGAGATGAGATTCGGCTTGACAAGCACGCGATCTCCTGGAGAAAAAAGGTCTGAGAAGTGCTCGCTCAGAAATTTTTTGAGTTTCGAGTATGCATCTTCGTAGTTTTCTGCTCTCAGGAACCAGACCTTTTCCAGAGAATTTCCCTCCCGTCTCTTATGCTCTCAATTCCCGGTGGAATATTCAGACTTTCTTCCTTCAAGATCTCTTTAATGAGATCCCTGGGCAGAGCCGTCTCTATCCATATCTCGGAGATGTCCACATCCTTCAAATCCCGAACGGCTATTCTCTGTAGAGCCTTTTCAATACCTTTTATATATTTTTCTTTGTCCAAACCCCATCACCTGCCCAAAACAAAGGGGGCAAACGCCCCCATATTTTCTCCGTGTTGAATGTGTATCAGAAGTTGATCTCGAAGTTGGCTCCCACAGGAACGGCTATGACACTGTTTTTACCATAGATCCTCATCTCAACACCGGCACCGAACCCTACAATGAAGTCCTCAAAGTACCTTGTGTAGTTCGCTCCTGCTCCAAAAACCCATCCGACTCTGTCAAAGGCAATTTTTTCCATTGGCCAGCTGGCACCACCGAATCCTCTTATGACGATCTTGGACTCCCTGTCGAGTTCAACGGAGTACTTGAAGACAGCGAAGAGATCAAGGGCGTTTTGGCTGGGTGTACCATCTGTCGAAATAAGAGGAGATGCTTCAGAGTTAAGAAGCCAGGCAAAGCCAAGGCCAAGCCCCAGATCCAGATTTTCTGCTACAGGATAAGTGAGGTCCAATCCAAAGTCCAGATAATTAGCGGCTGTAGCCTCAACGGTCGTTGGTGTGGAAGAAACGTTAACAGCGAAGTTATAATTTCCAAAAACCGTGACCTTCAGGTCCTCCATTGAGAAGGCGAACAACCCTGCTGCAACCACTGCCAGAAGAAACACAAGAAACTTTTTCATGCTGTCTCCCTCCCTGTAATAGATTTTTCACGTTCAATTATAGCACACGAAAGTGGTAAAATATCAAGTCAGAGGTGGTGAGTTTGAGTCCGGAGAAATTTCTGCTGAGATACGCAGGAAAATACTGGTACCTTTTTCTTGTGGGAACCGTTCTGTCGCTTGCCCTCACAGTACTGGAGATTCTTCCACCCCGTCTCATGAAAACGGCGATCGACACCTTCCTGACTGGAAAGGGTCTGACGATCACCGAGCGTTTCCAGGGAATTGTTACGACCGCTTTCATCATACTGGGAATAAGAGGGCTTTCCTTTCTCTTTGGCTTCGCCAGCACTTACGTAACAGGATACGCCGGAGCAAAGATCGTACTTCTTATGAGAAGGGATGTATTTTCCCACGTTGTTTCTCTTCCCTACTCTTTCTTCACGAAGATACCTTCCGGTGTAGTCACCACCAGAATCGTCAACGACACTCAGAACATCCAGGAGTTTTTCTCCTCTGTCGTCACGAGTGTGATCATGGATGTTCTTCTGCTCGGGGCTGTGGTTTTTTCTCTCGTTCAGATCAGCAGGGAGCTCTTTGGTCACGTTTACTACCTTCTTCCGATTATAGCCATCTCGATACTGCTTTTCAGATACTTCGATAGAAGGGCTTACAGAAAAGTCAGAACCAACCTTGCCCGCCTCAACGCCTTTCTGGCAGAACACATAGCGGGTGTGAACATCATAAAGATCCTGAATCTCGAAAAACACAAAGAAGAAGAGTTCTCTCACGTTTCGGAGGCTTATTACAGGTCCCTGATGGAGCAGCTCTATGTCTTTGGAATCTTCAGGCCTCTCATGGACTTCCTCTATTTTCTAGGAGTCAGTCTGGTCATATGGTACGGTGCCAGATACATCGCAGATCGCACCCTGGGTTTTGGGGCCCTTTATGCTTTCGTTTCTTACCTTGACATGTTCTTCAGGCCGCTCAGGGATCTCTCTGAAAAGTACGATATAATACAGAATTCCATGGCATCCTCTGAGAAGATTCTGAACCTTTTAAAGGAAGAGAAGGAAACGGTGGGAGATCCGAATGGTCCCGGCCAGATTTCAAAAGGACTTCTTCGTTTTGAAAAGGTCTGGTTCTCCTACGATGGTGAAAACTGGGTCTTGAAAGACGTTGATCTGGAGTTCCATCCTGGAAAGCTCTACGCCATTGTTGGAGAAACGGGTGCAGGAAAGTCCACTCTGATGAGTTTGATAAACGGCCTCTACATTCCTCAGAAGGGAAGGATACTCATCGATGAAATACCCTTGCTTGCGTACAATCTGAAAGTTGCCAGAAGGCAAATTGCTGCAGTTCCTCAGGATGTGATGCTTTTCAGTGGAACGATACTGGATAACATCAGGCTTTTCGACGAGAGAATACCGGAAAAAGAGGTCCTAAGAGCCCTGGAAAGGGTGCACGCAATGGATATAATCGAAAGGCTACCGGGAGGAATTCACTACGAGATCGTGGAGAGGGGAACCACTCTATCGGCTGGAGAAAGACAGCTCATAGCTCTCGCACGGGCGGTGCTGTTCGACGCGAAGATCTTCATCCTGGACGAAGCCACAAGCAACGTGGACGTGATAACGGAGATGAAGATACAGGAATCCCTGAGAGAACTCTCAAAAGAAAGAACGGTGATAATGATAGCCCACAGGCTTTCAACTGTAAGGGACGCAGACGAGATAGTGGTGATTCATAATGGCAGAGTAGTGGAAAAAGGTACTCACTCCGAACTGCTCGGAAGAAAAGGTGTGTATTACAGGCTCTATCGGATCCAGTTTGAAAACGTCTGAGGAGGGAAACAAAATGGAAAGAGCAGACAGGGCGATGGAACTGGCTATGAAAAAAGGAGCGGATGCCTTTCTGATCGTGAACGTCGAAAACTCCTCGAGGGCTTCTTCAATATACTTTTCTGGTTTCACAGGGTCCTTTTCCATCATTCTGATCTCTGAAAGCGCAAGACTCCTCATCACCGATCCGAGGTACACCAGCCAGGCCAAGCAGGAAACTGATTTTGAAGTCCGGGAGGTAAAAGACGGTGATTTCATCGGAGTTTTGAAAAACGTGGTGAAGGATCTCAACATAAAGGTGATCGCCCTTGAGGAAGAAAGGCTTTCTCTTTCCATGTTCAGAAAGATCTCAACCGCTCTCGGAAAGAGAAAGTTCATTGGTTTTGATGACGAGGTGAAGAGCCTGAGAATGATCAAAGACGAAAAAGAGATCGAAAAAATCAAGCAAGCGATAGAGATATCTGAGAGGGCCTTCCTTGAGACGATCCAGCAGATAAGAGCAGGAACGACGGAAAAGGAAATAGCCGCTCTTCTTGAGTACACGATGAAGAAAGAAGGGGCGGAGAAAACGGCGTTTGACTCCATCGTGGCTTCCGGGTGGCGTTCTGCCCTGCCTCATGGGAGGCCAACTGAAAAGGTCGTTGAAAGAGGAGACGTGATCGTCATCGACTTTGGAGCAGTTTACGAGAACTACTGTGCTGATATCACACGCGTCGTCTGCATAGGTGAACCCTCTGATCGAGTGAAAGAGATACACGGAATCGTTCTCGAGGCTCAGGAAAGAGCACTGAAGAACGCAAAGGCAGGACTGACGGGAAAACAGCTCGACTCGTTCGCAAGAGAGTTTATCGTTGAGAAAGGATATGGGGAGTTCTTTGGACACAGTCTGGGACATGGAATAGGTCTGGAGGTCCATGAAGGACCGGCGGTGAGTTTTAGAAACGAGTCTTCCCTTCCCGAAAATGCGGTCGTCACCATAGAGCCCGGAATCTATCTGGAAGGAGAGTTCGGCATAAGGATAGAGGAGGATGTGGTTCTGAAAGAACAGGGGTGCGAAATCCTCACCACTCTGCCGAGATCTATATTCGTTGTTTGAGTTCTATCAGCAGTTCTTGCACGGTCTTTTTCAAAACAGGATGAACGAGGTCCGGAGCTATTTCGCTCAGGGGTTCCAGAACGAAGAGTCTGTTGTGAGCGTCAGGATGTGGTATGATCAATCCTTCCTCGTTCACGATGAGATTTTCATAGAACACGATATCGAGGTCTATCACCCTGGGGCCCCATTTGACCGTTCTGACCCTTCCCATTTCTCTTTCTATCTCAAGAAGAGTGTTAAGAAGGGTTCGGGGTGAAAGATCTGTTTCCACAAGGCACACAGCGTTCAGAAACTTTGGCTGATCGGTGTATCCATAGGGTTCCGTTTCAACGAACGAGGAGAGTTTTTCGATATACATGCCGCGTTCTTTCATCTTCACAATGGCTGTTTTCAGGTTCATCTCTCTGTCTCCCAGGTTGCTTCCGAGTGCTATCACCACTTTCGCCAGAGTATCGCCTCCATCATTTTTACGACTCTTTTGTTCGGTAGCACATCGTGTACTCTGAGGATATCAACACCTTTCATCGTGCAGTAAGCAGTGACGGCAAGGGTGCCTTCCAGTCTTTCTTCCGGTGGAACGTTTCCCATCGTGATGCCTATAAAAGATTTTCTCGAGGCACCAACGAGCAGAGGAAAATCGAATTCTTTGAATTCGTCTATCCTGCGCAAAATTTCCAGGTTGTCCTCGTATCTCTTGCCAAATCCGATGCCAGGATCCAGCACGATCTGGTCCACACCATTTTCCTTGAGATAGTCTATCTTTTCCTGGAAGTATCCTTTTATTTCCTCCACGACATCTTCGTAGAAGGGATTTTCCTGCATCGTTTTCGGCGTTCCCTTGATGTGCATGAGAACGTACGGTACCCTGTTGTTCGATGCAACCTCCACTATCTCGGGTTCGAACTGGAAACCACTGATGTCGTTGATGATGTCGGCTCCTGAATCTATGGCTTTCAAAGCGATCCTCCATCTGTAGGTGTCCACGGATATCGGTACATCCGTTACGGATCTGATCGCTTTTATCACGGGGATGACCCTGTTCATTTCCTCTTCTTCGTCGACGGGATCCGAGCCAGGTCTGGTGGACATTCCGCCAACATCTATTATGTCGACTCCTTCTTTCACCATCTTCTTTGCCGCTTCAACGGCCTCCAACACACTCTGTTTCCTTGAACCTGCGTAGAAAGAATCCGGTGTAACGTTTATTATGCCCATGATCAGCGTTCTGTCGAATACAAGTTTTCTCTCCCATGGAGTCGTGTAAATCATGCCCATCAACCCTCCAGAACAAAATCTCCTTTCTCCACACATGCGAACGCGTTGTGATTGTGTATACTCTCCATGCTCTCCACGTAGACTCTGTACCAGGTGATTCTTGGATCCTTCTCCAGATCGAGGGCAACGTCCCTTGCCACGTCTTCCACGAACTTTGGATTCTCGTAGGCTCTCTCTGTGACGAATTTCTCATCGGGCCTTTTGAGAAGGGTGTAAAGGGGAACGCTCGCGTTCCTTTCGGCTATCTCAACCAGATCTTCGAACCATATGAACTTTCTCGTTCTCACGTGTATCTCAACGAACGCCCTCTGATTGTGGGCACCATAGTCGCTGATTTCCTTCGAACAGGGACATAGATTGTGCACCGGAACCCTGACTCCTATTTTAAAAGAGAAGTTCTTTTCCTTTTCGGCTTCAACAAAACAGTCCACTTTCAGAGGGGAAACTTTCCGTGTGACGGGAGACTCCTTCCACACGAAATAGGGAAAGCGGATCTCAAGATGTGCTCTCTTTGCTTCCATGGTGACGATGAGATCGTCCAGAACCTTTTCGAAAATGTGAGGCGTGATTTCTTCCAGTCCGTTCAGCACCTCTATGAAACGGCTCATGTGAATACCCCTTTTTTCTCTGTGAAGATCCACCGAACAACTTATCTGTGCGACGGTTGGCTGGTATCCGTCTCCTTTCAACAGTACCTTCAAGGGCCAGCTGAGATCTTTTATTCCCACCTTCTTCAGTGGCACCATCCTCGTGTCTTTCTCGTTCTGAACGTCTTTCAAACCTTCTCACCTCTGTACACAACACCGCTCGTTTCGGTCTCCCACAGTTCTATCTCCACAAGGCGAACACCACACTCTCTGAGGGGACCTGAGAGTTGTTCCCAGATCCAGATGGCGACTCTTTCAGTGGTCGGCTGCTCGAACAACTCGTTCAGATAACTGTGGTCCAGTTTCTTTATCACCCGATCTTCCACCATTTTCTTCAGTTCTGCAAAGTCCATGACCATGTCTTCCTCGTTCAGAGGGCCTTCCACCTTCACGGTGAGTCTGTAGGTGTGACCGTGCAATCTTTCGCACTTTCCGTGGTACTTCACCAGGTTGTGTGCAGCCTCGAAGGAAAACTTCTTCACCAGAACCATGTTTTCACCCCTGCTAGAGGACATAATCTCCAAACCTTTCGACGACTCTGTCCAGAAAGGACTTCATTTCTTGCCTCAACTCTTTTCCCACTTCCAATTCTTCAAAATTCAACTCCCTCACTGTTGATCCGAGTATTTCGAAGGCCTCCTTGTCCAGTTTTCCCTCCTTTACCTCGTCTCTGATGATATTCATGGCTTTCTCCACATCCATCTTAGGACGATAGGGTCGCTTTTCCATGAGAGCGCTGAACACGTCTGCCACCTGCAAGATTTTATCTTCAGGGCTCATTTCCTCTCCTTTCAACTTGAAGGGATATCCAGAACCGTCGATCCTTTCGTGGTGCCTTACAGCAGGCAGAAACCATTCTTCCTTGTTCATCGGAAGAAGTATGAGATAAGAAAAGTACACGTGTTTTCTCATCACCCGAAACTCTTCCTCATCTAGCTTTGCTGGTTTTTCCAGTATCCTGTAGTTCACACTGATTTTTCCTATGTCATGGTACAGTCCCGCTCTGAAGAGGCTTTCAGCATCCTTTCCAGATGCTTTTCCCATTTCCTTTGCGATGTTTGCAACCCTCCAGGTGTGCTCACTGGTGAACTCGCTCTTGGCGTCTATTATGAAAGAAACGATCTTTCCAAACTGAGTAACATCTTCCGCTGTGCATTCCGGACAGTTCGTCACGTATTCTTGAAGGAAATCAATTGTGGATTCGGTGAGGATGTGTTCAAGTTGCCACTGGGTGAACTCTTTCAGAAGGATTTCCCGGCATGCTTCGAAGACTTCCGGGAAGAAAAAACTCTTCATTTCTTCAAGAGGAACCAGTATCTCTTTTGGTTCGGTATCATGGTTGATCATCACGTATCTTGAGACCTGATCCGATATGAACACCACGTTTGCGTACATGTCCTCGTTCCTGGATGGGTCCAGATGAAACGCAGGAAAGTGGTGCTTCAAAACGATAGGAGACAGAAACTTGAGTCTTTCCACATAGTCCGTTATGAAACTGCCCAGTATGGAGTGAAGGTGCAGAGGTTTTCCAGGGGTGTCCTTTATGATGATGAAAGCGTTGTCCATGTCGTCCAGGATGGTCTTTTCACCATCGTATGGGAGGATCAAACCAAGATCGTGAAGCAAGCCTGAGAGGAGGGCAGTTGAGGTGTCCAGATTCAGTTTTTCGGCGATTTGAAAGGCAAGAAAAGCGACCTGAAAAGTATGTTTTCCCAGGGGTGGTATGGTCTTGAGTAAATTGAAAAGAACCCTTATCATTCTCCGACACCTCGGTTAGATTTTAACATGTCCAGTATCCTCTTCAGGAGAAGGTCTCTGTTTCTTTCGTTCAACTCAAAGATGATAACATCTTTTTTGTTTTTGATCTTCTCCACGAACGGGTCACTTGATTTTTTGATCGTTGCAATGAGATCTTTTTCGCTGTTGAAGGCCTTCTCAACAACCCTTTTGAATCTTTCGGAGAGAAGTTCCATTTTACCTATCTCGTCTATGATCACAACACTCTTTTCTTCAAGTGCTCTTTCCACCGAATCGACTCCCAGTTCTTCCAGATCTTTCAGGTTCACTCCGTACTTTCCCACCCGGTGCTGAGAGGGAAATCCCACCTTCGCGAGGATTCCCTCTCTTCCATCAAGGGTGACTATTTTGAAACCAACCCTCTTTCCCTTCTCTCTCATTTCTTCAGTGTAGAAGCCTCCTGCATTCTGCAGGAGGCTTGAGATCTTTTTGATGAGTGTGGTCTTTCCAACACCCGGCCTTCCGGTGATCAGGATTTTCATTTCAGTTCCAGACTGTTCAGGATCTTCTCAAACACACTCTCCAGTCTCTTGAAATCCTCTTCGAGGGCGTAAAAACTCATGTAGAGATACTGTCCCTCTTTCTCTGGAAACTGAACAATCCAGAAGAGAAAATTCTGCCCCGTTTCGTAATCGGGCATGGAGCTTTCTATGAAGTTGACCTCGTAATTTGGTGTTTTGACGGTTTCTCCGTTTTCAAGAGGCTCGGTTTCATAGTGGATTTCCGCGAAGGTCAGATCGGCGATGTCGAATATGAAGTAGTGAATACCTTCGGAGAGTTCGTAGTAGGTGTAACTGGGAACATCCACTTTGAAAGTATCCGTTTCAACGGTTTTCATCGAAACTTCCCTGGAGAGTTTGAAAGTCCCTTCAGCGGTTCTTTCACCGTCGATGTAGAAAGACACCTTCCAGTTTCCAAGGTCCTTTTCACCAAGGCCATCTGACGGTATCCAGCCCCACACGCTGTCGTAGTAATCGTATCCTGTCTCAACCACCGGGGCAACGATGTAGTAAACGGTTTCTCTCAGATTTCCACTGGGATCGTACCATTCCCATTTGAATATGTGGGAGTTTTCAAAGGGATCCGTATTGCTCCACATGACGATTCTTTTGTCAAAGAGGTTGAACGTGTCGTCGGTGGCGAAGGGAGTGTTTTCGTATACGCTTCTGCAGAAAAGAGACTCGGTGATGGATACTGACTCTTTTGGAAGATGTTTTATCTCACCTGAGACGTTCTCAAACACAACGGAAGTACCATCTGATATGGAGAATGGGTCTTCCACATCGGAGAACAAAAGATTTAGCCTTCCATCTTCGACTCTACCACTGAAGGCACCATCCCAGAATTTTGAAGGTCCCAGTGTTCCTGGCGAATCCACCCTCTTCCACCAGCCGAAGATGTTGTTTTCGATCATGACCCCTTCTATCATTCTTTCTCCGAGTGACCCTTCGATGTGATTTCCACTCTGAAAAATCTCAAGGATATCGTTCGATGATTTCCAGTTACTGAGACTGACGTGTTCGCTCACATTGACGGAAGAAAGAATCCTTTCCAGGCTCTGTAGATCTTCTTCTGGAGGATTTCCAGCCACGAAACTCCAGATGGCAAGATCCTTCATTCCCATTGGAAACACCCTGACGTCGAAGACAAGATCTGTTCCTTCAAACCTGTAGTAACGACCTTTGAAACCGTTCCAGGTGATCTCTTTCTGATCGACAAGGGATGCATCCTGAGACAGTCCCGAAACCAGCGACTCTTCGACACCAGCATCGTAGATGAAAAACACACCAACACCCTGCGTGAGAGTCTGTCCGTCGCTCATTCCCTTGAAGACGCCCGTCGAGTTCAAACCCAGCGAAGGGGTCTTCTGCCAGTCTGATGGTTGCTGCCACGTGATTGGCCCGAAACTTTCCGTGACCCATTCTTCCTGGGACAACCCAAAAGCTGCTAGAAGAACCATACCGATCAAAAGAAATCTTCGCACGATAAAACCTCCTTATGTGAGTTGACAACACTATTAAATCACTTTTTATTTCAAATTACAAGCCACCTTCACCAGTTCGTATTCTCTTGTCCCAAGACCTATCTCTTCTGCGTATTCAAGCTGGGTTTTCCAGGTGACGTTTGGATGAACCTCAAGGAAGGGATCCTTTCCAGTTTTCTGAAGCACAAGATCGATGCACGCTTGATCCAGGGCAACTGGATCGGTACTCACGGCAATCCCGATGTCTGGTGCCACAGGAGGTTTGTTCATGTTCCAGCAGTCACAGTCCGGAGAGACGTTCATGATGAAGGAAATGAAAACCGCTTTTTTGTCTTTCAGAACGGCTTTTGCGTATTCGGCCATCTTCTTGCTGAGAGAGTCCGTTGAACTGTCCCACTTCGGTGACATCGCACCGTAAGAACACATCGCAATGCATTGTCCACATCCGATACATTTGTCGTAGTCTATCCTTGCAACTTTCGTAACTGTGATGGCTCCGACCGGACAGAATTTCGCACATGTTCCACAGGCAACGCACTTTTCTTCCACAACGTACGGTTTCGAATCGGAGTGTTGTTCCATCTTTCCTGCCCTTGAGGCACTTCCCATTCCGACGTTCTTTATCGTGCCTCCAAATCCGGTTGCCTCGTGTCCTTTGAAGTGTGTCACCGCAACGATGACATCAGCCAGAGCGATTGCAGCACCTATCTTCGCTTCTTTCACGTATTTTCCATCGATTCGAACCTTCACCTCATCGCTTCCCCTCAGACCATCGGCTATGATCACAGGAGCTCCCGTCACTTCGTAAGTGAAACCGTTCAAATATGCGTTTATCAGATGATCGACGGCGTTCGATCTGTGACCTGTGTAAAGTGTGTTCGCATCGGTGAGAAAGGGTTTTCCACCGAGATTTCTTATCTGGTCAACGATCACCTTCACGTACTGAGGTCTGATGAAGGCAAGGTTCCCGTACTCACCAAAATGGAGTTTCACAGCCACGAACTTTCCCTTTTCGATGATCTTCTCGAGTTCCACCTTCTTCAGGAGAAGTTCCAGTTTCTGAAGCATGTTCATGTTCGGGTTTGTCGTCATGTCGGTGAAGTACACCTTTGCCGGCATGTTCATCCCTCCTTCTTCAGGAATCAAAAAGAGAGCCCAGATGGGCTCTCTCGATGTTGAGTTTTCACTTAAATTCTACCACAACTATCTACTTTGTTCAAACAACCACTCTATAACTTGCTGGTTTTCATAAGTTGGTGCCCACGACCAGTGAGGATCCCAGTTGTGAGATTCCATGAATCCTTTTTCGTACTCGGTGTACCTGACTTTTCCACCTATCTCTGAAAGTTTTTTCACCAGTGTGCGTGAATTTTCCACCGGAACAATCGGATCGTCTTCCGCATGGAACACCCAGACGGGAATATCTTTTATCCTCTCAACCTTACTGACATCTCCTCCCCCGCATATCGGTATTGCGGCTGCAAAGAGATCAGGAAAATTCATAATAGCGCTCCAGGTGCCGTATCCTCCCATAGAAAGGCCCGTGATGTAGATTCGATCCTCGTCTATGTTGTATTCATCGAGGAGTTTCCTGATGATCTTTATGACAGCAAGAAGAGGTTTCTCTGGATTGAAAGGATTTGCCCTGTCGGTGAACAGGGTGGACCAGCTGCTGTTTGGAGGACACTGCGGAGCAAGGACAAAACACGGATGTGTTACCTGGTACCTTGGCTGTGCCCAGACGATGGCACCACGATTTCCGGCGAGTTGCAGGTAGTTATCCGTTCCTCTCTCACCTGCTCCGTGCAAGAAAACCACAAGCGGGTATTTCCTGTCTGTTGTTCCCTCTGGAACGAAGAGTCTGTAAGGGATTTCTATCCCCGTTTCTGGATCTTTAAAGGTGAAAGAGAGAAAGTCATCGATGATGAGGTGTTTTTCGCCTGTCTGCTCTGCTGTAAATGGTTCCACAGTGTTTCCATTCACATCCACAACGGGAACAAGCTGTGAAACGATGTAGTTCAGTTTCACACGGGTGTTGAGGAATGTTTCTGGAATGGACACCAGAGTACCTGCATTTGGATCCTTGGGTGAGAGTTCCAGAATCACAAATTTTCCACGATTGCTGAAAATGCTGAAGGAGATATCACCGCTGTTGTTTGCGTACACCTTCGTGATCGTTCTTGAAGAGTACGTGTCACCCGTTTTTACCTTCACCGAGAACTGATCCGTTGAGAGTTTCCACCCATCGATTTCAACGGGATACTCGATTACAGCTGCACAGACTTTTTCACCTTCCGGGAAAACTTTGGTGATGAGAGAAACCTTCATAATCATCCCTCCTTTGTCTCAAAAATGATATCATCCATCGAATAGCCTCTGAAGATGAATTCAGTTGTAACTTAAAGAAAACATGAGAATTCAAACGATAATTCTAAATAATTCTACATATTTGTCTGTAAATTCTGAAAATGCCCATTAATCGTGTTTGTATTTTCTGAGACCAATCGCTATAATTTCTTTCTGAGGAAGATACAAAATTCATCGGGAGGCATTTTCGTGCACAAAAAACTCAATCCCAGATCCATGAAACAGGAAAACAAAAGAATGATCTTGAGATACCTGATAGAAAGTGGTCCACACAGTAGAGTTGAGATTGCAAAAAAGACGGGTCTTGCTCAGAGTGCGATCTGGAGAATCGTTGAGGAGTTGATTAACGAAGGTTTAATAGAAGAAAAAGGGATGGCAACGGGCCGAAGAAGACGGGCTGTGACATATGGGCCTACAAGATCGTTTGTCACAGCGATCATATACAACGTGGAAGTTCTTGAAACACTTGTGGCCGTAGGTTTCCTGGATGGAACCTGGAGAATTGTGGAAAGGTTTCCCACTCCAAGGGTATTTGAAGAATTCAAAGAAAAAGTGAAGGAATCTTACGAGAACATCCTCAGAACCCATACACTGAACGAGAGCATCTCAAAGCTGGTGTTTTCGCTTCCAGGAATAGTGAACACTGAAAAGAGACTGTTGATCCATGCACCGAACCTTGGCTGGAGAGATGTTGATTTTCAAAAGGAGTTCGAAGGTTTGGGGTTCGATGTGATGGTAGAAAACGATTCAAATCTTTCCCTTCTTGCTGAGGAGTTCTTCTCTCAGGATGTGAAAAGCTCCAGTGTTTCATTCTTTCTCTATTTTGGTGAAGGTATCGGCGGTGCGATTTCGGTGAATGGAAGTATCGTCAGAGGAAAGAACTTCGCCGCTGGGGAAATAGGGCACGTCGTTCTGGATATCTCCAGTAACAGGGAGGTGGAGGATTTTCTCTCCATATCGAAACTCATCGCCGAGGTGGAAAAAAAGGTAAATCTGCAAGGTGAGTTTCTCGAAGAGAAATTTCGCTACCTCAAAAGGTTGTGGTTTTCTGGAGAAGAACGCGCGAGAAAGATCATGGATAATTACCTTCGCTGTGTGGCAGTTGTTTTGAAGAACGTGATCTACTTTTTGAACCCGGGTGTTATTGTTCTCGGAGGCATAGTGAACGACCTCTGGGAAACGTTTGGCTCTTTCATAAAGAAAGAGCTTGAGAAGATAACAGACAGAGAGATCGCCGACGTTCTCATAAGAGACACGATCTTCAAGGAAGTAGCACCATCTCTTGTTGGCGGAAATGTACTGGTGATAGAGGAATTTTTGAAAAGTGTGGGTTAACTCACTTCATCATAAGGGAGGTGTTTTTATGAAGAAGTTTCTGGTGTTTCTACTGGTCCTCGTGGCTTTGTCCAGTTTGATGGCACAGGTTTCTCTGCCTCGTGAAGACACAGTTTACATCGGTGGAGCCATCTGGGGACCTGCCACAACCTGGAATCTCTACGCACCGCAGTCCACATGGGGTACAGATCAGTTCATGTACCTTCCAGCTTTCCAGTACGATCTTGGAAGGGACGCCTGGATTCCTGTCATCGCAGAAAGGTACGAATTTGTGGATGACAAAACACTGAGAATCTACATCAGACCCGAGGCAAGATGGAGCGACGGAGTGCCGATCACGGCGGAAGATTTTGTCTATGCACTGGAGCTGACAAAGGAACTCGGTATAGGACCCGGTGGTGGATGGGACACCTACATTGAGTACGTAAAAGCCGTTGACACCAAAGTAGTCGAGTTCAAAGCAAAAGAAGAAAACCTCAACTACTTCCAGTTCCTTTCCTACTCCCTCGGTGCACAACCGATGCCCAAACACGTCTACGAAAGGATCAGAGCACAGATGAACATAAAAGACTGGATCAACGACAAACCTGAAGAACAGGTTGTTTCTGGTCCTTACAAACTCTACTACTACGATCCCAACATTCTTGTGTATCAGAGAATCGATGACTGGTGGGGCAAGGACATATTCGGACTTCCAAGACCCAAGTACCTGGCCCACGTCATCTACAAGGACAACCCGAGTGCAAGTCTTGCCTTCGAAAGAGGTGACATCGACTGGAACGGCCTCTTCATTCCGAGTGTATGGGAACTCTGGGAAAAGAAAGGACTTCCCATTGGAACATGGTACAGCAAGGAACCGTACTTCATCCCGGACGGTGTGGGATTCGTGTACATCAACAACACCAAACCGGGTCTGAACGACCCTGCTGTGAGAAAGGCGATCGCTTACGCAATTCCATACAACGAAATGCTCAAGAAAGCATACTTCGGATATGGAAGCCAGGCTCATCCGTCGATGGTGATCGATCTGTTCGAACCGTACAAACAGTACATAGACTACGATCTTGCCAGGAAGACCTTCGGAACGGAAGATGGCAGGATACCGACCAACCTTGAGATGGCAAGCAAGATCCTGGACGAAGCGGGGTACAAAAAAGGCCCGGATGGTGTGAGAGTAGGACCGAATGGAACAAAACTTGGCCCCTACACGATCTCCGTCCCGTACGGCTGGACCGACTGGATGATGATGTGTGAGATGATCGCAAAGAACCTGAGAAGCATCGGAATCGATGTGAAAACAGAATTCCCGGACTTCTCCGTGTGGGCAGACAGGATGACCAAGGGAACTTTTGATCTCATCATATCCTGGAGTGTTGGACCAAGTTTCGATCATCCATTCAACATCTACAGATTCGTGCTCGACAAGAGGCTTTCCGCTCCTATCGGAGAGGTCACCTGGGCTGGAGACTGGGAAAGGTACGACAACGATGAGGTGCTGAAACTTCTTGACACAGCAGTTTCTACACTCGATCCTGAGGTGAGAAAACAGGCTTACTTCAGGATCCAGCAGATCATCTACAGGGATATGCCGAGCGTGCCGGCGTTCTACACGGCCCACTGGTATGAATACTCAACGAAGTACTGGATCAACTGGCCAAACGAGGACAATCCAGCATGGTTCAGGCCATCTCCGTGGCACGCAGACACCTGGCCGACTCTGTTCATAATCTCCAAGAAGAGCGATCCACAGCCTATTCCATCCTGGCTCGGAACGGTCGATGAAGGAGGAATAGAAATACCCACAGCAAAGATCTTTGAAGACCTCCAGAAGGCAGCCATGTGATATTTTCCCCGGCCCCGAGGGGCCGGGTTTCACAAAAATCGAGCGGGGAGTGAGAATTGAATGGGATCAAAGTCTATGCTCAGGTACCTTTTAAGGCGTTTCATATTCCTCCTGATCACTTACATAGTCGCAACGACAATCGTTTTCATCCTTCCAAGGGTCATACCTGGAAATCCTCTTTCCCAGATCCTTTCCAATCTCTCAAGGGTGGCTCAATCAAATCCAGAGGCTATAAGGGCAGCCGAAAAGACGTTGATGGAAGAGTTTGGGTTCGGAAAACCCTGGTATGTTCAATACTTTGAATTCATCTACAAGGCGCTTCGAGGAGATCTCGGAACGTCCATAACTTTCTACCCGAGGAAAGTGATCGACCTGATCATACCGGTTATTCCATGGACACTTGTTCTTCTTCTTCCAGCAACGGTTGTCGCATGGATTCTGGGAAACAGTCTAGGTGCTCTGGCGGCTTATAAGAGAAACACATGGATAGACAAAGGAGTGCTCACCGCGTCCCTCATTGTCTCTCAGATTCCGTACTACTGGCTTGGAATGATTTTCATCTTCTTTTTCGGCGTAAGACTTGGCTGGTTACCTGTTCAGGGGGCTTATTCTCAGGGAACGATACCGAATCTCAGCTGGTCGTTCTTCATAGATGTTTTGAAGCATTACATCATGCCCTTTGCGTCCATCGTTGTTTCTGCCATGGGCGGATGGGCGATAGGTATGAGACTCATGGTTATCTACGAACTGGGAAGCGATTATGCGATGTTTTCCGAGTATCTTGGTATGAAGGATAAAAGAATATTCAGGTACGTCTTCAGAAATTCACTTCTTCCGCAGATCACAGGACTCGCTTTGAGTTTAGGAGGAGTTCTCGGTGGTTCTTTGATCACAGAAATAGTTTTCAATTACCCCGGAACGGGGTATCTTCTCTTCAGAGCGCTGACCACCCTCGATTATCCTCTGATACAGGGAATCTTCGTGATTTTGATAGCGTCCATTTACCTTGCCAACTTTGTGGTCGATTTTGTTTATGCCTTGATAGATCCAAGAATAAGACTGGGACAGGAGGCATGAGATATGTTTTTGACGATGGTCAAGCCGCTTTTTAAGAACAAAAAATTCATAATAGGTCTGTCTGTTTTTCTGTTTTTCTTGCTTCTTGGAATACTGGGACCGGTGTTTTACAGAGTGGACCCCACCGAGATGACATGGGACTATGAGCAACCTCCTTCCGCAACTCATCCGCTTGGAACGGACACATATGGAAGAGATGTCCTTGCTCAGTTGCTCCATGGAATTCGGTCTTCTCTTTACATCGGTTTCCTTGCGGCGATCATCTCACTCGTGATAGGAACGGTCATAGGCAGTCTCTCGGCGGTGAAGAGAGGTATAGTGGATGACACTCTGATGGCGATAACCAACATCGTGCTCACAACACCGTCTATCCTGATAGCCATTCTGATAGCCAGTTACTTGAAGGTAAGAAGTGTGGAGATGGTTGCGATCATACTGGGGCTTTTCCAGTGGCCATGGTTTGCAAGGGCCATAAGAGCACAACTCATGAGTGTGATGTCGAGAGAGTACGTTTACCTCTCCATAATGGCAGGCTACTCTGACCTCAGACTCGTGATAGAAGACCTCATACCCACCATAGCAACGTACGCTTTCATGTCGTTTGTTCTGTTCATAAACGGAGGAATCATGGGAGAGGCTGGTCTGAGTTTGATCGGGCTTGGTCCAACTCAGGGAATTTCCCTTGGCATCATGCTTCAGTGGGCGGTTCTCATGGAGGCGGTGAGAAGGGGTCTCTGGTGGTGGTTTGTTCCACCTGGATTGGCCATCGTGGCAGTCACCGCTTCTTTGCTCGTGATCAGTACTGCAATGGATGAAGTCTTCAACCCACGTTTGAGGGAGGAATGAGGATGAAGGAAGTGCTTTTAAAAGCGGAAAATGTGAGGGCTTACTATAAATTGGAGAAGGCTTCTGTCAAGGCCGTAGATGGGGTTTCCTTCGAGATACTGGAAGACGAGGTCATAGGAGTTGTCGGAGAGTCAGGATGCGGTAAGACGACCCTTTCGAACGTGATCTTCATGAACATGGTGAAACCCTTGACGCTCGTGGATGGAAAGATATTTCTGAAAGCAAACGGAAAATTCGAAGAAATCTCATCGATGACAAGGGAAGAGGTGAAAAAGAGATTCTGGGGAAAAGAAATCACGATAATTCCCCAGGCTGCCATGAACGCGCTGATGCCGACGATCAAAATGGAAAAGTACGTAAGACACCTTGCCGAATCTCACGGTATAGACGAGCACGAACTTCTTGAGAAGGCGAAGAGAAGGTTCGAAGAAGTAGGATTGAAACCCATGTGGCTCAAAAGGTACCCGTTTGAACTCAGTGGAGGAATGAGGCAAAGGGCCGTGATAGCGATCGCAACAATTTTGAATCCCAGCCTACTCATAGCGGACGAACCAACTTCTGCTCTGGACGTGGTCAACCAGAAGGTCCTTCTGAAAGTCCTGATGCAGATGAAGCGACAGGGAATTGTGAAGAGCATCATATTCATCACACACGACATAGCAACTGTAAGACAGATTGCAGACAGGATGATCATCATGTACGCTGGAAAGATCGTGGAGTTTTCCCCGGTGGAGTCCATACTGGAAAAACCGCTTCACCCCTACACTCAGGGGCTCTTCAACTCCGTCTTGACACCGGAACCAGAGGTCAAAAAGAGAGGAATCACTACCATTCCTGGAGCACCTCCGAACCTTATAAACCCACCTTCTGGATGCAGGTTCCATCCAAGGTGTCCACATGTGATGGATATATGTAAGGAGAAGGAACCACCACTGACAGAAATAGAACCTTCACGGAGAGTGGCATGTTGGCTTTACACGGAGGAGAGAGCATGAGCAGATTAGAGGTAAAGAATCTCACGAAGATCTTTTCCCTTGGGTTTTTTTCAAAACGTCGTGTAGAAGCGGTGAAAAACGTCTCCTTCGAGGTGAAAGAAAAGGAAATAGTGTCCCTTGTT
This sequence comes from Thermotoga sp. RQ7, assembly GCF_000832145.1. NCBI lineage: Bacteria > Thermotogati > Thermotogota > Thermotogae > Thermotogales > Thermotogaceae > Thermotoga > Thermotoga sp. RQ7. The sequence goes on from NZ_CP007633.1 coordinate 944,123, forward strand.
GGAGAAAGTGGATCCGGAAAGACAACAACTGCGAAGATGATTTTGAGGCTCCTTCCTCCCACATCTGGAGAAATACGGTTCGAGGGAAAAGACATCTGGAGGGATCTCAAAGATAAAGAATCGCTCGTTGAGTTCAGAAGAAAGGTCCATGCTGTGTTTCAGGATCCGTTTGCAAGTTACAATCCTTTCTACCCGGTCGAGAGAACCCTCTGGCAGGCGATAAACCTTCTGGAAAACAAACCTTCCAATAAAAAAGAAGCCCTTGAACTCATCAAGGAGTCTCTGTTCAGAGTGGGAATCGATCCAAAGGATGTCCTTGGAAAATATCCTCATCAGATCTCAGGTGGGCAGAAGCAGAGAATAATGATCGCAAGATGCTGGATCTTGAGGCCTCTCCTGATTGTCGCAGACGAACCCACATCCATGATAGACGCGTCTTCCAGAGGAGGTATCATAAAACTCCTCGAAGAACTCAGAGAGGAACAGGGAACTTCTATAATATTCATCACTCACGATCTCGGGCTTGCTTACTACGTTTCTGACAACATATTCGTTATGAAAGACGGCGAAATCGTTGAAAGAGGTCATCCAGACAAAGTGGTGCTGGAACCTTCTCACGAATACACAAAAGTACTCGTGGGTAGTATACCGAAACTCTACAGGAAACTGGAGGACCTGTGATGTTCACCCGGGCTATAATGACACTTTTTTCCTGGGCTCTTGTTCTCGAAATCATCGTTCTTGTGTACTACCTCTGGCGTGGTCTCAGGCCTGTGGAGTTCTATCTTAACCTTGGACTTCTTGCTTTCACGATGTTTTTTCTGATATTCCTTGCAGTCAGGGAGAAAAAGAGGAGGGATGAAGATGGAAAAGGTGAATGAAATCCTCTCTCAACTCACTCTGGAAGAAAAAGTAAAACTTGTAGTGGGGGTAGGACTTCCGGGGTTGTTTGGAAATCCCCATTCCCGGGTGGCGGGTGCCGCTGGAGAAACACACCCTGTTCCAAGAGTGGGTCTTCCTGCTTTCGTTCTGGCGGATGGTCCAGCAGGACTTAGAATAAATCCTACAAGAGAAAACGATGAGAACACCTATTACACCACCGCTTTTCCTGTTGAGATCATGCTTGCCTCCACCTGGAACAGAGAGCTTCTCGAAGAAGTGGGAAAGGCAATGGGTGAGGAGGTTAGAGAATACGGTGTGGATGTGCTCCTTGCTCCCGCGATGAACATACACAGAAATCCACTTTGTGGAAGAAACTTTGAATACTACTCGGAGGATCCTGTCCTCTCCGGTGAAATGGCCTCTTCCTTTGTGAAGGGATTCCAGTCACAGGGAGTTGGTGCGTGTATAAAGCACTTCGTGGCGAACAACCAGGAGACGAACAGAATGGTCGTGGACACGATCGTGTCCGAACGTGCTCTCAGGGAGATATACCTCAGAGGATTCGAGATCGCTGTGAAGAAATCAAAACCGTGGAGCGTGATGAGTGCTTACAACAAACTCAATGGGAAGTACTGCTCGCAGAACGAGTGGCTCCTGAAGAAGGTTCTCAGGGAAGAGTGGGGTTTCGAAGGTTTCGTTATGAGTGACTGGTACGCTGGAGACAATCCCGTGGAACAACTCAAAGCAGGCAACGATCTCATCATGCCTGGAAAGGCCTACCAGGTGAACACAGAACGAAGAGACGAAATAGAAGAGATCATGGAGGCCCTGAAAGAAGGAAAACTCAGCGAAGAAGTTCTCGATGAATGTGTAAGAAACATCTTGAAAGTCCTTGTGAACGCACCTTCTTTCAAAAACTACAGATACTCCAACAAACCCGATCTTGAGAAGCACGCAAAGGTTGCTTATGAAGCAGGAGCAGAAGGTGTTGTCCTTTTGAGGAACGAAGAGGCTCTTCCTCTTTCTGAAAACTCGAAAATAGCCCTCTTTGGAACGGGCCAGATCGAAACGATAAAAGGTGGAACAGGAAGCGGCGACACCCATCCAAGGTACGCTATTTCCATCCTTGAGGGGATAAAAGAAAGGGGTCTGAATTTCGACGAAGAACTCGCAAAAACCTACGAAGACTACATCAAGAAGATGAGAGAAACAGAAGAGTACAAACCAAGAAGGGATTCCTGGGGAACGATCATAAAACCAAAACTTCCAGAAAACTTCCTTTCGGAGAAGGAAATACACAAACTGGCGAAAAAGAACGACGTGGCGGTCATCGTGATCAGCAGGATTTCCGGAGAAGGCTATGACAGAAAGCCGGTGAAGGGAGACTTTTACCTTTCTGACGATGAGACTGATCTCATAAAGACTGTCTCCAGAGAGTTCCATGAACAGGGCAAGAAAGTGATCGTTCTTCTCAACATAGGAAGTCCTGTTGAGGTTGTTAGCTGGAGAGATCTGGCGGATGGGATTCTCCTTGTGTGGCAGGCAGGACAAGAAACCGGCAGGATCGTTGCCGATGTTCTCACTGGAAGGATCAATCCATCTGGAAAACTTCCAACCACCTTTCCGAGAGACTACTCTGATGTACCCTCCTGGACCTTTCCTGGAGAGCCAAAGGACAATCCACAGAAGGTGGTCTACGAAGAGGACATCTACGTGGGATACAGGTACTACGACACCTTCGGTGTGGAGCCGGCGTACGAGTTCGGATACGGCCTTTCTTACACGACCTTCGAGTACAGTGATCTGAACGTTTCGTTCGACGGTGAAACACTCAGAGTTCAGTACAGAATAGAAAACACGGGCGGTCGTGCAGGAAAGGAAGTCTCGCAGGTTTACATCAAGGCACCGAAAGGAAAAATCGACAAACCCTTCCAGGAACTCAAGGCGTTTCACAAAACCAGACTTTTGAATCCTGGAGAGTCTGAAGAAGTGGTGCTTGAGATACCTGTCAGAGATCTTGCAAGTTTCAACGGTGAAGAATGGGTTGTCGAAGCGGGTGAATACGAAGTAAGGGTTGGTGCGTCTTCGAGGAACATAAAACTTAAAGGAACGTTTTCCGTCGGTGAGGAGAGAAGATTCAAACCGTGAAGGAGGAGGGGGTATCATGAAAAAACTGGTTCTTGTTCTTTTGCTATTTCCTGTTTTCATCCTGGCTCAGAATATTTTACACAATGGCTCCTTCGACGCTCCCATTCTCATCGCTGGTGTCGATATCGAACCACCTGCAGCAGACGGTTCTATAAACACGCAGAACAACTGGGTGTTTTTCACCAATTCGAACGGTGAGGGCGAAGCAAGGGTGGAAAATGGCGTTCTCGTGGTTGAAATAACAAACGGAGGAGACCACACCTGGTCTGTTCAGATAATCCAGTCCCCCATACGTGTTGAGAAACTCCACAAGTACAGAGTTTCTTTCAAGGCAAAGGCCTCCGTTCAGAGAAACATAGGAGTGAAAATAGGAGGAACGGCAGGAAGGGGCTGGGCAGCTTACAATCCCGGAACGGATGAGTCGGGAGGTATGGTTTTTGAACTTGGAACAGACTGGAAGACGTACGAGTTCGAATTTGTCATGAGACAGGAAACAGATGAAAACGCACGCTTTGAGTTCCAGCTTGGAAAGTCAATGGGGACAGTCTGGATAGACGACGTAGTGATGGAGGATGTGGGAACGCTGGAAGTCAGTGGTGAGGAAAACGAGATCTACACCGAGGAGGATGAGGACAAGGTGGAAGACTGGCAACTTGTCTGGAGTCAGGAGTTCGATGATGGAGTTATCGATCCAAACGTATGGAACTTTGAGATAGGAAACGGCCATGCAAAGGGCATACCTGGCTGGGGAAACGCAGAACTCGAGTATTACACCGACAAAAACGCATTCGTTGAAAACGGCTGCCTCGTGATAGAAGCAAGGAAAGAACAGGTATCCGATGAGTACGGAACCTACGACTACACATCCGCAAGGATGACCACTGAAGGTAAATTCGAAATAAAGTACGGAAAGATCGAGATAAGGGCGAAGCTTCCCAAAGGAAAGGGCATCTGGCCGGCTCTCTGGATGCTTGGAAACAACATCGGTGAAGTTGGATGGCCCACCTGTGGTGAGATCGACATCATGGAGATGCTGGGGCACGACACAAGAACCGTTTACGGAACAGCGCACGGTCCAGGGTATTCTGGCGGTGCAAGTATAGGTGTGGCTTATCATCTTCCCGAAGGAGTTCCTGACTTCTCAGAAGACTTCCACGTCTTCTCCATCGAGTGGGACGAAGACGAAGTGGAATGGTATGTAGATGGCCAGCTGTATCACGTTCTCAGCAAGGACGAACTTGCCGAACTTGGACTCGAATGGGTCTTCGATCACCCGTTCTTCCTCATACTGAACGTTGCGGTGGGAGGTTACTGGCCGGGCTATCCTGACGAAACAACGCAGTTTCCACAGAGAATGTACATCGATTACATCAGAGTTTACAAAGATATGAATCCAGAAACTATCACAGGAGAAGTGGACGATTGTGAGTACGAACAGTCTCAGCAGCAAACAGGGCCCGAAGTGACCTATGAACAGATAAACAACGGCACATTCGATGAACCGATAGTGAACGATCAGGCCAACAACCCGGATGAGTGGTTCATATGGCAGGCCGGTGACTATGGAATCAGCGGTGCCAGAGTTTCTGACTACGGTGTCACAGATGGCTACGCGTACATCACGATAGAGGACTCCGGAACAGATACCTGGCACATACAGTTCAACCAGTGGATAGGCCTCTACAAAGGAAAGACCTACACCATTTCTTTCAGGGCTAAAGCAGATACACCAAGACCGATAAACGTGAAGATCCTTCAGAATCACGATCCATGGATCAACTACTTTGCGCAGACAGTCAATCTCACAACAGAATGGCAGACGTTTACGTTCACCTACACACATCCAGACGATGCGGACGAGGTTGTTCAGATCAGTTTCGAACTTGGAAAAGAGGCTCCAACCACGATTTACTTCGACGATGTTTCGGTGAGCCCTCAATGATTTCTCCCCGGCGGTAATGCCGGGGTTTTCAAACTGAACCGAAGAGGGGAGATCGAGAGTGAACATAAGAGCAAGGATTGTCTTCATAATGATCGTAGTTCTTTTGTCTTTTGTGTTGAGTGCTCTTTTGATCCAGAGGAACACCTCGAATCTTCTTGTAAACAGTGCAAAGGAGTACATGGAGAAGTCCGTGGTGTCTCTTTCAAAGTATGTTTCTCAAAGGTTGAATGAGGTTCAGAAGAATTTGAAAACCCTTCTTGGAAGTTCCCTCATAGGTGGTTATACGATCGCGTCGAACCTTCAAACCGTTCTTCAGGGGGCTACTGATACAGCTTCTTTGGGTCTTGTGATCGATGAAATGAGTGAATCTGCCTATCTCGTCTTGCCCGAGAAGATAGAAGAGAAGAACTATTCAGAATACGAGAAATATCTGAAACTTCTGAAAGAGAGCAACCGAACATCGCTTGTTCTGGCAGAGAAAATCGGGGAAAGTCCGATGCTGCTGTTCATGGAGGGTATCACCACTTTTGGAACGGAGCCATCGGGAGCACTCGCTCTTGGAGTATCCCTTTCTGAAAATTCAAATCTCTGGAAAACCGTAGTAGAAGAGGGGAAAGCGAGCAAAAGCGGCTACGGCATACTGGTATCCGGTGATGGGAAAGTATTGATACACAAAGACATGAAAAACTTCATGAAAGACGTGAAAGAACTTGGGGGATTTGAGAAAGCTTTCAGTGAAGCAAAGAGTGGAGGAGAAAGGTACGTGGAGTACGAAGAAAACGGAGAAAAGAAATACACCGTATGGGCGAAAGTGCCAGGATACGACTTCTACATCTTCTCGACAGGATACCTCAACGAACTACTTTCAGAAGGAAGGAAAGCGACCTTTGGGACGATCGTAACATACGTGGTATTTGGAGGCGTGATCTTTGGGGTGTTGTTCTTCTCGATGATGCCTGTAGTGAGAAGGATGAAACAGCAGGTAGAGAGAGTGAAGAGATTTGGAGAAGGGGACCTGACGGTAGAATTTGAGGCGAAAGGAAAAGACGAACTGACACAGGTAGAACAGAGTCTGAAAGAAGCGGTATCCTCACTGAAAGAGATGATCAAAAACATCATAGAGGCATCAAACGAGCTGAGCAAAGCATCAGAAGAGATAAAGGCCCTCTCAGAGGAGAGCCACAGATCGGCAGAGAACCTCCACGAAGAGGCAAAGAGGATACTGGATGAGGCGAACAACATGAGCAGTGCACTCACAGAAGTGACAAGTGGAGTAGAAGAAGTAGCGGCGAGTGCACAGAACATCTCGAAGATCACCCAGGATCTGACGGAAAGGTCAGAAGCGGTGACGAAAGCTGCAAGAGAAGGAACAGAGAGCGTAGAAGGGGTAAGCCGTGTCATAGAGAAACTGAAAGGGTCAACAGAGAAACAGAGAAACTACCTGAAGGAACTTGTGGAGTCAGCCAAGACCATAGGGGAGATAGTGAACACGATCAGCTCGATAGCAGAGCAGACGAATCTACTTGCACTGAACGCAGCGATAGAGGCGGCAAGGGCAGGAGAGGCAGGAAGGGGCTTTGCGGTGGTTGCGGATGAGATCAGAAAACTTGCAGAAGAGAGCCAGAAAGCGACAGAAGACATAGCGAAGATGCTGAGCAGTCTGAGGGGGACGATAGGGCACGTGGAAGAAGGGTCGAAAGAGGTCTTTGAGAGTGTGGACGAGATAGCGGTGAAGGGGGAAGAGATCACAAAGAGGTTCAAAGAGATCCTTGGAAGGATAGAAGAGATCAACAGCATGATAGAGAACACGGCAGCAACAGCTCAGGAGCAGGGGGCTGCAGCAGAGGAGATGGCAAGTGCGATGGACAACGTCACCAAGGTGGTGGAAGGTGTCGTGGAGAGTCTCTCAAGAATGGAGTCCCTCATAGAAAACCAGACCACCTCCTCTGCTAGGGTGAGTGAGGCGGCAGAGAGACTTTTGAAAATATCCGGGGCACTTTCTGGACTGGTATCAAGATTCAGAGTGGGGTGAATCCCCCACTCTTTTTATCCCAGAAATTTTTCTCCGATTTCTTCAGCTTTTTTGAGAAGGTCTGTTCTTTTCAAAACAGCACCGGGTTCGTTCAGACCGTTTCCACCGATGATTCCCACCTTTTCCATTCCTAAGAATTCAAAAAACCTCGAGATCTCCTTCATAATACTCTCACCGGTATTACCACCGCCCTGGGAGTGGCTTCATCAATGCGAACAACCGGTCCATGAGGATTTTTGTTTGACAGAAAAACCAGCCCCACAAGTTCTTCTTCTTGCACCTTCCAGTACCTTCTCAACCAGAATTTTCGTGTTTCCGTTCTTTCTAGGACTACCAACTATCCCTGTGACTTTCAGCATGATCTCACCCCCACGACATTCTACTGTTTCGATGTTAAAATCATCACTGGATCAAAAAAATTAGGGAGTGACACCTTGAGAATAAGAAGGCTTCCTGAAAGTCTGATCAGAAAGATAGCTGCAGGTGAGGTAATACACAATCCCTCCTTTGTTGTGAAAGAACTCGTTGAAAACAGCCTGGATGCACAGGCAAACAGGGTGGTTGTTGAGGTCGAAAACGGCGGGAAGAATCTCGTGAGAGTATCAGACAACGGAACGGGAATGACAAAGGAAGAGGTCCTTGTCGCTATAGAACCTCACACAACGAGTAAAATAGAAAGCGAAGAGGACCTTCGCAGGATCAGAACGTACGGTTTCAGAGGAGAGGCACTCGCTTCGATCGTTCAGGTGAGCAGGACCAGAATCGTGACTAAAACGAAGGAAGATGCCCTTGCAACTCAGGTTCTGATAACCGGAGGAAAGGTGGAAGAAATTTCTGAAACCCACAGAGACACCGGTACAACAGTTGAGGTGAAGGATCTTTTCTTCAATCTACCCGTTCGAAGAAAATCCCTGAAATCTTCCTCAATAGAACTCAGAATGTGTCGTGAGATGTTCGAACGGTTCGCCCTTGTGAAAAACAACGTGGACTTCACCTTCATCTCAGATGGAAAGATAATTCATTCTTTCCCAGCAACAAGCGACCTTTTCGAAAGGGCTCTTTTGATACTCGAGGATCTGAGAAAGGGATATATAACGTTCGAAGAGGAACTTTCGGATCTGAAGATAAAAGGAATCGTTTCAGCGCGTGAAATCACAAGACCGAACAGAACGGGAGAGTACTTCTATGTGAACGAACGCTTTGTCATCTCTGAGGAGCTCCACGAGGTTCTCATGAAGGTCTACGATCTTCCAAAAAGAAGGTATCCGATCGCTGTTTTATTCATAGAAACAGATCCGGAAAAACTCGATATCAACATACACCCCTCGAAGATCGTGGTGAGGTTTCTGGAGGAAGAAAAGGTCAAAGAGGCCCTGGAGGAAGTTTTGACGAAAAATCTTGCAAGGAAGTGGTACAGATCGGTTACGTACGAAGAAATCTCCTCCCGTGCGCTCAGTGTGGCAGAACCTTCTTCCTACAGGTGGTTTCTTGTGAAGAAAAAGTACGCGGTTGTGGAGACTGAAGATGCCCTTTTTTTCATCGATCTTCACGCACTTCATGAGCGGGTCATATACGAGGAAATCCTGGCAAAAAGGGTATGGAGATCGAAGAACCTGAAGAGAAGGGTCATCACCAGCCTGCCTGATGAAGAACGGGAAAAACTGGAAAAACTGGGCTTTTCCTTCCAGTTTGAAGGTGAATCCCTGGTGGTTCGGAAGGTTCCAGAGTTTCTCACAGAAGATGCCGTGGAAGAATTCTTCAAAGAGATCATCCACGGCAGCACGGAGATGTTGAGGGAAAAAATTGCCCTTGCCGCGTGTAAACTTGCCACAAGATCCGGTGAATTCGACGAAAAGACGGCTTCAAAACTCGTGGATCTTTACTTCCAGAAAAAATACGAAAGGTGTCCACACGGAAGGCCTGTTTCTTTCAGGATCAGTTACGAAGATCTGGACAGGTTCTTCGAACGCTAACCCATTTTTACAACTTCGACATCGATTAAGAGAACAAGACCATCGAAATCTATGCCATCGAGTTCTCTCAAAAACTCATTTATCCTTCCTTCTTCATCTACGATCTCCAGGACGATGGGAAGATCCGGTGAGAGACTGAAGAAGTCACTCCTGTGTATGTGCCTTTTGTGACCAAATCCCATTATTCCTCTGTAAACGGTTACTCCTTTCATTCCAAGTTCATAGGCTTGCTTCACAAGGTACTCGAAGAGGGGCTTTCCTCCATGTCTGTCCTTCTCCCCAAGGTAGATTCTCAAAAGTTTCATACCTTTCCTCTCCCCAGAATCATTCCAAAATAAGCACCTGTGAAGGAAAGGATCAGACTGGTCAGCATGTACACCACACCCCTTGCCGGGCTTTCTTCTATGAGGGAAAGCGTCTCGTACGTGAAGGTAGAAAAAGTGGTGAAGGCACCGAGAAGTCCTGTTCCAAAAAAGAGGATCGCTTCCTTCGACAGGGGAACCTTTTCAAGAGAGGCGAACATCATAAGAGAGAGAAAAAAAGATCCAGTGGTGTTCACAACGATCGTTCCAAGAGGAAGATAGGAGAATGGAAAAAGGGAGTTGACCACTCTGGAAACGAAATACCTGAAAATGGCTCCGATCGATCCGCCGATTGCCACAAGGAGGTATTCCAACCTGTCTTCACTCCTCATAGATCATCTTTATAGTCATTCCTCCATCGACGGTGAAATTCACTCCCGTTATGAAACCAGCCTTTTCATCGTCCGCAAGGAAAACACACAGGTGAGCTATATCCAGCGGGTTTCCCACTCTTCCTGCGGGGTGCTGTTCATGATCGATGGGTCTCAAGTCTGGCTTTTTTCTCAGAGATTTTTTCTTCCACTCCGATGTCTCTATCCATCCCGGACTGATACACACCACTCTTATTCTGTACTTTGAAAGACTCACAGCCAGAGAATGGGTGAGGGCAACAAGACCCCCTTTTGAGGCTGAATAAGGCTCCGTATCTGGTTCCGACTGGAAAGCTCTTGTGCTTGCAATGTTTATGATCACTCCACCGCCACGTTTTATCATCTCTTCTGCACAGTATCTGGAACAGATGTAGGGACCTGTGAGGTTCACTCTGATCACTCTTTCCCACTCTTCGAGAGATCTTTCGAATATGCTTTTCACAGAAGTGATGGCGGCGTTGTTCACAAGAACGTCTATCCCACCGTAGAGTTCCACGGTTTTCTTCACCATGTTCTTCACGGATTCTTCGTCAGAAACGTCCGTCTTCACGAAGGTGACATCCAGACCCTTTGATCTCAGAATCTCTTCTCTTTCAAAGCCGGCCTCTTCATCTATTTCCGCTATGACAACTTTCATTCCGTTTTCTGCAAAAAGTTGAGCGATCGCAGCGCCTATTCCCTGTCCTCCACCCGTGACAACGGCAACTTTACCAGAAAGCATGATACTCCCTCCAAAAAAGGGCGGGAGAACCCGCCCTTTCATCTGATCGGTTTGTCTTTTGTGGCCTCTTCCAGTGCAAGGAGCCTTTCCCATCTTCTGTCGACGTATTCCTGAAGTTCATCTATGATCTCTTTCGCGTCGGGTCTTGAAAGCAGTTTTCTGAACCTTCCTTGGGCCTTCAGAAATTCCTCCACGGGTTTGAACTGTCTCGGCTTTCTTGTGACTCTGTAAACTCCCCTTTCCACTTCGTACAGGGGCCAGTACTTTGTTTCCACAGCGAGTTTTGAGATCTCAACCGTTTTGTCGTCGTTCACCCTCCAGAACCTGACACAGGGGGAGAGCACTGCAAGGAAAGAAGGTCCGTCGAAGTTCAGTGCCTTTTCCACCTTGGCGAAGAAGTCCATTGGCTCGGACAGGGCGGCAGTTGCGGCGTAGACGTTCTCATGGGCTGCCACGATCTCGACGATGTTCTTTTTCAACTGGACTTTTCCGGGGAGTTTCTTTCCAACGGGAGCCGTTGTGGTGTCAGAACCCGGTGGTGTGGAACCGGATCTCTGGTTTCCTGTGTTCATGTAACCTTCGTTGTCGTAGAGGACATAAAGCACCTTGTGGCCTCTTTCAAGCATACCGGAGAGTGACTGAAGTCCTATATCGTACGTTCCTCCGTCTCCTCCGAACGCGATGAAAGCGTACTTTTTGTCTTCTGGAATCTTTCCTTTGTTCTTAAGAGCCCTGTAAGCGGTTTCTACACCGCTCATCGTTGCTGCTACGTTTTCGAAGGCGTTGTGGATGTAGGGAACGCTCCAGGCGGTGTAGGGATAGATGGTGGTGGAAACCTCCAGACAACCTGTCGCTAGTCCAACAACGGGTTCGTATCCAAGGTGTCTTGCGATCATCATAACGAATTTGACCGTGATTGGAGCACCACATCCGGGACAGAGTCTGTGACCCTGTGTGATACCTATTTCCTTCTTGTCGAACTCCTGTGCCAGTTGTTTTATGTTAACGGGCATTCTTCACACCTCCTTCATTCTCTGAGACCAAGGTATCTCTGTTCGTCGGCGATCAGATTTCCGTTTATGGCGTCCTCGAAGGCCTTTCTGATGTGCTCCGGTTTTATATCCCTTCCACCAAGACCGTAAACGTAGGATCCAAGGCTTGGTCTTGCGGCCACTTCGTACAGGGAGGATTTAACAGCCTCATACAGGGGAGCTTCCGCTCCAAAGGAAACTGCCCTGTCAAGGACGATGACGCTCTTTCTACCGTTGAGAAGCTCCTGAAGTTGTTCCTTCGGGAACGGTCTGAACATCCATATCTTCAATGCGCCAACTTTGTGGCCTTCTTCCCTGAGTTCGTCGACGACGTATTTTATCGTGCTGTTCGTGGAACCGAGGGCCACCATCACGTGTTCTGCATCGTCCAGTTTGTAGGGTTCGACGAACCAGTACTTTCTGCCGAACGTCTCTTCGAACTCTTTTGCGATCTCCGGAAACACTTTCTTCACGTTTTCCATGGCTTCTATTTGCTGTCTTTTGTGTTCGAAGTAGTAATCGTAGAGATCGAGGGGTCCCCACGTTACCGGGTGTTCTGTGCCCAGGAGAGGATACATGGGTTTCAGTTCACCGACGAACTTCTTCACAAGGTCGTCAGGATAAAACTCAACGGGTTCCACCCCGTGGGAGAGGATGAATCCATCGAGGTTCACCATGACGGGAAGTCTCACATCGGAGTGTTCTGCGAGTCTCACGGCAAGGATGGTGAAATCGTAAGCCTCCTGGTTTGTCTCTGCAAAGAGCTGTATCCAGCCTGAGTCTCTTTCTGCCATCGCATCACTGTGATCACAATGTATGTTTATCGGACCACTCAGGGCCCTGTTCACAACGGGCATCACTATGGGAAGTCTGTAGGACGCGGCAATGTAAACGATCTCATGCATCAGAGCAAGACCGTTCGCACTGGTTGCCGTCATCGCCCTTGCGCCTGCGGCGGCAGCTCCCACAACGGCACTCATTGCACTGTGTTCGCTCTCAACGGGTATCATCTCTGTTTTGACGATGCCGTCTGCGACGAATCTAGCAAAGTACTCCACGATGGGAGTTTGCGGAGTTATGGGGTATGCCGCGACGACGTCGGGTTCTATCTGTCTCATCGCATTGGCAACGGCTTCGGCACCGGTGACGGCCACTCTCTCAACGACCCTTTCCATCTTCATCCCTCCTCACCCAGAAACTCCGTCTCAGGTCTCATCTCTATAGCCTGCTTTGGACAGACGTTTGCACAGAGTCCGCAACCCTTGCAGTAGTCGTAGTTGAATCCCTTCATGATTCCGCCTTCCTGAACGATTGCCTGATCAGGACAGTACAGCCAGCAGAACATACAATCTATACATTTTTCTTTGTGAAGTATGGGCCTCATAACACGCCATGTTCCCGTTTTGTATTCTCTTGCCGTTCCCGGTTTGTCGATGACACCACCGATGGGGATTTCTTTCCAGCTTTTAAGGGACATTTTTACACCTCCTCACTCTGAGCATTTCACTTCTTCGTATCCACGCCTGAGGGCCCTCTTGTTTGCTTCCACCACTTCCTGAGGGAATTTCTTTCCGAACATCTTTTCAATTCTTTTCTCTATCACTTCAAGTGGCACAACTCCTGTTACTCTGACCAGTGCTCCTAGCATGGGTGTGTTCGGTATACCACGTTTTATTTCCTGAAGGGCAATGTCTGTAGCATCGACCACGCAGATCTTTCCGTTGAAGCCTGTTTTCTGTCGGACGAACTCGAAGTCTTTCACCGTGTTCACAAGGAGGATTCCGTCTTCCGAAAGACCCTCTACAATGGCAGGAGAAAGTAGCGTTTCATCGATTACCACGACAACATCTGGATTCTCTATGGCGGATCTTACTCTGATGTACTCATCGCCTATTCTGTTGAACGCCCTCATGGGAGCACCCGTTCTTTCTGCACCGTATTCTGGAAACGCCTGAACGAATTTTCCTGCTTCTAGTGCCGCCTCTGCCAGCATCTGAGAAGCGCTCTTTGCGCCCTGCCCGGCTCTACCGTGCCAGCGAATCTCAAAGTATTTCTTTGCAACGGGCATCGATTGCACCTCCTTACACAATGTGATTTAACCCACGTAATTGTATCAAATACATAGTTCATTTCATAAACGGAATACTTGAACAGATTATTAAATTTTCAGGTCCTTCAGCTTCCTCTGGGCAGAGACCACAGAGTTTATCACCCTGGTTATCGTTGTGAATCCCCTGGTTGTCTCTTCCAGCACTTTCGTGGCCGAGTTGATCTCCTCGCTTTCTTCGAACAACGTTTTACTCGAGTTGTCAAGGGTGTTTTTCACTTCCTGGAGGAGAGCCACGTTTTTTTCCATGAACTGGATCATGTTCTGAAGAGTTCTTCCCACCGTTTCGAAAAGGTTTGCCATGAACTCCAGATTTTCGAGAGAGCGCTGGGTGGATTCTATTATCTCCCTTGTTTTGGCTTCGATCTGTTTTGTCACCCTGTTCGTCTCGCTGGAGAGGTTCTGAACCTCGCTTGCAACCACTGCAAAACCTTTACCAGCTTCTCCCGCACGAGCTGCCTCTATGGTGGCGTTCAGAGCGAGGATGTTGGTCTCTCTTGCTATCTTCATGATGTTTCGAACGAGTTCTTCTATGGATTTTATGTTCTCCAGTGTTTCTGCTATCTGTGAGGATGCTTCGTTCACCCTGTCGACAATCTGGTCAACACTTGTACCCGATTTTTTTAGATCCTCGATGATCTGGCTGTTCATGTTCTCCATTTCCTGAACGGCTTCGATCAGTTTCTCACTGTTTTTCTGAAATTCCTGGGAGATCTTTTGAAACACCCCGTTGAGCTCTATGAATCTATCTTTGATGTTCACCACTTTCCGCTGGACCCTCTGGAGTTTTCTGGTCAGGGCTTCGTCGAGCTGGCTGGTGAACGATATGATGGTGTTCTCCGCAAAGAAGGCGGAAGTCAGTTTGTCCACGATTTCCCTCATGGGATCACCTCACACAGAATAGAGAGTGTCAACAAGGTCGACTCCACACTTGAGATTTCTGAACCATTCCAGGAACTTCTTCACGGACTCTCCTCTGAAAACAGCACCATGCTGTGGGGCTATCATCTCTATGGGCCTCTTTGATACCATGTCCACCCATTTTTTACAGACTGCGTTGGAAGCCATGTATCTTTTGTGAAATGCCTCCATCAGTGGAACGTGATGTTCAAAGTTGTCGACGTATCTGTACCTCTTTCCACGCTCGAACACTGCCGCTCCGATGTCACCAGAGAACAGTATCTTCGCAACAGGATCGTAAACGACGAAGTTTCCGGTTGAGTGGAGAAAGTGAGCGGGCAATATCTCGAGTTCTTTTCCGCTTGAAAGTTTTATCTTCGATCCTTTGTCCGGGATAGGAACGATCCTTTTCTGATCGAAAATTCCAAAGTGAGGAAGGAATCTGACCCAGAGAGAGGAAATGTATATCTTCGCGTTCTCGCATATGGAAAGCCACAAGAGAATTCCGGAGGTGACATCAGGGTCCTGATGCGTGTAAAATATGTGTTTTATACTGGAAAGTTCCGTTATCTCAGCGATGTTGGACATGACACGTGGAAAGACGTGTGCTCCTCCGGGATCTAGAAGGACTCCCTCGTTACCGTCCATTATCAGGTACTGGTTCGTCTGAACAATCTCTTCCTCCTTTTCTTCCCATCCCAGGAAGAAGAACCTGTGCTGTCCATCATCGTAGAGAACCTCGTTATCGAACATCGATTGATCACCTCCTCAGCCAATGTCTTCCCCTTTGATTCTATCACTTCACAAATTTTTCTTTTCTTTTCGGTGTACAGTACTCTGGGATGATATAATTGGTGTGATGAATGTGAAAAAAATATCAGATGAAAATTGTGAAAAAATTCTCGATTTAATATCAGTTAGGAGGTGGCCGTGTTGGTTAAATCAAAGGAAGAACTTTTCAAGGAACTGGATGAGTTCATAGAGAAAAACAACTACGAAGGGAAAAAGGATGTGTTGATACAGGTGCTCCACAAGGCGCAAGAGTTGTTCGGATACCTTCCTGCGGACGTTCTCGAGTTCATCTCCGACAAACTCAATGTGCCACTCTCCAAGGTCTACGGTGTGGTCACTTTTTACAACTTCTTCTCCACGAAGCCAAAAGGAAAACATCAGATCAAAGTTTGTCTTGGTACCGCATGTTATGTGAAAGGGGCGGACAGGATCTTCGAAAGATTTCTTGAGGAACTCAAGGTGAGTCCGGACGAGCCCACCAGTGACGGACTCTTCTCCGTTCATGGAGTGAGATGCCTCGGAGCGTGCAGCATGGCTCCCGTTGTCATGGTGGACGACAGCGACTTCTACGGTAGAGTGACGCCCGATATGGTACCTCAGATCATAAACAAGTACAGGCGGGAGGGATGAGGAATGGGTAAGGTGAAAAGCCTGGAAGAACTCATGAAGATAAAAGAGCAGGCTCTCAAAGATCTGCAACTGAGGGGTGAAACGGGTAAAAGAGGGAAGATAACGGTTGCCATGGGAACGTGCGGGATCGCCGCCGGTGCGAAAGAGACCCTGAAGGCGATCGTTGAGGCACTCAACGAACACGGTGTGAATGATGTGACCGTGGTTCAGTCCGGTTGCATGGGTCTCTGTGAGGTTGAACCGACGGTGGAAGTGAGACTCGAAGGGCAGGAACCCGTTGTGTACGGCAGGGTGACACCTGAGAATGCAAGGAGAATAGTGAAGATGCACATACTGGAAGGTAGAGTGGTAGAAGATCTGGTTGTCAAAAGAGGAGAAGTCTGACACTGGAGGTGAATGAAGTGCCACTCACAACGAACACGATCCTCATCTGTGCAGGAGGAGCCTGTATCTCTGCGGGTGAAAAGAGTGTCAAGGATGCCTTCGAGGAAGAACTGAAAAAGTACGGTCTTGATGAAGTCGTCAGGGTGATAGAGACAGGCTGTATGGGTGCGTGTACGCTGGGTCCGATTGCTGTGATCTACCCGGAAGGAGTGTTCTATCAGAAACTCACCCCTGACGCGGCAAAAGAAATAGTCGAGGAACACATCCTCAAGGGAAGGATCGTCGAAAAGCATCTCTACAGAGCACCGGAAGGAAAGCCCGTTCCCAGAGTTCACGAAGAGGTGCCTTTCTTCAAAAAACAGGTGAAGATCGTCACGAGAAACCTCGGAGTCATAGATCCAACGAAGATAGAAGAGTACATAGCAAGGGACGGATACTTTGCCCTTGCAAAGGCCCTTCAGATGAAGCCAGAGGATGTGATAAAAGAGATCAAAGACAGTGGTCTCAGAGGAAGAGGAGGGGCAGGTTTTCCAACGGGGCTCAAATGGGAACTCGCTGCAAAACAGAAGGCCGAGAAGAAGTTCGTTGTCTGTAACGCAGACGAAGGAGATCCAGGAGCGTTCATGGACAGGTCTGTTCTCGAAGGAGATCCCCATGCTGTCATAGAAGGTATGGCGATCGCTGCCTACGCGATAGGTGCCCAGAAGGGCTTTGTCTACGTCAGGGCTGAATATCCCCTTGCCATAGAAAGGCTCAGCATCGCTCTTGAACAGGCAAGAGAGTACGGCTTTCTTGGAGAAAACATCATGGGAACGGATTTTTCCTTCGACATAGAGATCAGAATCGGTGCGGGAGCATTCGTCTGCGGTGAGGAGACGGCACTCATGGCTTCCATAGAGGGAGAAAGGGGCCAGCCTAGGGTGAAACCCCCGTATCCCGTTGAAAAAGGTCTGTGGGGATATCCAACGGTGATCAACAACGTGGAGACACTTGCGAACGTACCCTGGATAATAAGAAACGGTGCGAAGGAATTCAGAAAGTATGGAACAGAAACCTCTCCAGGTACGAAGGTATTCGCACTCGCCGGTAAAGTGAAGAACACAGGTCTTGTGGAAGTTCCGATGGGAATCACCCTCAGAGAACTCATCTATGAGATCGGCGGAGGAATAGTGGGAGACAAGAAACTGAAAGCCGTACAGACAGGAGGACCCAGCGGGGGATGTATTCCCGCCGAGTACATAGACACTCCCGTTGACTTCGAGTCTCTACAGAAACTGGGAGCCATCATGGGTTCTGGTGGAATGATCGTGATGGACGAGGACGACTGTATGGTCGACGTTGCAAGGTTCTTCCTTGAGTTCACCGTGGAAGAGTCCTGCGGAAAGTGTACTCCCTGCAGAGAAGGAACGAAGAAAATGCTCGAAATCCTGGAAAAGATCACATCGGGAGAGGGAACCGAGGAAGACATAGAAGAACTAGAAAAACTCGCGAACGTGATAAAGGATACTTCCCTCTGTGGACTCGGCCAGACCGCACCGAACCCCGTTCTTTCAACCCTGAGGTACTTCAGGGACGAGTATCTTGCACACGTCAGGGAGAAGAAGTGCCCTGCCAAAAAGTGTAAGGCACTCATCAGTTACGTGATAGATCCAGAAAAGTGTGTCGGCTGTACCGCCTGTGCGAGGGTGTGTCCTGTTCAGTGTATAAGTGGTCAGGTGAGACAGCCACACGTGATAGATCAGGCAGAGTGTGTCAGGTGCGGTAGCTGTATCGAGGTCTGCAGGTTCGGTGCCATCAGTAAAGTCACACCGGCTCTGCCCGTGGAGGAGGCGGTAGAATGATAGGGCCAAGGGATCTTTTGAACATCGCTTTGAAGATCGAATCAACCGGGTACTCATACTACAAAAACCTGGCGGAGAAAACTGAAGGAGAAACAAAAGCACTCTTTGAAAGGCTTGCAGAACAGGAAAGAGACCATTCAAGAAGGTTCAGAGAAATTCTCGACAAGTACGAACAGGACCTCAACCCTTCCGATGAGGTACTCGGATACCTTGAATCCCTTGCTGAAATCTCCATCTTTCCAAAACTGGAAGACACTCCACCCGATGATCTGAGAGAGGCAGTGAGAAGGGCTATAGAGGTCGAAAAAGATTCCATCGTGTTCTACAGTGAGATACTGGCCTTTGTTCCTGAGAAAGAACCGATCCAGTTGATCATTGACGAAGAAAAGAAACATCTGAGGGACCTTTTGAGGCTTGATGTGTGAAACTGCCCCGCCGACCGGCGGGGTTTTTTCGAGGTGAGTGAAAATAGTTCTTTCACTTCTGATCGGATATCTTCTTGGAAGTATTCTGCCCGCTTATTTTCTTGTGAAGGCATTTGTCGGAGTGGACGTGAGGAATGTGGGAACAAAGCACGCTGGAACCACAAACGTCTACAGAATTGCCGGATTGTGTCCGGCTGTTGTGACGGCCTTTTACGATACAACGAAAGGTGTTCTTGCTGTTCAAATTTCAAAGGCGATGGGCCAGTCAGATTTTATAGCACTCCTGTCTGGCTATTTTGCTGTGATCGGACACATCTTTCCCTTCTATCTGCAGTTCAGAGGAGGAAAAGGAGCGGCAACGACTGTAGGACTTCTTCTTTTCTTTCTCTGGAACACCTGGCTGAGGTTTCCAGTATGGTGGTTTCTTTCGGATCTGTTTGTCCTTTTGTCTCTTGTGCTTGTTCTCCTCTGGAGCAGCAGGAAGGGAGACGTCGTCGGTTTGTTTGTTCTTCCTGCACTTGGTTTGCTCCTTTCTCTGAGGAAGGTTGATCACCTCTGGTTTCTCTGGGTCCTTGTGGGTACACTCTGGATGATCAATCTGAGAAACGTTCTTGAGGAAAAGGTCATCAAACTGGGGGAGGCTGGCTGGAGAGTTCTGATCAGACCCTCTGCTTTTTTGCTCCTTTTTCTTGGATTGAAGATGGAAAAGGAAAAATTTTTGCTTCTTGTGGTGATAGTTTTCTCCATTTTTCTTCTGGCAGACATCTCAAGGTTGATCAGCCGCAGAATTCACAGGTTTTTCCACGAGGAACTCGAGAACAGAATCTACAGAAGTGGTGAAAGAAAGAAGATCTCCTCCATGACACTGTTTCTACTTGGAGTACTTCTCAGTTTTCTGCTCTTTGAAAAGGAAATCTCTTTCGCAGCAGGATGTTTTCTCATCTTCGGTGATATGACCGCAAAGGTTGTCGGGGTCTCCTTTGGGAGGAAAAGACTGTTTCACAAAAGTTTCGAAGGAACGATGGCGGCCTTTGCCGTTAACCTCTTTGTTGCTTATGCGATCTTTCTTTCGGGATTGATGGATTTTCTTCCTGTCTTTCTTGGCAGCGTGGTTGCCACAACATGTGAGGTTCTTCCTCTGTCGATAGATGACAACGTATCCGTTCCTGTTTTCTCTTCTCTTGTGATGAACCTGTTTTGACTCATTCCACCTCTGCCAGCACGCTGACAGGCCCTCCATCCAGTCCCTTGAATCTCACCGGAAGTGCTATCACACGCTTTATCTTTCTTTCAACGATGGGTTCCAAGTTCACATCCTCAAAGATGATGATCGGTCTTTTTCTGCTGAACTTTTTCGAAAGAAGCCATCTGTGTGCAGGGTATCCTTCTTTTGCTCCCGAAACGATGGGATCGGCACTGAGAAAATCGAGCATGATCGCCCTGAGCGAGGGAACTTCTTCTCTCAAAAATCTTGCAAGTTCAGGAGAGATTCCAGGAAACAGGAATCTGTAAGTGGCAGGATCTTCTATTCTGAACCTAGAAAAGCCTGATCTGAACATGAGAAGATCTGCCCCGGTCAGGTCTACTCCCTTCAGATCTTCCAGCGTGAAAAGTTCCATGGGAGCTTTTTCTCTGTTCACGATCACAGGATGATCGAATATGAAGTACTCAAGTGGTATCTCATCCAGAGTCCAGCCGTCTTTGCAAAAATGATACGGTGCATCCACGTGGGTTCCCGTGTGTGAAAAATGATGAATCATCGTGGTGTTGGCGATATCTCCCTGCTCGATTCTGTCCACCACTTCAAAGCGAGTCGGAGGGTTATCTGGATAGGTCATCATTTTCTCTTCAATGGGGTAAGATAGTTCTATGAACATGTCCATCACTTCCCTTTCAGGAGGTTCAGATCATGGAGTTTCTCGTATACAGTTTACCAGAAGAGATCGCCAGGGAAGAAGCCCTGGGGAACTTTTCCACTGCTTTGAAACTGATCGATGAATTCCTGAAAAAAGACCTCCCAGAACTTCAGCGAAAAAGACTCATCTACGAAAAAGAAAGAATAGAAAGACTCATCGAAGATTATCCTTTCAGCGAAAAAGAGGCCCTCGAGAAACTCAAAGAGATGTTTGAAGATTTCTCCGAAGAAGAGTTTCACCGTCTTCTAAAGGAAGGAATTCTTGACTACATTGTTGTGAATGGAGAAAGAAGATTTGAAAGGCGCTTCTTTCACAACCTTGCCTTCGCAAAACCAGAGTACAGAGAAAGACTCAGAAAAAAAGATGAAAAAGTCGAAAAGGCACGAAAAATCCTCCATGACCGTCTTGAACGTCTCACAAAGGGTGAAAAACCAAAGGAATATCTCGTGAGGGCAAGGGTTACTCTGAGGCTGAAGAAAACTTCTTCCAGAAACCGTGTCTGGCTTCCGTTCCCGAAAGAGGGTTTTCAGATCGAAAACGTGAAACTTCTGAAAACAAGCCACAAGAACTTCTACCTGGCACCGAACAATGTTCCACAGAGAACGATATACTTCGAAGGAAAAGACTCCGTTTATTTCGTGGAGTTCGAGTACACCGTGAGGGAGTGGATAAACCGTGTTGATCCCGAAGTGGCCGAAGAACCTGGACATTTCGAAGAATTTCTGAGGGAAGAGCCACCTCACATCGTCTTCACACCGAAACTCAGATGGCTCACCAGAGAAGTTGTGGGAGACGAGGAAAATCCGTACCTCAGGGCAAAGAGAATCTACGACTGGATCACGTTCAACGTGAGGTACTCTTATGTGAAACCGTACGCTCTCTACGAGAACATCACGGATTTTGTGGTGAACAACCTGAAGGGTGATTGTGGTTTCCAGGCTTTGCTGTTCATAACGATGTGCAGGATCGCTGGGATTCCGGCAAGGTGGCAGTCTGGATGGTACATAAACCCCATCTTTGCTTCCCCACACGACTGGGCACTTTTCTACATCGAACCTTACGGGTGGCTTCCAGCGGATCTTTCCTTCGGGGGTGCAAGGAAGGAAAGGGAAGATTTCAGAAGTTTCTACTTTGGAAACCTGGATGGTTTCAGGATGGTGGCAAACGATGATTTCATGAAGAGTTTTGATCCAGAGCCACGCTACATCAGGCAGGATCCCACTGACAATCAGGTGGGAGAAGCAGAGGGAGAAGATGGAAGGCTTCCATTCGAAAGCACTCTGGAAGTTTTGAGTTTTGAGGAGGTGTGAGCATGTCGAAAATAGTGGACGTGAAGTTCACCCTCAGAAGGTACGAGTACGAAAAGCCCTTCCATATAACAGGGAGCATCTCCTCTGAGAGCAGAAACGTGGAGGTCGAGATCACACTCGAGAGCGGGATCAGGGGTTATGGAGAGGCAT
The DNA here is from genome assembly GCF_000832145.1 of Thermotoga sp. RQ7. Classification (NCBI taxonomy): domain Bacteria; kingdom Thermotogati; phylum Thermotogota; class Thermotogae; order Thermotogales; family Thermotogaceae; genus Thermotoga; species Thermotoga sp. RQ7. The sequence goes on from NZ_CP007633.1 coordinate 966,040, forward strand.
CTCCTTCGTTCAGGGTGAACGGAGAGAGGGTGGAGGCTCTTCTGGCAGTAGAAAATGTGGTGAAGGACATGATCACCGGCTTTGACGTTCGAAACTACGCGAGGATCTTTGAGATCACGGATAAACTATTTGCTTTCCCGAGTTTGAAAGCGGCCGTTCAGTTTGCGGTGCTCGACGCTCTGGCGCAGGAACTCGACATTCAGGTGTGTCATCTTCTTGGAGGTGCAAAGAGCAGGATAGAAACGGACAAAACGGTGGGAATAGATTCCATAGAGAAGCGAGTGGAGGAGGCAAGAAAGATCTTCGAAGAAGGCTTCAGGGTGATAAAGATCAAAGTGGGAGAAAACCTGAAGGAAGACATCGAAGCGATGATGGAGATAGCAAAGGTCACAAAAGGTGCAAAGTACATCGTAGATGCGAACATGGGCTACTCCCCGAAGGAAGCGGTGGAGTTTGTAAAGAAGATCTACCAGGCAGGGATAGACATCTCCGTTTATGAACAACCTGTGAGAAGAGAGGATATAGACGGCCTGAGGTTTGTGAGGTTTCACTCTCCGTTTCCTGTGGCGGCGGACGAATCTGCAAGAACGAAGTTTGACGTGATGAGACTGGTGAAAGAAGAGGCGGTGGACTATGTGAACATCAAACTCATGAAGTCCGGTATCTCCGATGCCCTGGCCATAGTGAAAATCGCAGAAGCATCGGGACTGAAACTCATGATAGGATGTATGGGAGAGTCCAGTCTTGGAATCAACCAGAGCGTGCACTTTGCCCTTGGAACGGGTGCGTTCGAATACCACGATCTGGACAGTCATCTTATGTTGAAGGAAGAAAAATTCAGGGGAAAGTTCATCCAGGAAGGTCCAGAAATGAGGGTGAGAGAAGAATGACGGTTCGTCAGTTTGTGAAGAGACTCATAAAACTTGTGGAACTCGAAAGAAACGCTGAGATCTCCGCCATGCTCGATGAAATAAAGCGGCTCTCCGGAGAAGAAAGAGAAAAGAAGGGCCGTGCCATTCTCGGTCTTACGGGAAAGTTCGTGGGAGAGGAACTCGGCTACTTCCTTGTGAGGTTTGGAAGAAGAAAAGAGATAGACACGGAAATCGGAGTGGGAGATCTTGTTCTCATAAGCAAGGGAACCCCCCTGAAAAGCGATTACACGGGAACGGTGGTAGAGAAGGGAACAAGATTCATCACCGTTGCAGTCGACAGACTGCCTCCCTGGAAACTCAAAAACGTCAGGATAGACCTGTTTGCAAGCGATATCACCTTCAGAAGACAGATAGAGAACCTGATGGGACTTTCACCGGAGGGTAAGAAGTGTTTGGAGTTTCTCCTCGGAAAGAGAGAGCCAGAAGAGTCGGTCGAAGAGGAGTTCGTTCCCTTCGACGAAGGTCTCAACGAGAGTCAGAGAGAGGCTGTGTCCCTTGCCCTTGGAAGTTCTGACTTTTTCCTCATCCACGGTCCCTTCGGGACGGGAAAGACAAGAACCCTTGTGGAGTACATCAGACAGGAGGCAGCGCGTGGAAGAAAACTTCTTGTCACAGCGGAGAGCAACCTCGCGGTGGACAACCTTGTGGAGAGGTTGTGGGGGAGTGTGTCCCTTGTGAGAATCGGCCATCCCTCGAGGGTGTCACCCCACCTGAAAGAATCCACCCTCGCACACCAGATAGAAACTCACGATGAATATACGAAGGTGAAGGAGATGAAGGAAAATCTTTCAAAACTGATCGAGAAAAGGGACAGATTCACAAAACCGTCTCCCCAGTGGAGAAGAGGTCTGAGTGATGAAAAGATCCTGGAATACGCCGAAAAAAACTGGAGCGCCAGGGGAGTTCCAAAGGAAAGGATAAAAGAGATGGCTGAGTGGATAAAGCTGAACAATCAGATTCAGGAAATGCGAGAGTTGATCGAAGAAAAGGAAGAGGCGATAGCGAGAAGCATCGTGAGAAAGGCACAGGTGGTGCTCTCTACCAACTCGTCCGCCGCCCTCGATATAGTCTCTGGTATTCTCTTCGACGTCGTGGTGGTGGACGAGGCATCTCAGGCAACGATTCCCAGCATTCTGATTCCCATCTCCAGAGGAAAAAAGTTCGTTCTTGCAGGAGACCACAAGCAACTTCCCCCAACGATACTTTCAGAAGAAGCAAGAGATCTGTCCAGAACACTCTTTGAAGAACTCATAAGGCTCTATCCTGAAAAGTCCGTTCTTCTCGACACCCAGTACCGGATGAATGAAATTTTGATGGAATTTCCAAGCAGGGAATTCTACGATGGAAAACTCAAAGCAGACGACAGCGTAAAAAACATCACCCTCCTCGATCTTGGTGTGGAGCCACCGAACTTCGACAAACTCTGGGATGTAATTCTCTCACCAAAGAACGTGCTTGTGTTTGTGGACACCAGAAACAGACCTGACAGGTTTGAAAGGCAAAGGAAAGACTCTCCGTCGAGGGAAAACCTTCTGGAAGCCAGGCTGGTGAAAGAAATCGTGGAAAAACTCATCTCCATGGGGGTCAAAGAAGAATGGATCGGGGTCATTACGCCCTACGATGACCAGGTGGATCTGGTAAGAACGCTTCTGGAAGAAAAGGTGGAAGTGCACAGTGTGGATGGGTTTCAGGGAAGGGAAAAAGAGGTGATCATCATATCCTTTGTGAGGTCCAACAAAAACGGTGAGATAGGTTTTCTCGAAGATCTCAGACGACTCAACGTCTCCCTCACAAGGGCCAAAAGAAAGTTGATAGCAATAGGAGATTCCAGCACGCTTTCTGTTCATCCAACATACAGAAGATTTGTGGAGTTTGCAAGGAAAAAGGGAACTTATGTGAAAATCTAAAAATCCTTCACACTGGGTTCCACGATTTATAGTACCCTTGACACTTCATCCTTTGATGCTCAGCGGATGATAAAAATCATGTTTGAATTCAAGGAAGCGATGACAGTGTGAATCTTAAGAAACTGCCATTGTTTTATGGTAATATAATAGCAAACAATGGTTGTGTAAAAATTCACATCGAAAACTGGTTGAAGGTTTCAGGAGGTATGGTATGAGGATAAGAATACACTTTCAAACCACGGAAGCCAGAATTCCTCTGAACTACAATTACTTTCTTTCATCCTTTATCTACAAAAGACTGGCCTCTCAGAACGAAAACTTTGCCAGATTTCTCCACGAAAGTGGGTACGGAAAAAGGTTCAAGTTTTTCACGTTCTCTCAGCTCTTTTTTGAGAACTCAAAAGTGGTTGGAGACAAGATAGTTATATTTCCGGGAAGGGGGTGGTGGCACATATCCTCTCCTGTCGTTGACTTTGTGAGGTATATGTTTTCTTCCCTATCCGAAGATCCCGTGATAAGGGTTGGGAAGACAGAGTTTTTTGTCCAGTCGATCACAGTCGAGGAAGCTCTTCCAGTCCTTTCAGAGTATAACTTCGTTATGATCTCTCCTCTTGTTGTGAGCGTTCCCGAAGAAAAGAATGGAAAACTAGTTCACAGGTACCTTCACCCGTGTGAAGAAGAGTTTTACGAGGCCTTCAAGAAAAACCTGTACAAGAAGTATCGCATCTTCTACGGAAAAGACCCAGAAGGCGACGTGGAAATCATACCAGATTGGAACTACATAAAATCCAGAGAACGCATAACAAAGAGAATCAAGTTGAAGGATGTCTTCGTCAGAGCAGTTGTTTTTCCATTCAGAATGAGGGGTGATAGGAAACTGGTAGAGATCGGTTATGAAACAGGCTTTGGTGAAAAGAACAGCATGGGATTTGGAATGGTGGCTTTGAAAGAGAATAAGCCCTGAGGAGGTGATGGGGTGCATGAGTTTGTCAAACTTGTGACTTTCCTCGGTGTGGGAAATTATAGAGAAAGCCTGGTTAAGATTTCTCCAGATTTCTGTGTTCGACAAAAAGTTTTTCCTTTAGCGATAGTAGATTATTTACATCATCTGGGAAAATCAGTGGAGGTTCTATTTTTTCTGACGGAGGAATCAAGACAGAGTGAAACGTGGCTTGAATGTAGAAATTACCTGGAGAACAAAAATGTGTCTTACAAGTTTTTCAGCATACCAGAAAGGGTTTCCTCAGAGGTTGTGATGAATTCTCTTGTAAGGACACTCGTGGAAAATCTTAAGGAAGATGAGAACATTATACTGGACATTACGCATTCTTTCAGAAGTTTTCCCCTGATGGCAGGTGTGGTGGCACTGTATCTTAAGGAAGCCAAACGTATCGATGTTAGAGTAATCTACGGTAAATTTGACCCGGAAACAAACACAACCGAATGTGAAGACCTAACTCCTTTGACCAGGGCTACAGAGTGGATCTACGCAGTTCGCTTGTTCAGAGAGTATGGATATGCGAAAGAGCTGGCTCATCTGATAAGAAAAAGAAACGAAGAGATCCACAGAAAAAATAGTTCGAAAAAGCCGAGAATATTGAATTCTTTATCCAGTAGTTTGCAGAATATTTCTTTCTCTCTCAGAATAGGATCAATAAAAGCTATTAGAAAGAACCTATCAAATTTCTTTGAATTTTTTGATGGAAAAAGAAATCAGATAAGATCAGAAGTGAAAGAATTTGTTCCAGAAATTGCTGCCCTTTTGGATGTTCTGGAAAAAAGTTACAGGGTTTTTCACATCGAAAGAGGAGGTTTGAAACTGAATGAAGAGGAACTGGAATCTGAAAGAAAATTGTTGAATTTTTATCTTCAAACTGGTGATCTGGGAATGGCACTTCGCCTGGCAAGAGAATATTTGATAAACGCTTATCTGATGATGAGTGGAGAAGAAACGAATTTTCTCGAAAGAGATGTCAGAGAATCTGTTAACCTTTCAAAACTGGGTTACGATATCATTCTTCAGGCAAGAAATCATGTTGCTCGTTTTGGTTTCAACAAAGTTGACCTTCCTTCTTTGAACAAAATAGAGAAAGCCATCAAATCTCTCGTTTCATCACATCCGGAGAGAATCCTGATTTCTTCAGAAAAGTCCTATCAGAGTAGAAAAGCTGCCCTCCTCACGCCTCTTGGTACAACAAAAGGGGCTCTGTATACTGTCCTAAAGCATTTTTCACCTGATTTGCTTCTGATTGTGACATCAAAACAGGGGAAGGAAATCCTTCCTGAAATTCTGGAAAAAGTGAAATATAAGAATGATTACAAAGTGATACTCCTTGAGGACCCGTTTACAGGGGTGAATGAGATAAATCGAGTTATATCCGAAGCCAGAGAATACCTTGCAGACTCCGACGAGATAATAGTCAACCTAACTGGAGGAACCACACTTCTCACTTACCTAGTGGAGTGTATAAAAAATCATCTCAGATATGGAAGAAAGATAAAAACCGTTCTCGCTGTAGACAGAAGAAGCTATGAAGAGCAGATAAAAAATCCCTTTGTGGTAGGAGAAATTCTGGAACTTGAGTGAAGAAAGGGGGTGCTTTATTCTTGAATGACAGGAAAGAGCTCGTCGTAGGTGCTCTCATTCACGATGTAGGAAAAGTTGTGAGAAGAGCAGGTGATAGCAGAGCACATCAACTGGCAGGGTACGATTTCACAAATAAGGTAAAAAAGTTTGCAAAGTTTCAAAAGTACATACACTACCATCATGAAAAGGATCTTAAAGAAAAAAATTTAGAAGATGAAAAGGTCTGGTACGTGTGCTTTGCAGACAACCTGTCCAGCAGCGAGAGAATGACTGATGGGAACGTCTTCGACGAGTATCGAAGGTTAGAGAACCTCCTCTCGAAGATTCCAGAAAAGGAACAAAAAAAGCCCACCTATTTTCCTATCAGATCCGCAGATAAAATAACAGAAGCCGTCACGGAAATGGAAGAAGAAAAGGAGAGTTACGCTTCTCTTTACGAATCGTTCGTTGAGGATGCAGAGAAGATTAGTCTCTCACCGGACGATGTGAACTTTCTTGTGTACAAGTATTTTTCCTTCATCCCACAGGAAACAAGAGTGGAAGGAGACATGGACATTTCTCTTTACGACCATCTGAAAGTCACCGCCATGCTTTCTCTGGCCCTGTACGATTACGCAAAAGAGAATCACCTTGACTTCAAAACTTACGATGAGATGAAAAGATACTTCGAAGATCCTTCCGTAAAACCCTTCCTTCTTGTTGGAGGAGACGTCTCTGGAATCCAGAACTTCATCTCCAGTGTCTCTTCGAAGGGAGCACTCAGATCCTACAGAGGAAGAAGTTTCTTCATAGAGATCCTCCAGGAAGTTGTGGTTGATGAGATTCTCAGCAGAACAGGCTTTTACAGAACAAATGTTCACTACATCGGAGGAGGACACTTCCACCTTGTTTTGTCCAACACGGAAAAGGTGAAAGAAACCATTGAAAAGATCAGAAAAGAACTGAACGCCTGGTTCAGGAAAAGAGGGCTTTCACTCCATCTTGTGATGGAGTACACGGAGTTTTCAACAGAAGATGTTGAGGACATGAAAAGCGTTTTCGAGAGCATAGCAAAGAAGGTGAATCTGAGAAAACTCAGAATGTACGCAGAAGAAGACCTTGAGGAACTCTTCCCGGATGACCTCTCTTCGATCCCGGAAAAGGGAGGTTTTACGTGCAAAGTGTGTGGAAACAGAGTCGAAAAACTCTTTGCCCTCGGTGACAGCGAAGAAGAAATAGCCTGTGATTTCTGCAGGAAAATGTACGAACTTGGAAGAGACCTTCTTAAAAAGGATGAAGAAGAAAATTATACTTACATCTATCTCGTTGAAAAGGACAATGGAAGGTTTGAAATCTTCAACAAACGCTTTGATTTCTCAAGAAAACCAGGTGAAGACTGTGTGGTGTGGGAGAGAACAGAAGACTTGGTATGGGGGATGTAGAAATCTACAGAATCGTTGAGTGAATCCCTTCCTGCTTTTTCAGGTTTTTCCCGCCGGTGAACTTTCTCTCTGTTTCATGAAAATTCTCTCCGTCACGGCAGGTGCTCCAAGATACATTATGTTGTCAAGAATTGACCTGTTTCTCTTTAAATTCAGAAGGTCGTATGCCTTCCAGATCTCGTTGATGCACATTTCAAGAACATCCTTTACAGCGTTCTTTGCTCTTTCAAAATCTCTGTACTCTTCTACGAGGGGGTTGTACACCCCCTTCTTTTTATCCTTTTCGAAATCATCGAGTGCGTCGACGATGTAGAGCCACTCTCCAAGGTGCACACCAAGATGGTAAAGGATTCTTCTCTGATCTTCTTCTTCAACGGTCGATTCCAGGATCTTTCCGAGTATTCTTCCCTGCTCTTTTGCGAGTTCTTCAAAGTTTGCTTTTTTCCTTTCCAGTGTGTAGAATCTGTCAAAGAGTTTCGATATTTTCGGGTCTTTTTTCAAAAACGATTTGACCAGAAGATAAATCGGATTTTTCGTGTCCAGATAGTTGTCCCTCATTTTCTCGGAAAGAAGGGCTACGAAGATTTCTGCAACACGGTTTATGGATTCAGACTGATAGTATTCCACTTTTTTCAGAGTGAAAAAGCAGAAGTTTCGCTTTCTCTCCACATGTTCACCCTTCAGACTAGAAAGAAGAAGAGAAAGTGAGGCAGCCTCGTAGGTGAGAAGAAGCCGGGGGACTATAGAGTACCTCTTCAGAGCACGGCAGACTCCACAATAATACCTTCTGAACTCTTCGTACTCTCTGACCTTGAGTTCACACTTCAGCGGTTTGATGTATCCAAACATCATCTTCTCTCCCTTACAATGTGAAGGAGATAATCGAGAATCCTCGCGTAGAGATAATCATAGGCCAGAAAGGCAATTTGAAGGCCCAACATGCCAGGAATGTAGAGGATGGGAGAAACCTCTGGAAGTTCTACTTTGAAGAACCTGATGGCAACGATCAGGAGAAAGAAAAATCCCGCATTTAGATAAAAAAGCCTGTAAAGGAGAGATTTTTTCCTCACAAAGGAGTAGAAAGAGAGCACCAGAAATATCGAAACATATCCTGGATTTGGAACAAGAAGAAAAGAGAGTAGATTCAAAGCAGCGATCAATGGAATTGCCCCTTTTCCGAACAGTTCCACAAGAAATCCCACAAAAACACTGCACAGGGCGGCAAAGAAAATCTTGCTCTTTGTGAAGTTTCCCGTGTAGAGCAAAAGAACGACGAGGGCGGAAATCAGCCCTCCGTAGGAGATCTTTTTCACATGCAAGGGATGCAGTCACCCCCGCATGCTTCACAGCAGGTATCCGTACACCAGGCACATCCAAGACATGCGAGTATATCTCTGCATTCGTTGTTTCTGTATCCCATGGAGTAGGAGAAAAATCTAGAATCTTCTTCAGAATAATTCTTTTCTGGTTCTTCGTTCATCAGCATCTGGTAGGCCTCGTTTATCTGTTTCATCTTTTCTTCTGCCAGATCCCTGAGTGGATGATCCTTGTAGCGATCTGGATGATACTTTTTCACAAGTTCGCGGTAAGCCCTCTCTATTTCTTCCTTCGAAGCACCAGGCTCAACACCGAGAACTTCATAGGGATTCACGGAAATCACCTCCACAGTTATATGTTATCAGATCTTCAGAGTTTGTGATATATCCCACATTTGTATGTTAGTCAAAAGATTATTTAACTATACTTTGTATATTTTATTCACTAAACCAGGGTAAGTTCCATTTGTTCACAAGGTGGGTGGTGATTGTAACTGGCTCCTGATGTGCGATGCAGAGTATGCAATTACCGGTAACGAAAAAATTCATGCGGGTTTGAGAGAGGTGATGTATGCATGGAAAAAGGAATAGTAAGTGAGAAAGTGAAAAAAGATCTGTGAATATGTCTTCATCTGTGTTCATATATCTGGCACAAATAAAGAAACCACACACTTAGTCTCTAACCTTTTAAGGAGTGCCTTTTTGAACAAATTTGTGAAAATGAGAACTAGTTGATTTTCCCATAAAACAACTCAAAATGCCCTGACCTAGGTTAGGATAATTTATCTTTTGATTTTGCCTTTCTTTAGGCTTTCTATTGACTATGTAATTATTCCATTTTTCCAAACAGTACTTGACTTGATCTTTCTGTGTGTTAGAATCACCTGTGATGAAACACCTTCTGTATGTCCTCATATATTCTTGCTTTTTGAAATGCTTTGTGGTATAATTTCTCTGAAATCCAACGGGTTTCAATACTTCCTTTGAGGTATGGAAACTTCTATCTCTTTCATGTTCCACCCCTTGAACACAAGGTTTCAATACTTCCTTTGAGGTATGGAAACAAAAAGACTGAAGGGTGATACTGAGATCAACAGGTTGCGTTTCAATACTTCCTTAGAGGTATGGAAATTGAGCCATGAGCCAGGCTTCTCTTTTACAATTAGCAGTTTCAATACATCCTCAGAGGTATGATTTACCCACCAAAAGTATCCTGTGCTCTGACCTCAAAACATCCTCATCCCTAATCCTGTTGTACCGGGGGAGGCAGGGGGATTGAATATGAGAATATTCGTTAAAATCCAGCCCGAAAGTGGTTCTGAGGGTAAATTTCCTGCTGATTACAGAAGAATCTTTATGTCTCTATTGAAGCAAGTGTATAAGCGTACACCGTTTGAAGAAATTGTTAATTCTCACGATCGAATACCAAAACCCTATGTCTTCAGTGTTGGTTTCAACAAAATAAAAGATATCTCCGGAGACTCGATAATCTTTGAGTCTCCTATTTTTTTTAATTTTTCTTCCTCTATTCCCCAGATGGTGGGTTATTTATATAACTACATCGTTTCGCAGGATTCAATCATGAACGGATTGAAGGTTGCAGGTGTGGATCTTCCTGTTCCAAAGATCATAACATCCAAAACGGTGACCTTTAAAATCATGGGAAGCGCTGTTTTAACAAGGGCAGAAAAGGATAGATACTACGTGTTACCTGAAGACAACGATTTTGAAGAGGCTTTGAATCATTCCATACAGGTTCGATTGAATCTTTCAAGGGAACTCTTTGAAACATTCGGTGTCAGAATACCGAACTTTAAACCGGTGAAAGTTGTGAATAAAAACCTAAGAAAAGTTCCTGCCAAACACTATGGAGGATATATAGAAGCTTTCTCTGGAACAATCACGCTTGATGGTGACCCCGATGTCTTGAGTTTCCTCCATGAAAATGGTCTTGGTGTTCGAACAGGACAGGGGTTTGGTATGCTTAAGGTGGTGAGAGAGTGGCACTAGTCATATATCCTCAAGGTTGGCTTCACAATGCAAACGTTTATGGTTTTCTGAAAGTTATAAATGAAAAAAGCAGGGAAAGAAAGATCTCTTTCGAATTATCGGATATTTTAAAAGACGATGGCACGATAGTTCTGGAAGACAAAATGCTGGATGAGTTGTATCTGATCGACAATTTCGATAATTTATCACTGCCTCGATTATTTGTTTTTATCCTAGAAGAGACAGCAAGAATAGAAGGTGACATAAGAAAAGCGTATAACTACTTTAAAGGCAATGTAGGATATTACGAGAATTATGTAGCACAAGTCAAAGAAAAACAATTCATGGAAAATTTATCAAAAATTGTTCACTATATATTCAGAAAACCATCGCTGGAAGGAACCGATCGATGTTTCTTCTGTGGAAATTCCTTGAAAACAGACGAAGACAGATCGATTCTTCAGAGAAAACAGTTTTCGAGGATTCTTTTTAAGGATTTTTCATCATCAGAAGGAAAGTTCCCGAATTCATTCTGGAACATGTCCAATGAATTCTATCTCTGTGACGTTTGCTCCCAAATGGCTCTGTTCAGACATTTTGTTTTTCCAAAAAGCGGTGAGAGTATTTTCGTGAACGTTCCTTCTTTCAAAGCCATATGGTATTTGAACGAAGCAATTAAAGCATACAGAGATTTGTCTCTGGAACTTTCAGTTTCAAGGGCAATATCAGAGGTTCATTTAAAACTTCAAAGACTTCTAGGGATTTGGGAAAGACAGAACGTAGAAGTTATCTACTACAACAGCAAATCCTACAGAATTTACTACATGCCACAAAGGGTGATTAATCTTTTGCTGAACACACGGATTTCTTCCATTTTGAACTCTCTGAACAGCATAAAAATCTTTGAGGCAGTGATTTATCAGGAAAGGTTGAACGAAATTCTGGAATGTGAATATTTGCTGTTGAAATACCTTTTCGATGTCTCTTCATCGGGAAGAAGTCACCTGGCAGAGAACGTGAAACAGTATGTGGGAGATGTGAAAAGAAATGCCGGATACTACATGAATACCTTGCCTGATCTTTTCCAGGAAGTAAGGAGTGTTATGGGGGTGAAGCAAATGGTACCAGTCTGGAGGATGAGGGAACTTGGGAAAGAAGCGTCTCAACTGTTTGAGCGTACCAGGTATAGACTTCTGGAATTGATAAGGCTGGCAAAAAAAGATGAAGTTTATCATCTGATCCTGAAGACATACATGGCAAACAACAAACCTTTCCCAGAAGATTTGAACAGAGTCTTTTCGGCAAAGGATGAAGATTTCAAGAACCTGATGTTCGCTTATGTGAGTGGAATGATAAGTGGGGGTGAGGAAAATGAGTAATCCAAAGGCAATCACCGCTACAATCGTTTTCGAATCTTCTGCTGTGAACAGAGATGAAAACATAGCAAACAACATTCAATCATTAAAAAAACTTCGAAGAGAAGACGGTGTCTATACCTTCTTTTCGCGAGCCAGTATGAGACACCATGTTTTCAATGCCCTCGTGAGGAAGCATGGATGGAAACCTGCTAGAGTTGCAAAAGATGGTGACGTTATTCAGTTCGACGTGTTGGAAGAAAGCATTCTAACTTCAGAAGAACTTGACTTTTTTGGATACATGAGAACATTTGAAAGTGCCTCCCTCTCAAGAAAAGCGCCTGTTGGTATGACGAAAGCGGTTTCTCTGGAAAAATGGGAAGGAGACATGGCGTTTTATGCCAATCATGACCTGGTTCAGAGGGCGCGTGAAATCGGTGAAAGTGCTGATCCAAATCCGTTCTCCAAAGAAGAACATCTTTCACTTTACAAGTACTCTGTTGTGGTCGATCTTGAAAACATTGGCAAAGAGAAAGTCATAATCAATGAAAAACAGTGCGAAAAACTGAATAGATTATTTGGAATAGATCTGAAGGAGCTGAAAGAAAAGGAAAGCATTGCCAATGATAAAGGAACCATATCACTCGAATCTGTTGGTGAAAAGAGTTACAGGATTCTTGTAACACTCAATGATCCAGAAAAACAGAAGCGCTTGAAACAGTTCTTTGACATCATAATCAACGGTTTTGAAATCCACTCTTCAACGGAAAGCTGGTGTGTATCACCAGTGTTCATAGTAATTGCCACAACAAGACTACCGGTAACACTTTTCAATCCTTATATAAAGCTGGATGATGGGAAGATAGATGTAGATTTAGTAGCAAAAATTGCAGAAGAGAATACAAACGTTATAGATTATAGAATCTGGGGCGTTCCGTTCATTCTAAAGGGTGAGGTGGATAAACTCTGCAAAGGACCAAAAGATTTAAACGATTGGGTGACTGGTGTTATTGGAGGGAAGGAGAATTCATGAAGTTGCTAAGAATAGAAATCAAAGCATCAACAGGTCATTTTGCCATTCCTTTTCTCATATTCGAAAGAAAAACATTTCCCATTCCTATGTATTCGACCATGATCGGATTTGTTTGCAACATCCTTGCTGATGAAGCAAAAATAAGTCGGTTCTTGAGTTCAAACTTTTCAATGGCAGTAGTTGGAGATCATGATGGTGTAGTGGAAGAATACACCTGGTTCAGAAACTTGTCAAAGGAGTCTCATACGAAAAAATTCATATGTTCTTTTAACAGAGAGGCAAACAACGAAATAGAGCATCCTGGGGGGCAGTCACCGGTTAAGATTCAAACTCTTATAAACCCGAAGATAAACTTGTTTCTTAAAGCAGAGGAATGGATACTTGAGATGGTAAAAGAATCTTTTGAAAACCCTCAGTGCATTTCACGGCCACACCTCGGGAGGTCGGAAGACGTTGTCGACGATATAAAAGTTGAACTGATTGATTGCGAAAAGAAACAGGTTTTCGACACAAATGGTTACACATGGATGCCTTCCCCTGAATTTGTGGATGATGTGAGTGATTCCTACGAGGAACTTTACAAAAGAATATCAGGATCTGTGTACAGGGTATCCTCTGTTTACATCATACAGAATAACAGAAGAATCTTTGAGTTTGTTCATGCCAAACTTCATCGTGGTGCCATTCCTATGGTTGGATTCAAAGTTCCAGAGGTTCTTTCCTGGAACGGAACGCCTATTTTTCTCGCTAGGATAAGATTCCCTGATAAAGGGGGATAGATATGCCAATACTTGCCAAAAGTAATGGAATAAGTCTGAGAGAGCATGTAGAGGATGTTTTAAAGGTGCTGAATAACTTCTCAATAGAGCCGGATTTGAAAGAATTTTTGAGAAAGGCTGTTTTTTACCACGACTTAGGAAAAGTATCGTACGAATTTCAAAAGAAAGTAGGAGGTAATGTTCCGGAAGATGGTATACCGGAGGTGCCACACAGTTTCCTCAGCATAGCCTTTGTACCAGAAAACACTCTTGAAGAGATGGGAGAAGATCTTTCAAAAGTTTTTCTCTCTGCGATTCTCTATCATCACTGGCGTGAAACCTATCTTGATTATCTGTTCGGGAGCAAGCAGGGGAATGTACGCGAAGCTTTCAAAAGACTCCTGGAGGTAGGGAACAATCTAATTCGCATGATCAAAGAAGAAATGAAAGATTTCCTCGAGTATGATGTGGAACTCAACAGATCGTTGTGTGAGTATTTATCGCAAAATTCAATCCTCGACAGTGGACTAATACTTCCCCCTCATCTGATTTCCCTGCTTCCAAGCATTGTTCTCAAGGAGTTGAATCTGAAAGACGATGTTTACAGGTGCTACATTCTTACTCTGGGCACACTTATGAGGGCGGATAGATTTGCTTCCTGCGCTGAAGGAGTCGGGAAGAAGGATCTTCTGGAAAGAGCGGATATAGAGTTCAAAGAAGATACATTTGAAGTGATCGAAAGTGATCTAAAACGAAGATATGAAAAAGTATGGCAATCAGACGTTGTGAAAGAAATAAGAGGAAAAAACGTTGTTCTCGTTGCTCCCACAGGTGCCGGGAAGACAGAGTTTGCCCTGATGTGGAGCAAAGGGAAGACGGTTTTCACACTTCCTCTTCAAAGTGCAACGAACATGATGTATGAGAGGGTAAAGAAGTACTTTGGGGAAGAAAACGTGGGGCTTCTCCACTCTGACGCTGCCATCCACCTGTTTCTTACGAGCCTCTACAGAAAGGATTTCGAGGATAGAGAAGGAGAGATTCTGGAAATTGCGGAGCAATCGAGGTTCTTTTCCTATCCATTTGTTGTGGCAACCGGTGACCAGGTTTTTCCGGCAACCCTGAAATACCCCGGCTATGAAATGATTTACTCAGTGATGGCAAATTCTTTTCTGGTGATAGATGAGATACAGGCCTATTCACCCGAAGCAGCTGCAATAATCGTTAAAACTGTGGAAGATGTGAACACCCTTGGTGGAAAATTCTTGATAATGACGGCTACTCTTCCTGGATTCATAAAAGATGAGATCATAAAAAGAACAGATCTGGATGAGGGCGTCAAAGACGTTTACGACAGTATTCCTCAAGGAAGATTGCGCCGAAACGTCCTGAAATTCAAAGACTCCTCTGATCCCACAGAAGAGGCAGTTAAACTCTATGAAGAAGGCTGGAAAGTTCTGGTTGTTAGAAACACTGTAAAGAAAGCGATTGAAACCTATCAGAAACTTGCGGAGAAAATCGGAAAAGAGAGGGTCTTGCTTGTTCATTCCCGTATGACCTTAGAGGATCGAAAAGAAGTCGAACGCATTCTGGAGAACTACAGACCTGGAATGAACGGAGAAAGCATCGTACTGGTATCAACCCAGGTTGTTGAGGCATCCATGGACATAGATTTCGACATACTACTGACAGATGTGGCACCGGCGGATTCTTTGGTGCAGAGAATGGGAAGAATTTTCAGAAAAAGGGAATGGACTGAGAATAATCCAAACACTTTTATTTACATAGGAAAAAGCAAAAAAGAGTTTGATAGTTTGATCAAAGGAGTATACAGTAAAGACATCGTAGAGAATACCTTGAAAGCCTTATCTGAGGTGATTTTAGGTCTGGGCGAGGAAAAAATTGACGTTCTTTTCAAAAATCTTCCCAAACAGCAACCTTTTTCTTTGAACGAATCACAGAAACGAACATGGGTTGAGAAAACCTATGAAAAGCTGGAACTTGAAAAAGGTTATATGGAGAGATTTCGAAAAACTCTCGATGTGCTAGATAGCGGCTATTCATCGGAGAAAAAACATGAAGCTCATAGGATCTTCAGAAGGATATCGTCTATGAGTATCGTTCCAGAGAACCTGAAAGAGGATCTCGTAGAAGAGTTGAAAGGAGCAAGCAATTATTTTGAATTCAAACAGATTACATCGAGATACCTTGTGGATGTTCCACTTTATGATATGGATGGGTCTTTGCTTGAACCTCTGGAAGTAGAAGCACAGGATGAAAAAGTCCTGAGATGGACAAGTTCGCTTTATGTGTTGAAGGGAAGCAAGTATGAGAAAGGAATAGGAATTTTTCTGAAGGAGAAGTAAACGTGGAGGAACTTGATATACTGAACATATCAGGTACAATGGTTTCTTATTATTTTACCTGCAAGAGAAAACTCTGGCTGTTTGCCAAGAATATAGATATGGAGCAGTCACAGCCAACCACAGACCTCATAATTGGGAAACTGTTGAATTTTAAAAGCTTTAAACAGGAAAAACACAAAGAAATAGAGATTGAGGATTGTGTCATAGATTTCATTACTTTTCGTGGAGAGATAATAATTCATGAAACGAAAAAGAGTAGAAAGTTCGAAGAAGCACATGTCTGGCAAACTAAATATTACATGTTTGTTCTGAGGAAATACGGATTGGATATTACTCATGGTGTGATTCATTACCCTAAGCTGATGAGAAAAGAGGAGATAAACTTTGAAAAGGATGATGAAGAGAAAATAAGAAATGCGTTACTTGAGATAAAACGGATTACACATGAAAAAATTCCACCTCCCGTGTTGAACAAATCCTTTTGTAAAAGGTGTTCATATTACGAACTGTGCTATGTGTAGGTGATTTTCATGGGAAAAAATTATTACGTCTTCTCCTCTGGTAGAGTTAAAAGACATGAAAACACCATCCTGATAGAGTACCAGAAGGCTGGTATGCAGCAGAGGAAATTCATACCAGTGGAAAACATTGACCAGATATTCTTCCTGGGAGAGGTTGATTTGAATTCTAAATTCCTGGATTTTGCGGCTAAGAATAATATTGTTTTACATTTCTTCAACTATTATGGATACTACACAGGATCTTTTTATCCGAGGGAAAAGTTCATCTCAGGAGAGTTGTTAGTAAGGCAGGTTGAACATTACCTAGATTCAGAAAAAAGATTAACCCTGGCAAGAAAATTCGTAGAAGGTGCTGTTCACAATTTCAAACGAAATATCGAAAAAAGAGGTTTTGATATAACTGATAAGATATCTGAATACCTGGAAAGAACAAAGTATGCGAAAACTATACCAGAACTCATGAGTTGTGAAGCCCACGCCAGAAAACTCTATTACTCCACCTGGGAAGAAATAACGGGATGGCCATTCGAAGAAAGAAGCATGCAACCCCCTTTGAATGAATTGAACGCCCTCATCTCTTTTGGAAACTCTCTCACGTACTCCATTGTTTTAAAAGAACTCTATTTTACACACCTGAACCCAACGATAAGTTACCTTCATGAACCTGGCACCAAAAGGTTTTCTCTTGCTCTTGATATAGCGGAAATATTCAAACCAATTTTTGTTGATAGAATAATATTTAAGCTCATAAATCTTAAAAAGATTGATCGAGAAAAACACTTTCTTCAGGAAGCGAGAGGCGTATTTCTAAACGAAGAAGGCAGGAGGTTGTTCATAGAGGAGTTCGAAAATATGCTTCAACAAACCATTCTTCACAGGAAATTGAAAAGGAAAATTAAATATCAATCTCTCATAAGGCTAGAAGCATACAAAATCATAAAGCATTTGCTTGGAGAGGATGAATACAGGCCTCTTAAAGTGTGGTGGTGATAGTGGTAAAGGTTATACTGGTCTATGACATTTCAACAGAGACCAAGGAAGGTGTTAAGCGTTTAAACAAGGTGAGAAAAATTGCCAGGAGGTATCTTGACCATATACAGAAATCTGTCTTTGAAGGTGAACTGACAGAAGGAGAGGTCGAGAAATTGAAATTCGAATTATCATGTGTTATAGATAAGAACGAAGATTTCGTAATAATCTATAAAATGCCGCCTTCCATTATGATGGAAAGAGACTTTCTAACGAATACAGAGGATCCCTCCTCGAATTTCATCTAGACAAAACTGGAGGTTTGACGCAAAATCTGTTCAAAAGAATGGTTGTTTCATGCTTTTTTACTAAGAAAATAACTGCGGTTTTTATCTTCCTAAGAGGAATATGAACAACCTGCTCTTTAGAGATGCCGACAGCATCAGCAATGTTTTTATCTTCCTAAGAGGAATATGAACTGCTTCGTACAGTTCATCGTAGCTCTTGAACGACCTTGTTTTTATCTTCCTAAGAGGAATATGAACGAGGGCGTTCGACGATGTGAGCAGTGCCCTCTCGAAGTTTTTATCTTCCTAAGAGGAATATGAACTAGACCTGTTCGACAAGTACGTGGCGTTCCCTGAGGAGTTTTTATCTTCCTAAGAGGAATATGAACCAGACAAGGCAAAGTACTTTGCAGGAGAGGCGTTCAGGTTTTTATCTTCCTAAGAGGAATATGAACCCTCCTCTAAGTTTTCCTAGGGATTACTTTTCCTCCGTTTTTATCTTCCTAAGAGGAATATGAACCCTCCTCTAAGTTTTCCTAGGGATTACTTTTCCTCCGTTTTTATCTTCCTAAGAGGAATATGAACCGGGACTGGGACGAGTCCCAGAAACTGCCCACGCCGTGTTTTTATCTTCCTAAGAGGAATATGAACTTCATCCTTAATCCTCATTAACTCCTCCCTGAATTCGTTTTTATCTTCCTAAGAGGAATATGAACCCCTTAAATTCGCCAGGCAGAGCAAGTATAAAATAAGTTTTTATCTTCCTAAGAGGAATATGAACGTTTGTGATTAAAATTGAAACAAGCGGCGTCTACATGTTTTTATCTTCCTAAGAGGAATATGAACGCCTAGAACACACCGTTTTTTCGCCAACGCCCCCCAGTTTTTATCTTCCTAAGAGGAATATGAACGCCGACAGAAGGCGTCGTTTTCAAACTGCGACACAAGTTTTTATCTTCCTAAGAGGAATATGAACTGTACTTGGGATCAACGCCGTAGCGTGGATCCCTGAGTTTTTATCTTCCTAAGAGGAATATGAACATAGATTTAAACGTGTAATCGATCACGCCTTTTAACGTTTTTATCTTCCTAAGAGGAATATGAACTCTTCTGTGAACGTCACAAATGCATCCCCGACACTAGGTTTTTATCTTCCTAAGAGGAATATGAACGCCCTAGTTCGTGAGCTTCTTTCTTTGCCTCTTTGATTGTTTTTATCTTCCTAAGAGGAATATGAACCACGGTCCCAAACCTGATCTCGACGAGATCTACGAGTTTTTATCTTCCTAAGAGGAATATGAACACTAACATACTCTCGCCTCCTCTAATTCGTTCTTTTCCGTTTTTATCTTCCTAAGAGGAATATGAACTCGATAACATAATTCATTCCTTTGTTTTCAATCCTCGTTTTTATCTTCCTAAGAGGAATATGAACTACAATTTCATCTTAAATCCCTCCTTCCATCTTTATGTTTTTATCTTCCTAAGAGGAATATGAACGTGATCAAGATGCAGCAAGACACCACACAGTTTGTAGTTTTTATCTTCCTAAGAGGAATATGAACGCGCACAATTGCAGGCAGTTTAGACAGCAGAGGCGCGTTTTTATCTTCCTAAGAGGAATATGAACAAGCGCAAACACGCTGAAAGTGGTGTCGCCTATCTGGTTTTTATCTTCCTAAGAGGAATATGAACCAGTGTTTTATACAACAGAACACCGGTTTGTGATTAGTTTTTATCTTCCTAAGAGGAATATGAACAAATATAAGCTGGTCGTCGTTCGTGAACAGCTGCCACGTTTTTATCTTCCTAAGAGGAATATGAACATCTCGACGAGATCTACGACGCATCAAAATATTACAGTTTTTATCTTCCTAAGAGGAATATGAACCACAATCTCATCCCCTTTCTTCAGACTCAGCAGAATGTTTTTATCTTCCTAAGAGGAATATGAACGGTTCGAGCGTGAAAGGGAACTCAATCCTCATCAAGTTTTTATCTTCCTAAGAGGAATATGAACGCGTCATTGATATCTCCTCCGATGGCGGGAGCTGCGTTTTTATCTTCCTAAGAGGAATATGAACCCTCCTTCAACTCGAGTTCATCACCGTACTTTTCCACGTTTTTATCTTCCTAAGAGGAATATGAACCAAATGCTCTTGGAATCAAAGCTATCGAAGTCGGAGTTTTTATCTTCCTAAGAGGAATATGAACACCAAATCGTCGAGGACATCCTTGTGAACAGGCTCGGGTTTTTATCTTCCTAAGAGGAATATGAACGCACAAATAGTCAACCTGTTCAAAGGGGTGTCTTCAAGTTTTTATCTTCCTAAGAGGAATATGAACTCCTCGTTTAGCGTTGCAAGAGATAGTCCTGTGGGGGTTTTTATCTTCCTAAGAGGAATATGAACCAAAAAGATGACGCTCTCGGCAATATCTTTCCGTGGTTTTTATCTTCCTAAGAGGAATATGAACTGATAAACCATCAGCGGCTCCCTGACCGCCATCCTGGTTTTTATCTTCCTAAGAGGAATATGAACATTTTCTGGGAAATGCAAGAAATTCCAGAAGAACTTGTTTTTATCTTCCTAAGAGGAATATGAACTTCACTGTGGCAGAGATGGCGCAGCAGGACGCAGACGTTTTTATCTTCCTAAGAGGAATATGAACAATGACGGCCGGCACAATCTATGCAATGGCGGCAGCAGGTTTTTATCTTCCTAAGAGGAATATGAACCAGGTTTGTCTGTGCGGTCTTCCGTGTAGAAGAAGAGTTTTTATCTTCCTAAGAGGAATATGAACGCCTGTTTCGAGTGCGGCTTGTGCAAGTGCAAGACGGTTTTTATCTTCCTAAGAGGAATATGAACAGGTGCATATTGAAAATCTATAACAGTATCGTCATAGTTTTTATCTTCCTAAGAGGAATATGAACTCGTATCACCTCAAAAAGGAGGGGGGGGAGGAGCCCCGTTTTTATCTTCCTAAGAGGAATATGAACTCCCTGTATCGTCTGCTCGATAGGGTTGCCTTGTTCGGTTTTTATCTTCCTAAGAGGAATATGAACTGTCTTCTCTCCTATCCGCCTGCCGTTTTTGGGAATGTTTTTATCTTCCTAAGAGGAATATGAACTGCTATCACTTCCTTACCTCTGTATCTCGTACTCGATCGTTTTTATCTTCCTAAGAGGAATATGAACCTTGAGAAGGCTGCTGCACAGGCTGACGCATGGATCGGTTTTTATCTTCCTAAGAGGAATATGAACATGGTCGGGTCATTCCCCTCCTTGTCTCTGAACAACGTTTTTATCTTCCTAAGAGGAATATGAACCAGAACTCCTTCCACCTGTTCACCGCTGCTTTGAACGTTTTTATCTTCCTAAGAGGAATATGAACTGCGGTGTGATAGGTCACACTCCCACCTCACACAACGTTTTTATCTTCCTAAGAGGAATATAGTAGAATGGTGGAAAAATGCCAACTGTTACTCTATTCCTCACAAACAGCATACTAAAGCAATATTTTCTGGTTCATCGTTTTTGAAGATCCAGAAAGACCGATCGGAAGTTCGGAAAAAAAGAATATAAGGGAAAGATTCATAGAAATGCTCAAAACCTATGGGCTGGGTGCGAAGACGAATTATGGATATGGCCGATTCGATGATATTTTATGATAAGATTTAAAGAAATTGTGATACAATCTCAGGTAAGGATTCCGAACTTTTTGAGATCTCGAAGAGAACGTGCCACGAGCCTGGAAGGCTCTGGCCGTTCTTTTTTTTAGGTGGGGGGAACATGAAAAACGGACGCTTCGAGTTCTTGAAGAGGGTCTTGGGTTCCATTCAGAGTATTCGAGGGTTTGTCCTTTTTGAAAGTGTGGGCGGAGAACTTTCTGTGAAGACGTCGGTTGGGAAGGTGCCCCTCTTTTTCAAAGAAGGTTTTTCTTTCACAACGGATGAAATATTTGAGCTTCTCAAGTTCCAATGTGACACTGCCGTGGTATCCGTCATGAAGGACAGGGAATGGAGTAAAATGCTGGTACTCTTTCTTGAAAAACCCCTGGAAAAAGAGACGCTCTCTCTGATACAGTCTCTGATGTCTGTTTCAGAGTGCGAGGATCTTTTCTTCGATATGAAGGAACTGGAGTACATGGCCTATCATGATCCTCTGACGGGACTTCCAAACAGGCGCTATTTCTTCGAACTTGGGGGTAAGTATCTCGATATTGCAAAACGTGAAGACAAAAAGGTTTTCATCCTCTTTCTGGATCTTTCAGGTTTTAAGAAGATAAACGACACCTATGGACACCCCTTTGGTGACGAAGTGTTGAAGACCGTATCGAAGAGAATTCTTGATAGAATAAGAAAGAGCGATGTTATATCCCGCTTTGGTGGAGATGAGTTCACTCTGCTTCTGTACGATATGAAAGAAGACTACCTGGATTCTTTCCTGAAGAGACTCTTTTCCGCTTTCAAGATGCCTGTTAAAATAGGAAACACCGAGATCAGTGTGTCTGCCAATGTGGGAGTTGCAAGATTTCCAGAGGATGGAACGAATCTAGAAGAACTTCTGAAGATGGCTGACTCGAGAATGTACGAGGCAAAGAAGATGAAGATTCCATACGTTTTTGTTTGAAAGTACCGCTACTTTTCTATCAGGACACGGCTTCCCACTCCAAATCCATGCCTTTCGAAAAAACCTCTTTTCACTTCAAGAGCGTATCTGAACGGCTTTGGTGCGTAGTAAACCTTGCAGGGTTCTTTTTCGCATGGCTCCATCTCCTGAATGGAAAATACGATGCCGTTTCTGTCTATGAAGGCGATTTCGAGGGGAACGTAGGTGTTCTTCATCCAGAAGCCGCTTCTTGTATCTTCTTCAAAAACAAAGAGCATCCCGAAGTCATCCGGGATGCTCTTTCTGTACATCAGACCGATCGAACGAAAAAAAGGAGTGTTCGCTATCTCGACACGAAGTTTCAGAGATCTTTCTCCGTCAGTTATCACAATCTCTCCTTCTGGAAATTTCACCCTGTTTTCCCGGTTGGATACGACTATGATCACTGAGATTCCAGCCGCAATCAGTGCCAGAAGAAGTAATCTTCGAAGATTCAAGAACTTCACACTCTGTTTCACCTCAGTTCCAGAATGGTCTTCACTATGTAACTGTTGATGAGGCTTTCCAGGTATTCTTGCTTTCCAGATGGAAGTTCTATCGTTTCTTTGTCTATTATATACTCTTCAAGTTTTTCAAAATCCACTTTACCTTCGACGATGTCCCTTCCAATGCCCTCCCTGAAACTTCTGTACTTTTCTTCGATGAATTTGTCCAGAACACCATCCTTCACGAGTTTGTATGCCACCTTGAAACCGAGTGCAAAGGTGTCCATTCCCGCTATGTGCCCTATGAAGAGGTCCTCCACTTTGTAAGAAGCCCTCCTCACCTTCGCATCGAAGTTGAGCCCACCTTTTGTGAAGCCTCCCGCTTTTATCACTTCGTACATTGCAAGGGTTGTATCGTAGACGTTTGTTGGGAACTGATCGGTGTCCCATCCAAGAAGAAGGTCTCCCTGGTTTGCATCGATGCTTCCGAGTTTTCCAAGGATCCTTGCCATTCTCAGTTCGTGCTGGAAGGTGTGACCGGCGAGTGTGGCGTGGTTTGCCTCGATGTTGAATTTGAAGTATTCATCGAGACCGTGGCTCTTCAGGAAGGCATAGGCGGTTGCAACGTCGAAGTCGTACTGGTGTTTGGTGGGTTCTTTCGGTTTTGGTTCGATGAGGAACTGTCCGGTGAAACCGATCCTTTTTGCATAATCCACAGCCATTCTGAGGAAGCGGGCGAGGTTTTCAAGTTCGAATCCAAGGTCCGTGTTGAGGAGTGTTTCGTATCCTTCTCTTCCACCCCAGAAGACGTACCCTTCTCCTCCAAGTTCTTTGGTGATCTCAAGGGCTTTTTTCACCTGGGCGGCCGCGTACGCAAAAACATCAGCACTGCAGGTTGTCGCTGCACCATGCATGTACCTTGGGTGGGAAAAGAGGTTTGCAGTACCCCAGAGGAGCTTCACGTTGCTGTCTTTCATTCTCTCTTTGATTCTCTCCACTACTTTGTCCAAAATTTTGTTTGTCTCCCTCAGCGTTTTTCCCTCGGGAGCGATGTCTCTGTCGTGGAAGCAGAAGTACTCGATGTTGAGTTTTTCGCAGAATTCAAAAAGGGCGTCCACCCTTGCAAAAGCCTTGTCCATGGGATCGGTGTACCTGTTCCAGGGACGATCGGCCGTTGGGTCTCCGAAGGGATCCCTTCCCTCGTTCACGAAGGTGTGCCAGAAGGCAACGGAGAACTTCAGATGGTCCTTGAGGGGTTTGCCGTCGATGATCTCTTCTGGATCGTAGAACTTGAACGCAAGTGGATTTGTGCTTTCTTTGCCTTCGAACTGCACTTTCGGGATTTCTGGAAAGAATTCAGCCATGTGAACACCTCCCTAAATTTTTTCTATCAATCAATTATATAAAATTCCCTGGGGTCATTTCAAATATTTTTTTTGGAGAGATATACTTGTACTTGGGAGGTGTTTCAGATGGAGATAACAAGAAAGATAGAAGAATTGAAAGACGAAATGGTAGATTCGCTGAAAAGGTTCATATCGATCAATTCGGTGAATCCAGTCTTCGGTGGACCTGGAGAGAAAGAGAAGGCCGACTGGCTGGAGGAACTTCTCAAAAAGATGGGATACACTGTTGAGCGTCATGACACAAAAGACCAGAACGGAATTTGGAGGTCGAATCTGCTTGCAATCATTCCCGGCAGGGACAGAAGCAAAACATTGTGGATAGTGACACACATAGACACCGTTCCACCAGGGGATCTTTCGCTGTGGGAAACGGATCCCTTCATCCCCGTTGTGAAGGATGACAGGGTGTACGGAAGGGGTGCTGAGGACAACGGCGGATCGATGATAGCTTCCATATACGCAGGAAAGGCTCTCATGGAACTTGATGTTGTTCCCGAGTATAACTTTGGTCTTGCACTCGTTGCCGATGAAGAGGCAGGAAGTGAGTATGGAATCCAGTATCTCATAGAAAAGGGTGTTTTCAGGCCAGACGACATGTTTTTGGTGCCCGATGCTGGAAACAAGAAGGGAGATTTCATAGAGATCGCAGAAAAAAGCATCCTTTGGTTCAAAGTGACGGTGAACGGAAAGCAGGGACATGCCTCAAGACCGAAGACCACGGAGAATGCCCTCAGAAAGGGAGCACAGATCATAACAGAACTGGATGAAACACTCCACAGGAAATTTTCAGAAAAGGATGAACTCTTCGATGAACCACTCAGCACCTTCGAGCCGACTCGATCGGAAAAGACCGTGGACAACGTGAACACAGTTCCGGGAAGGTTCGTTTTCTATTTCGACTGCAGAGTCCTTCCGCGCTACGATCTCGAAGACGTTCTGTCTACTGTGAAGTCTGTTCTCGATGGAAGAGGAGCAGAACTTGAAGTGGTGGTGAA
The DNA here is from genome assembly GCF_000832145.1 of Thermotoga sp. RQ7. Classification (NCBI taxonomy): domain Bacteria; kingdom Thermotogati; phylum Thermotogota; class Thermotogae; order Thermotogales; family Thermotogaceae; genus Thermotoga; species Thermotoga sp. RQ7. Next base: position 990,973 of record NZ_CP007633.1, read on the forward strand.
GCAGCCGGCTCCGGATCCCACACCAGCCGATTCTGATCTCGTCGTGAAACTTTCGAGTGTTTTGAAAAGTCTAAGAAACCTGGAAGTCAGGGTTGGTGGTATCGGGGGAGGTACCTGTGCGGCTTTCTTCAGAAAAAAAGGCTGGCCCGCTGTGGTCTGGAGCACCATAGAGGAAACTGCGCATCAACCAAACGAGTACAGAAAGATATCCCACATGGTGGAAGACGCAAAGGTCTTTGCACTTCTTGGTGTTGAGAGGTGAAGGAATGCTAAGAACGATAGCGGACCATCTGATGGACATCGCTCAGAACTCGGTGAAAGCGGGTGCCAGGAACATAAAGATAACGATAGAAGAAACCGACGAATGGTTCACGTTCACCGTAGAGGACGATGGTCCGGGAATAGAGAATCCAGAGAAGGTGTTTGATCCGTTCTTCACAACAAGAGATCCCCGTTTGAGAAAGGTGGGGCTTGGACTTCCTTTCCTCAAGCAGGCAGCAGAACAATCTGGAGGCAAGGTCAGTCTGTGGACTCAGCCTGGGAAAGGAACGGTTGTGAAGGCCTCTTTCAACCTGAAAAGCGTTGACTGTCAGCCCATAGGGGATCTGGCAGGTACACTGGCGAGTCTGATCCTGTCTGATCCGAATGTGAACTGGTACGTGTTGAGAAAAAAAGACGGAAGAGGCTATGAAATAGACACCAGCAAGTTGAAAGAAGCCGGGTTGTGGGACCCGGAAAATCCAAGGTTTGCCTCCTTTCTTTTTGAGACACTGGAAAATCTTGAAGAGGACCTGAAGAGAGGTGAAGAAAAATGAGTGAGAAAAAGTTCGAACACTACTACACGGTGGAGCCCACATCGAAACTCAAGGTCAGAGAAGCAAAACTCGTGCTGAAGAATGGGCACGAGTATGTCTTCAAGACACCCTCAGGGGTGTACTCCTACGGTAAGATAGACAAGGCGACGAAGGTTCTCCTTGAGAACATGAAGGTTCACGGAAAAAAGGTGCTCGATCTGGGATGTGGGTACGGTGTGATAGGGATCGTTCTGAAGAAAGAATATCCAGATCTGGAAGTCTACATGAGCGATATAAACAAACGGGCGGTGGAGTTTGCCAAGATAAATGCAAAGGACCACAACGTAGAGGTCGAAGTGCGTTGGGGAAATCTTTACGAGCCATGGGAGGGTATGAAGTTCGACATGATCGTGTGCAATCCTCCCATAGTTGCCGGCAAAGAGGTATGGATGGAGATTGTGAGAAGGGCTCCTGAGTTCCTGGAAGATGGGGGAAGTCTTCAACTGGTGGCTTACCACAACAAGGGTGGAAGACGTATCAGAGAGTACATGAGAGAGATCTTTGGAAACGTAGAGGAACTTTGTAAAAGCGGTGGAATAAGGGTTTACAGATCCGTAAAAGGGCTGAAGGAAGATGAAGATATCGTTGAATGATGTTTCCTTCGGATACAACGGAAGACACGTTCTGAAAAACGTGAACATGGAATTCGAAACGGGGAAAATCTACATCGTTGTCGGAAAGAACGGTTCCGGGAAGACCACCTTACTGAAGGTGGTATCCGGTCTTTTAGAGGCAGAGGGAACCATCCTTATAGACGGAGAACCTGCCGATCCTCTCATGCTCAGAAGGAACGTTGGATACGTCTTTCAGAATCCGTCGTCGCAGATAATTGGTGCTACCGTTGAGGAAGACGTGGCCTTTTCTCTTGAAATACTCGGGATCGACAGAGATGAGATGCAAAGGAGAATAAAAAGGGTTCTCGAACTTGTGGGACTCTCTGGACTGGAAAAAGAGGATCCTTTGAACCTCTCTGGGGGTCAAAAACAGAGACTGGCCATCGCTTCCATGCTGGCACGCGATACACACTTTCTAGCAATGGATGAGCCCCTTTCTATGCTCGATCCACCCTCCCAGAGGGAGATATCAAAAGTGATAGAGGATCTCAAAAGAGAGGGAAAAGGAATCATCATTGCCACTCACGAACTTGAATACCTGGAAGATTTCGATGTGGTACTGCACATGAGAGATGGTACAATTGATTTTTGCGGAAGCTGGGAAGCGTTCATGGATAAAGGATTCGAAGATGTAGAAGTGCCGTTCAAGTGGAAACTCTGGAAAAAATTTGGAAAAGAAAGCAAATGGGAGGTAGAGGATGCGGATACTTTTGACGAACGATGACGGAATAAATTCCAAGGGAATAATACTGCTGGCGGAGTACCTTTCGAAAGAGCACGAGGTCTTCGTTGTGGCACCGGACAAAGAGCGAAGTGCGACAGGGCATAGCATCACCATACACGTTCCACTCTGGATGAAGAAGGTCTTCATAAGTGAAGACGTGGTGGCTTACTCCACAACAGGGACACCCGCAGACTGTGTCAAACTCGGCTACAACGTGATCATGGAAAAGAGAGTGGATCTTGTGGTGAGTGGGATCAATAGAGGTCCAAACATGGGTATGGACATCCTTTACTCCGGTACCGTTTCCGGAGCCATGGAGGGTGCCATGATGAACATACCATCGATAGCGATCTCCAGCGCAAGTTATGAAAGTCCTGATTTCGAAGGAGCGGCAAGATTTCTGATAAGCTTTTTGAAGGAGTTCGATCTCTCGCTCCTTGATCCCTTCACCATGCTGAACATAAACGTTCCTGTAGGTGAAATAAAGGGATGGAAGTTAACAAGACAGAGTCGAAGAAGGTGGAACGATTATTTCGAAGAGAGAATATCACCCTTTGGAGAGAAATACTACTGGATGATGGGAGAAGTGATAGAAGACGACGATCGAGAGGACGTGGATTACAGGGTGGTTCAGCAGGGATATGTCTCCGTAACACCCATACACCCGTTTCTCACCAACGAAGGTTGTCTCAGGAAACTCAGGGAGGTGTATGAATCGTGTACAGAGTGAGAGTCTTCGGAGATCCTGTTTTGAGAAAGAGGGCAAAACCCGTGACGAAGTTCGATGAGGCTTTGAAGCGAACGATAGAGAGGATGATAGAAACGATGTATCACTACGATGGAGTGGGACTTGCAGCACCCCAGGTTGGAATATCCCAGAGGTTTTTTGTGATGGATGTGGGAAACGGCCCTGTGGCGGTGATAAATCCCGAAATCCTCGAAGCCAGTCCTGAGACGGAAATAGCAGAAGAGGGTTGTCTGAGTTTTCCAGAGATCTTCGTCGAGATAGAAAGGAGCAAGAGAGTGAAGGTGAGGTATCAGAATGTTCGTGGGGAGTTCGTTGAAGAGGAACTGGAAGGATATCCTGCAAGGGTCTTTCAACACGAGTTCGATCACCTGAACGGGGTACTTATAATAGACAGGATAAAACCTGCAAAAAGGCTTCTTCTGAGAAAAAGGCTGATGGACATAGCAAAATCTGCCAGAGGATGAGGAGGGAATCACTGTGAAAAAATGGCTTCTGATTTTGGCTCTGGTCCTTCTTTTTTCCGTGGTCTTTTCCTTCTCTCCACCTGTTGATTCCCCACGTGTTTCAGCGAGTTTCGGTGAGTACAGAGGAAGTGGAAACAGAGGACCGCATTTTCACATGGGGATGGACTTCTCCACTGGTTTGAAAGAAGGCGTTCCCATCTACGCTTCTGAAAGAGGGTGGCTCGTCAGGCTCGAGATCGACAGAGACGATATATACGGCTACACGGTGGTTCTAGAACACGAAAACGGCTACAGAACGCTGTACGCTCATTTGAGTGGTTTTGCAAAGAAACTCGAAGTGATCGTGGAGTCTCTGAAAGAAGAGTTCGGAGACGTGAGGATTGTTGTGGAGTTCCCAGAAAAAGAGATCTGGTTTGAAAAGGGAGAAGTTGTGGGATACTCCGGTACTACCGGGGAAGCGCCCATACCACACGCACACTTTGAGATAAGAGACAAAAAAGAAGAAGTTTCTTACGATCCATCGAATTTCCTGAACCTTCAAAAACCCGTGGATGAAGATATCTTCCTGGAAAATCTGAAAATAGGAGACAACGTTTATGACTTCGTTGAAAACAGAACCTACCCGTTCACCGGAAACTTTCCAGTTCTTTCCATAAAGGCCTATTCTCGAGGATTCAACAACACTCTGGGGCTCAAGAAGATCTCTCTCTTGATGGAAGGAGAAGAGATCTATCAGATCTCCTTTGAACAGATTCCATGGTCTGAGTTCACAAATGTCTGGGGAGTGTACGACAGAAAGTCCGTATCGGCGGCGTACAGATTCGAACTCTGGTACAAACTCTTTCCAGAGACGTTTTCTTCGCTTGTGAAAGTCAACAAATTTCCGGAAATTGGAAAGTTCCCAGACTTTGCCAAGTACACCATCGTGCTGGAGGATATATGGGGTATGAAGAAGGAGTTTTCCTTCTATCTGCAAAGGAGGTGAAGTGGTGCTCTTTTTGTTCTTCGGGAAAAAGAAGAAGAATCTGGATAGGGATCCTTTCTACAGAGAAAAGGGGGCTCTGGTTGTTTACATAAAGTGTGATCGATGTGGAGAGGTGTTCAGAAGTCATCTGAGGCGGGGATACGACTTCATCGTGGACTATGACAATCCAGGCGTTCCTTACAAGATAGATAAACTCTACGTAGGCTCTAAATGTCCCAACAGAATCCATCTTGTTGCAACGTTCACATCTTCCTACAAACCGGTGTCGGTTTCCATCGAGGGTGGCAGTTTTATCACAAAAGAAGAGTATGAAGACGCTCAAAAACAATAATGTAATCTTCTTTTAAGGGAAGATATGATAAACTATCAAGGCTGTCATACGACCAGCGAAAGGAGGATGGGAAATGAGGAGACTTTTCACCAGTGAAAGTGTCACAGAAGGTCACCCTGACAAGGTTGCGGATCAGATCTCGGATGCCATACTGGACGCCATGCTCGAGCAGGATCCAAAGAGCAGAGTCGCCGTTGAAACGCTCGTTACCACGGGGCTCGTCATCGTAGCAGGAGAAGTTACAACGAGGGCGTACGTGGAGATACCAGATATCGTGAGAAAAACGATCCTTGAGATAGGATACACAAGGGCAAAGTACGGTTTCGATGGAGAGACGTGTGGAGTGCTCACAAGCATACACAGTCAGTCTCCAGATATAGCGCTCGGTGTGGACAAGGCACTCGAGGTGAAAAGTGGAGAAGAGGTAGCGGACGAACTGGAGGCACTGGGTGCAGGAGACCAGGGAATCATGTTCGGTTACGCCACAAACGAAACACCCGAATACATGCCGCTTCCAATCACGCTTGCTCACCGCCTGGCTATGAGACTTGCTGAAGTCAGAAAGAAGGGCATACTTCCATTTCTGAGGCCAGATGGGAAAACACAGGTGACGATAGAGTACGAGGACGACAAGCCGGTGCGTGTTGACACCGTCCTCATATCCACTCAGCACGACCCGGACATCTCCCAGGCGGATCTGAGAGAGGCGATCATCGAACACGTTATAAATCCTGTCATACCGGAAGAGTACAGAGATGATAAGATGAAAATTCTCGTCAATCCTACAGGAAGGTTCGTCCTTGGTGGTCCAATGGCGGACACGGGGCTTACCGGCAGAAAGATAATAGTTGATACCTACGGAGGATGGGTGCCCCACGGAGGAGGTGCCTTCAGCGGTAAAGACCCAACGAAGGTTGACAGATCGGCTCACTATATGGCAAGATATGTAGCGAAGAACGTGGTCGCCGCAGGTCTTGCTGACAAATTCCTCATACAGCTCTCTTATGCTATAGGTGTCGCAAAACCCGTTTCCATACTGATCGACACGTTCGGCACAGCGAAGGTTGACGAGGAAAAACTCCTCAAGGTGATCACCGAGATCTTCGATTTCAGGCCCGGGGCGATCATAAAGAAACTCAATCTACTGAGGCCCATTTACAGGAAGACAGCAGCTTACGGTCATTTCGGTAGAAACGAGGAAGAATTCACATGGGAAAAACTCGACATGGTCGATGAGTTGAAAAGAGCCTTCAACATGTGAGGGAGGGATTGAGTAGTGCCTAACACGAAATCTGCTAAAAAGAGGGTCAGGGTTTCTGAAAAAAGAAGACTGAGGAACAAAGCTTACAAGACCTTTTTCAAAAACAGAATAAAGGAAGTCATCAAGGCCATAGAAAACGGCGAGCCAAAAGAAGTGGTCCTGGAACTCGCCAGGAAAGCGCAGGCTGCCATCGATAAAGCGGTATCAAAGGGAGTCATTCACAAAAACCAGGGAGCGAGAAGAAAAGAAAGACTCTTCAAGAGAGTGAACGAGTACCTGAAGAGCCTGGAAGCAGCTGAAACGACTCAGGAGTGAATTTTTCCTCGACCTTGAAATCCAGCCCCCTCAGCGGGGCATTTCTGGTTTTAAAATTTGAGGAGGGATACCTATGGAAAGGGTGATAGGGGATTTTTTGAAACTGGTTGTCGAGAACTGGTACTTTTCCCTTCCCGCAGCCCTCTTTCTGATGTTCGCATCCAGGTACGTTGAACACGTTGCGTTTGCCGTGCTGGGATTTGTGATGGGAATCAACTTCGTTTTTCCTCTTCTGTCAAAAGTGGAATCCCTGAGTAGTTATCTTTCCAACGAGAATGTGCGAACGATCGTCATGGTGGCCGTTGGAGTTCTGACAGCGGTTGTGATATACGTTCTGTACAAGTACCTGGTCTTTCTGGCTGCTTTTGTGACCGTTTCTTTTCTTGCCTACTATGTGATAAACTTCATGGTGAATTCTTTCAACATACAGGATGTACAGTATATGAACTGGATAACGCTGGGACTGTCCGTTCTGATAGGCTTTCTTGCAGGAATCACAGCGTACAGAAAAGAAAAAGACTTTGCGAGAATGCTTTCGGTGATAGTGGGGGCCGCTGTTTTGGCCGCTCTGGTCCTTCATTATCTTTCCGGGATGTTCGGCATGGAGTTTCGCCCAGAAAGCTTTTTTGAGAACAAATCGATGGTGCTCTTCTATGTTTCGCTCTTTCTTCTGTTTCTGTTCGTTGCCTCCTGGTACACGTTCAGGAAAAGACCTTCTCCAAAATCCGAATTGTAATGTTAAAATAGTATAGAAATCACATGAAAGGAGGTGTACCCCTCTCAGGGGGATTGAAAATGGCGAAGAAGAAGATCCTGGTTGTCGACGATGACCCTGCAATTTTGGAACTGGTAGGATACAACCTGGCAAAGGAAGGCTACGACGTTCTGAAGGCGTACGATGGAGAAGAAGCGCTGAAACTTGCCAACGAAGAAGACGTGGACATGTTCATCGTGGATATTATGCTTCCGGGAATGGACGGGTTCGAACTGGTAAGAAAGATCAGATCTATGGAAAAATACAGAAACACTCCGGTTATCTTTCTGAGCGCAAAGGGTGAAGAGTTCGACAAGGTTCTTGGATTGGAACTTGGAGCCGACGACTACATAACGAAACCCTTCAGCGTGAGAGAGCTTCTTGCAAGGGTGAAGGCTATATTCAGAAGACTGTCTGCTGCCGTGCAGAGCAAGGAGGAAAGACCCAAAAAGATCACTGCAAAGGATCTCGAGATCGATGTGGAGAAATACGAAGTGAAAGTGAGAGGAAAGAAAGTGAACCTCACACCTCTGGAATTCGAACTTCTGAGGTTTCTGGCAGAAAATGAAGGAAAGGTTTTCAGCAGGGATGTGCTTCTCGACAAGCTGTGGGGGTACGACTACTACGGTGACACGAGAACGGTCGATGTGCACATCAGAAGGTTGAGAACGAAGATAGAAGAAGACCCATCGAACCCGAAATACATCATCACCGTTCGTGGAAAAGGTTACAAGTTCAGAGATCCTGGAAAGGAAGAATGATCCATGGAACTGTTTTTGATCGTCGCAGGAGTCCTGCTGTTTGCCTTGCTTGTTTTCTTTTTCAGAAGGAAGTTATCTGAGTACAGGATATTCATAAAAAAAGTGGCGGATATGCTGGGGGAAAAGGATGTTCCCCCACTTTATCTTTTCGAGCGTTTGAAAAAGTACATCGACAATCTGAAAGACAGAATCGCTCGCGTGGAAGTCAGCCGGGACAATTTTCTCACCATACTCAACAGTCTCAGTGAACCCATATTCATCCTCGACAGAGAGGGGAACATCACATTTTTGAACGAAGCTGCTCGAAGGCTCGTTCAGGATAGAATCAGTCCTGAGGGAAGACGCTACTATGAGATATTCGAGGATTACTACATAAACGAAATGGTCGAGGAAACAATAAAAAGCCTGGAACCACAGGAAGGAACACTGGTCACATACATAGAAAACGACAAGAAGTACTTTCACGTGAAGGTGATTCCCGTCGATCTGAAAAGCGGTGACAAGATCTTTGTCATTCTCTTCCACGATGTGACGAAGGAAAGGAAACTGGATGAGATGAGACGTGAGTTCATCGCAACGGTCTCTCATGAACTCAGAACACCTCTCACTTCCATCCATGGATACGCGGAAACACTGCTGGAAGACGATCTCGAAAACAAAGAACTCGTCAAAAGATTTCTCAAGATCATTGAAGAAGAATCAGCACGCATGACACACCTTATAAACGACCTGCTGGATCTTGAAAAGATGGAAGAAAGTTCTGTTGAGTTTGAGATGAAGGAACTCGATCTTTGTGAAGTGGTGGATTACGTTTACAGGATAGTTCAGCCCATCGCGGAAGAAAACGAAGTGGAACTCGAGATCGATTGCGAGAATGTTACAGTCAAAGGAAACAAAGAAAGGCTCATCCAGATGCTTCTGAACCTCGTGGACAACGCTGTCAAGTACACTTCCCTCAAGGAAAAAGGAGAAAAGAAAGTCTGGGTTAGGGCTTACGATACACCCGATTGGGCCGTTATAGAGGTGGAAGATACGGGACCCGGTATTCCAAAAGAGGCCCAGAGCAGGATCTTTGAAAAATTCTTCAGAGTGGACAAGGCAAGATCGAGGAAAATGGGAGGCACTGGCCTTGGCCTCACCATAGTGAAGACGATTGTCGACAGGCACGGTGGAAAGATAGAAGTAGAAAGCGAGGTCGGACAGGGTACACTCATGAGGGTGTATCTGCCCAAGGGTAGGTGATGACATGAGGGCTTACGATGTTATTCTGAAGAAAAGAAACGGTGAAAAATTGTCCAGAGAAGAGATAAAGTTCATGGTGGAAGGATTCGTGAGAGGGGAAATACCTGACTACCAGATGGCGGCGTTTCTGATGGCGATCTTTTTTCGCCATCTGGACGAGGAGGAGACCTACTATCTCACCGAAGTCATGATGAGATCAGGAGAGGTTCTGGATCTTTCGGAAATACCTGGAAAGAAGGTTGACAAGCACTCAACTGGAGGTGTTGGGGATAAGACCACCCTCGTCGTTGCTCCACTCGTTGCCTCCTGCGGGGTTCCCATTGCGAAGATGTCTGGGCGAGCCCTTGGACACACGGGAGGAACAATCGACAAATTGGAGTCTATACCGGGATTCAGGACGGAGCTTTCCATAGATGAATTCGTTGAAAACGTAAAAAAATACGGCATAGCGATTGTGGGACAGACGGGAAATCTTGTCCCTGCGGACAAGAAAATATACGCTCTGCGTGATGCCACAGCAACCGTTGATGAACTCTCGCTGATCGCATCGAGTATTATGAGCAAAAAACTTGCTGCTGGGAGCGATGCGTTCGTTCTGGACGTGAAGTTTGGAACGGGTGCGTTCATAAAAGACATTGAAGAATCCAGAAAACTTGCCGGCTTGATGCTGGAAATAGCAAAACGCCATGGTAGAAAAGCGGCCGCTGTTCTTTCGAACATGAACCAGCCGCTGGGACGTTTCATAGGAAACTCTCTGGAAGTGATAGAGGCTATAGAGACCCTCAAAGGACGCGGCCCAGAGGATCTGGTAGAACTTTCGATCACCCTTGGTGCTTTGATGCTCGAACTTGCGGGAGTTTCTGAATTTGAAAATGGAAAGAAGATATTGAAGAAAAAGATCGAAACGGGGGAAGCCCTCGAAAAGTTCCGTGTACTCATAAAAGCACAGGGTGGAGATGAGAGAGTGGTTGACGATCCATGGAAGTTTTTGGCCGTTTCGAAGAAGATAGAGGAGTTCAAAGCCGAAAGAGATGGATACGTATCCTTCATAGACACCGAAAAGGTGGGAACGGCTTCCATGCTTTTGGGTGCTGGAAGAAAGAAAAAAGAGGATAGAATAGATCACAGCGTGGGAATAGTTGTTGAGAAGAAACTGGGAGACTTCGTGGAAAAAGGAGAAACGATCGCAAGGCTTTATGTTTCAGAAAAGAGCGACCTGGAAAGTGCTATGAAACTTCTGAAGGAAGCATATGTGGTGTCTGATACTCCACCAGAGCCATTCAGAGTGGTAGAAGAGGTGATCAAATGAAACAACTGATGTTCATCTTTCTCCTTCTTGCCTGTCTTTCCTTTGCTTCATACGTGATTAGCGGAAAAGAAGCATTTCCTGTAAGAAGTGTTTTCAGGGACGGTGTCTACTACGTTTACGTGGAAGATCTTTCACCGGTTGGTGTTGGTTACATACACGCAAACGGTTACCACTACGTTGTCTACGATGATCATGTGCTCTTTGTGAAAGAGAAAGAAACGGTACTGGATTTTGTGAAGAAACTCTCCCCACCTCTTTTTCTGGAAGGAAAACTCCTTCTTCCAATCGATGCTGTGAAAGAGTTGATGGAAGGCTTTCAGGTTTACACAAAAGGAGAAAACGTGCTCATCTACAACTCCCTGCCGATACTTCTTTCCGCCACAAAAGAAAAAGACAGGATAGTCATCTCTTACACGGGTGTTCTCGTGCCGGACATGGTGGAAGTTGAAAAGAGCATGGGCAGGGTCGTCTTGAAGATCTCCCCTGTGGTGGAAAACATTCCCGTGGTCTCAGAAGGAATAGAGGTGAAGCCGGGGAAAAATGAGATCACCATCATCACTAGCATCGGAAACTTCTACCCAGATGTGAGGTTGACTTTTGAGAAGAATCGCCTCGTCTGCCAGCTGGCGTTGATCGAGGGGTTTTTCGGGAAACTTGAGATAGCCGATGGTGTTGTGTTCGAACGTAAGATAGAAGAATTCGGAAAAGGAGAAAAAACGGTTGTGAACTACCTGATCATGGACCCAGAAAAGGTCGAGGTGAAACCCGTCATAGCCGAAAAGGGCTTTGGTTCACTTGAAAAACTGGACGATATGGTAAAGAGGGTCGGTGGTGTGGCTGGTATAAACGGAAACTATTTTGATCCTGTGACGAAGTTTCCCATTGGCCTTGTCGTGATAGATGGGAAGCCCTATTCTACGATGTTTTCCGGAAGACCCATTTTTGCGATCACCGAAGAAGGAGACGTGTTCATAGGAAGGGTGCTTGTGGATGTCACCTTGACGGTGAACGATGTGCTCTTTCTCGTCAAGGGAATCAACACGCTCGGAGAGGGAGAAGTGCTGGTTTACACGAAGGAGTTCTCAGGCACGATTCCGAAAAAGGATGACAAGTTGTATTTCGTCGTGGAAGGAAACACGGTGAAATATCTTGGATACAAAGAAAAGGCAGAAGGCTCAGAAAGTGTGATAGCCGTTTCGAGGAAATACGAAACCTACCTTTCCAACTTGAAGATAGGAGACAGGGCTTATCTTTCGATTCAGCCGAATCTGCCGATTCGAATAAGACAGGCGGTGGAGGGAGGGCCTCTTCTGATTCAAAATGGTGCTCCGATTCCAGATGCCCAGGAAGAAAAGGCAAGATACGGTGGTGGAATCGCCTATGCAAAGGCACCGAGAACGGTCGTTGCTACAAAAAATGGAAAGCTTTGGTTTATCGTCTTCGAAGGTTATAATCATATAACGAGAGGGTTGAACTATGATGAACTTGTTGATTTTCTTCTTTCCAGAGGGTTCGAAGATGCCATGTGTGTCGATGGGGGAAGTTCTTCGGTAATGGCGGTGGGCGGAAACCTCTTTGGAAAAGCAGAAAACAGCACGGCAGCCATACCTGTGGGGATCGTTGTTTGGGAGAAAAAAAGCACGGAGGTGGGTGAGTGATGGGAGACATCCGGAATGTGAGAACAGCAGCTTTGATAGGTCACAACGGGTCTGGGAAATCTTTGCTTCTGGCTCGTATTCTCTACAAGTTGAATATGATCGACAAACCAGAAACAAAGTATGTGGACTACGATCCTGTTGAGGAAGAGAAAGGTGCGAGTTTTTCCTCCCATGTGGCATCTTTTGAATGGAAGGGCAAGAGAATGTTTTTGATAGATACTCCGGGGTTTGCAGATTTCATCTCTGAAGTCATAAATGCGATCTTCGTTGCGGAAAACGTCGTGTCAGTGGTGAACGCTGTGGCGGGTGTGGAGATACAGACGGAGAGGACCTGGAACCTGGCCGAAGAAATGAAAAAACCCATCATGGTGTTTGTGAACCAGATGGACAAGGAAAGAGCAAACTTTGACAACGTCGTTGCGGAGTTGAAGGAAAGGTTCTCAAGAAAAATACTGCCCCTTGTTGTTCCAATCGGTGCAGCAGAGAATTTTGAAGGTGTTGTTGATCTTCTCAAGAAGAAGGCCTACAGATACAACGGAGAAGAGCCGGTGGAAGAAGATATGCCATCTGAGTTCGATGAATTGAGATCAGAGATCCTCGAGGACATAGTGGAGCAGGACGAAGAGCTCATGATGAGATACCTCGATGGAGAAGAAATAGGATACGACGAACTCGTGAAAGTTCTCAAAGAAAGCTACAGAAAAGGTGAACTGGTACCTGTGATAGCAGGTTCTGCTCTGAGCGGAATCGGCGTTGATGTGCTTCTGGACTATCTGGAAAACATAGGTGTCTCTCCGGCAGAGGCGAGTCCCTACAGGGCAACGATGGAAGATGGTAAAGAAGTAGAGATACCTTTTTCTGAAGAAGAACCTTTCTGTGCCTACATCTTCAAATCTGTTGTTGACCAGTTCGTTGGAAGAATAACCTTTGCAAAAGTCATAGCGGGCACTCTGAAGAGTGGAGACACCATCGTCAACGTTCAGAAAGACACCTCGGAAAAGGTCGGACATGTTTATCTTCCTGTTCTCAAGCAGCAGAAAGAAGTCGAATCTGTTGGACCTGGCGAAATCGTGGTACTTTTGAAACTCAAAGAGGGTGCTGTTGGAGAAACACTGGCCCACAGGGATAGAAGGGTGAAGATAATCGCTCCTTCTTTCCCGGAGCCCATGTTCTCTCGTTCTGTTCATCCAAAGTCCAAGTCGGACATCGACAAGATCAGCGGTGGATTGTCCAGACTCTCCGACTCCGATCCTACTTTCGTGTGGGAGTACGATCCGGAGACTGGTGAAACGGTGATCTCTGGTCTTGGTGCGATGCACCTTGACGTTATGGTGGAAAGACTGAAGAAAATCTTCGGAGTCGATGTTGAGGTAGGAAGACCGAAGATCGCCTACAGAGAAACGATCACAGCAACAGCCATCGCAGAGCACAAACACAAGAAACAAACGGGTGGTCACGGTCAGTATGGACACGTGAAGATACAACTGGAACCTCTGCCAAGAGGTCAGGGGTATGAATTTGTTGACAAGATCGTTGGAGGTGTGATCCCCAGAAACTTCATTCCTTCCGTTGACAAAGGTGTCAGAGAAGCGATGAAGAGAGGTGTCCTTGCAGGCTATCCTGTTACGGACGTCAGGGTCATCCTCTTCGATGGTTCCTATCACGAAGTGGACTCCTCCGACATTTCGTTCCAGATAGCAGCGATACAGGCCTTCAAGAAAGGAATGGAAGCGGCAAAGCCTGTGATACTTGAGCCGATCATGGAGGTAGAGGTCTTCGTCCCAGAAGAAAACGCAGGAGACGTGATGGGTGAGATCTCCAGCAGAAGAGGAAGACCTCTTGGTATGGAACCCTCCGGCAAGGGCATGGTGAAGGTAAAAGCGGAAGTTCCCCTTGCAGAGATGCTAGACTTTTCCAACAAACTTTCTTCCATCACCAGCGGAAGAGGTTACTTCACCATGAGATTCCAGAGGTACGAGATAGTACCTCCGAACATTCAGGAAAAGATCATCGAAGAGAGAAGAAGAGAGATGCAGGAACAGGAGAAATGATATGAACCTCAAAAACCTGATAATATACGAAGCCTTCGCAAGGGCTTATCCGGGTGAAAAAGGGAAAAAGTTTCTCTCTCTCGAAAAAGATCTGGAAAGACTGAAGGGAATGGGCATCAACACGGTGTGGTTGATGCCCATTCATCCTACTGGTGTGGAAGGAAGGAAAGGGACTCTTGGCTCTCCGTATGCCATCCGTGACTACTACGAGATAGATCTTTTGATCGGGACAAAGGGAGATTTCAAAAAATTTGTGAAAAGAGCACACGAACTGAACATGTACGTTCTGATGGACATGGTGTTGAACCATGCTGCTGTCGACAATGTCCTAGTGAAGAAACACCCTGAGTGGTTTCTCAGGGATGAAAACGGAAACCCCACGAGGAAGGTTCCCGACTGGTCGGATGTCGTCGATTTTGACTATTCGAACGGAGAATTGAGAGAGTACATGATCAACATGATGAGGTACTGGGTTGAAGAGTTCGACGTGGATGGCTTTCGATGTGATGTGGCAGGCCTTGTTCCTCTGGATTTCTGGCTTCAGGCAAGAAAAAATCTCGATCCTGTGAAAAGACTCATATGGATATCCGAGACTCACGATCCGTACATGTACCAGGCGTTTGACATCACTTACGACTACGACGGTTATTACAGGTTCAGGGATTTCATAGAAGGGAAAAATAGTTTAAGGGAGTACATCGATTTTTTGAGGATGCAGGATCACATGTACCCAAGAGGATACATAAAGATGAGGTTTCTGGAAAACCACGATCAACCCAGAGTGGCGAAGTTTCTCTCTCGAGAATCACTGATGCACTGGATTGCTTTTCTCTTCACGGTGAAGGGAGTACCCCTGGTTCACAACGGGCAGGAATACGCTCTCAAGGAAGATCTTGACATATTCAACGAGTACACACTTCCCATTCCTGGAGAAGAAAACGAAATATTCTCTCTGCACAGAAAACTAGCACATTACAGATACAAAACGAACGTGTTTTCGAACGGAGAGATGATCTTCATAAGAAACGATCAGCCGGAGAGGGTGATATCCTATCTCTGGAGGCACGGAAACAGATTCATCCTCTGTGTCTTGAACCCTCTTTTGGAGAATACATCCGTTACTCTGGATTTTTCCGGCATATGGGAAAATATCTGTATTCACTCCAAAAATGTGTTCAACGACGATATTGTGAGGGTGAGTGTGAAAAATTCCAGAGCAAAAATAAAAGTCGGAAGAGAACCTCTGATACTTTCTTTCGTGCTCTACTGAGAGCAGGTGGTAGAATGAACATAGGTGTGGTGAATTTGCGCGTCAGACTCTTCGGTGTGAGATCCTTGAAAGAAAAAAGAGGCATACTGAGAAGACTCATGAATGACCTGAGAAAAAAGTACAACATATCCATTTCTGAAGTTGGGGCACACGATTCGAAGAACTTCTTCGAGATAGGAATCGCTATGGTGAACACCGACAAGGCTTTCATAGAGAAGGTTTTTGACGCCATCATAGATTATCTGGAACTCTATCCCGGTATGGAGGTAGAGGAAGCAGAGAGAGAGGTGTGGTAGAAAATGACGCTGGTCATAGATGAACTGGAAGCGATCCTGAACAGAGTCCTTTCAAAAAAAAGGATCGTTCATGTAAAGTCTGTGGTGGATTTTTCAAAAAGACTGGGAGAGATATACAACGTGGATCTGAACAGACTGGAACTTGCCGCTCTGTCACATGATATGTTCAGAGACGTGCCACCCAGAAAACTCTTGAAGATGTCCAGGGCTTACGGTCTGAAGATATCGGATCTAGAAAAGGCTCATCCTGTTTTGCTCCACGGAAAGGTGGCGGCAGAGTTTTTGAAAAGACGCTTCGGTGTGGATGACGAAGAAGTACTCATAGCCGTTGCTTATCATACTTCAGGACACGTTGGTTTCAGGGAAATAGGAAAGATCCTCTTCATAGCCGATTCTCTGGAGTTCACACGGGACTTTCCAGGGGTTGACGCTCTGAGGAAGATAGCGTTTCGAAACCTAGAGGAAGGATTCTTCCAGGTTTTGAAGAATAAAATCTTCTACGCGGTCGGAAGAGATCTTTTGCTCATACCCGAAACGGTGGAACTCTGGAACAGTATTCTCATGAGCAGAGGAGGTCATGTGGATGAAGAGGTCGAGTAAGATACTGCTCATCGTCGTCTTTGTGGTAGTGGCTGTTATCGCCGTTGGATTTCTCTACTACAGATCATTCCTTTCTTCTCCAGATTACAGAGCAAAAGAAATACACTATCTTTTCAGGGTGGAGGGCGAAAGTTACTTTGTGAGAATAGATGACACCAAAAGGATGGTGTACATCGTTTCCTTCCCAAAGGAGTCCTACGATCCGGAAAGAAAAGAGTCGCTCTTTTCTGAAAGACCCCTGAGCGATCTCGAAAAGATAGAGAACCTGCTGAAAGTAAAAGCGGAAAGGGTCTTCTACTCGGTGATGTCGAAAGAGGAGTTTTTGAAACTCTCTCAGAATCTTCTTGGAAAGCAGGTTGAAAGTTTCACGGATTTTGTCAAGGAACTTTCGAAGAGAAAGGTGAAACTCTTCGACTTTCTGTTTGTGGGAAGCTGGGTGAAGAATTTTGGGTTCAACAACCTGAACAGGTTCTCCCTGTACAAGTTCCTGGAAAAGGTATCTAGTTATGCGATCGACATCTTCGAAGCACCGACAATAACAAAAGCGCCTGTCATCGTGAAAGTTCAGGGAAAAGAGTACCGGAGGTTGTACCTTGACCCTGAGAAACTGGAGGTCATCACCGAGGAGATGAAAAGGTGAGGATAGACCCTCTCGGAGGGGAATCTCTGAAAAACCAGGAGGTCAAAGGAAAAAAATCCAAGAGAACTTCCAGAACCGGAGAAGTAGATAAAAAGGAATTCTTCGATATAATGAAGGACATCAGCGTAGAGCAATTTGAAAAACTCCTCAAAGAGGCCCTCGAGGAAGTGATCGAGTCCGGGAATGAACTTGTGAGGTCCCCCACTCCCTCTAACCTGAAAAGGTACAAGAATGCCATAAAGGAATTTCTGAAACTCGTTGAGAAAAAACTCTACAAACTGTCCGGTAGTTTCGATATGACAAGCGGGAAGGCAAAACTACACGTTGTGGTGGAGGAAGTGAACGAAAAACTGATGGACCTCGCCGAAAAGATCATGAAGAACGAATGGCAGACGATAAACCTGGCTGCCAGGATAGAAGAGATCAACGGACTCATACTCAACCTCTACCGCTGAATCTCAAGTGAAAGGTCCACAAAGACCTCACTCAAAGTCAGGCGGCTTGTTGAGATCACATCCACTGTTTCTATATCGTAATCCGATACGTTCTCCTCTGTGATGCCTCCAGACACCTCCACCACGACGTTTGGGTTCATCTCTTTGATCTTCTTCGATACCTTCTCTACCATTTCTGGCGACATGTTGTCCAGCATGACGATATCTGCTCCCATCTCAACGGCCTTCAGGGCGTCTTCCATGTTTTCGACCTCGATTTCGATCTTTCTTGTGAAGGAGGAAATTTTTTTAACTTCCTGGATCGCTTTTTCCACACTTCCGTAGAGTTTCAAATGGTTGTCCTTTATCATAACGCAGTCTCCCAGATTGAACCTGTGGGTGTCTCCGCCTCCGTGCATCACAGCAAGTTTCTGGAAAAGGGAAAAACCCGGAATCGTTTTCCTCGTGGCGGCTATCTTTGCGTGTTTGAGTTTTCTGGCAAACCTCCTTGTAACGGTGGCTGTTGAAAACATCAGTGATAGTGTGTTGAGGAGAGTTCTTTCGATCAAAAGCAGGCTGTACGTGTTGCCTTCTATTTCACCTATCGCACCTTTTTTGGGTATGAACTCACCATCCTTCACGTGGAAGATGGACTTCAGATGGTACTTTTCCAGAAATCTCTGGGCGAGTTCTATTCCGGAAGCGACCACGTTTTCTGTTTTCAGAAAAACAGTCGCTCTGGATGTCGTGTTTCGAAGGGGAAAAGAAGCGATATCCAGATTTCCTTCGTCTTCCCTCACGTGTGATGAAAGGATCTCAAGGAGTTTTTCCACATTATCACCCCATGATTTCAAACATTTTGAGAATGGGTCTTCTGGCTTTTTCGATGATGTCTTCAGGAAGAGTAACTTCGAAACTTTCTGTCTCAAGTGCCAAGAGTGTATTTTCCAGGGTGTTTTTCTTCATGTTCACACAGATGGCGCTTTCCAGTGGGATGAAGTTTCTATCCGGGAATTTCTTTTTCAATTTGTGGATCATACCCACTTCTGTTCCTATCACAAAGGTCTTTGCCGTGTCTTTCTCCGGTATCTTTTCCATCTGACCAGTGCTTCCAACGTAATCGGCTTTGTCCCTGACCGGTTTTGGACACTCTGGATGGACCACTACCCTGGCGTCAGGATGTTTTTTCTTTGCAATGTCAACGGAGTTTTCACTGAACTGATGAACAGGGCAGTGACCATCTTCGGGCATGGCGAAGATTTTCTTCCCTGTTTTCTCGGCCACGTACTCTGCCAGGTTTCTATCTGGGCCAAAGAGGATCACATCCGAGTCGATTTTTCTTATAACGTCCACAGCGTTTGCTGAAGTGCATATGACGTCCGCAAGGGTTTTACACTCGGCTGTGCTGTTCACGTAAAGAACAACAGGAGCATTCGGGTATTTTCTTTTGTATTCCTCGATTGTCTCCGGTGTCAGGCGGTTTGCCATAGGGCATGTTGCGCTTCTGTCAGGAACTATGACCTTTTTTTCTGGATTCAATATCTTGACCAGTTCTGCCATGAAATCCACACCGAGGAAAAGAATCTTTTTTTCTTCCAGATCCATGGCTTTCCTTGCAAGTTGCAGTGAGTCTCCAACAAAGTCTGCTATATCCTGAAGTTCCGGGATCTGGTAGTTGTGAGCAAGTATCACATAACCTTTTTCCTTCTTCAGTTTCAGGATTTTGTCTATCACCCTTGTCCCTCCTCATCCGAAGACGATTTTGGAGTTCAGACTTTCGATGGTTTTCAAAATGGAATAAACCGTTACCATACTCGTTTTGGGATTTTCTGGAGATGGCAGGTTTTCTATTCTGAATTCATATTTTCCAACATCGGAGATAACACTTATGATGTGTACGTTGTTTGAGAGAGAAGAATCGGCTTTTATGATCACCTTTACCTTTTCAAAGCCGGCGATGAGACCAACGGTAGAAGCGATGTTTATGTTTCTGGGAAAAAGCTTTGCTGCCTCTTCTACACTTCCTTCGAAGACGGTCGTTTCTCCTTCGATGTTTATTCCAAGACTTTTCGGGTGTTTTCTTGTTTCAATGATCACTCGATGTATATTTTTTCTTACCGCTGCCAGCAAATCAAGCCCACCGATCGCACCGGAAGGGAAAAATACCTTTGCTGGTGAAACCTTAAGTTCTTCGAAAAACGATTCTCTGAAAACTCTGTCGGCAAAAGCGCTGGTGCTGATGATCAGATAGTTCACGGGGCTTTTCAGTATCTGAGAGGAGTACTCTTTAACCGCTTCTGGGGAGGCACATTCGATTACTGTATCCACATCCTCCGGGACATGAAACTCCTCAAGCCAGTGAATATCTGGAATGTGATCTTTTCGGAATTTGTCGAAGGCATAAACTTTCTCAAAGTGAGTCATCTTCAAAATCTGCTTTCCGATGTTGCCAACACCTATGATGAGAACTCTCATTGTCTTCACCCCTAACAAATTTTACACCTGCTGTAAACAACTGACAAGAGAGGTCGTATTTATGTTAGTTACAAATTGATTGATTTACTAAAATTATATTTTATTCACTAAAGTACGGTAAGTTCCATTTATTCACAAGGTGGGTGGTGATTGTAACTGGCATTGGATGTGTGATACAGAGTATGCAATTACCGGTAACGAAAAAATTCATGCGGGTTTGAGAGAGGTGATGTATGCAGGGAAAATGGAATTGTGAGTGAGAAAGCGAAAAAAAGATCTGTGAATATGTCTTCATCTGTGTTCATGTATCTATCATGAATAAAGAAACCGCACACTTAGCCTCTAACCTTTTAAGGAGAACCTTTTTGAACAAACTTGTGAAAACAGGAACTAGACGGTTTCCCCCTGAAACACCCCAAAATGGCCCGACCTAGGTTAGAATAATTTATCTTTTGATTTTGTCTTTCTTTAGGCTTTTCATTGACTATGCAATTATTCCATTTTTCCAAACAGTACTTGACTGGATCTTTCTGTGTGTTAGAATCACCTGTGATGAAACACCCTTTGTATGTTCTCATATACTCTTGCTTTTTGAAATGCTTTGTGGTATAATTTCTCTGAAATCCAACGGGTTTCAATACTTCCTTTGAGGTATGGAAACTCGAAGTTCTCGTCTATGCTCGAAGTGCCGAGTTTATGTTTCAATACTTCCTTTGAGGTATGGAAACATCCGCCCTTAGGGTTCGTGTAAATGGCGTACTTCAGTTTCAATACTTCCTTTGAGGTATGGAAACACCTCACCCGCCACGACAAAGCATTCGCCGTGGCTAGTTTCAATACTTCCTTTGAGGTATGGAAACCCAGGGCGACGTACAGACCCTCGTATGGGAAGGCGAGTTTCAATACTTCCTTTGAGGTATGGAAACTCTTTCTCTTTGTTTCCTCTGCGATGTATCTCCTCTGTTTCAATACTTCCTTTGAGGTATGGAAACCTCTCTTCCGCATTTCGTCGTTTAAGAGAGGCAGTGTTTCAATACTTCCTTTGAGGTATGGAAACGGTTCGATCCAAACTTCCTCGTCTTTGCGGATATTGGTTTCAATACTTCCTTTGAGGTATGGAAACAAGAATTGTACAAATGGTTAGAGCACGCAGACATCGGTTTCAATACTTCCTTTGAGGTATGGAAACCCCCTTTCTTTCGAGCGCTTTGAGGTTTGCTGCCGGTTTCAATACTTCCTTTGAGGTATGGAAACGAGTGTTCTGGCAGGCGAAAGAACTTTTTGATGAGAAAGTTTCAATATTTCCTTATAGGTACAAACCCGCAGCGATTTTTCAGGCTGGAAAGCTTCTATTTTTTATTTTTATTTGACAAATATATGTAAAAAGTATATAATTTCCTCGAGGTGAAAGCTATGAGAAAAGTGTGCTGGTGCTGGTGGTGTGGTTATTAACACTCCCTCCCTATTGCAAAAAGATAAAAAACAGGATTGGGAGGGAGATTGGAATGGAATCTAAGAACACTCCGGTGATTGGAAAGGATGCCCTTGGGCGGGAGATTCGTGATCTTTCTAAAATTCCCTGGTGGGGTGTAGATAGAAAAGCAATAGAGTGGTATCCAGTCATCAACTACGATAAATGTGCAACGTGTGGTATTTGCTTTGTAACTTGTGGAAGGCGAGTATTTGACTTTGACAGAAAAGAAGGGAAAGTGATAGTAGCACGTCCTTACAATTGCATGGTCGCATGTCAGACGTGTATGAATCTTTGTCCAACAGGAGCAATAAGTTTTCCTGATGTTTCTTACATAAAGAAATTGGTCGCACAGAATAAAATTGTAAAAAAAGCTTTTGAAATAATAAAACCTCTGCTACCTGATGAACACCTATCAACAAAGGAAACAGAAACTGATCCTGAACCATAAAGGAGGTGAAACCATGATCATAGCCATTCCCGTTTCTGAAAACAAAGGAAAAGACTCTCCTATATCGGAACACTTTGGTAGAGCACCCTACTTCGCATTTGTAAAAGTGGAAAACGACAAAGTGCTGGATATCTCCGTTGAAGAAAACCCTCTTGCACAGGATCATATCGCCGGTGCTGTTCCAAATTTCGTGAAAGAAAAAGGTGCAGAATTGGTTATAGTGAGAGGCATTGGGAAGAGAGCATTTTCCATCTTCGAGACTCTAGGCATAAAAGTGATAAGAGGAGCTTCAGGAACGGTGGAAGAGGTGGTGAACCGGTACTTGGCAGGACAATTAAGAGATTTGGACTATGAAGTTCGGGAGAAATTCCATCACCATTGAAACAAAAGAGGGGCCAAAGCCCCTCTTTTTCACTCCAGATCTTTCAGTATCGACTCTAATCTTTCGAGACGCTCTCTGTTGCTTTCCAGTCTTTCTTTTGTCTCTTCGACCACTTCTTCGGGGGCTTTTTCTAAGAAGTCTTTGTTGGAAAGTTTCTTTTCGAGGCGATCGATCTCCTTTTTGATTTTCTCCATGTTCTGTTTCAGTCTCTCTTTTTCCTTTTCGAAATCGATCAGACCACCAAGATCAACGTACA
This sequence comes from Thermotoga sp. RQ7, assembly GCF_000832145.1. Lineage (NCBI taxonomy): Bacteria > Thermotogati > Thermotogota > Thermotogae > Thermotogales > Thermotogaceae > Thermotoga > Thermotoga sp. RQ7. The sequence continues at coordinate 1,013,319 of NZ_CP007633.1, forward strand.
CTTCCACGCTCTCTTCAACATAGGCAGTTGCTGTTTTTTGAGGCTTTTCATTCACGATGGCTATCTCTTCTATGTTTCCAAGAGTTTTGAGCAGTAGTTTCATTTCATCCGTGATTTCAAGCCCTTTTACGAAAATCCTCACTCTCTGAGACTGAGGAAGGTTCATCTCTGCTCTCACGTTTCTGACACCACGGATCATGTTCATAAGTCTTGTGAACTCTTTCTCTGCTGCTTCGTCGATGTTTTCTTCTTCCACCTCGGGCCACTTTGCTATCGTTATCGATTCACCATCGACAGGGAGCTTCTGCCAGAGCTCTTCTGTGAGAAACGGCATGAACGGGTGAAGGAGTCTCAGAGAGGTATCGAGTGTTTTCACCAGAAGCGTCTGAACGAGGTGCCTCTCTTCTGTTTTGAGTCTTGGCTTTGATGCTTCTATGTACCAGTCACAGAATTCATCCCAGAAGAAGTTGTATATGGTCCTTGCCGCTATGTTGAAGTCGTAGTTCTCCAGGGCACTGGTCACCTCTTTGACCGTTTTGTTGAGTCTTGTGAGTATCCACTTGTCCACCGTCTTGAGGTTTTCAAGTGGGACTTCTTTGTAATCTTCAAGGTTCATCAGGACAAACCTTGTGGCATTCCATATCTTGTTTGCGAACTTCTTGTAGGCGTCGAAGTACCTCGGATCGAGTTTTATGTCCCTTCCCTGAGCGGCAAGAATGGCAAGGGTGAATCTCATGGGATCTGCCCCGTATTCGTCTATCACCTCAAGAGGATCGATACCGTTTCCCAGAGATTTGCTCATCTTTCTTCCGTACTTGTCCCTGACCAGTTGATGGATGTACACGTGACTGAACGGTTTTTCGTTCATGAACTCATATCCCATCATGATCATTCTTGCAACCCAGAAGAAGATGATGTCGAATCCCGTGACGAGAAGATCAGTCGGATAGTACCTCTTGAGATCTTCCGTCTCCTCGGGCCAGCCAAGTGTTGAGAAGGGCCAGAGAGCGGAAGAAAACCACGTGTCGAGCACGTCTTCGTCCTGCTTCAGGTTGGTGGAACCGCATTTTTCACACTTTTCTACATCCTCTTCGGAAACGTTGATGTGTCCACAGTCCTGGCAGTACCACACGGGAATCCTGTGACCCCACCAGAGTTGTCTGGAGATACACCAGTCTCTGATCTCGTACATCCAGTTGAGATAGATCTTTGTCCACCTTTCCGGGAAGAATTTGATCTCTCCCTTTTCAACGGCTTCGATCCCTCTCTTTGCCAGAGGCTTTGTGGCGACGAACCACTGGTCTGACAACTTCGGCTCTATCACGGTATCACACCTGTAACAGTGACCGACAGAGTGTGTGTAGTCTTCTATTTTCACAAGAAAGCCCTGCTCTTCAAGATCTTTCACAATTTTCTCTCTTGCTTCGTATCTGTCGAGTCCCCTGTATTTTCCGCCGTTTTCGTTTATTCGTGCGTTGTCATCGAAGATCTCTACCATCGGGAGATTGTGTCTTTGTGCGATGAGATAATCGTTCGGGTCGTGAGCCGGTGTTACCTTCACCGCTCCTGTTCCAAACTTCGGGTCAACGTATTTGTCCGCAACAACCGGGATCTCCCTTCCAACAAGTGGAAGAATGAGAGTTTTGCCGACGAAGTCTTTGTACCTTTCGTCCTCCGGATGGACGGCCACCGCCGTGTCTCCAAGCATCGTTTCAGGCCTTGTGGTTGCAACGACTATGTATTCATCGGAGTCTTTGACGGGGTATTTCACATAGTAGAGTTTGGACTGATGCTCTTTGTGCTCTACCTCTTCGTCCGAGAGCACGGTTTTGCACCTTGGGCACCAGTTCACGATGTACTTTCCTCTGTATATCAAACCTTTTTTGTAGAGTTCGACGAAGACCTTCCTGACTGCTCTGCTGAGGCCCTCGTCGAGGGTGAAGCGCTCCCTTGTCCAGTCCACCGATGCTCCAAGGGCCTTTATCTGCTCTCTGATCTCTCTTCTGTACTTGTTCGCCCATTCCCAGGTGATCTCAAGGAACTTCTCTCTTCCTATCTCCTCTCTGGTTTTACCCTGCGTTTGAAGAAGGAATTTCTCCACGGCGTTCTGTGTGGCAATTCCGGCATGGTCTTCACCTGGAACCCACAGAACGTCGTACCCTTTCATTCTCTTGTACCTTACCACTATATCCTGAAGCGTTATGTTGAGGGCATGGCCCATGTGGATTCTTCCTGTGATGTTCGGTGGTGGTATCACGATGGAGAACTTTTCGCCAACACCCTTGGGAGTGAAGTAACCCTTTTCTTCCCAGTACCTGTACCATTTGGTTTCTATCTCGGCTGGATTGTATCTGGTCGAAAGTTCAGCCACTCTCAGCACCTCCTTTTCCTGTGATATTTTATCAGAAACCGAGGATCGCTCCGATCACTCCACACCCAAAAATGATGAAAAGAGGGTGCACCTTGAAGAAAGAACACACAAAAGCGGCAGCAGAAAGCAGGATCAACACAGGATTCTGAACGGAACTGAGAAGCGAAAGGAGCGTCACGATCAAAAGGGTTGTGGTGGCCCCTTCGAGCGCTTTCATCAACCTCACTCTCTGAAGCTTCACGTATTTTCTGAGGAAAATAGCAGTGGTGATAACCAGAATGGGAGCCCCAAGGAAAGCGAGTGTGTTCAACACAGCACCTATCAGACCAAAGAATTTGTATCCCGTGTAAGTTGCCAGGTTTATCGCAACGGGACCTGGAGTCATTTGAGCGATCGAAACCGCCTGAGAGAACTCCTCAGGAGAGAGAAAGCCACCGGTGACGAGTTCGTTCTTGAGTATTCCAACGATCGCCCATCCACCGCCAAAAGAAAGAAAACCGATCTTCAGAAAAATGAAGGCGAGTTTCAGCAAGGTTCATACCTCCTTCAGATACAGAAGCAGAACGAGCAAAATGACCACCGGAATCACGAGGGATCCATTGAGAAGCAGAACGAAAACCGCTACTCCTATCATAATGGCTCTGTAGAGATTCCAGCGCTGGTTTCTCACAAGCCGGTACAGAACACTCCCTACAAGTCCGATTATGGAAGCGTAAGCACCTCTCAGAAAACTCCGAACGTAGCTGATTCCTGAAAGAGTGCGTATCACTTCCGCAACCGCAACTATGGCGAAAAACGGTGGTAGCACAACGGCCAATCCAGAGGCGATCGCACCGTAGATACCTGCGAGTCTCCTTCCCACAAGCACCGCAGTGTTGAAGGCGATAGGACCCGGTACCACCTGAGCTGTGCTCATGATACGAAAGAATTCTTTCTCCGTCAAAAGACCGGATCTTTCCAGTTCCCATTTCATCACAGGAATCATGGCGTATCCTCCACCTATGGTGAGGGCGGAGATCCTCAAGAAAAGGAAGAACAGTCTTCCAATCAAATTCGATCCCTCCTGAACTTCGATTTTAGAACTTTTTCCTTCAACTCAAATTTCCATTGAGTTAAATCTGAATATGATTTAATAGTATCAAAAGAAACCGGGAGGGATCGAGTTGGTACTCGTCGTGGATTACGGCTCTCAGTACTCCAGACTCATAACGAGAAGGATCAGAGAAAACGAGGTCTATTCCGAAGTGGTCTTCCCCGATGATAAGGTAGATCTTTCGAAAGTAGACGCCGTGATCCTCTCCGGTGGTCCAAGAAGCGTTTATGAAGAGGACGCCCCAAAGCTTCCAGAGTGGTTCCAAGAATACAAAGGTCCAGTACTCGCCATATGCTATGGAATGCAGCTGATCGTGAAAGAGTTCGGTGGAGAAGTGAAGAGAGGAAGAGGAGAGTACGGAAGAACCCTCGTGGAGCTCTCGAAGGACCCAATATTCGAAGGAATCCCGGAGAAGGTTCAAGTCTGGATGAGCCACGGCGATGAGGTGGTGAGACTTCCGGAAGGATTCCACCCGATCGCTGTGTCCGAAACGGGTGTGATCGCCGCTGCCACAGATGGAAAAAGGTTCTGGCTGCTCCAGTTCCACCCGGAAGTGCACCACACCGAGTACGGTGATCGTATGATTTCCAACTTCCTCTTCAATGTGTGTAAGCTTGAGAAAAACTGGAAGATAGGAGACCTCGTGGAAGAGAAAATAAGACACATCAAAGAGACCATAGGGAACAAAAAAGCGATCCTCGCGCTTTCTGGAGGGGTAGATTCTTCCGTTGCAGCGGTCCTCGTGCACAGAGCGATAGGAAAGAACCTCGTGTGTGTCTTCGTGGACCACGGCCTTCTCAGAAAGAACGAGCGAGAAGAAGTGGAGAGAGTCTTCAAGGAGCACTTCGACATGAATCTGGTGGTTGTGGATGCCAGGAAGAGATTTCTCGAAAAACTCAGAGGAGTCACGGATCCGGAGAAGAAGAGGAAGATCATAGGGGAAGAGTTCATACGAGTGTTCGAAGAGGAAGCGAAAAAACACGATGTGGAATTTCTTGTTCAGGGAACGATCTATTCAGACGTCATAGAAAGCGCCGCATCCGGAAAGACGACTGCGAAGATAAAGAGCCACCACAACGTGGGCGGTCTTCCAGAGAAGATGAACCTGAAACTGGTAGAACCCCTCAGAGACCTCTTCAAAGACGAGGTGAGAAAAGTAGGAACGTATCTCGGAATACCGGACAGGATCATAAACAGGCATCCGTTCCCTGGCCCTGGACTCGCCGTGAGGGTGCTGGGAGAGGTCACGGAAGAAAAGCTCGAAATCCTGAGAGAAGCGGACTACATATTCATAGAAACTCTCAGAAAGCATGACTACTACGATAAAGTGTGGCAGGCGTTTGCGGTTCTTCTTCCTATAAAAAGCGTAGGCGTGAAGGGTGACGCGAGGGCGTATGAGTACGTGGTGGCGCTTCGAGCCGTGAACAGCGTGGAGGGGATGACCGCAGACTGGTCCAGGATTCCGCATGATATACTGGACGAGGCAGCAAGAAGGATCACAAGAGAAGTGAAAGGTATCGGCAGAGTGGTCTACGATATAACTTCAAAACCGCCTGCAACTATAGAGTGGGAGTGAGAACTTGGAAGAACTGCTGAAAGAACTTGAAAGGATACGAGAAGAAGCAAAACCGCTCGTTGAACAGCGGTTCGAAGAGTTCAAAAGATTGGGCGAAGAAGGAACAGAAGAGGATCTCTTCTGTGAACTCTCTTTCTGTGTTCTCACAGCCAACTGGAGTGCGGAAGGTGGAATTAGAGCGCAGAAAGAAATCGGAAAGGGTTTTGTGCATCTTCCCCTTGAGGAACTCGCGGAGAAACTGAGAGAGGTTGGACACAGGTATCCTCAAAAGAGAGCCGAGTTCATAGTAGAAAACAGAAAACTGCTGGGAAAGTTGAAGAACCTTGTGAAGGGTGATCCTTTTCAATCCAGAGAGTTCCTAGTAAGAAACGCAAAGGGGATCGGCTGGAAAGAGGCAAGCCACTTTCTCAGAAACACCGGTGTGGAAGACCTCGCCATTTTGGATAAACACGTTTTGAGACTCATGAAAAGACACGGCCTGATTCAGGAGATACCAAAAGGATGGAGTAAGAAAAGATATCTCTACGTGGAAGAGATCCTCAGAAAAGTCGCCGAAGCGTTTGGAGAATCTCCCGGGAAGTTCGATCTCTACCTGTGGTACCTTGTGAAGGGAAAGGTGGATAAATAGGGGGTGATGGGGTGCGAAAATACGTGTGGATAGTCGTTTTCATTGTGCTGGGAATCTACTTTCTCACCGGTGTGTATCAGGTAGGACCCTCCGAAGTCACCCTCCTCAAGACTTTTGGAAGATTCACCTCGGTCGTTCCTTCAGGAATCCACTACCACCTGCCATATCCGATTCAGTCTCATGTGACCGTCGACGTCACAACTGTGAGAAAGATCGAAATAGGATTCAGAAGCATTCAACGAGGGGAGAGGATCTCTTACCAGTCGGTTCCTCAAGAAGCCATAATGATCACAGGAGACAACAACCTCGTGAGTGTGGAAGCGGTGGTTCAGTACAGGGTGAAAGACCCCGTCGCTTACGCCTTCAACATCACAGAAGCGGATTCCATCGTGAGATTCACAACAGAATCTGTTCTTCGTGAGAAGGTAGCGATGAGAAGCATCGACGACGTGCTCACCTCAGGAAGAGATGAAATAGGATTCGAAACTGCCCGGATGCTCCAGGAGATTCTCGATTCCTACAACTGCGGTATAAAGGTGGAAAACGTTTATCTCCAGGAAGTGGTCCCGCCAGATCCCGTTGTTGACGCCTTCGACGATGTGAACAACGCTCGTCAGGACAAAGAACGTCTCATAAACGAGGCAAGAAAATACGCCAACGACGTTGTTCCAAAAGCCCAGGGACAGGCACAAGAGATACTGAGACAGGCAGAGGCCTACGCTCAGGAAGTTTATTTGAAAGCACTCGGCGAAGCGAAAAGATTCGAAGAGGTGCTGGAAGAATACTCAAAGGCTCCTGATATCACGAGAAAACGAATGCTCCTCGACGCTCTCCAATCTTTGCTTGAAAAATCCGAAAACAAGGTTTTCTTCGTGGGAAACGGTGATTCTCTGAACATTCTCAACATTTCCGACCTTCTGAAGGGGATGGGAAAATGAAAATCTGGATGATTTCTCTTCTGATCATTCTGATCGTGGTGGGTGCGATCCTTCTTTTCTCTTCTTTTTACGTCCTGGATCAGACACAGCAAGCGGTGGTTCTGAGGTTCGGAAAGATCGTTGCAGTAGAAACGGAACCTGGGCTTCACTTCAAACAGCCGTTCGTTGATAATGTGGTGAGATTCGATAAAAGAATCCTCCTCTACGATATAGAACCAGAAAAGATCATAGCCGCCGACAAGAAAACACTCGTGATAGACACGTACGTTCTCTGGAGGATAAAAGATGCGGAAGCGTTCATAAAATCACTGAAGAGCGTGAAGCTCGCTCTTCCAAGAATCGACGATGTGGTTTACTCACACGTGAGGAACATCTTCGCAAAAGCGAACTTCGACGAGATCATCTCCGAGAAGAGAGAAGACCTTTTGAGGGAAGTCACGGCTCTTTCAAGAGAAGATCTGAAGGACTTCGGCATAGAAGTGGTCGATGTGAGGGTGAAGCACGCCGACCTCCCCGCTGAGAACGAAAAGGCCGTGTACGAAAGAATGAAAGCGGAGAGATACAGCATCGCTGCACAGATCAGGGCTGAAGGTGAGAAAGAGGCAAGAAAGATACGTGCGGAAGCCGACAAAACAGCGAAGGTTCTGATCGCGGAAGCTCAAAGCAAAGCAGAGCAAATCAAGGGAACCGGAGAAGCAAGCGCGGTGAAGATCTACGCGGAGGTGTTTTCAAAAGACAAGGACTTCTACGAATTCTGGAGAACGATGGAGGTTTACAGATCCATCGAGAAAGGAATTCTCATAATTGGAGACGAACTCGATGCACTGAAATACCTCAAAACGAAGTGAGGGAGAGTTCCCTCACTTCATTTTCAGAAAGTTACTCACGCTGAAGAGCATTCTGAACATCCATATGTTGAACTTGTTTACCCTGTTCTTTCCGGGGCCGTAACCGAAATCTTTCACCGGTCTGAGAAATCTGTACCTCCCAGCGTTGTGAACGATGGGAATGAGTTCACCATTTTCGAGATAGAACTTCGAATCTTTCACGTAGAATTTTTCTCGGGCCGTTGAAGGGATGAAGTTGTACTTCGAAGGAAGTTCCACATGAGGATTCTTGTAGATCACGTAGTTTCCAATGACAGTATCTCCACCCCAGACGTTTATGTTTTTCAGACGTCTCTCCATTGTTCTTGCGAACTCGAGGAAACCTTCCCTTGGTGCTATTATCACACCCACGTTGAAGAGCTTTTTGTTTGAAAGAAAAGACTTTATCTCCTTTCCATTCACAAGGTCTTCTTCCTTCACCACGAGATCAATGGGTGGACTCAACTGCTCCACAACCGCTCGAAAAGCATCTCTGTGTTCCTCGAATAGGTGCGAGATGTCACTCTGGAAGATGATGTCTCCGCCATCACAAAACAGGATCTGATCGTACTCAGGATGATTCTCAAGAAAAATGGCAAGATTGATGAAACGCGTGTTGTTTATGAGTCCAGAACGCTCCACAGCCGGAAAGTTGATAACCTCTTTAGGAAGTCCTGTGAGACCGTAGTTTATGACGAGAACGTCTGTGTTGCTCAGATTCACATTTTCCTTCAGAGATCTGTACCAGTCGTTCACAAGAAAGTCCCTTATTCTGTCGTTACCTGCCGTTGCTATCAGATTCAAAGATATCCCTCCTGAGTCTCTTTCTGAGATTTGCCATTTCGATCGCTACCATCGCTGCTTCAAAACCTTTGTTTCCACTCTTTGCTCCGGCTCTGTTGAGGGCCTGTTCAAGGGTGTCCGTGGTGAGAACGCCGAAAACAATAGGAATATCAGAGGTCATGTTGAACTGCGCCACTGCTTTACCTATCTCGTTCGCCACCACGTTGAAGTGGTACGTCTCTCCCCTTATCACAGCACCGAGAACGATTATAGCATCATGCACACCGAGATCGAGGAGTCTCTTGAGCGTGTATATCGCTTCCATACTTCCCGGAATTCTCACAACCGTTATGTTCTCGTCTGAGACACCGTGTCTTTTCAGCCCGTCGAGCGCTCCCTCGAGGAGTTTCGAAGTGACAAGGTCGTTGAACCTAGGAACGACTACGGCTATCTTCAAACCTTCTCCTCTGTAGTCTCCCTGAACAACCTTCATGAATTCACCTCCCTGAAGATTTCTTCGAGTTCGTGTCCGAGCTTTTTCATTTTTGTCGAAAGATAGAACCTGTTGTGAGGTGTTACTCTTCCGTACAGTCTCTTCGTTTCGACAACTTCGATCCCGTATTTTTCAAGACCAACCGTCTTTCTTTGGTTGTTGGTGAAGAGAAGAACCCTTTCGATGCCAAGGGCTTTCAAGATCTGCACCGCCGGTGCGTAATCTCTTTCGTCTTCAGAAAAACCAAGAACTCTGTTTGCCTCCACCGTGTCCAAACCTTTGTCCTGAAGAGAATAGGCTGCAATTTTGTTCGAAAGGCCGATTCCTCTCCCTTCCTGTCTCAAATAGATCAGGATACCTCCGTGAGCTGACATGTATCTGAGAAAATTCGCCAGCTGTGAACCGCAGTCACACCTCAAAGAAGAGAGAACATCCCCGGTCACGCATTCGGAGTGTATTCTCACAGCAACGGGATCTTCGAGAGGTTCCTTAACGATTGCGAAGTGTTCTTTGCCATCGAGGTGGTTTTCGAAAGAAACAACCTTGAAGACACCGAAATCCGTTGGAAGTGTTGCTTCTGCTTTTTTCTTCATGAGAAGCTTTCTCTTCACAAATTCACGCCAGACATCGTCCATCTCCAGAACGGGGAGGGAAAATTTTTCTGAGAGCTTCAAAACATAATCCAAATTGTGAGAATTTCCCTTCTCATCCAGAATTTCCACGATCACGGCGTGACGGCTGAAGCCCGCGAGCTCAGAAATTTCCAGAGATGCCTCCGTGTGTCCTTTTCGTCTCTGGAAACCGATTCCTCCTATCACCGTGACGTGACCCGGGTATCTGAACTCATGAAAATACCTGCCTTCTGCCAACTTTCTGCACGTTTCTGCCCTCTCCAACGCTGAAATCCCCGTGCCAGTGCCCCAGTCCACCGGCACGAAGTAGTTCGCTCCGTAGTTCGAGGAAAGTTTTACGAACCCTCTCTTCAAAAGATCTTCCTCGTCGGCTGTAACGCAGAAGAGTCCCTTCCCGTATGTGACGAAAAAGTTCACAACGTCTTCGGTGATCAATTGAGCGGGAAAAACGAAATCCGCTTCGTTCTCTCTATTTCTGTCGATCAAAATGACGGGCTTTCCTTCCTCAAAAGCCTCTCTCAGTTCTTCCACGGTCTATCACCCCTTTCAGGTAGCGAGCGATGATATCGATCTCGTAGTTAACGGGATCTCCGGGCACCAGATACTGGAGGTTCGTGTTCTCGAACGTGTGTGGGATCACCTGAACACTGAACGTGTCCAGAGAAGTTTCAACGACGGTGAGGCTGATACCGTTCAACGTGATAGAACCCTTTGGAACGATCGCCCATCTTTCCGACGGCATCGAAAAGAACATGAAATAGCTGTTTCCGCGCCTTTCCATTCCGACAAACCTGACGGTACCGTCCACATGGCCTGTTACCAGGTGTCCTTCAACTCTGCTGCCGAGAGCCAGAGATTTTTCAAGATTGTAAAAACGAGAAACGAAAAGATTGGTTCTCCTCCTCGTTTCCTCACCCACATCGAACCAGTATTCTTCTTCCGAAACTCCAGAGACCGTCAGACACACACCGTTCACCGCTATACTCTCTCCCAGTTTCACTTCCCACGTTCTTTTGAAGAAGATCCTCTCTCCTCTGATGTGCCCTCTTTCCACCTTCTGAACTATTCCCGTGAACACGTTCTCATCTCCACCAGAAACTCCGAATCGGAAAACTCCACGTTCACCACTTTGAACTTCGGAGGAACCGAAACATCTGACAGATAACCGGAGAAGACATCAAGCCCCTTTCCGAAAATCTTCGTCGAATAAAAACCAAAAACCACATCTGCGTGATCCAAAAATTCGCTGAACACCTTCGATCCACCCTCCACCAAGACAGAATCGATACCCCTTTCATACAGATTTCTCAATATACTCTCCACAGAACAATCGCTCAGGGCCTTCTCCACGTGTGGTGGATATTCCGCCTCTTCACTTTCTGTGAAAACGATCACCCGAGCGTTTTCTTCGAACACTCTGAACACTTTCCCACTCAAAACACCCTTTCTGTCGAGGATCACCCTCACAGGATTTCTGCCTTCTTTCAGTCTGCAGGTTAGCTGGGGATCGTCCTTCAAAACCGTTCCAGCACCGACGAGAACAGCAGAGTAGATGTTTCTCATCTCGTGAACCTTGAATCTGAACTTGCTTGTGATCCACTTGGAATCTCCCCTGTGATCAGCTATTTTCCCATCTAAGGTGGACGCGTACTTCAGCGCAACGAACGGCCTTTTCTTTGTCACATAAGTGATGAAAAACTCACACAGCTTTTTCACCTCTTCTTCCAAAACACCTTCTATCACTTCGATTCCGTGATTTCTGAGTTTTTCCACACCGTTTCCCGAAATTGGATTCGGATCCCTTGTTCCGATCACAACTGTTTTTATTCCACTTTCTATGATCAGATCCGTACATGGAGGTGTCTTTCCATGATGATCACAGGGTTCAAGGGTAACTATGAGAGTTGCACCCCGTAAATCTTCTCCATTTCTCTTTGCATTCTCTATCACTACCCTCTCAGCGTGTGGACCTCCAAAATAGAGATGAAACCCCTCCGCGATTATCCTGCCGTCTTTCACAACGACCGCACCAACCGGTGGGTTGGGGTTCACCCTTCCAAGCCCTTTCTTTGCAAGTTCTATTGCTCTTTTCATGAACCTTTCGTACACATTTTCACCCCTTTTTAAAGAGAAAAGGGACCCTCTCGGGTCCCTGATGGTCTACACTCTTCGCTCTCTCCCATCCGGACTTTCACCGTCGGCCCCGGAATTCCACCGGGTCAACCCTCCTGAGAGGGCTCGCGGGCTTTCACCGCCGGTCGGGAATTCCACCCTGCCCCGAGAGCGATCTTCGAAACTATTCAGTTTCTTCCATTGTATCGGTTTCTCTTTTCTGGAAGATGAACTTATTTTTTCAGATAATTCTTTCTCATCTCTTCGTTTTCTGGAAGAGAAAGGATTTCTTCTATCACCTTCTCTACCTGTTCGTCACTCTTTGTCCTTGGGTCTCTGTAGAGAACTTCTTTTATGATCCTTATATCACCCGTGAGGAACGCTTCGAGTGCCATCTCCATTCTCATGATCCTCGGTCTCAGATAATACTTCACCACACGTTCTGGAAGTGGTGGGTCGATCTTTTCTGGATGGATACCGTCCCTGTCCACAACTGCTGGAACTTCAACAACCACATCGTCGTCGATACCCTGTATGATACCTTTGTTTGGAATGTTTATCACAAATCTACTTCTGTTGTCGTTGAGCAGGGCATCGATGAAAGGAATGTGCTGTTCACCGCTCTTTTTTTCAGGATCGAGAATCTTTTCCACTTCAAGGACGAACTGTTTTTCCGAAAGATCCTTTCCAAGAACACTTCCAAGGTCTGAAAGTTTAGCGCCTGGATTTTCCTTGATGAACTTTGCCACTTTTTTGGTGATGTCCGTTACCTTTCCGAGCGTGTCCTGGTACCATTTCCATCCTATTTCGGAATCTGCTCCTCCCCAGGGCTCTCCGTACCATCTTTTCTTCGTTTCGAGATCTCTGTGGTATCTCCAGGAGGCGTTTCTTACGGTATCTCCTATCGGCATCACACCGTAGAATTTGTACATGTCAATCGCGGCGGGAGAAAGCTGATCGTTGAATGGGTTCTCTGGTTTCCAGTCTTTCGATTTTTCACTGATCCATCTATCTAGAAGTGGGTACGCATCCTCGCCGTTGTATCTGAACCTGTTCAACCATATTCCGTGGTTCACACCGGCAACCTGCCAGTCTACCCTGTTTTCTTCCAGACCCAGTTTCTCTATGATCTCCATCACTCCGTAGTGGCCATGGCAGAATCCGACGGCCTTTATGGGAACCGTTCTTGTCACAAGGGTTGTTCCTTCAAAGACAGGATTTGCCGCCTGCAGATACCACGCCTTTGGAGAGAGTCTCTCTATTTTCCTTGCGATATCCACGAAGTACTTGAGCTGGTTGTAGTTTGAAAACGTGTAGTAGTCGGAGACCATGTTGAACTCCTGCGCGTCTATTCCTCTGTAGTATCCGTACTTTTCGCTGATCCTTCTGACCTTTTCAAGATAGGTGTGGCCACCCACCATCGCTGTGTTTATCACAAAATCCGCATCAGCGATGGCTTCGTCTACGCTTGTTGTCTTTTCAAACTTCAGGTCGGCTCCCACTTCTTCAACGTACTTTTTTGCTATGGTCAGAACCGCATCTAGCCTTTCTTCGTCGATGTCCATGAGGGTAACGGTACTTCCGGAAAGACCGGGAGTTTTGCAAAGGTCGCTCACGAGCCTCAGTGAGAAAACGGCACTTCCTGCTCCGATGATACCGATCTTCACAGCTGGCATACCACTACCTCCCCATTCTTTGATTTCCCAATCACACTATACAACCTGTGCGAAATCTTTTCGAAAATTTATGTACTTCGTCAAGAAAAAACAAAAGCCGGCTTTCGCCGGCTGTTAAAGACCAGAATTTTTTCACACTCTCTTGTACAATCTGTACCTTCCAACTCTGAGGTCGATCGGCTTTAAGATCCTGAACGATCTTCTTCCAACGGGCACCTTCACGACTCCTCCATCCACATGGAACTTCTCACCGGTGAAGATGTCGAAAAGAGGAGTTGCGTTCATGATCTTTCCATCCGGAAGGGAGAGAACAACGTTTTTTTCCTCTTCAGGATTCACCACAACGATCGTGTCTTGAAGAGGATGCGGGGCTTTCCTCATGAAGGCAAGTGGCTTTTCTTTCAAAAGTATGAACTCGCCAAACCTCAAACCAGGATCGGTTCTCCTGAACCTGATCATCTTCTTGTAAAACTCAAACAACTCCATGTCCCACTTTTCCCTGTTCCATTCCATGGTGGCTCGACACTCCGGATCTTCTCCACCTGTGAGGCCTATCTCTGTTCCGTAATAGACGAGCGGAACGCCCGGATATGTGAACTGAAGCACTATAGCGAGTTTTCTGAGATCTTTGACTGGGACCGTCGTTGCAAGCCTTGGAGTATCGTGGCTGTCTAGCATGTTCCAGCACCCGAAGATGTTCTTTGTTTCTCTGTAAGCCCTTTCGAGTTCTGTCCCTATAGAATCCGTTTCTCCGTTCACATAGCTCAAAACAAGGCTCCTGAAATTGTAGTTCATCAATCCATCGACCATTTCCCATCCTGCCGGGTAGGTCCATATCTCGCTCACAAGATACTTTTCAGAAGAGAATTCCTTTACTTTCATGTTGATCCACAGGTTGACCAGAGGTCCAAGGTCGTGACCACAGTCGAGCCTCCAGCCGTCCACACCCACTTCCAGGTAGTGTTGAACGACTTTCAATATGTATTCTCTCACCTCTTCAACTTCCACGTTCAGTTCGGGCAAACTTCCCACGTCGAACCAAGATCTGTGCCTGTCTCTGTAAAGAAAGAAACGGTTCACGTATTCAGGATCTTTCTTCCTTGCCTTTTTGAACCAGGGATGCTGACTTCCAACGTGGTTGAACACACCGTCCAGAATGAGTTTGATGTTCCTGCTGTGAAGAACTTTCAGAAGGTGTACAAAGGCTCGTTTTCCTCCGAACTGTGGATCGATCTTGAAATAATCTATCGTATCGTATTTGTGATTTGTATCGGAAAGAAAGATAGGAGTGAGGTAAACTGCGTTAACTCCGAGTTCTTCTAAGTAATCGATCTTCTCTGCTATTCCCCACAGATCTCCTCCGTAGAAGACCTTCACGTGCTGAGCATCGGGAAGTTTACGAGGAGGAACCCCCCATTTTTCGATGGTCCCCCCTCGTTTCAGATAAAGATCTTTTTTGTCCTCGACGGTCTTTCCTTTGCCGATGAAAAACCTGTCCGGGAATATCTGGTACACAACACTGTCGTATACCCAACTTGGTATGGGATACATCATCCTTTCACCGATCCTTTCGTGAGTCCACCGACTATGTATTTCTGAAGTGACAGGAACAGAATCACCATCGGTGTCATACCGAGAAGAGCAGCTGCCGTGAAGAGTCCCCATTCTGTTTCATACGCTCCCGTTGAGAACGTCCAGAGACCGAGGGCATAGGTGTAATTCTTAACATCCTGCAGGATGATTCTTGCAAGGACGAATTCGTTGAACGTCCCTATGAAGGTCAATATCACGATAACGGATAGAATGGGGAGTGCAAGTGGGACGACTATCTTGTAAAACGTCTGAAAGCGTGTGGCACCGTCTATCATGGCGGCTTCTTCCAGAGACGAGGGTATCGTGTCGTAGAAACCTTTTATGAGATACATGTTGTACGCTATGTTACCAAGGTAAGCGAATATCAAACCACCCAGGGAATCGAGTCCCAAAAAGGGTAAGAACTGCCCGATGAGTTTCAGAAGTCCGTATATAGCGACCATGTACATGATGGCCGGGAACATCTGTATCAAAAGGAGTGCCATGATTCCGTACTGTCTTCCCCAGAACCTCATCCTGCTGAACGGATACGCTGCGAGCGCACAGACAGCCGTTGTGATTATAGAAACAAGTCCTGCGACGACGACGGAGTTTGCAACCCATCTGAGGAAGTAGTGTCTTGTCTTCTGTTCCCAGATTTGCGCTACTCTGTAAAGGTCTCCGTCAATCTTTTTGAAGTCACTTCTGAGTTCCTTCAAGGGGACACTGTCCATGAGGGATCCTGCCTTTCTTGAAGCAACGGCGGTGTTGGTGAGAACTTCCTGAACGAAGTTCATCTTCACCAGATCGTAGAGCATCTGAAGGTGTTCAGACGAGACAAAAACCCCTCTGTACGAAAGATCAAGAAGGTTTGGATAACTTCCTTTGAAATCGTAAAGCACCTTTCTGGAGTTTTCAAGGATGTCCAGAGCGTTTTTGTAACCCGTTTCCATTCTTCTGCTGAACTCTCTGTAATCCTCTATCCAGGAAAGTTCCGATACCATTTTTCTTATCGTCTGAATAAAACTGTCGTTTCCGTATTGGGAAATGTATAGACTTACAAAATTTTTTGAAGTTCTGTATATAGACAGCAGCTTTATCTGGGTTGCACTGTTGAAAGATTTTATATCTTCAACGACCCTCTTTCTGTTTTCTATTTCGTAGGAGAACACCCTCAGGTCCACATACCTTTTTGCCAGGGATATTCTGCTTTCTTTCTGAGAAGCGGTGTTTGTGAGTGTTGTCAGACTCTTCTTTAGGCCTTCCAGCCTGGAATTCAGGAAAGCCAGTTCGTTCTGCAGATCTTTCAATTCTTTCGCCTTCTGAATGAACGAATCGATGTTTTCACTCATTTGCTTCAGAACTCCATCAACAGTTGGTATAACTTCCTCGAACGACTGTAGAAAGTTCCTGTAGAGAGACTTCTTCGTTATGTTACCATCCTGAAGAAGGAGTTCCTTCATCTTCAGAAGTGACTCTTTCATTTTTGCTACACTGCCGGCAAGGTCTTTCAGGTCAGAGAAGGAGGATATCTTTTCGTGCAAAATGGACAGTTCAGAGATCGCTTTCTCGATGGAATCTTTCACAGCGCTATCGTCGGGGGTGAACATTGTTTCGATCTGGCTTTTGCTGATGCTTCTAAGCATTTCTGAAAGGTCGGCCAGTATCTCGGTCGCAAAATCAATGTCTGGTTTCAGGATCTCAAGAACTTTCTGTTTGTCCAGGATCTCTTCTTCGATGACTGCTTTTTGCTTTTCAAGTTGAGAGATCTTTTCCTGAACAGAAGAGATTTCGCTCTGGAGCTTTTCGATATTTTCCCTTACAGATCCAATTTCTTTTTGATAGATCAACTCCATATCAGAAAGGGCATTTTTGAGGTCGTCCTGTGTGTTCACGGAATAGCCGACCAGTCTTTCGAGTTCATCTTTCAGAGCAGAAAATTCTGAACTTTTTAAATTTTTTCCTTTCAGTTTCTCGTACAGAGCAATCGCAAGTTCCTGAGGTTGGGGAACAGGTGTCTTCTCCAGTTCTTTCTTTACAGCGTTTTCTATCTTTTCCAGAACACTCTCTGTATGAGCCTTCACTTCTTCTACTCTCTCTGAAAAGGTCTCTTCTGTCTTTGTGTACCTTCTATAGGAGTCCTCCAGAAGTTTCCTGGTTTCATTCAGGTATCCATCGAACCTGCTGATGCGATCTTCGATGAGTTTTTCGGCTTTTTCTCTTGTCACATCTTTGAAAGGTTCAACACGTGAGACAAGACTCTGCATCTCCTGGATCAGAACAGGAAGGTTCTTCTCCGGTGCCACAAGGTCCTTGTAGTGTTGCAGTGTGAGGCGGGAGGAGAAGAGTTTTGGTGAAAAGGCCGCTTCGTCCCTTCTGAAAGAAGTGGACACCACCCAGACTATCGGAAAGAGAACAACTATCACCAGAATGATCAAAAGGATGTGTGTCAATAGTCTGTTTCTTTTTCTCACCATCACTCGCTCACCTCTTCAAAGGCTCCGGAGAGTTTGAAGTTCACAAAGCTGATACCACCGACCAGGAAGAAGATAATGATGGATATGGCACTTGCGAATCCAAAGTCCTGACCCCTTCCACCTTCAAACGCCAGTTTATAAACGTAAGAGATGAGAATATCCGTGTGTCCAACAGGTGTTGTGGCACCTGCCATCGCAGGACCACCGCCGGTGAGAAGGTATATGTTCACAAAGTTGTTAAAGTTGAAGGCAAAACTTCCAACAAGCAGGGGTGCCACCGTTGTCATCAAAAGAGGGAAGGTGATGGTCCAGAACCTTCTCCATCTTCCAGCACCATCTATCGACGCTGCTTCGTACAACTCTTCCGGTATGCTCTGAAGTGCTCCAAGAGAGACGGCCATCATGTATGGGAAACCAAGCCACGTGTTCACAGTGAGAACGGCAACCTTTGCCCAGAAGGGATCGTTGAACCACTTTACAGGTTCCAGACCAAGAAGTGGAAGAACAAACCTGTTCAATATTCCGTAAGTCTCGTTGAACATACCATTCCTCCAGACCAGAACGGAGATGAACGCTGGAACGGCCCAGGGAATGATGAGCAATGTTCTGTAGATGTTCCTTCCACGAAGGGTTCTGTCGTTCAAAACCAGAGCCAGGGAAAGTCCAATGGCAAACGTGAAAAGAACGCTCAAAGCGGCCCAGGTGAAGGTCCAGGTGAACACTTTGAAGAAAGGACCTGAAATCTTCGGATCAGTGAATATTCTGGAGAAGTTTTTGAAGCCAATGTAATCCATGTATCCGACAACAAATATTTCTTTTCCGTTTCTGTCGTAATCGTAGAAAGCACCGTCTTTCTCAGCAAGTTTTCTTCCTGTGAGGTTGTTTTTCACCACCAGTTTTGTAACGATCTTTCCGTTTTCAAAGGATTCTTCCAGAGAGAGCGAATAGAGTCTTTTCACCGGGTAAAAATACCATTTCCCACTTTCGCTTATCCTCAACATCAGCATCTGATCATCGTACCAGAATTCTGCTCTGTTCAGATGTTTTTGAGCGATGTTCACCTTGAAAAACGGTTCGTTTTTCTTCAAAGAAGGATCATCTGGAGAGTAGAGGGGTTTGTAAACTTTCCCGTTCGAGGTGATCGCGTCCACATCTTCCAGTGAGGAAACGGGCCAGGGAACAAATTCGTAAGTGGTACCGTCCAGTTGAACTGTTCCTTCTTTGACCGGAAAGAGAGTAGATTCCCTCAGAAGAACTTCGTTTCCACTCTTTTTGGTTACAACAGGCTTTTCAGCGAGGAATATCCTTCCGCCGTCTTCGAACAGGATCAGGAAATCCTCTGTTGGTTTCAATCCTTCGTAAACACTGAAAACCATGTAATTAACAGGGGTTGAATCTTCTGGTACGTAGGTGAAGTTTGGATCGAAGAGGATCCTTT
Source organism: Thermotoga sp. RQ7 (assembly GCF_000832145.1). Classification (NCBI taxonomy): domain Bacteria; kingdom Thermotogati; phylum Thermotogota; class Thermotogae; order Thermotogales; family Thermotogaceae; genus Thermotoga; species Thermotoga sp. RQ7. The sequence goes on from NZ_CP007633.1 coordinate 1,031,974, forward strand.
CTATCGCTTCTTGTCTTGTCATCAGGTGACCCGTTCCGTAATTTGTAAACGCAATCTTCACGGTGAAGTATATCGGATACAGTACAAGAACGAAAAGCAGAATGAGAGCAGGGATGGTGTATCTGTAAGGATAGGCTTTGGGGTTGAACACAAAAAAGTCTATGAGAACAAGAAGAGTCAGAAGGACGATCCCCAGTTCATAATAAGCATTTTGAAAAAGAAAAACACCGGCCCATACGATTCCGGCATTGAAGAGTGCAAGAAGCATTATCAGAAAAACTCTTAGAATGCTTTTCACAGCACTCAGACCTCCCTGGATTTTTAAAAGAGGGGGAGCATCCCCCTCTTTATACTGCTTGTGAGTTGACATCTTATTTTTCGATCTGTGCTCTGATCTTCTCGACTGCTTCCTTCAGGGCGTCTTCAACGGAAGCCTGGTCGTTTATTATGATGCTGAGGGCATCTCCCATAGCAGACCAAACAGGTGCCATCTCCGGAACATTTGGCATTGGCACTCCCATAGATGCGCTCTCTGTGAACGCAACTACGTCGGGATTGTCTTTTACAAGTTCAAGAACGTCTTTTCTTGCAGGAAGTCTAGGATCTGCAAGGTAGAGTTTGTACATGGTGTCTTTCTTTGCAATGAAGCTCGTGAGAAATTCGATTGCGATCAGTTTGTTCGGAGATTTTGCGTTGATCATGAATCCCTGAACACCGACGAACGGTTTTGCAGGAACACCCGGCTCAAGTTCTGGTATGGGTGCAACTGCGTAGTTGATTCCAGCATCTTTGTAAGCTTTTACTGCCCATGGACCGTTGATGATCATGGCAGCAAGACCTTCTTTGAACATGGAATCCATCGTTCCGTAGTTATCACCCGGTGTGAGAATTCCTTCGTCTATCATCCTCTTTATGAGTCTGGCACCCTTTATAGCTCCCTCGTTCGCAAGACCGATGTCTGTTACATCCAGACCTTCACCTGTCTGTTTAAACACGTACCCACCGTAACCCAAAATGAACGGAGCGGAGAAGTAGAAATTAGCAACATCGTAGATGAAGCCTCTGACCTCTCCTCCGTATTCCTCATCGATCTGCTTTGCAAGTGAGATGAGTTCCTCCATGGTTTTAGGAGGTTCGGGAACGTAGTCTTTGTTGTAAATGAGTGCAACTGCTTCCATGGCATAGGGAACACCGTAGAGTTTTCCACCGTAGGAGAAGGCATTGAGGGCTGTTTCGTAGAAGTTTTTCAGATCGGCAAAATTCGGTATGGGTTCTATCAAACCGTTGACGGCGAGTTCTCCAACCCAGTCGTGTGCACCGACGATGATGTCTGCACCCTGTCCCTGTGGAGCGGCGGTCAGGAACTTGGACTTGATGCTACCGAAATCAACGTACTGAACTTCGACAGGAACCCCGTATTTTGCCTTGAACTCTTCTCCGAGTTTCTGAAGGATGTCAACTTGCTTTTCGGAGCACCAGATGGTGAGTTTAACCTGCGCTAACATCAAAACGGACACCAGAACCAGCATCAGAACAAAGAGCCTCTTCACCGTACGCACCTCCTTTTGTTAATAAAAGTTTCACCATCACGAAATTCATACAACGTTCCACCCAGGATTTTAACACCAATTTTTTATTGTGTCAATTTGTGTCAATCCGTACTTAATAAGGATGAGTCTCTCCGAATACGCAATGTATCATGGTTTTCGATAGAACGGCCAAATTTTTGTTAACCCTCTTGACACGATGTGAATTCAGAGTTAATATAAACGATCGGAAGTGTGTTAATTTATTGACACTGTAATGTTTTGCCAAGAAGGAGGAGCTGTTGTGAGAAAATCTCTTCTTATAGTGTGTTTGACGATCTTCGTCTTTATTTCCTCCTGTGTTCAAACGAGTGGCCAGCAATTTCAGTCAACTAGTCTTTTCCCTATTTCTTCCAACGGTTCTTCTGTTAAATACCCGGTAATTTATGAAATATTCATAAGATCTTTCTACGACAGTGACGGTGACGGCGTAGGAGATTTCAATGGGGTAATACAAGAGATTGATTACCTTAAAGAGCTAGGAATAGACGCTGTTTGGTTCATGCCTTTCAACGAATCTGTTTCGTACCATGGTTACGACGTGGTCGATTATTACGATGTTGAAGATGATTATGGAACGATGGAAGATTTTGAAAACATGGTTCAAGAACTCCACAAAAACGGTATCAAAGTCATCATGGATCTTGTGATCAATCACACCTCCGACCAGCATCCCTGGTTCAGAGACGCTGTAGAGAATACAAGGAATTCACCATACTGGAACTACTACATCATGAGCCTTGAAGACCACTCCGGTCAGGATCACTGGCACTGGAAGGTGAATTCCAGGGGTCAGAAAGTCTGGTACTTTGGACTTTTTGGTTACACAATGCCCGACTTGAACCACGACAATACTTCTGTGAAAGATGAAGTGAAAAAAATAGTGGATTTTTGGCTATCCAAAGGTGTGGACGGTTTCAGAATAGACGCTGCAAAGCACATATACGGATGGTCGTGGGATGACGGTGTTGTAGCATCTGCTGAGTATTTTGAGTGGTTCAAAGATTACGTTCTTTCAAAAAAACCCGATGCAATAATCGTGGGTGAGGTATTCAGTGGAAACGTATCTGATCTTTCGATTTACCCCATTTCCGTTTTCAACTTCGCCCTCATGTATGGAATACGAAACAACCTCGAGGGAATAGATGGTCTTCTGGAGAACAACTGGGTTGAAAATTCTTTTCCTTTTCTGGAAAATCACGATCTGAACCGCTTTTTCTCACACGTTCAGGATGTATACAACTTGTTCGACGCTTCTGGCTACGAACTCATAAAAAAGCGCGTGGCTTTGTGGTATTTTCTGCTTTTCACATTGAAGGGATCTCCTGTGATCTACTATGGAGGGGAAATAGGAACAAGGGGTTTCAAGTGGTACGGTCCCATCTACGATGAACCCCTGAGAGAACCCATGCAGTGGTACGCAGAAGGTAGTGGTGAGGGACAGACTTTCTGGACCAGGGAAATATACGATGCTCGTGGTGTGACATATGGAAACGCAAATGTCGATGGATGTGTGTACGATGACCCGTTCGATGGATTCTCAGTTGAGGAACAGGAGAACGATCCTAAGAGTCTTTTGAACTTCTTCAAGTTCATGCTGGGTTTTCGAAAAGAACATGAATCCATTTTGAATGGAGATCAGAGAATCTTCAGAGACTGGAAAAATCTGATAGCGTTTTACAGATACTCTTCCAACGAAGAATTACTCGTCATCGTGAATCCAGATCCGGTCTGGCCAAACAGTTTCAGTTTCGAAAAAGATATGACCATGATCCTCGAGGTGGACTTCGAGAATTTCACCTGGAGCGAAAAAAACAATTTCTTTTCTTCAGGAGAAAACTTCGAGGTTTCCCCCATGAAGGGATACATTTTCAAAAGTGAGGAGGTGCGAAAATGAAGAAACTTCTTCTGGTTCTTCTGGTCGTTTCGTTTCTACTCTACGGATGTCTGAGAACACCGCCCGTTGTTAAGGAAATGGTTTCTGTGGATGGGAATCTGAGTGACTGGGGAGAAAAAGTAAAGTCCGATCCCACTGACGATTCAAAGTGGGGAGCAGACAACGAACTCTTGAAGGCAGGGCTTTTGTTCGATGGAGAAAATGTGTACATTTCTGGTGAATATGTTCTTGGTGGTGACGGCAATCAAAACGTATTTCTGGCTTTGATCGACCTTGTTGGTGTGAGTGGAGCACAGGAAGTTTCTTACACAGGACTGAACGGGGCAACGAGAGAGTTCAAAAATTCTCAGGGTGACATAGACATCATAGTCGAAGTAGCCCAAAATAACAGTTACAAAGTCTGGAGAGTAGCGCAAGACGGCACGCTGACAGAGATAACAGATCAGGTGAGTGCGCAGTTTGGAACAGGTTCTACAATAGTTGAGCTTTCAATACCTATCACTGAACAGGTCGATCAGGTAAAGGCTGTCTTTGCCATCAGCGGTGGAACAGGCGGAGGAAAACAGTGGGTTGGAGACTTCTATCCCAACCAGCCTGATCACGACGCAACATCGGATGGGGGGCTTACACAGCCAGCATCCGTTGTGAACTTTGTTGTGTGTGACAGCCAAGGTAATGTGACAGAAGAGATAAATCAGACAGAACCTACTCCAAGTGAAGAACAGCCCGCTCCACAACCCACAGCTACGATAACCGTAGATGGAGATTTGAGTGATCTTGGAACTCCCGTTGCAACAAGCACAAATCCTGGTGGAGGAAATGGAGCAGATCTGTACCAGCTCTATGTGACATACGATGCAACGTATCTTTACATAGGATTCGATACTCAAAACACTGCATCTTGGAATATTGCATACGGAATAGGAATCGATACAAAACCTGGTGGTTATTACACTGGAGACAGCGATGCGTGGGGAAGAAAGATAAACTTCGACGCTGGATACGCTGTGGACTACGAGATCTATTTCTGGTGGATTGGAGGATCTGGCCTGGATAGCGACAATTTCTGCATATGGACTGGATCGGGCTGGGATTACAAATCAATAAGTGATGTTTCCGGAACGTTTGCCCACACAGGGGACACAACAGACGGTCTTCAGACGATGGAGATAGCGATTCCATGGAGTGCCATAGGTGGAAAACAGGATGTGGCTTTGATCGTCTGGGTAACAGGCGGAGATGGTTCAGCTGTGGACAGCATTCCTGATGATAGTACTATTGGTGATAACAGCGATGAATGGGGTGATTCTGATACATTCACAAACTTGTACTTTCTCAATGTAAACTGAGGGGGTGAAGATCTTGAAGAAGTTGATTCCTGCTTTTTTGCTGATTGTGTTTCTTTCTGGATGTATGACTTTGCTCAACATAAAGCTTCCAGATGGGGTTTATGTCGTTGGTGACTTTTCAAACGGAGTACCGAGTCCAGAGTACAAAATGACGCTTCAGGGTGGTTTTTACACCCTGGAGCTTCCCTCCTCCGTTTTGAACTTTGAAAATGACATCGCGTGGTATCAGGTCGTGGTCGTCGAAAATGGAGAGGTGGTGAAGACCTCTTCTGGGATTCCGCTGTGGAAACAACTCGTAGGAGAGAGCGTTACAGTGTACGCAACACCGAACCTGATGGAAAACAACACGGCAAAAGGAGTGGGAGACTCAGAAAAAGAAACACCTCCCTGGTACTGTGCTGGAGATTTCAACAACTGGGCACCTGAAGAGATGACCCTTCAAGATGGAAAGTTCATACTGAACACGGGATACACCATTTCTTCCGGTGAAACGGTGAAATACAAAATCGCAAGAAGCGAGGGCTGGAAACCATACGAAGAACAGTTCGACGGGACAAGTTACAACGCTGGATACGGTATGGACGCAACCTTCACCGCCGACAAAGATGGAACGCTCGTCATAGAGTACGATCCACGAACAAGCACGCTTCAAGCACGTGTGGAGTGAGGTGAGAAAGATGAAAAAATTCTGGATACTCATCTTCAGCGTGTTGATTTTGAGTTATGCGTTCTCCTTCTCCCCGTCAGGATCCATGAAGGTTGGCTATTCCTACGATCTGGAAAATCAGACCGGGTCGAACTACACAGAACTCTATCTTTCGGGGAACAACCTCTCCGGCGAGTTCACAACGAAAGATCTGAAACTCGACTCCGGATACATAAACCTCGATACAGACTTGATAGACTTCAAGGCGTATTACAACAGGTTGTTTGGTTCTACAGGAGACTGGATGGGAATATACACCTTTGACGACGATGGAGAGCAGAGAAACGGTGTTGAGGTCACATCCTCTGGATTCAGGGGAGTGATCGCAGGCGATGTTCAGTACCTTCAGTACCGTGGCAATCTTTCTGATATTTCTTTCAGCATGATGGCAGGAAAACATTCCTCGGTCAACGACATTTACTTTGATTTCAACTGGGAGCCCAACCTGAGATACTTTGGAGAAGTCGGCGTGAGTTACGAGGAAAAAGTGGGCGCAGAGAATTTCTTCTACATGATGGGAATCTCCTCCGTTGACTGGAAACACGGTGTGAAGATAACTGGTGTTGGATCCGAAACGCGTCTGGATTACTGTGACTTCGTGAACGACAACAGCCTGAAAGGGGAGATACTCGCAAACCTCTGGACAACGCTGGGAGATTTCAAACTCTGGATGGATTACAGGTTCAAGTCAAGAACACCAAAGTACGGTTTTGAATACTCAACAAAAGATCTCTGGTTCAAGATCTGGAAAGAAGGAACGAAGTTTGACTCCGATATCCTCAACTGGGACGATTTTGGAATGGAAGTAGGAAAGAACTTCACTTTTATAGGCTTCAATGGAAAGGTCTCCTACAGGTTTGGAAAGCCTGCTCACGATTCCACAACGGCCATGGGAGAAGTTTTCTACGCAGAACTTTCCAGATCCTTTGGGAACATCAACTTCTTCGCCAAATGGCAGTACTTGAACACACTCTACACAAAGGATTACACAGCCTATTACGAGTTGAAGTTATCCCAGGGAAATTCTGAGTTCAAAATCGCCCTCGGTGATGGAGATTTCTCAAGCAAAACGACGTTTCAGAAAAAGGTTACCCTTGAATTTTCAACATGGTGGTAAGGAGGTGCTTGGGGCATGAAAAAGATCCTACTTTTTGTTGCTTTGATGATGAGTATCTTCGCGTTCTCTGATGTCTTCGTCGAAAACGGCAAGGTGGTTTTCACCTTCCAGTGGGAAGGTGCAAAAGTGGTTTATCTTGCCGGAAATTTCAACAACTGGAGTCCAACGGCTCTTCCGATGAAAGAAGTTGAACCCGGGCTCTGGAGAGCAGAACTCGAACTTGAACCTGGAACGTACCAGTACAAGTACGTGATAGATGGAACCACTTGGAAAGAGGATCCGAACGCTCCCGGATACGTGGACGACGGATTCGGGGGCTACAATGGAATATTCACACTTGTGGAAAAGGACGGAAAACTCTTCATAGTTGGTCCTCAGAAGAAGGGAGAGGAAAAGAAATATGAACCCAACCCGGAAAGGGAGGACACCATCTTCGTTGAAGATGGCGTTGTGGTAATCAGATACTACAACCCCGATGCGGAGTTTGTAACCATAGCCGGAAACTTCAACAACTGGAACGCAGAAGAGATAGAAATGTACCCAATAGAGGACGGCTGGTGGGAAGGAGTACTGGAACTCAGACCTGGTATCTACGAATACAAGTTTGTCGTCAACGGAGAAGAGTGGGTCACAGATCCGAACGCGTTTGCATTCGTTGACGATGGTTTCGGTGGAAAGAACGGAGTTTTCGAGGTCTACGAAGAGAACGGAGAGTTGAAGGTGAAATCTCCTGTTGAAGAGGAAGAGAGCATCACCGAAGAAAAAGAACCTGTCGTTCAGGAAAGCACTCTCAAAGAAGGCCTCACTGTGGAAGATGGATACGTTGTCTTTGTCGTGAAGAAACCGGAAGCCTCCGAAGCCTACGTTGCCGGAAACTTCAACAACTGGAGCACAACTGCAAATCCAATGGAAAGAAAAGGAGACCTGTGGGTGGCAAAAATTCAACTGAGCCCGGGAACCTACCAGTACAAGTACGTGTTCACAATAGCAGGAAGCCAGGTCTGGCAGGAGGATCCTTATGCTCCTTCCTATGTGCCCGATGGTTTTGGAGGGAAAAATGGTGCCTTCAGGCTCGTGGAGAAAGATGGAGAACTGGTGATAGAACCCCTTGAGGAGAAAGCAGGCGGTGAAACACCGTTCTTTGGAAAGTACTCCATCGATCTTACCTACCAGTATGCAACAGATACCTTTTTGAAGCCCCTTGAAAGTTCCCACGAACTCGTACTCGGTGTGGAAACCGATTTTCTGAAAGCAACTCTTGGTTTTAACCCTGGCGGATCTTTGCTTGAAAGCGCAAAAGTAGATGTAACAAGCGACAGTTTCAGGGTTTTTGGTCATTACAACACACCCATTCTGGGAGAGGGAACACCTTACGAAGACTGGTTCCAGAAAACTGGTTTTGGTCTTGGAATTTCCGTTCTCTCGTACGAGATCATGGCGGATGTGGGGTTCGACACCGATGCCACAAAAGAAAGATTCCTCCTTGGTGTTTCGGGAGAAAACTTCGGTGCGTATTTTGGTATCAACTACCTTCTTGGAATGGAAAAAGTGAATCTTTTAGGCTCCTTCTCCTTTGATCTTCTTGGTGCCACGACAACCATCTGGGCAGGAACGATTTTCGACAATCCGGTTCTCTACTTCGTGAATCTCTCAATCGATGCCGATGCCTACGATCTGAACTATCTCTATTACGAGAAAACCTCCACCGACGATAAAGGTCTTCTGAAGGCCAGTCTGGATATCTTCAATCTGGAACTTTATGGAGATTACAACATGAACAACAACACCTACACTGTGAGAGCTGGATACGTGTTCGATGATACGTACGTTCTTGGGCTTTCCTACAGGTACGGCGATTACAACAACTTCGAAAATGATCCTGACTGGATTTCCGTCTTTGGAGAACTCAGAAACGACGCAGCGAAGGTAAGACTCAGCGTCATATACAATGCTTACAAAAAGATCTACGTGAATTTTTACGGTGAGGTCAACTTCTGAAGGTGAGGTGATCTTTCATGAAGACCAGATTCTGGATCCTGCTTGTTCTTCTTTTCGCTGTACTGATCTTTTCCGAAACTACCATAATAGTTCACTACCATCGGTACGATGGAAAGTACGACGGATGGAACCTCTGGATATGGCCTGTAGAGCCCGTCTCTCAAGAAGGAAAAGCTTACCAATTCACGGGTAAGGACGATTTTGGTAAAGTTGCTATAGTGAAACTGCCTCTTGATCTTACAAAGGTGGGGATCATCGTGAGACTCAACGAATGGCAGGCAAAAGACGTCGCGAAGGACAGATTCATAGAGATAAAAGACGGAAAAGCAGAAGTGTGGATCCTTCAGGGAGTGGAAGAGATATTCTACGAAAAGCCAGATACTTCTCCACGAATTTTCTTCGCACAGGCAAGATCGAACAAGGTGATAGAAGCATACCTGACAAATCCCGTTGATACCAAGAAGAAAGGACTCTTCAAAGTCACAGTGGATGGAAAAGAGATACCCATCTCAAGAGTGGAGAAGGCAGATCCCACGGATGTGGACGTGACAAACTACGTGAGGGTCGTTCTCTCTGAGCCTCTGAAGGAAGAAGATCTCAGAAAAGATGTGGAACTGATCGTAGAAGGATACAAACCTGCCAGGGTCATCATGATGGAGATCCTGGACGATTACTACTACGACGGTGAACTTGGAGCCATTTACTCTCCGGAAAGAACGATCTTTAGAGTATGGTCTCCCGTTGCAAAATGGGCGAAGGTGCTTCTTTTCAGAAGCGGAGATGACACAGAGCCGTTCAAAGAAGTGGATATGGACTATAAAGGAAACGGTGTGTGGGAAGCGGTGGTGGAAGGAAATCTGGATGGTGTTTTCTATCTTTATCAACTGGAAAGTTATGGAAAGGTGAGAACAACGGTCGATCCTTACTCCAAAGCAGTTTACGCAAACAGCAAAAAGAGCGCTGTAGTGGATCTTTCCAAAACGAATCCAGAAGGCTGGGAAAGCGACAAAAGGCCACAGATCGGAGGATATGAAGATGCCATAATCTACGAAATTCACATAGCGGACATAACTGGCTTTGAAAACTCCGGAGTGAAGAACAGAGGCCTTTACCTTGGACTCACAGAAGAAGGCACAAAAGGACCTGGAGGAGTGACAACAGGCCTTTCACACCTTGTGGAACTTGGAGTTACACACGTTCACATACTGCCCTTCTTCGACTTCTACACGGGAGATGAACTGGACAAAGACTTCGAAAAGTACTACAACTGGGGCTACGATCCTTACCTTTTCATGGTACCCGAGGGAAGGTACTCAACAGATCCAAGGAATCCATACGCGAGAATCAGAGAAGTCAAAGAAATGGTGAAAGCCCTGCACAGACACGACATAGGTGTGATCATGGACATGGTGTTTCCTCACACTTACGGTATTGGAGAACTCTCCGCTTTCGATCAGACGGTACCCTACTACTTCTACAGGATCGACAAGACAGGGGCATATCTGAACGAAAGTGGATGTGGAAACGTAATCGCAAGTGAAAGGCCCATGATGAGAAAATTCATCGTGGACACAGTTACATACTGGGTGAAAGAATACCACATAGACGGCTTCAGATTCGATCAGATGGGTCTCATAGACAAAAAGACCATGCTTGAGGTGGAAAAGGCTCTCCACAAGATCGATCCAACGATCATTCTGTACGGTGAACCCTGGGGAGGCTGGGGTGCTCCCATCAGGTTTGGAAAGAACGATGTTGCCGGCACACACGTGGCCGCCTTCAACGATGAGTTCAGAGATGCAATAAGGGGCTCTGTGTTCAACCCAAGTGTCAAGGGATTCGCCATGGGTGGATACGGAAAGGAAACCAAAATCAAAAGAGGTGTTGTGGGAAGCATCAACTACGATGGAAAACTCATAAAGAGTTTTGCTTCAGATCCGGAAGAGACCATCAACTACGTTGCCTGTCATGACAACCACACCCTCTGGGACAAAAACTACCTTGCCGCAAAGGCAGACAAAAGGAAAAAATGGACCGAAGAAGAGTTGAAGAACGCTCAAAAGCTTTCCGGAGCCATAATACTCACCTCACAGGGAGTTGCTTTCCTCCATGGAGGGCAGGATTTCTGCAGGACGAAGAACTTCAACGACAACTCCTACAACGCTCCCATCTCGATAAACGGATTCGACTACGAAAGAAAGCGTCAGTTCATAGATGTGTTCAACTATTACAAGGGACTCATAAAACTCAGAAAGGAACATCCTGCTTTCAGGTTGAAAACGGCGGAGGAGATCAAAAAGCACCTGGAATTTCTGCCTGGTGGAAGAAGGATCGTTGCGTTCATCCTCAAAGATCACGCAGGTGGAGATCCGTGGAAAGACATAGTGGTGATTTACAACGGAAATCCAGAGAAGAGCACGTATAAACTTCCAGAAGGAAAGTGGAACCTCGTTGTGAACGGGCAGAAGGCGGGTACAGAGGTGATTGAAGTCGTTGAGGGAACGATCGAACTAGAACCACTTTCTGCCTACGTTCTGTACAGGGAATGAAGGAAATTATAAAATGTCGCAGGAAGCCCCAGCAGATGCTGGGGCTTTGAGATTCAATTCAGGAGGTTGATTCATGATGAAAAAACTGGTATTCGGTATCCTGGTTCTTGCAACGGTGCTTCTCTTTTCCCAGACTTTCCGCCTGGAGAAGATCCTTGGGTTCAGTGAAGTCTCCGCCATGACTTTTGAAAATGGCTACCTTGTTCTTGGAACAGGAAACGGTGAGATCGTTGTCTACAGGGATGGATCCTATTACAGGGCATTCAAAGTCCATGAAAACAGGGTAAACAGCGTCGTATACAGCGATGGTTTCGTTGTGAGCGCCTCAGACGATAAAACAGTCGGCATCACGAACATTGAAACGGGAGAATCTCACTTGCTCGAAGGTCATATGAAGGGAGTTTCCTCTGTTTCGGTTTCAAACGGAAAAATCTTCAGCGCCTCTTTCGATGGAACGGTGAGGATATGGTCCTTCCCTGACGGAAAAGAAATATCTTCTCAGAGATTCGGTCCTTCAGTTGTTCAAATTGCCGCAAGTGGAAACAGGTATGTGGTTGGTCTGGCCAACGGGCTTGCTGTGATCAGAGATCTTTCGAACCCATCTCTTTCTATCCCTCTCAAGGCTCATCCCGAGGGAATAAAGAAGATCGTCTTCTCTGAAAGCGGCAAACTCATAGCCACATGCGGGGGAAATTCAGTGAAGGTCTGGGGCGCCTCAAGCGGAAGACTCGTTCTTCAAAAAGACCATGTCATAACGGTGAACGATGTTGATTTCCTCGGCAACGATATGGTTGTTTTCGTAACAGACGACTACAAGGCCGTGATCCTGAACGTTGAAAAGGGAGAGACGGTAAAATCTGTGAACGCCCACAACAACTTTGTCCTTCTGGTCTCATCGGACGATGACACCATAGTCACCTATGGTATGGACGGCATTGTGAACGTCTGGAATGCACAACTGGAACTCAAGTACTCTCTCTTTGGACACAAACTCTCGGTGAATGCGCTGGCAATCTCAGACGATGGAAAAACACTGGTCAGTGGTGGCGACGATAGAGAGATACTCGTCTGGGATGTGGAGAAGGGAAGGGTAACACACAGAATCAAAGCGCTTGCAAGTGTGAGAAAACTTCTGATAGTTGAAAACACCATCATTTCCTGTCTGGACAGTAACACAATCAAGATGTACAGTCTGGAAAACGGAAAACTGATCAAGAGAGTGAAGGTTGGAACAACCAGTACCATGGATCTATCCCTCTTCGAAGGAAAAGTTGCTGTTGGATTCTATGATGGGAGTGTTGCACTGTTTGATTATCCTTCCTTCAACGAGATATGGAGAAAAGATACAGAACACGAGATCGTTCAAACCATCGATATGAACGAAAAGTTCGTTGCCTTTGGAGTGTCTTATTCTGATCCAAAGGGAAAAACAGGATATGTGGAGGTCCTTTCAAAGGAAACGGGTGAAAAGGTGTTTTCCTTTGATGCCCACAGCGGAAACGTGAACGCTGTGAAGTTTGCGGAAGATTACCTTGTATCCGGTGGTGAAGACGGAAAGATCGTGCTCTGGAGTTTAAGCACTGGTTCAAAGGTGAGGGAGATCTCCCTGGGTGAGGCCGTATCTTCTTTGCTTTTCAGCGAAGAAAATCTTTTTGTTGGGACATGGAACGGAAACCTTTATGTTTTCGATTTTCCGGAACTGACTTTGAAAACCAAACTGAAGGTATCGGATCAAAAGGTGGGACATTTTGTGAAAGTGGGCAGTCAACTCCTGATTCCCTGTGGAGACGGAAAGATAAGGATCTTCGAAGAGAAATGAGGGGGAGTTCCCCCTCTTTCTTTCACACCAGTCTTTCACTTATCATCATGGATGAAAGAATCGAAGTTCCAACCAGGACCACTTCTTTGTTCGAAAGACTTCCTTTCTCAACGGACACCTCTTTGTTCATAGGATGAACCTGTCTTTTTGTCTCCGAGACAATTTTCTCGAAAACACTATCAGGGAGAAACACTCCTTCTCCTCCAACGATCACGATTTCTGGACTTAAAATGTTCACAAGATTCACAATTCCATCTATCAGGATGGTTGTGAACTCGTCCAGGATCTTCTTTGCGAGGTCATCCTTTTCGTACAGGCTGCACAAAGCCTCGAATTTCTCGTACATGGTCTTTCCAGGAAGGGCTTTTTCCTTTTCGTACTGATGCACACAGTGGGATATGGAGGTGTTTGCCTCCCAGCACCCCACTCTTCCACAGAAACAGGGCCCTCTGTCGTACATCTTCATGTGACCGATCTCTCCGGCTGCGTTGAACGATCCTTTGTACAACCTTCCTTCAATGATGATTCCTCCACCTATTCCTTCCCTCACAAGGATGTACACTATGTTCTTTCGATCTCCGAAGTGTTTGTTTTTCATCGTTTCTGCGAGGGCTGCAAGGTTTGCATCGTTTTCCAGATAGACTTCGAACACCTTGAAGTACTTCTCTACATCGACGTCTCGCCATCTGTTCAGGTTCGGAGCGAACGCCAGCTTTTTGTGGGTCTTATCGACAGAACCAGGAACGCCTATCACGATGAGAGGAAACACACCGGGAAACCTGGAAACCCTCTCCGTCAGGACTCTGAAGCATTCCTCTGGTGTGTCCGGTGTATCGAATTCATCGATGACCTCTACAGAACCATCGAAGAAGGAAAGCCCAACCAGAGAGTGTGTCACACCAAGATCGACCACTATCGCTTTAGAAAACTCTTTGTTCACATAAAGTCTTTTGGAGTGTCTTCCAAGTTTAGAGGGGAGAATTCCCTTCTCGTAGATCATCTTCTTTCTCTTCATCTCGTTCACGAGTTTTGTGACGGTGCTGGGATCGAGCCCTGTTTTTTCTGAGATCATGTTTCGAGTGATCCCGGGCTCAAACCTGATCGTGTTGAGAACCCTCAATTTGTTGATGGTCCTCGTCTGCTTCAGAGAGTATATTTCCATGTTCTGCAATTTCTGAACCTCCTTCACCCACTCAAACCAGCTGCGAGTTTCATAACCTTTTCCTGGGAAGCCTCTTTGGCATCGATGATACCAGCGAGTTTTCCAAAGCTCATAACGGCTATTCTGTCACTCATTTGAAGAACCTCTGGAAGTTCTGAGGAGATCATGATGACTCCAACTCCCTCTTTTGCAAGATGCGACATGATCCTGTATATTTCTGCCTTTGCTCCAACGTCTATTCCCCGTGTTGGTTCATCCAGTATGAGAACCTTTGGTTTCAAAGCAAGCCATTTTGCCAGAACAACTTTCTGCTGGTTTCCTCCAGAAAGGTACAGAACTTTCCTGTCTGGATAGGGTGGCCTTATGTCGAACGTTTCTATCGCCCACTTTGCCAGTTCTTTTTCTTTTCTGAACGATATGAACGGTCCTTTCTTTATTCTGTCAAGGCTTGGAAGCGATACGTTGTGCATGATGCTCATGATGAGTATGAGCCCAAGTCTTTTTCTGTCCTCCGGTACAAGTCCCATACCATGTTCTATCGCATCCAGTGGATGGTTTATCTCAACTTTCTTTCCTTCTATGTATATCTCCCCACTTTTCTTCGGCCTGAAGCCAAATATCGTTTCCATCAACTCTGTCCTTCCTGCACCAACAAGTCCTGCAAATCCAAGGATTTCTCCTTTTCTCAAACTGAACGACACGTTCTCAAAGCCATCTCCAGAAAGGTTCTTCACTTCCAGTACCACTTCCCCGGGCTCGTGTTCTTCTTTTATGTAGAATTTCTCCAGTTTTCTTCCCACCATCATCTCCACGATCTTTTCTTTCGTCAGGTTCTCTATCCTGTCTGTTCCTATGTACTCTCCATCCCTCAGAACGCTCACCCTGTCACATATCTCGAAGATCTCCTCCAGTCTGTGAGATATGAAGAGTATCGCAACTCCCTTCTCCTTGAGTTTCTTCACCACCTCGAAGAGTTTCTCTGTCTCTTTCTGTGTGAGGGATGATGTGGGCTCGTCCAGTATGAGTACTTTCGCCTTCTTGTAAACTGCCCTCGCTATCTCCACCATCTGCTGGATCGCTATGGAGTATCTCCCCAGTTTCTCCTCAGGATCTATCTCTATGCCAAATTCTTCTCTCATGAATCTTTCCGTCTCCCTGTACATTTTCTTGTAGTCTACAAATATCCCTCTCTTCTCTTCATCTCCCATGAACATGTTCTCCGCCACGGACAGATTGTCCATTACCGACAACTCCTGAAACACCGTCACTATCCCCGCTTTTATCGCTTCACTCGGATGACTCCACCTCACACTTCTGCCGTCGTATATGATCTCCCCTTCATCGGGTTCATACACCCCTGCTATGATCTTCATCAACGTACTCTTTCCCGCTCCGTTCTCTCCTACTATCGCATGTACCTCCCCCGGATAAAATTCTATACTCACTCCCTTGAGTGCATGTACCCCGGGGAATCTTTTGTGTATCCCCCTTACCTCGAGTATGGGCTTCATCTCTCTTTCGCCCTCCTGATCTGGTCTATCGCTATCGCTATGATGATCACTATCCCTATCACTACTTGCTGCCAGAACGACGATACACCAAGCAGTATCATCCCGTTCCTCAATACCCCCATTATCACCGCTCCCAAAAACGCCCCCAGTATCGTCCCTTCACCACCAGACAAACTCGTTCCTCCTATCACCGTCGCCGCTATCACGTCAAGTTCGTATCCCTGACCCGCATTGGGCTGTGCCACACCAAGCCATGCCGTCAATAGAAAACCTGCAAATGCCGCCAAAAAGCCGTTTATCGTGTACACCATGATCAGTATCCTGTCCGTCTTGATCCCAACCAGCCTGGACGCCTCTTCGTTCCCACCTATCGCATAGATCCTCCGCCCCGTCACGGTGTACTTCAAAAATATGTGGCTGATCACACCTATCACTGCCATGTAGATCACCGGAACCGGTACGGGCCCTACCATCCCCTGACCGTGTACCGTGAAACTCTCAGGAAACGGTGATATGGGCCAGCCACCACTCAACACGTATGCAAGACCCCTTCCTACACTGAGCATACCAAGTGTGCTGATGAACGGTGCAAGTTTTGCCTTTGTGATCAAAAAACCGTTTGCAAGCCCAAATCCAACACCAACTAAAAGCCCCAAAACTACACTCCAGAAGGGTGATAACCCTCTTTCATTCATCAAAAGCCCCATCACCACGCTTGCTACACCCAGTACCGACCCAACCGAAAGATCTATCCCGGCTGTGATGATCACCATCGTCATCCCAAATGACATGATCGCTATGAACGATACGTTCAGTATCACCGTGAATATGTTCTCCACTGTCAAAAATTCTCTCGTCGTTATCCCCAAAAATATCACGATCGCTACCAGTATCAAAAATATTCCCGCTTCTTTAGCCTTGAACAACCTCTTCCACAACTCGACCACGCCTCCCTTGTCTTTATTCTTTAATGAAGGGGGGTTTAACCCCCCTTCTTCGTTGATTCTACATTATCAGCGCTTAGAATAGATCTTCTTTGCGTATTCGTAAAATTGATCAACGTTTTCTTCTGTTACAACGTCCACTCCTGTGTCGATGATATAGTCAACTGTTCCATCTTCTCTGACAACTTTCGGGAGTATCTTCAATGTGTTTTCTACACCAACTTTTACCATGTTGTAGAGAACAAGAACGGAGAGGTAACCCATGTCATAAGGTCTCTGACCAACAAGACCTTTGACAGCACCAGCTTTGACGAGTTCAAGTTCTGGAAGCAGAGTATCAAAGCCAACCACCAGCAGATCTTTCATTCTTTCGGGACCGCCAAGAGCGGAGATCACGGTTTCTTTTGGAGCAAAGAGAGGCCATCCACCGGACATGAACCAACCATCGAGGTCTGTGTATTTCCTGGTCACGTCCCTGATGATCTGAATAGCCTTTGCTGAATCGTCGTCACACGGGAACGGGTCAGCCACATAGACGATCTCTCTTCCACTCTGTTTGGAGTATTCTTCGAGGGCGTCTCTGAATCCTCTGATTCTCTCGTTCAGGTTGAGGGCCGCAAGACCACCGGTGAGTATGGCAAGTTTGATGGTCTTTTTCTCGGGCTTGTACTTTTCGATAAGCTGTGCCATCAACTTTCCAGCCTCGTATCCTGCATTGTAGTTGTTGGTTCCTATGTACACGTACCTTCCACTGTCTGGTGAATCAGAATCGAACATGATCACCGGTATTCCCTTGTCGAGTGCCCTTTTAACCACCACTTTTATCGCTTCTGGGTCGTTTGGAGAGATACCTATTCCGTCGACACCTTTCACAATGTAACTCAGGATCTTTTCTGCCTGCTTCGCAGCGTCTGCTTCAACGGGTGCGTCGAAGATTGCTTTGATCCCCAGTTTCTCTGCCGCGTCTCTCATCCCGTTTTCAACTGCAAACCAGTATGGATTGTTGAGAGATTTAGGAGCAAGAAGAATGGTGATGTCTTCTGCAAAGACGAACACGGAGAGCGCAAGAAACAGTCCCAGAAAAACCAGTCCCTTCTTCATGAAAACACCTCCTCAACAGAGAGTGTAATTTAAATTTAACGTAGAATTATGCTGTTTTAGGAAATTGTCTTTTTTTCAGTAAAAGAACAACACAGGTTATTAATTTCCAACGGAATCAAATTAACTCCTGCTATATTATCGCACATGGGGTCCTTTTTCTTCAAATTACTTTTTGACA
Source organism: Thermotoga sp. RQ7 (assembly GCF_000832145.1). NCBI lineage: Bacteria > Thermotogati > Thermotogota > Thermotogae > Thermotogales > Thermotogaceae > Thermotoga > Thermotoga sp. RQ7. The sequence continues at coordinate 1,049,891 of NZ_CP007633.1, forward strand.
AGAAAAAAGAAGATAGAAGGAGATTCCGTACCATAATCGGAAATAATTTGCTGTAAAAGTAAATAATCACCAAAAATGATTGGTTATTAGCCCTTCACCGCTCCGGCACTCAATCCCGCTATGATCCTGTTCTGGAATATCAGAACGAGGATGACAAGGGGAAGTGTGACTATGACAGCAGCTGCCATGAGTTGCCCCCAGGGTATTTCGTACTGAGATGCTCCTTTGAAGAGGGCAACTGCAACAGGGACGGTGTACAGACTCGGCTTTTGCATGAAGGTGAGTGCAAAGAGGAACTCGTTCCAAGCTGCAATGAAGGTCAAAAGACCCGTTGCCACAAGTCCCGGTGCCGACATGGGAAGAACGATGGACCAAAGTGTTCTCAGTTTTGAAGCACCATCGATGAAGGCAGATTCCTCAACTTCTTTAGGAAGTTCTCTGAAGAAACTCTGAAGTACCCAGACCGTCAGAGGAAGGTTCATGGCGGTGTAGGGTATGATGAGACCTGTGTAGGTGTTTATCAGTTTCATGCTCCTCAAGATCAGAAAGAGAGAACCGAGGATCGAAACCTGCGGGAACATGCTCACCGCAAGAATCAACGACATCACGATGACCTTTCCTCTGAACTTGAGTCTTGCGATTGCGTATCCGGCAAGCGCCCCTACAACCAATGCCAAACCCGTGGTTATCCCTGCCACTATGATACTGTTTTTGATGTTTATGTGGAACGGTCTTTCCTTGAAGACCTTCACATAATTTTCAAAGGTGACTCTCTTTGGGAAAAGAGAGGGGTTCTTTTCGAAAAGATCCTGATCCGGTTTTATCGAAGAAACAAAAGCCCAGTAGAGAGGAAAAACACACCACACGAGAATGAAGGCAACGGCAACGTAAAGAAGTATCTTCTGTGTTAAGGAACGGCTCATTTCTTTCCCTCCTCAATCGAGTCTCAATCTCAGAGACTTTATGTAGAGGATTGCAAAGATCGAAATGAGAACGAATATGAACACAGAGATCGCCGAACCGTACCCAAACCACGCACCGGTGAAAGCCCTGTCCATTAGAACATGTCTGTTGTACACGGCCAGGGTTTCCGTGTTCACCGCTCCCCTTGTCATGATGTAGACGACGTCGAACACACGCAGTGCATCGAGTGTTCTGAAAATCAAAGCCACCCCGATCGTGGGTGTTATGAGTGGAAGGGTGATCCTGAAGAATCTCTGCAGCGTACTGGCGCCATCTATCCTCGCTGCTTCGTAGATATCCTCAGGAATCACCTGAAGCCCAGCGAGTATCAGCAGAGCCATGAAAGGTGTGGTTTTCCATACGTCAACGAATATGATGGCCCACATAGCAAGCCCCGGAGTTCCAAGAATAGGAGTTCCAGGATCTATTATCCCCAGTTTTTCCCAGAGCCTTGACATTATTCCGAACTGATCATGAAACATCCATCTCCACATTTGAGAAGAAATGGCAGTTGGTATCGCCCACGGAACAAGCATCGCTGCCCTCACCATACCCCTCAGGGCGAACTTCTGGTGAACAACAAGGGCGATGAGAACCCCAAGAACAGTCTCCAGTGACACCGAAATGACAGTGAAAAAGATGGTGTTCTTCAATGCCATTAAAAAGCGTGTGTCCTGAAAGAGTCTGAAATAATTTTGAAGGCCCACAAATTTCCTTTCTATGCCGGGCCTCAATCCGAAACTGTAGAAACTGTCGTAAAAAGTCTTGAAAAGAGGAAAAAATGCCACTATCGATACAACGAGAATTGTCGGCAGTATCATCCAGAACGCTGTCCAGCCGCTTTTTTTCTCCATGTTTTTTCCTCCTCGCTTCTTCTAAAGATAAGCGAGGGGGCGCCCCCTCGCATCCATTACTGACTGAGTAAGAACTTCAGCTCTTTTGCGATGTTCTTTATCGCTTCTTCCGGTGTTGTCTGCCTCGTCAGAGCAGCGTGCACATACCTCTGAATTACATCGGACACTTCACTGTAGTTTGCAACTCTTGGTCTTGGAAGAGCGTTCAGGAAGACGCTGAGGAGTTCTACCATGAATGGAGCTGCTTCTTTGAGTCTTGGATCCTTGTAGACGGCTTTCCTTGTTGGGTTCTGACCAGCGTTTATTGCTTTGTAGAGCTGCTGCTCATAACTTGTGAGGAACTTTATGAGTTTCTTTGCCGCTTCTTTCTCTTCAGGAGAAGAGAAGCTGTTTATTCCAAGCATCCAGCCACCGAGAGTTGCCGCCCTTCTTCCGCCGGGTCCCATCGGAAGAGGTGCTACTCCAACCTTTCCTTTGATTGGAGATTCGTCGCTGTTCACAAGGGACCACGCGTACGGCCAGTTTCTCATGAAGACTGCCTCTCCGTTCTGGAAGATTCTTCTTGCGTCTTCTTCCATGTAGGTGGTGACACCCTCGGGCGTGACTTTGTGTTTGTAGATGAGATCAACCATGAATCGAAGTGCATCGACGGCCTGTGGCGAATCGATCACAACGTTTCCGTTTTCGTCCAGAACGTCTCCACCAAAAGACCAAAGGTACTCGAGGAAATCACACACGAGCCCTTCGTATCTTGCACCCTGCCAGACGAATCCGTGAATACCTTCGGCCTGAGAGATCTTCTTTGCCATCTCAACGAGTTCATCCCATGTTCTTGGAGGATGATCGTAGCCGTACTTTTCGAGAAGATCTTTTCTGTAGTAAAGAAGGCCCGCATCGGTGAACCATGGAACTGCAACGATCTTTCCGTTGACTGTAGCAGCCATCACCGTTCCGGGGAGGAACTCACCGAGTTCGAAGTAGTCTTTATCGGCCGTCAGATCCTCGAGGAACGGTGCAAACTCTGCCGGCCAGATCACATCGAGCATGAGAACATCCGGGTCACTCTCACCGGCGGCGAAGTACGTGACATAGAGGTCGTGCCTTTCGGTTGAACTGTCCGGCATGGGTATGATCTCTACTTCGATGTCTGGATACTGCTGCTGGAACATCTCGATCTGCTTCTTCAAAACCTCAAGTTCTTTTCCGACCCCTCCAGATGTCATGGTGATCTTCACGGCGAAGAGACCACCAACCAGAAGAACAGCAAGAAGCAGAGCAAGAAACTTTCTCATGATAAGAACACCTCCTTTTGATAAGGATAATGCTATTTTTCGATTTTAATCCAGAGATCATCCATCACGTATGGATCTGTCTCTTTTCCACCTCCAAATATATAAGCTTTTGGTTCTTCTTCAAGAGGCCTGAACCTGTTTTCAACACCATCATAGTCCCATGTTGTAATGTAGATTTTCCAACCAGTGAATTCTTCTGGGAAACCAAGCCATTCACCTTTTACAACGATCTTTATCCATCCATCCGTTGTCAAGACTTCGGGAGAACCAAGTTGTGTACCAAATTTCCTTTCATCTGCTCCCTTTGAAGAGAAAATAGCGGAGCTCCAGCCCGTAATGAAAATTTCATAATCCCAATCTTCTATAACGTAATTCTGAAACGGCAGGATGCTTTTACCATCTTTTCTAGGATCATCAAGAAAAATCTGAAAACTCACATGATCAAACCCAAAGGGAGGATTCCAACTTGTGGTAATTTCTCTTGGTTTTATCCAGAGAATCAAATTGGGGCCCATGCGTTCAACTTTTGCAGCAACTATGTCCATCTGACGTTTGAAGGTTATGTCCGTTGGATATTCATACTTTCCGAAGGGACCATAATCATCATTAAGAGGGTCTGTCACCTCTGACAATTTTTCAATAGGTATTGACACTTCAAACCAGAGTTCTTTAGAATAAAGAACTTCCCTCGGAGTTGATCCGTAAACTTTTAAAACAACAAAGTGTTTTCCTGGGCCTATTCTATAGGGATCCAATGTATAACTGAACTTCCCACTTTCAAGTTTTATTTTGTCTCCGATGGCTCGATACATACCATCTACGTATGCAAAAATCTTCTTACCATTCGTTTCACCAGAAATGATAACTTTCTCTTTTCCGACATTTACTTCAGCGTTTAGCTTAAGATTAAGATCCGGTGGTTGTTTTCCAGACGTTTCAGATAGAACTTTATAGACCGTCAAACTTTTTGGAGGAACTCGAAAGACAGTGGAATCCTGTTGAATAATCATCTGTGCTTTCCGGCCTGTTGAGAATACTTCTTCCACCTCAGGAAATGCGTCGGAATAGACCCTTATCCTTTCATCATTAGATGTGTTCATAACAACAATCAATGTTTCATGTTCATCTTCGATTTTGTAAACCAAAAGACCTGCTCCTTCTTTATTGGATAAAATTGTCTTTACAGTTCCGTATCTCGTTGCTGTATGGTTCTTTCTAAATCCAATTGCGCTTTTTATAAACTCATACATTGAGCCTTTTTCAAAGTGATCCCTACCACCTGACCCCCATCCACTCGCAAACATAGAAGCACGTGTTTCTTCGAAAGATTGTTCTGTCCCGTAGTAAATAACTGGTATTCCTGGTAAGGTCATTAGGAAAGCTATTGCCATTTTCAATGTCTTTTCGTCCGTCCCTCTGATAAATCGTTCCATATCGTGATTGTCGATGAAAGTAACCAAGAGTCCTTTTCTGAGCGTTTCGTTACGCCTTTCTATTCTATAAGCAAGCCAGGAAGTGGGTTTCCCACCTTTTAAAACCCGCCGTATCTCTTCACAAAGTGGAAAATCAAGCATAGCGTTGAAACCATGTTCAAAGTAACTCTCAATTTCTTTTTCTGCACTATCATCCAAAGGTGGTGAAGTAAGCCATGCTTCACCGAAAGCGATGAAATTTCTTTTCTGCTTCATTACGCCATTTTCACCATTAAAGAAGTCATCCCAAAAATCTTTAGGAACATACATAGCGGTATCTACTCTGAAACCATCCACTCCTACTTCCCTTATCCAGAAGTTGTAAGAGTCTTTCAGTGCTTCTCTAACCAGAGGGTTTTCGGTGTTTAAATCATCCAGGCCAGAAAGTTGATAGTACAGTTTCTGATGAAGATCACTGTAATTAGTGATGTCAGGTGTCCAGTGGTAAACATTCATTTCTCTCTGTTCTGGATCGTTGTAGTTATTCATATTGAATGGAAACTGTGTTGGTGCAGAAGTAGGAATACTATCCTTGTTGAGTTCAAACTTTCCATCTTTAAATCGGAAATAATTCCCAACATGGTTTACAACTATATCCTGAATAAGGACCATTCCCCTTCTTTTAAGCTCTTCTGAAAGACTCTTGTACGTTTCAAGATCTCCAAAATGTTCATCTACTTCTTTAAAATTTCTAGCCCAGTATCCATGGTAACCTCCATAATTTACCCATGGATCCCACCATTGGTTAGCAACTGGTGGGGTGATCCAAATTCCATCGACCCCTAGCCCCTTTATGTAATCTAATTTCTCTATTATCCCTTTCAAATCTCCTCCGCTATATTTTGATGGATTACTTGGATCATACTCACCATAACCTTGATCATTGTTCATAGGATCACCGTCGTAGAATCTGTCTATCATGATTTCATACAATACAACGTCATGCCAAGAAGTAGCAAATAAAACAGCAGTTAGAATCAAAAGAAACAGAACCAAACACTTTCTCATTGAAATATCCCTCCTTCAGTGGTGTGGTTGAGTTAACTGACGGTATAATCAAATTAACCTAATAGATATTTTGCCAGACTCATAGTTTCAATGCAAACGAGATATCGGGAGAAAACAGGAGATTTTTTTCGTTAAATGAAAATAATCGGGGATAATCGCCCGGGATGGACAGATAGGAAGGAAAATGAGGTATCAAAAAGAAAGGGCGGATTGCTCCGCCCTTTTCAATCTGTTAGTCCGTTGTTTTTGATCACATTCGAGTACCAGTATCCACTGTCTTTTATGATCCTCTTCTGTGTGTTGTAGTCCACGTACACTATACCGAATCTCTTCGAATATCCCTCCGCCCATTCGAAGTTATCAAGGAGTGACCACACGAAGTAACCCTTCAGTGGGACCCCATCCTGGATTGCTCTCCAGACCTGTTCGATGTGGTCTCTCAGATAATCTATCCTGTTTTGATCGTGAACTTTTCCGTCCTCACTCACCACGTCGTCGAATGCAGCTCCGTTTTCTGTGATGTACACCTCCTGTGGGTTGTACTCTTCTTTGACACCTTTGAGAATCCAGTAGATACCCTCAGGAACGATCTCCCATCCCATGGCGGTTTTGGGAAGGTTTCTTTCGACGAAGGACACCCTGGCCGGTGAGTTCGGATCGTATTTCACCATGTGACCTGAATAGTAGTTCAGCCCAACGAAGTCGATCTCCTGTTTTATCTCTTCCATGTCATCCTCATAGTTTCTGGGGAGGTACTCTCTTGCAAATTCCAGGACAAGATCCGGGTATTCTCCCCTGTAGATGGGGTTCAAAAAGAGCGGGTAGTTGTTGAACTGATGCATGAATCTGGCGGCTCTGATATCTTCTTCTCTCTCACTTGCAGGTTCGAAGTATCCGTTGTTGAAAACAATCCCTATCTTTCCGTCTTTCACCGTTTCTCTGAACACCTTCACGGATTTTGCGTGCGCTCTCAAGAGGTTGTGAACCGTATGGAATGCTACGTAGATGTCTTTCATCCCAGGGGCATGGACTCCGTACAGATGTCCCACTATAGCGACGACCCAGGGTTCGTTCAAAGTGATCCAGTGTTTGACGCGGTCACCGAAGTTTTCAAAGAGAACCCTTGAGTACTCTGCGAACCAGTCGGCTATGTCCCGATTTGCCCAGCCACCCTTCAACTGCAGAGAAAAGGGAAGGTCCCAGTGGTAGATGGTTATAAATGGTGTTATGTTCTTCTCCAGGAGGGTGTCTATGATCCTGTTGTAGAAGTCCAGACCTTTCTGGTTCACTTTTCCCGTTCCTTCCGGAAGGATCCTTGGCCAGCTGATGGAGAATCTGTAGGCCTTTGCACCGATTTTTTCGATGATCTCGATGTCCTCTTTCCATCTGTTGTAGTGATCGCAGGCCACATCTCCAGTGTCACCGTTTTTCACGTTTCCGGGTGTATGGGAGAAGGTGTGCCAGATGGACATACCTGCTCCGTCTGCAAGGGGAGAGCCTTCGATCTGGTAGGAAGCCGTCGCAACTCCCCAGAGGAACCCTTCGGGAAACTTTTTCACGATCATCACCTCGCTCTTTGCTGTAGTTTGTTTGCCGAACTATTGTACCACAAAAAAAGAAGGGGATGGCCCCTTCTTCAAAGTTTGAAACATGAGGGAAGATCATCCCATCAGAACTTCTACTCTGTGCACTTTTCCATCACTGAAAACTGGAAGGACCTGTCCCTCAATTTTCTTTCCGTCGACGGTTATCTCTTTTACACCTTTGGAAACGTGGTGGGGATTTTTTACCGTTATCTCGTAGATTGCTCCCCTGAACCTTCTTGTGATTTTGAAGCCGTCCCAATCTTCAGGTATGCACGGGTCCACCATGAGGCCATCGTAGGTGGGCCTTACTCCCAGAATGTACTGAGTTATCGCAACAAAGCTCCATGCCGCTGTTCCTGTGAGCCAGGAGTTTTTGGCTTCTCCGTGTCTTGGTGCATCTTTTCCTGCCACCATCTGTGCGTAGACGTAGGGCTCTGTTCTGTGGATTTCACTTATGTCTTCCAGATAGGCGGGAGTGATCTTTCTGTAGATCTCAAAGGCTCTGTCTCCTCTTCCAATGACAGTTTCTGCTATCGCTACCCACGGATTGTTGTGACAGAATATACCAGCGTTTTCCTTGTAGCCCGGTGGATAACTCGAGATCTCACCTAGTTCTATGTAGTATCTGCTGTAAGCGGGCTGCTGAAGAACAAGGCCGTAAGGTGTGTCGAGGTGCTCTTTCACTGAATCAAGTGCTTTCTTTGCGTATCCGTTTTCCACTCCTATTCCCGCCATCACGCACATTCCCTGTGGTTCTATGAAGATCTTCCCTTCTTCACATTCTTTACTTCCCACTTTCCTTCCAAAGGCATCGTACGCCCTGAGGAACCACTCTCCGTCCCAGCCGTACTCCAGAGTGGTCTCTATCATTTTCTTCACGTGTTTTTCTGCCTCTTTTGCTTCATCCTCGAGTCCGAGTCTTCTGCAGATCTCCACGAACTCTTTTCCAGCCAGAACGAACAGTCCTGCTATGAAGACGGATTCTGCTACCCTTCCATCGAGGGCGTTGACGGTTGTCTGGAAGGATTCATCTGGATTTTTGGAAAAACAGTTCAGGTTGAGACAGTCGTTCCAGTCCGCCCTTCCTATGAGTGGAAGACCATGTGGACCGAGGTTGTTCACGGTGAAGTAGAAAGATCTTTTCAGGTGTTCAAAAAGCGTTGCCTTTTTGTCTGGATCGTTGTCAAACGGAACCTCTTCGTTCAGAATGCTCCAGTCTCCCGTTTCCTTGATGTACGCACTGGTTGAGAGAATGAGCCAGAGGGGATCGTCGTTGAATCCTCCACCGATTTCGTTGTTTCCCTTTTTTGTGAGCGGCTGGAACTGATGATAGGTGCTTCCGTCTTCAAACTGGATGGAGGCAAGGTCGAGAATCCTCTGTCTTGCCTTTTCCGGTATCATGTGGACAAATCCAAGTATATCCTGATTTGAATCTCTGAAACCTATACCCCTGCTGATTCCGGATTCAAAGTAGGAAGCGCTCCGCGCGATGTTGAAAGTGACCATGCACTGATACTGGTTCCAGATGTTCACCATCCTGTTGAGTTTTTCATCGTGTGTTTCCACCTGTATTCTTCCAAGAAGTTCATCCCAGTATTCCTTCAGTTCCTTCAGAGCGCGTTCAACGTCTTCACCTGTTTTGAACCTTTCTATCATTTCTTTTGCACGCTTTTTGTTTATCACCCCGGGTCTTTCCCATTTTTCCTCTTCGGGATTTTCTACGTAGCCGAGTATGAAGATGAGTTCTTTTTCGCCAAGAGGTGGGATCTCAAGTTCAAGATAGTGAGATGCAATGGGTGCCCAGCCACTCGCCACGGAGTTTCTGGGATTGCCCTCCACAACCGCCTGAGGAGCCTCAAAACCGTTGTAAAGACCCATGAATGACTCCCTGTCTGTGTCGAAACCATCTATCGAATGGTTCACGGAGTAGAACGCGTAGTGGTTTCTTCTTTCTCTGTACTCTGTTTTGTGGTATATCACAGAACCTTCTATCTCCACTTCTCCGGTGCTGTAGTTTCTCTGAAAGTTCGTCATGTCATCGAGGGCGTTCCAGAGACAGAACTCTATGAAGGAAAAGAGTTTGATCCTTCTTGGTCGTTCCGTTCTGTTTTGAAGTACAAGATGATGGACCTCTCCTGTGAAATGCCTTGGAACAAAAAAGGTGATGGTCGCTCTCAGACCGTTTCTCTCCCCAGCGATCTTCGTGTACCCAAGGCCGTGTCTTGCTTCAAAGAACGAAAGATCTCTCCTCACCGGCATCCAGGTGGGAGACCAGAAATCTCCGTCTTCTTCTCTTATGTAAAAATACCTTCCTCCAGCGTCTGTTGGCACGTTGTTGTACCTGAACCTGGTGATCCTTCTGAGCCTTGCATCTTTATAGAAACAGTAGCCCCCCGCCATGTGGGAGATGATGGAAAAGAAATCTTCTGTCCCCAGGTAATTTATCCACGGATAGGGTGTCCTGGGAGTTACTATGACGTATTCTCTGTTTTTGTCATCGAAGTAGCCGAACTTCATGCTATCACCTCTCTGAGGCTTTTTATCGTGAGTATTCTAATGTGAAAATGTTTTCATTCAAAATCCAAGGAAGGAAAGCCACGAGCAAGTATCGATGAATATTGTCGAAAAGAAACCATTTTCTTCTGATTCTGCTTTGTTTTAATTTCTGGATGGTTTATACAAATTCAATGTTGTTAGTTTATTGAGATGACAAAATGTGCTTTTTAAAAAGACATTTATTCTCACAAGAAAAACATTTCGTTGCTCAAAATTGACTTTTTGCTAATCTGGAGTTAAAATACTTCAACGAAAGGAGGTGAAACCATGAAGTACGCTCTCTGGGCAGTTTTGTTTCTGGGACTGATATCTGGATGTGTGCTTTTCACCACAGGAACGAACATAACAAAAGTTCCTGTGTATCTCACAGACAACCCATCCTTTGATATTGAACAGTTGCAGGTGAAGATTTCCGATGTGACGTACCACTACTCACTGAACGGAGAGGGGTATGACGCCACTGCCACCCTGCTGGAAAACGAGTTCGATCTTCTCTCACTTGCAGGAACTGAAGTACAGTTTTTCGAAATGGAACTGCCCGAAGGTGCCGAACTCGATTGGATCAGACTCTACGTTGACGCTGCAACCGCTGTTGTAAACGGTCAGAGCGAAACCGTCAACATTCCCTCCAGGAAGATTAAGATCATAAAGCCTATCATAGTGCAAAGTGGTGATGAGATCGTTCTCGATTTCGATGTGGCAAGATCCCTTCGAGTTGTTCAGGGAAAAAATCAGTACATACTCAGACCGGTCATTGTTCCATACCACAGAGAAAGACACGAATACGAACACGGCCCAGGTGAAGGTGAAGAGTACAGATACAGGTACGAAGTTGAAGGAGAGCTTAAGGAGACACTGGCGGGAACCACATGTCTTGTTGCTCTCTTTGAAGGAGAGACAAGTTCTGCTACACTCGTTGATCTTGAAATCACAGACGACGATTTCTCCTTCGAGGAATTGAAAGAGGCAACTTACACCCTTTACGTGTGCGAGTTCACACTTCCGGAAACAACGGACACCGGTGAATCCTCCGAAGAAGAATTTGAAGTAGACGAAGACGAAGTGGAAAATGTGAACAGCGAGATCCAGAACTGGCTTTCAGATTTGACCTCGGTTGCATCTGTAGTCTTCTACCTGAACGATTCAACGATCACGTACATTCAAAACTCTGCCGATATAGAACTCAGGCTGGATGATTAAAATGGGGGAGGGACGCCTGGGAGGTCTGAGATACTGAAAGGTAGGAAATGAGAGTTTTTCAAACTTCCACTGGTTCTTTCTCTTTCCTTCTCCTCCTTCTGGAGGAGACTTTTTCTTCTTCTTTTGCTCTTTCAAGGAGTTTTTCTTCGAGTTCGATGGCTTTGAGGTTTTCAAGGGCCTTCTTTACCCTTTCTTCGTGAATCTCCCTTATAACTTCTGGTGGCAGGAACATCATCATAGTATCACCTCCTTCTCAAGTTGTCATGGTCTTATTGACATTCATTTCTTCCGTCCTGGTATTTTTATAACATAAGTGTGATACAAATTGAGAACATTTCTCAAAAGAATCCCTTAAGTTATTTTTTATGGGAGATTACGTAGAATTAGTTAGGTTAAACAAAGAGCGGGAAGAAATCCCGCTCTTTCAAAGGCAAAAGAAGCCTTCTCACTCCACAACGAACGTGTAGATTTTGAACGGTCGGTAACTCAAGGGGAAAGAGACCTCTTTCCTTTCCTCTTCCAGAAGGTTTGTCAGATAGATCTTTCCTTCCCAGGGGATCTTAATCGAGAGTTTACCGGATGTTCCGAAGATCTCGACAAGTCTTATGACGATCTTTCCTTTCACCTTTCTGAGTGAAGTGAGTTTGAAATTCTGTGGAGAAACTTCCAGAAAAGAAGAGGGAATGTTCAACCTTCCAGAAACGGCAAGAAGGGGTCTGTTCAGTTCTTCTGCTTCTCTCACAACGTCTCTCAGGTCATCACCGGGGTGAACATATATGGAGTAGGTGAACTCGTGTTTTCCTTCATCGCAGAGAAAATCCGGAAAGATCCCGGCTTTTATCAGAGAAACTGCCATAACGTTCTGATGAACACTTCCACCGTACTTTCCATCGTTTAGAATGGAAACACCAAAGTCTGTTTGCGAAAGATCCATCCACCTGTGGAAGGGCACTTCAAAGCGCGCCTTTTCAAAACTGGTGTTTCTGTGTGTGGGTCTTTCTATAAAGCCACCTGAGATGTCAAACCTTGCTCTTCTCGACAGAACGGTGGTGGGAAAGTACGCCCTCAAAAGGGCCCTTCTTGTGTGCCAGTCTATCTTTGTTTCTATATCGAGCCTTCTGCTTTTTCTGTAAAGGATGTAGTATTGTGTGATCTTGCTGCCTTCTGCCTCGTATTCGACACGTACCACCTCTCGAACAGGACCGAACTCTACTTTTTCCACGCTTTTTGCTTTCAGGGTGTATTCTGTCTTTTCCACACCCTCTGCTATGTCCCAGTTGTCCCAGTAGGGAGGAATGTTTTTGTGGAGTTTCAAGATGTTTCCTTTTTCCTCGAAGATGTACCTGTCCAGTTCTTTATCGTAGATCTGTATCGTTCCATCTTCCTTCACTTCGACCCTCATGTACTCATTTTCCATGAAAAGACTTTCGTCTTTCCTTGCGGGCTTTTCAATTGTGCTCTTCTGAACCTCCAGCTCTATCTTTGAGAAAGGAGCGATCTCTGTGTCCAGGAAGTACACGTACTTTCCATCGTGTGTTCTTTGTTTCAGAAGGACTCTGCCCTGGAAGGAAAGATAAAGATTAAGATCTTCGTTGAGTTTAAAACAGAACCTCTTCGGGAAAGACGAAGCGTTCAGAAGGGTCAGAGTGTTTTCGCCCTCGACTCGAAGAGAGTCTATGGACTCTCTGACGATCTTTTCTGCTCTTTCTTTCACGAAGGTCAGCTCTTTTTCTGCGTCCTCATAGACCTCTCTTATCGAAGAACCAGGAAGGATATCGTGAAACTCGTTTCTCAAGACAGCCTTCCAGAGATCGTCAATTTCTTCGGAAAAGTCTCTATCGGAGAAGGCAGATATCAACTCTGCAAGATAAAGACCGTCTTCTGCTTCTTTGTGGAGTTTCTTCACCCTGGACTGGGAGGTGTACGTTCCTCTGTGGACTTCAAGGTACAGCTCTCCGTCCCACACGGGAAGGTCTCCATCAACGTTCATTTTCTCAAAGAAACTTCCGACCGTTCCCATTTCAAGATGCGGAATTCCCGGGATCTGATTCATTATCCTGTAGTTTTCCAGCATCTCCTCAGTTGGTCCTCCACCACCGTCACCGTGGCCGAACGAAAGAAGAACCTTGTTTGTGAGATCCTTCTGCCTGAAGTTGTTCCAGGTTTTGTAGATGGTGTCTGGATCTATTTTTCCGTTGTATCCTTCGTTTGGATTTTTGAAACTGAAGTACAGAACCTCTGAGCCGTCTATTCCTCTCCAGCGGCACAGATCGTATGGAAACTCGTTCGTGTCGTTCCAGTTGAGTTTGGTCGTAACGAAGTACTCTATTCCCACATCTCTCAGAATCTGAGGAAGAACCCAGGAAAAGCCGAACACATCCGGCAGCCAGCAAACCTTGCTCTTTTTACCGAACTCTTTCTCAAAGAACTTCTGTCCATAGTAGAACTGCCTTATCAGGGACTCCAGCGAAGGAACGTTACAATCTGACTCCACCCACATGCCACCAACGGGTTCCCATCTTCCTTCTTCAACGAGTTTCTTAACCTCTTCGAAGAGTTCAAGCGAGTTTTTCTTGAGATCTTCATACATTTGAGCAGAAGATTGAGTGTAGACGAACTCCGGATACAATCTTGAAAGTAGAACAGAATTTGCGAAGGTGCGAAGGATCTTTCTTTTCGTCTCTTCAACCGGCCAGAGCCAGGCATAATCTATGTGGGAATGCCCTACAAGGTGGACGATTCCAGTACTCGGGTGCTCTTCTTTGAGTTTCTTCAGTTTCTCTTTGAACCTTCCAAACTCGTCTATAATGCTTTTTCTTAACTCGCCTGGAAGCTGCGCTCCGGAAAATTCTCTGAACTCAGGTGTACTCCAGGTGTTTTTAATTTCATCCTTTATTCCGGGATCCATGGGAGCGGCTTTCAAATATGTTTCTGTGTCTCTTGGAATCCATATTTTCGAGAGAAATTCTTCGGAGATGTCAAGAAGCTTTTTCGACAGCGCCCTGTCATCTACCACCTCTGCTGTTCTTATGACAAGTTCCAGTGTTTTTACCACTTTCATCAACTCTTCATCGATGATCGTGAAAAATGCTTTACTGAACACCGGCTTTTCTGGTTTTCCAAAGAGCCCCCTTGGCATTACCTGAGCCTCTATCGTGTGAGGCTTTCCATCAGCAAGAAGCGTGATGTTCAGTGTTCTGTGATACTCGTTGATTTCACCGTAGGGCTTTCCATCTACAAGAACAAGGGTCTCTCCGCCGAACCAGAGTTCCAGATAGGCCCTTTGTCCTTCAGCGACGGAGAAGGGTTCCAACTCTTTTCTGAACCACACAGGAGCGGAGTTGAAATCCCACTCAAAAGGTGGTGTGACGGTTTTTTCCTCTGAACCGTCGGAAAAAGACCAGTCTTTCAGTTTTTCTTTCCTTGAGATGGTGTAGGGAACAATTTCTGAAAGCATTCTCCACAGTTTTCCCTTCACACTGAAAGCCCCCTGTCATTCTCTACACCACTTCATCACTTTTTCCACAGGAATTGTGGCAAGAGCGATGCAGTTGTCCGCTGCACCGTAGTACACGTAGTAGTAGCCGTTGTATTCTATCATCGCATCGCTGAAGACCACGTTTGGAACGCCGCCGAATTTTTCCCAGTCTTCCTCTGGCTCAAGGATCGGCTCTTTCGATCTCTTTATCACCTTCGTGGGATCCTCCAGGTCAAGCAGCATGAAACCAAGGCGATAGATTGGCCGGGAGGTTCCCGTGTTTTGAACACCATGGTACAGGACAAGCCAGCCGTACTCGGTCTTTATCGGAGGGGCACCAACTCCTATCTTCAGGTCATCCCACATTCCCTGACGAGGAGATGCGATCTTCACGAAGTTGTCCCAGTGTACAAGATCGTCTGAGAAGGCAAGCCACATATCAGGTGGTATTCTGTGGAACATGACGTATTTTCCGTTGATTTTCTCTGGAAACAGCGCAGCATCTTTGTTGTCTATGTCCGGTATCACAACCCCATATCTTTTCCAGGTGATGAAGTTCTTCGTCGACGCCATGGCGATTCTCACACCACGCGGTGAGTAGGCAGTGTAGAGCATGTAATATTCATCACCAATTTTTGTGATCCTGGGATCTTCCACTCCGTAGAGCTCGTCGTCACTCTTTGGTGAGAAAACGGGCTTTTCGAATTTGTTGAAGTGGATTCCGTCGGTGCTCACAGCGTAGCCGATCCTTGAGACCATGTCCTCTCCCTGGGCTCTGTAGAGCATGTGGAAAAGTTCTCCGTCGTACACCACAGCCGGGTTGAAAACAAAGCGGCTTTCCCAGAGAAAGTACGGAGAAGGTTCCAGAATGGGATTCGCCGGGTGTCTTTCGAGTTTGAGTTCCATGCTCTCCCTCCTCTACTTGAAGGACATAGAGATTCCCTGCAAGAATTGTTTCCTGAAAATCAAAAAGATGAGGACCATGGGTATCGTTTGAATCACAGACCCCGCCATCAACGGTCCAACGTAGGCTGCATACTCATGGTTGAAAGTGGCCAGAAGAACAGAAAGCGGCATTTTATTGTAGTCTTTCACCACCATGAGGGGCCAGAGGAAGTTGTCCCAGATTCCTATGAATGTGAAAAGACCCACGATAGAGAGGGTGCTTCTCGAGAGGGGAATCATCACTTTAAATATTATCCACAAGGTGCTCGCACCGTCAATCTTTGCAGCTTCTATGTAATCCTGTGGAATCGTTTTGTAGGACTGCGTGATCATAAAAAGACCCCACGCACTCATGAGAAAGGGAACGATCATGGCCGGGTAAGTATTGTAAAGGCCAAGTTTTCTTATCAACACAAAGAGAGGAATGATGAACATGAACCCCGGAAAGAGCATCTGAAAGATAATGAAGTTGAATACGGCATTGCTTCCTTTGAATCTGAGTTTTGCCAGACCGTATCCAATTATTGCAGAGGTTATGACCACAGAAAGAGTCACAGTGACTGTGACAAAAACACTGTTCAGGAAAGCCCTCAAAAAGGGGCGTTCCATCTTTTCTGCCATTGTGAATATGTACTCGTAATGTTCAAGGGTGATTCTTGTTGGAAAGAACCTGGTGAAGATCTCGTCGGCTGGCTTTATCGAGGAGAGAAACAGCCAGACATATGGATAGATCCATATCAAAGCAAGGACCAGCATCACCCCGTGGAAGATGATCTCTCTAGTCTTCTTCATACTATGGTCACCTCTTTTTCAATGACCTTTCTGATGAAGATGACTATCGAGAAGTTTATGAGAGCGGTCATGACCGCTATGGTTGTCGCGTAACTGGGATTTATCCTCTGAAAGGCGGTGTTGTACATGTAAAGCATGAATGTGAGAGTTCTGTTCATGGGACCTCCACCCGTGATCATGTATGGTTCGGTGAATATACCAAAGGAGAGGTTCACAGCCAGAATCAAAACCGTCACGATGGCAGGATTCAGGAGAGGAAGTGTGATCTTCCAGAATCTGATCCATGGAGTTGCACCATCCAGCTCTGCTGCTTCGTATATGGACTTTGGAATGGCCTGAAGTCCTGAGTAAAGAATAAGACCGTAGTATCCAACGAACTTCCATGTGACCATGATGGCTATGGTTAACATTGCAAGTTGTGGATCGGTGAACCACGGTATCGTGATACCGAAGGTGTTGTACAGGAACCTGTTTATCGGTCCCACCTCTGAAAAGATCCTCTGGAACATAATGGAGTAGGCAACACCTGAAGAGACATAAGCGACTAAGAAGCTGAGAGTCACAAAGGTTTTGAAATATTTCATTCTGTTCAGAGCGAGTGCAAACAGGATAGAAGCAACGAACACCATGGGGATGAAGTAAGAAAGAAAGTTCATCGTGTTCAGAAAAACTCTCCAGAACATCTTGTCTTCAAAGATCCGGAAGAAGTTCTGAAGGCCAATGAATCTGGGAGATCCCACGAACTTCCATTTGGAAAAAGCAAGAATCAACATCCAGACGAACGGATAGCCCCAAAATATCGCCGTGTAGAGAAGATATATCGATATCAAACTCCAACCCAATCCCGCTTCCTTCTTTTTTAGCGACATTCTATCCCTCCTGATGAAAAAGGTGAGGGGATGTCCCCCTCACCAGAGAAGTGCGTTGATCTCTTCGACGGCTCTTTTCAGTGCTTCTTCGGGGGTGGCTTTCAGGTACATGAGAGGCTCAATCAGGTACGTGGTCATAGCGTTCTGAACGTCTATAGTGTTGGTGATGAGGGCAGGTGGTACCGCATAGGCAACGTACTCGGCTATCTTCGCAAAGTATGGATCCTTCATGTACTCGGCAAACACAGGATTCGTTCCAAGATCTTCTCTGGCTGGCGGCATGTGGGTGAGTTCGATCCATTTTGCATCGTTCTGGGCATTGGAGAAGACCCATTTGATGAACTCGAACGCTTCTTTCTTATATTTGCAGTGTTTGAACATCACAAGTCCCTTGGTATCGGCGAACGTGTAGACAGGTTTGTCTTCGGGATAGTTGTCTGGAACAGGAGGAGGTGTCATCACTATGTGTGGGTAGACGTCGGGATAGTGCTCTTTCGTGTAGCTCAGATGCCACGGCCCCATGATCTGACCAAGGATTGTGCCGTTTTCAAATGGATCCTGTCCCAGATCCACAGCAGTCCAGCCGTTTTTAAAGAGGGTGTAGATAAACTCAGCAACGGCCTTTCCGTACTCATTGTCGAAAACTGCTTTTCCGTTCTCGATGTAGGGCTTTCCGCCACTTGCTGCGTAGTAGAACGTGATGAAATCAAACCATCTGTCCCACCAGTTTCTTCCGGCAACGGCTCTTATAACGTACCTTTCCTTGGGAACGACCCATTTTCTGGCGAGTTCGTACACTTCAGAGTAGGTCCTGGGAGGTCTGTCGTATCCGAGTTCCTTCAAAAGATCGCCTCTCCACCAGAAGAGCATCGGGTTGGAGTAAATGGGTATCACGTAGTAGTGTCCGTTGAGTTTCCAGCCTTCGAGTATGTTCCTCATTTTCCTTGCGTCTGCAAGTTTCCAGAACTCTTCTCCGAACTCCTCATCGAAGGCAACCAGAACATCCAGTTCTTCTGCGAGTTGAGCTGCAAAACCACTGAAGATGTTGGTACAGATATCAGGAGCGTTCCCAGCAGCGATGGCGTTCAGGATAGCTTCTTCAGAACTTCCTGCCGCTGGTATGACGGACCATTCGATCTGAACATCCGGGTGCTCTGCGTTCCATTTCTCAACGAGGGCTTTCCAGAAGGCTTCCTGGTTTGGATTTGGAGCCGTCCAGAACACGATCTTTTTGACATCAGCTAGTGCAAAGACCGAAAGAGCTACCAGAGTGATGAAAAGAACCCTTTTCCACATAAAGATCCCTCCTCTATAGAAGGTTGAGGTCATTTTGTGCTTTTTCTCTTTACAAACTGAGTGAAGACAAGTGTTCGAAGAGGATGGGGATTCACCTTTGTCAACAATTCGTGTAAGCGCTTACATGCAACACACCCCATTTCGTATTTGAACACCCTCAGTGTTGTCAGCGGTGGATCGAAATTTTCTGCGTCAACAATATCGTCGAAACCTACAACGGAAACGTCATCTGGAATTTTCAAGCCATGTTCTTTGAGTCGTTTGATCACCCAGAAGGCAATGCTGTCGTTGGATGTAAAAATGGCCTCGGGTATTCCGTAAGAGTTCAGCATTATATCTACAATTTTTCTTGTACCTTCTTCTGTATCATCGCATTCATAAAAACGAGGCATCAGACCGGCTTTTTCCATGGCGTCTTTGTAACCGTCGTATCTCATCTTGAAACCATACGGTTGAAGCGGTCCGTGAATGTGTACGATCTTTTTGAACCCTCTGGATATGAGGTAATTCGTTGCGTAAACAGCACCGTCGTATCCATCACTTATCACACAATCCACTCTTTCACCGGGTATGTAATGATCCACGAGAACAAAGGGTTTCTTCTCGGATTTCGCCTCTCTTATGAACTCTCTTGTGACGTCTCCACCAACGAATATGTATCCATCTGTGTCGGTGTACTTTGAAAATTCCTCGAGAAATTTCAATTCCACTTTTATCCCCAGTTTCTCACAATTTTCCTCTATGGCTTTTATTATCACTCCGTAGAACTCACCGAGAATACCGCTGGTTTGAAGGGGCGAAAGGATTCTTTTGCTGGCGAAGATATAAGCGTGGAACAGTTTTCCCTTCGAAGCAAGGATTTTCGCCGAAATTTCTGGCCTGTATCCAAGCTCTTCTATTGCCTTCCAGACTCTGTATCTGGTTTTCTCAGAGACGTATCCTGATCCGTTTATCACCCGTGAGACGGTGGCGATGGAAACCCCTGCAAGTTTTGCAACGTCTTCTATTGTTGGCAACCCCTACACCCCCTGTAAGCGCTTACATAACCTTTATACAAAAAATGTCCATGTTAAATCAAGTCCTGTTTTTCGCGCGTATCTGCCAAATATATCCAAACAGAGGAAATTATTCTGCTTTATGTTCAAAAATCGCAGTTTTACAAAAAAATAAAAGCCCCCTTGCGGGGGCTTTTTTATTTTGCGTAAGCAACGCTTCTTTTCTCTCTTATGACTACCACTTTCAACACACCTGGGTATTCGAGCTCTTCTTCTATCTTTTTCGAGATGTCGTAAGCGAGTTTTTCGGCGAGTGCATCGTCCACCTTGTCCGGTTCCACTATCACCCTTATTTCTCTTCCCGCCTGAATAGCGTATGCTTTTTCAACATACTTGAAGCTCTTTGCAATTTCCTCGAGTTTCATGAGTCGCTTGATGTAATTTTCCAGGCTTTCTCTTCTTGCACCTGGTCTTGCGGCAGACAGTGCATCGGCGGCTGCCACGAGCACCGCTTCTGGTGTTCTTGGATCTTCTTCTCCGTGGTGACTGAGTATCATGTTGATGATGTCTTCTTTTTCACCGTATCTTCTGGCAAGTTCTGCCCCTATGGTGGTGTGTGATCCTTCGAGTTCCTGATCCACCGCTTTTCCTATGTCGTGGAGCAGTCCACCTCTTCTTGCTTTGTCGGCATTCAAACCGAGTTCCGAAGCCATGTAGCCAGCAAGAAGAGCCACCTCTATGGAATGGTTCAAAACGTTCTGACCGTAACTTGTTCTGTATTTGAGTTTTCCAAGGAGTTTCACGAGTTCCGGGTGGAGTCCCATAACTCCTGCTTTGAATGTGGCTTCCTGTCCTGCCTCCTTTATGGCCTTCTCAACTTCCTGTTTTGCCTTTTCGTACATCTCCTCTATCCTTGCAGGATGTATCCTCCCATCTGCTACGAGTTTTTCCAGAGTGATGCGGGCGATCTCCCTTCTGAGTGGATTGAAACAGGAAAGCACAACCACTTCTGGTGTGTCGTCTATTATCAGATCGACGCCTGTGATCTTCTCAAAGGTCCTGATGTTTCTTCCTTCCCTTCCTATGATTCTCCCTTTCATATCATCGGATGGAAGAGAAACGGTGGAAACGGTGATTTCTCCCACGTAATCCGGCGCGTATCTTTGTACGGCAAACGCTATGACCTTCTTTGCTTCTTTTTCGGCCTCCTCTTCTACCTGCTCTTTCATTTCTTTGTAGAGCTTTGCAAGGTCGTGTTCGTATCTCTGTCTCGCTTCTTCCAGAATCAACTCTCTTGCTTCCTCAACGGTCATAC
Organism: Thermotoga sp. RQ7; assembly: GCF_000832145.1. Classification (NCBI taxonomy): domain Bacteria; kingdom Thermotogati; phylum Thermotogota; class Thermotogae; order Thermotogales; family Thermotogaceae; genus Thermotoga; species Thermotoga sp. RQ7. The sequence continues at coordinate 1,070,512 of NZ_CP007633.1, forward strand.
CCGCGAGTTTGTTGAGTTCTTCGTCTATTCGTTTTTCCTTTTCTTCCACTTCTTTCATCTTCTCTTCCAGTTTTGCTTTCATTTCCTCGATCTGGATTTCTCTCTTTTCCAGATTCTCTTCCTTTCTGGTGAGAAGTTCTTCCCTTTTTAGAAGCCTTTCCTCGAGTGATCTGAGTTCTTCTTCCTTTCGTGCTCTTTCTCTTTCGAACTCTTCCCTCAATCTGTGAACTTCTTCTCTACCTTCCACAATGGCCTTTTTCTTTATCTCGTTTGCTTCCTTTTCTGCTTTTTCGAGGATGGACTTTGCGTCTTTTTCTGCCTTTTTGAGTTTTTGATTTATCTGATAATTTGCGATTAGGTATCCCACCAGAAGTCCTCCGACACCTGCGAGTACATACCACAACATCATCGTTCACCTCCATCTATTTGATCGAGAATTTCCTCGATGTGAGAAATCTCGAACCCTCTTTTGTAGAGGTAGTCTTTCATTTCCTGACGACTTTTAAAACGTACTTTCAATCTCTTCAGCTCTTCAGGAAAATCTATTTCAGAGAGAGCTCTTTCTATCGCCCTTTCGGATGTTTCTTCGTCTACTCCGAGTGATCTCAGTTTCATCTTCACGATCTTTGGTCCAAAGAGTTTCAGACGCATCTCGTCCACTGCGAAAAGATAAGCAGCCTTTTCATCGTCGATGTAGCCTTGCTTTTTCAATGTGGCGATCGTGTTTTCAATCTCTTCATCAGAAAAACCCTTGCTTTTCAAACGATTTCTCAGTTCGCTTTCAAACCTGACGCGGTATTTTAAGAGTCTCAAAGCGTACTTAAGAGGATTTGTCTGCTTTCTCTGGTTCCTTCTCCGTTTGCCGTAGTAAGCCATATTTTTCCTTTATTCTCCTTTCGATTTCCTCCGCTATTTGTGGATTTTCCTTGAGGAACTGAACGACGTTGGATCCGCCCTGTCCCAAAGAGACTTCTTCTCCTTTAAGAGTGGTGTAGTAGTACCAGCTGCCCTTCCTGGTTATAACACCTTCGTCCACCCCGATATGGAACAATTCGTACTCCCTGTCGATACCTTTTCCGTAGATGATGTAGGTTTGAGCTGTCTTGAACGGAGGTGCCACTTTGTTCTTCACGATCTTTACGTTCACCACGTTGCCTATGACGTCTTTTCCTTCCTTGAGTGCTTCTCCTCTTCTGACCTCGAGTCTCATGGTTGCATAGAACTTCAGGGCAAGGCCACCGGTTGTAGTTTCAGGGCTTCCAAACATGACGCCTATCTTCATCCTTATCTGGTTTGTGAATATGACAACTGCTTTCGATTTGTTCACACTCCCTGCGATCTTCCTCAGTGCCTGTGACATGAGACGTGCCTGAAGTCCCACCTGCATGTCTCCCATGGCACCTTCTATCTCGGCTCTGGGTACCAGTGCGGCGACGGAATCAACAACGATGAGATCCACAACACCGCTTCTCACGAGTTCGTCCACTATCTCGAGTGCCTGCTCTCCGTGATCAGGCTGGGAGATGAGAAGGCTCTTCAAATCCACACCAAGATTTTTCGCGTACACGGGATCGAGGGCATGCTCTGCGTCTATGAAAGCGGCCACACCACCCATCTTCTGGGCTTCCGCTATAGCGTGAAGTGCCAGCGTGGTCTTTCCGCTGGACTCCGGTCCGAAGATTTCCACGATCCTTCCCCTTGGGTATCCTCCAACGCCGGTTGCGATGTCGATCGCGATGGAGCCCGTCGGAATGACCTCCACAGGCTGGACCTGGGTTTCGTCACCCAGTATCATTATGGAACCCTTGCCGAAGTTTTCTTCTATCCTCTTCAAGGCCTTCTCCAGTACACTCTTTTTCTGCTTTTCCTCAGCCATGTCTGATCAATCCTCCTTCGAAATGACATTCGTAAAGTGCTCTGTAAATGGGACCTGAAGGTGTCAGTGTGGAGGAATAAATCTTAAAACTGTCCACCGCCACCTCAACGGGGGAAAAATCGATGTCTTCAACCAGTTTTTCCCACTTGTCAGGATAATACTTCACTCTGCCTATGGTGATATGGGGTATGAACTTCTCTTCAAAAGAAAAACCGTGATGTGAAAGTTCATTTCTCAGCTCCTCGTACAACCTGTTGAGACGGTCTGCGTTTTCCACTCCAAGCCAGAAAACCCGGGGGGCTTTCCCCCTTCTGAAATATCCGAAACCTTTCACCGTGAAAGAAAACGAAGGAAACCCTCTCACACGCCTGCAAAGATGCTCTGCTATCTCAGAAACTTTCTGTTCAGTGACTTCTCCAAGAAAAAAGAGGGTGAGATGCAAGCTTTCTTCAGAAACCCAACTTGCACCGAAACCTCTTTTCATGAGTTTTTCGATAACTTCAGAAGCCTGTTTTTTGACCTCATCGTTCACATCGATGGCAATGAAGGTTCTCATGTGCTATCCCTCCATATTCATAAATCTTGCAAGGTCCATCGTGTACGTGATCCCGGACAGAATTGTTACTGCAAGCGATATGATCACGAGTGACTGCAGAATCGGTGGTTCAAGAAATCCCAGTTTGAGAAGAAAAACTCCTATCAGCACCACAAACTGAGATACGGTTTTCATCTTTCCTGTCCATCTGGCTGGAACGACGTTTCCCCTGCTCGCTGCCAGGATCCTGAGACCGTTCACAAAGGTGTCCCTTGCAAAAACAGTCAGAACGTACCAGATCGGAAGAATATCCATCATCGAAACGGCTGTGGATATCACAAGGATCTTGTCTGCCACCTGATCGAAGACCTTTCCGAAGTCCGTAATCTGATTTCTCCTTCTTGCGAAGAAACCATCCAGATAGTCTGTGAACGCAGCAAACAGGAAAACAAAAAAAGCCAGAGCGTACCAGCCTTCCATGTAGAACCAGACAACAGGTATCGTCAGAACTGCCCTCAGAATGGAAAAGAAGTTCGCCAGATTCATCGAGCAATCCCCCACATGTCGTACTCATCGTGTTCTTCTATGGTTACTTCGAGAAAATCTCCCATCTCACCCCTTCCTTTTATGAAAACAACTCCGTCCACCTCGGGAGCTTCTGTAAAGGTGCGCCCTATCAGATAGCCGTTTTCTCTTCCCTCAACGAGTGCCTTCATACTTTTTCCAATGAACCTATCCAGTCTTTCGTAGGAGATCTCTGCTTGAAGAAGCAAGAGTTCTTCCTGTCTTCTTCGGGCTGTTTCTGGATCGACTTTGTTTTTCAAAGAAGAAGCGACTGTTCCTTCCTCGTCCGAGTAAACAAAAACACCGAGTTTGTCGAATTTTACCTCTTCCACGAATCTCTTCAACTCTTCAAAATCTTCTTCAGTTTCTCCTGGAAAGCCCACTATTACACTGGTTCTGAGAACAGCATCCGGGGCTTTATCTCTTATTCTCAACAACATGTTTTTCAACTCTTTAGAACTTCTGATCCTTCCCATGAGGGTCAGTATCCTGTCGCTTCCATGCTGAACGGGAACGTCGAAGTAGTTCACAACCTTTTCCAGTTTCAGGATGGTGTCTATTATCTCGTCCGTCAGGTGATCGGGATGAAGGTACATGACCCTAATCCAGAAATCACCCTTTAGACTGTTCAGCCGTCTCAAAAGATCAGACAGGGCCTGTTTCCCGTAGAGATCTTCACCGTAAGAGGTCGTATCCTGGGCAACCAGGATTATTTCCTTTTTTCCCTCTGCAAGAAGATCTTCCACCTCGTGAACTATGTCTTCTATGCTTCTACTTTTCAGGTTCCCTTTGAAGGCGGGTATGGAACAAAAGGTACACTTTCTGTTGCAACCGTCGGATATTTTCACGTACGCGTAGGGCTTTTCCTCCAGATTTACCCTCTTTCTGTAGCTGTAGACAGTCTCAGGACGCTGTGGTACCAGATCCTCTCCGTTCTCGAGAAGCGAGACGATTTTTTCCGGAGCGACAACGCCTATCCACTGGTCCACCTCCGGAATTTCTTTTTTCAGTTCCCTGTAGTATCGCTGAACGAGACATCCTTTCACAACGAGTCTGTAACCGTAATCCTCTTTTGCCTCGACGAACGAGAGGATCTCATCTATCGATTCTTTCTTGGCATCCTCGATGAAGGCACAGGTGTCGAGCACAATGATGTCCGCTTCCTCAACGTTGTGGACGACTTCGTGACCTTTCTCCTTGAGAAGACCTGCCAGAACTTCACAGTCTGCTTCGTTCTTTGGACAGCCAAGCACCTTTATTCCAACTTTCACTTCAAGATTTTCCTCCTCTTCTTCAGATAGATCTCTCTGATCCTTTCCAGATGTTTTTTGTACTCTTCCTCTCTGTAGTTTGGATACGTGAACTCCATGTCTTTGAACCTTCCTCTCACGTAAGCGAGCGTCACTTCGGCGTAGATTCCCTTTCCTATGTAGATGCGGTTCCCCCAGTGCTTTGTTGACGCAAGAACGAACTGTGTATGGTGGATGTATCCTGGGTCGATGTTCACCCTTCTCTTTCCCTCTATAGAAAACATCTTCTCTATGGAGTTCGTCTCCAGTTTTATGTCCGCAAGCTGATGAGGATGTATGAGTCTTTCAAAACTCACCAGTTTTCCCTTCAGACCCTGTCCCATTTCTTCTGAATAGTAAAGGGTGTATTTTTCAAAATCGAGGCTGTCGGAAATGTAATCCATTGGTCCAAATCTTTCTTCGAGAACAGGCTTTAATTCGTTGAACCAGTAATCTATGTGAGATGCGAATATGAACATGACCAGATTCACCAGATCCGGTACCTTCACCTCTCCCACTGGACCCTCACCTCGAACTCTTTGAGTTTTATCTTCCACTCTTCAGATGCAGTTCTCAAGATGACCTCGCCCTGAGTCTCCACCGTGTACTTTCCTTCCGAAAGTGGGATTGTTCCTTTCACCGTTTTGCCGTTTAGAATCACTTCATCTGAAGTGATCAGGTACGCTGGTGGTGTTCTCTGCAGTCTGAGATTTTCAAAGATCGCAAAAGCAAGAAGCATCACTCCTATCACCAGAAATGGAATCAGAACAAGGTTGTGACTTCTGCTTTTTTCCTCCTCTTTCTTTCTCTTCTCTTTCTTTTCTTCCGGTGCTATGTCGCTTTTTCCTTCTTCGTACATTTTGAGCATCTCTTCTGGAGGGAGTTCTAAAAATTCTGCGTATCGTTTTATGTAGCTTTTGACATAGATTTCTGCGTCGAGATTTTGAAGATCTCCCTCTTCAATGCGTTTCAGTTTAGAGGGATTTATGTTTGTAAACAAAGACGCATCAAGGAGCGTGATGCCTTTTTCTTCACGCTTTTTCCTGAAAATTTCCCCCATTTTTTTCCATTTTTCGCTCAAAACAATCTCCCTCCAGACATCCGTCTGGTTCAAGGCTGAATCTATTTTATCACAGTCCGGAAAAAACTTCTCAGAAGAGACTCCTCTTCAAGCGCTGGGTGTAGATGTGTGCCATTCTGGTGGGCTCTGGAAGTCTTCTTCCAGGTAAGGTGAACGACTTGACCAGCCTGATGGAACTTTCCACATCTATAAGATGGCCGGGGGAGACAAAGATGGGGGCACTTCCTTCCCTGGTCCTCATCACACAGCCTATTATCTCTTCGTTATCGTAGAGATAACTCCAGGAACATCTTCTGTTCTCCGGTTCTCTGTAGGTTCCATAGAGCCTCGACTTTGCTACACCGATCGTTGGTATCTCTATGAAGAGTCCCATGTGCGACGCGATACCGAGTTTTCTTGGATGTGCGATACCCTGTCCATCGAAGACCACAACGTCTGGCTTCGTCTTCAGTTTTTCCCATGCTTTCAAAAACAGAGGGCCTTCTCTGAAGGCAAGAAGTCCTGGAATGTATGGAAAATCAACCTTTCCTCTCTCTGAGACGAGTTCCACTATCTTGAAGGTGGGATATTCCATCACTACGATCACAGCAAGTCCTTCTTCTCTTTTTGGAAACGAAAGATCAACCCCCGCCACGTACTTCGGTTCACCCTCAAAGGGTTTGAAGAGAATCTTCTCTCTCAGAACATTCTGGATCTTCATTGCCTCTTCTGGGGATAGATCCCACTCGTGAAGTTTTTTGTAGGTCACCTCTTCTCACTCCCTGAAATCATCTATCAATATCAGCGCTGAAACAGGAAAATCCAGGTATATCCTGTTTTCTGCCAGTTTTTCCAGAATGAAATAGTATTCTTCGAAATCTTCTTTTCTGTCGAATCGATGAACCGTGAACCTCCTCGACGGGTGTGCTTTTTTGAGAATCTCCAGGATTTCTTTTTCTTTCTCTATCTGCGCTATGAAGACCTGATCACCTTCTAATTCTCTGGATATACCAACGTCCTCCCAGACGACTCGATCTGGTTCAAATCCTACCCTTTCTTTCCAGACACCCCTTAGATTTGCCTCGAACACCCTTGAAACGAGTGAAGAAATGTTCACAACCACCAGATTCAACGAAGAGGTTTCCATGCTGTCTTCTTCAAACAATTTTTCCTTGAACATAGAAAGTTCCTTTTCGTTCACAAAGACCTCTCCGTTTTCACTCACAACGTAGGGAAGCGTGAAAAACTGCATCTTCAATCCTTCTCTTACCTTCAAAAAGAGCGTTAGAAGTTCGGAGAGTTTTATGTTCGTTTCGATGTAGGGACTCACCTTTCTGTATATGTTCGAGATCTCAAAAGGACTTTTGTTCAGAGCCTTGCTGAGGAGTTTTTTGAGCACGTCCTTCTGGCGTTCTATTCGTGCGAGATCCCCCATGGAGTCCTTTCTGTATCTAATGTACGCAAGAAGCTGTTTGCCAGACAACATGTAAGGTACACCAGGTTTGAAGTCTATGACGAGATCTTGAGAGAGGTCTTCATAGAACATCACTTCGTTCGGGATCACCTTCACCGGTCCGAGTTCATCTCCGAGAACCCTGAATGCCCTGTAGTCGAAAACCACGTAGGAATCTATCTTCATTCCGAAAATCGATTCGACGATCTGAAAGAGCTTTTCAATTCCAAAGGAGTTATAAATGGAGTTGATCTTTCTTCCCCCAATCATCAGATCACGGGGTATGGAAACAAAGGAGAGCACTCCCTTTTTCCAGTCGAGCACACCGAGCACTATCACATCGGTTCGAACGGTGTGCTCGATCTCTTCGTCTTTTCCGAGAACAAGAAAGACATAAGGATTCTTCACTTCTCCTTTGAAAAGAAAAGACACCACTCTGTTCAGGAAAAATATGGATGATATAATTAAAAAGAAGGCTAAACTAATTGATAAAAAAAGCAGTATTTTTTTCGTCATGCCATCACCCTGTCTGTATTCTATCACCACGGAGGTGATATCCATGAAGATAGGCATAGTTGGTCTTGGAAGAGTGGGTTCCAGTACCGCTTTTGCACTTCTGATGAAAGGACTGGCAAGGGAAATGGTGTTGATCGACGTCGACAGAAAGAGGGCAGAAGGAGACGCCCTCGACCTCATACACGGGACACCGTTCACAAGGCGTACAAACATATACGCAGGAGACTATAAAGACCTGAAAGGATCCGATGTGATCGTAATTGCTGCGGGTGTTCCGCAGAAACCGGGTGAGACCAGGCTCCAGCTTCTTGGAAGAAACGCCAGGGTGATGAGAGAGATAGCCCGGAACGTTTCAAAATACGCTCCTGATTCCATCGTGATAGTTGTTACAAACCCGGTTGACGTGCTGACCTACTTTTTCCTCAAGGAATCTGGAATGGACAGAAGGAAGGTTTTTGGATCGGGAACCGTTCTGGATACCGCAAGGCTTCGAACTCTGATTGCCCAGCACTGTGGTTTTTCCCCAAGAAGTGTTCACGTGTATGTGATAGGAGAGCATGGTGATTCTGAAGTTCCAGTCTGGAGCGGTGCCATGATCGGTGGTATACCCCTTCAAAACATGTGCCAGATCTGCAACAGGTGCGATTCTCATATCCTTGAAGAGTTTGCAGAGAAGACTAAAAGAGCAGCGTACGAGATCATAGAAAGAAAGGGAGCAACACATTACGCTATTGCCCTTGCGGTAACAGACATAGTGGAGACGATTTTCTTCGATGAAAAAAGAGTTCTGACACTTTCGGTGTACCTTGAGGATTACCTCGGAATACAGGACGTGTGTATCAGCGTTCCTGCGGTCCTTGGTAGGCATGGTGTGGAAAGGATCCTGAAACTTGAGTTAAGCGAAGAAGAAATGAAAGCATTCAGAGAATCCGCAAAAATATTAAAGAGTGCCATTGAAGAGATTCTGGCCGAAGAGAACAAAGAGTAAAACACACAGAGTGAACAGAATGTACAGGGTGTCGGTGAGTTTCCACTCAAGGTCTCTGTACTTCACCCTGGGTGGCTCTCCCGTGTAAAGACGAGCCTCCATTGCTGTTGCGAGTTCCTCTGCCTTTCTCAAGGCAGAGGCCAGCAGAGGAACGATGATCACAACGAGGGCTTTCAATCTATCGATGAACCTTCCTCTTTCGAAATTTGCCCCCCTGGCTATCTGGGCCTTCAGTATCCTGTCTGCTTCCAGGGCCAGAATGGGAACAAACCTCATGGCAATCGTCATAACCATGCCGATCTCATGGCCCAGTTTTCTTGCCCCAAGAAGTGAAAAGAGACTCTCTATCGCCCGCGCCGTCAGCAAGGGAGGGGTGGTGGCGGAGAAGTTCTCTGCAAGAAGAATGATCAGAAGCAGTCTCAGGAGTATGTAAACGGCCGACAGGATCGCCTTATCCGTTATAAACCAGACGATTCTTCTGCCATCCTGAGGTGAGAGAAACTGTACCACCACAGCGAAAATTATCAGAAACCACAGGCTTTTCAATCCTGCAAGATATATCCTGAACCCAGTTCTGCTGAGAAGTATAAGCAAAAAAACGACCGCACCGGGAACGATGTAAAAAACAAGATTGGGCACGATGAGAATGGAAGTTATCAGAAGAATCATGCCCAGGAGTTTCGCACGTGGATCGATTTTGTGTACAATCGAATCTGTCGGAATGTACCTTCCGATGAGAACCGTCGGTAGCCTCATTTTTTGCCCTTTTTCTTTTTGTTCCTTTCCTCGTAAGCACCGTCGAGGAGTTTTTTCATCTTTTTCAGCTCACGATAGACAAGGTAGTTCACACTGCCCCTTTCGAACTTACCCGTTCTGGTGAGTTTTCCTGCTTTCATTCCCGTTACGATCTCTATCGCGTCGTCCACCGTCTCCACGGTCCATATGTGAAAGAGCCCTTTTTTCATGGCCTGAACGATTTCATCTTTCAACACAAGATTCTTCGCGTTGGCCTTTGGTATGATCACACCCTGCTCTCCATCGAATCCCCGGCTCTTGCATGCCCTGAAAAATCCTTCGACCTTCTCGATTATTCCTCCAACCGGCTGGACTTCTCCATGCTGGTTTATAGAACCCGTTACAGCTATTCCCTGCTTTATGGGAACTTTAGAAATGGCCGAAAGAAGTGCGAGTGCTTCCGCAAGAGAAGCACTGTCCCCTTCCACTTCACTGTAGACCTGCTCGAAACTGATGGATGCACTCACAGAGAGAGGAAATTCCTGGGCGTACCTGCTTCCGAGGAACCCTTCCAGTATCAACACCGCCTTGCTGTGGATTTTTCCACTGAGATCCGCTTCTCTCTGAATGTCCACAACCCCTGGTCTTCCAAGATAAACCTTCGCCGTGATCTTCACAGGCACTCCAAAAGAGTAATCTCCAAGATCGAGTACCGTCAGGCCGTTAACCTGACCAACTTTTGATCCGGTTACCTCGATCATGAGATCGAATTTCTTTATCATTTCATCGTATTTTTCTTCAAGAAGATTCTTCCTTTTCTCCATCGCATCAAAGGCCCTGATGACGTGCGAGGATGTGGTTACCGTTGAACCATCCATCCTTGCCAGTTCACCGGATTCAACTATGAGGTTCACTATGTCTCCAAAAACTGCGGAGAGTTTGGTGCTGTCTTTTGCGTGCCTCATGGCATACCAGATGACTCTTTTCACGGCTCCCTTGTCGAAATGAGGCAGGTTCTTCTCCCGGCAAACGGCAGATATGAAGGATGTGTACTTCTGGACGTTGAGTTCATTTCTGGGAATTTCCCAGTCGAACTCTGCCTTTATCTTGAACAGTTTCCTGAAATCCGGATCCAGTTCGTAGAGAAGTTCATAAAGATAGGGTGTTCCTATGACGACAACTTTCAGGTTGAGAGGGATTTTATCGGGCTTCAACGTGATGGTATTGGAAATTCCGAGAGTGGTTTCCAGGTTTTCCACGCCGATTTGCCCTTCCAGGAGAACTCTCTTCAGGTTGTACCACACATAGGGTTGACTAAGGAGCCTTTCTGCTTCGAGGATCAAAAAACCACCGTTTGCCCTGTGAACGCTTCCGGATCTTATCATCGTGAAGTCGGTCTGAAGGAATCCTCCTCTCACGTAGTATTCAATTTTTCCAAACAGGTTGGAGTACGTGGGATTTGTCTCGTAAATCACGGGGGCACCATCCAGACCGGAGTTGTCCACGATCAGATTCAGGGAGTACTTCCTCATGTAGATTTCTTTTCTCTCTTTGGCGTCCATTTTCAAAAAATCGATCAGGTTTTCCATTATGTCCTTCTTTATATCCTCCAGGAATTTCCTTATCGTTTCTCCTTCGAATTCGCTCTCCACTTCAGAAAAGAGGGGTTCTATAGCGAAAAGGGCTGTTCTTTTGTGAAACTCTTCGAGGGATTTTCTGAACTCTATATCCAGTTTTCTGATCCTGTAGAGTGTGCCATCGACAAGGTGTTTCAGTTTTATCTGTCTTTCTTCGATCTCCCTTTTTGCACTGTCTGGCAGAGCGTTTATTGCCTCTGGTGAAAGGGGTTTGCCATCCACCACGGGGAGCATCACGACACCAGCGGGCGTCAGTTGAACCATGAAACCAAGTTCTCTTGCCTTTGCTTCAAGACTTTCCCAGAGTTCTTTTCTCATACGAGAGAATCTTTCTTCCATTTCAGAAATCCTTCTGGCGAATTCTTCGCTCTCGAAGGCTTTGTTCAGAACTTCTACCACTTCGTTTATCAGATCCTCGAGCCTTTTCTTGAAAATCCTACCCTGACCTGGTTTGAAGGATATCGCCCTTGGTTCATAGGGATTTTCGAAGTTGTAAACGTAACCCCAGTCTTCTGGAACGGGAAGGTTTTTTGCTGCATTCTGGAGCATCATCTGAACGAATGTGCGTCGTCCTGTCCCGGTAACACCGGTGACGAACACGTTGTAGCCTTTCTCTCTGATCTTTATTCCCATCTCTATGGCTTCTCTTGCTTTCTTCTGACCTATGAACCCTTCACTGGGAGGAATTTCCTCTGTGGTGCGGAAATTCATGAAGTCAAGGTCGAAATTGTTTATTTCCTCCGGTTTAAGTTTTCTGATCATAATGCCACCCCTTTTTTGCGTGATCACATTTTATTGTACAATATTCGAAGAGGAAGTGACTCAGTTGAAACGAGAAAGGGTGGGATTGATGGGAAACGTCATAGTGGTTACTTCCGGTAAAGGAGGGGTGGGTAAAACCACCGTCACCGCCAACCTCGGATGTGCCCTTGCAAAACTTGGAGAAAAGGTCTGTCTTATCGATGCGGACATAGGCTTGAAGAACCTCGATATAGTACTTGGCCTTGAGAACAGAATAGTTTACACGCTGATTGATGTGGTGAACGGAAAGGTCTCCCCCCAGGAGGCCCTGGTCAGACACAAGGTGCTGAAAAACCTCTACCTTCTTCCTGCCTCTCAGATAGCCACAAAGGAGATGGTCTCTCCTGAAGACATGAAATCGATTGTCAAAGAACTGGTGCCGAATTTCGACTACATAATCATCGACTCCCCGGCGGGTATCGAGAGGGGATTCAGAAACGCTGTAGCACCGGCTGAAAGAATCCTGGTGGTCACCACCCCGGAGGTTCCCGCTATCTCCGACGCAGACAGGGTGATAGGACTTTTGGAGAACTTCGGCTTCTCGGATGATAAGATTCATGTCGTGATCAACAGATTCAAGCCACATATGGTGAAAAAAGGAGAGATGCTCACCACGGATGACATCAAACACACCCTCTCTCTGGAGATCATAGCCGTTATACCGGATTCTGAGGAGATCATCATCGCTTCTAACACTGGAACACCCGTTTCTTTGAACGGAAATACCAGGATCTCCAAAAACTTCGAAAATCTTGCAAGGAGAATACGGGGAGATAGGGTGCCTCTGGAAGAAGATTTCGCAACCGTATCCAGGGGGTTCTTTGATTCTCTAAAGGATTTCTTCTCAAAATTCAAGAGGGGATGATACGATGAAGTTTCTGTTCTGGGAGTTTGGAAAGAAGAAAAAGAGCAGGGATACCGCCAGAAAAAGACTGGAACAAATTGTCGGACAGACGAAGAGAAAGCAAATGAACATAACGGAGATCATTCCAAAGGAGGTCCTTGATAAAAACTCCGACAAGATAAAGGAGAGGATCGCAAGTTGGCTCTCTGAGACGTTCAACGTGGAAAAGGACAAGATAAAAATAGACCTGGAAGAAAGGGAAGGCCACGTTGTTATAATCACAAACGTGTTCTTCAAGTAGGGGGTGTAAAAGATGGTGAAGAAGTTGACGTTACGATCTTCCTCCCGTACTCAGTTCATCGATATCACATCAGAGGTTATTCGGGTGATAGAGGAATCGAAGGTGAAAAGCGGCATCTGTGTGGTCTTTGTTCCGCACACGACCGCAGGTGTGACGATAAACGAAAACGCCGATCCAAGCGTAAGACACGATATAATGACCACGCTTGGAAAACTCGTTCCTGCCGCGGCAAATTATACGCACCTTGAAGGAAACGCAGATTCCCACATAAAAGCTTCTCTCGTTGGCTCATCCGTTACACTCATAATAGAGAACGGCCGGCCGCTGCTTGGAACGTGGCAGGGGATTTATTTCTGCGAGTTCGATGGTCCAAGAACAAGAAGCGTTTATGTGAAAGTTATGGAAGACTAAAGAAGACTTGCCTTCATTTTCTCTTCCAGAGAAATCTCCGTGAGTTCCTCCACGAACACCATTTTCGGTGGTTCTATTCCGTTGAAATACGTGTTGTACTCCACCGTGTATGCTCCTGCATTGACAAAACAGACAAGATCGTTCAGGGTGATGGTTTTTGGGAGGAGAATCCTATCGTATATAACGTCAACACTGTCGCAAGTTGGCCCTGCAAGATGATACTCTTCCAGTTCGTCGTTTTCTTTTCCCAGCACTCTCACTTCGTACTCGAAATTTTGCATGGTTTCGGCAAGACCATGGAACACACCGGCGTCCAGGTAGACCCACTTTTCTCCATTTCGTTCGCTTTTCAAAAGCACTTTCGTGACCAGCCAGCCGGCTTCTCCCACCATGTACCTTCCAGGTTCTGAGATGAGTTTCAATCCGTGAACGAACCATAGGTTTTCATCGATGGCTTCTTCGATGACTCTTCCTATTTCTTCCATCGTTGGAATGGGCTTTCTGTGTTGAACAGGAAATCCTCCACCGACGTTCAACAGAAAGAGATTCAATCCGGACCTCATGGCTTTTTTGAAGATCTTTCCAGCAACAGAGATTGCTTTTCTCCAGCTTTCAGGGTTCAGATTCTGAGACCCCACATGGAAACTCACTCCGGCGGGGATCAGTTTCATCTTTGCTGCATAGAAAAGGAGATCCAGAGCGTGATCCGGGTCGGTACCGAACTTTCTGGAAAGGGGCCAGTCCGCATCGGATCCATCCGTTGCTATTCTCACGAAGATCCTGCTGCCCGGTGCACTGATCGCTACTTTTTCTATCTCCATTTCACTGTCAACAGCGAAAAGTCTGATTCCGTTTTTGTACGCAAACGCTATGTCTTCTTCTTTCTTTATGGTGTTACCAAAACTCATTCGCTTGCCCGAAATTCCAAGGGCAAGGAGTTTTTCTATCTCTCCTTTCGATGCTACGTCAAAATTGCATCCCAGTTTTGCCAAAAGCGAAAGAATACGGGGATGGGAATTTGCTTTCACAGCGTAGTAAATATCGGCACCCTTCAACGCTGCTTTCATTTCTAAGAATTTCTTCTCCACAACGGAAAGGTCAAAAAGAAGAAACGGTGTTTTGGTTACCTCAAGGGCTCTTCGCACCCAGTATTCCATTTCAGATCCTCCCTGAAGAGTTTTTGCATATAAAGAATAGTGGAAGATGTCCCCTTTAAAAAGTAAATTTACGTTAAGATGATCTGACGTATAATGAACGATGGTATTACAAAATACGGTATCCTTCTTCAGGAAAGAAAAACAAACGTTTTGACAAAGCGCGTTCCGGGGTGTACACTTAGGAAGTGCCGCATTGAGCGGAAAGATTTTGAAAAGGAGTGATTTTTTCATGAGAGGTACGGTTAAGTGGTTTGACTCCAAGAAAGGCTACGGTTTCATCACCATGGAGAACGGAGAAGACATCTTCGTGCACTGGTCAGCGATCCAGATGGATGGTTTCAAGACCCTCAGGGAAAACGAACCTGTTGAGTTCGATGTCCAGCAGGGAACCAAGGGCCCTCAGGCTGTCAATGTGAGACCTGTTAGATAATCGAGGACGAAACCAATCCAGGCCCCGGTGTTCATCACCGGGGCTTTTTTTGATATATTAGAAATCGGACTCAAAAAATCGGGAGGTGCTCGATTTGGTCAGAGTTAGATTTGCACCTAGCCCAACGGGACACCTTCACGTTGGAGGAGCAAGGACTGCCCTTTTCAACTGGATGTTCGCAAGAAAAGAGGGCGGAAAATTCATTTTGAGGATAGAGGACACCGATCTGGAGAGAAGTTCCAGGGAGTTCGAAAAGCAGATCCTTGAATCTCTGAAATGGTGCGGACTTGACTGGGATGAAGGACCCGATGTAGGCGGAGATCACGGCCCGTATCGGCAGAGCGAAAGACTCGAAATCTACCGTGAACACGCAAGAAAACTGGTGGAAGAAAAGAGGGCCTATTACGTTGTATACGATAAAGAAGATCCCACCAGAGAACTGTTTTCCACGTTCGACTATCCCGAAGAGTACGCCAGAAAAGGCCATCCTGTCACGGTGAAATTCAAAGTCCTTCCAGGAAAGACCACGTTCGAAGACTTGCTGAAAGGACAGATGGAATTCGACAACTCCACCATAGAGGATTTCATCATCATGAAATCGAACGGGTTCCCCACGTACAACTTCGCCGTCGTGGTGGACGATCATTTGATGGAGATTTCCCATGTCTTCAGAGGAGAAGATCATCTTTCCAACACACCAAAGCAGATCATGATATACGAAGCGTTCGGCTGGAACCCTCCTGTCTTCATGCATATTCCCCTCATACTGGGACCGGATAGAACTCCTCTCAGCAAAAGGCACGGTGCAACCTCTGTTGAGCATTTCAGAAAAGAGGGAATTTTGAGCAGGGCTTTGATGAACTATCTTGCTCTCCTTGGTTGGAAAGTGGAAGGAGACGAGATATTCACCATAGAGGAAAGACTCCAGTCCTTCGATCCAAGGGACATTTCCAACAAGGGAGTGATATTCGACTATCATAAACTTGAGTGGGTGAACGGAAAACATATGAGAAGGATCGAACTGGACGATCTGAAGAGAGAATTCGTAGAATGGGCAGAGTACGTAGGTAAAACAATACCCGATGTTGACGATGAGTACTTCCTCAATTCTCTTCGTATATGTAGAGAGAAGGTGAACACACTCTCTCAACTGTACGATATCATGTATCCGTTCTTGAGCGAAGAGTACGAGTACGAAAAAGATTACATCGAAAAGTTCTTGAAAAAGGAGGAATCCGAAGAGGTCCTGAAAGAGGTGAAAAAAGAACTGGAAAAGCTGGACAACTGGAACATGGAGCAAATAGAAAGAGTTCTGAGAGAGGTTGCAGGAAGAGGCATTGCCTCGAAAAAGGTGGTTTTTCAGCTGGTGAGGGGAGCTGTGACGGGAAAACTGGTCACACCAGGGCTCTTTGAAACAATAGAGGTGCTTGGAAAGGAAAGGACACTGAGAAGACTCGAAAGAACTTTGCGTTTCTTAAAAGATCTGTAAAATACATATGTTAAAACAAACAAGGGTGAGAAAATGAGGTTGGCCTTTTTCGGTGATGTGCATGGTAATCTTGAGGCTCTGAACGCTGTTCTGGAAGATATACAGAGAAGAGGTGTGGACGAGATCTTTTGTCTTGGAGACCTTGTGGGATACGGACCTGACCCTGAGGCAGTCGTTCAGTTGATAAGAGAAAAAAACATCAAAACTATCATGGGAAACTACGACGATGCGGTAGGCTATTCGAAGGAAAGTTGTGGATGTTCTTACTCACCGGGAAGAGAAACTGAAGTGGGTGATATCTCACTCAACTGGTCCATTGAACGCACTTCCGAAGAGACAAAAGAATTCTTGAGATCCCTTCCAAAAAGAATGAGTTTTGAAGTCGAAGGAGTAAAATTTCTCCTCGTTCATGGAAGTCCCTTCAACGAACTTCTGGAGTATGTGAAGCCAGACACTTCCTCTGAAAGACTGAAAGAGATAGCTCATACTGTTGAAGAAAATGTTGTTGTAAACGGGCACACACATCTCCCCATGGTGAAATGGGTTTTGGGTAAACTTATCCTGAATCCTGGAAGTGCAGGCAGGCCGAAAGACGGTGATCCGAGGGCTTCATACATGATCGTAGATGTCAAAAGTGGTGTGATCTCTTTCGAAACGATCAGGGTAGTCTACGACGTGAAAACCACCGTGGAAAAGATCGCAAAGAAGGGTCTTCCGATTGAACTTGCAACGGTTCTGGCACTCGGCCAAACGTTCGATATGGGACCAGGAAAAGTCACATTCACTCTGAAATAGCAAAGGCACAGCAGCCTTTGAACTTTCCAGATCCATCGACAGGTTTTGTCACAACATCGACGAGGTCTTTCACGATGTTTTGAAGATCTCTTCTGTACAAACCCTTTGGTTGCATGCAACCGAGCACAACTGTTTTGAACAGTTTTCTTGCTTTTTCGAAGATGCGAAGGACCTCTTTCAGATCAGGTGGTGGGCTTTCACCAAACCGGGTGTTCGGTGTTGGAATAAAAACGTTCAAAACAATGGAATCTGTTTCCTTCGAGAGAATCTCCAGTGCTTTTTCTTCGTGACTGATCTGTCCTCCGAGTATTCCTATTGTGATGTGAAACACCACTTTCCTGTAGAAACGAGAAATGTTCAGAATGTCCTCAGGTGTAAGATTGAGTCGATAGATCTTCTTTAAAACAGCTGAATCTCCGAAGAAATCCATGGAAACCACATCTGCAAGATCTCTTGCCAGTTGAGACTTCTGAAAGCCCACATGAAAGTTGTAGAGAAGATCGTACTTTTTCTTGTATTCTCGCAATTCATTTTCATGGCGATCAAAGGGAATGGAGCCGTCGGGAAGCATACCACCACTTATCAGAAAACTTCTGTAGCCTTTTTCCACGTAAACTGGTATCTCCTCAACGGAGATCATGTGTTTCAGGTAATGAGCTTCGCAGTGAGGACAGTTCAGAGAGCAAAACGTTCCCGTCACACTCACAGGGATCGTGTGGGATGGATCGACCGTCACGGACAACACCTCGTTTTGTGGAAAATCGTACAAATGATACCATTATGAGGTTACAATTTGTCTGGGGGGTGATGGTATGAGAAGGTATCTGGTACTGTTTCTTGTTCTTCTGCTCAGTGTGTTTCTCCTTGGTGTAAGACTCACCATTCTTCATGTAAACGACACCCACGGACATGCCTGGACGTTCGACGAATATCAAAATCCAGGAATAGGGGGACTTGCTGCTATCGCAACGATAGTGGAAGAGGTGAAAAGAGAAGTCGAAGAGCAGGGAGGATACGTGATCTTCCTTCACGCAGGTGATTTGAACACAGGGGTTCCTGAATCCGACCTTCAGGATGCGATACCGGACATCGTGGGCTACAACATGATAGGACTTTCTGCCATGGCTGTGGGAAACCATGAATTCGACAATCCGAGGGACGTTCTTCTCAAGCAGATGAAGTTCGCTGATTTTCCGTTTCTTTCCGCAAACATCTTAAAGGAAAACGGAGAGCCGTTCTTCACACCGTACATACTCAAAGATTTTGGCAAATTAAAAGTCGCCATAATCGGTTTCACCACAGAGGAGACAACGATCCTTGAACCCCTCTATCTTGAAGGCCTGAAGTTTGAAAACGCTCTGAAGGTGGCACAGAAGATGGCACCTGAGTTGAAAAACCAGGCAGACGTTGTGATCGCCCTTGCCCACCTTGACTGGGGAGAGCCGGAAAAGGAAAACATCACCACGACGCACCAGTTGGCAGAGGTTGATGGAATAGACGTGGTTGTGGCAGGTCACAGTCATGTTCTTGGTTCAGAAGTGGTGGGCGGAAAGATAATAGTTTCAGCGGGTGAGTATGGAAAATACGTGGGAAGGCTTGATCTGGATGTAGAGGATGGAAAGATTGTGGCATGGCACTGGCAGGCCATTCCTGTCAATTTGAAGGTGTACAGAGACGGAAAGTACGAGTACGTTGGAAAGCCTTACCTTGAGAACAGATACGTCGCAAAAGCGCTCGAATATTTCAAAAAAGTCGGTGATGAAAAGCTCGACACTGTGATTGGAGAGACAAAGATCTTCCTTGACGGAGAAAGAGAACACGTGAGATCGAGAAGTACAAATCTTGCCAACCTCATAACAGATGCCATGAGATGGAAAGTGAAAGCAGACATAGCATTCACAAATGGTGGAGGAATAAGAGCCTCTATAAAACCTGGAAAGATCACTGTGAGGGACATCCTCACGGTCCTTCCTTTTGGAAACACCCTTTACGTTTTGGAACTCACCGGTGAGCAGATTATGAAAGTTCTCGAATACGCCGCCACAATACCGGAAGGAAAAGGAGCGTTCCTTCAGGTCTCTGGACTCACATGGAGAAGCAAAGACGGAAAGGTCGTAGAAGTTCTGGTGAATGGAGAACCTCTGGATCTGAAAAAAACATACAGGGTTGTGACGAACAACTACATGGCAAGTGGTGGTGACGGATACACAATGCTGAAGGAATGGGGAGGATACGACACGGGCTATCTCATGTCAGACGCCGTCGTAGAATACATACAGAGTGTGTTGAACGGTGTAATAGAAGAGTACGACGATTCACAGAGATACATCAGAGAATAAGGCGGGGAGTTCCCCGCCTTTTATTTTTTTTCTCATTCCTGAAGACTTAGTTTGAAAATTATAAGTGTACAACAACATAATTTTATTTACTAAACCAGGGTAAGTTCCATTTATTCACAAAGTGGGGGGTGGTTGTAACTGGCATGGGAAGAAGTGTACGGAGTATGCAATTACCGGTAACGAAAAAATTCATGCGGGTTTGAGAGAGGTGATGTGTGCATGGAAGATGGAATAATGAGCGAGAATGTGAAACAGGGCATGAGAATATTTCTTCATATTCTATCATGTATCTATCATGAATAAAGAAACTGCACACTTAGCCTCAAACCTTTTAAGGAGTACCTTTTTAAACAAACTTGTGAAAACAGGAACTAGTTGATTTTCCCATAAAACACCTCAAAATGGCCTGACCTAGGCTCCCTTATTCCATTTTTCCAAACAGTACTTGACTGGGTCTTTCTGTGTGTTAGAATCACCTGTGATGAAACACCTTCTGTATGTCCTCATATACTCTTGCTTTTTGATATGCTTTGTGGTATAATTTCTTTGAAATCCAACGGGTTTCAATACTTCCTTAGAGGTATGGAAACCACATTCTACGTGGATCGAATCGAGATCCTCAAGAAGTTTCAATACTTCCTTAGAGGTATGGAAACTGTGAGGTCTCCCGCCGGAAGGCCAGACAGCGTGTAGGTTTCAATACTTCCTTAGAGGTATGGAAACAACAAGTTCGAACCTCGTAAATTTTCAGGGTTCGCACCTGGTTTCAATACTTCCTTAGAGGTATGGAAACGCAGAAAGCGTGTGTACTTTGACGTTCCCGTGAAGAAGCGTTTCAATACTTCCTTAGAGGTATGGAAACAGCGGCACACCTGAGTTGAAGAACTCGGAGAACTTCAGTTTCAATACTTCCTTAGAGGTATGGAAACTAAGTATAGAAACGAGGTACAGACTCAAAGAAAAACAAGATACGGAAACAAAAAACAAAAAGCGGGGAAAGATCCCCGCTTTGATTGCTTTTTAAAAAGATCAAATGCTCCATATCTCTTCGAACGAGTGGGGAGTTTCACAGTACTCACAGATGAATCGGCCGTTTTCATCTCTCACAAATGAGGGAGACACGTTCTCACCGTGTGCAGGATTTGTGATGCAGTTTTCGTTTTTGCACCGCAGTTCTTCAAAACCGTATATGGTGGGTGGCAGTTTTATTCTGTACTTTTCCACAACGGAACTGTTCTTTATGATGTTCACAGTCGTGTTCGGAGAGATCGCTGCGAGTTTCTTTATCTCCTTTTTGGAAAGATATCGGTCGGGCAGACTGATGTATCCTTTGAAACTACCATCACTCGACCTGAAGATACCATCCGCACTGTCCACATCGTAGAGTTTCAAAATCTTCCTTATTTTGACGATCGTGGCGTAGATCTCCTCAGGTGTTTTTCCTTTGGCGATGTGATCTATCACGGTTCCATTTTCTATTGGTTTTATTCCCCTCTTTCCGTCTTTTTGAACACCCTTTGTACCGTGCACGATGGGAGCCGGTATGATGAAATCTTCCTCCTTCTCCGGTGCTTTTTTCGACGTATCGAAGGGAGCCTCAATAGCCCCACCGAACATGGAAAGAAGCACTATCCTCACCCAGTATCCGTTTCTTGCCTGCGTTTCCCAGCCGTTCAAAGGAAGAGAGTCGAGAAAGTTCGGTATGGTCGGATACAGTTTGTGTCGTGGAAGGGGATGGTAGAACTTCACACCTTCTGGTAGTTTCTCAAGAAATTCTTTTCTGAACGTGACAGCCTCCCGCAAAAGATGAACCTTTTCAAGGATGTCTTCACCCATTCGTTCGAGTTGAAGCCGTGTGAAATACCACATCTTTGCCACATCTTTCTGGTTCAAATACTCTTCGATCGAGGAAAAGGTTCTGACTTCAAAGCCGTTCTTTTTCATTCTCTCGATGTAGTGCTCCGGCATCATGAGTTCTTCAGGAGCCACAAGATCCACCTTCACGTTTTTGAAGATCTTCAAACCGTTCACCTTCGAGTGGACTGTTCTTCCATGGAGCAGATCCCCAACGAGTGCCAGGTGTATGTAAGAGTTGTCGAAGTTGTTTTGTTCTAAAAACGTGTACTCGTCCAGAAGTTCCTGTGTAGGATGCTCGTGTTTTCCATCTCCTGCGTTTATGAAAGAAGGTATCTCTATGCCGTTTCTGAGAGCAAACTCGGAGATCCTTCTTTCAAGGAGTCTGCAGACTCCCTCGAGTCTTGTCCTCACCACGAATATGGAATAATCACTGTATCCTGTGAGCATGGCGAAGGTATCGGTGTAACTTTCCTGTTTGTTGAAGGAGGAGTGTTCAGAATCGAAGATGTTCACCTTCACGTTCGGCCCGGCATGAAACTTAGCGGCGTTTATGAAAGACTCTTTCGTTCTGGTACTTGGTTCGACGAAAACGATGTATATACCAACGTTTCTCTTTCTTATCCTGAAATCTGACACATCCTCTCCGCTGTACCATCGCTTTTTCAGTTCCCTGGTTTTCTCGTAGAGAAACATCTGCTCTTCAACGCTCAGGTCCTCTATGACGGCGAGTGTTCTTCCAAGAAAGTCTCTCTTCAAAATCAACACCTCCCCTTGATAAAAAAACTCGCACCTAACGGTGCGAGTGTTCTACGGAGTATTTGAGAAACAGTGTGCCCTTTTCGTTCAATCTCGATATCTCCAGAAGTTTCAAAGTGAAAAAACCATCGAACTCGCTGAAGAAAGGCACTCCCCTTCCAAATAAGTAAGGTTCGATGGTGATGAACATTTCATCCACCAGTTTTTCTCTCAGAAACTGAGTGAACACAGTCCTTCCCCCTATGACGGCCACCTCTCTGTATCCTTTTCCTTCGAGGAATTCTACCACATCCTTTGGCGATCCGTTGAAGAAGACGAGGGAAGGATCGCTGGAGGTCTTTCTGTTTTTCGTCAAAACCACGTTCAGTCTTCCTGGAAGGGGCTTTCCTATCTCCTCGAAAGTGATCCTTCCCATCACCACGTTTCCAATCTCTGTGGTGACCTCTCTGAAGTGCTTTCTGTCCTCAGGGGAGTTCCATCCGCTGAACGAAGATGCGATCTTTCCGGAAAGATCCATGGCAAAGATGAAGATCACTTTTGCCACGGATCCCATTCTCCCGACAGATAAGAATGGATGAACTGTGCTGCCCTTTTTCCGGCTCCCATGGCCTCTATCACCGTTGCGGCACCGGTCACTATGTCTCCACCTGCAAAGACACCCCTCACACTGGTGGCCCCCGTGTCTCTGTCTGTTTTTATATAACCACGCTCGTTCAGTTCAAGACCTGGAAACTCAGAAAGGAGCACCCTGTTTGGTCCCTGACCTATCGCTTCTATCACCATATCGATTTCGAGAACGAAGTTACTCCCTTCCACAGGAACAGGTTTTGGCCTTCCGGATCTGTCCACTCCCTTGAGTTCCATTCTCACGCATTCCATTGCCTCCACGTTTCCGTTGGCATCTCCAAGGTAGCGAACAGGAAGGGTCAGCCAGAGAAACTCTATTCCCTCCTCAAGGGCATGGTGGTACTCTTCCCTTCTTGCGGGCATTTCGTTTTCTGTTCTTCTGTAGACGATGTACACCTTTTCGGCTCCCAGTCTCAAAGCGCTTCTTGCTGCATCCATGGCGGTGTTTCCGGCACCGATAACGGCCACTCTCTTTCCGACACGAACCGGTGTGTCGTAATCTGGGAAGAGATAGGCTTTCATGAGGTTGACCCGGGTGAGAAACTCGTTCGCGGAGTAGACACCGTTCAGATTCGTTCCGGGAATTCCCATGAACTTTGGTGTTCCCGCACCGGTTCCTATGAAGATGGCATCGTACTCTTCCAGGAGATCTTTGACCTTTATGGTTTTTCCAACGACGGTGTTCAGAAAGATTCTCACACCGAGTTTTTCTATGTAGTTGACTTCCCTTTCAACGATCCTCTTTGGAAGACGAAACTCCGGTATCCCATAGACGAGAACGCCTCCTGGTTTGTGGAGTGCCTCGAAGACATCGACGTTGTATCCAATTTTTGCAAGGTCTGCCGCCGCTGTGAGTCCGGCGGGTCCAGAACCCACGATGGCAACCTTTTCCTTTCTCTGGCCAGCACTTTCTTCCACTTTCTCTTCGAGGTTTTCGGCTGCCCAGTCTGCCACGAACCTTTCCAGTCTTCCTATCGCAACAGGTTCGCTGTCCTTCATCTTTCCCACAACACAGCGGAACTCACACTGAACCTCCTGCGGACAGACCCTTCCACAGACAGCGGGGAGGTTGTTGTAACTCTTCAATATCCTGTAGGATTCTTCGAGCCTTCCTTCGCGAAGTTCTCTTATGAATCCTGGAATATCGATTCCCACCGGACAACCAGACACGCACGGATGTGTGGGACACTGAAGACACCTCTGCGCCTCCGCTACAGCCTCTTCAAGCGTGTAGCCGAGTGCGACTTCGTTGAAATTCCTCTTTCTCACATCGGGTGATTGTTCTCTCATTGGTGTTTTTTTGTTCATTTTGTTTCACCTGCCGTTTTCAGAAATCTTTCGTAGGATATCCTTTCCTGTTCTCTGTACTGGGCAAGCCTCTTCAAAAGTTCATCCCAATCCACTTCTTCTCCCCTGAACTCCGGTCCGTCCACGCAGGCAAACTTCATCTGCCCCGAAACTGTTACCCTGCAGGCACCACACATACCGGTGCCATCGACCATTATCGGGTTGAGAGAGACCCATATCGGAACGCCGTACTCCATCGCCTTCAGAGTGCAGAACTTCATCATGATGGTGGGGCCTATCGCCCAGCAGACGTCGAAGGATTTTTCTCTGAGCAGTCTGTCCATTGCATCGGTAACGACACCTTTCATGCCCACACTTCCGTCGTCCGTTACAAGGAAGACCTCGGAGATTTCTTTGAACTCATCCACCATGATCAGATAATCCTTCGTGCGGGCTCCAAGCACGGCCACTACCTCGTTTCCAGAGTTCTTCAAAGCCTTCGCTATCGGATAGAGTGTGGCTATTCCCACTCCACCGCCAACAAGAAGGACTCTGCCATAATTTCTGATCTCACTCGGGTTTCCAAGAGGGCCTACCACATCCAGGATGGTGTCCCCCTCTTTTCTCAAAGAGAGTTCGTGGGTGGTCTTTCCCACAACCTTCACGACCATTCTGAAGAGTCCTTCTTCAGGCTTTGTGTCGGCCACAGTCAGGGGAATCCTCTCTCCCTTCTCATGGAGTCTGATGATGACGAACTGTCCTGGTTTTGCCTCTTTCGATATCGAAGGAGAGTGAACCCAGAAGTCGAAAACATCGAACGCAAGACGCTTTTTTACCACGATCTCGTTCACAGTTTTCTCCCTCCATTGTTGATGAAGAATATCCTGTCACACACACTTTTTATGTCTTCCTCTATGTGTGAAGAAACGATTATCGTGATGCCTTCTTCTTTCAACCTTTTCAGCATCTCTCTCACAACGGTTGCAGATTCCACATCCAGTCCACTGGTGGGTTCATCGAGAATCACAAGTTCAGGTTCACCAAGAAGCGCCACCGCTATTGCCAGTCTCTGTTTTATC
Organism: Thermotoga sp. RQ7; assembly: GCF_000832145.1. Classification (NCBI taxonomy): domain Bacteria; kingdom Thermotogati; phylum Thermotogota; class Thermotogae; order Thermotogales; family Thermotogaceae; genus Thermotoga; species Thermotoga sp. RQ7. The sequence continues at coordinate 1,095,338 of NZ_CP007633.1, forward strand.
CCCTTCGAAGCGTTCTGGACAATCGTGTTCAAAAAGGGTTCCAGCATGAGATCTGATATCAACGAATCCTTCACTTTGGCACCCTTGAGTTGAGAAAAGAACATAAGGTTCTCATAAACGGAGAGTTCCTCCAGGAGGGAGGGAAACTCCGGAACGAAGGCTATCTTCTTGCGGACACTCTTGAGATCCTTGAGGGCATCTTTTCCAAAGAGGATCAGTCTTCCCTCGTCCGGTTTCAGGATGGTCGCCAGGATCTTTAAAAGAGTTGTCTTACCGGCCGAATTTTTCCCAACAACACCGAGGGACTCTCCTTTTTTCACGTGAAGGGAAACACCTTCCAGTATCTGTTTTTTACCGTAGGATTTTTTGATGTTCTCCGCAACGACAGGTTCGACTATAATCCCAGCTCCTTTCTTTCGTTTTCGTCTATGAGTGAGGCAAGTTCTGGCTTTTTGTACAGTATCATCTCCACTGCCTTTCTAAAGAACTCTTTTTGATCTTCAGAAAACTCGTTGCTTTTCAGGGACCTCAGGAGTATCTTCAAAGACCTCTCGTTCGGTATGTGTGCCAGGACCATGGCCACCTGTTCGCAGAGTTCTTTTCTGTAGGAATCTTCGAACATGAGGTACTCCAGTTCCGGCAGGAACACCTCTCCCTCACCTATCTTTGCCAGCGCTTCGTATATCACAAGCAGGGCCTCTTCTGAGTCGTATTTTTCCATGAGTTCGTAGAGGATGTTTTTCATTCTCTTTTCTCCTAGATCTCCAAGGATATCCACTATGTAGAGGTTCGTGATGTCGTTCTTCTCAAAGCCCTTTTCTCTTCTTTTCTGTATCTCGTTGAAGAGAAATTCCCTCGCTCTGTCTCCGAATCTGTAGAACACCTCCGCGACGATCTCTTTCACCTCTGGATCCTCGTCCTCCAGTAGTTCTATCAGTTTTGGAAAAGCCTCTTCACCCTTTTCTTTGATGATCCTCTCTATCAGTTCTTCTTTTTTTCTCCTTTCCTCATTCATTCGACACAACAACTCCTTCCTCTATTCTCAGTTTTCTTTCGAAGGCATTCGAAAATTCCCTGTCGTGCGTTATCAGAACGATCACCTTGTTTAGTTTCTTCAATTCTTTCAAAACGGAGGCAACTTTTGCTTTGTTTTCTGTGTCGAGGCTTGAAAAGCCTTCATCTATGAAAAATGCATCGAGTCTTCCGGAAGCAACTTCTGCCAGCGACATCGCAAGAGAGATCGCTATAAGGGAACTTTCCCCTCCAGAGAGTCCACTTGCCATTCTCTCTGTCCCTCTATCGTATATAACAAATCCTTTGCCAGAAACAAAATCTATTTCGAATCGACCGTTTGTCAGCACTTCCAGATAGGAATTTGTTCGCTTCAGAACAGCTTCGAGCACCTTTTCTGTGAAATACGAATAGAATTCATCTTTCCGGAAAAGAAGCCGCTTCAAAAGTCCGAAGTCTTCGAGCCTTTTTTTCAACTCGAGCAGTTTGCTTTCCAGTTCTTTTCTCTTTTCCTCTTTTGCTTTCACCTCTTCCAGTATGTGTCGTATGCTGCCCTCTTCTCTGTTCAACTCGGAGAGTTTTTCTTTTATTTTCTCAAGATGATCCAGAATCTTTTTGTGTTCTTCCAGTATTTCCGGGCTCAGATCCTTTTCTTTTTCGATGTCTTCTTCGAGAAGACGGATCTCCGTTTCAACGGCTTTCAGCCTGTCTTCTGCGTTCTTTGGTTCTTCGTTCACCAGTGTCCTGAACTCTTCAAAGTTTAGGCCTGCGTCTTCTAATCTTTTCATGAAATCTTCCTTCAGATGGGACAGTTCTGCCTTTGAATCTTCAAGTTCTCTTCTTTTTGCTTTCATCTCATCCATTATATTTCTGATCTGATCGTCAAACTGCTCGATCTTTGTTCTCTCTGAGATTATTTTCTCTGAAAGAATCCTGCACTCTTTTTCGAGTTCTTCGACAGCTCTTCTTCTTTCTTTGAGGGTTCTTTCCATTCCTTCTCTGTAACCAAGCCGGTTGAGATTTTCTTCCATCCTTTCTTTTTCTTTTTTCAGTGCACTCAGATCTTTTTCTCTGCTCATCAGAGATTCTTTTGTTTCCTCGATGGCCGATGAAAGACTTTTCTTTCTTTCTTCAAGGATCACAAGTTCGCTTTCCAGAGAAGACTTTCTCTTTTCCATCTCTTCAAACTGTTCACGATCGAAGTCAACTGCCTTTGCCTTACCGTGGTACTCTCCACCACATACCGGGCATGTGTCTCCATCATTCAGTTGTGAGGCTATTTGATACACCAGCCATGCAAGATGGTTCTTCTTCAACTCAGCAAGGCTCTTCTTTGTTTCTTCAAGAACAGTTTTTTTCTCTTCAACTATACCTTCAATGCGGAGAAGTTCTCTTTTCTTTTCTTCCAGATCTTTGTGAAGTTTTTCCACCTCTTCTTCTGCTTGCCTTATGGATTCAAGCGTTCTGATCATCTTTTCCAGAATCGGTCGTGATCTCTCCAATATTTCCTCAGCCTCTTCCAACCCACGGCGAAGTTTCTCGGCCTGTTCTTTCTTGCGCGAAAGATCCTCTTCGTACAGCAAAAGCCTTTTTGATGCGTTTTCTCTTTCTGTTTGAAGTTTTCTGAGGCGCTCTACATATCTGTTTATCTCATCGGAAATGCGTTTTAGATTGCTTTCTCTGATGCGCAACTCTTCAAAGATGGGCTTGAGTTCCTTTGCCTTCTTTATTTTCCTTTCCTGTTTCACTTCTTCTTCCAGCCGCGTCTTCTCCTGAAGAAGTTTTTTCAGCCTTTCTTTCTTTTCCACTATCTCCCGGTATCGTTCAACAAGATAAGACAGCCTTTTTTCTTCACCTCGAAGTTTTTCTTCTTCATCCAGAAGTCTTTTCTTTTCACTCAACAGATCTGAGAGTTTTTTCTTCAAATCTTCCAGTCTGTACCTGTCGAGGTAACTGATGATCTCTGAAAGAAGTCTTTCGTAACCTGAGGTTTCCTGGTTCAGTTCGTTCATCTTTTTGTTGAGGGTGTCTTCCAGCCTTTTCAGGATGTCCTCGTCCAGAAAGACATCCGATATGATTCTTGATATCTCACCGGGGGTTGATTTTAGAAGTTCGTCGATCTTTCCCTGTGGGAGAAAGATCGTTTTTGTAAAGGTTCTGGAGTCCACCCCCAGTATCTCTTCGATTTTTTTTCTTACATCATCCACCTTCACCGCCTGTCTTGCTTTCTTTCCTTCTTCGAGCACTTCAACGAGGACAGCAGAATGTTTCTTTCTCACACCAGATTCTATTTCTCTCAGGACTTCATATCTTTTGCCTCCACGTTCAAAACGGAAGATCAACTGTGCTCTTCTTTCTGGAGATTCTGTGTTCACATAATCATAAACGTTTCTTCCGTACCTTATACCCTCTCCAAACAGCGCAAAGGAAATGGCTTCGAATATCGAAGACTTTCCGGCTCCGTTTGGTCCCTCTATGATCGTGATACCCTTTTCGAAGTTTATATCCACGCTTTTCAAACCGAGAAAATTTTTGGCCACAAGCCTTTCAGGTCTCATTCCCTTTCACCTCTTCGAGTAATTCCTCAAAGAGCTTTATGAGATTCTCATGATCTTTCACGCGGGTCTTCACGTATTCTTTGAAGAGTTCAAAAAAGTCCAGTTTTGATATCTCCTCCCTCACGTCATCCACACCGCTTTGAAACACCTTTTCGATTCTTTTTTCCACCTTTACCACGTTGTCGATCTCACCCAGAAGTTCGTGGGCCATGTTGAGGAGATCTTCTTCGTAGGTGATCCTCACATAACCGGGAAAGGTCCGACAGAAATCCTTTATTTCTCTTCTGGCCGATGTGTCCAGTGTTCTGTAAAAGAGGGTTTTCAGAGGAAGCGGGTTGGTGTCAATTTTTCTGAAAACAGGCTCGCTGCCTTTTTTCACGACCACAAGCACGGCACCCTTTTCATCCTTTTCCTCACCGAAATCCAGTCTTATGGGAGACCCAGAGTAGATCATCAACGGTTGTTCCTGAACCACATGAAAGCCATGTAAATGCCCAAGAGCCACATAGTCAGCAAAGAACGGTATGAGGTTTCGATTTATCACGATTTCTCTTCCCTGTTCAGCGCCCGCGTAAGGCTCCAGTCCTTCCACCGTGAAATGACCCACAAACACGGCAAAATCCTCTTTGCCCGCCTCTTTGAGTTTTGCCAGTTTCTTCTCAAGCCACTGCCTGAAATCCCTTCCTCTGGAGATTTTCGCTTCGAGATCCTCCGATTCTTCTGGATATGGGAAGGGAAGGATCCTCACTTTCTGACCTCTTCCTGCAACAACATCCACGGGTTCTGGATATCTCAAAAAGACAAGGTCATCCGATAGAACCTGAAGCAGGTCTCCAAACGCCGTCAGGCCGCGCCAGTCGTGGTTGCCCAGAAGTACCACAACCGGTGCGATCTGCAGCATCTTCTTTAGGTACTCCATAACATCTTTCATCGCGGTGACACCGGGATTCGATCTGTTGTGAAGCAGATCCCCTGCCACCAGGAAAAGATCCACACCTTCTTTCCTTGCCTCTTCGATCACCCTATCCAGCGCTTCATTTATTTCGGCTCTACGGTCCCTGGGTTTTGAACTGCTCCAGGAAGTGAGACCAAAATGCCAGTCTGCGGTGTGGAGGATCTTCAGTTCTTCCAATTCAATCACCCGCCAGTTTTTTCTTGCACTCTTCTACGTAGAAATCTACTATTTTCTTGATCTCTTCGTTTTCTGTCAGATTCGATACCTTTTCGAACAGAACAAGGGCCTCTCCGTAATTGGCAAGTTTGTACAGATCCTTTGCCTCTGCAAGAAGAGATCGTGCTTTTTTCTCTTTTAGAAGGTCCATTCCCTCTATTTTAAGTCCTTCTTTTTCGACGTAATCAGCGAATTTTTCGTAATCGGAAAATATGTAGAGTTCGTAAGCCTTCACCAGTTTTTCGGTGTACTCAACCCTTTCGTTGAGTGTCCTGTAAGAAAAGTACGTGATGGTGAAAAGAAGTGCAAATACCGTCAAAACGACCACGTAGAACACGTCTTTTTTCACCCGAGCACTGCCTCCTTCAGAACATCCGTTATTTCCCTACAGAACACGATTTCCAGTCCGTTCAAATACTCCTTTGGTATTTTTTCAACGTCTGGTCTGTTGCGCTCTGGAAGGATCACCTTTTTTATCCCTGCTCTCTTTGCTGCGAGGAGTTTTTCTCTGATTCCTCCAACCGGAAGTATCTTTCCTCTTAAGGTGATCTCTCCCGTCATCGCCACGTCTTTTTTCACTTTTTTCCCTGTGACGGCAGAGTATAGAGCCACGGTGATGGTAATACCTGCTGAAGGTCCATCCTTTGGCACGGCACCTTCGGGAACATGTATGTGTATGTCGTTTTTTTCGAAAACATCCCTGCATTCTTCTCCGCACATTTTTCTCACCACACTGAGAGCGATTTTAGCGGATTCTTTCATGACGTCTCCCATGTAACCTGTCAGTATGAGGTTTCCTTTGCCCGGAACAAGAAGACTTTCCACGATCAAAACACTTCCACCTGCTGGTGTCCAGGCAAGCCCGGTGACAGCCCCAACCGTATCTTCTTCCAGCACGTCTTCCGCTCTGTAGACAGCCGGACCAAGTAGTTCCTCCACGTCCTTTGTTCCTATTTTCAGATGTTTCCTCTCTTTTTTTACAAGACTTTTTCTTACAACCTTTTCTATGATCCTTTCCAGATTTCTCACACCCGCTTCTTTTGTGTATTCCCTTATGATCTTCTTGATCGCACCGGGGGTGAATTCTATCCGTGACAGACCATACTGGTTTGCGATTCGTGGAACGATGTAATCCTTTGCGATGTGGTACTTTTCCGGATCAGAGTATCCCGGTATCTCTATGATCTCCATCCTGTCTCTGAGGGCCGGTGGGATCGTGTGGAGTACGTTCGCTGTTGTGATGAAGAGGACCTGAGAAAGGTCAAACGGTATCTCAAGGTAGTGATCCACAAAATCTTTGTTCTGCTCTGGATCGAGAACTTCGAGAAGTGCCGAGGCAGGATCTCCCTGGAAACTGATACCCATCTTGTCCACTTCGTCCAGCAGGATGACCGGGTTTTTCGTTCCAACTCTTCTGATTATCTGGATGATTCTTCCGGGCATGGCACCAACGTAGGTTCGGCGATGCCCCTTTATCTCGGCTTCATCCCTCAGCCCTCCAAGGGACATTCTTCCGAATCTTCTTCCCATGGCCTCGGCTATGGTTCTTCCAAGGGAAGTCTTTCCAACACCTGGAGGCCCGACAAGACACAGAATCGGTGCCTTGAGATTCTTTGAAAATTTCCTTGCAACGAGGTACTCCAGGATCCTCTCTTTCACCTCTTCCAGGCCGTAGTGATTCCTGTCCAGAATCTTTCTTGCCTCTTTCACGTCTATTCTGTCTTCCGTTGTAACGTTCCAGGGAAGGTTCAGCAACCAGTCCAGATAGGTCCTCACAACGGTGGCCTCAGCACTGTAGGGGGACATCTTCTCCAGTCTCTGGATTTCTTTCACTGCTTTCTCTTTCACGTACTCTGGATAGTCGCCCTTTTCAACTTTTTCGTAGAGTTCCCTGATCTCTACCTCTTCTTCCGCCCCCAGTTCCTCTTTTATGGCCCTGAGTTTTTCGCGCAGGACGTACTCTCTCTGTGTCTTTTCTATCCTGTCTTTTACCTTCTTTTCTATCTCCTCTTCTATTTCCAGTATCTCTATTTCCTTCACCAGAATGGAGAGGACCTTTTCGAGGCGATGCAAGGGATGGACCGTTTCAAGGAGTTCTTGCTTTGTCTCAAGGGGAACGGGTAGAATGGAGGCCACAAAATCAGCCAGCCTGTCTGGATCCTGCATTTCCTTCAACGTGACGAGGGTTTCCTGTGGAAACTTCCTGGTTAGGTTGAAGTACCTGATCGCCTTGTCCTTCACACTACGCATCAGTGCTTCCAATTTTTTCGTCTTCCGGTATTTCACCTTCAAAACCTCAAGTCTCACCAAAAAGAAAGGTTCTGTGGAGATGAAATCCTCCACGCGGGCTCGTTCCAGTCCCTCAACCAACACTTTGAAGGTGTCGTCGGGAAGTTTCATTATCTGAAGAACCTTGACGATCGTTCCAACTCTGTAGAGGTCTTCAGGGCCTGGATTTTCAACGGACGGATCGATCTGGTTGACAACAAAGAGAAGTCTATTGTATTTTTCCATCGCCTCTTCGAGTGCAATGAGAGATTTTTCCCTTCCAACGTAAAAGGGAACGACGGTGTTCGGAAAGACTCCCAGACCGTTTCTCAGAGGAATACAGGGAAGGCTGTCTGGAATCTCTATATCTCGCTCCTGCTGTCTGGCGTATTTTTCAAGAACCTTGAAGCTCTTTTCCACCTCTTTTGACTGCTTCGACAAGATAGTTCACCTCCTCAGGTATTGAGATTTCAACGTTCCTGGAAAGTTCATCCGCCACCTCGATCTTCACCTTTATCGCATCTTCTGGCCAGAAGTTTTCAAACAGGTCTCCCCATTCCACAACCAGCACTCCTTCTTCACTCTCCAGCACGTCTTCAACATCGAGAAGGAGAAACTCGGGATCCTTCACCCTGTAAAGATCAAGGTGGTATATCGTCTTCGCTCCGGGATAAACGTTCATGAGCGTGAAGGTAGGACTCCTCACGATGGATTCATCCAGTCCAATCGCCCTGACCATTCCCCTCACAAACGTCGTCTTTCCTGCGCCGAGTTCACCTGACAGTACAACTACCTCTCCTCCCTTCAATGCCCCTGTCATCACCTCAGCCAGTCTTTTGAGTTTTTCTTCATCGAGATGTTCAAACACGAGTTTTTTCATCTTTCATTCCTCCATGTGTGTTGTACAATACATATTGAAGTATTCTTCCAGAAGGGGAAAGAACGGATGGTTTATGTGGGAACGAGTGGTTTTTCCTTTGAAGATTGGAAAGGAGTAGTGTATCCTGAGCATCTGAAACCCTCTCAGTTTTTAAAATATTACTGGGCAGTACTCGGGTTTAGAATAGTCGAGTTGAACTTCACATATTATACACGACCATCGTGGCGCTCTTTTGTGCAAATGTTGAGAAAGACCCCTTCCGATTTCTATTTTACCGTAAAGCTTCCGGGAAACGTGACGCATGTGCTCTGGAAAGAGGGAAAAGATCCGAAAGACGAGATTGAAAGCTTCGCGGAGGAGTTGAAACCACTCATCGAAGAGGGAAGGTTGAAGATGACCCTTGCCCAGTTTCCGTTTTCGTTCAAATATTCTTCCGGCAATCTGGAGTATCTGAAGCGGTTGAATGAGAGATTTCCATATCATCTTGCGTGCGAATTTCGCCACAGTTCCTGGGACAGAGACGATGTGTATCACTTCTTGAAGGAACAGAAGATAACCTTTGTGATAGTGGACGCACCGAAGATTCCGGGTCTGTTTCCTTACAGACCCATCGTGACAACGGATTATGCTTACTTCAGATTCCATGGGAGGAACGAGCGCTGGTTTGAAGCGGAAGGTGAAGAACGGTACAATTATCTGTACAGCCGTGAAGAGTTGAGTTCTTTCTTGAACGATGTACTGAGTGTATCTCAGAAGGTGAAGGAAACGTATGTTTTTTTCAACAACTGCTATAGGGGGCAGGCGGCGATGAACGCGCTTGAGTTCAAAAAGATGCTGGAGGAGAGAGTGTGAGTGCTCTGGATGATATACTGAACGTCCTTGAGGAATCTCAGGAAGACATCTTCGATCTCATGGAAAAACACATTCACTATCTCAGAAAGAAATACTCAGATGAGGAAATTCACGAGGCGCTTCAGATGATACTGTTTGCCATGGAGATCTCACAAAAGCCGATTGTTCATCACGTTTTCGAGACTTTCCCCAGGGAAAAGAGGGTGTTCGTGGAGGACGAGATAACAAAAGAAGAGATCGAAGGATTCTTGAAGGGAGAACTGAACGAACTGGATATTGAAAAGAAAAACTGGTTTTGAGAGGTGAAACCATGAAGGCGCTCATCCTGGCTGCCGGAAAGGGAACAAGGATGAAGTCCAGAATACCGAAAGTTCTACACAGACTCTCCGGCAAATCCATGATAGAATGGGTGGTCGATACGGCGGGGAAGGTGGCCCAGGAAGTTGGTGTTGTTCTCGGTTTTGAAGCAGAAAAGGTCAGAAAACACCTTCCAGAATGGGTTAGGATTTTCATCCAGGAAGAGCAACTGGGAACAGCACACGCTGTGATGTGTGCAAGAAGTTTTTTAGAACCAGACGATGATGTTATCATCCTATACGGGGATGTCCCACTGATAAGTGAAAACACCCTCAAGAGGATGATCGAAGAACACAGAAAAGGAGCGGATGTCACGATCCTTGTGGCAGACGTGGAGGATCCTTCTGGATACGGTCGGGTTGTGGGGGACGGGGGAAGATACAGGATAATAGAGGAAGTGGATCTTCCGGAGAATCTGAAAGGAATCAAAACGATCAACACGGGTTTTTACGTCTTTTCTGGTGAGTTTCTCTTGGAAGTGCTTCCAAAGATCAAGAACGACAATGCGAAAGGAGAGTACTACCTCACAGATGCGGTGAACCTCGCTGAGAATGTTCGGGTTGTCAGAACAGCAGATCCTCTGGAGATCACAGGAGTGAACACAAGGAAAACCCTGGTCTGGCTTGAAGATCAGCTGAGAAGAAGAAAAATAGAAGAACTTCTCGAAAACGGTGTTACGATACTGGATCCGAACACCACATACATACATTATTCGGTGGAGATTGGGATGGACACGATTGTATATCCCATGACCTTCATAGAAGGGAAAACGAGAATAGGTGAAGGCTGCGAAATAGGCCCCTTGAGCCGCATCGTGGACTGCGAAGTGGGGAACAACGTAAAAATAATGCGCTCAGAGTGCTTCAAAAGCGTGATAGAGGACGATGTTTCCGTTGGACCTTTCGCAAGGCTGAGAGAGGGAACCGTTTTGAAGAAATCGTCAAAAATCGGAAATTTTGTTGAAATCAAAAAAAGTACAATTGGAGAGGGAACGAAGGCCCAGCATCTCAGTTACATAGGGGATGCTTATGTTGGAATGAACGTGAACATAGGAGCCGGCACCATCACGTGCAACTACGATGGAAAGAGGAAAAACCCCACTTTCATCGAAGACGAAACCTTCATAGGAAGCAACACATCACTGGTGGCACCTGTTCGTATAGGAAAGGGAGCCCTCATAGGAGCCGGATCTGTGATCACAGAAGACGTTCCTCCATACTCTCTGGGTCTGGGAAGAGCCCGCCAGATCGTGAAAGAAGGGTGGGTACTGAAGAGAAAGGAGGAATGATATGTCTTTTTCAAACGAGATGAAGGTTTTTGCTGGAAATTCTAACAAGCCTCTTGCAGAGAAGATAGCAAGGTACCTGAATCTTCAGCTCGGTGACTGCGAGGTTGGCAGGTTCGCTGATGGGGAGATAAACGTCCGAATAAACGAGACAGTGAGAGGCCATGACATATTCCTCATTCAATCCACATCTCCCCCGGTCAACGAAAACTTGATGGAACTTCTCATCATGATCGATGCGTTCAAGAGGGCTTCAGCCAACACGATAGCCGTCGTTATTCCTTACTATGGATACGCAAGGCAAGACAGAAAAGCAAAGGGAAGAGACCCGATAAGTGCCAAACTGGTGGCAAATTTGATCACGGTGGCTGGAGCAACGCGAGTTCTCACGGTCGATCTTCACGCAGAACAGATTCAGGGATTCTTCGACATACCGGTTGACAATCTGTGGAGTTATCCTGTGTTTGCAGAAGAACTGCAAAAAAGAGAGGAGATAGTCCCCGAAGAGACGGTGGTTGTGTCTCCAGATGTGGGTGGAGTGAGAAGGGCAAGAAGAATGGCAGAACGACTGAAAACATCCCTTGCCATACTTGACAAAAGAAGACCGAGTGACAACGTGGCGGAGGTTGTAAACATAATAGGAGAAGTGAAGGACAAGGTAGTTATCCTTTTTGATGATATAATAGATACTGCCCATTCGATAGTGAAGGGTGCTGAGGCTTTGAAGAAAGCCGGTGCGAAAAAGATCATCGCCTGTGCAACACACGGGGTGTTCTCGGAGAACGCCCTCGAGAGAATAGAGAATTCCCCGATAGACACCGTCTACATAACGGATACCATTTACCATGAAAGGCTGCCTGAAAAGGTTAAGGTTATCTCAGTGGCAAACCTGATAGGAGAAGCTATCATGAGGATCAGAAAGCATCTGTCGGTGAGCATACTCTTCAGATGAAGACCTACAGGAGGGAGAAAAGATGGTAAGTCTAGAGGTCAGATTGAGAACACCGAAGGGCAAAAGAGAAGCAAAGCGCCTCAGAAGAAGAGGAGAAGTACCAGCCGTTGTGTACGGACCCGCAACGGATCCTATTCCCGTGAAGATAAAAAGATCGCTGCTTGAAAAGGTCTTCCACACGATAACCGAAACCACTCCCATTCGTCTGGTTATCAAGGATGATGAGGAAAGGACCGTGTCTGAGAAGACCGTGTTCTTGAAGATGATCCAGAGAGACAAGGTCTCCGAAGCGATCGTCCACGTGGATTTTTATGAACCCGTCAAGGGTCACAGGATGAGGATCAACGTTCCTCTCAAAGTGGTAGGAAAACCCGTCGGTGTGGAAAAAGGTGGCTTCCTTGAAGTCTACCATGAAGAGATCCCCGTTGAAACAGACCCCGACAGGGTACCACAGGAGATAGAAGTGGATGTTTCTTCACTGGATCTTGGAGATGTGATCCACGCAAGGGATCTGAAGCTCCCAGAGGGTGTGAAATGTCTTCTGGAAGATGAAGAAGCAGTGGTATCCATCCTTGTTCCTAAAGAAGTATCCATCGAGGAAGAAGAAGTAGAAGAAGAAGTAGCAGAACCGGAAGTAATAAAGAGGAAGGAAGAAGAGGAAGAAGAGTAAATGGTCGTTGTGGGGCTGGGAAACCCAGGCCCACGTTATGCCTTCACGAGGCATAACGTGGGTTTCCTTTTTCTGGATTACTTGAAAAGCAAAGGCTGGAAGTCGGAAAAATTTTTCGAGTGGAACAAGACAGAACTGGATGGCCACGAAATTGTACTTGTGAAACCGCTGACTTACATGAATCTCAGCGGTGTTGCTATGCCTTATATAATGCGTTTCTTTCGAGTGAACGTGGATGATATAATAGTAGTGTACGACGATGTGAGTCTGAAGCTTGGAAAGATCAGGATCAGAAAGAAAGGTTCAGATGGTGGACACAACGGAATGAAGTCGATAATTCAGGCACTCGGAACACAGGAGATAAAGCGCATAAGAATCGGAATAGGAGAGAAACCAGAGGGAATGAATTTGGTGGACTTCGTTCTGGGAGAATTTTCAGAAGAGGAATTCAAAGTACTTCAGAAAGTCTTTGAGCTTTCCAGAAATGCACTGGTGACAATTCTTAACGAAGGAATAGACAAGGCAATGTCCGTTTACAACTCTTTAGAGGTGAGAGTATGAGATGCATGAAATGTGGTCAAAAAGCTTCCTATTTCTATCAAATAGATTTCGATGGTGTAGAGAAAAAGATCTCTTACTGCAAAAAATGTGTAGTCGAAGTTCTGAGAAACAGCGTGCCTCTCAGAAAGATTGCTGGTGTTCCGGACGAGACCCTCAAAAAAGGAAGACATGTTTTTGAAGATGAAATGGCTGTTTTCGTAGAGATTCCTGTCTATGTGATGGAGCAGATGTTTGGAAAATGGCATCCACAGGAAAGGGAAGTCCTTCTGAACGAAAGGAAGATAGCGTTTCTTGAGCGAAAATTGAAGGAAGCCATAAAGAACGAAGACTACAGGAAAGCGAGTCGATTGAAACAGCTGATCACTCAGATAAAGAGAAAGATGGATGTGAAATGAAAGCCCCTCAAGGGGGCTTTCATCTTTCTAGATAATCAAAAAGGGATTTCACATCGAAAAACCCACCTGGCTTTTTGAGAATGATCTTTTCTCCGGGCTCAAGGAACAGGAAGTCGTCTTCTGGCAGTTCCTCTGAGAGGATCTTGATACCGAAAGCAGGCCTTTCTGCTGTTATTTCGATTTCATTCTCTTTTTCAATCACCGAGATCCCCGGATCTGGAACGTCCATCTCTCTCCATTTCTTCAGGATCCTGTAGTTCTTGAAAGATCTGCCTTCTACCCTCACTTCTACAAAGAACACCAGATCATCCGAAGTGGAAACGGTATCCACCAGGGTTACTGAATCTGCTGGTAACGTGACATCGTAGAACTTTTCAAACACCAGATCTCCTGACACTCTGTAGGCTGCAAATCTGACACTGGCTTTTTTAAGCTCTCTGAGATCGCTCACAACAAAAAGACCCACCTTGCCATCGACTTTCTTCACAACCGGAAGCACGTCCGCGAAGAACCTTCTTGCGTAATAGTACAGTGCTTTTGGTCTTTTGAAGTAATCCACGGCAGACCAACTGAAAACAGGCCAGCTGTCGTTCAATTGCCAGAAGAGCGTTCCTGCCGTTTTGTATTTTCTGCTTCTCCAGTGTTCCACACCGAACTTGATCGCCTCTGCCTGATTGAGCTGAGACAGATAAACAAAACTTTCGAAGTCTCTGCAGCGGCCAAAGTTTCCGTAGATGAACCTGATGAGTCTTTCCTGCCCTTCGACCTGCTTGTTGTGTTTCAGCATTACCGGGTGAAATGGATCTCTTTCCTGTGGTTTTGAGAAGAATTCAATCGTCTTCATATGGGGGGCTCCCTGAAAACCGAACTCGCTTATGAACTTTCCGGTGTCTTTTTCGTAATGATCGTAGTTCATCCAGCCGCTCCATACGTTCCAGACGTGCCTGTCACCTTCTTTTTCACTGTTTGCCTTCTCTCCACCGTACGGGCTGGAAGGCCAGTACGGAGTTGCGGGATCTTCCTCTGCACATATTCTGGGAAAGTCGAAAAGGTAGAGTCTGTTTCCCAGATTGATACCGTCCACTTTTCTTGACATGTTACCCCATTCGTCAAATCCCCAGTTGTTCTCGTTGTTACCACACCACAAAACGATGGAAGGATGGTACCTGAGTTTTCTCACGATCTTTCTTGCCTCATCGTTTGCTAACTTTCTGAACCATGGCAGATGATCTGGATATTCCAGACACGCGTACATGAAGTCCTGCCATACCATGATCCCAAGTTCGTCACACAGTTTGTAGAAATCTTCGCTCTCGTAGATCCCGCCACCCCAGACCCTCAGCATGTTCATGTTGGCCTCTTTTGCCATCTTTACGAGTTTCTCGTAATCTTCTGTTTTCAACCATGTGAGGATGTTGTCCGCCGGTATCCAATTTGCTCCCTTTGCGAAGACTTTCTCACCGTTGATCTCGAAGATGAAAGTCTTTCCTTCACCATCTGGTTCCTGTAAAATCCTTACCTTTCTCAAACCGATTTTTTTCTCTTCCCTGTATACTTCTTTTTCCGATTCTTTCAGAATGAAGGTGAAATCGTAGAGGTACGGTTCTCCAACATTCCAAGGGTACCAGAGTTTCACGTTCTTCAGGCTGAAAACACCCTCGAAGAACTTTTCACCGTTTTTCTCCATCACCTGATAACTTCCCATCTTCTCGCCGTTTACAAAAACATCGACTGAAAGATCCCCTTCTCCATAAACGAACCCGTTCACTTTTACCACGGCATCCTTTCCCTTCAGATCAACGAGGTAAGCGGTGGAGTCCTGAAGACGGGCTTTTCTGTACGTTTCAATGTAAACGGGTCTCCAGATACCACTCGTTACAATTCGAGCACCCCAGTCCCATCCGTAGGAGTACTGAGCTTTTCGAATGTAACCCCTGATGCTGTCCTCTGGACCACCCAGCACCCCGTAATTTTGTTCAAGGGTCTTTGGAACTTTCACAGGAGACTTTATGAACACCCTGAGGTGATTCTTCTCTTTCAGCACACCTTTGATGTCGAACCGATACTCCAGGAACATGTCTTCTGTGCTTCCAAGATACACATCGTTCAGGTAAACGTCGGCCAGTGTATCTATTCCTTCGAAGACAAGGTCGACCCTATCTTCGTCTAAGAGATCTTCCCGAAAGTTGAACTCTCTCTCGTAGATCCACTCTCTATCTTCGATTTCTTTAAAAAGATCTTCGTTGGTTCCCACATAGGGATGGGGAAGCAATCCCTCCCTGACCAGATCAGCCTGAACGACTCCCGGGACAAGCCCCACAAGGGAGAATTCCCCCTTCGAATCTCTGATTTGCCATCTTCCGTTGAGATCGATTCGTCTCATAAACCTCCCTCCTTCCTTTTGAATGTATATCACAGAGAAGTTGAAAAAACGAAATGGTAAAATTCAAAAGTGAGGTTAATTTCTCCGGAGGTGATCTGTGAGTGTACAGACCCGACCTGATCAGGAACATCTGTATAATCGCCCACATTGATCATGGAAAGACAACTCTTGTGGACAGAATTCTCGAGATCACAAACACAGTGGATAAAAGGAAGATGAGAGACCAGTACCTGGATATGATGGACATAGAAAGAGAGCGTGGTATCACGATAAAGGCCCAGCCGGTGAAGGTTATGTACACAGCCGAAGACGGGAACACCTACGAGATAAACATAATCGATACACCGGGCCATGTGGATTTCTCTTACGAAGTGGGAAGAAGCATGGCAGCCTGTGAAGGAGCCGTGCTGCTTGTGGATGCAACTCAGGGAGTAGAAGCCCAGACCGTTGCGCACACCTATCTTGCCATAGAGCACGACCTGGAGATAATCCCTGTGATAAACAAGATAGATCTTCCAAACGCAAACATCGAAGAGACAGCCCTTGAGATAAAGGATCTTCTCGGTGTGAAAGACGAAGAAATACTGCTCGTCAGTGCCAAGGAAGGTACGGGTGTTAGAGAACTTCTTGAGGCCATAGTTAAAAGAGTTCCTCCACCTAAAGGGGACATCAACGGAAAACTCAAAGCACTCATATTCGACGCCAAATACGACAACTACAAAGGTGTTATTGTGCACATTCGTCTCTTCGATGGGCAGGTCAAGCCCGGCGATCGCATCATGACCTTTTCAAACAAAAAGGTCTACGAAGTGCAGGAAGTCGGAGTGTTCCTACCAGAGATGACACCAGTGGACGCACTCAGTGCGGGAGAAGTTGGATATGTGATAGCAGGTATAAAAGAAGTGGGAGACGCTCGGGTGGGAGACACCATAACATCCGCCGACGATCCGGTCGAAGAGCCGCTTCCAGGATACAGAGAGATAAAACCCATGGTATTCGCAGGGATGTTTCCAGGACTTCCAGAGTACTATGAGGAACTCAGAAAAGCCCTTGAAAAGTTGAAGCTCAACGATTCTGCCCTGTATTTTGAACCCACCATGTCTCCTGCTCTGGGATTCGGTTTCAGATGTGGTTTTCTCGGACCTCTTCATATGGACGTTGTGAGAGAAAGAATAGAGAGAGAATTCGATCTGGCAGTCATTTTGACGGCTCCGAACGTCAGGTACAAAGTTGTTTTGAGAAACGGAGAAGAACTGGAGATCACCGATCCTTCAAAATTTCCGGAAGAGGGAGAAATACTGGAAGTGTACGAGCCCTACGTTGATCTTTCGATAATAACGCCCACCGATTACATAGGACCACTCATCAACCTCGTTCAGAACGAAAAGAGAGGAGAACTCAGGGCAACAGAGAACGCCGGGAGAAATCGTGTGATACTGAGGTTTGATGCTCCACTTTCTGAGATAATCTACGACTTCTTTGATAAAATGAAGGCAGTGAGCAGAGGCTATGCATCGATGGACTACGAATTCAAAGAGTACAGAAAAAGCGACCTGGTGAAAGTGACGATTCTGGTCAACAAAGAACCTGTCGATGCACTCTCTTTCGTCGTTCATAGATCGAAGGCTTACCCGGTGGCAAAAAAGATGGTGGAAAAACTGAAAGAGTTGATCCCGAGACATCAATTTCAGATACCGATTCAGGCAAAAGCAGGAGGCAGGATAATAGCAAGAGCCGATATAAAAGCGCTCAGAAAGGACGTCCTCGCCAAGTGTTACGGTGGAGATGTGACAAGAAAGATGAAACTCCTGGAAAAACAAAAGGAGGGAAAGAAAAGACTCAGGGAAATAGGGCGTGTTACCATTCCCCAGGAGGCATTCCTGGCCCTTTTGAAGATAGGAGAAGGTGATGAAAAGTGAGATGGTTGCTTCTGATAGCGATCGTTTTTCTTCTCTCTGCCTGCTCGTTTTTTCAAATAGAGGTTCCACCTGATGCCTACTCTGTGGAGACCGCTCTTCAGATACTGGAGAATCAGGAGTACAGACTGGTAGACATCAAAGAGGTGGATCAATACAGGGATGTGGAAATGAAGGGAAAAGTGGCAATCTTCGAGTCGAAAACAGGAGATGTTTTGCTTCTTTATGCGTACAGGGGAGAAGATGCCAAGCAGGTGTGGAAGGCGGTAAAAAAGAAATCGGGGTTTCTCTCGGTGAGAAGCATCCTGGAACTGCCGAACATGGGAAAGTTTTCCACGATACTGGACGGAAAAAGGATCGTCTCTTGGTGGAAAAAAAGATGGTTTTTCACCGTGGAAGGTCGAAATGGGGTTGACAAGTTTGTGAAGCACGTTTTCAGAGTGTACGGGGTGTTGAAAGAATGATCGTGCTTGGTCACAGGGGCTACTCAGCGAAATACCTGGAAAACACTCTGGAAGCGTTCATCAAGGCCATCGAATACGGTGCGGATGGTGTGGAACTCGATGTGAGGCTTTCAAAGGATGGAAAAGTGGTGGTGTCACACGATGAGGATCTGAAAAGGCTATTTGGAAAGAATCTGAAGGTGAAAGATGCCACGCTCGATGAGTTGAAAGAGCTTTCAGATGGAAAGATAACTACTCTGGAAGAGGTGTACGAACACATCTCTGACGACAAGATTGTGAACGTTGAAATAAAAGAACGAGAAGCGGCAAGACCTGCCCTTGAGCTTTCGAAAGGCAGAAAAAACGAGATCTTTTCTTCTTTCGACCTGGACCTTCTGGACGAAGAATTCAAAGGGACAAGATACGGATATCTTATAGACGAGGAAAACTACGGAGACATCCAGAGCTTTGTTGATCGTGTTGAAAGAGAACGCCCTTATTCTCTACACATTCCGTACCAGGCGTTCGAAAGCGAGTTCGTGGTAGAGCTCTGTGATAGATTCAGAGAAAAGGGCATCAGGATCTTCGTCTGGACTCTGAACGATCCCGAGATTTTCCAGAGAATAAAGGCTCATATCGATGGTATCATAACAGACGAAGTGGAACTTTTCTCGAAAATGAGGTGAAAAGCATGGAATACAGAAAATTCGTCGAGACCAGGCGGAAACTGAACGAGAAGGTGCTTTCCAGGGGAACGTTGATCACCAAGCGATTCTTCAACCTGGATACGTCCGTGTACAGACCGGGAAAGCTCGATACGAAAACCAAAGAGTTGATGGGACTTGTTGCATCGATGGTCCTGAGGTGTGATGACTGTATAAGGTACCATCTTGTGAGGTGTGTACAGGAAGGTCTGAGCGACGAAGAGATATTCGAGGCCTTCGATGTAGCCCTTGTAGTGGGAGGATCAATCGTGATCCCACATCTGAGACGGGCGGTGGATTTTCTGGAGGAGCTCAGGGGGATGCAGGAAAATGGCGAGACTATTTCTCTTTGATGGCACAGCCCTGGCCTACAGGGCATATTACGCCCTCGACAGATCCCTTTCCACATCCACAGGAATTCCAACGAACGCCGTCTATGGCGTTGCCAGGATGCTCGTTAAATTCATAAAGGAACACATTATACCCGAAAAGGACTACGCGGCTGTGGCCTTCGACAAGAAGGCAGCGACGTTCAGACACAAACTGCTCGAAGCGTACAAGGCGCAAAGGCCAAAGACGCCGGATCTTCTAGTTCAGCAGCTACCTTACATCAAGCGGCTGATAGAAGCTCTTGGTTTCAAAGTGCTGGAGCTGGAAGGATACGAAGCAGACGATATCATCGCCACGCTTGCAGTCAAGGGCTGCACGTTTTTTGATGAGATTTTCATAATAACCGGTGACAAGGATATGCTTCAACTTGTAAACGAGAAGATAAAGGTCTGGAGAATCGTCAAGGGGATATCGGATCTTGAGCTTTACGATTCGAAAAAGGTGAAAGAAAGATACGGTGTGGAACCACATCAGATACCGGATCTTCTAGCACTGACGGGAGACGAGATAGACAACATTCCCGGTGTAACGGGAATAGGTGAAAAGACCGCTGTACAGCTTCTCGGCAAGTACAGAAATCTTGAAGACATTCTGGAGCATGCCCGTGAACTCCCCCAGAGAGTGAGAAAGGCTCTCTTGAGAGACAGGGAAGTTGCCATCCTCAGTAAAAAACTTGCAACTCTGGTGACGAACGCACCTGTTGAAGTGGACTGGGAAGAGATGAAATACAGAGGATACGACAAGAGAAAACTACTTCCGATATTGAAAGAACTGGAGTTTGCTTCCATCATGAAGGAACTTCAACTGTACGAAGAAGCAGAACCCACCGGATACGAAATCGTGAAGGATCATAAGACCTTCGAAGATCTCATCGAAAAGCTGAAGGAGGTTCCATCTTTTGCCCTGGACCTTGAAACGTCCTCCCTTGACCCGTTCAACTGTGAGATAGTCGGCATCTCCGTGTCGTTCAAACCGAAAACAGCTTATTACATTCCACTTCATCACAGAAACGCCCAGAATCTTGATGAAACACTGGTGCTGTCGAAGTTGAAAGAGATCCTCGAAGACCCGTCTTCGAAGATTGTGGGTCAGAACCTGAAGTACGACTACAAGGTTCTTATGGTAAAGGGTATATCGCCAGTTTATCCGCATTTTGACACGATGATAGCTGCATATTTGCTGGAGCCAAACGAGAAAAAATTCAATCTCGAAGATCTGTCTTTGAAATTTCTCGGATACAAAATGACGTCTTATCAGGAACTGATGTCGTTTTCCTCACCACTTTTTGGTTTCAGCTTTGCGGATGTTCCGGTAGACAAGGCTGCGAACTACTCCTGCGAGGATGCAGACATCACTTATAGGCTCTACAAGATACTCAGCATGAAGCTCCATGAAGCGGAACTTGAGAACGTCTTCTACAGGATAGAGATGCCGCTTGTGAACGTTCTTGCACGCATGGAATTGAACGGGGTGTATGTGGACACAGAATTCCTGAAAAAGCTCTCGGAGGAGTACGGCAAAAAGCTCGAGGAACTGGCCGAAAAAATCTACCAGATAGCAGGTGAGCCCTTCAACATCAATTCTCCAAAACAGGTTTCAAAGATCCTTTTTGAGAAGCTGGGAATAAAACCCCGTGGAAAAACGACAAAAACAGGAGAGTACTCTACCAGGATAGAGGTGTTGGAAGAGATAGCGAATGAGCACGAGATAGTACCCCTCATTCTCGAGTACAGAAAGATCCAGAAACTGAAATCGACCTACATAGACACCCTTCCGAAACTTGTGAACCCGAAAACCGGAAGAATTCATGCATCTTTCCACCAGACGGGTACCGCCACTGGCAGGTTGAGTAGCAGTGATCCAAATCTTCAGAATCTTCCGACAAAGAGCGAAGAGGGAAAAGAAATTAGAAAAGCGATTGTGCCCCAGGATCCAGACTGGTGGATCGTCAGTGCGGATTATTCCCAAATAGAACTCAGAATCCTCGCTCATCTCAGTGGTGATGAGAACCTTGTGAAGGCCTTCGAGGAGGGCATCGATGTGCACACCTTGACTGCCTCCAGGATCTACAACGTAAAGCCAGAAGAAGTGAACGAAGAAATGCGACGGGTTGGAAAGATGGTGAACTTCTCTATAATATACGGTGTCACACCGTACGGTCTTTCTGTGAGACTTGGAATACCGGTTAAAGAAGCAGAAAAGATGATTATCAGCTATTTCACACTGTATCCAAAGGTGCGAAGCTACATCCAGCAGGTTGTTGCAGAGGCAAAAGAGAAGGGCTACGTCAGGACTCTCTTTGGAAGAAAAAGAGATATTCCCCAGCTCATGGCAAGGGACAAGAACACCCAGTCCGAAGGCGAAAGAATCGCAATAAACACCCCCATTCAGGGAACGGCGGCAGATATAATAAAATTGGCTATGATAGATATAGACGAGGAGCTGAGAAAAAGAAACATGAAATCCAGAATGATCATTCAGGTTCATGACGAACTGGTCTTCGAGGTTCCCGATGAGGAAAAAGAAGAACTAGTTGATCTGGTGAAGAACAAAATGACAAATGTGGTGAAACTCTCTGTGCCTCTTGAGGTTGACATAAGCATCGGAAAAAGCTGGTCTTGAAGGAGGAATTGGTATGGATGCGAAGATAGTGAACGCCCTCATTGGATCTGTGTACGAGACCATAAAAAGTGTGTTGAGGGTGGAACCAAAACTGGGAAAGCCGTCTGCGGTGTCGCACATAGAGATTCCCCACTCGGTGGTTACCGTTATCGGTGTGACGGGTAGTATAGAAGGAAGCCTGATTTATTCTTTTTCTTCAGAAACGGCTCTGAAGGTCGTTTCTGCAATGATGGGCATGGAGTACGGTCAGCTTGACGAGCTTGCCATGAGCGCCATAGGAGAGCTTGGAAACATGACGGCTGGAAAACTCGCGATGAAACTTGAAACCCTTGGAAAACACGTTGATATCACACCTCCCACGGTGGTGAGTGGAAAAGACCTCAAGATAAAAAGCTTCGGAACTGTTTTGAAACTACCGATCTCTGTTTTCTCAAACGAGGACTTCGACCTTCATCTGTCTGTAAAAAGTGGAGGGTGATGCATATTTCAAAGAATCTTTTTAGGGACTTTGGGAAATACAACATGGTTGTCATGTTTACTACAACGTTGATATCGAACATAGTGGTAGGGGCTTTGCTGGGGTACTATCTGGACAAATGGACGTTCAAAAACGGAATTTTACTCTTTGTTTTTACAATTTTAGGGATCTTTTCTGGTTTGTATAACGGTTTCAAAATACTTTTGAAAGAATCCGAGAGGTATGATAAAAGTGAAAAGACTAACAAAAAAGATGACGGCAGTGATAACGATTCTGGGACTGGTTGAAGCGTTCATCTTCAGTTTGATCTTTGGGTTTGAAAAGGGATGGGGACCGATCCTTGGAAGTACTGGAGCGATAGCAAATCTCTTTTCTCTGAAGAGAGATATAGAGAGAATGGTAGCCAGAAAGACAACGAAAGGCTGGGTTCTGGGGTATCTGGGTAGGTACACGTTCAACGCCGCTCTTTTTCTGATAGGTGGACTGGTATCACTTGAAACACTCATCGGTGTCTTTGTTGGATTGATGAACCTGAAAATCGTTTCTTTCGTTGCCTGGAGGTGGCTGGATTGAAGATCACGTTCAGCAAAAAGGAGAAGATATTTCTCTCGATCTTCATTGCGGCTTACATAGTGGTTGCTATTTTGAACATCCAGCAGCTGAAAAAGACTCCGATGGAAGAAATCTTCGGAGGTCTTGGGAAAAGGTGGATAGTGGATATAAACGGTTTCAGGTTCAACCCGATGACGATAATGGTGGGAGCCGGTATAGCCGTTCTTCTCATCCTCATTGCGTACAGATTGAGAAGGTTTGAACTGGTACCGAACAGAAAACAGGCCCTCATAGAGTCCATCCTTGAGACGTTCTATGAGATCGTCGATGAGTCGATACCGGACAAGAGGTTTGTAAAACCCACCTTTGTGATCGCGACCACACTGTTTCTTTTCATAGCCTTCTCCAACGTGATCGGCGGGGCGGTACCTGGAATAAACGTTGTTGCTGCCGAAGATGGATCCATCCAGAAAATCACCCTCTTTTCCGACATCTGGCCCGCTCCTACGGGGGATCTGAATACGAATCTCACCTACGCCGTTCTTGTTTTGATCATCAGTCACGTGTTTGCGATAAGATCCAAGGGGTTCAAAGAGTGGCTGAAAACCTGGTTCTATCCGAATCCTGTGATGTTCCCGATAAACCTCATCGGTGAACTGGCAAAACCCATTTCTCATTCTTTGAGGTTGTTTGGTAACATAGGTGGTGGTGCCATACTCGTTTACATTCTCTCTTACATGACGAAGTACTTCTTTGCACCCATAGTCTTCTGGGGATTCTTTGGAATATTTGTGGGACTGGTGCAGGCTTTCGTGTTCAGTATGCTCGCTGTTGCATACATCAGTTCACAACTTTCGTGAGGAGGGATGAAGATGGAAAACCTGAGCGATCTCGCACAGGGACTGGCACTTCTTGGGAAATATCTTGGAGCGGGACTCTGCATGGGAATAGGTGCCATAGGACCGGGTATAGGAGAAGGTAACATAGGTGCCCATGCTATGGATGCCATGGCAAGACAGCCTGAGATGGTCGGTACCATCACTACAAGAATGCTCCTTGCTGACGCTGTGGCAGAGACAACCGGTATATACTCACTTCTCATAGCCTTTATGATCCTCCTCGTGGTGTGAGGAGGGATAACTTTGGGTTTTCTGGAGATAAACTGGACTTCAGCAGCAATGTTGATGCTCTTTGTACTGATGGTCTATTTTCTGAACAAGTTTCTCTACACTCCGTTCATAGAAATGGCTGAGAAGAGAAAAAAGAAGGTCGAAAGTGATCTAAAAAGTGCCGAAGAACTGAAAAAAGAAGCAGAAAAGATGAAAGAAGAAGCGGAAAAACAACTGCTGGAGGCTCGCCAGAGAGCCGACGAAATAGTTGAGAGCGCAAGAAGGGAAGCAGAAACAATCGTTGAAGATGCAAGAGAAAAGGCAAAAAAAGAGGCACAGAGCATCATAGACTCTGCAAAAGCCCAGATAGAGGTTGAGTACAAAAGAGCCCTGGAGCAGATTCAGGAACGTGCTGCGGAACTTTCCGTGGTTATGGCCACCAAATTGCTTCAGAGGGTTTTCCAGGATGAAAGGGCAAAGAGGGAATACCTCATCAAAATTCTCAAAGAGGAGATAGAAAAGTCATGAAGCTTTCCGCGGTAGCCGGAAGATACGCCAGGGCTTTCCTGAACATCGCCATCGAAAATGAAAAAGAAGATGAATATCTGAGATTTCTGGATTTCGTTTGCAATGTTTATGAGTCGAACAAGGATCTGTTCGACAATCCGGTTGTAAAACCGGAAAAGAAGGTGACGTTGATAAAGAGTGTCCTGGAAGAGTTCGGAGAAGAGATGGATGAATTTCAGGAAAGGTTTTTGATGCTTCTTTTCGAGAGAAAAAGGCAGAAACTTCTCAGAAACATTCGTGAGTTGTTCGAGTACGAAAAGATACTTTCAGAACAGAAGGTACCCGCAGATCTGAGAATAGCACACGTTCCGAAAGAAGAAGAGCTTACTCTTCTCAGGAAATTCATACGAAAATATGCACTCAAAGATCCTGTGTTCAAAACGACCGTAGACGAATCCTTGATAGCGGGAGCCGTTGTGGAATTCGAAGGATTCAGACTGGATACGACCGTTCAGGGCAGACTGAAAAGGCTCTCCCAGGAAACCCTCAAAAGGGGTGAGATGAGTTGAGGATAAATCCCGGTGAAATCACCAAAGTACTGGAAGAAAAGATAAAGAGTTTCGAAGAGAAGATAGACCTTGAGGACACCGGAAAGGTCATCCAGGTGGGAGACGGTATAGCCCGTGTGTATGGTTTGAACAAGGTGATGGTGAGTGAACTTGTGGAGTTTGTGGAGACAGGCGTCAAGGGTGTGGCCTTCAACCTGGAAGAAGACAACGTTGGTATCATCGTGCTCGGCGAATACAAGGACATAAAAGAAGGACACACCGTCAGAAGGCTCAAAAGGATCATAGAAGTGCCTGTTGGTGAAGAACTCCTTGGAAGAGTGGTGAATCCTCTCGGTGAACCCCTCGACGGTAAAGGACCTATAAATGCAAAAAATTTCAGACCGATAGAGATAAAAGCTCCTGGTGTCATCTACAGAAAACCCGTTGACACACCCCTCCAGACGGGTATAAAGGCCATAGACTCCATGATTCCTATTGGTAGAGGCCAGAGAGAGCTGATCATAGGCGACAGACAGACCGGAAAGACCGCCATAGCCATCGACACGATCATCAACCAGAAGGGACAGGGTGTTTACTGTATATACGTGGCAATCGGTCAGAAAAAATCTGCAATAGCAAGGATTATAGACAAACTCAGGCAGTACGGAGCCATGGAGTACACCACGGTGGTGGTGGCTTCCGCATCCGATCCCGCCACACTCCAGTACATAGCGCCCTACGCGGGATGTGCCATGGGAGAGTACTTTGCTTACTCTGGAAGAGATGCACTCGTGGTGTACGATGATCTCTCGAAACACGCCGTTGCCTACAGGCAACTCTCACTTCTCATGAGGAGGCCTCCTGGAAGAGAGGCATACCCCGGTGATATATTCTACCTGCACTCCAGGCTCCTTGAAAGAGCGGTTCGACTGAACGACAAACTCGGTGGTGGTTCTCTGACGGCACTCCCAATCGTTGAGACCCAGGCAAACGACATATCCGCTTACATACCAACGAACGTGATATCCATCACAGATGGACAGATCTACCTCGAACCCGGCCTGTTCTACGCAGGACAGAGGCCTGCTATAAACGTCGGTCTGTCCGTGTCCAGGGTGGGAGGAGCCGCACAGATAAAGGCCATGAAGCAGGTGGCTGGAATGTTGAGAATAGAACTTGCCCAGTACAGAGAACTAGAAACCTTCGCCCAGTTTGCAACGGAGCTGGATCCGGCCACAAGGGCTCAGATCGTAAGGGGTCAAAGACTCATGGAACTTCTGAAACAGGAACAATACAGTCCAATGCCCGTTGAAGAACAGGTTGTTGTTATATTTGCGGGAGTCAGGGGCTATCTGGACGATCTGCCTGTGGAGGCAGTCAGAAGGTTCGAAAAAGAGTTCCTCAGGTTCATGCATGAGAAGCACCAGGATATACTGGACGATATCAGAGAGAAGAAAGAACTTACCCCCGAGACAGAAGAAAAACTCAAGAAGGCTATCGAAGAGTTCAAAGCTGTGTTCAGGGTGTGATGGGACATGAGCAGAGGTCGAATGTTACAGATAAAACGGAAAATAAACGCCACACAATCTCTCATGAAGATCACACGTGCCATGGAAATGGTGGCACGTGCGAAATCGAGAAAGATGGAGGCAGAGTATCAGAAATTCAAACCCTTCTACGAAGAGGTAAAACGTCTTTGGTCACTGATACCGGATGAGAGTCTCGATCCAGTCTTCTTCGAAGAAGGAGACAGAGATCTGATCGTGGTGATAACGAGTGATATGGGACTCTGTGGTTCTTTCAACAGCGAAATCATAAGAGAAGCAGAGAAGGTGATCTCCGAGTCGAAAAATCCCCATCTTATACTCATAGGTCTCAAGGCAATAAACCATTTCAGAACGGGGAACATTTTGAAGATGTACGATAGATTCTATGAAATACCAGATTTCAGGAACGGTTCAACGATCGTGGAGGATATCTACGAATTCATGGACGGCAGACCTGTGAACGTCAAAGTGGTGTTCAGTCGATTCAAGAACATACTCATTCAAAGACCAGAGGTGTACGATCTCATTCCTCTCAAAAGAAAAGAGAAGAAGAGAGAAGATTTCGAATTCGAACCTCTTCCTGAGCAACTCGTTCCCGTCGTACTCCATTACTATCTGTCTACCACTTTGATGGAACTCATGTTCCAGACGAAGATAGGGGAGTTCTATGCCAGACAGAACGCCATGAAGAACGCAACCGACAACGCCCAGGAAGTGATCAGAGAGCTGACACTGGCTTACAACAAAGCACGTCAGGCTTCGATCACCCAGGAACTCATAGAGATAGTGACGGGTGCTGAAGCACTGAAGGAAATCGAAAAATGAGGTGATACGGTATGGCAAAGGGTTCAAAAGGATACATAGTGGGAGTGATGGGGCCCGTCGTGGATGTGAAGTTCCCCGAAGAAGAACTTCCAGACATATTCAACGCCCTTGAGGTCGTGAATCCTCAAACGGGGCAGAAGATTGTTCTTGAAGTAGAACAACTCATAGGAGACGGTGTCGTGAGAACGGTGGCGATGGACTCCACCGATGGGCTCATGAAGGGTCTGGAAGTGGTTGATACGGGTGAACCAATTACCGCTCCCGTGGGAAAAGAAGTACTCGGAAGAATACTGAACGTTATAGGAGAGCCCGTGGACGAAGCCGGCGAGATAAAGTCGAAGGAAAGGTGGCCGATCCACAGGCCTGCTCCTGAACTTATAGAACAGTCCACCGAGATCGAAATCCTCGAGACGGGGATAAAAGTTATCGATCTGCTTGCACCGTTTCCAAAGGGTGGAAAAATAGGTTTCTTCGGTGGTGCAGGTGTTGGTAAAACCGTGCTCGTTATGGAATTGATCAGAAACATCGCTATAGAGCATAAGGGATTTTCCGTGTTCGCGGGTGTTGGTGAGAGGACAAGAGAGGGAAACGAACTCTGGCTTGAAATGCAGGAAAGCGGCGTTCTTGGTAACACTGTCCTCGTCTTCGGACAGATGAACGAACCACCGGGAGCGAGGTTCAGGGTTGCCTTGACCGCGCTCACAATAGCCGAATACTTCAGGGACGTTGAAGGAAGAGACGTTCTTCTCTTCATAGACAACATATTCAGGTTCGTTCAGGCAGGAAGTGAGGTTTCTGCCCTTCTTGGAAGAATGCCATCCGCAGTCGGTTATCAGCCTACTCTTGCAACCGATATGGGAGAGCTCCAGGAGAGAATCACCTCGACCAGGAGAGGATCCATCACTTCCGTTCAGGCCATTTACGTACCCGCAGACGACATAACTGATCCTGCCCCCGCAACCACCTTCGCTCACCTGGATGCGACCGTCGTTCTGTCAAGAAGAATAGCAGAGCTCGGGCTTTACCCTGCTGTTGACCCACTCGATTCTTCTTCGAAGATACTCGATCCTGCCGTTGTCGGAAGAGAACACTACGAAGTGGCAAGAGGTGTTCAGGAAGTACTCCAGAGGTACAAGGACCTGCAGGATATCATAGCCATCCTCGGTGTAGAGGAGTTGTCTCCGGAGGACAAACTCGTTGTTCACCGCGCAAGGAGAATTCAGAGGTTCTTGAGTCAGCCTTTCCACGTTGCCGAAAGGTTCACCGGAAGACCCGGTAAATACGTTCCTCTCGAGGAAACGATCAGAGGCTTCAAAGAGATCCTCGATGGAAAGCTCGATGATGTGCCAGAGCAGGCGTTTCTCATGGCTGGGACCATCGACGAAGTCAAAGAGCGCGCCAAAGAGATGAGGAGTTGAAACCGTGAAAGTGAAGATCGTAACACCCTATGGAACGGTGTTCGACAGAGAAAGCGATTTCGTTTCTTTTCGTACTGTCGAAGGTGCGATGGGTATTTTGCCGAGAAGAGCTCCTATCATCACACAGCTTTCCGTGTGTGATGTAAAAATCAAATCTGGTGAAGAGGAGTTTCGTCTCAAAGTTGCAGGTGGTTTTCTCGTGTGTGATGGAAAAGAGGTGACCATAATAACTGAGGAGGCGGGAAGAGAAGAGGACATCTCCCCAGACAGGTTCATGGAAGCCAGGGAAAGGGTAGAAAGGGTGAGAAAATTCTTCCAGTCTTCGTAATCGACAGTGCCGTAACCGTTGGAGATTGGAAGCTCCCGTTTCCGTTGAAGACCGTGGGAATAAAGGTTTACATCGACGATAGAGAGTTCACCGATGGAGTGGATCTTGATTCGGAGACGTTTTACAGTTTTTTTGGGAAAGCAAAAGACTTCAGAACGGCCGTTCCTTCTCCAGTTGAAATGGAGAAGATTTTGCGTGATATAATTTCTGAAGGTTACACCAGGATCTTCTGTGTTCATCTGTCCTCGAAGTTGAGTGCTTTCTACAGTGTCATGAACGGCGTTGTAGAGCGCTTGAAGAAGGAATTTCCAGATGTAGAATTCAAGGTGATAGATACCAGGCAGGTCTCGATCGGAGCGGGATACGTGCTGCTGGAACTGATGAGAGCTGTCGAAAGAGGAGAGGAAGACCTGGAAACAGTCGTTGAAAACGTGAACAGGAGGATAAAAATAAGATTCTCTGTTCTTGAGTTCAACTACCTCATAAAGAGTGGAAGGGTCAGAGCAACAGTCGGCATACTGGGAAATCTGGCGAAGATATTCCCTATCATGAGTCTTGAAAACGGAGAACTGAAGGTCGTTGCAAAAAAACGTGGCTTGAAAAACGTCGTCGAAAAAATCGTGGAGGATCTGAAGACAGAAAAGCCTAGAATGCTTGGGTTGGCTTATGCCGGCGAAGAGATGAAGGAGATCGTCCTTGAACTGAAGGCAAGACTTCAGGATGATAAAGTGGAAAGAGTGGACATCGTCAGATTACCCCCTACCCTTGCCGTTCACTCAGGGCCCAAGATGTTTGGCGCAGGGATTCTGACACTCGAATGAGGAGGTGTTCTCATGGATTACAGAATAACGGGAAAAGGTGTAGAGATATCGGACGCCATAAAGAACTATCTCGAAAAGCGCCTCGATAAAGTTGACAGAGTGATCTACGATGACGAATTGGTTTCGTTCAACGTCAGAATAGAGAAAGACGGAAAGAACCAATATGTTGTGAAATTCAACATGAACCTGAAGGGGAACATCATAAACGTGGAAGAAAGGCATCCAGACATCTACACGGCGATAGATTTCGCATCCGACGCTCTGGAAAAACAGGTGAAGAAGCTGAAAGAAAAGATAAAGAACCACGATCACAGAAGGTCGGTCCCGGTGGAAAGGCCTCTGGAAGAACCCGGGGAATTTTCTCCTTCTGATAAGATCTCTTCTGTGAAGAGAGTCTCTCTGCTCAACATGGATCTCGATGAGGCGGTCATGCAGATGGAAGAATTGAACCACAAGTTCCTTGTTTTCAGGAACGTCAACACCGGAGAGATAAACATGCTCTACCGTGACGAAGACGGTGAAATTCACCTTCTCGAAATGGCAGAGTAAACCGGAGGTGTCGAAGATATAAGAGAGTTCCTCCTGAACGTACAACCAGACAGTTTATCTTACGCGATCCTGAACGAAGGTGATCTGGAAGAAATCTTCCTCGATGAAATAGAGACGATCACGGGAAAGATCTATCTTGGAAAGGTAGAAAGGATCGTACCTGGCCTCGAAGCAGCCTTTGTGAAGATCGGAAAGGGCAGAAACGCTTTCTTGAAGCTCAACGAGATAAACGAGTCCTACAGAGAGATTGTTCTGAAAGGACAGGAAGTAACAGAGGGAGCAAAGGTGCTTGTCCAGGTGAAGAAGGACGCTTCTGGAAAAAAGGGGCCACAGGTGACAGCACAGATCGGAATCGCTGACAGATTCGTGGTAGTCTTTCCCTTCAAGAAAGTAGTGGGAGTCTCCAGAAAGATCGAAAACAGGCTGGAAAGGCGAAGGTTAAGAAGTCTTGCCATCGACTTGAGAAAGAGATACGGCATCGGAGTTATCATAAGAACGGCCGCTGAAGGAGTTGAAGAGGAAGAAATCGTCAAAAACTTTCAGGAGGCCCTGAACAAGTGGAACGAAGTTCTTCAAAGGTTCAGAAGATCGAGAAAACCAAAACTCCTTTATGAAGAGGATCCCATCGAGCAGATAGTGAAAGAGAAAGTAAATTCAAAGATCGACAGGTTGATTTACAACGAAAAATCGATCCTGAGCACTCTGGAAAAGTACGTTCAAACGCTTCCGAAAAGACCAGAACTCGTGTATACAGAAGGCGATCTGTTTGAAAAGTACTTCATCTACGACAGACTGAAACAGCTTCTCTCTCGAACGGTGCCGTTGAAGAGTGGTGGAAACATAGTGATAGACAGGACAGAAGCCCTTACGGTGATAGACGTGAATTCAGAAAGCTACACAGACGCTGAAAATCAGGAAGAACTCGCTTTGAAAACCAACCTGGAGGCTATCGAGGAGATCATCAGACAGTTGATTCTCAGAAACATCGGTGGTATCGTTGTGGTGGATTTCATCAAACAGCGGGATCCAAAGAACTATGAAAAGATTCTGGAGCGCTTCAAGGAACTCGCAAAGAAGGATGGAACGAAAATAGAAGTCTTTGGTTTCACAAACCTGGGTCTTCTGGAAATGACAAGAAAAAGAACAACCAGACCACTGGATGCTTTTCTTTTCACCAGATGTCCCGTCTGTGGTGGTACCGGAAAGGTCATCTCGCAGAAGGTCCTTCTAAAGAGGATAAAGGAGGATTTGAAGAAGCTGAGAGAGTTCGACGAAGTCACTTTGAAACTTCATCCGAACATGTCCGGCTATTTTAAGAAAGAGGATGTGAAAAGACTGGAGAGAGAATTCAAGGTGAAAATTTCTCTGGATTACACCTGGAACGACCCAAATTCTTATGAACTCAGTGCAAAGACCAAGAAAGGAGGAAAGTGAAATGGAAGTATCCATGGATCTCATCAAAAAACTCAGAGAGATGACGGGTGCAGGAGTGCTCGATTGCAAGAAAGCACTCGAAGAGTCCGAAGGAGACATAGAAAAAGCAGTGGAAATTCTGAGGAAAAAGGGAGCAGCGACCGCAGAGAAGAAGGCAGGAAGAGCCACGAAGGAAGGCATAATAGTTGCCTACGTCCATTTCAACGGAAGAATAGGAGTTTTGCTCGAGATGAACTGTGAAACGGATTTTGTGGCAAGAACGGATGAATTCAAAGAGCTGGCTTACAACCTGGCAAAACAGGTTGCTGCAATGAAGCCGAGGTACGTCAGAAGAGAAGACGTTCCAGAGGAAGTCATAGAGAAAGAAAAGGAAATCTACAGAGCCCAGATAAAGGACAAACCAGAACATGTGATCGAGAAAATCGTCGAGGGAAAACTGGAAAAGTTCTTCGAACAGGCGTGTCTCTACGAACAGACTTACATATTCGATGACTCGAAGAAGGTGAAAGACCTCATCAACGAGCTCATAGCAAAAACTGGAGAAAACATAAGAGTTTCCAGGTTCACAAGATACGAAGTCGGAGAAGAAGGGTGAGCAGAAAGCTCACCCTTTTTTTGGAGGTAGAGTTATGAGAGTGCTGGTGAAACTGAGCGGAGAGGCACTGTCCGGTGAAGGACGAAAAGGTTTTGATCCAGAAAGGGTGTCGTATCTCACCTCGGAAATAAAAAAGGTGGTCGAAGAAGGTTACAGAGTGGGAATAGTGGTGGGAGCGGGAAATCTGTTCAGGGGAATCGAATTGAGAGGTCTTTCCAGAGAAAGGGCAGACCAAATTGGCCTTCTTGGAACCGTCATGAACGCGGTGTATCTGAAAGACCACTTTGAAAGGGAAGGTTTGAAAACAAAGATATTCTCTCAGATAGTGAACCTCCCCGATGTGGAAAGTGTGAGTTACGATTCGATCGAATCGGCCATTGAAAACGGTTTCGTTCTGATATTCGCGGGTGGAACGAGCAATCCATTTTTCACCACAGATACCGCCGCCGTTTTGCGTGCGAAAGAGATGAAAGCCCAGATCATCGTCAAGGCAACAAAGGTGGATGGAATCTACGACAAAGATCCCAAACGATTCTCAGATGCCAGAAAGATCGAGCGGCTGACCTTTTCCGAAGCGATGAAAATGAGAATCGAAGTCATGGACGCCGAGGCCTTTGCACTCTGTAAAAAGTTAGGCATAACCGTCAGGGTTATAAACTTTTTCGAGCCGGGTTCACTTTTGAGAGCCCTGAAGGGAGAAAACATAGGAAGCATCGTTTTGCCTGATTAATCGATATACCTTCCTTTTGTCTCTCTTCCGAAGATCAAAACAGCGATTCCTGCTGCCACGGCCATCGCAGAGATCCATGAAAGGGTTTCTGCGATGCTCTTTCCTCTTTCCATCATGAAACCCGTGTAGTACGGTGCTATCATTCCAGCTACCCTTGCCCATACACCGGCTGCTCCATTCCCGGTGCCCCTGAGTGGTGTGGGGTAGAGTTCGGGAGTGTAGGCATAGACCAGCCCCCATACTCCCAGACAGAAGAACGAAAGAACCATGGCAGAGACAAGAAGTGAAACGTCCCCACGCACGTTGGCCCAGAGCAGAGCGGCAGCTCCCGTTCCTATGAAGTAAACCCCCAGAGAAACCTTTCTTCCCCATTTTTCTATGAAGTAAGCCGCCGAAAGGTATCCAGGAAGCTGTGCCACCATCATATAAAAGGTGAACCATGAAGACTTGAGCACGCTTATTCCCTGAGAAGAGAAGATCCGTGGAGCCCATGTGAACAGTGCGTAGTACACGAAGCTAACCACAAACCACACAGACCAGATCAAGATGGTATCTTTCAGGTGTTCTTTCTTCAAAAGTGAAGCTATGGGTACCTTTTCTTTCTTCGGGGGAACTATCTCCTCTTCCACTTTTTTTCCAAGTACCTTCTCCAGAGCACTCTTTCCACCTCTCAAGAGGGCGTATTTTGGAGTTTCTGGCATTCTGGAAAACACGGGAACGAAGATGTATCCAAGGCCGAAGATCCAGAAGATCCATCTCCAGTTTGGAAGAACGAGAACCGAAAAAAGCCCGATCAGAATACTTCCAACCGCCCAGCTGGACTCCAGAAGAACAAGGTACCTTCCCCTGAGTCCAGTACTGGTGAACTCGGAAAGGTACGCGTTGAAAGACGGCATCAACCCGCCGTATCCAAAACCAGACAACGCCCTTAAAACCACAAGGGCACTGAACGACTTCGAGAATCCTGACAGGAACGTGAAGGTGATTGTGACAACAAAAAAGAGAAGGTTCGAGGTCTTCCTTCCAAGAAGGTCTGCCACAAATCCGACGGAGAGAGCACCGAGGAGCATCCCCAGGAAAGTGGCACTCGCTATTGCGGCTCCCTGAGTGGAGGTGAGTTTCCATTCCTCGATCACGTAGGGAAGAACGAACGAGAGAAGCATGACACCCGCCGCATCGAACATCCAAGCGATCGAGGTAAGCATCAGAAATTTTCTCTGAGTTTTCCTGTCAACGTACTTTTCGACGATTTCGTCTATTCTTTTCACGGCTTCATACCTCCTCTATCAGAAAGCCTTTCTCATTCAGTTCTTTCAGTATTTTTCTCATAGTTTCCTCGTCTGGAGCTTCTATGGTGTGAAGATGCACTCCTCCTGACAGTTTCAAAAGTGGTTCCGTCTTGGTCATCTCCATGAGGCTGATGAATTTTAGAACATCCTCTTCTGTGGAGACATCGATGATTCCCCTGATCTCACCGTAGACAGGATGTTCCACGATCACGTCCAAAACTCTTCCACCGTTTCTTACGATACAGAGCAGTTCCTCCTTTATATCTTCCGGTTCATGTTTTACGGCGACAAGCTTTGAGACCTTTGCTTTTCCTTCACTGAGAACGTAACCTCTGGGAGTTGCGATTATGCTGTATCCCTGACTTCTCAGATAGGCAATGTCCTGAACGATTATCTGTCTGCTCACACCGAGCTCTTCTGCCAGTTTAGAGCCACTGACAGGTTCTTTCGATCTTTCGAGAATCTTCAGAATAGACCTCAGACGCTCCTTCTTGAACTCTCTCATGTTCGTCACCCGTAAATATTTTACACCTGCTGTAAAGAAATGCCAATCTTCTTCAGCACTCTCATCGTTTCAGGGGGAACAATCTTTTCCAGTTCACTCCAGTTTCTGAACGGACGATTCAGGATGATCTTTCTCGCCAGTGCCTGGCCGATTCCGGGTATCGCGGTGAGTTCCTCGAGTGACATGCTGTTCAGGAAAGGAGGATAGGGGATGGCAGTGACGGACCGCTCTCCGTGCGATACGACCACGACGTCCATCACATTGGAGTGAACACCGGGGATTCCCACGAGAATGGGGTAGCTTCCGAGTTGTCTTCCAAAGGTGAATTTCCCTTCCACATACTCTGGTATCACTTTCCTCAGGATGGTTCCCACAGGAAAGACCCGTTTTAACATCTCGTGGTCGATCTCCTCACGGATCTTTCTTTTCCATTTTTCATGGAGGTGGCTTTTGATCTTGTGCTTTCTAGTTTTGAAATATTCGTAGACAGGAGTTCCCGGATAAACAAGAAGTTTTCTTATGTTGATCCTTCTTAAGAGATATCCATCGTCCAGAATTTTTTTCAAATAAAAGTAGTCTTTCTCGAGGGTCTGTTCGGTCTCACCGGGAAGACCGAAAATCAGGTTTACACCAGGAAGAAGTTTTGGGACTCCTTCCACACGTTTGCCACCTATTTCGTTCACTATGAAAACAGCCCTCAGGAATTCTTCGGGAGAGCCCTGTATGTTGTTTCTTTTCAGAACAGTTTCATCGAAAGATTCCACACCGAAGGAGAACACATCCCCGGGTGTGTTGTATCTAACGATGGTTTCCACGATCTTTCTACACGCTTTTTCGTGTCTGACAAGATAAACAGGGTTGGCGTTGTCGGTGTGAAGAACCTCAAGTGAAGGAGCAACTGTTCTGGTGCCAGAGTACAGCTCTTCAATTATCTCTGGAGAGGGTTTCCCAGCGTT
Organism: Thermotoga sp. RQ7; assembly: GCF_000832145.1. NCBI lineage: Bacteria > Thermotogati > Thermotogota > Thermotogae > Thermotogales > Thermotogaceae > Thermotoga > Thermotoga sp. RQ7. The sequence continues at coordinate 1,130,947 of NZ_CP007633.1, forward strand.
CATGTCGGATCCGTAGGCCAGGATGTTCGCTGTTCTGCCAAAGCGAAACGCTTTGCATCCTGCCCTGTAGAGAGACTCTATCTCTTCAAGGACAGACCTGACCTTTCTTGAAGTTAATCTTCCATGGAGTATGGGTTCCGTACAGAAAGTACAGAAGGTCTCTCTTTCACATCCCCTTGAAAGTTCTATTTCGCAGATAATGTGTGGAAAATTGGGATGTTTTTTGAGAATAACCGCACCGTGTGGTGCTACCATGTCGATTATTTCGTAGTCGCTTTTTGCTGTTGGATCGGGCTCTCCTCGAAAATAAGAGAGGGCAAAGGCCTCCAGATCACCTGTCACCAGGTAATCTGCTGGTATTTCCGAAAGTTTGGCAACGGTCCCTCCTCTGAGGGAATAGCCCCTGACGATGGGACCTCCCACGACTTTCAGAGGCCTTCTGGCAAGGTTCAGTATCCTCTGAAGCTCTCCAAGGGTCAGAGGTGTTCCTCCCTTGTACCGTCCCGGAACGGTGATACCCGCCACCACGAAGAGATAATCGTATTCGTTGACGATCTCCCACAACTGTTCCTTTCTCATCCTGTCTATGGTGATGTAATCAACTTCCAGTCCCGCAAGAACAAGAGCACCCGCGAGGTACCTTACGTAGGGGCTTATGTAAGGTGGGACACCGAAAACGGCGGGCTCATCAACGTATCCATCGAGAATCAGAGTTTTCATTTTTTCAGAATCACCTTTATCTCTTCAAGTGTTTCCTTGTCGGCAACTATTGCTATCTCCAGACCGTTCACGTTGATCTTCATTGCACCGTCTGGAAGGTCACTCCCGATGAATATCTCCACCTTCTGCCCGTTCTTGTAGATACCCTCTATCTCAAGTCCGGAGGCACCTTCTCTGATGATGATGAACTTGAAGTTGTTCAAAACGTTCACGAGTTCTTTCGGAAACTCGATTTCTGTGTCCACAAGGGAGTAATTTTTCAGAACATCCTCTTTGGAAAGAGAAAGAGACCTGACTTCTTCATAAATCAATCGACTCTTCGTGTTCATGTAGTTTCTCTCTATTTCTTTTGGAAATCCTTCTTTTGTCAAAAGGATCCTGTAATTTCCGGTATCCTGCAGTGTGATCTCGTATCCATCGTCTGTTTCTCTGAGTGTAAGATTTCTTCCCTGCAAAATCTCCTTGAAAGCAAGATCTTCAAGATCCAGGATCAGCATCGGTGACCTTCTCAGTGTTGTATCGGACCCCATGTAACAACTCTGGCCCAGCCTGACCCAGTTCACCCTGATTGGTTCGTGAACGAGGACCATCTTGTCGGCTCCCCACTTGTAGACTTCCTCGTATCTGAAGCGCGTCTTGAGACCTATTTCGATCATGACTCTTTTGGCGTAGTAGTTCGAGTACAACCACCTTTCCACGATATCAGGTAGTGCGAAGATGGTGGCCGCTATTAAGAAGAGGAACATGAACGCCTGTTTTTTCACGTTCTCACCATCCGTCGTTCACCATTTCCACCGTTTTTATGTAATTTATGACCTCGTTGACCACGGGTTTCTGATTTTGAACCACTTCTGTTCTGGAGGGAGAGATCGGTAGAATATCGAGAACAAGAGAAATCAGAAGCAGCGAAGCGATCGCTCCCGTAAGAACGAAAGAAAGAATGAGCTTTTTACGCCTTCTTGTTTTCAAAATCTTTTCCATCAATCTGCCGCTGGGGATGTACTCACAGCGCATTCTGTATATCGACATCGCCTCTTTGTAAATCCGGTAATCTTCGAGCAATTCCCTTGGCAGATTTTCGAGGGGTTCTTCTCCATCGAGAATCCTGTTCAGCCTGTCATCTTTCAACCCTTTCACCCTCTTTCAAGAGTTTCCCCAGTCTTTTTCTGGCGTAATGAAGCCTGCTTTTGACAGTCCCAACAGGCTTTTGAAGAACGGACGCTATCTCTTCGTAACTCAATCCATCTATGTCTCGAAGTTTTATGAGCAATCGATCCTCCGGTGAAAGTTTCTCCAGGGCTTCCTGTACTTTTTCGGCCGTTATGGAACGCAGTACCTCTTCGAGTACATTCTCTCTGGCCTGTGGCTGGATGTAGATTTCGTCCTCGTTGTCGCTTTCCTGAAAATCCGTCAGAAATTCGTTTCTTTTTTTGTATTTCTGAAGGTAGTCCTTGCAAACGTTCACCGCTATTCTGTAGATCCACGTGGAAAGCTTCGAATCTCCCCTGAACTTTTTTATACCTTTGAAAATCCTCACAAAAACATCCTGCACCACATCGTCCACATCGTCCGTGTTCAGATAGCTTTTTGCTATGCTTCCTATTTTGGGTGCAAACTCTCTATACAAAAGCTCGTAAGCCCAGTTTTCTTTCTTCTTCAAGGCTTCCACGAGTTTTTTCTCGTTCAAAGCAGTTTCCTCCTCGTATTAAGACTCACCCCTCAAATCGACGGTTCATATCGCTTTTCCACGAAAGGAGAGGTCATCGCCTTCAGAAGACACGAGTACGTCATTCTGAACCTGAACACATCCCCCACTTTCACATCACCGTATTCTGTTACGTCCAGAACTATGTGGTCGCTGGAGGCGTGAAGTACCTCCACTCCCTTGTCCACCGGTATGAGTCCTCTGCTGTCTATGTCCTGCTCACCGAGAGCACAGATTGCCCTTCTTCTTATACCCCTATCAACGAACTCCACCTTTCTACCAAAAACATCCAGGCCTCTCCTCCCAACAGGGATCGAGGGTTTTTCTTTCACTTCGATCACTTCCGCTTCTACGATGAACGTATCCTGAGACAGCCAGTCTATCACACGGTTGTTTGTTATATCTCTTCCGAGTGCAATCGCTTCTCCTATTCTCAGTTGATTAACACCTTCTGGAATCTCACCGCTTTCCAGTGCAAGCAACGTGGGTGTGTTCCCACCAGACACTATCTCTATGTTGAAGCCGTGTTCTTTTTCCAGTTTTTCTTTTATGCTGAGAAGCATCTCGAACTTCTCCTTCGTGGGAATGATCCCTCCATAGCAGCCAAAGTTCGTACCTATTCCCGATATACTAGAAGGGTTGCACTGAGAGATCTCTTCCACTGCTTTTTCGTACCACACACCCTCTCTCAAATCTCCCACATCTATCATGTAGATGATCTTCACGTTCCTTCCTGTTTCCTTTGACAACTCTTCCACCATCCGGGCAACTTTTGGATCGGAGACCATTATGTAATCGAAATGCTTCACGTCTTCGACCAGCTCGCTCATCATGGGAAGCCTCAACAGCATAAAAGGTCCTTCTATCCCCGCTTTTTTCATCCTCAGAACGTTCTTCAGTCTTGAATCTCCCAAAATTTTTATTCCTGCTCTTTTCAAAGCCTCGGCGAACCTCGGATCTCCCAGTGTCACCTTGGTGACTCCCACTATCTCTATACCTCTTTTTTCTGCCATCTGGACAACTTTTCTGGCGTTCTCTTCGATCTCCTTCAGGTTTATCAGAACTCTTGGATACATGCTGAACACCTCTTTTTTGTAGTAGAATAGTATGGAGGTGGTAAGAATCATGATCACAGAGATCAAAGAAGCAAGTGAATACATAAAAGAAAGAACGAGTGTTTCACCTGAGATCCTCATCGTTCTTGGATCTGGCTTCAGCTCTTTTGTGGAAGCCATGGACAACTGTACTACTATAGATTATAAAGACATTCCACACTTTCCACAACCAACGGTGGAGGGTCACAGTGGAAAACTGGTCTTCGGGATTGTGAAAGATCGTCCTGTTATGGTGATGGCAGGAAGGTTTCATCTCTACGAAGGACATGCTCCCCAAAGGGTTGCTTTTCCCATCTATGTTGCGAAGTTCCTTGGAGTAAAGGGCGTGATCGTCACAAACGCCGCTGGTGCGATAAATCAGGAGTTCAAACCCGGAGAAGTGATTCTGGTGCGGGATGTTATAAACTTCATGTTCAGAAACCCTCTGAGGGGCCCGAACGATGAAAGGCTTGGTCCCAGATTTCCCGACATGTCGTCGGTGGTGGATCCAGAATGGGCCAAAAGAGTGAAAGAAAGAGTGGAATTGAAAGAAGGTGTTTACATAGGAGTGCTGGGACCAAGTTACGAAACACCAGCTGAAATAAGAGCTTTCGAAAAACTTGGGGCCGATCTTGTGGGAATGTCCACAGTTCCGGAACTGATAGCAGCCAGGCATTGTGGTTTGAAGACGATCGTGTTTTCCTGTGTGACCAATATGGCCTCGGGTGTCAGCCACGGAAGGCTTTCCCACGAGGAAGTGATAAGAACAACGAAAATGGCACAGGGCAGAATAGAAAAGGTGCTGAAGACGGCCGTGGAGGTGTTTTGAGTGAAGGAAATAGTAGATGCCATATCGCAATACAACAGAATACTCGTTGTGGGACACATTATGCCAGATGGTGACTGTGTAAGTTCCGTTTTGAGCCTGACACTGGGTCTGGAGAGGATAGGTAAAGAGGTGAGAGCCGCTATAGATTACAGGGTTCCCTACGTGTTCGAAAACTTCCCACACATCGAAAGAATTGAACAGAATGTTGACTTTGAACCCGAACTTGTGATAGTGGTGGATGCTTCGTCTCCGGACAGAATAGGAAAGTTTCAGGATCTTCTGAAAGAGGTTCCATCTGCTGTGATAGATCATCATTCGACGAACGTTCTCTTTGGAAAGTGGAACTGGGTGGATCCTTCGTTCGCCGCCACAGCACAGATGGTCTTCAGATTGAACAGAAAACTCGGTGTCGAGTACGATCCTGTCCTTGCCACCTTGAACTATCTTGGAATAGCAACGGACACAGGGTTTTTCAGGCATTCCAACACGGACGCCAGAGTCTTTGAAGATGCTTACGAACTGGTGAAAATGGGGGCGGATGCTCACTTCGTTGCAAAGGAGATTCTGGAAAACAAAAGGTTCGAACAGTTCAAACTCTTCGCAGAAGTTCTGGAAAGACTCCAGCTTCTGGAAAATGGAAGGATCGCTTACTCTTACATCGACTACGATACTTATTTGAGGCACAACTGCACTGACGAAGACAGCGCCGGGTTCGTTGGTGAACTTCGCTCCATAAGGGGTGTAGAAGTCGCCGTTTTGTTCATGGAGTTCCCGAAGGGAAAGATACACGTCAGCATGAGATCAAAGGACTGGTTCAACGTGAACGAGGTGGCCTTCGAACTTGGAGGAGGGGGACATCCCAGGGCAGCGGGTGTGACTTTCGAAGGGGAAAAACTGGAAAATGTGATTTCGAGAGTTATAGATCATCTCCTTGGAAGATTCAAAGAAGGTGTAAGCCGTGAGGGTGAAAAGACTTCTCAGAGAAGCGTACTGGGGAGATGAATTTCTCGTAGAAGAAGACGGCGAAGACAGAGTTCTCAGGATCGTGAACGTTCCTCTGGACAGATATTTCTTCTTCAACGAGTACTCAAAGCTGAAAAGACTGAGGGTTCCAAACGTCCTCATACCTGAAAAGATCAAAATCTCAGACGGAAAGCATCTATTCTTCTATCCTTACTATCAATCTCTCAAGCCGCTTGAAGTCTTGAGTGAAGAAGTTTCAGGGCAGATTTTAAGGCTCTTCGCGTTTCTTTCAAAAGCGGGAGTGATTGTTCCAGTTCTGGGACTGGACGATTTTTTGCTGGGCAGTGGTGTGGTATTCGTTCCCTCGTTCATCAGTGACTTTCCGGATAGGGCAAAAGAAGTGGTATTTTCCGTCGAAAAGACCCCTCAGGCAACCCGAAAGGTGTGCCATCAGTTCCTGAAAAAACATGGAATGGATCCGATTGAAATTGGAGACGATCTGCCAGCTACATTGACCACAGAGATCAGGTTTCCGTACATACACAGGGAAATCGAAGGAGAGATAAAAGAACGTATAGACCAGACCACCCGTTTTCCCCTTCTCATCTTGATAACTGGAGAACAGAGAGTTGGAAAGACGAAGATGGCATCTGTTCTGGCAGAGGATCTCAGAGAAAAAGGGTTTCTCGTGCACCAGGTTTTCTCCGTTCTGGATCTGAAAATGTGGTACGATGCTTCCGATGATCTGGATCTTCTGACCAGACTGGACGACGGTCAGAAAAAGGTGATCCTGATCGATGATCTTTCAGACGGGTCGGATCTCATCCCTCTCATGGAAAAGTTATCGATGATCTCTACCAGCACAGAAATTGTGGTTATAGCAACATCCACAAAGACCTACGACTTTTTCCACGAGATCTACAGGCTTTCCCCGTTCACCCTGAAAGAAACACAGGCTTTTCTGGAAAGATCCCTCGGGAAGATCCAGGATAGCACTGTGAGATTGATCCATCATCTCAGCAGAGGCCTTCCTGGATACATGGTGGAAATCCTCAAAGTCCTGAACGGAGCAGATCCTGGAAACGATGTTTCAAATGTTTTTGAACCTCTTCTTCAAAAACTTGACTCACCCGAGATCAGAGATCTGAGTGTTCTGGGTCAGAAGTTCACGGGAGATGAACTGCGTGCCCTTCAAAAGATCACTGGTGAAGATCTTTCCAGAATCATAGAGAAAGCGATGGACACTGGTGTCATGGTGGTGGAAGAGGGACACTACAGGTTCACGTTGAAAGAGTTCTGGGACTACTACTACAGAAAGGTGCCAAATGAGAGAAAAAGTTTTCTGCACGAACGGCTCTTTAAAGAACTCCCAGAAGATCTTGCTGTAAAACATGTTATGTCCATAGAAGACGTGAAAACCCGGGTCGTTCAGATTTTGAGGTACGTGAGGGGCCACTTCTGGGAGTACGAAAAAACGAGGTCGATGATCGAGTATCTGAAAAGTCTGGAAAAGTCTCTTGGAAGAACTCTCTATGCCATCGAAAGTCTCAAGACAAAGCTTCTTTTCAGAATAGACCCATCCATGATAGAAAAAGAGAACTTCAGATTTTCATGGTTTGTGAGGTTCAAAGAACTTGTCAGCAACCCAGAAAAGGTGTTCGAAAAAAGCAAACATCTTTCCTATCGTGATCTCTACGGTCTTGCTATCGCTTCACGTTCTTACAGAAGGGCTGGCAAAAGAGTGCCCCAGAAATTGCTGGAACTCATCGAAGAGGAACTCGAAAAGAAGAACTTCTCAACAAAAGAACAGCGCTATCTGAAAGCCGTTCTGCTTTACGAGAAATTTTCCGCAAGTGAAGATCGTGATCTTTTAAAAGAAGCCATGTACATCGCTACGCAGGAAAGGTTTCTGGATGTGGAAATATCTGGCTACAGGGCTCTTGGTTCTCTGTCAAGAACCAGGGCAATGAGTAACTATTATTTCAACCGCTCCCTTGAGATCTCAAAAAAGATTGATCCGTCCCTTGCCATCGTCGATGAAAGCAATCTGACGTGGAGCCTTCTCTACGAGGGAAAGATTTCAGCCTTTCTCACACAGCTTCACCGCCTCAGAAAACAATCTCAACTCTTTGGAAGTGTGACCATTCTCTCCTACACCTACTTTCTGGAGGGGCTTTACTATCTTCACAGAAAAGACTATCAGAACGCGGAGAAAATTTTCAGGATTGAACTCGATCTGGAAGAAAGAAACCATATCGAAAGACGGGCACTTCGGGGCCTTGTGATAAACCGTCTCTTCGCTGGAGATTTCGAAGGTGCAAGATCTCTTCTGAATAAAGAAGAACCGGAATTCGAAAGATTCGGTTTTGAACTGCTGAGAAAGATGGTACTCGCAGAAAGCGATGCGGAGTTTCTAAATGCGTGGAAAGAAGCAGTCGAACAACCAGGAAAGTTTTTCAACGAGGAGATCGCTTACATTTTTTCAGAAAGGCTTGCAAAGCTTGATCCAGAAGGTTTCGAAGAATTCGTTCTGGAACTGGAAAAAGAGAATGTGGAAAACACTTCCAATCTCACACTGGCACTGGTCTATGAGAGTCTTCACAGGTTCTACGCCGCTTTGGGTCAGAGTTTTAAGGCAAAGAGATTCCTGAAGAAGGCCATTTTAGTCTACAACACAATGGGATTGAAAGAGGTGTCGTCGAAGCTGGAAGCAAATCTGGGAACCTTTTCCTCGGAGAACAGAATACCTCATTACCTTTTCGTGAGTTTCATAGAACCAAACAAAGATTTCTTTGAAGTGATGGAACTCGTTGCTGCGAAACTTTCGGAGATATTACCGTATGAAGTTTTCTCTCTGAAGATAGTGGAAAGGCGAACTGGGAAGACGATAGAAGAATTCAGTACCTCTTTTTCGGGTGTTTCTGATGGAGAGGATTTCCTCGAGACATCTCCTTTCAGAACACGCATGTCCTTCAATCTGGACATGAGGCACGATATGTTGATTTACATAAGTACCAATCTGGAGTGCGATGAAGAATCGGCCTGGGATTTCGTGGAAACGCTCGAATGGTTCGGTCATACCCTCACAGCGGTGCTTAGAGAGCGTCTTTACAGGGATAGGAGTATAAAGGACTCGCTCACGGGGGTTCTTTCTAGGTGGTACTTCATAGAAAGACTCGAAGAAGAAGCGTACAAATCAACCAGGTACAGAATGCCTCTTTCTCTGATAATGTGTGATATTGATGATTTCAAGAAGATCAACGACCAGTTCGGCCATATGAGCGGGGATAGTGCTCTCAGATGGATTGGAAAGAAGTTGTTTTCAAGTCTGAGAAAGAGCGATCTTGTGGGAAGGTACGGGGGAGAAGAATTCGTGGTGGCCCTTCCCGGAACCTCCTTGAAAGAAGCCAGGCTGGTGGCTGAAAAACTGAGAAACTCCATAAAAACCGATCCTGAAAACCTCCATCATATCACCGTGAGCTTTGGAGTTGCAGAGTACATTCCGGGTGAATCCATATTTGAAACCATAAAGAGGGCCGATGAGGCCCTCTACATGGCGAAATCCCTTGGAAAAGACAGGGTGATCACAGAGCAAGAACTCTCTCAACGATCTTTCTGAATTCTTCTTCTATCACAGTTCCTCTCTTGTAAACCACAGCAGGTTTTCCATCATCTGAAAGTGCGGCCACCTCTGGATCCATGGGAATTCTTGCAAGGAGTGGAACGTTGAACTCCTCTGCTATCTTCTCTGTTTCACCCTTTCCAAAGAGGAATATCTTTTCTCCGCACTTTGGACAAACAAGATAAGACATGTTTTCCACAACTCCAAGGATCTTTCCGTTCAATCTCTTCACAAAATTCATGGTCCTTCTCACATCGTCTCCTGCCACTTTTTGAGGTGTAGAAACTATTATTACGGCATCGGGTTTTATTATCTGAAAAGTTGAAAGTGCTTCATCACCCGTTCCCGGCGGAAGATCACAGATCAGATAGTCAATTTCTCCCCAGTCCACATCTTTTGTGAGTTGTTCTATCGCCCGATGTTTCAACGGACCTCTCCAGATCACGGGAGCACCTTCCTGAAGGATCATGGCAAGAGAAAACACCTTGAGAGACTCTCCGTATTTTGCCGGAACGATCTTTTCTCCTTCAGAGGGGGGAAGGGACACACCGAGCATTCTCTGAACGTTGGGGCCATGAAGGTCAAGATCCAGAAGACCCACCTGATACCCTTCCGATGCCAGAGCAACGGCAAGGTTGACCGCAATGGTTGTTTTTCCGACCCCTCCTTTTCCACTCATGACAGCCAGCTTCTTTGTTTTCTCCAACGTCAACACCTCACGATGCGAGGGCTTCCTTGGCGATCCTCACGTACTCTTTGAACGCCTCTGGGTCGTTCACAGCGAGTTCGGAAAGCATTTTTCTGTTGATGGAAACACCTGCCAGTTTCAAACCGTGAATGAACTCACTGTATTTCAAACCTTCATTTCTTGCGGCTATGTTGATCCTGGTGATCCAGAGTTTCCTCATGTCTCTCTTCTTTATCTTTCTTCCAACGTAGGAGTACCACTTGGACCTTATGTACATCTGTTTTGCGAGTTTGTACCTTCTGCTGAGGGCTCCTCTGTATCCTTTTGCCTCTTTCAGGAACTTCTTTCTTTTTTTCTTTGCGTGCACAGCTCTTTTTACGCGCATAGTTCATCCCTCCTCACTTTTTCCCAAGAAGCCTGAGAACTCTGTTTTTGTCTGCACTTGACACGACGTCCTTCTTCCTCAACGCTCTCAGAACGTTCCTTCTCTTTTTCCTCGTCTTGTGGCTCTTGTAGGCATGATTTCTGATGATCTTTCCCTTTCTGGTGACCCTGAATCTTTTTGCTGCGCTCCTGTTCGTTTTCATCTTGGGCATTCTCGGGACCTCCCTTAAGAATTTTTGGGCTTCAGAACCATCCACATGTCTCTTCCTTCCACCTTCGGTGGACTTTCAACAACTGCAAGATCCTCTGTGTCTTTGATCACCCTTTCGAGAATTTCCTTGCCCTTGTCTGTGAACATCATTTCCCTACCGATAAACATAACAACCACCCGAACCTTGTGGCCTTCTTCGAGAAACCTTCTGATATGCCTTACCTTCGTTTGATAGTCGTGTTCGTCGATCTTCAACCGGAACTTCATCTGTTTCAGCTGAACAGCCTTCTTTTTGTTTTCTTTTTGTTTCTTGGTGAGCTGGTACTTGTACTTTCCATAGTCCATAATCCTAGCAACGGGGGGATCTGCGTTCGGGGCAACGAGTACAAGATCAAGCCCCTTCTCTCTTGCAAGATCCAGCGCCTTCCTGGTGGGCATGATGCCTATCTGTTTTCCGTTCTCGTCCACTACTCTGACCTTCGGAACCTTTATTTGTTCGTTCCTGGGAAGATCCACGTTTGCACCGATACCGATCGCCTCCTCCTTCACAAAAAATAGCGGGCAAAAAGCCCGCTTCCCTTTGAAGCTGATGTTCTCAGGGATATTTACCCTGGTAGCCTTCTGCTCCAGGGTGGGAAGCCGGGCTGGCCTCCACTTGCTTTTAAAAAATTCTGGTGGGCCGTGCAGGACTCGAACCTGCAACCCCCTGATTAAGAATCAGGTGCTCTACCTGTTGAGCTAACGGCCCACCTCACTGGTTTTCTCCGTGGTGCCCCCGGGAGGAATCGAACCTCCATCTGCGGATTAGGAATCCGCCGTTCTATCCGTTGAACTACGGGGGCCCCCGCTGGTGGAGCCGATGGGACTTGAACCCACGACCTCTACCGTGCCATGGTAGCGCTCTCCCAGCTGAGCTACGGCCCCACCTTCTGCTTTTATATTATAACATGACTTGTTTTCCTTGAAAAGACCTTTTTTGACACACCGGAGAGAATTATAACATGAAGATCTGGAATGTTCAATCCCTTCTTCCAAATTACTTGACACGACAGGTTGGAAAGTGTTATGATTAGTCAGTACCATCTTTTGTTAAGGAGGCATGTGGTATGAGAGGAAAGGTCAAGTGGTTTGATGCCAAGAAGGGCTACGGATTCATCACAAAGGACGAAGGAGGAGACGTGTTCGTACACTGGTCAGCCATCGAAATGGAAGGTTTCAAGACGTTGAAGGAAGGCCAGGTGGTTGAATTCGAAGTTCAAGAAGGTAAGAAAGGTCCTCAAGCAGCGCACGTAAGAGTAGTTGAGTGAAGAGACCAATCAGCCCCCATCCGGGGGCTTAAATTTTGCCTTCCTCTTGATTTTTGATCTCATGTGTGGTAGTATTTGGCATGTGAGAACATACAATGCTGGAGAGGTGAGGACCCGGTGAAAAAGGGAATACATCCAGAAATGAAACTTGTAACGGTCAAATGTGCGTGCGGTGCAGAGCATACTTTCTACACAACAGCCGATAATGTGAGAATCGATGTGTGTTCAAAGTGTCACCCCTTCTACACCTCCGGTGGAAAAGGTGGTGTCCTCATCGTCGACACGGAAGGTAGAGTGGAGAAGTTCAGGAGGAAGTACGGAGACAATTACTGATGGTAATACCACTTTTGTGAGGAGGGTTTTTTGTGAAAGTTGGTGAATTTGTGAAAGGGAAAGTTTCCAAGATCGTTAAGTACGGAGCTTTCGTGGATATCGAAGGGGGGGAAAGAGGTTTTATACACATCTCGAAGATCTCCAAAGACTACGTCAAAAGAATAGAGGACTACTTGAAAGAGGGACAGGAGATATCCGCGAAAGTGATCGGAAAAGCCAGAAATGGTGGCTGGGAACTTTCTTTGAAAGACGTGTCCGAAAACACGGAAGCGAAAACTGAGAAAAAAGATATGGATTTTGAGAGAAAACTCTCTAGATTTTTAAAGGAAAGCAGTCAAAAGTTCTCCGAGTACAAAAAGAGACTTGAGAAAAAAGGCAGAAGAAGCACGTGGTGAAAAAAGCGGGGGATTTCCCCCGCTTTATTTTTTTAGTAGAGCCTTTCTGGGAAATCTCCCTCTTCTTTTACAACGATCACTTCTGTTCCAACGCCGGCGAAGGCGTCCAGTTCTTCCACATCCCTGTTGAACATCCTTATACATCCGTGTGATATTCTCTTTCCTATTTCCCAGGGTTTTGAAGTACCGTGAATCGCATAGGTGGGATTCGAAAGTTGAAGGTACCTGGTCCCAAGACCGTTCAACGGTGTCCTGGGTGAGATGTACTCTCCGAACCAGTAAAGAGCGGGATCGATCTCTTTCCTCAGGATCCAGTATCTTCCTGGAGGTGTAGCGTCACTCCTTCCCAGCGCCACCGGATACACCTTCAACAGGACACCATCGTAGTAGAGCCCCAGTTTGGAAGAAAACAAGTTGACGACGATTGTAACCGGATTCTCGCGAAAAATAACACGACCTATCTTCAGAACCTGCCCTGTTATGATCCTGTTCGGATCCTCCAGGCGGTTTATCAAAACCAGATCTCCCACCCTCACACCGTACCGATTCGCTATGCTCCAGAGGGTCTCGCCTTTTTGAACAACGTGCTGAGAAAACACGGTGTAATCAAAGGCTCCGTCTTCTCCTCGCATGGGAACTGCAACCCGCTTTATAACGTAAATTTCTTTCTCAACGAAGAAGGCGTAGTCCAGTGGTCCTTCGAACTGAACTTTCACAACGTGGGAGCCGTCTTCAAGGAAAGACCTAAAAACGCTGATCCACTTTCCTTCGAGTTTGAAGAATCTGAAGGTCCTGCCCGCCAGTTCCAGAGAAACCGGTGTGAAATCATCTGCTTCGACAACCACGTAGATGTAAACATCGTCCTTTTTGATATCCGAGACGATTTTTATCTTCGGCTTTTCACGGGTTAGCCGCAAAAAGGTAGGTGATACGTGATGCATTCTTTTGCCGAAAACGTTGAGACCTTCAACCACTGGAATGACAGGGCCATCGCTTTTCAATTCAAAGGTGTATTCATCACCCTCTATCTTTTCTGGAAAAACGAATCCAGCAGGAGTGTAGAGGTAGAAACTTTTGATTTCACCGGTGTAGAGTTTTTTTACAGAAAGGGTTATCTCAGATTCATCCATGTGTTTCAACTCAACGAGATGATCCGCCAACGATATCTGAAACAACATCAAGAATACCGCCAGCCACCCGAGTCTTGTCATCCTCATCAATCCTTTTGATGAGACCTTCTCTGTTATAAATAAAAACCTCCACTCTCTCAGAGGCGAAGGCTTTCCTTGCGTCGTTTAAAACGATGAGGTCCAGGTTCTTTCTTTTCAGCTTTTCCAGGGCGTTCTTTTCAAAGTCTTCGACCTCGGCAGCAAAGCCAACGAGAAACTGATGTTTTTTCCTTTTGCCGAGTTCTTCCAGAATGTCTCTGGTTCTTTCAAGGTGAAGTGTTAGTTCTTTTTCTGTCTTCTTCAGTTTTCCACTGAACGTTTCTTTCGGTTTGTAATCACCGACAGCGGCGTTCATGATGACGATGTCCACGTCGTCGTATCTTTTCATCACTTCGTTGAACATCTCTTCTGAACTTTCCACCGAAACGAATTCGTCCACAAAATAGGGTGGTTTCAAATGTGTGGGGCCGGACACCAGATACACGGTTGCTCCCATTCTCTTTGCAACCGTTGCCAGAGCGTATCCCATCTTACCCGAACTCGCGTTGGTGATGAACCTCACAGCGTCTATTCTCTCGCGCGTCGGCCCTGCTGTTATCAGTACACGTTTTCCGAAGAGCTTTTTTTGGGTCGTGAGAAGGTAGATCGCTTCAACTATCTTCTCGTTCTCTGGGTACCTTCCCCTGCCGGTTTCTCCACAGGCGAGATGACCCTCTTCCGGTTCCACCACGAACCAGCCAATTTTTTTCAGCTTTTCGAGGTTTTCTTGAAAGACGGGATTCATGTACATTCTGTGGTTCATCGTCGGCACGAGAATCTTTGCTTTTTTGTTGAAACCCATCGCAACAAGGGTGAGTAGGTTGTCGGCGATCCCGTTTGCGATCTTCGAGATCGTGTTGGCCGTCGCAGGAGCTACGACGAACACGTCTGTTTCTCTTGAAAGCTCTGTGTGAGGAATCCAGCCGTTTTTCACTTCCATATGATCGATATACACCGGGCAATTTCCTACCGAGGAAAACACCGCCGGCGAAACCATTCTGGCTGCATCCGGCGTCATCACCACACAAAGATCGTGGTTTTCCTTTCGAAGTTTACTGACAAGATCAACTGCTTTATAGATCGCTATGCCACTGCTGACACCGACCAGGATCTTCATGTATCACTTCACCTTCGGAATGAGGGCTTTGAGAATATCTTCGTTCTTTATTCTGATGTAGTTCATACTCAGCTCCATGAAGGCGATGCTGACAGGATTTTCGTCTTCTGTGATCACAAAGGGCCTGGCGTACTCTCTTATGGCTTCCGCCCGCTTGGCCACAACGACCGGGATGGCGTACTTGTAAGGTATCTTTTCCAGAAGCTCGTCGTATTTCAGTTCGAACTTCACCATCTTTTCCATCCTTTCACCTCCATCTTGAACTGTTCTATCCTGTCCAAGTTTCTGGAAACCTTCGATCTTTCCGCCGTCAGAATCGCAAGCACCGTTTCTATTGCCCTCTGGAGATCATCGTTGATCACGATGTAGTCGAACTCATCCATGAACATGAGTTCCCATTTTGCGTTCTCCAGTCTCACGAGGATGTCCGCTTCCCTTTCTGTTCCCCTCGCAAGGATCCTCTCTTTAAGATCAGAATAAGACGGAGGAGCGATGTATACAAACACCGCGTTCGGATAGTTCTTTTTGACAGACAGCGCGCCCTGCACGTCGATATCCAGTATCACATCTTTGCCTTCGGCGATGTGCGTTTCAACGAAAGAGCGAGGTGTACCGTAAAGGTGTCCGTGCACACGTGCCCACTCCAGAAACTCACCTTTTTCAACACGCCTCAGGAATTCTTCCTCTGTGATGAAAAAGTAATCCTCTCCATCCACCTCGTGAGGGCGTTTTGGCCTGGTGGTGCAGGAGACGGAAAATACCACGTTGTCTATTCTTTTGAGAACTTCTTTGATGATACTGGTCTTTCCCGCTCCCGACGGTCCACAGATGACGAAGAGTTGACCTTTCATTGTTCACACTCCTACTTTTTTCCTTCCCGAAGAGTTTTTTCTATCTCGTAGAAGTTTTCCATGAACCTCTGTGCGATCGTTTCAGGCTGTATGGCACTCAGAATGATGTGATTGCTGTCGGTGATTATTATGGACCGTGTCTTTCTTCCGTAAGTGGCGTCGATCAGTTTTCCTTCTATTTTTGCCTCGTCTTTCATCCTTTTCAGAGGCGAGGACTCCGGATTCACGATGGCTATCACGCGGTCTCCCGCTATGACGTTCCCAAAACCGATGTTGATCAACCCGTACACACTCTCTCCCCCTCATTCAACATTTTGAACCTGTTCCCTGAATTGAGAAACAAGCACTTTTCCTTCAAGGGCAAGGTTAGATATATCAACAGAAATCGATTTCGATAGAATCGTATTCAGTTCCCGTAACATCTCCTGACCAAGAAAATCCAGATTCAATCCAACGGAAGAGTCACTTTCAATCAGTTCGAGAGCCCTTTTTATGTGACTTTTGAGGCGCGTTATCTCCTCTCTTATATCAGCCTTGGTCGATATGAAGGCTATGTGGTTCTCCAGCACATCCTCTCTCACCGATATGTCTTGAGGAAGGATCTTTTCAACCTCTTCTTTCAATTTTTCCCGGTAAAGGATGGGAATTTGATCTGAGTGCTTTTCAATCTTTTCGACTCCTGCCAACAGATCCTTCAGTATCTTTTTCAGATCGGCAGCGATTCTTTCCCCTTCTTTTCGTCTCTCTTCAACCAGTTTTTCCAGCGCCTCCCTGAAGATCGGCACGAAATGATTCCAGACATTTTCGATCTCTTCGTCTGAAAGCTCCATTCGGAAAACATCCCTGAACATGAGGAGGTCCGAGAGCTTCACCGGTTCGGGCAGAGAAAGTGTGTTGACAACGTCTTCGAGCATGGAATAATAGGCCTGCACGATGTTTTTGTCGATTTCGAGCACTTTCGGTGGTTCGAGGAACTTTATCTGAACCCTGAGGTGGACTTTCCCTCTCTTTACGTACTCTTGAAGGATGCTGTTCATCTCCAGTTCCTTCATAGAGAGATACCCGGGTATCTGGTTTGTGATGTTCAGCCCCTTCGAGTTGAGAGACTTCACCTCTACCCTGAAATGGTAGGGGCCAGACACTCTTTCAACCCTGCTGAAACCTGTCATGCTTTTTATCACCGAATATTCCTCCTTCTGATTGAAATTATACCATTATCGGCGATTATTTTCGTTTATGCCCAGAAAACTCAAGATTTCTCCTGTTTTCTCCAGGAAATAATTCACTTCCTCCTCGGTGTTGTATCTGCAAAGGCTGATTCTTATCGCACCCTGAGCAATTCTGCGATCGATTCCCATGGCTGTCAGAACGTGACTGAGGTTTTCATCTTTGCTCGTGCAGGCAGAAGAGGTGGAAACGAATATTCCATGGCTGGAAAGAAGGTTCTGAAGGGTTGATCCTCTCAGATTCGAGAAAGAAACGGAGAGAGTGTTGGGGAGTGATACGTCGAGCGGTGTTATGATGTGAGCCCCTAGTTTTCTCAGACCTTCAGCGAGTTTTCTTCTCAGCCTTTCCATGTGTTTCATGGTACTTTCAAGGTTTTCAACGGCAAGTTCCATCGCCTTCGCTGCACCGACTATACCCGGAACGTTTTGAGTGCCGGATCTGAGACCTCTTTCCTGTCCGCCTCCGTGTACAAAGGGGCGTATGGGGGCACCCTTTTTTATGAACGCTATACCGACACCCTTTGGACCGTGGAACTTGTGTGCGCTGAAACTCGCATAGTCCACGTTCAACCTTTCGAGAGAAAAGGGAATCTTCCCTATCACCTGAACGGCGTCCACATGTACCAGGATCTCTTTGTTTTTCTTTTTGACGATTTTTACGACTTCCTCTATGGGTTGAATGGTACCCACTTCGTTGTTCGCAGCCATTACGCTGACAAGGAACGTGTCTTCGTCTATCATCCGTTCCAGTTCCTCCAGTTTCACGACACCTCTGGAGTCGACGGGGATGTACTTCACCCTGAAACCCCTGAGGGAGAGATACTTCAGTGTTTCAAGAACTGCCTTGTGTTCTATGGGAGTTGTGATTATGGTTCTTTTCCTCTTCTCAAAGACTTCCGCAACCGCTTTGTGTATCCAGTTTATCGCCTCTGTTGCACACGAAGTGAAGAATATCTCTGAAGGCGATACACCGAGGATCTTCGCAATCTTTTCTCTTGCCTTTTCAAGATGAAGGTTTGCTTCTATTCCCATTCCGTGGGCGGAATTGGGATTGCCGAATTTTTCCCTGTAGAACGTGATCATCTCTTCCAGTGCGCGATCGTCCAGTCTCGTCGTCGCGTTGTTGTCGAAATAAACTCTCATAATGTTCACCTCTCTTTCAGTTCCTCTACACCTTTTCTGATGATGTTTTCTACGTACTCTCTCAATTCCTTTTCACTGGAAAATCTCTGAGGATCGACGGGACTGTGTATCTTGAGAAACACTCTGCCGGGTGTGAAGATCCAGTGGTTCTTCGGGATCAGGTGGTAAGTTCCCCAGATGGACACGGGAAGAACAGGTACACCTGTCTTCATGGCAATCATGAGACTGTCCTTTTTAAACGGAAGCATTTCGCCATCTGGAGACCTTGTGCCCTCCGGGAAAACGACGAAGGTGACTCCGTTTTTCAACTTCTCGATCGCTTCTCTCAGTGCCTTCACAGCCTTTCTTGGATTCTTTCTGTCGAGGAAGACACCGTTCAGATACTTTATGTACCAGTTCACGCCCGGTATCTTCTTCAGTTCTTTCTTGGCAATGAAAGCACCCGTTGCAACAAACCCGAGTATCAAGGGAATGTCCATGATGCTCTGGTGGTTTGCCACTACGATGAAATTCCTGTCCTTCGGTATGTTCTCTTTCCCCTCGACAACCACTTCAGAGAAGAGCCACTTGAACGCTCTCCTTCCGAACTTTTCTATCTCCCCTAGAACGTACTCTCTTGCCCTTTCTCTGTCCTTCATCAAAAAGGACCTGAGGAGCACGAACCCTCCGTAGAAGACGATGTAGACAACCGCTATGAAATAAAAGTACAGGGTCACCAGTAGGTTTTTGAACTTTTTCACTCTATCACCTCGATCTTTCTTGTTCTGAACGCCTCCTCTTCAAGTGCTGAAAGATCGGGTATGCTCCGTTCCAGCTCCTCCAGAGCAGAAGGGTGGGATCTTGTGGCGGGGTTTTTCGGTGCGAAGAAAACACAACTGTCCTGGTAAGGTTTGATGGATATTTCGTACGTTCCTATTTCCCTGGCTTTTTCCACGATCTCCGTCTTGTCGAACCCCGCAAGAGGCCTGATCACCGGCCTTGTTGTGACGCTTTCAATCGACCACAGGTTTTCCAGAGTCTGGCTTGCAACCTGTCCAACGTTCTCACCGGTGTAGAAGGCGATCGCGTTGACTTCCTCTGCTATTTTCTCTGCGATTCTGAACATGGACCTTCTGTACATGAGCAGGGAATATTTATCTGGAACGCTCTTTTTTATCCTGAGCTGAACCTGCGTGAGATTCACCACATGCAATCTCAGCGGATGTCCTCCACTGAATTCTCTGAGCACCCTGAGGATGTCTTTTACCTTCTCAACAGCGCCTTCCGATGTGAACGGAGGTGACACGAAGGTGACGGACTCTATCAAAACACCCCTCTTCAGGGCGTACCATCCGGCAACCGGGCTATCTATTCCACCGGAGAGAAGTAGTATCGCCCTTCCGCCTGTGCCAACAGGAAGTCCACCGTAGCACTCCACCTTGTCTGTGAACACAAGGATTCCCTCCGGTCTCACCTCAACTCCCAGAACAAAGTCCGGATTGTGCACGTCCACACTGAGTTCTTTGAAGTTTTTGAGAACGAGAGCACCGAGTTCGCTGTTCATTTCGTAGACGCCCTTTTTGTACTCCTTGTATGCCTTCTTCGCCTGAACTTTGAAGGTCTTGAACTCTCCCTGCTCCAGTTTCTCCTTCACCGCAACAAGGACTGTTTTTTTCACTTCCTCGAAGTCGTGGCTCACAAGAAATCCTTTGCTGAAATTCTGGATTCCAAAAATCTTCTTCAATTTGTCATCGAGATCGATACCTTCATCAACCGGTATGAGGAACCTTCCCCATTGTTTTTTTACCTTCATGCCCGTTACCCTTTCGATGTTCCTCTTCAGAGCGTCCTCGAAGTTTTTTCTGTTTTTTCCCTTGAGACCTATCTCGGCGTACCTTATTATGTAAACTCTCAATCCGTTCACCTCCGGATAGAATTTTAGCAGATGAAGGAAAAAGGTTGCCTGTCTCAGGTGTATAATGTAAAATAAAGATGAACCGAAAGTTTCAGGAGGGATGCTACATGGCAGAGTATATAATAACACTCGTTTTATCCGACGGCAAGGTGGATATCACCACCTCCACTCCGTTCGTTGTGGCTCTCAGAGATCTCCTCTACGAGGGCGACTGGGAAACATTGAAAGAGGATATGAAGACGAAGGAAAACATAATGAAAGAGGTTCAAACGTGTGAAAAACTCGAAAAGGTCGTTCATCTGGACGAGACCATCTACGAACCTCTCATCTTCCCGGAGTTTCAGGAGTGGCTCGAGGAAGAAGATATCAGTGTGAAGGACTTCAAAAACGTTTCGCTGAAAGGTCTCTACGATCTTGCCCTCGAATACGCCGATCGAAACCTTTACGATGTGGCACACGACATAATCAAGTTCATGCTCGATATCGACAGCAACTACGCTCCTGCGTACGAACTGAAAGGATCTCTCCTTGTTGAGCAGGGAAAGATAGAGGAAGGCATCAAATATCTTGACAAAGCGGTGGAGATAGATCCGTGGCTTGTACAGGCCTACGCTTCTCTGGGAGAGGCTTACTACAACCTCGGTGACTACGAAAAAGCGGTTCATTACTGGGAAAGAGAGCTGGAATATGCTCCCGATGATAAACTCACCTATTTTGTTCTGGCTGAAGCGTATCAGGAGATGAACAGAAAAGATCTTGCCGCAAGAACACTGGAAAGGTTACTGGAAAGAGATCCAAGCAACATTCCTGCTCTGTATCAGCTCTCAGAACTTTACAGGGCACTCGGCAAAGAAGAGAAAGCAAAAGAGATGGAAGAGCGCATCATGAAGATCAGGCCGGCGTATCCCACCGAGATAGAACCGTGGGCGAAAGTGATGCTCAAACATGGAAAGTACAGGGAAGTGGCGGAGGAACTGGAAAGGATAGTTGAAACGTCTCCTCTGAACACGCTTGCAAAACTCCTTCTTGTGGTTCCTTACGTGAAGATGGGAAAGATCGACAAAGCGAAAGAATTGCTTGAGGATCTCGAACAGACGAACATCTGGTATTATTATGGAAAGAAAGAGATTTTCGACGAACTTCTCACAGAGGAGGAAAAGGCAGCTTGTGGCATATCCTGATGTTCGGTCTTGGGCTGATAATCGGAAGTTTCCTCAATGTGGTGATCTACAGATCAACGAAGGAGGGTCTCAAACTGTGGGATCCTCCTTATTCATTTTGCCCTAATTGCAAAAAAAGGATACGATGGTACGACAACGTACCCCTTTTGAGTTATGTTCTGTTGAAGGGAAGATGCAGATACTGTGGCTGGAAAATTCCTCTGAGATATCCGATCGTGGAATTTCTGACAGGGCTAGTGTTTCTTTTGAATTCTCTTTTCATGAAAAACGGGCTGGACCTTCTTTTGGCGAGCGTGATATCTTCGTCCTTGATCGCCATTTCTTTCATAGATCTTGAGACCTTTTTGATACCGGATTATCTGAACTTTACGGTCGTTTCCGTCTCTTTCATAATGGCGCTGAGAGGACACTTCCTGGATCACCTGCTGGCCTTTTTCCTTGTGACGGCCATGTTTCTGATGCTGAAGTTTCTCTACAGGGAAGGTCTGGGGACAGGAGATGTGATCCTTGCAATGGGAATAGGCATTCTTCTTACTCCCTTTTCAGCCATAATCGCTGTTCTTGCCGCTTCGGTTGCTGGCATTCTGTTTGCACTGATAAAGGGAAAGGGTAAAATGGATACAAAAATGCGTATTCCGTTCGGGCCCTTCCTCGCTTTGGGAGGATACACACTGTTTCTCATATCGTACACGATGGGGTGGTTGTAGTTGGCCAGAGTATTCCTTGGAAAACTCAGCAGAAGACTATTGGGTGGTCATCTCTGGGTTTACGAAAACGAGATTTCGAGGGTAGAGGGCGACTACGAAAACGGAGAAGTTGTGGATCTTTTCCGCCCCGACGGCTCTTTCTTTGGAAAGGGGTACATAAACGACAACTCGAAAATCAGGGTGAGAATTCTCTCTCGAAAAAACGAAAGAATAGACGGTGAATTCATAAAGAGAAGAATAGAAGATGCCCTCAGAAAGAGAAAAACTCTCAAAGACACGAATGCCTTCAGAGTGGTGCACGGTGAGGGAGATTTTCTGCCTGGGCTCATCGTGGACCTTTTCGGTGATTATGCTGTCGTTCAGATCACAACGCTGGGAATGGAAAGGATGAAGAGCTGGGTTCTTGATGCTTTGATAGAACTTTTACAACCGAAGGGAATATACGAAAAGTCGTCCGGAACATTCCGCGAGAAAGAGGGACTAGAAGATCGGGAAGGGTGGATCTACGGCGCGGGCCCTGAGTTAATCGAGTTTGAGATGAACGGGCTGAGGTTTCTCGCTGACACGAAAGGACAGAAGACCGGATTCTTCCTTGATCAGAGGGAAAACGCGAAGATGGTGCTCGATTTTGCGAAAGACAAAGTTTGCCTTGATGTCTTCTCCTATACGGGAAACTTTGCGGCACATCTCCTGAAAGGCAGTGCCAGACATGTCACCCTTGTTGATTATTCCGAAAGGTCTCTGGAGATCGCAAGGGAAATACTGAAGATGAACGGTTTTGAAAACTTCGACACGATCACCGGTAACGCCTTCGACATTCTGAAGGACTTCGACAAAAGCGGAAAAAAGTACGATCTTGTGGTGCTGGATCCTCCATCCTTTGCGAAAAGTTCCAGAAGTCTTGAGAGTGCAAAAAGAGGGTACAAGGAAATAAACCTGAGAGCGATGAGGATTTTGAGAAAACCGGGAATCCTTGTGACGTCTTCCTGCACCCAGATTGTTTCTGAAGAGACGTTCAGAGAGATCCTCATGGACGCTTCCTTCGACACCGGGACGTACTTGACTGTGTTGAAAAGGGGCGGCCAGCCCTCCGATCATCCTGTCCTTCTGAACGTTCCGGAAACGCAGTACCTGAAGTTCTACATTTTCCAGGTCGAGAAGAGGTGGTAACGTGTTTTCAAAACGGGTGTTGAACTTCGAAGAAAGCCCTATAAGAAAACTCGTCCCGTACGCCGAGGCAGCGAAAAAGCGCGGCATAAAGATCTACCATCTCAACATCGGACAGCCCGATCTGAAAACCCCCGAAGTGTTCTTTGAAAGTATACGAAAAAGAACACCGGATGTTGTCTACTACTCCCACTCTGCTGGTATACCAGAGCTTCGAGAAGCGTTTGCTTCTTACTATCAGAGAAGGCAAAACGCCCATGTGAAACCTGAGAACGTTCTGATCACAAACGGAGGAAGCGAAGCGATCCTTTTCTCCTTCACTGTCGTGGCAGATCCCGGTGATGAGATACTCGTTCTGGAGCCTTTTTATGCAAATTACAAGGCTTTTGCGAAAATAGCCGGTGTGAAGCTCGTGCCTGTGGTCAGGCAGATGGAGGATGATTTTTCGATTCCTGACAACCTGGACAGATTTGTGAACGATAGAACGAGAGCGATCGTGCTGTCCAACCCCTGCAATCCAACGGGGGTGGTTTACGGCGAAAGGGATCTACGTTATCTTTTGGATTTCGTTGAAAGAAACGACCTTTTCATGATAGTCGATGAGGTCTACAGTGAGATAGTCTTTCGTGGAAACTTCGTGAGCGCAATGACATTTGAAAGCGACAGGGTGATAGTGGTCGACAGTGTTTCCAAGAAGTTCAGTGCGTGCGGTGCGAGGGTAGGATGTCTCATCACGAAAAACGAGCAAGTGCTGAACCATGCCATGAAACTGGCTCAGGGAAGGCTAGCACCACCTCTTCTTGAGCAGATAGGCTCTGTTGCCCTTTTGAACCTCGATGAAGATTTCTTCAGAACTGTCAGAGAAACTTACAGAGAACGCGTTGAGATCGTCATAAAAAAACTCGAAGAGTACGGGCTGAAGAGATTCACCAGACCTTCGGGAGCCTTTTATGTCACCGTGGAACTTCCTGTGAACGACTCGGAAGAGTTCGCCAGATGGATGCTCACAGATTTCGATCTCGACGGTGAAACGACGATGGTCGCACCACTGAAGGGGTTCTACATCACACCAGAACGTGGGAAAAGGGAGATCAGAATTGCGTGTGTACTTGACAAAGAGGTTCTCTCAAGGGCCATGGATGTTCTCATGGAGGGATTGAGAACGTGGTTGAAAAAGTTCTCTTCGGTTCAGCAATATCTTTCCTAGCCGCTCTCTATTTTTCTATCCCGAAAGTTTTCAGTTTGAAGAAGCTCCTGAAAGCTGCTCTTTTCTCCCTGCCGTTCGGTTTTGTGGATTGGAAAATCCTTCTTGTAGCTTTTCCAGTCGCTTATGCTCTGGAGGTTCTTGGGTCGAGCAGTCTTCTGGTCCTTCTAACGCTTCCTGTTTCTTTGTTCAACGTTTTGCTCTTTCACGTATCCATCATGGTGCTTGGCTTTGTTGTGTTCTTGAGGAAAAACCCTCTTGAGAAAAACCTTTCTTTTCTGGAAGTTCTCTTTATCTTCCTTCTTGCCTTCTTTTCCATACTGGGTATCATCAGAAAAGAGTATACCTTCCTGTTTTTCACAGGTTTTGCTTTTCTAATTTTCCTACTTGAGAAGAGGTGGCGGGCAAAGAGTGAAAGAAGTCTTCAGGAGAAAACAGAGGAACTTTCCGCTGTTAACCAGGAACTCACCGCACTGAACCAGCAACTTACTGCTGTGAACCAGGAACTGGAAGCATCCTACGAGAGCCTTCAGGTGTTGTCCAATCAGCTGAATAGAACTATGGAGATCCTTGGAGAAATAGACCTTGAAACCGATCCGTTTCCTGTTCTGGAGAAGATTTATTTCGACTCAAAAAACCTGCTGGAGCCTTTCTTGGGGCTTGAAGTGAAAAATTCAAAACAAAAGTTCATGGTTGGAGAAAAAACTGAGGAGTTCCTTTACAAACAATCGAAAGATTCGAGTGTGAAACTGTTCGTGTCGAGAGATCTGGAGAAAGACGAGGAAGCGTTTTTAAAATCCATAATGAACTTTTCACTTTTCCTTTTGAGAGCACACGACTCCTATTGTGAAGTGGTTGAAAATCGGAACGCACTGTCTCACATGCTCGCTTCCCTGGAAGGGGTTCTGACGGTTTCGAGCAGAACAGAGCTTCTGGAAAAGATGCTTCACTACCTGAGGAGCATGTTTCCGGGAGTGGTTGTTTCTTCTGTCACCATGTCAGAAGATGGTGAACTGTCCACCTTCTTCTTGAGAGACGGGAAAATGGAAAAGGTGAAACTGAATCGAGGAATCGTTGTGAAAGCCTTCAGAGAAAGAAAGGACATTCTTGTTGAAGATGTCAGAGACTTTCCGGAGTTCTTCGACGTGACAGGTGGAAAGGTAAGATCTGCCGCCGCTGTTTTCTTTGAGTACGAAGGTGTGCCTTTTGTGATAGAGATAGAGAAAGAATCGGCGTTTTCTGAATTTGAGTTTTCCACATTGAAGATAATGGCCCGTGTTCTGGGTATTTTCCTTTCAAGACTGGTTCTCTACAGAAAGTTGAGGAGAACGTTCTTTCAGACCATCGAGGCGTTTTCCTACGCGGTCGAGTTGAAAGATCCCTACACCAGTGGTCACAGTGTGAGGGTTTCAGAGTATGCCCAGGAGATCGCCAAAAGGATGGGACTATCAAAGCACAGAATTGAGAGGATAAGAATAGCAGCCCTTCTGCACGACATAGGAAAAATAGGGGTGAGAGGGGCTATCCTCAACAAGGCTTCAAAACTCACAAAAGAGGAATACGAAGAGGTGAAGAAACATCCAGAACTGGGAGAAAGACTGATCAGCAAGGTAGAAACCTTCTCCGACATCGCAAAGATCGTGAGACATCACCACGAGTGGTACGGTGGTGGAGGATATCCGGATGATCTTCGGGGAGAGGAGATCCCCCTGGAGTCCAGAATAATCGCAGTGGCGGATGCCTTCGATGCCATGACCAGTGACAGACCGTACAGAAAAGCCATGAACAAAAGCACAGCCCTCGAGATTCTTCGAAAGAATGAAGGACTTCAGTGGGATCCCTCTGTTTTGAGAGTTGCCCTGGAATATTTCAGCGAACTTTGATGAACTTCATACCCGTTTTTTCACACGCTCCGTCGTTCACTTCATCGTCACCGTACATGACACAATCCTCTGGCAGAACTCCGATTTTTTCGCATATTTCAAGGTAATACCTCGGATCGGGTTTGCAGAAGTGAAAACTCTCCATGTCCGTTATCAGATGGAAATCCTTTTCTGAGAGACCTATCCAGTTCAACCTTTTCGTTATGGCTATCCTTGGAAAAACAGGATTTGTTGCAAGAACGATCTTTCCTTCTTTCTTTTTCTCACTGAGAAGATCCAGCGTTTCTCTGAAAGGCCTAACTGTGTTCCTGAGAGTGTCAAAAAGATCACTTCTGTAGAAATCCATGAAAAGGTCTTTCCATTCTTCGGCCTTTCGCTTTGTTTTGCTTTCAAGGCATTTCATGTATCTTTCGAGATTTGTGGTGCCATCCGGTTTTTTTGTTATTTCCTCCACACAATCGAGAATCAGGTTTGGCGAGATCAAAACGTCCTTTTCTTTGAAAAACGAAGTCAGATGTTTGAAATATTCCTCCGCAAACCCATTATCTTTTGCCAGCGTTCCATCATAATCGAAAAGAAAGACCTTCATTTTCTTGACCCTCCTTTTTAACTATTCTAACACTAGTTCGGTGATAGAATTTTTAACGGGAGGTGGTGCGCTCTGGAAAGAGAAACAAGAGGAATCAGACTTCTGAGGGGAGATCCCAAAAAGGCGATTGTCAAACTCTCCGTTCCCATGATGCTTGCAATGCTCGTTCAGACGATCTACAATCTGGCGGATGGAATCTGGGTGGCAGGACTTGGACCTCAGGCTCTTGCGGCAATAGGATTGTTCTTTCCAATCTTCATGATCATCATCTCGCTTGCAGCAGGTATTGGTGTTGGTGCGAGTTCTGTTGTGTCTCAGAAGATAGGTGAAAGGGACAAAACGGGTGCTGATGTTGCCGCTTCTGTTTCAATGCTACTTTCGGTGATCATCGGTTTGATGGGGATCGCTGTTTTTCTGCCCGCTGTTCCATCCATTCTCGGTTTTGCCGGTGCGCGTGGAGAAACTCTAAATCTGACTTTGGAGTATTCTGTTGTTCTCATATATTCCATGCCTCTTCTCATGTTCAACAACGTGGCCAACGGTGTTCTCAGGGGAGAAGGAGATGCAAAAAGGGCGATGATCGCAATAGCTGCAGGTTCTCTTCTCAACATAGCCCTGGATCCTCTGTTCATATACGTTTTTGGATTTGGGATCAAAGGAGCCGCTTATGCCACGGTACTTTCGATCGCTGTTTCCTCTTTTCTGATCTCCTTTTGGCTTTTCTTCAAAAAGGATACGTACGTATCCTTCCATCTCGGATGGAATTGGGAGATATTGAAGAGAATTCTAAAGATAGGAATTCCAGCGTCTCTGGCGCAGGCCATGATGTCCATAGCGATCTACATCCTCAACGTTTTTGCAGTGAAGGCTGGGGGAGATTATGGAGTTGCTGTCTTCACGAGTGCGTGGCGTGTGGTGAACTTTGGAACGGTTCCGCTCATCGGAATGGCCATGGCGGTGACTTCTGTCACGGGGGCAGCGTTTGGCGAAAGAAACGCTGAAAAACTCGAAACGGCGCATCTTTATGCCGTGAAACTTGGTTTTTTCATCGGACTGGTGGTGATGCTGGCAATACTTGTCTTTGCACCCTTCATAGCAAAGGCGTTTACCTATTCTCAGGAAGGAGAGAGGATTTACAGCGAACTCGTGAGGGCTCTTAGAGTGTTGAGCCTTTTCCTTCCCGGTGTTCCCTTTGGAATGTTCACCTCTTCCATGTTTCAGGGTGTGGGTCAGGGTTTGAAAAGTCTTGCTGTGACCATAATGAGAACTGTGATCATGCAGGTGCTCTTTTCGTGGTTGTTCGTGTTCGTTCTGAAGGCAGGGCTGATGGGTGTCTGGTGGGGAATAGTCCTTGGAAATGCCACATCCGCATTCATCACCTTCACCTGGGGAAGGTTCACGGTGAATCGGTTGAAGAAGGAGTTTCAGGCATTATAATGTCATCGAGGAGGGAGATGCATGGTCAAGATAGAGGCCTCTTATTCCACCATTGAAAAGGTCGTTTTAAAAACTGCGGAGGGTATATCTCACTTTTCGATCTCGAAAGACGAGGAAAACCTTCTGGTGAAGATGAAGCACGGGTCTTTTCCCTTTGCCATATCGGTGAAGATTAAAGTACTGTCAACCCAGCGAACACCGGACGATCCCATCGTGCTGAAGGTGGGTGTTCCTTCCTTTCTGATGGAAATGCTAAAGAGCAGAATAGAACGGGAAGGGGTGGAACTTCACGGAAACGAAATACACCTTTACCCAAGAAAGATCTCCAGGGTGTTCGAGGATCTCATAATCTCAAATGTAGAACTCAATGAAGACAGAATCATACTCCATGTGGAGGAGGCATGAATTCACTTTTTTGCGAAGTCTGAAATGGCCTTGCAATTTCTGAGGATGAAATATCTGGAAGCCTCTATCTGCTGTATGGCTTTCACGTATCCGTCCAGAAATTCCACGTAGTTTCTGTCCTCACCATTTTCAATGGCAAGACTCTTGTCCAGCCTACCGTCCCAGGAAACTATGAAGGTTCGGTCGTCGTCTATGAACGAGCCGTCCGGAACGTGATATCTCAGTGCAACAAAACCGTGGGATGTGTTCAAAAGATCGCGTCCCATGAAAAAGCCCTCCCTGTACTCTATACCCATAACGTTGAGGATCGTCGGCAGAAAATCGATCTGTCCACCTGTTGTCTTCACGATGCGGTGCACGCCGCTTCCTGGTATATGAATTGCGAAGGGAACGTTGAGAGCCTTCTCGAAGGTGTACTCTTCTCCCAGGATCTTTGGCATGTTGACTCTGACTTCTCTGTTGAACGGATACAGACCCGCATGATCACCGTAGAGAACGATCACCGAGTTGTCGTAGAGTCCTGTGCGTTTGAGTTCCTCAAGGAAAACTCCAAAGGCCTCATCCGCATAATGTATGGCCTGAAGATAGTGCCCAACTATGGTATCACTTATCTCTTCCGGAAGGTTCAGTTTCCTGTGCTCTTCAGGAATGACGAAGGGAGTGTGGCTCGATATGGTGATCAGAAAAGCGTAGAATGGTTTTGGTGAACTCTTTAGTTTTTGAACGGCCTGTTTGAAGAAAGAAACGTCTGCAAGCCCCATTCCAAAGATTTCGTCCTGTTTGAAATCTTCAAGGCTCACAAACTCATCAAATCCTATGTGCTTGTAAACCTCTTCTCTGTTCCAGAACCAGGCAACGTTTCCATGGAACACGATCGTGTGGTAGCCGTTCGACTTCATTATTTTTGGAAGTGTTGGAAGACCGATCACAGGGTACTCTTCGTAGACCACGGCATCGCCCAGGGTGTGAAGAGAGGTGTTCACGACAAACTCGGCGTCCGCCGTGTTTCCACTTCCCACCTGTTGATAACACCTTGAAAAGTAGATCGTGTCTCTATCTTTCAGAAAGGCGTTTATGTTCGGCGTGATCTCCTGTCCGTTCACCGTGAGTCCAACAACGAAGTTCTGGAGTGACTCCATCTGAACAACTATCACGTTCTTTCCTTTTCCAATCCCGAAGAATTTCTTCTGCAAGTTGTTTTCTCTTTCCTCCACTACGGGAACTTTTTCGGCTTTGTTTTCTCTCTTTTCTTGAGGAGAAAAGAGGTCAATTATATCCTGAAGGTGATAGGAAAACATACCGTATCTGTTGAAAACAAACTTCGGTTCCAGACGCTGAGATGTATGAATGGCTGCTATGAAAGTGAAGGAAATCAGTATCAGGCTCAGCGTGAGGAAACTGCCAGATTTTTCTCTCTCCTTAAAGAGAAACCACACAAAAGGAAGATCCGCCACAAAGAAAAGGGAATAAACGTCGATGAAGTATTTTATGTCCCCTCCAAGATCGCCCACCTGGGGAATCAGGGTTATTTCCCTTATGGAAGGAAGGTTTCCAAAATTCTGGAAATACAGATAATCAACGAAAAGCAAAAGGGAGAGCACAATGTAGAGGAATCTGTGCCCTCCCCTGAAGATCAGAAACAGTATCAAAAGCCAGCCAGCCGTACTGAAAACAATCGAAACGCTGAAAGAGTTCAAAGTGACCGCATAGAACAGAACCAGTTTAACGGCAAAAAGAACCATCAAAAAGTAACTGTTCATCGTTTATTCACCCGTTGCTGTAGAGGGTGTTGATTCTTCCGTTTCCAGTTCCTTCAAAAGCGATTCCACCTGGTTGTAGGCAGACTCATAATCCATGAAGCTTGGATCCAGGTTCTTCATCTCATCGAGGTAGAACTTTGCGGATGTTGGGTCCTTCAGTGCAAGACTCATATCGTAGAGCATGTAGTAAGAGTCGAGTCTCATATCCGTAGAAGCGTCCGTAGCGTTGGCCACGGTATAGAGTCCGAGCATGGTTCTGAGAACCTGATTTGGATCGTAGCTTCCCATCGACAAATAGGGCTTGATTTGATTGTACAGGTTGGAATAGTAGTTATATCTTATGTTGATGTCGTCTGGATTCATCTGGTACGCGTACTCAAGAACGTACGTGGAGGACGGGTAGTTGGAATAGAGGTAGTTTACAACGGTTCTTTTTCGGCTCTCCACTGTATTTTTCTCGTTTTCTAGTTCCTGCTTCTTTTTGGCGACTTCCTCGAGCGAAAGTTCCCCGTACTTTTTCACAAGGTCCTCATCGGGCTCTTGAGCGTTCTTGAGGGCTTCTTCGTACTGCGTCATTTCGGCTATCTGTTGAGTGAGATCCTGTATCTTCGTGTCGGAGAGAAGAACAAAGAGTGATTTCAACTCATCGGATACTTCCTCAACCAGCCTGTCTTCCTGGAAGAGAAGATTCGATAGTTTTTCGTAAAGTCCCTCTTCGTTTTTCAGGTATCTCCACCAGTACTCGAGCACCTGGTCGTTGAACACGTAGGACAGATTCTCTTCTCTCATGAATTCTTCCAGCCACTTCTGGAATTTTTCCTGCTCCAGTTTCGTTTTCACTTCACTGTACGCATCGCTGTTTTCAAAGGCGTTGAAATCTGTGAGGACCGAAGAGGTTTGCACCCTGAATACGTACCACTGGTCGAGGAAATAAAACGGTCCTACGATCGAACCTGGCGTGGCACTGAACAGAGCCGTGTCTATTTCTTCCGGGAAGATTCCCCTTGTGGCGTTTGAGAATGGCTGCACCGTGAGTCCCATACTGGAGGCAGCCTCATCGAAACCCATCTCGCTGGCTTTTGCCAGGAACTCCTGAACTGTTGAGCTGCTGTCGAACGATATGGCCTCCAGATCCACCCTGTCGTACTGGTTTTGAAGTTCTTCTTTGTTTTCCTCAAAGTACTGTTTTATCTCATCCTCACTGACAGCACCCACTGCTTCCTGGACCTTCTTCACTGTGAGTTGGACACGTATCTGCGGTTCAAGATAATCCTTCTCGTAGACTGAAAGGCTTCCATATCTTCTCTTTATTTGATCAAGCTGATTCTGATCGTTCTTTATCGTGTTAATGATACTCTTCACTTCCTGTTCTACTTCTTTTTTGGAGGGTTTTATGTTGTTTTTCTCCGCATAATAGAGGATCACCTTTTGCTGGAGGAACACATCCGCTATCAATGCCTTAAGCCTGGGTTCTTCAAACAGGGGATCTAAAGAGTTGATCCTGTAGGAACTGAGCAGATTTGAATAATAATCGTTCACTTCCCATGGCATGAGCCAGTAAGTAGGATCGGTGAGGGCCGTTCCATCTTTTGTGATGTAAGCAAGACTCTGGTCCAGGGTATAGTTCACGTTCCTTGAGGTGCCTCTCAGGTTTATCGACACAGACCACCAGATCATACCCGCAACGAAAGCGATGGCAATCGCCCAGATGATGACTCCCTGCCATTTTTTCATCCATTTTCTCATTCCATGACCCCTCCTTCGAATTCCGCCTCTTCTTCCTCAAATTTCTTCGGTTTCACAAGCGGGAAGGGAATGATATCCCTTATTGTGGGAGAATCTGTGATGAACATGAAGAGCCTGTCAAGACCGATACCAAGGCCACCGGTGGGAGGCATGCCGTACTCGAGGGCCCTTACAAAATCCAGGTCCATCATGTGGGCTTCCTCGTCGCCTTCTTCTCTCATCTTCATCTGCTCTAAAAATCTCTGATACTGATCGATGGGATCGTTCAATTCGCTGAAAGCGTTCGCAATCTCCCTTCCAAATATGATGAGTTCGAACCTTTCAGTGAGACGAGGATCCTCCCGATGTCTTTTCGCAAGCGGAGAGATGTCAACGGGATGATCGATGATGAACGTGGGGTTCACTAGTTCTTCCTCGACGATGTCTCTGAGTTTGTCTATGAGGTGTGCTCTGTTCTTTATTTCCACCTCAACACCGTGTTCTTCCAGTTTTTTCAGAAGAACTTCATCGCTGTCTTCGAGGATGTCAACTCCGAGTTTTTCTTTGAGAAAGTCCCTCATTCTCACCCTTCTCCAGGGAGGAGTGAAGTCTATTTCCTTACCCTGGTATGTGATCTTCAGAGTTCCACAAGTTCTTTTCACCACTTCCACTATCAGTTCTTCGGTGAGATTCATCATATCGTTGTAGTCTGCATACGCCTGGTATATTTCGATGCTTGTGAACTCAGGACTGTGCTTGTACGAAATTCCTTCGTTCCTGAAGTTTTTGCCTATTTCGTATATTTTTTCAAAACCACCGACGATCAGCCTCTTCAGATAGAGCTCCGGGGCTATTCTCAGGTACATGTCGACGTCGAAGACGTTCAGGTGCGTGACGAACGGTCTTGCCTCTGCACCACCGGTGACATAATGCAATATCGGTGTTTCAACCTCCACGAATCCTCTGCTGTTCAGGAACTCCCTGATTACTCTCATTGCTTCGAACCTTTTCTTGAACCTCTCAATTGCTTCATCGCTCATGATCAGTTCCAGATACCTCTGTCTGTAGATGATCTCTTTGTCTTTGATACCGTGCCACTTCTCTGGAAGAGGTCTCAAGGCTTTGCTCAGGAGTGTGAAATCTTCCACGTAGATCGTGAGTTCTCCCGTTTTACTCTTGAACGGAAAACCTCTTACTCCGACGAAGTCTCCTATCTTCACGTGTTTTTTGAAAAGCCCCATCCTGTCCTTCCCAACGGCATCTGCTCTTATGTAGGCCTGTATCCTTCCCGTGTCGTCCTTCAGATGGAAGAAGGCCGTTTTTCCATGATGACGTATGGACATCACCCTGCCGGCAAAACTCAGTTTTTCGCTCTCCTGCACCTCTCCAGCTTGAAGGTGGTCGTATTTTTCTTTTATCTCTGAAGCCGACATTTCTTTCTCAAAACGATAGGGATAGGGTTCTATGTTCATGGAACGAAGTTCTTGAATTTCTCTGATGCGTTGTTCTTTGAACTCTTTGAGCACAAAACCACCTCCATTACCTGTTCGTTACCTCTACCACCTGATACCTCTGAACTCCACCCGGAGCCTTTACCTTAACGATGTCTCCCACTTTTCTTCCAAGAAGACTCTTTCCAAGCGGAGAATCTGCGCTCAGCTTCTGGGCAAAGAAATCAGCCTCCTGTGGGGTGACGATCCTGAACTTGTGCTCTTCTCCCGTATCGAGGTTTCTTATGGTAACCCACTTTCCGAGGGTCACCTCATCTCCTTCCTCCGAGTCTTCTATGATCTCAGCGTTGCTCAGGATTTGTTCGATTTCCATAATTCTGCTTCCCACGCGGCCCTGCTCGTTTTTCGCCGCTTCGTACTCGGAGTTTTCAGAAAGGTCTCCCAGTTCTCTGGCTTCCTTTATTCTTTCGGAGATCTCGTACATGAATTTTCTTTTCAATTCCTCCAGTTCCTGTTTCAGTTTTTCGTACCCCTCACGTGTGAGACGCACCTTTTTCATTTCCCTTCGCCCTCCTTTTCCCTTTTGAGTTCCTTCACGATCTCCAGAAATTGATCAACTTCCCGGAAATCACGGTAAACGGATGCAAACCTCACGTACGCAACCTGGTCGAGTTTTTTCAACTCTTCCATGACGAGTTCTCCTATTTTTTTCGTCTCCACTTCGAAGAGGCCTTCTTCCCGAAGTTTCAGACAGATTCTGTTCACTGCTTCCTCTATCTGGTCGTAGGTGACAGGTCTTTTCTCACAGGCTTTTATCATACCATTTTTTATCTTGTTCCTATCGAATTTTTCTCTTCTGCCGTCCTTTTTTATGACGAGAACGGGGGCTTCCTCGTACCTTTCGTAGGTGGTGAATCTTCTGCCACATGAGATGCACTCTCTTCTTCTCCTGATGGCGGCACCATCTAGAGTCGGCCGTGAGTCCAGAACCCTCGTATCCATGGAACCACAAAACGGGCACCTCATTTTACATCACCGAACCTTTCGGCTATTTTAATGATCCTTTTCAACTTGGAGTACAGTTGAGACTTTGTAAGGTTCAACCTCTTTCCAAGTTCTCTCAAAGACAATTCTTTGTTCATCAAACGGGCAAAGGCCACTTTTCTCAGATCTTCCGGCAATTTATCCAGTCCCATCCTCCTCTGTATGAGTTCTATCGCCTTCACCTGTCTTGCCGTGCTCTCAGCAGTTCTGACAGCGTTTGCTTCTATGAAATTCACCGTTCTGTTCACATCGCTTATCACCCTTCGTTCCGTCACTATCCGTTCTATCTCTCTCAGTTTCTCCTGAACACCAATGGCCTCGAGAAAGGTCATTATGTCTCTTATAGATTTTATATAAAGCTTTCTCGTGTTTGGGAGCTCCACCACACCGGAGTTTACGTTAAAAAAGAATTTCAAGGCTTTTTTTGTGGATAAAAGAACGTCTTCTTCGAACAGGTTGATTTCCAGATGATAATGATGTTTTGGATCCGTCATGGAACCTCCTCCAAGGAACAGGCCCCTCAGAAATGACACAAATAGAGCAACATCAGAAAAAGGATCGATCTGCATGAAACTTTCCGAATATTCGGTCATGATTTTTATGAATCTCTTCCTTATGTTGTGGGATTTCTCCACGACTATCTCCACAACGGGAACGGATATGTACTTCATTAAGTTCAAAAGCCGCCTCGAGGCGGCAAAGGAATGGAGTGAAAAGACGAGTTGCCTCTTTTTGACGTCGAAATCTCCCCTCGCCTTTATAAAGCCAAGAAGTTCTGATCTGGCCTCATCGCGACTTCCAAAAGGTATTTTAACGAGTTCTTCCTTTATCTCTTCTGAAAAAGTGCGCCTCAGAAGGATCACCACCTCGAGATCCTCTCTATAACACCGGCAAGTCTCAGAAAATCATGACGTACCTTTTTCTTTCCGTCCAGTGGATCTACGATCTCTGTCAGAAGGGGTTCTGCGATGATCGTGTTCTGCGTGTTCTCCACATCTATCTCTACAAAATCACTCCCTTCTTTTCTGTACCTTTCGAGAACTTCTGGAGATGGTCTTTTTGTGTTCACCACCACAAAATCCACTTTCTCTTCGAGATATCTTTCGAGTTCTCTTACGTGATCGGAAACCCTGTAGCCTGTTGTCTCACCGGGTTGTGTCATGAGATTGCATATATAAACCTTCCTGGCTTTTGATCTCTTTATCGCTTCTTTCACACCCTTTACCAGTACGTTGGTTATGATGCTCGTGTAGAGGCTTCCTGGTCCGAACACGATCATCTCCGCCTCAGATATCGCTTCCGTCACTCCAGGCAGAGCCTCTATAGATCTGTCGAGCCATACTTTCACTATCTTTCCATTCTTTTTGACTATGTTTGTTTCGCCCACCACTTCTTCTCCGTCTTCGAACCTTGCCACAAGTCTTGCGTGATCTTCACTCACGGGAAGCACCCTTCCTTTTATGGCCAGCACCTTCTCCAGGGTTCTTATGGCTTCAGAGAAGCTTCCTTCGATCTTGGTGAGTGCTGCTATGATGAGGTTTCCAAGACTGTGCCCTTTCAAAGATCCTTCCATGAAACGGTAGTTCATGAGTTTTGCCAGAAGGTCCTCATCTTCAGCGAGTGCAACGATGTTGTTTCTGACGTCACCCGGTGGAGGCACGTTCAGTTCTTTCCTGAGTTTTCCCGAGCTTCCCCCCTCATCCGTTACGGAAACGACAGCGGTTATCTCGAAGGATGAAAGGTGTTTTAAGCCCTTCAGCAGGGTGGAAAGTCCCGTACCTCCCCCTATCGTGACCACCTTCATCTTCACACCTTCTCCAGATCTCTGTGTTTTTCAACAACCGAAAACCCTTCTTTTTTCAGCATTTCAGCGATTTTGTGGGCGATGTAGACGGATCTATGCCTCCCACCGGTACATCCGATACCCACCGTCACGATTCTTCTACCGGATCTTTGATATTCCTTCACCGCTACGTTTACCACCTCGAAAATCTTATACACGAATTCGTCTACAAGAGAGTATTTTTTGAAATACTCCTCCACTTCCCTGTCAAGGCCTGTCTTATGGGAAAGCTCAGGCACATAGTGAGGATTGGGAAGAAATCGCGCATCGAATATGAAATCCGCGTCCATTGGTATTCCATGTTTGAATCCAAAACTCAATATTCTGACGGAGATCCCACCGGACTGGTTCATGAGTGATTGTCCCAGGATTTCCCTCAACTGGTGAGAAGTCATCTTTGTTGTGTCTATTACAAAGTCGGCCATTTCTTTAATTGGCAGCAGAATCTGTCTCTCTTTTTCAATGGCCTCTTCGAGTCCAACATCGTTTCTCTGAAGAGGGTGTCTTCTTCGGGTCAGTGCGTATCTTCTCAAAAGCTCTTCTTTTGAAGCCTCAAGGAAAACGATCAAAGCGTTTGTTTTTTTCTTTATCTTCTCTATCGCTTCAACGGGATCACTGAAATGTTCGCTTCGCACGTCCACTGCTATCGCCATCTTTTCAAGGTCTGAACTCATGAAGAGTTTCAGGAGTTCCTCCAGTATGCTTCCAGGCACGTTGTCCACACAGAAATATCCGAGATCTTCAAGAAAACCCATAGCGGTCGTTTTTCCTGCACCGGATAGACCCGTTACCACAACTACCCGCTTCAAGGTACATCTTCACCGTCCTTTAAGACGTAAGAGATCTTCTTTTTGAGTTCCCTGATCTTTTCTGCCATCTTCATGTTCTCCAGAACGGCGTTTGCCAGCATGACAAAGAGGATGTGATCTATCCCCACCTCGTCCACATATTCTTCGTATCGTTTGAAATCCTTCTCTATCCTTTCTATGGTTCTTCTCACTATCTCCGTGTCTTCGTCTGTGATCAGGTTGTACACTCGCTTTCCAAGTCTAACGCTCACTTTCTTCTTCATCCTGTATCATCTCCTGATTGGCCGTGAAGGAGAGGAATCTTTGAATCTTTTCCACCAGAGTGTTCAGAGAACGCTTGTGGTTTTCCAGTGTCTTTTCCAGTTGTTCCTTTTCTTTTTCAAGAACGAGAATTTTCTCGTTGAGTTGTTTTACTTTGCTCCACAGTTCTCTGTTCTCTTCCTTGAGTTTTCTGTAGTTTTCTATCATTGTGTCGAGCATCTTTTCCAGATCCTCGATCTCTTTCATCACATTCCCCCCTTCGTGACTATATTAACACATCCCGAACCGTTTTTGGGTTCAGTTCTTCAGGCACTTCGACGCCTCGGAGCAGAAACCTTGCACCCGTTTCCGTGTAGTTCATCTCCACAAGATCCAGTTTTTTCGTCTCGATGATCCTGAATACACCGTTCAGTTCGGAGAAAGTGGCTTCAACCTCAAACTCTTTCATGAGGCTGAGTGGCCGCAATTTTGCCCCATTCACCGCAAGTTCTGCTGCTGTTGAATATGCCTCTATGAGCCCTCTGACACCCAGTTTCACTCCTCCAAAGTACCTTGTGACCACGATGGCAGTGTTCATCAGATTGTGCTTTTTCAGAACACCAAGGATCGGCCTTCCAGCCGTTCCACCGGGCTCTCCATCGTCTGAGTAGTGCTCGAGTATTCCCTCTGTTGAAAAAATCCTGTACGCCCAGCAGTTGTGTGTGGCATCTCTTTTCGAAATTTCCTTCAGTTTTTTGCGGAAATCCTTCTCATCTTTCACAGGAAACACTGTTGCGTAGAACTCCGATCTTTTCACGTTGATCCTTTCGCTGTGTGGACTCACAACCGTTTTCCACTCCACCAGATCTCTACCTCCGTTTCCAGATCAACTCCATATCTTTCCTTCACCTTTTTCTTCACAAAATCTATGAGATGGATCACATCCCTGAAGGTTGCGTTTCCGATGTTCACAATGAAACCTGCGTGTTTCTTCGATATCTGTGCTCCTCCGATCGTGTACCCTTTCAATCCCAGGGACTCTATTGCTTTTCCCACGTAAAAATCGTTTCTGGGACGTTTGAAGACACTGCCAGCACTCGGCAAATCGATTGGCTGCTTTTCCAGACGTTTCTCCAGAAAGTCATCCATTCTCCTTTTTATGAGGTCTTTTTTTCCCCTTCTAAAGCGCATTTCAACGCGTGTTATGATCATCTTTTCTCTCCTGAAAACACTGTCTCTGTACCCAAAGAACAGATCGCTTTTCGAAAGCCAGTATCTTTTCCCTTCCCTCAAAACTTCGACTGCCTCAACGAACTCTCCGATCTCTTTCCCATACGCCCCTGCATTCATGTACACGGCTCCACCGACACTTCCGGGAATTCCGTACGCAAACTCGAGCCCTTCGAGTTCTGTCTCCATCAGTACCAGACAGAGTCTCTTCAACGGCGTTCCACTTTCAACGACAACTTTCTCTCCTTTGATCTCCACATGATTGAGCCGTTCCGTCTTCAAAACAGCAATTTCAAGGTCTTCATCCTGAACCAGAAGATTCGTTCCAAGTCCCATAATCTGAAACGGAATGTTTCTACCCAAAAGTTCAACCGCTTTTTCCAGGGATACAACATCGTTTGGAAGAACTAAATACCTGACCTTTCCACCTATTTTCATACTGGTATGACAGGATAGTCTTTCGAACATCCTGACATCGCACCCTACTTTGTAGAGATCAGAGAACAATTTGTCCAATTTACATTCCCTCCTTATAGTATAATTTCAAACTGGGAGGTGTTGACTTGAAAAACTTACTCGATCTTTCCTACGATGAACTGGTCAGCGAGATCACCAGTCTTGGTCTGGAGCGCTACAGAGCGGATCAAATTCTGGACTGGGTGTTCGACAAAAAAGTGAATAACTTCGACGAAATGACGAACCTTTCAAAACAGCATCGTGCTCTGTTGAAAGAGCACTTCACCATTCCTTTCCTGAAACTTCTGGAAAAGAGGGTTTCCAAGATAGATGGTACCACCAAATTCCTGTGGGAACTCGAAGATGGTAACACGATAGAGTCTGTGATGATCTTCCATCCAGGCAGAATAA
The DNA here is from genome assembly GCF_000832145.1 of Thermotoga sp. RQ7. Taxonomy (NCBI): domain Bacteria; kingdom Thermotogati; phylum Thermotogota; class Thermotogae; order Thermotogales; family Thermotogaceae; genus Thermotoga; species Thermotoga sp. RQ7. The sequence continues at coordinate 1,170,179 of NZ_CP007633.1, forward strand.
CAGCGTGTATCTCCACACAGGTTGGTTGCCCTGTCGGGTGCACGTTCTGTGCCACAGGAATGAGCGGATTTGTGCGAAATCTCACCACAGGAGAGATCGTTTCACAGATCCTGTCCATGGAGAAAGAAGAGGGAAAGAAGATAGGAAACGTTGTTTACATGGGAATGGGAGAGCCATTGCTCAACTACGAGAACACGATAAAGAGCATAAGAATCCTCAACCACAAAAAGATGGGAAACATAGGAATCAGAAGGATCACGATCTCGACTGTGGGAATACCAGAGAAGATCATCCAGCTGGCCGACGAAGGACTCGATGTGAAACTTGCGCTTTCTCTTCACGCTCCGACAAACTTCAAGAGAGATCAGCTTGTCCCGCTGAACAGGAAGTATTCTGTGGAGGAGATTTTGAACGCCATCAAGGTGTACCAGATGAAGACGGGAAAGCGAGTGACAATAGAGTACGTTCTGATAAGAGGTGTGAACGACGAGATAAGTGATGCAAAAAAACTCGCTGAAATCCTCAAAGGACTGAAGGTGTTCGTCAACCTGATCCCTGTGAACCCGACTGTGGCTGGCCTTTCGAAACCTTCCAGACAGCGTATACTGGCTTTCAAAAGAATACTGCTCGAAAACGGTATAGAAGCAGAAATCAGACAGGAAAAGGGTAGTGACATCGAGGCTGCATGCGGCCAGCTGAGATTGAAGAGAAAAGTCTCATCGCCATGAAAGTTTTCCTTGGAATATTGACGGGTGTTGTCACAGGAGGGTTGCTTTTTCTCCTCACGATCAAGTTGTACCAGAACCAGTTTGTGATAGTTCCTGATGTTACGGGACTTTCAGGAACGAGAGCCTGTGAAAAATTGAAAGAATCCGGACTGCTATGTGATAGAGCATCCACGGAGACGGTGGTCGATACGTATCCTCAAAGTGTTTCGAAGGTCAAGAAGGGAAGAATCATAAACCTGTACTACGAAAATCCTTTGAAGGACGTTATACCTCGTTTTGTGGGTGTGAAGCTTTCGGTGGTAGAGGAGATTTTGAACAAACTGGGGTGGAACTACGAAGTCGTTCGATTTCCCTTCGGTGAAGAAAAAGATAAAGTGCTTGCCACCTATCCTGAAGCAGGAAAACTCTACAACGGAAAATTGACTCTTCTTGTGGACACAGGAGAAAAGGAAGAGTATTTCGTTGTGGAAAATTATGTAGGGAAGAGTCCATCCGATGTAGAAAAAGAAGACAACGTAATTTTCGTTGGAAGCGGTAGCAGGGTGGTGTCTCAGTATCCACCAGCCGGATCCATCGCAACGGAAGTCATATTGATCCTCGGGGAGGAATGATCTTGAGAAGAAGAGGTATCGTGCTGAGTTTTCACTCGAACATGGTTACGGTCGAGGACGAAGAAACTGGGGAAAGGCTTCTCTGTAAGTTGAGAGGGAAGTTTCGTTTGCAGAATCTGAAGATATACGTTGGAGACAGAGTGGAGTACACACCGGACGGCACGGGATCCGGTGTGATAGAGAACGTTCTTCACAGGAAGAACTTGCTCGTAAAGCCACATGTTGCGAACGTGGATCAGGCCATTCTTGTTGTCACCGTTAAGATGCCAGAAACCTCGACCTACATCATCGACAAGTTCTTGGTCCTCACCGAGAAAAACGAACTGGAAACCGTTCTTGTCATAAACAAGATGGATATATACGACGAAGAAGATCTCAAAAAGGTAAAAGAATTGGAACGTATCTACTCAAAGCTTTACCCGATCGTGAAAACGAGTGCGAAAACGGGAATGGGCATCGAAGAGCTCAAGGAATATCTGAAAGGGAAAATCAGTACCATGGCAGGGTTGTCTGGTGTCGGAAAGAGCAGTCTTCTCAACGCGATAAATCCCGGCTTGAAACTTCGAGTAAGTGAAGTCTCTCAAAAACTCCAGCGAGGAAGACACACCACCACCTCCACCCAGCTTCTGAGATTTGATTTTGGAGGCTATGTGGTTGACACTCCGGGCTTTGCAAACCTTGAGATAGGTGACATAGAACCAGAAGAGTTGAAATATTACTTTAAAGAATTCAATGAAAAGCAGTGTTTCTTCTCCGACTGTAATCACATAGACGAGCCAGAATGTGGTGTGAAGGAAGCCGTGGAAAATGGTGAAATCGCTGAAAGCCGCTACGAAAACTACGTGAAGATGTTTCACGAACTTCTGGGAAGGGGGAAAAGTTGATGGTAAAGATCGCCGCTTCAATCCTTGCGTGTGATCTTGCAAGACTCGCCGATGAGGTAAAAAGAGTGGAAGAACACATAGACATGGTTCACTTCGATGTCATGGACGGACACTTCGTTCCGAACATCTCGTTCGGATTGCCCGTTCTCAAAGCCCTGAGAAAAGAAACCAGCCTTCCTATAAGTGTTCATCTGATGATCACAAATCCAGAGGACTATGTGGACCGCTTCGTGGAAGAGGGAGCGGACATGGTGGCGGTCCACTACGAGACAACGCCGCATCTTCACAGGATAGTACACAGGATAAAGGATCTCGGGGCGAAGGCGTTCGTCGCCCTCAACCCACACACACCGGTTTTTCTACTGTCTGAGATCATAACGGATGTGGATGGCGTACTCGTGATGAGTGTGAACCCGGGCTTTTCTGGTCAGAGATTCATCGCGAGGAGTCTGGAAAAGATAAGGAGTCTGAAGAAGATGATAAGGGATCTGGGGCTCGAAACGGAGATCATGGTCGATGGTGGTGTCAACGAAGAAAACGCTTCAATCCTGATAAAGAACGGTGCGACGATCCTCGTGATGGGGTACGGTATCTTCAGAAACGAAAACTACGTGGAACTGGTGAAATCTATCAAGCGGGAAAGAGAGGAATCTGCTGACTGAATTTCTTCACTTTTTCATTTCTCTGACTCTTTGTTTTGAGGCCCTTTTCCATTATCTCAAAGGCCCTCCTTATGACGTTCTCTGGAATACCTGCGATCCTTGCCACCTCTATACCGTAACTCCTGTCCGCCACTCCATCCACGACCCTGTGGGTGAACACCACGTTGCTTCCCTCTTCCTTTACAAGGATCGTTTTGTTCTGAACCTGAGGGAAGGAGTTTTCCAGATTCGTCAGCTCGATGAAGTGTGTGGCAAAGAGGACCTTGCATCCTCTGGAGATGAGTTCTTCGGAAATTGCCCATGCGATGCTGATGCCATCCTGTGTGCCAGTTCCCCTTCCCACTTCGTCCAGTAGAACCAGACTCTTTTTTGTGGCCTTTAAAAGAATGAGCGCCATTTCATTCATTTCAACAAGGAACGTGCTCCGGCCACCAGCAAGATCGTCCCTTGCTCCCATCCTCGTGAATATCCTGTCGAACACGGGAAGAACTGCCTTTTTCGCCGGAACAAAGGAGCCGATCTGTGCCATGAGAGAGATGAGTCCCACCTGTCTTATGAAAGTGGATTTCCCGCTCATGTTTGGGCCGGTTATCACCGTGAACCTCTTTTCATCGTCCATGTAGAGATCGTTTTCCACAAAATCACGTGTGAATCTTTCAACGACCGGATGTCTTCCGCCGATTATCTCCATCCTATCCTCGGAAAAGGTGGGCCTCGTGTAGTTGTAGAGAATCGCATCGTAGGCCAGGGTGGCGAGCACGTCTATCCTGGCGAGTTCTTCTGAAATCTCAAGGAGAGTCTCCTTGTGTTTTTTCACTTCTTCGCACACATTCCTGAAGAGTTCCTTTTCGAGTTCTTCTATCCTTTCCTTTGCGGCCATTATCTTTGTTTCGAATTCTTTCAATTCCGGTGTGGTGAATCTCTCGGAGTTCACAAGGGTCTGTTTCCTTTCGTAATCTTCGGGTACCTTGTCCAGGTTTGCCTTCGTCACCTCAATGTAGTAACCAAAGACCTGGTTGTATCCAACTTTGAGTTTCTGTATTCCCGTTTTTTCTCTTTCCCTTTCCTCGAACTCTTTCAATTTCTCTTCGGAGTGCTCGAGAAGATCCCTGTACTCGTCCAGTTCCGGGGAAAACCCTCTTTTTATCACCTTTCCTTCTCCCGGACTGCCCGCAGGGTCGTCTTCGATGGCTTTACAGAGAAGATCGAAGAGAGAGTCTGGAAAGTTGAGTTTTTCGAAGAAGTCGAAATTTGATAGCTCCTCGTTCAGTTCCGGCACGACACTCAAGGTCTCCCTCAGTGCCACAAGATCTCTCGGAATAGCCCGGTTGTACTCCACCCTTGAGACGATCCTTTCAACGTCTCGCACCCTGGAAAGAAGATTTCTGATCTGTTCCAGTTTCAGCCTGTCCTCCTTCAATTTCTCAACGGCGTTGAGTCTGTCCTCTATCTGCTGTCTATCGGTCAGTGGATGAAGGATCCACTTCTTCAGAAGCCTTGCACCCATGGGTGTTTCTGTGTGGTTCAGAACATCGAAGAGGTTCTTTCCCTTCTCACCAGGAATGAGGGAGAGATTCTCCACCGTGGCAGAGTCGAGTATCATGAAGTTCTTTCTGGAAATGGTGACTGGTGGTTTCAGGTTCAATTTTTCAGAGATCATCGTGTATTTGATGTACTTTATCAAAGCCGAAAGTGATTTCATGGCAAGCGAAGAGAGTTCGAAGTGGTGTATGTCCTCTATTCCATAGATCCTTTTCACTTCCTCTTCGGGCTCGGAGAAGTACCATTCATCGATAACTTCGATGTATACGCCGGGAAGCTTTTCTCTCACCTCCGATTCGAGACCTTCCGGACAGACGATTTCAGATACAGAGTAGGCCTTCATCAGGTCCAGGACTTCCTGTTCATCGATGCTTTCATGAATCAACACCTCTCCGGTAGAAACATCGCAGAACACGGCACAGTATTTCTCTTTTTCCCTGACAAGGACAACCATGTAGTTGTTCGTTTCACTGAGGAACTCGTCTTCCACTATAGCTCCAGGAGTTACAACACGTGTGACCTCCCTCCTGATGAGTTTTTTCGATTTTGAAGGCTCTTCCATCTGATCACAGATGGCGACCTTGTAGCCTGCCTCAACCAGTTTTTTCAGGTAGGTGTTCAGAGCATGGTACGGTATCCCCGCCATGGGAGCATCCTGTCTTTTTGTGAGAACGATGTTCAAAACCTTCGACACGGTCTTGGCGTCTTCGAAGAACGCCTCGTAAAAATCTCCCAGACGAAACAGAAGGATGGAATCCTTATACTGTTCTTTTATCTTCAGGTACTGTTCCATGAGAGGTGTCATCTTCATCGTTCCACCACCTTTTCCATTCTCACGTGCGGAATGTTCGCTTCGTAGAATATCTCCCCTTTTACCTCGTATCCAAGCCTTTCGTAAAATCCTTTCACTTGGATTTGAGCGTTCAGAACGAGTTTTTTCGCTCCTTTCGATACGAGTTCTCTTTCCACCTCTTTCATGAGAAATCTGCCATAACCCTTTCCGCGTTCTTCCTTTAAAATTGCAACGCGCTCTATCTTGAAAATCCCTTTGCCGATTCTTCTTATCCTGGAGACACCCACGTACTTTCCGTTCACTTCCAGAAGAGCATGCAGACTTTCTGGATCTTTTCCATCCAGTTCGTCTTCCTCTGATACCTTCTGCTCTTCTATGAACACCTTTCTTCTGATCTCAAACGCCTTTTCCATGAGATCACTGCCACCTTCGAAAAAGATCACACGCACCCTCATCACCTCTCAGGATATTTTAACTCCAGGTGGTAGAATTTCCAGGAAGGGGGTGAAGGACATGAGGTCCTTGATAATTTTATCCATCCTGTCGATGACGGTCATGGCATCACCCGTGCTTCTACTTTTCGAAGACAGTGCGATACTCATGGAAGACGTTTCTGTGGACAAAACGATGAACATCACGATACCGGAAAACTGGGATGTTATGGACGTGCTTGGGGCAGAGAGCTGGTATGTTCTACCGCAGGAAAAACTCTCCTGGGAAGATGTTATGAAGGGGAAAGTCGTCGAAATAGTGGAGAATCCTCCTGAGAGATCTGAACTTGTGAGTCTGTCGCCTCTTGTTTTCAGGAAAGGAAAAAAGTACTTCTTATACAGCACCACTCTGGAGAAATGGCTGGCGTTCGACTACGAAGAATCAAAAAGTGAGCGAACACTCGTTTTGAACGGTCAGGGAGAGGTAACGATACTGCTTCGCTCCAGCGCAGGCTGGAATGTCCAGTACTATCTTTTTGAAAATCTCCTGATCGGGAACGTTTTCCTTTCTGTCTCTGGCGTGAATCGTGCAGAAGTTTTTCTTGTTTCAAGGCGCCTGAGAGAAACATCGACGAAAGAAGTCTTTGCCATAAGCAGGGCTCCATCTGGGGAAACCTTCGAAGAATATGAAGCCGAAGAGGTGAAAATCTACCGCCTTGGAGAAGTAGAAAATCTGAACAGATCCCCCGTTGTGGAGTTTTTGCGAACGAACCTGTCGGATCTGGAGGAATTCTACGAATACGAATTCAGCGTGAGTGATCGAAGTTTCGATTTTCGGAAGACCACGTTTACAAAGAAGTTCAAAACCACCGTTGACCTTCCAAAGGGTACGGTGAACATCTTCTCGAGGGTGGTCGGAATGAACCTGATTGTCGGAAAAACAGATATAGTGGATACCCCAAAGAATACCCCACTGGAGATTCCAGTGACATCCTCGTGGGACGTGCGTGTGAAGGGGGATCTTCTGGAAGAAAAAGAATACAAAGATTTCCATGAGAGACACTGGAAAGTGACGATCCAGAATCTTGGAGAAAAAGAATCCAGGGTGAGAATCACCGTATATGGAAGCGAGATGACATTGCAGAAGACCGCCGTTGAGCCGTCGAAAGTGACTTCTGACACGATCGTTTTTGATCTACCCGTCTCCGGCAGTTCAGAAAAAGAGATCGAGTTCACTGTGAGGAGCAGGTGGTGAGGTTTGTTAAAAGCACTGCTCAGTCTGCTTTTCGTCACGTTCATCTGGGGTTCCACGTTTCCTCTTCAGAAAATAGCGCTGGTGGGGGCCTCTCCCACCTTTTATATCGCTGTCAGGTTCACTGTAGCAGCTGTTCTTTCTTATCTTTTGTTTGGAAAGGGAAACTTCAGGTACGGAGCGATCCTGGGTGTTGTTCTCGGTGTAGCGTACACCGCACAGACGTGGGGGCTCACACTCACCACTTCCACAAAGAGTGGTTTCATAACGTCGCTTTACATAGTGTTTGTTCCGATCTTCGCCTACTTCATAGAGAAAGAAGTTCCCACACCTTTTCAGATCGTTTCGTTTCTTGTGGGATCGCTGGGACTCTATATGATCTCTGGAAGAATCGAAGGACTCAACCTGGGGGACCTTCTGACGGTTTTCTGTGCGGTGGGCTTTGCTCTTCATGTGGTGCTGATAACACGATTTTCAAAACGGGTTGACGAAAAAGACCTTCTCTTTCCCCAGTTTCTCGTGGTCACCGTATTCAACCTGATTCTGAGTCTGTTCTTCAAAGACTGGAGATTCAACTTCCTTGCGTTTGGAAGTGCACTCTTCACAGCCGTGTTCGCTACGATACTCGCCATTTATCTTCAGGCGAAGTATCAGAAGGTGCTTGGAAACAACATATCGGCTCTTGTTTTTCTTGGAGAACCTGTTTTCGCGGCAAGCCTTTCCTATCTTGTTCTGGGGGAAACTCTCTCTTCAGAACAGATGATCGGATCGTTTCTTCTTCTGGCCTCCATTTTACTTTCCAGTCTCGAACGTGCTAAAATAGTTCGCAGTACGAACCAAAAGGGGAGGGATGAACATGAAGGTGCTCTTTAAAAACGCGATGGTATTTCCCATCTCTTCAAAACCCTTTAAAGGAGACGTTCTGGTCTCGAACGGAAAGATAGAGAAGGTGGGGGAAAACCTTGAAGATCCAGACGCCGAAATCGTTGATCTGACCGGAAAGTTCCTTTTTCCTGGCTTCATAGATGCTCACTCGCACATCGGCCTTTTCGAAGAGGGGGTAGGCTACTATTACAGCGATGGAAACGAAGCAACGGATCCTGTCACTCCCCATGTGAAGGCACTGGACGGCTTCAACCCGCAGGACCCGGCGATCGAAAGGGCTCTTGCCGGTGGAGTCACAACGGTGATGATCGTTCCTGGAAGCGCCAATCCGATAGGCGGGCAGGGAAGCGTTGTGAAATTCAAGTCCATCGTTGTGGAAGAGTGTGTGGTGAAAGACCCTGCAGGCCTGAAGATGGCGTTCGGTGAAAACCCAAAAAGAGTTTACGGTGAAAGAAAACAGACCCCCTCAACGAGGATGGGAACGGCCGGTGTGATCAGAGATTACTTCATAAAAGTGAAAAACTACATGAAGAAAAAGGAACTCGCAGAGAAAGAGGGAAAAGAGTTCACCGAAACGGATCTGAAGATGGAAATCGGAGGGATGGTTTTGAGAAAGAAGATCCCCGCACGAATGCACGCCCATCGGGCAGACGACATCCTCACAGCCATCAGGATAGCCGAGGAGTTCGGTTTCAACCTTGTGATAGAGCACGGAACGGAAGCCTACAAGATCTCCAGGATCCTTGCAGAAAAGAACGTACCTGTCGTTGTAGGGCCACTTCTCACTTTCAGAACGAAACTGGAACTGAAGGATCTCACAATGGAGGCCATCGCAAAACTCATGAAAGATGGAGTGCTCATTGCATTGATGTGTGATCATCCGGTGATTCCACTCGAATTTGCAACAGTCCAGGCAGCAACCGCCCTGAGATACGGTGCAAAAGAGGAAGAACTCCTGAAGATCTTGACGGTGAATCCTGCGAAGATCCTTGGGATGGAAGACAGGTTGGGTACCATAGAGCCTGGAAAGGATGCTGATCTTGTGGTGTGGAGTGGTCATCCGTTCGACATGAAATCCAGGGTAGAGAGGGTTTTCATAGAAGGAACTGAAGTCTTCAGAAGATGAGGGGCCTCAGATCACGAGGCCCCCATCCACTCCTATCACCTGTCCTGTGATGTAACTCGACTCGTCGGATGCAAGAAACAGGTAAACCTGTGCCACCTCTTCGGGTTTTCCAAACCGGCCGAGAGGTATTCTGGAGAGCGCCGCTTCGCGTGCTTTATCCGGGAGTTTCTCTGTCATCGGTGTCTCTATGAAACCGGGGGCCACGGCGTTCACCCTGATGTTTCTCCCGGCGAGTTCCTTTGCCCACGTTTTTGTCATTCCAATGACACCTGCCTTGGAAGCAGCGTAGTTGGTCTGACCGGGATTTCCATAGACACCCACCACGGAGGATACGTTTATGATCGATCCGCTTCTTTGTTTGATCATGTGCGGAACCACCGCCTGTGTTACGTTGAAAACTCCCTTCAGGTTCACGTTTATCACCGCATCCCAGTCCTCTTCCTTCATTCTCACAAGAAGAGCATCCCTTGTTATTCCTGCGTTGTTCACCAGAACGTCGATGCGGCCGTATTTTTGAACAATGCTTTCCACAACCTCTTTTACCTGCTCTCTGTTCGTCACATCGAGTACGTAGGGTTCCACCTTTCCTGGAAGATCCTTCGCTTCTTCAACGAGGCTGTTGAGACTGGACTCGGACACATCACACGCGGCCACGATCGCACCCTCTTGAGCAAAAAGAAGAGAAGCGGCCTTTCCTATTCCACTCGCAGCTCCTGTGATCATGCACACCTTTCCTTCAAGCCTCATGGATACACCTCCTTCAGGTCTTTTTAAAATTGTACCATGCACATTGACTTAAAGGAGTGTTAACAACTGAAAGTCTCAATTGAAACACCGTAGGTCATGCAAAGGAGTATAATCTATTCACATGTAAGGAGGGTGAAAGATGCGATTGTTTCTCATAGGCATCGCGTTCACGCTGATTGGTCTTTCGGTTTTGAAGATTCTAGACACTTACATGTTTGTCATCCCTGAAAGGGATCTCATATACAAAAACATCCGGCGCATAGAAAAAGAGAAACTAACAGACAATTTTACCTTCGTTGTGTTTGGTGATAACAAAAACTCCATCTCCACCTTCTCCAAATTGATAAGTGCGGTGAACGAAGACCCTGTTGTTTCCTTTGCAATCAACACGGGTGATATGGTTTTTGATGGTTCTGTGTTCAAATGGGGATTGTATTTGAAGCAACTCAAGAGATTCAAAGTACCCGTGCTCCACGTTCCAGGAAACCATGATCTAGCGGACGATCCAGGAAATTATCTGAAAATCTTTGGACCCCTCTACTATTCCTTCCATGTGGGAAATTCCTACTTCATAGTGTTGAACAATGCGAACGAAAAATGTGTTGATTCATATCAATTGGCATGGCTGGAAGGGGAACTTGAAAAATCCAGATCTTACAAGTACAGGTTTGTCTTCATGCACGTTCCGATATACGACCCCAGGGTAAAAAAGCAACCGGGACACTCCATGAAAGACTTGAAAAATGCTCTCACTCTCTTGAACATTCTAAAGAAGTACGATATTACTATGGTCTTTGCCGGGCACATCCACGGTTACTTCAGAGGAGAATGGAACGGTGTGCCGTATATCATCACAGGGGGAGCGGGTGCAGAGCTCTTCGGCACTAATCCTGAGCACTATTTTTATCACTTCATAAAGGTTCATGTCTCACCAAAGGGTGTAAACTATGAGGTAATAAAACTTCCAACCCCCGATTTCAACATCGTTGACAGGATATTTCACACTTTCTGGATTTATACGTACTCCTTCGTGCTTCAAAACTATTGGATAGTACTCTTTGGTACAGGCTTTTTCATGCTGAGTGCTGTCGTTATCTCTAGCAAAGAACAGGAGATAGCAAACTTTCTGATGAGAAGAAGAATTATCAGATTCGTGGTGAAGATCTGGAAATCTCTCGGAAAAATGAGCGGAAGGGGGAAGATATGAGTGGAGCGCAGCGTGGAAGAGATCGTGAAAACTCTGGTGGAAAGAGAAAAGCGCTTCAAGGAACAGTTACGGAAACTGGAGGAAGAGATGGAAAGTGAATACAAAATAGAACTGGAGAAATTGAAAGTGCTCGAGGAGCAGAGGAAAAAGACGATAAACATGCGGTATGGAGAAGTCATTGAAAACGCAAAGATGGAGATAAAAAGGTTGGAAGCAAAGATAGAAAGGGAGCGTGTGGAGATGAAAGAACGCATGGAGAAAATAAGAAATCAGATCGATGAACTCGTCACAGAAATATTGAACACACTGTTACCAGAGGAGTGATAGAGTGCGATTTGCCAGCCTTTCAGCCAAAGTGAAAGCAATGAAGTCGAAGATGTTAACAAGGGACGATTTTGAACAACTAATGAAAACTAAGAGCGTTGTTGAAATAGCCGATTATCTAAAACAGAACACACATTACAGGGAGATCTTGAAGGAAGTAGATGTATCCAAGCTTCACCGGAGAGACCTGGAGATTTTACTCAGGGGATCCATTGTACAGGACCTTTACAAGGTGTACTTCTATCTTCCAAACGATGCGAAAAGAATCTTTCTGTTGTTCGAAAAGAAATTCGAGATCGAGAACATAAAATTCGCCATCCGTGTGATACACTCGGGCCATCCTGAAAATCTCAGTGAATCCAAATTATATCCAGTCTACCACAAAAGTATTGATGAAGCTCGTCTTCTTTCGGTGAAGAACATGGAAGAACTGTGGAACGTTTTAAAAGAAAGCGAATACTACGCCGGGTTAGAAAGCGCTTACAGAAATTACCAAAATTCTGGGAAAGTTCACCATTTGCTAAATGCCCTGGATCTTTGGTATTTCCTCACAGTGAAAAGAAGACTGAGCAGTACTTCATTGTATGCACAAGGCTTTAAGCACCTCTTTTACACTCACATCGACCTCACGAACATTCAGTGGGTATACAGAGCGCGATTGTTGTTCAAACTACAAACACCAGAAGTGTTGAACTTACTTACACCTTTCCAGGGTTACCTGAAAAAGCAATTTTTCTCAGAACTTTCGACCGTTTCTTCTACAAACGAATTTTTGAAAAAACTCATGCAAACACCGTATGGTAGGTACTTCGAAGACATGGAAGAATCAAAATTGCCTTTCACCATAGAAAGGATATGCGATCGTGTTCTTCTGGACAGGGCTGAAAGGCTCTCAAACGATGTTCAGAATGGATGCAATGTCGCAGTTGGATACGTTTACATCAGGGAATACGAGTACAAAGATCTAGTAACCATAATTGAAACGAAGAGATACGGTTTGAGCTCGGAAGAGGCTAAATATTACCTTGTGATCTTTGGGGAGTGGTGAAGATGCAAGAAAAACTCGTTGCATTCAGTGCTATCACCATTAAAGATACCGCTGAAATGCTTGTGAAAAAGTTTTTGGACACGGAAAACGTGGAAGTAATCCCTTTGGAGCAGGTGATTGAGGAAGAAATACTTGAGTATCTGAAATCGCCCGAGAGTGTCTCTTACAATGATATTTATGAAAAACTGATGAAACTGTACGAAATAGCAGAGGAAAAACCTTCACCCAATCCAAAGGCTGTAGATATTTCTAGGAAAGTTTCTCTAATGGATATAAAAAAGTTCATGGAAGAAACGTTTCCTGCCATAGAAACCTTGCGTGAAAGATTGGAGATATTGAGGCAGGAGAGGGATAGGAAACTTAAGGATCTGGAGATAGTTCAGAAACTTCACTCAATTGATGTGAAACTGGAAGATATGAGAGAATCAGTCTTATTTAGATATCGATTCGGTACCATAGGAAACGACTATGTTCAGCGCTTAAAAGACAGTGTGAAGAATGAAGATGCCCTGATTCTTGAAATAGAAGTTGGTGAAGAGAACACTTGGCTCCTCATAGTACACAGATTAGATCTGAATATGGAAGGCGTGTTGTCGACAGCCGGTTTTGTAGAGTACACACTCTCTGAAAACTATTCAGGAACACCTCAGGAAATCTGTTCGTACCTTGAGGATGAGTTGAAGGTTCTGGAGATGGAAATAGCGATACTGCAATCTTCTGTAAAAAAGGAATTCTTCAAAAACAGACGTTTCATAGAGAAATATTTCGATTACATGTACGTTTTGAAGAATGTACAGGAACTCTTCCAGAAAGCGGGAACTACCGAAAACTTTTTCGTAATATCGGGTTGGACAACAAGATCAACTTTGGAGGAATTAGAAAAATTTGCCAGTTTTGATCTTGGTATCATTTTTCTTCGTTGTCAGCCGAAAGAAAAGCCGCCGACTCTGTTGAGAAACAAAGGGTTTTTCAAGCATTTCGAGTACATAACACGGATGTTTGGACTTCCTTCCAGTGATGAAATAGATCCCACCCCTCTGACTGCCATAATGTTTTTAATGTTTTTCGGAATGATGTTCGGTGACATCGGTCATGGTTTGGCCCTAGCACTGTTCGGTTTTGGGTTGTACAGGAGATTCAAGAACGATCTTCTCTACATAATTGGATCGGCGGGGATATCCTCCTCCGTATTCGGGATGTTTTACGGAAGCATATTCGGTTATGATGCTCTACCACCACTGTGGAAGCGTCCAATGGAAAACATAGATTACTTCCTCAGTTTTTCCATATACGTAGGAATCTTTGTAGTTACTCTTGCCATGGTTTTGAACATCATCAACAAATTGAAAAATCGGGAAAGATTCGAGATTTTCCTTGATTACAACGGAATACTGGGAATACTAATTTACTGGACAGCCGTAGTGTCAATCCTGATCTTCTTCAAAGAAGGAACCTTTCCAAAAGCAGGTTTTGTTTTGATAGGAGTCCTCGTTGGGATTCTGTACGTTCACAGTTTCCTCTCTACACAGGCGCCTTTATCAGAGAGATTGGTACAAGCATTCTTCGAAGTTTTCGAAGTTTTAATAAGTTATTTCAGCAACACACTATCTTTTGTGAGATTAGGCGCGTTCGCTCTGAATCACGCTGGATTGTTTCTGGCGTTTTACACCATGGCGCAGATGACAAAAAGTTCCATTGCAAAATTCACCGTGCTTCTCCTTGGAAATCTGATCATACTTGGCTTGGAGGGACTTGTGGTATTCATTCAGACGATGAGGCTAGAATTTTATGAATTCTTCACCAGATTTTTCAAGGACAGTGGAAAAGAGTTCAATCCAGAAAGATACAAACTCTGATGGGAGGTGTGAACATGTTTCTTCTGGTACTGGCAACTCTTCTGGTAGTGGTGACGCTAGCGAGTGGTATCTACTTCTCCAAAAAAGCCATTAAAAAGAAAACAGCACTGGGTATCTTTTTCGGTAACATGGTAGCCTTTGCCCTCCTTGTTTCTCTTGTTGTAGTGGGGCTTTCTTCAAGTGCATATGCACAGAATACACCATCAACACAACCACCAGCTCAACAGACTTCCTCGAACGGTCTTGGCCTTCTTGCGGTAGCCCTTTCCACAGGTTTGGCTGCGGTTGGTGCTGGTGTTGCAGTAGGCATGACGGGAGCAGCCTCTATTGGCGCAATAAGTGAAAAGCCCGAGATGCTTGGAAGAACTCTCATCTACGTAGGATTGGGTGAAGGAATAGTAATATACGGTCTCATTATAAGCATTATTATTCTCGGGAGGTTATGAAGGTGAGGTTCTATTTGATCAGTGACAACATAGATACTGCTATCGGCCTTCGGTTGGCTGGTGTCATGGGAACGGTTGTTCATGGCAGAGAGGAAACTCTTGAGGCCTTCAACGAAGCACTCCAAGATGAAACCGTGGGGATACTCCTTATTACTGAACTGGCGGCAGGGGAAATCCAAGAAGAAATAAATTCTCATAAGATCTCCGGAAAACTACCTTTGGTGTTCGTTATTCCAGACAGACATGGATGGCGTGGTGATAAAAACTTCATCACAAGATACGTGGAAGAGGTGGTGGGGGTGAAAATGAATGAGTGAGAACGATATTGAGACGAAACTTGAAACCTTTTTTGCCGTGTTCAGAAAACGTCTAGAAGAGAAAAAAGAAGAACTGAGGAAAAAATACGAACAACTGCTGAACGCTGAAAAAGAACGCATAGAAAAGGAAATCGTGGAGTTCGAGACCTCAACAATGAAGAAAGCAGAGATGGAAGCAAAACGGATGATCGACAAAGAAATCTCCAAGCTTACTGCCGAGTTGAGAAGGGAAAAGATCATCTACAAAAACAAATTGATCACGGAGATTCTCTCCCGATTGAAAGAAAAACTCATGAACTTACCTCCAGAGAGAAAAAAGCTACTCTACAAAAAGTTGTACGAGGAAGCCAGAAGGGTGGCACCGGATGAAAATTTTACTGTTTACTGTAATCCAAACGATCTTGGTATCGTTTCCGAAATTGTCGGAGGCGAGAAAATTGTTTCGGATCCGAATGTCAGGGAAGGAATTCTACTGAAAAAAGACAGAATGCTGGTTAGAAGTACCATCGACACATTTCTGGAGGATCGAAAAGAAGCCATATACGACATCATAGTGAAAAAGGTAGGTGAAATATGATGCGCATTTTGGAAATAAACGGCCCTGTCGTCAAAGTGGACAATACAGGAGACCTCTCCATGCACGAAATGGTGTACGTTGGAAAGTTAGGATTGATCGGAGAGATCATAGCACTTAGAGGGAAGATCGCCATTGTGCAAGTTTACGAAGAAACATCCATGCTAGAACCTGGTGAGCCTGTTGAAAGAACTGGAAAAATGTTGTCGGTTGTCCTGGGGCCAGGGCTTCTCGGGAACATTTACGACGGAATTCAAAGACCTTTGAGAACTCTTCTCGAAAAGGCAGGCCCGTTCATGAAAAGAGGTGTGAGAGCCTTCGGACTGGACACAGACAAATTCTGGTCAGTAAGTGTTCTAAAAAGAGAAGGAGAAAGAGTAAGGGGAGGAGACGTGATAGCGGAAGTCCAGGAAACAAACAGTATCAGGCACAGAATAATGGTGCCACCTCACATAAAAGAAGGTACTCTTGTGAACGTAAGGCAGAGTGGTGATTATAGAGTAACAGATACAATAGCGGTAGTGAAGACGGAAGACGGAATGGAAGAAATAAAACTTTATCAAGAGTGGCCCGTTCGAGTTCCAAGACCTGTGAAAAGATTTTTAGAACCCACCGTTCCACTGATTACAGGACAGAGAGTCATAGACATATTCTTCCCAATCAGTAAAGGTGGAACCGCTGCCATACCTGGTGGTTTCGGTACGGGAAAGACCATCACGCAGCACCAACTGGCAAAATGGGCCGATACAGATGTGGTTGTGTATATCGGATGCGGAGAACGAGGTAACGAGATGACGGAGGTTTTGGAAGAGTTTCCTCAACTCCAGGACCCACGGACAGGGAAACCTTTAATGGATAGAACTATTCTGATCGCCAACACATCGAACATGCCAGTCTCTGCAAGAGAAGCATCAATATACACCGGAATCACCATTGCTGAGTACTTCAGGGATATGGGCTACAACGTTGCCTTAATGGCAGATTCTACCTCCAGATGGGCAGAGGCATTGAGGGAACTCTCTGGTAGACTGGAAGAAATGCCCGTTGAAGAGGGGTATCCCTCGTACCTCGCTACCAGAATCGCTCAGTTCTATGAGAGAGCAGGGTTGTGTGAAAATCTCAATGGCACTGTAGGTTCTGTAACCATAATAGGTGCTGTCTCCCCTCCGGGTGGTGACTTTTCGGAACCTGTCACACAGCACACAAAGAGGTTCGTAAGGTGTTTCTGGGCTTTGGACAGGAATCTAGCCTACTCGAGGCATTATCCCTCTATAAATTGGATCACAAGTTATAGTGAATACGTTGAAACCCTGGAAGATTGGTTCAAAGATAACGTTGATCCTGAGTGGCCCAGGTATCGCGAGGATGCTCTAAGAATCCTGATAGAGGACGACAGGCTTCAGCAAATTATCAAGATTATGGGTGAAGATGTTCTTCCCGATGACCAGAAATTAACGGTGCTTGTAGCACGCATAATAAAAACAGGAATCCTCCAACAAAACGCCTTTAGTAAGGTAGATTCATTCTGCCCTCTTGAAAAACAATTCAAAATCTTGAAGTTGATAGTTGATACATATTATAACGCTCGAAAAATGCTCGAAAAGGCAATACCTGTTGGAAAGATCCTTCCTCCGGAGATCGTTTCGAAGCTTTCTACTTTGAAAGAAAGTGATCACTTTGATGAAGAACTGGCGGAGATAGAAAAAACTCTCACAGATCACTTTGAAGAATTAGAAAAACTCTATCCCAACAAGGCGAGGTGACACTGTGGCGGTAAAAGAATACACAGGTCTATCGGAAATTAGAGGACCCATCGTTGTGGTGGAAAATGTAAGTGGTGTTCGGTACGATGAGGTAGTTGAACTGATCCTGGAAAACGGGGAAAAGAGGACAGGAAGGGTGATCATAGCAGGGGAAAATGTTGCAATAATACAGGTGTTCGAAGGCACGGAGGAAATGGATATCGAGGGTACACGTGTTAGATTCCTCGGAAAACCCCTAGAGGTAAGTCTTTCCCCAGATTTACTTGGAAGAACACTCGATGGTCTGGGAAAGCCAAGAGACAACCTTGGCGAGATTGTTCCTGAGAAAACCGTGGATATCAATGGATCTCCAATAAATCCTTCTGCCAGAGAGTACCCGCGAAACTTCATTCAGACAGGTATTTCCAGCATAGATGTGTTGATGACGCTCATAAGAGGTCAGAAACTCCCCATATTTGCTGGAAACGGTCTACCATACAACAGACTCGCTGTTCAAATAGCACGTCAGGCGAAAGTTACCACTGAAGAGGAGTTTGCCGTGGTTTTTGCAGCAATAGGTCTGAGAAAAGATGATGCAAATTTTATTGTGAGAAGTCTGGAGGAAAGCGGAGCTATAAAAAACATGGTTGTAGTGCTGAATTTGGCAAGCGATTCCGTGGCTGAAAGGATAGCCACCCCAAGGGTGGCTTTAACAATTGCCGAGTACCTCGCCTTCGATTTGGGGATGCATGTACTGGTTATTCTCAACGATATGACAAATTACTGCGAAGCCTTGAGAGAACTTTCGAATTACAGAGGGGAAGTCCCTGGAAGAAAGGGATACCCTGGTTATCTCTATTCCGATCTTGCGTCGATATACGAGAGGGCCGGAATAATAAAGGGAAGAAGCGGGTCTATTACTCAGATACCAATTCTTACCATGCCAAACGACGACATCACACATCCAATACCGGATTTGACAGGATACATAACAGAAGGGCAAATTGTGATGTCCAGATCCCTGTTTGGAAAGGGTATATACCCTCCAATAGACATCCTTTCATCGCTATCACGTCTCATGAAAGACGGCATAGGTGAAGGATACACTAGAGAAGATCATCCAGATGTGGCTTCACAGCTTTTCAGTGCCTACTCTAGGGTGATGGAAGTGCGTTCTATCGCTTCCATAGTGGGTGAGGAAGACCTACCGGAAATTGATAAGCTCTATTTGAAGTTCGGCGAAGAATTCGAGCACCTTTTCATAAATCAAAGCTTCGACGAAGAGAGATCAATCGAACAGTCCTTGGATCTTGCCTGGAAAATTCTCTCTATTCTCCCCGAAACAGAGTTGACCAGGATCAATAGAGAGTATATCAAGAAATACTATAAAGCGAGTGATGAAACATGAGTGTAGCCCCAACACGTGGGAACCTCATAGCTTTGAAGCAGCAACTGAGACTTGCAATACAGGGGTACGATCTTCTGGAAAGAAAGCGAACTGTTATAATGAGAGAACTCGTAGGATTGATAGAGGAAGCAAAAAAACTTCAGGAGGAATTATTGAGTACCTTTGAAGAGGCGTACAGATCCCTCCAGAAAGCCAATCTGGATCTGGGGATAGAGAGCGTGGAAGAATACGCCAGTGGAATACCTGAATTCAAAGCGATGAAGATCATATTCAGTAGCGTGATGGGGGTTGAGGTACCGGAGATTCAAATTGAACGGTTTGAAACGGAGATCCCTTATGAGATATACAGTACGAACGCCGCTCTCGATCAGGCCTACTTGGTCTTTAGAAAAGCACTGGAATTGGTTGCAAGGGTCGCCGTAATTGAAAATAAAGTGTATCGGCTGGCCCACGAGGCAAAGAAAACAAAAAAGAGGGTGAACGCCCTGGAAAATTTAATAATACCTCACCTCAAAGAAACGATAAAATATATCCAGGACACACTCGAAGAACTGGAACGAGAAGAATTGTTCAGGCTTAAGCGTCTGAAAGAGAAAGTAGCGCGCTGAGGGAGGATCTTTTGTGAAAAACATTAAGGTAGAAGAAGTTGTAAAAAACGAAAACCAGGTGATAGCGATTGCAAGAGAGAGTCCCTTCTATCCAGATGGGAAGGGAGGCCAGCTAGGAGACAGAGGAAAGATCGGTCCTGCAAGAGTATTGAAAGTGAAAGAAAAAAACGGCTACATCCTCCACTATCTGGACACCGAACTTGAACCGGGTGAGTACGACTGCGAGATAGATCTTTCCAGACGGAAAGACATCGCCTGTCAACACACCGCCCAACACATACTCTCCGCTGCCTTTCTCAAGACGGCCGATCTTGAAACCGTGAGTTTTCACATGGGAGAGGAGATATCAACAATAGATCTGAGCGCTCCTTTCATCCTGGAAGATGTTCTGGAGGAAGTGGAAGATTTGGCAAACGAAGTGGTGAGAAGGTGTGAAAGAGTGGAAATATCGGAAGTGGATCTGAAAGAAGCAGAAACCTTGAACCTCAGAAAGATTCCCGAGGTGAAAGAAAAGATAAGGGTGGTGAAGATAGGTGACTTCGACATCACAGCGTGTGGAGGATTCCACGTGGAAAACACTGGAGAGATAGGACTTATAAAAATCGTCGACACGGAGAAGGTCAAAAAGATGTTCACAAGAGTGTACTTTGTTGCAGGAGAGCGTGCTCTGAAGGACTACGGAAGCAAAGACAGATTGATCAGGTCCCTGACCACTGTCCTCACCACATCTCCCCAGGAGCTGGAAAAAAGGGTGAAAAACCTTCTGGAAAGCGTAAAAGAAAAGAGCTCAAAACTCGAAAAACTCGCAGAACTCTGTGCTTCACTTCTGGCCAAAAGCATGGCTTCGAAGAGGGTTGGCCGCTTTGAGGTGTACGATTTTGATGGTCCGCAGGAGGTCGGAAAGTATCTTCCGAAATTCCTGGCAGACAGAGAAAACACGGTAATCTTGCTGAGGTATCCCGACCGGATTGAGATCGTCTCAAACTGGCTTGATTGCAGAAAGATTTTCGAAAAGCTGAAGGAAGAACTGAACATCGAAGGTGGGGCCGGTCAGAAAAGAGCGATAGTATCGACGAGTTCTTCAAAAGTCGTGGAGAAGATCGAGGAGATACTGGAATGGTTCTGAATTTTGTGGGAACGGGAAACCTCACAAGGTTCTTCCTTGAGTGTCTGAAGGGCCGGTATGAATTCGGATACATTATCTCCCGTAGCATAGAACGAGCCACCGGTGTCACCAGACTTTACGGAGGAAAACCTGCCACTCTGGAGGATCACCCTCCGTTGAATGGGGTTGTGTTCATCATCGTTCCAGATAGGCACATAGAAAGTGTGACAGAAATTCTGAGAGTTGAAGATGGTGTTCTCGTACACTGCTCTGGTTTTCTTCCTTCGGATATTCTAAAAAGAGAAAAAAGAGCGTCACTCCATCCCAACTTCTCCTTTTCCAACTTTGAGAAGGCTTTGAAGATGAAAGAGCAGATTGTGTTCGGTATCGAGGGAGATGAAGAAGGAATTCGAGTTGCCGTGGAAATCGCACAGGCGATATCTGGAAAATACATCGTGATCCCACCGCAGATGAAAAGGGCCTATCATCTTGCCGCCGTTATCGCCTCGAACTTTCCGGTGGCGCTCGCTTACCTTTCAAAGAGGATATACTCTTCCATGGGAGTGGAAGATCCAGATCGTCTCATCTCCACTTTGATGCAGGGAGTTGCGGAAAGCATCGGAAAGATGGGTGTGGAGAAAGCTCTGACAGGGCCGGTTAGACGGGGAGACTGGGAAGTGGTGAGGGCAGAACGGGAAGAGTTCAAAAAAATCTTTGGGAATGCTTCTTTTTATGATGAGATCGTGAATCTTTTGAAGGAGGTGGCAGGGAGTGAACGTGGAAAAACTGAAGAAGATGAAGGGTAAGGAAAAAATCGTGATGGTCACAGCATACGACGCTCCCAGCGCCAGAATAGCCCAGGATGCGGGGATAGATATCATACTCGTTGGAGATTCCCTGGGAAACAACGTTCTTGGGTACGAAAACACCATCCCTGTGACGATGGAGGAGATGCTCATACATGTGGCGGCGGTCAGAAGAGGAGCACCGAAAGCCTTTGTGGTCGCCGATATGCCTTTTCTTTCCTACCAACCGTCCCTGGAGAAGGCCATAGAGAACGCTGGAAGGTTCTTGAAGGTGGGAGCAAATGCGGTTAAGATAGAAGGTGGAGAGGAATTCGGTGATGTCGTCCAGAGGCTTGTTGAATCAGGAATTCCGGTGATGGGACACATCGGACTCACACCGCAGTTCGTGAACCGCTTTGGAGGTTACAGAGTCCAAGGAAAGACGGAAAAAAGCAGAGAGTACCTTCTGAGAAGTGCCAGAGAACTGGAAAAAAGGGGAGCGTTCGCCATAGTTCTGGAGATGGTCGTTGAAGAAGTGGCAAAGGAGATCACAGAGGGTATCTCCATTCCGACGATCGGTATTGGATCCGGCCGTTTCTGCGATGGCCAGGTTCTTGTGTGGCACGACCTTTTGGGACTGAACCCGGATTTTGCGCCACGCTTTTCCAAAAGGTACGCAAACCTGTACGAAACGATTCTGAAGGCTCTTCAGGAGTTCAAAAAGGAAGTAAAAGAAGGTATTTTCCCGTCCGAAGAACATGTGTTCACAGATAAATCCCAGGGAGGTGTATCTTCATGAGGAAGTTTCTGGCACTCGCTCTGATACTCGGAGCACTCATCGGTATCTCACAGCAGTTCAAGGACGTTCCCGTAAACCACTGGGCTTACGAGGCAGTAACGGAGATGGCAAAACTCGGTGTGATCACCGGAATGCCCGACGGCACGTTCCAAGGCAACTCTTACCTCACAAGGTATCAGGCTGCGGTTGCGTTCTACAGACTCTACAACATCCTCAAGCAACCATCCACCAATGTTTCTGGCCTTATCAACAAGGTTTCTACACTCGAGGATCTTGTGAGCACTGCCTTGATGAAGGTTCAGAACCTGTCTGATAACTTCGGGGGAATCACGTCCGATCTTGAAAGTCTCAAAAACGACGTGGCCAACCTGAAATCAACTCTCGTGGATCTCAAAAACCTCAGAATGGAAGTCATGAGTCAACTGCAGAGCCAGTCCGACACGATCCAGAAACTCGACTCCAGAGTAAACGACGCCCTCTCCAGGATCGCTGCCCTTGAATCGAAGGTCTCTGGAGATTTTGTGAGCAAAGATTACGTGGATACCAGAATATCTCAGACTGTCTCAAGATTGAGCGATCTTGAAAAGAAACTTTCGACACTTGAGACGAAAACAGCAAACCTTGAGGCTCTTGTGAAAAACACAGAGACTTCTTTGAAGGATTACGTGGAAAAAACTCTCAAGGCGTACGCCGAAACGTTCGATCAGAAACTCTCTGAAATCTCCGCAAATCTTGAAAGAAACAACACAGCACTCTCAGGAGAAATAGGAAACCTCAAGGTTCTCGTTTCCAAGCTCCAGAGCGACCTTGAAACACAGCAAAAGACAGCAAGGGCACTTGATGCACGCGTGAGCGTCCTTGAAGGGCAGGTCACAACGGTCAACAGCCGCGTGGAAAACCTCGAAAAGAGAGTCTCTCAGGTTGAATCCTCCGTCGGTAAGATCAGCACCCTTGAGAGAAATCTGGGAGCAGTCACCGCAAGGATCACCAAGGTTGAGGAAGAGATTCAAAGCCTCAGCCAGAGCAACACAGAACTCTCTCAGAAAGTTGACGAGATTGTCTCTTCCAAACCGTGGATGGAAGACGTGAACAGTGTGAGCGCCACCCTCAGCAAGAAGATCTCGGACGTTCAGACCATGGCCCTTGCAGGAGTTGCCATTGGAATCGTCGGAGTGATCATCGGATTTGTCATGGGTGGTAGCAAATAACGAAAACCGACACAGAATCAGAGGGGGCGTAAGCCCCCTTTGTTTGTCAAGTTCACCCCTTTCCGCTGTGCTAAAATGAAATTTGAACAGAAAAAGCAAAGAGGTGAAACAGTGAGTGATTTTCTCTCACCGGAGAGAACCGTTTACGACAGCGGTGTTCAGTTCTTAAGGCCCAAAAGTCTGGACGAGTTCATCGGACAGGAGAAGGTTAAAAGAAAACTTTCCCTCGCACTGAAAGCCGCAAAGATGAGAGGGGAAATACTCGACCACATACTCCTTGCAGGCCCTCCCGGGCTCGGAAAGACAACACTTGCTCACATAATCGCAAGCGAGATGCAAACGAACATACACATAACCAGTGGCCCCGTTCTGGCAAAGCAGGGAGACATGGCCGCAATTCTCACGAGTCTGGAAAGAGGGGACGTGCTGTTCATAGACGAAATTCACAGGCTGAACAAAGCCGTAGAAGAGGTGCTTTATTCTGCAATAGAGGACTTCCAGATAGACATAATGATCGGAAAGGGACCGAGTGCAAAGTCCATAAGGATAGACATCCAGCCATTCACCCTCGTTGGAGCCACAACAAGAAGTGGCCTTCTGAGCTCTCCCCTCAGGAGCAGGTTCGGTATGATCCTGGAACTTGACTTCTACACAACGGAGGAACTGAAGGAGATCGTAAAACGAGCAGCCAGACTGATGGATGTGGAGATAGAAGAAGAAGCAGCAGAGATGATAGCAAAGCGTTCCAGAGGAACACCCCGAATCGCAATAAGGCTCACAAAAAGAGTGAGAGACATGCTCACAGTTGAAGGTGCAGACAGAATAGACATCAGAATCGTTCAGAAGACCATGGAGATTCTCAACATAGACGAAGAAGGACTGGATGAGTTCGACAGGAAGATTCTGAAGACGATCATAGAGGTGTACAGGGGAGGCCCGGTGGGTCTGAACGCCCTCGCCGCCTCTCTCGGTGTTGAGGCAGACACCTTAAGCGAGGTGTACGAGCCTTACCTTCTCCAGTCTGGTTTCATCGCAAGGACCCCACGTGGAAGAATCGCAACAAAAAAGGCCTACGAACACCTCAAATACGAGTTCCCAGAGAACCGCCTCTTCTGAGGTGATTTCGTATGGGATTGAAGGAAAACCTGGAGAAAGTCATGGAGCGAATAGAAAACGCTGCCCTTCGTTCGGGTAGAGACCCTTCAGAAGTGAAACTCGTTGTCGCTTCGAAATACGCCAACGTTCAGGAGATGGAAGAACTTTTTCTCCTTGGGATTCGAGAGTTTGGTGAAAACAGAGCACAGGATCTCATCAAAAAGAGTGAGTATTTCAAAGGAAAACCCATCATCTGGCATTTCATCGGGAGAATTCAAACGAACAAGGTGAAATACATCGTGCCAAGGTGTGAACTCATACACTCCGTCTGGAGAGTGGAAGAACTCGAAGAGATTGAAAAGAGGGCAACAAAGATCAACAAAATTCAAAAGATACTGATCGAGGTGAACGTCTTCGGTGAGGAATCGAAGGCCGGCCTGTCCGTTGAAAGTGTCGAAGAGTTCCTGAAAACCTGCCAGAAGTTCGATCACGTAGAAGTGCTCGGGTTCATGACCATGGCACCGTACGTTGAAGATCCCGAAGAGGTGAGGTGGGGGTTCAGAGAACTCAGAAAACTGAGAGATGAACTGTCGCAGAGATTCAGCGGAAACATAAAACTGAAGGAGCTTTCCATGGGAATGAGTAACGATTTCGAGGTTGCAATAGAAGAAGGTGCAACCATGGTTAGAATAGGAAGTGCCATATTCGAGGGAGGGAAGTGAATGTTTGTGATAGGAAACCTGTTGAGAGCAATCGCTGTGACTCTGAGGAGTTTCATCTATATAGAGATCGTTTCAATCGTGATTTCGGTGATCTTCAGCTGGGTCATGCCGTACTATTACCATCCCGTGAGGAGGTTTTTCGATTCTCTCTCTTCTCTTGTTTTGAACCCCATAAGACGTTTTCTGCCTCCTATAGGATCGATCGACATCTCACCCATGATAGCCATATTCGTTCTTCTTTTTCTGGACGAGTTTCTCGTTGAAACTCTCTTCGATCTGGCGGTGAGACTCTCGTGAAGATAGCGATTCTGTACAGAGAGGAAAAAGAAAAGGAAGGAGTGTTGTTGAAAGAAAAGCTCTCAAGAGAGCACGAGGTGGTAAGCTTCCACGAGGCAAGTGCTTCAAATGTCGTTGATGCCGACCTGATAGTGGTGGTCGGTGGAGATGGCACGATGCTCAGGGCAGCAAGGAAAGCCGCCGACGGAACACCTCTGGTGGGATTCAAAGCAGGAAGATTGGGATTCCTCACATCTTACACCCTCGAAGAGGTGGATCAATTCCTGGAGGATCTGAGGAAGGGGAACTTTCGGGAGGAGTTGAGATGGTTCATACGTGTGGAGAGTGACATCGGTTCGCACCTGGCGCTGAACGACGCCACCCTGGAGAGAGACCTGAGTGGAAAGATGGTGGAAATAGAGGTCAATGTCGAGCATCATTCTTCCATGTGGTTCTTCGCCGACGGAGTGGTTGTCGCTTCTCCAACGGGCTCTACAGCGTACTCACTCTCCATCGGTGGACCAATAATATTCCCTGAATGTGAAGTTCTGGAGATCTCTCCCATTGCACCCCAGTTCTTTCTGACCAGAAGCGTGGTGATACCCTC
This sequence comes from Thermotoga sp. RQ7, assembly GCF_000832145.1. NCBI lineage: Bacteria > Thermotogati > Thermotogota > Thermotogae > Thermotogales > Thermotogaceae > Thermotoga > Thermotoga sp. RQ7. The sequence continues at coordinate 1,195,967 of NZ_CP007633.1, forward strand.
CAGTTTCAAGGTCACAGTAGAATGTCAGAGAGAGATCAACCTGTTGATAGACGGAACGATGGTGGGCAAGACCAGGAGAGTGATCGTTCAGAAGGCTGAAAAGTACGTCAAAATTCTCAGACCGATCAAGTACGACTATGTGGCGGTTATAAGAGAGAAGCTGGGTTACGGGAGGCGCATCGAGTGAACAGGTTGTTGAGTGACAGGGTCGAGGAGTTCAAAAAGGGTGTCTTGAAGGCAGGATGGTTCATAGAGAAGATGTTCCGCAACTCGATATCTGCTCTCGTTGAAAGAAACGAATCACTGGCAAAAGAAGTGATCGCTGACGAAGAGGTCGTTGACCAGATGGAAGTGGAGATCCAGGAAAAAGCCATGGAAATCCTGGGGCTCTTTTCTCCCATCGGGAAACCCCTCCTGACCGTCACAGCCGGTATAAGAGTTGCAGAACTCATAGAAAACATCGCCGACAAGTGCCACGATATAGCCAAGAACGTCCTCGAACTCATGGAGGAGCCTCCACTGAAGCCGCTGGAGGATATACCCACCATGGCGAACCAGACCTCGGAGATGCTGAAGTTTTCATTGAGAATGTTCGCCGATGTGAATGTGGAAAAATCCTTTGAGGTCTGCAGGATGGATTCCAGGGTGGACGATCTGTACGAAAAGGTCAGAGAAGAACTTCTTCTCTACATGATGGAATCTCCAAAGTACGTGAAAAGAGCCCTCCTTTTGCTTGAGATAGCCGGTCATATAGAGATCATTGCGGACTACGCCACGAACATTGTGGAGGTCTCTGTCTACATGGTTCAGGGAGAACCGTACAAGTGCTACCACGATGAGCTCCTTCTCTTCAAGAAGGCCGGAGGGGTGCTGTTTGAAAATACTGACTAAGTACCTTCTGAAACTTTCTGCTGTACCTTTCCTGATAGGACTTGGCGGTTTCATCATCTTTGTCAGCATCGAGATCCTCTATCAGCTCTCGGATCTGATCGTTCGGCACAGGGTTGGTATCGGAAAACTTTTTCTACTTCTCTATTACTATCTGCCCTATTTCGTCGCAATGGGCGTTCCCGTGGGTGTGCTGCTTTCCATCTTCTGGACCTTCTCAAAGCTTTCTGAAGACAGAGAACTCATGGCCATCCAGGTTCACGGTATCTCTCAGAAAAACCTGATCGTTCCTTTTCTTTTTCTGAGCGTTCTTCTGTCGGTGATCGTGTTCTTTCTCAACGATCAGGTGGTTCCGGTGTACCAGTCCAAAGCAGAGGAAGCCATGTCGAGATACGTCCTTAAAAAGCCGGAAGTCTTCGTTGTGGAAAACGTGATCTCGAAAATCGGGGAGGACCAGTACTTCTACGTTGAAAAGTACGATGAAAAGACGAACACCCTATGGAACGTCGTGATCTTCAAGTATGGAAGCGAAGAGAAGATCGTTACCGCAAAAAGGGTGCAGAAAAGAGAGAACAGATGGTATCTCTTCGATGGAAGGTATTACACGGTGGATAAAGATGGTTTTTTGAAACTGGACGTTCATTTCTCTGAGATGGAACTCGACATAACCGAGGATATAGAAAACCTCCTTCGTGTGGGAAAGACACCGAGGGAAATGACTGGAAAAGAGCTCAAAGAGAAAATAGAGTTCTTCAGAAAGGTCGGCATAAAGCCCTCTCCATGGATAGTGGAACTTCAGAGCAGATACGCAAATTCTCTGACACCCATCGTGATAGTTCTCGTTGGAGTGCCACTCTCTTTGCTCTTTCAACTCAGAAGCAAATCCTGGGGTGTGATATTCACTTTTGTTCTTGTTGTTCTGTACCAGGGAAGCGGAGCCTGGCTCAGTGCTATGGGGAAAGAAAACCTTCTGGATCCTGGTTTTGCACCGTGGATCCCAAACATCGTGTTTTCCGTCGTGGGAGGATTCCTTTTTGTACTCCTGGACACCGCCTTCGCTTACAGGATTCGGGAGTTCCTCACCAGGATTTTTCTCCTCTTGATCTTCATCCTCGGCACTTCCCTTTTCTCCTCTCAGGTAAACATCGTGTCCGATCAAATGGAAAGACTCACAGACAAGATGCTTTTTCTGGGAAATGTGGAGATCACCTACAAAGACGCGACCATACAGGCCAGCAAGACTGTTGTTCATCTCAACAAAGAAGACAGAGTAGAATATCTCGAGGCCATTGGAGAAGTGGTCTACAGAAAGAAAGACACGATTCTGGAAAGCGACCGCTTGATCTTCTATCCAGAGGGTGAAAGGAACCTTCTTTTCCACGTGAGGGGAAGTACCATCGTTGAGATAGAAGGGGAGAAGAAAAAGATCTACCTGTCAGGGGAGGAAATCACCGTCGAGGGTTCAAAAACGACTGTGGACTTTGGCTACATCACCACCTGTTCGGAGATTCCCCCTCACTACAAACTGAAGGCCACGTACATGGAGATAAGGGAAAACGACTACCTTCTGGCCAAAAACGTGGTTTTTTATCTTCTAGAGATACCGATATTCTACCAGCCCGTGTTCTTCACCTCTCTCTCCGACAAACCGCAGCCCTTTTCTGTGGAAATTGGATACGGGCAGAATCCCTATTTGAAGACCTCGTACAACGTTTCCTACGCACAGGGTCTTGTGTTCTTTTCTGTAAAGAGCGTGCTTGGGGAGGGAAACTGGAAGGAGTTCGAATGGAACCACAAACTGGGAAACTGGACGGTCAACGTCAACTACGAAGAATCACCGGACTCTCGTGAGGCTCTGGTTAAACTTTTCGACGAGAAAAACGTGATTCTCTTTTCCCAGGATGAGGGTTACAAAAGAACGTATCGGTTCGAGCGGAAAGAAAAAGTGATGAACGGAAATCTGAACATCGTGCTGGAAAAATCATCGGATGGCACCTACATCATTCCACGCGTAACTCTGAAGAGGGCTTCCTTCAAATTGAGTCAGGGAACTCTATCTGTGAGCAGTTTCACCCATGAAACCCGTGTGGAAGGTGAAGGCAGCGAAACCTCCGGAACGGTGAACCTTTCATTCCGATCGGTCCCGTTTTTTCTTCTTCAGACTGTGAACGTCAACACCACCGGAAAGTATCTCTTCGAAAACAGGATCTTCGATGAAGAAGTGAGCTTTCTCAAAGTGGACTCCGTCTGGGATTTTCAGAACCTCTCCCTCGGGAAACTTATAACACTGGATGATAAAATATACGCTGGCATCTACAGATCCGAAGAGAACGGTTATCGCATCGGGAATTTCTTCACAACAACACTGAAAGTACCTCTTGACCCTTTTTCCTTTGAGAGTTACTACAAACTCTACGTGGTTCGCGGGGAAAACCTGAGAAAGTTCTCACAGAATGAATCCAGAAACGAAGTGGACCTGAAGGCGATCTTTTCTTACGGAGGTTTTCACTCCTCGCTTGAGACAACGTACGATTTCATCGAAGAAGAGTTTTCCGATCCATACCTGAAGACTTCTTTCTCCTTCAAAACGGGAAATCTGACTCATACAATCAACACCACCACCCGTTTCGTTCTGGACGATTTGAAAAAGAGTTACACCAGATGGGAATTTCAACAGAGGGCTGGATCGTTGCTGAACAAACTCTACTTCACTTACTTTTACGACAAGGCGAACATCGAATACATCGAAGACCAGATGAGGATATACGGAAGGGATTTTCTATTCATGGAGGATCCAAGGATAACGGCGTATTCTAAGGTGAAGGTCGATCCTTTTAAACTGGAAAGATTCTGGATACGTGGGAACTTCAAAAGGGAAGAGATCGTACATTCCATAAAACTGGATTTCGATGGCGAGGATCTGGATCTTTCTTACGGGATGAAAAATGGAGATCCCACTTTCGATCTGTCGATCTCTCTTGAAAACTGGAGCGTCAGGTCTTTCAGCGTGTCTGTTGAGAAGGCACTCCACTGTCTCGGGGCAAAGGTATCTGCCTCTTTCGGTAGGGACTTTTCTCTGGAAAACTTCTCGGTGTTCTTCTACATAAGGGACTTTCCAAACAGCGGAATCGGATTCGATTCGGAGGAAGGTCTGGGTGTGAACGTCTTTTGAGAGGTGATAGGATGCGAGTACCTCCGCACAACCTGGAAGCAGAGATTGCCGTTCTTGGAAGCATACTGATAGATCCATCCGTCATAAACGATGTACTGGAGATACTGAGTCACGAAGACTTCTATCTGAAGAAACACCAGTACATATTCAGGGCGATGGAAGAGCTCTACGACGAAGGAAAGCCGGTGGATGTTATTTCTGTGTGTGACAAACTTCAGAGCATGGGAAAACTTGAGGAAATCGGCGGGGACGAGGAAGTTGCCCGTCTGGCAGAGGCGGTTCCAAGTTCTGCTCACGCCGTTCATTACGCAGAAATCGTCAGAGAAAAGTCCATTCTGAGACAACTCATCGAGGTTTCAAGAAAAATCTCCGAAAGTGCCTACATGGAAGAAGACGTGGATGTTCTTCTTGACAACGCCGAAAAGATGATATTTGAAATCTCCGAAATGAAGACAACCAAGTCGTACGATCATTTGAGAGGAATCATGCATCGTGTCTTTGAAAACCTGGAAAACTTCAGAGAAAGGGCAAACGTCATAGAACCCGGTGTCCTCGTTACTGGTCTTCCAACGGGCTTCAAAAGTCTGGACAAGCAGACCACGGGTTTTCATAACTCCGACCTGGTGATCATCGCCGCAAGGCCATCCATGGGAAAGACATCCTTTGCGCTCTCCATAGCCAGGAACATGGCTGTCAGTTTCGAAATACCAGTTGGAATTTTCAGTCTTGAGATGTCCAAGGAACAGCTGGCTCAGCGACTCCTCAGTATGGAGTCCGGTGTGGATCTGTACAGTATAAGGACGGGACATCTCGATCAGGAACAATGGGAAAGACTCACGATAGCCGCCTCCAAACTGTACAAAGCTCCAATAATAGTCGACGATGAAACCCTTCTGGATCCGAGAACATTGAGAGCGAAGGCAAGAAGAATGAAAAAGGAGTACGATGTAAAGGTCATTTTCGTTGACTATCTTCAGCTCATGCATCTCAAGGGAAGAAAAGAAAGCAGACAGCAGGAAATATCGGAGATCTCCAGATCTTTGAAACTCCTTGCAAGAGAGCTGGATATCGTTGTAGTGGCTTTATCTCAGCTTTCCAGGGCGGTGGAGCAAAGAGAGGACAAGAGGCCAAGACTCAGTGACCTGAGGGAATCTGGAGCGATCGAACAGGATGCTGACACGGTCATCTTCATATACAGGGACGAGTATTATAAGAGCAAAAAAGACAAGGAAGGAAGCAAACTCCATGAGCCTCACGAAGCGGAGATCATCATAGGAAAGCAGAGAAACGGACCCGTTGGAACGATCACGCTCATCTTCGATCCGAGGACGGTGACGTTCCACGAAGTAGATGTGGTGCATTCGTGATAGAATTTTCTTGAAAAAGACCGGGGAGGTGTTCGAAGTGGACATAAAAGCCTACAAAGAAAGAGTGGAGAAGGCCGTTGAATATCTGAGAGGACAGATCGATGAATCACCTGAGATAGCCATAATACTGGGTTCTGGACTGTCGGTGATAGCGGACGAAGTGGAAAAGGAAGGTGCTTCGAAAAAGATCCCTTACAGTGAAATACCCGGTTTTCCCATCTCCACAGCACCGGGTCACAAGGGAGAGTTGATCTTCGGAAAACTCTCTGGAAAGAACGTCATGCTGATGAATGGCAGGTTCCACTACTACGAGGGATACTCGATGAAAGAAGTCACCTTCCCCATCAGGGTGATGCAACTTCTCGGGGTAGAGATTCTGATCGTTACCAACGCTGCCGGTGGTTTGAACCCAGACTTTGAAGTGGGAAGGCCGATGATAATAACCGATCACATAAACTTCATGGGAGACAATCCGTTGATAGGTCCCAACGTGGACGAGTGGGGACCCAGGTTTCCAGACATGTCAGAACCCTACGATAAAGAACTGATAAATCTTGCCTACAGCAGTGCAAAGGAGCTGGGAATACCGGTTTATCAGGGAGTTTACGTGGCGGTGACTGGTCCGTGCTTTGAAACTCCAGCGGAGCTCAGAATGCTCAGAAGGCTCGGTGCGGATGCCGTGGGGATGTCCACCGTGCCCGAAGTCATCGTCGCAAGGCACGGGCAGATCAGAGTGCTTGGAATCTCTGCCATCACGGACAGAGCAGTTCCCGAAGATCTCAAGCCCTTAACCGCCGAAGAGGTTCTTGAGGTTGCAGAGAAGACGGGAAGAAAGATCGCCCAGATCATATTCGAGGTTGTCAGAAAACTCTGAGGTGAAAAAATGATTCTGAAGGGAATACTCTACAGTTCTATAGCGGGAATGGCAACCTCTCTCGGTGCGTTGCCATTCCTTTTTTTGAAACCACACCACACGAGTGACAAGACGATCGACTCGTTTCTGGGTTTCGCTGCGGGTGTCATGATAGCAGCCAGCGCTTTCAGTCTGGTTGCTCCCGCTCTCGAGATGGGAGGAATCATCAGGTTCATAGTGGGCTTTGCTCTCGGGGGATTGTTCGTCAACCTCGCAGACAAACTCATTCCACACGAGCATCTTTTGAAGGGGCATGAAGGACCAGACGTGAAAAGACTGAAGGGCATCTGGCTCTTCGTGATCGCCATAACGATACACAACTTTCCCGAGGGAATGGCAGTTGGGGTCTCTGCCTTCACCCCGCAGGCTCTGTCCATAGCCATCGCAATCGGTGTGCAAAACATTCCGGAAGGAGCCGCAGTTATGGCATCTCTGATCCCCATGAAGTACAGAAAGGGCAAAGCCTTTCTCATCACCTTCCTTACGGGTCTTGTGGAGGCAGTCGGTGGACTCCTCGGAGCAGGTATCGTCTCGATTTCACAAAGGTTGCTTCCTTACATGATGGCCTTCGCTGCCGGAGCGATGATATACGTTGTGAGCGATGAGGTGATCCCGGAGACACATTCCAAAGGGAACGAACTTCTTTCCACCTGGTGGATCATGACAGGATTCATCGTCATGGCGTCCCTCGATGTGGCACTGGGGTGAGAGCGTGCGTATCGAAAGGGTGGAGAGTGTACAGAACGAGATCGAAGAGCACAGAAGGGATCAGAGTTTTTCGGAGAAATCGAACTTTCTTGAAGAAGACAGCCGAGAAACCGGAACGGTTCTGGAGCGCATGATCTTCGTGGATGGAAAACGAAGAAGTTTCGTATGGATAGAAACCGACGAAGGCTTCAGAGGAGTGTTCGCTGAGCTCTGTGTAGGTGCTGTTGTGTGGGAAAAAGATAGGGGAACGTTTCCCCTTTTCTCACCACAATCTCCGCCGGTTGTGGAAAAGGTGCTGGGGTTTTCCCAGAACTTTCCGGAAGAAGGATACGTTGAGGTGGAAGGGAGCATTTTCAAGATAGTAAAAGGTGGAAGAGAAGCAATGGAATCGGTGGACTCCCATCTCAGGGAACTGGAAATTCAGGAGGTCAGAAAACACCTTCAGAGTGGCACTCTCGTTGTAAAGGATGGACCCGCTGTTCCGGAATTGCCGTTCAGAGAAGGTGCAGGTCCTGTCGGTCTTGTGAAGAACGTGAACACAACGGATCTGAGAAGGGAGGATTTCAGAAAACTTCGCTCCCTCAGAAGGGGAGAGAGAAGCCAGATGTTCGTTGCAGGAATCGGTACCATGAAGAAGATAGGAGTATACGTGAAACTCGTTGATGGTGAAGGAACGAAAGGGTTGATCAGACTGGAAGCGTACGTTGAAGATGACGCACAGATTCCTTTCTTGAAAAAGACCTTCGATGACCTTGCAGCCACTCTTCCTCGTCTCACAGCAGATCTTCCCATTCCAAGACTTCCGGAGAACATTCTTCCGATCCAGTTTTTAGAAGAGAGTCTTTCCCGTTACCTCACAGACAAGCACTACATGAACACAAAACTGTTTGCGTATCTGAGGGCCGGGAGATGAAAGGGTGGAAGGTATATTCCGATTTGATACGAAGGCCGAACGTGTTCCATCTGCCGTTCTTGCCTACGTAGGAGATGCTGTGCTTGAGCTTGTGTTTCGTCTGAAATTCGCCGGCAACTACAAAATCTCCACTATACACGAGAGGGTGAAAGAGTGGACCTCAAAGCATGGGCAGGCACGGATGTTAGAATCTCTCTGGAACCTTTTGACCGAAGAAGAACGAGAAGTTGTGAAAAGGGCGATGAATTCAAAGGCCGCCAAAAGATATGGAAACGATCCACTTTACAGGAAAAGCACGGGGTTCGAAGCGCTCGTTGGTTATCTTTTCCTGAAGAGAGATTTTCAAAGAATTCAACAACTTCTGGCGGTGATGAACGTTGAGGGTGTACGGAAGGAAGATACTGGAGGAAGCGCTCAGAAACAACGTTCCGATAAAGAAAGTTTTCTTTCAGAAGATGAAAAATCCAGGTAGTTACTTTCTTTCTCTGGTAAAACAGGTCGAAGACAGGGGCATAAGATACTCCTTTGAATCGGAGGAGAATTTAAGGAGACTTTCGGGGACAAAGAAACATCAGGGAGTGGTCTTCGACATACAGGAGTACAGATACTCCTCTGTGGAGGAGATTCTGGAATCGAAAACGCCTCCCCTGATAGTGATACTCGATCAGGTTCAGGATCCACACAATCTGGGAGCCATCGTCAGGACCTCCGTTGGTGCTGGTGCAAGCGGTATCATCATTCCGAAAGACAAATCCGTGAAGGTGACAGAGACGGTGGTTAAAGTTTCTGCGGGAACAGTCTTCAGAGCAAAGATAGCGATTGTGACGAACCTTGCAAGGACAATAGAGGAACTCAAAGAAAGGGGAGTCTGGGTCTACGCCTCTGACGTGAACGGCACACCCATTTACGAAGAGGACTTCACACTTCCAACTGCTTTTGTCTTTGGAAACGAAGGAGAGGGCATCAGAAGACTCGTGAAAGAAAAGTGTGACAGAGTGCTGACCATACCCATGGAGAGTGATATAGATTCTCTGAACGTTTCGGTGAGTGTGGGAATCGTCCTTTTCGAAGCGGTGAGACAGAGGAGGATGAAGCGTGCTGAGTGAAATAGATCTTTTCATTCTGGATATGGATGGAACGTTCTATCTCGATGATTCTCTCCTTCCCGGTGCAGTAGAGTTCTTAGAAACACTTAAAGCAAAAGGGAAAAAAGCGGTGTTTTTCACCAACAACTCCTCCCTTGGGCCTTCCGATTATGTAGAAAAACTGAGGAGGATGGGTGTTGACGTATCGGATGACTCTGTGATCACCTCGGGTGAAGTGACGGCGGAGTACATGTTGAGAAAGTACGGACCAAGCAGAATCTTTCTTCTGGGAACTCCCCAATTGCAAAGGGTTTTCGAGAAATATGGACACCTTTTGGTAGAGGAAGATCCTGACTTTGTGGTCCTCGGTTTCGACAAGACCCTCACATACGAAAAACTCAAGAAAGCCTGTATATTGCTGAGATCGGGAAAAAAATACATAGCCACCCATCCGGATGTGAACTGTCCATCGAAGGAAGGTCCCATTCCGGATGCCGGTAGCATCATGGCAGCCATAGAAGCCTCGACCGGTAGAAGACCAGACATCATAGTGGGAAAGCCGAACCCACTGGTGGTTGAGGTGATTTCGAGAAAGTTCAACGTTTCAAAAGAAAAGATGGCAATGGTTGGAGACAGACTCTACACCGATATAAGACTTGGCAAAAACGCTGGAATCGTCTCCATACTCGTTCTCACGGGAGAGACCACCCTGGAAGATCTGGAATCTTCCGGTATAAAGCCTGACTTTGTGTTCAAGAGTCTGAAGGAACTATGCGAGGCTATCCAGTAGTTTCACCTCTTCCTCTGTCAGGTTTATCTTCGTTGCCTCCAGGTTCTCCCTGAGATGTTCCACTCTGCCCGCCTTTGGTATGGCCACAACACCCGGCTTCGCAAGAAGCCACGCCAGCATGATCTGAAACACGGTAGCGTTGTGGTTCTTTGCTATATTCTCAAGGGCAGTTTTCACCTTCTCTGAAAGGAGGGTTCTTCTCAGGGGTGAGTAGGCAACCAGCGTTATGCCGTTTTTCTGACAGAACTCCAGAAGGCCGTCTTTTTCGGGTTCCCTGTCCTCGATGTTGTACTTGACCTGATCGCAGACGATGGGTTCTTCTGACTTGCTGATCGCCTCTTCCAGGAGTTTTCTGTCGAAGTTAGAAACACCGATGTATCTGATGAGGCCCTGTCTCACTCCTTCCGCCATTGCAGACAGAGTTTCCTCGAGTGGAACTTCAGGATTTGGCCAGTGGATGAGGTAAAGATCCACGTAATCTGTATCGAGGCGTTTCAGGGTGTTCTCCAGGGATCTCAAAAGGTCGTCTCTTCTCAGATGAGTTGGCCACACTTTCGATACTATGAAGAGATCTTCCCTTTTGAATTCTTTGATCGCCTTTCCTATGAGTTCCTCCGTGTGTCCTCCTCCGTAGTACTCGGCGGTGTCTATGTGCGTGTATCCCATTCTTATCGCCGTTTTGAGAAGTTCCACCATCTCATCGTCTTTCGAGTAATCTGGTGTTTCAAATCCACCTATTCCCCACGTGCCAAGCCCAAGGGCGGGTATTTTCTCTCCTGTTCTTCCAAGTTCCTTGTATATCATTCTTAACACCTCCTGAATTAGTCTGATATTATTATAACTCATTTTCTGGGAAACGGTGATAGAATTCAAACAAAATCGATGGGAGGTGAGGAAATGATAGATCTTCGTTCTGACACAGTTACAAAACCCACAGAAGAGATGAGAAAAGCGATGGCTCAGGCTGAAGTGGGAGACGATGTGTACGGGGAAGATCCCACAGTTAACGAACTGGAAAAACTCGCAGCGGAGATCTTCGGAAAAGAAGATGCTCTCTTCGTGCCATCTGGCACCATGGGAAATCAAGTAAGCATCATGGCACACACTCAAAGAGGCGATGAGGTGATACTCGAGGCAAACAGCCACATCTTCTGGTACGAAGTTGGAGCCATGGCGGTTCTTTCAGGTGTCATGCCCCATCCCGTTGTGGGAAAAAACGGTGTTATGGACCCCGCCGACGTGAAGAAGGCCATAAGGCCTGAAAACATCCACTTTCCCAGAACCTCTCTCATCACCATCGAAAACACACACAACCGCTCCGGTGGCAGGGTGATACCTCTTGAGAACATGAAAGAGATCTACTCGATAGCCAAAGAATTCGGAATAAACGTTCATGTGGATGGTGCAAGGATCTTCAACGCTTCTGTTGCCTCCGGAATTTCTGTGAAGGAGTACGCCAGGTATGCCGATTCTGTCATGTTCTGTCTCTCTAAAGGATTGTGTGCACCTGTTGGATCGGTGGTGGTCGGTGATAGCGAGTTCATAAAAAGGGCAAGGAAGGCAAGAAAGATGCTTGGTGGTGGCATGAGACAGGTGGGTGTTCTTGCCGCTGCCGGAATAATTGCTCTTACGAAAATGGTCGATCGCCTGAAAGAAGATCACGAAAACGCAAGATTCCTCGCCATGAAATTGAAGGAGATTGGATACCAGGTGAATCCCGAAGATGTAGAAACCAACATGGTGATCCTGAGAACCGACAATCTGAGAGTGAACGCTTCCGTGTTTCTGAAAGAACTCGAAGAAAACGGTGTTCTGGCATCCTCCTTGTCTGACACGGAGATCAGACTGGTGACACACAAGGACGTCTCAAAATCGCAGATAGAAGACGCTCTGAACGCTTTCGAGAAACTCTTCAAAAAACTCTCCTGACACGGAAAAAATTTCACGCTTTTTTCACAGTCGAAGCGATAAGATGAAACCGGAAACTTCGAAGAGGAGGTGGTAGCATGAAGAAGTTTCTTGTGGTGATGATGGTTCTTGTGGCGGCCATGGGACTCTTCGCGGCGGGCAGAGGTTTTGGCGGATACCCCATGGGACCCGGATTCGACAGACAACCCCTGATGTATGAAAAGGAGAACTGTTTTGGCTACGGTGTGCCGGAGTATCGTATGAGAGCCGAGAGAGGCTTCAACTACGGTCTTGGATTGAGGATCAGAGACGAAGAACAGCTGAAACTCGCATTCAAAACAAGAGTGGCAGAAGCGCTAAACCAGTTGAATCTGAGCGATGATCAGCTGAAAGAGCTCTACAACGTCGTCAAAGAGGCAAAAGAAAAGATCGATTCCCTGGAAGAGAAACTGGCACAACTGCGCGAAGAGTACTACAACGCACTGGTGAAAAGAGACACAGAAACAGCAAAAGACCTTCAGGATCAGATGTGGGACCTGAAAGATGAGATCAGCGACACCTACAGAGATTTTGTAAGAAAGGTGGATGACATCATAACAGTCGACCAGTACAGAAGATTCAGAGGACTTGAAAGAATGCTCTTTGTTCTCCTCACAGACGAAGGCTTCGAGGTACTTCAGGATATGGTTCAGGAGTGAATCTCTTTCCCCACCGCCCGACGGGCCCCGCAAGGGGCCCGTTTTTCTTTTTTTGGTTCAATGTTGATAAATTTTGATCTGAATGTTTCTATATGGTAATATTCATATGGAACATCTCTTAAAAATTACTGTAACCTTTAGATAAAAAAGAGGTGGTAGGTTGTACAGAATTCTCGTCATAAATCCTGGATCGAGTTCCACAAAGATCGCCGTGTTCGAGGACGAAAGAAAGGTGTGTGAAAATAGGATCTACCACGATCTGGGGAAGCTGAAAAATTTCAAAAGGGTGATGGATCAAGAACCATTACGAAGAAATGCCATAGAGAGATTCCTGGAAAATAACAACTACAGAATTGAAGATTTTGACGCCATCGCTGCTCGTGGAGGGATACTCGAACCGGTGCCCGGTGGCACCTATGTGGTGGACGATCACATGCTGGATTATCTTTTGAATCACTCTCCCGTAGACCACGTTTCAAACCTGGCTGCCGTCATTGGGTACAGGTTGGGCAGACCTCATGGAATACCCTGCTTCGTTGTTGATCCTGTTTCCGTGGACGAAATGTGCGATGAGGCCAGATTCTCCGGGATCCCCGAAATCGAAAGAAAAAGTTACTCTCATGCACTGAACATCAAAGCCGTGGCACGAAAGGTAGCAGAGGAGATGGGAAGATCCCTCGAAGAGGTTAATATGGTGGTTGCCCATCTTGGAAGTGGCATCTCCGTGAGTGCACTCAAAAACGGCCGGATGATAGATGTCAACAACGCCAACGATGAAGGACCTTTCAGTGTGGAGCGAACGGGAGAACTTCCCGTGGGAGACGTGGTGAAAACAGCCTACTCTGGTACATATTCTGCCGAGGATCTGAAGAGAGAATTCACCAGAAGTGGTGGGTTGATCTCTTATCTTGGAACAGGAGATTTGAAAAAGGCAATGAATATGATGGAAAGTTCAGAGAAAGCCAGACTGATTGTTGAAGCCATGGCCTATCAGATAGCGAAGGAAATAGGTGGTATGTGTGCCGTTCTTGGGAAAAAGCCGGACGCCATAGTGATAACAGGTGGAATGGCTCAGGAGAGAAGGTTTGTGGACATGATTGTTGATTATGTTAGAAGATTCGGGAAAGTGAAAGTAATCCCAGGAGATATGGAGATGGAAGCCCTTGCACTCGGAGTTTTGAGAGTTCTCAGAGGGGAGGAAAAAGCCAGGTATTTTCAAAGGGTGATGCGATGAGATCCTTTTCGGAACTGATAGAAACGGTGAGTTCTTTCAGGAAAAAGATGAAACTTGCTGTGGTGATGGCTCACGATGAAGAGACCATGAAGGCCGTTTTGAAGGCCAAAGAGATGGAAATAGTGGAACCCGTTCTCTTTGGAAACAAAGAAAAGATGAAACTCCTTGCAGATTCAATGGGTGTGACTCTCGACGTGGAGATAATCAACACAGAAGATCCCATCGAGGCATCCAGGATGGCTGTAGAGAGCGTTGCAAAGGATGACGCAGGCATCTTGATGAAAGGAATGGTGAAGACAGGTGAGTTGATGTCCATCTTTCTCAGAAAAGAGTACAACCTCAGAACCGAAAGAATCCTTTCCGCTGTGAGTGTTCATGAGGTTCCCACCTATCAAAAGTTGATCGTCATTTCCGATGGAGGAATGGTCATCTCGCCGAATCTTCAGCAAAGAATAGACATCGTAGAAAACGCAGTCTTTGTTGCTCACTCCCTGGGAATAGAAAAACCAAGAGTCGCTCTTCTTGGAACAGGTAAGGAAGATTCCTTGACAGCCGAGATGATCATCCTGTCGAAGATGTTTCAGCATCGAAGCGACTGCATCGTAGATGGACCGATTACCCTGGACTTTGCACTCAGCAAAGAGGCGGGCTTTTCCGATGTTCTGATCGTTCCGCACATAGAGGCGGGAAACATCCTCAGCAAAGCGCTGGTGTACTTTTCCCACGGCAAAGCCGCTATCGTCGTTGCTGGAAGCAGAGTGCCGATCATCCTCACGTCCCGAGCAGACGGAGAGGAAACCAGATTCCTCTCGATTCTCCTTGGAGTGCTGATAGCCCAGAATGGGGTGAGGTCGAATGTTTAGAATACTCGTCATAAATCCCGGTTCCACTTCCACAAAAATGGCGATATTCGAGGACGAAAATATGGTGAAGATGGAAAACATCGCTCATACACCTGAGGAGATTGGAAGGTATCAAAAGATCGTCGATCAACTGGAGTTTCGAGAAAGCCTGATAAGGAGATTCGTCGAGGATTCTGGTTATTCTCTTTTTTCCTTCTCGGCTTTCGTTGGTCGTGGTGGGCTTGTGGATCCCGTTCCAGGGGGAGTTTACATCGTCGACGATTTGATGGTTGAAACCTTGAAATCGGGAAAAAACGGTGAACACGCTTCGAATCTAGGGGCACTCATAGCGTACGATCTTTCACTTCAAACAGAAGCCCCTGCTTACATCGTTGATCCTGTTGTGATCGACGAGATGGAAGAAGTTGCACGAATCAGCGGACATCCTGATTATCAGAGAAGGTCCATTTTTCATGCACTCAACCAGAAAGCCGTTGCAAGAGAAGTGGCAGGATCTGTAGGAAGAAGATACGAAGAGTTGAACCTCGTTGTCGCTCATATGGGAGGAGGCATCTCAATTGCCGCTCATCGGAAAGGGAAAGTCATCGACGTAAACAACGCACTGGACGGTGATGGCCCTTTCACACCTGAAAGAAGCGGTACACTTCCTCTAATACAGCTCATCGATCTGTGCTTCAGTGGGCGGTTCTCGTACGAAGAGATGAGAAAGCGTGTTGTGGGAAACGGAGGACTCATCGCCTATCTTGGAACCAACGATGCCAGAGAGGTTGTAAGGAGGATCAAAGAAGGTGACAGATGGGCAGAAAGAGTCTACAGGGCGATGGCGTATCAGATAGTCAAGTGGATCGGAAAGATGGCTGCTGTTTTGAATGGAGATGTTGACTACATCGTCCTCACAGGAGGTCTTGCATATGAAAACGAGTTTCTCGTTCCCTGGATAAAGGAGAAGGTGAGTTTCATAGCGCCCGTTCTGGTCTTTCCTGGAAGCAACGAAGAAAAAGCACTTGCTCTTTCAGTATTAAGGGTTCTGAAAGGAAAAGAAAAGGCAAAAAACTACGCAGAAGAGGCAAGAAAGTGGAGAGAAAAGCACGATTTTCATCTGGAACTGATACGATCTCGGGAAAACCGTCTCAGGCAGAGTTCAAAATGAGAGAGCGGGGGTGAAAGGATGAGAGGACACATAACGATCGATTCGGAAAGGTGCAAAGGATGCGGTCTGTGCATCAGCGTTTGTCCAGTCAAGGTGATAGGCTTTTCCAAAAAGTACAACTCGAAGGGTTACCATCCAGCCGAATACAGAGGTGAGGGTTGCATAGCGTGCGGGTTGTGCTACCTCAGCTGTCCCGATGTCTGTATCACAGTCTTCCGTGATGTCAGGAAGAAGGAGAAGGTGAGGGCTTGAGGAGTGATAGTATGAAGAAGATCATGATGAAAGGCAACGAAGCGATAGCAGAGTCCGCCATAAGGGCAGGCTGCAGACTCTACTTTGCCTATCCCATCACACCCCAGAGTGAAATAGCCGAATACATGGCAAGAAGACTCCCGGAAGTGGGTGGGGTTTTCCTTCAAACAGAGAGCGAAGTGGCAACTGTGAACATGGTGTACGGAGCTGCCTGTACGGGAAAGCGTGTTATGACCTCAACATCCTCTCCTGGTTTCAGTTTGATGCAGGAAGGCATATCGTACATAGCAGGCGCAGAACTACCGTGTGTTTTCGTCGACGTGATTCGTGGTGGTCCGGGGCTTGGTAACATTCAGCCTTCTCAGGGCGACTACTTTCAGGCGGTGAAGGGAGGAGGGCACGGAGATTACAGGCTCATCGTTCTGGCTCCTTCAACGGTTCAGGAGGCCGTTGATCTGACACAGCTCGCCTTTGACCTCGCTGATGAGTACAGAAATCCTGTTCTCGTGCTGGCGGATGGAATGATAGGTCAGATGATGGAACCGGTGGTTCTTCCTGAGATGAGAGACATTTCCACACTGCCGGATCATTCAGGTTGGGCGTTAACTGGTGCCAGAAACAGAGAACCACACAGGATCGCCGCTTTCAATATAGATCCAGTTGGACTTGAACAGATGAACATACGCTACCAGGAAAAATACAAGCGTGTCGAGGAAAAAGAGCAGCGATGGGAGGAATACAGAACGGACGATGCCGAATATCTGTTGGTAGGGTATGGAACCGTCGGGAGGATTTTGAAGAGCGTTGTGGACGAACTGAGAGAAGAAAAACTGCCGGTGGGACTTTTCAGGCCGGTAACTCTCTGGCCTTTTCCTAAAAAAAGGTTGGGTGAAATCGCAGAAAAGGTGAAGTGTATCTTCGTGGTGGAGATGAGTTCTGGACAGATGGTGGAAGATGTCAGGCTTTCGGTGAACGGAAAAGTTCCTGTCCATTTTTATGGACGGATGGGCGGAGTTGTTCCAACACCGGAAGAGATACGTCTTGCTTTCAAGGAGGTGATACGATGAAGGTCATATTCGAAAGGCCAAAATCTCTGAACGACAAAGAGTTCACTTACTGCCCTGGCTGTCACCACGGAATAATTCATCGTCTGATAGCCGAAGTGATAGACGAACTGAACATACAGGACAGAACCATAATGGTTGCCCCTGTGGGATGCTCTGTTTTTGCCTACGAGTTCTTCGAGGTGGACGGAACCGTGGCTCCACACGGACGAGCCCTTGCGGTGGCAACGGGTATTAAGAGAGCGTTGCCAGATCGCGTGGTCTTTACCTATCAGGGTGATGGTGATCTTGCATCTATAGGCATAGCAGAAACCATCCATGCGGCCAACCGGGGAGAGAAGTTGACGACGATATTCGTGAACAACGCTGTGTACGGTATGACCGGAGGTCAGATGGCTCCAACGACCCTGTTAGGGCAAAAAACCACCACGAGCCCACGTGGGAGGAACGCGGAAAACGAAGGATTTCCGCTCCATGTTTCCGAACTCCTGAGCACGATCCCGGGTGTTGCGTACCTTGAACGCGCCACCGTCAGTTCTCCTCGAGACATTCTGAACACAAAAAAAGCCATAAGAAAGGCGTTTCTTGCCCAGTTGAAGGGTCTTGGGTTTGGACTCGTGGAAGTGCTGAGCACGTGTCCAACCAACTGGAAAATGACACCTGTAGAGGCTCAGGAATGGCTTCTGAGTAACATGGTGAAGGAATTTCCGCCAAAGATCTTCGTGGACAGAGTGGGGGATTGATATGAGTTATCATGCTGTGGTGATAGCAGGGTTCGGTGGACAGGGCGTCATGCTTGCAGGGCAGATCATAGCAATGGCGGCCGTCATCGAAGGAAAAAACGCCACATGGCTTCCTTCCTATGGTCCGGAGATGAGAGGAGGCACGGCAAACTGCACGGTCATCGTCGATGAAAAGCCCATCAACTCGCCCGTTGTAGATCATCCCACAGAAGTGATAGCGATGAACTTTCCATCGATGATGAAGTTCGGTCCAAGACTGAAACATCGTGGAATTCTTTTTGTGAACTCATCGATAGTTGAACACGTACTGGAGAGAGACGACGTTGAAACAGTCAAAGTTCCTGCAAACGAAATCGCAGAAGAACTGGGGAACACAAAAGCAGCCAACATGGTGATGCTTGGAGCCTTTCTTGAAGTGACAAAAGCGGTGAGTTTTGAGGCTGTCAGAGAAGCCCTCAGCGAGAAAATAACCAGGAAAGATCTTCTGGAAATAGATCTGATGGCACTGGACAGGGGAAGGGAATACATAAAAAAATCACATCGCGGATCCTCTTGACAAGGTATCTCTTTTCTGAGAAAATAGTATTCGGTTCAGGGGACGTGGTGCAGCCCGGTTAGCATGCCGGTCTGTCACACCGGTGGTCGCGGGTTCAAATCCCGTCGTCCCCGCCAGAAAAAATAAGGGGCTCAATGCCCCTTTTTCTTTTTCAACGCTTCTTTCACCCTGAAGAGCTCATCGCGCAGTGCCGCTGCATCTTCGTACCTCAACTCACTCGCAGCCCGGTACATCTCTTCCTCGAGGAGAGCCACGTATTCTTCCAGAGAAAGACTCTCTTTCATGGAAAAGATGTTTTTGATTGTATCACCATACTCGGCAGGTTCTTCTTTCACCATGAACTGTTCGAACACCTCTATTTCAAGGGGTTTCACTATGGAACGCGGTGTGATACCGTGCTTTTTGTTGTACTCAAGTTGTATTCTTCTTCTTCTGTTTGTTTCTTCGATCGCTCTTTTCATGGCGTTTGTTATCCTGTCGGCGTACATGATCACCTTTCCATTCACGTTTCTTGCAGTTCTTCCTATTATCTGAATGAGCGTTGTCTCTGAGCGAAGAAATCCTTCTGTGTCGGCATCCATGATGGCAACAAGGGAAACTTCCGGAAGATCCAGGCCTTCCCTCAACAGGTTCACACCAACCACCACGTCCACATCGCCGCGCCTCAGCTTTTTCAACACCTCAACCCTTTCTATTGCATCCAGTTCCGAGTGAAGATACAGAGACTTTATACCCAGTTCTGTGAGATGCTCGCTCAGAAGTTCCGCCGTTTTTTTGGTGAGAACCGTCACGAGGGCTCTTTCTCCCCTCTGTTTCACCTTCACTATTTCGTTTATGAGATCGTCCACCTGTCCTCTGGTCGGACGCACCTCCACCTCCGGGTCAACAAGGCCGGTCGGTCTTATGATCTGTTCAACCACCTGCTCGGAAACGGAAAGTTCAAAATCTCCAGGTGTGGCTGAAACGAATACGATCTGTCCCACCTTCTTCAGGAACTCCTCGAAGGTGAGAGGTCTGTTGTCGTAGGCAGAGGGAAGACGAAAACCATACTCCACCAGGTTCTTCTTTCTGGATCGATCACCGTTGTACATCGCCCTGAGCTGGGGCACTGTGATGTGTGACTCGTCTATGAAGACTACAAAATCATCATCGAAATAATCAAGCAGTGTGTAAGGGGGCTCTCCCGGCTTTCTTCCGTCGAAATGTCTGGAGTAGTTCTCTATGCCGGGGCAGTATCCCATGGTTTCAAGAAGTTCTATATCGTTCAGGGTTCTCTGTTTCAGTCTTTCGTACTCGAGTATTTTTCCCTGTTTCTTGAGTTCGGCGAGTCTTTCTCTGAGTTCTTCTTTTATCGATTCTATTGCTCTTCTCAGCTTTTCTTCGGTCGTTACGAACTCCACGGCGGGATAGATGATGACCTTATCGAGTTTTTCAAGGGTTGTTCGATTGAAGCGATCTATCAGGGAAATCGCGTCTATCTCATCTCCGAAAAATTCAACACGGATACCTTCATCTTGATAAGTGGGATAGATCTCCAGCGTATCACCTCTTATTCTGAAACATCCGGAGAGAGAGACATCTTCGGTTCTCTGGTATCCTATCTTTGCAAGTTTTTCTGCAAGTTCAAAAACATCCAGTCTTTCTCCCACAGAGAGTTTTATGTTCATCCTGTCGAAATCGTTTGGATCCCCTGTGGCGTAAATACACGAGACACTCGCAACAACAATGACGTCCCTTCTGGTTCTGACCGATTTCAGGGTGGACATGCGCATCCTCACAATCACATCGTTTATATCGGCGTTCTTTTCTATGTAGAGATCCTTTGTGGGTATGTAAGCCTCCGGCTGGTAGTAGTCGTAGTAACTGATGAAGAACTCCACTCTGTTTTCGGGAAAGAAGGTTTTGAACTCCTGATACAACTGTGCAGCGAGAGTTTTGTTTGGCGAGATGACGAGGGCAGGTCTGTTCACACGCGCTATCACGTTGGCCATAGTGAAGGTCTTCCCGCTTCCCGTGACACCGAGAAGCGTCTGAAACCTCATTCCTCTGTTCAATCCTTCCACCAGTTTCTCTATTGCCTGAGGCTGGTCACCGGTGGGCTCAAACTCACTCACCAGCTTGAACACAATTTTTTCCTCCTTGAAAACTTTTTAACATCTCAATAATGGTAGAATCTCAGAAGATGGATGAAAACATTTCCACACATTATTATGACTCCAATCGGAGGAGGTGAAGTTTAACAATGGAAAGATTCCCTTACGAAAAGCTTCCAGAAAGCGAACTCAAAGAACTGAAAGAACTTGGAAGACTCTGCCGCGGAGACATCCTGAAGATGACCTACATCGCAAACTCCGGACATCCCGGTGGTTCCATGTCCTCCATCGATCTGTATCTCACCGTTTTCAAATACGCAAAATTGAAACCCGTCGATGATCCTGCAAGGGATAGAATCGTGATCAGCCATGGTCACACTTCTCCGGGTGTTTACGCTGCAATGGCTCGCCTTGGTTTTGTCGATCTTGATGAAGTTCTCACGGGATTCAGACATCCCGCTTCTGTGTTCGAAGGGCACGTGACCCGTGGAGTCGGAATAGTCGACTGGACCACAGGGAACCTCGGTCAGGGTCTTTCGGCCGGTCTTGGATTTGCACTCGCGTCCAGGTTCACGGGAAGAGATTACCACGTTTTTGTTCTGATGAGCGATGCTGAACAGGCAAAAGGACAGGTGGCAGAGGCAAGAAGAGTGGCGAAGAAGTACGGTGTCACAAACCTCACCGTGATCGTCGACTACAACGATGCCCAGATCAGCGGACGAGCCAGAGACGTCATGCCCGTGAACATAAAGGAGAATTACCTAGCAGACGGATGGAGAGTCATCGAAATTGACGGTCACGATTACGAACAGATCTACCTTGCCTTGAAAGAAGCAGTTGAAGACGAATTGAATCCGGTTGCCATTCTTGCAAAGACGGTCATGGGAAAGGGCGTCTCCTTCATGGAGAACGAAGTCAAATACCACGGAAAACCTCTGAACAGAGAAGAATTGGAGAGGGCCCTTTCAGAACTCGGCATCGAAAACGACGTGGATGTTTACATAGAAAAGAGAAAGAAACTTCCTGTGGAAAAGCACAGAAAAGTCTATAAAACCTACCCTGTGAAGATCGACACGGGGGATCCCATCACCTACACTGAACCCCTTGACAACAGAGGCGCCTTTGGAAAAGCACTTCTCGATCTGGTGAAAAAGAACGCGGGTAACTCTGATGCCACGCCCATCGTCGCTGTGGACTGCGACCTCAAAGGCTCGGTGAAACTGGACCTTCTGGACAAAGAATTTCCGGAAAGGGTTCTGGAAGTTGGTGTTCAGGAACACAACGCCGCCGCCATGGCAGGAGCACTTTCTGCAGAGGGTGTGATCACATTCTTTGCTGACTTCGGTGTCTTTGGAATCTCCGAGACCTACAACCAGCACAGACTGAACGCCATAAACGGAACGAATCTGAAGGTCGTCGTCACGCACTGTGGTCTCAACGTGGGAGAAGACGGAAAAACTCACCACGGACTCGATTACATTTCCGGCCCCATGAACTGGTACGGTTTCAAGGTGATCGTTCCCGGAGATCCGAACCAGACAGACAGAGCGGTAAGATACGCTGCAAAAGAGTACGGAAACTTCGTGATCGCCATGGGAAGATCAAAACTTCCCATCATTCTGGATGAAAACGGAAAACCCTTCTTCGGAGAGGGTTACGCCTTCGAGTACGGAAAGATCGACGTTGTGAGGGAAGGAAACGACGCTGCGATCGTAACGTACGGATCCACCCTCCATCTGGCGGTAGAAGCAGCCGACGATCTCAGAAAAGAAGGGATCAAAGTTTCTGTGCTGAACGTATCCTGCCCTGTGGATCTTGACATAGAGACACTGAAGATGCTCGATGGAAAGCCCGTTCTTGTGGTGGAGGATCACAACGTCTTCACCGGACTTGGAAGTTATCTTGGAACGGTGCTTCTTGAGAATGGAATCCTGCCGAAAAAATACGTCAGGGTTGGTGTTCCAGAGTTTGCCGTATCCGGAGATTACAAACTGCTCTACAAACTCTACGGTCTGGACAAGGAAGGCATCGTTTCAAGACTCAAAGAAATGCTCTGAAAACATCGCTGTTATGGTAAAATTCTACGAGGGGAGAGAATCCCCTCGTAGATTTTGTTATGGGAGGTGTCTGCATGATCGAAGTAGGTGACCTGAAAAAGGGTATGTTCATCATCTACGACGGTGAGATATACAGGGTACTCGAGGCAAGCAAACACTTCATGGGAAGAGGAAGTGGACTTGTTAGAACAAAACTCAAGAATGTGAAGACAGGTCTTGTGAGGGAAGTGAACTTCCCGAGTGGTGAAAAGGTACCCGAAGCAGAACTTTCTTTCAGAAAAGCCCAGTATCTTTACAGAGATGGAGATCACTATTACTTCATGACCCTGGACGATTACGAACAACACGCTCTCAGCGAAGAGGAAATCGGGGATGCCAAGTATTATCTGGTTGAAAACATGGAGGTAGACCTTGTTTTCCACGAGGGTGTTCCTATAGGTGTTGAACTTCCCACCACCGTTGAATTGACCGTTGTGGAAACAGAGCCTTCCTTCAAAGGTGACACTGTCTCCGGTGGTGGAAAACCTGCTGTACTCGAAACGGGACTGAAAATCACCGTTCCTTACTTCATAGAAACCGGTGATAAAATAAAGGTTGACACAAGAACGGGTGAGTACGTGGGAAGAGCATAAAAAAGGGGGGATTGGCATGGCGGAGGAATACAAGAACATCGAAATATCCGACGGAGTGATAAAAGAGATCGCGATCAGAAGCATTGGAGAATTTCTTGGGGACGTCGGCTCCAGAGTGATGAAGAAAATCAGAAAGAGTCTGGATGTCACAAGAAATCCAGATGACAGCCTCGTCATCGAGTTCAAAATCGATGTCCCTTACGGTGAACCCATTCCTGAATACGTTTCCAAACTCACCGAGAAAGTGAAACACGATATCGAGATGATGACCTCCATGAGGGTAGAGTCCATCAACGTAACCGTGGAGAACGTTTTCGAGAAGGAAGAAGAGATCGAAGAAGAGCCTGAGGAGGGCGAAGAGAAACAGGAATAAACATTCGGGAAAGGAGATCCAGACATGAAAACACCGAGGCGAAGAATGAGGCTTGCTGTCTTCAAAGCTCTTTTTCAACATGAATTCAGGAAAGATGAGGATCTTGAGCAGATACTCGAGGAAATACTGGACAACAGTTACGATGAAAAGGCAAAAAAAGATGCAAGACGCTATATTCGGAATATTAAAGAACACCTTCAAACGATAGACGATCTCATCTCCAGGTACCTTGAACGCTGGACGATAGATCGTCTCTCTGCTGTTGACAGAAACATTCTCAGACTCGGTACCTACGAACTCCTTTACGAGAAGGACATTCCCATAGAGGTTACGATCAACGAAGCCATAGAAATAGCCAAAAGATACGGCACTGAAAACAGCGGAAAATTCGTAAATGGCATACTGGATAGAATTGCAAAAGAGAACGCTCCAAAGGAAAAATTCGAGTTGTGAAGGTGATGAATTTGATTCCGATAAAGAAGATCGCAGAGAGTGTGGGGATAGACGAAAACCATCTTTTTCCGTATGGACGATATATCGCAAAGGTAGACCACAGGCTCCTGAAAGAACTCGAGGGCAGGGAAAACGGAAAGTTGATTCTTGTGACGGCGATCACACCAACACCCGCCGGCGAAGGAAAGACCACTACCAGCATTGGACTTTCCATGGCACTGAACAGGATTGGAAACAAATCTTTTGTGACGCTCCGTGAGCCTTCTCTTGGTCCCACTCTCGGCTTGAAAGGAGGAGCAACTGGAGGCGGAAAGGCAAAGGTTATCCCTTCCAATGAGATAAATCTGCACTTCACCGGCGACATGCACGCTGTGGCAAGCGCCCACAATCTGCTGTCTGCGGTTCTGGATTCTCATATAAAACACGGGAACGAACTTGGGATAGATCCAACGAGGATCTTCTGGAAACGAACCATGGACATGAACGATCGCTCTCTCAGAAAAATCGTGATAGGTCTTGGTGGATCGGCAAACGGCATCCCAAGAGAGGATGGTTTCATCATAACCGCAGCCTCCGAGGTAATGGCGATACTCAGTCTGTCTACAGATTTGAAAGATCTGAAGGATCGTCTTGGAAGAATCGTCGTTGCACTCGATTCTAGAGGAAGGCCTGTGAGAGCCTCCGATCTCGGTGTTCAGGGTGCGATGGCTGTCCTGCTGAAAGATGCAATCAATCCAAATCTTGTTCAGACGACAGAAGGAACCCCTGCCTTCGTCCATGGAGGACCCTTTGCCAACATCGCCCACGGAACAAACTCTGTTCTTGCGACGAAACTTGCCTTGAAACTCAGTGATTACGTGGTGACCGAAGCGGGGTTTGGCGCAGATCTTGGAGCAGAAAAGTTCATCGACTTTGTTTCACGAGTTGGAGATTTCTATCCTAACGCTGCCGTTCTTGTGGCGACGGTTCGAGCGCTGAAGTACCACGGTGGCTCTGACATTGACGATCTTCATGAAGAAGATCTGGAAGCGTTGAAGAAGGGATTTAAAAATTTGAAGGTTCACGTGGAGAACCTGAAGAAATTTGGTCTTTCTGTCGTTGTGGCCCTGAACAGGTTCGAAACCGACACAGAAAAGGAGATCTCTTTTGTGATGAATGAATGCGAAAAACTCGGAGTAAAAGCAGCGGTCAGTGAGGTCTTCACAAAGGGAAGTGAGGGTGGGGAAGATCTTGCAAAAGCGGTGACCGAAGCCATCAAAGATTCATCTCCTCACTTTCTCTACGAGTGGGAAGACCCTGTTGAAAAGAAAGTGGAGATCCTTGCAAGGGAGATCTACAGGGCAAAGGATGTTGAGTACACAGATGAGGCCCGAAAGGCTTTGAAGTTCATTAAAAAGAACGGTTTTGATCATCTCCCTGTGATTGTGACCAAAACTCCGAAGTCTCTCTCCCACGATCCAAAACTTCGGGGAGCACCTGAGGGTTACACCTTCGTTGTTCGGGACGCTTACGTCTCGGCAGGAGCTGGTTTTGTTGTTGTTCTGGCAGGAGACATAAATCTCATGCCGGGTCTTCCAAAAAAACCCAACGCCCTGAACATGGACGTAGATGAAGATGGCAACATCACAGGAGTCTCTTGAAGGGGGATCGATTGTGTGGATAGACTGTAAATCCATAGCGAAGTCCATCGAAGAAGACGTCAGAAAGAGAGTGGATCTGCTTTTCTTCACTCCAAAACTCGTCAGCGTGGTGGGAACGGATGATCCTTCCACCGCTTCGTATCTCAGATCTCAGAAAAAAAAGGCAGAAAAACTGGGAATAGATTTTGAAATAATCAAAACGTCTCCGGGAGATTTTCTTTCCACCCTGGAGAAACTCGCTGAAGACAAAAATGTGAACGGTGTCTTCGTTGCAAGACCCCTGCCAGAGGGACTGGATGAAAAACGGGTGTTCTCTGCCGTGCCCGTTGAAAAGGACGTTGAAGGTGTCAATCCTGAAAACCTTGGATTTTTGCTCTATGGAGAAGAGACCTTCCCACCGTGTACCGCAGAGGCCGTTGTGAAAGTCCTAGAGAGTGTCACTGAGATTTCAGGAAAGAAAGTTACGATCGTTGGAAGAAGTGTTACCGTGGGAAAACCTCTTGCGATTATGCTTCTGAAGAAGGGAAGAGACGCCACCGTCACCGTTTGCCATTCCAGAACGCAGAATCTTGGGGAAATCACAAGGGCCAGTGATATCGTCGTCGTTGCCGTCGGAAAGGCCCATTTCCTGAAAAGAGACATGGTGAAGGAAGGAGCCATCGTGATAGATGTTGGGATCAACTACGTGGATGGAAAATGGTGCGGAGATGTGGACTCTGCCGTTGAGGAGATAGCACAGGTTACACCCGTTCCCGGTGGTGTGGGTCAGATCACAACCGCTCTTTTGTTTGAACACGTGGTGAGAGCGGCGGAGCGTCAGAAAGCATGAGAGAGATCGTCTACACCGTCACGGAGATAAGCGAGTATATAAAAAAGCTGCTTGAAGAGGATCCTTATCTCGTCAACGTGAGTGTATACGGTGAAATCACCAATGTGCGCCCTAGAAAGGGCCACATTTTTTTCTCGCTGGTCGATGAAAACGCAAAACTGGATTGTGTCCTGTTCGGTGGGGACAACATGGGAATCCGTCTTCAAGAAGGAAAGATGGCTCTCGTCGATGGCAGCATAAGTGTTTACACACCACACGGAACGTACAGGTTCGTCTGTTCGAACATAAGGTACCTCGACCACATCGGAACTTATCAGATGAAGTTCGAAACGACCCTGAAAAAACTACTCGAAGAGGGCCTTCTGTATCGTCCCAAAAGACCCCTTCCCAGATTTCCAAGGAGAATCGGTGTCATCACCTCCAGAAGTTCAGCGGCATTCCACGATGTGATAAGAACGGCAAAGGAGCGAAAATCCCCCGTTGAGATATACCTCTTCCACACTTCCGTTCAGGGAGATTCTGCGAAGAAAGAGTTGATAGAAGCCTTGAGGAAAGCAAACGAGTACGATCTGGACCTTGTTCTGATAGTCAGAGGCGGTGGATCCAGGGAAGATCTGTGGGTGTTCAACGAAGAGGAAGTGGTGCGAGAGATCCTGAAAATGAAACATCCTGTCGTGACGGGAATAGGACACGAGATAGATCGTGTCATAGCGGATTTTGTGGCAGATGTATCCATGCACACACCAACAGGAGCAGCCGAATACGTCCTTCCCGATCTCAGAGACGTCCATGAAGAACTGAAAAATCTCTATGAGAGAATGAAAGATGCCGTGCTGGAGAAGATAACACGTGAGGAAGAAAGACTGAACAGACTATTTCATTACATCAAAGCGGCAGCGAAAAGAAAGTATGAAATAAACAAATTGACAGCCATCAGGGTCAAAGAAATGGCTGGAAAACTCAGGAGTCTGGTGTTGAATTCTGTGAGAAGAAAACAGGAAAGGGTGGAACATCTCTTCAGAGTCCTTGAGAGTCTGAAACCAACAAGGTTTCTCGACAAAGGATTTGTTCTGGTGAAAAAGGAAGGCAAAATCGTGAAAGAGGCTGCCTCTTTGAACTCAGGAGACATCGTGTTTCTTATCTTCAGAGATGGTGAAAAGAAGGCGAGGGTGATCTAGGTGGACTTCGAAGAAATGATGAAGGAACTGGAAGAGATCGTCAACAGACTCGAAAGCGAAGACCTGTCTCTTGAAGAGTCCATTGAACTCTTTCAAAGAGGTGTGGAACTCTACAAAAAGTGCAGGGAGATCCTTCAGAAAGAACAGTTGAAAATCATCGATGTTCTGAAAGAACTGGAAGGTGATGAAGATGATGCTGGACGAAATCAGGAAGATGAGTCATGAAGAACTGAAAAGTCTCGCTGAGGAGATAAGACAGAGGATCGTAGAGGTGGTTTTGAAGAACGGGGGGCACCTTGCTTCCAATCTGGGGACGGTGGAACTCACACTCGCTCTGTACCGCGTCTTCGATCCCAGAGAAGACGCTGTGATCTGGGACACGGGGCATCAAACGTACACCCACAAAATACTGACGGGACGAGACGAACAGTTTCACACCATAAGAACTTTCGGTGGCCTGAGCGGTTTCGTCACAAGAAGAGAGTCACCACTGGACTGGTTCGGTACAGGACATGCTGGTACCTCCATAGCGGCTGCCCTTGGTTTTGAAAAGGCCTTCGAATTTCTCAAAGAGAAAAGACACGTGGTTGTCGTGATAGGAGACGGTGCTCTCACATCTGGTATGGCGCTCGAGGCGCTGAACCAGCTCAAAAATCTCAACTCGAAAATCAAGATAATCCTCAACGACAACGGAATGTCCATCTCACAGAACGTGGGAGGGCTTGCATACCATCTTTCCAGACTCAGGACAAACCCCATATACCTGAAGGGAAAAAAAGCCCTGAAGAAGGTGCTCGAAAAAACCGAGATAGGCTTCGAGTTGGAAGAAGAGATGAGATACTTGAGAGACGGGTTGAAGGGATTGATACAGGGAACCAACTTCTTTGAAGCACTAGGTCTGAAGTACTTCGGGCCCTTCGACGGTCACGACGTAGAACTCCTCGAAAGGGTTCTGAAGAGAGTGAAAGAATACGATTATCCGTCGGTCGTTCACGTTGTGACGAGAAAGGGCAGAGGGTTCAAAGCAGCAGAAGAGGATCCCACAACGTACCACAGCGCCTCACCCGTTGGAAAACCAAAAAGGCTATCCTACAGTGAACTTCTGGGATACACCCTCTCTAAGATTGCAGAATCCGACGAAAAGATCGTTGCCATAACAGCGGCCATGGCGGATGGTACAGGACTTTCCATTTTTCAGAAGAATCACCCCGAGCGCTTCTTCGATCTGGGAATCACAGAGCAGTCGTGTGTCACTTTTGGTGCGGCGCTGGGACTTCAGGGGATGAAACCGGTTGTTGCAATCTACTCCACGTTCCTTCAGAGGGCCTTCGATCAGATTGTTCATGATGTGGCCCTTCAGAATGCTCCGGTTCTCTTCGCGATAGATCGCTCTGGAGTTGTTGGGGAAGATGGGCCCACACACCACGGTCTTTTCGATATCAACTATCTTCTCCCAATTCCGAACATGAAGATAGTATCTCCATCTTCTCCTCAAGAATTCGTGAACGTTTTATACACCGTTTTGGCCAATCTTGATGGTCCTGTTGCTGTTCGCTATCCTAAGGAATCCTTCGAGGCAGATCTCAACTCACTCTTTGAGAACATGAGAGAGATAGACCTTGGCTGGAAAGTGGTCAGAGAAGGAAAAGACGCGGCGGTGATCGTCACCGGAACTCTTCTAAAAGAAGTGCTCAGGATCCCTCTGGATGTCACGGTGATAAACGCTCTCACCGTGAAACCTCTGGATACACATGTTCTGAGAGAGGTTGCACAGAACCACAGGCTCATATTCACCGTCGAAGAAGCCATGAAGATAGGGGGATTCGGCTCCTACGTTGCTCAAAAGCTCTGGGAGATGGGATGGAAGGGACGTGTGGTGAACATCGGGGTGAACGATCACTTCGTAACCCACGGAAGCAGAAAGGAACTCCTGGAAATGCTGGGACTTGATTCAAAAGGGCTTTCAAAAACTATGCTAACATATATTAAGGTCAGAAGCGAGGAGGGGAAAGCATGAAGATCATGCTTGAACATGGAGAACTCGAAATAACGGTGGAGGCATTGAAGAAGATCGTGTATCTTGCAACGGTTGAAAGCTACGGGACGGTCGGAATCGGAGAATCGCGTTCATTCTTTGAGAGGATCTTCGGAGGGGACAAAGGCATCAAGATTGAAGAACTCGAAGACTCTTCTCTGAACGTCGACGTGTACATAGAAGTTGAGTACGGAGTAAACATAAAAGAAGTTGCCAGAAACATCGCCGATAACGTGGCACACAAACTCAAGACACTGGCCGGTTGTGAGAATCTGAACATAACCGTTCATGTGGTAGGCATCAAATGAAACGGAGGTAGAGATCTTGAAAAAGATCACCGGAAGGTTTTTGAAAACCATCATAAAGAAAGCAACGGAAAACCTTCTAAAACACAAAGATGAAATCAACGCCCTGAACGTTTTCCCTGTTCCGGATGGAGACACGGGCTCCAACATGTGTTCGACGATGCTGGAAGCGTGCAAGTACATAGACAATCTCAAAAGTGATGACCTCTCAGAAGTGTGGAAGGCAATCAAGGAAGGAGCACTGATGGGGGCGCGTGGGAACTCCGGTGTCATACTCTCTCAAATATTGAGAGGACTGGCAGACGCCTCTCCGGAGAACTACATCACTCCAGGAGATTTTATCAAGATGATATCGAACGCAAGGAAAGTCGCGTACAGTGCCGTTATGAGACCCGTTGAAGGTACCATGCTGACGGTGGTGAGGGAACTCGACGAGAAACTGAAGGGTCGTTCCTTTGAAACGTTCGAAGAGTTGTTCGACCAGATCGTGGAGATGATAAAGGATACGGTGAACAGGACTCCCAGCATGCTCTCCAAACTAAGAGAAGCAGGAGTTGTGGATGCGGGAGCAAAGGGGCTTTACTATCTGTTCGAAGGAATGAGGGATGCGATCAAAGGAGATATAGAAGTGAACCTCGAGCAGGTGGAACAGGCCTCAGTGGAAGATCTCAAGAGGATGGCCCTGGAAGAGATAACGAACCAGTACTGCACGGAGGTGGCCGTTCGAAGAGAGCGTGTCTTCGAAAAGTCAGAACTGGAATCCTTCTTGAACGAGATAGGAGATTCCGTTGTTCTTGTAGAGCAGGACGATATCTTCAGACTGCACGTTCATACTAATCATCCGGGTCAGGTGCTTGAGAAGGTACTGGATTTCGGCGAAATAATTAAAGTAAAAGTGGACAACATGAAACTTCAGCACGAACACATCATATCCGCCCAGGTCGAAAAGGAAATAGGTGTGGTTGCTGTCTCTCCCGGGAAGGGAATTTCAGAGATCCTGAAAAGTCTGGGTGTTGACGAAATAGTCCCTGGTGGCCAGACGATGAATCCCAGCTTTGCCGATCTTAAGGCAGCGGTGGACAAAACACACGCGAAGGTGGTCTTTCTCTTTCCAAACAACGCCAACGTTCTTCTCACAGCAAAACAGGTGGCGGAATCGGTGGACGACAAAAGGGTTATCGTCGTTCAGACGTCACACGTTCAGGAGTGTGTTGCCGCGATGGTGGAATACGACCCTGACGAGGATCCTGAAGAACTAAAAAGAAGGTTCGAAGAGGCGATCAACCAGTGTGTTCCCATTTCCATCACAAGGGCGGTCAGAGACTCCAGATACGGAAAAAGGCGTATAAGGAAAGGTGAGTACCTCGTCTTTGTGAGAAAAGAACTTTTAGCGCACGGATTCAACCTCGTGAAGGCATTGAAGGACGTTCTGGAAAAGGAGAACGCAAGAGAAAAAGAGATCCTCACCGTTTTTCTTGGTGACAATTATCGAAAGGCAGAACTCGAGAAGATACAGAACCTCATAGGAGAGGAATTCCCGAACCTCGATCTTGAAATCCACGAGGGTGGACAACCCCATTATCCGTTCTTGATGCTTTTGCAATGAGGGGTGAAAACATAAAGGCAATTGTTTATCTTCCGCTCGATCCGGATAAAGCGAAACAGAACAATCTTCCAGTGAAACTTCCCGTTCTTGCAGAAGAC
This sequence comes from Thermotoga sp. RQ7, assembly GCF_000832145.1. Lineage (NCBI taxonomy): Bacteria > Thermotogati > Thermotogota > Thermotogae > Thermotogales > Thermotogaceae > Thermotoga > Thermotoga sp. RQ7. The sequence continues at coordinate 1,227,570 of NZ_CP007633.1, forward strand.
CTTCCCAGAATAGTGGAAGAAGATCGTATCCCTCTCGATGTTGTCCTGAGAGGGCTAGAAGCACAGTACGAAGTATCAAAGGATGAGTATTACAGGTCCTACTACGTCTTCTTCCTCTACGAAAAGTTCAAGGAGCTTCTTCGCGAGCAAAGGTTCGACGAGGCAGAAAAGATCCTGGAAAAAGCGAGGGAAGTCCAATACGATTATCGCTACCACTTCTACAGAGGGCTCCTTCTCAAGCACAGGGGAAATCTTGGCGAAGCCGAGGTTGAAATGCGAATAGCAACATCCATGAAGGAAGACTTCGCGCCGGCTTATTTTGAACTCGCGAACATACTGAAAGAAAAGGGTGAAATAGAGGACAGTCTTCTCTTCTACGAAAAGGCCCATGAAACCAACAGAGATTTTCTGCTTCCGCTCCTGAAGAAAGGAGATCTTCTTCTCGAAGAAGGAAGATTCGAAGAAGCCCTTGAAGAGTACAAAAGAATCCTTGAGAAGGATCCAAACTTCACAGAGGTTTATGAAAGACTCGGGGTCATCTACAATCAACTTCAGCGTTTCAAAGAGGCAGAAAAATTCTTCAGAAAAGCGCTGGAAGCAGAACGAAAGGATCATGTGGAGTTCAACCTCTCCTACACCTTGATAAAACTCGGCAGGTTGTTCGAGGCACTGGGCATTCTGAAAAGACTCTACGAGAAGACACCCGACGATCCCATGCTGGCAAACGAGTACGGACTTCTTCTCAAAACACTCGGCCTGTACGAAGAGGCCCTCGAGGTGTTTGAAGAAGCTTACAGCCGGCACAGAGACGAAGAAATCGTGAAATACAACTACGCTACGATTCTTCTTCACTTCGACAGGGAAAAGGCTATCTCTGTCCTGTCGGAGATCACAGGAGAACTCAAAGAAAGGGCAGAACACATGATTGCTCTTGCAGAGAGCAAGGTGAAAATACCAACCTTTGAAGAATTCGAGTGGTTGAGGGATTATTTCGATGAAGAGGGCGTCATCGATGTGGTTTCCCTGGCGGAGGATCTGGCCTCTTCAAACGAAGAAGTCCAGAAGAGGATCGATGCACTCAGAGAAGGACAGTTTCCGTTTTACGATACGACGATCGACACATCAGAAATGATCGAAACCATGATGGGCATCATCTTCGAATCGCCTGACATATTCAAAATGGAAGAAAATGTCGTGAAGTTCACTTCGGCTTTCTTTGGCAGTTCCATCATGATCGCTTCGAGTCTTGTTCTTGTTCGAATCGTGCAGCATCTTCTGGTGTTCAAGGATCTGCTCATGGACGATCTTTTGAGAGAGATTGTGGCAGAAACTCAGGATATAAACTGGCGATTTGCTCTGAGAATAGCCAGGTTCAGGCACGCGGACAAATTCGATTTCGAGAAGCTCTCCGATCTCGTTGTGGCACTTCTGCAATCTCTGGAGCAGGGTGTTCCCGTTGCCGACGATGACAGACTGAAATACGTGATGGAAAAACTACGCATAAAGGAGGGATGACGATGCTTGATAAACAGAAGTTCGTCTCAAAACTTGTAACAACAAACGATACGAAGATAGTCCTGCTTGTGATGGACGGGCTTGGAGACATTCCGGTGAACGGCAAGACTCCCCTTCAGGCAGCCAGCACACCGAATCTCGACAGCCTGGCAAAAGAGAGCGACCTTGGCCAGACCGTTCCAGTCCTTCCCGGCATCACTCCAGGAAGCGGTCCTGGACACCTTTCACTTTTTGGATACGACCCCATAAAGTATCAGATAGGAAGAGGCATCCTTGAGGCGCTGGGTATAGGTGTTGAAGTTGGTGAAAAAGATGTTGTTGCCAGAGCAAACTTTGCAACCTGGGACGGGAACGTGGTGCTCGACAGAAGGGCAGGAAGGCCTGCCACGGAAGAATCTGCGAAGGTGGTTCAACTTCTTTCAGAAAAGATCAAGAAGATCGAGGACGTGGAAATCACGTTCTATCCCGGTAAAGAACACAGGTTCGTGGTGAAGTTCACCGGTGAAGGTCTTGGCGACAGAGTAACGGACGCAGATCCCCAGAAAGAAGGGCATCCGATGGTCTGGGCAGAAGGGCTGGATGAACCTTCGAAGAAGACGGCAAGGATCGCCAACGAGTTGATCAGGAAAATAGCAGAGGTTCTGAAAGACAACCCGAAGATAAACTTTGCCCTCATCAGAGGATTTTCCAAATATCCTGATCTTCCCAAATTCCCGGAGATCTACAAGTTGAGGGCTGGAGCCATCGCAACCTATCCGATGTACAGGGGCCTTGCGAAACTTGTGGGAATGGAGATAATCGAAACGGGACAAACCGTCGAAGATGAAATCAACACTCTGAAAGAAAAATGGAACGATTTCGATTTCTTCTACGTTCACGTGAAGAAAACGGACTCTTACGGTGAAGACGGAAAGTTCGATGAAAAGGTGAAGGTGATAGAGGAAGTTGACAGAGTGATACCGGAGATCCTCGCATTGAAACCGGACGTTCTTGTGATCACAGGAGATCATTCCACGCCCGTTCCACTGAAGGCCCACAGCTGGCATCCCGTTCCTCTTCTCATCTGGTCCAGGTACACGAGAAGAGGTTTGTCTCAGGCCTTCAACGAATTCGAGTGCGCAAGAGGTACCCTTGGAACGATACACGCCAGCGACGTCATGACGCTTGCTCTTGCGTACGCTGGAAGGCTGGAAAAGTTCGGAGCATGATATTGATCTTCTTTTCTCTGTGTCTGGGGGCGCTTCTGGGCGCCCTCTTTCGTTTTCCCTGGTATGTGTTCTTTCCCGCTGCAATTCCACTCTGGAGAAAAAACAAAGAAATTTCAATTGCTGTGCTCTTCATCCTTTCTGGTGCCTTCTTGTACTCACTTGGAACACTTCCACCTGGAAACTACGAACTTGTAGGACTTGTGGAAGGATCCCGTGTGACACGTGTGAAGGTATTTCAGGGAGAGTGGAAAAAGGTCCGCCCTATCAGGATAAGAACCTCAAAAGATGGGTTCATCTACGCGGTAGGGTACTACGACGGCAGCATCTTTCATCCATCCTACTTGAAAGAACTGGAGAAACCTTCTCTGAGAAGACTGAGAGAAGAGTTTTCAAAAGAAGTGCGGGGAACAGCCTTTTCTCTTCTCTTTGGAGAGAAAGATAACGCCGTGTACAGAAGTGGACTTGGTCACTTTTTTGCCGTTTCAGGTCTTCATGTGGGAATTGCCTTTTCTCTTTACACAACGCTCATTTCTTTTTTCACATGGAGGCGGATGTATCAAGAGCTTGTGGCTCTCCTTCTTCTAATTCCCTACGTGCTTTCCGTGAACACCCCCTCTGTTTTGAGGGCCTATCTGACCATACTGCTCTGGAAAGTTCTCAGGACACTTGGTTTCAAAACAACTCCCTCTTATATAACGGCAACGGTGGGGTCTTTGATGATCGTTCTTGACCCCACCGTTCTTTTCACTCCCTCTTTTCTTCTGTCCTTTTTCGTGACACTGAGTATCCTGAACTCGAAGAACATTTTTGAACTCGTCGTGAAAGCCTACCTTGCTTCCCTTCCATTCCTCTGTCTTTTCTTCGGTGAAACGAACGTTTCGGCACTCCTTTTTTCTATTCCGATGTCTTTTGCCGTGATACCTGTTACGTGGGTTTCTCATCTTTCCTTCCTTCTTTTTCTGCTGGGCCTGAAGACTCCATCGATGGTAGCAGCAGACGTAGCAAACATCGTATCGTTTCCTGTGGATGTACTCGTAAGACTTTCGAACATGATGCCCATCATCCCTCTTCCGAAATTTCTGTTCTTTGTCCTGATTCCGGTGCCTTTGATTCTTCTTTTTGACATTCGGGGCATAATCCGTAGAACTTCAGGTCGTGCCATTTTATGACGTACCCCGTCTTTTCTGAAATGTCCGACACGATCTTTTTGACCTGTTCTGAGTTGATCTCGACTATTTTTCCGCATTTCTGACAAATCACATGCTGATGCGATTCGCGTGTGCTTCGATCTATCAGCTCGTATCTGTACAGTCCTTCTCCGAAGTTTAACTTTCTCAAGAACCCAAGTTCGACCAGAAGTTCCACCGCTCTGTAAACTGTGGCTTTGCTTACTCTGACGTTTCTGTTCAAAAGTTCCCGATAGACTTCATCCACACCCAGATGCCTTCCTTTGGATTCAAGAAAGATCTTGAGGATCATTTCCCTCTGAGCGGTGATTCTGTATTTCCTTTTTTTCAATTCATTTCTCAGTTCTTCGTACATCGAGGCACCTCCTTTTCTGCTTCATAGGTTCATAATGGGTTTGATATCTATCTTCCATCCTGTGAGTTTTGCTGCGAGCCTGGCGTTCTGGCCACCTTTTCCTATGGCAAGAGAGAGCTGCGTTGGCGGTACAAGTACACGCGCCGCTCTGTTTTCTTTGTCGAGTATCTCCACTTCTATGACGGTGGCAGGGGCCAGGGCGTTCGCTATGAGCTGTTTTGGATCGTCTGACCATTTCAAAACGTCCAGTTTTTCACCTTTGAGTTCTCTGAGTATGGCTGCGATCCTGGAGCCACCCTCACCTATGCACGCACCTATCGGATCGACATTTGGATTGTTGGATGTCACAGCCACTTTCGTTCTCACACCAGGTTCTCTGGCGATGGCTTTTATTTCCACGATGCCATTTTCTATCTCCGGAATTTCCAGTTTCATGAGTCCGATGACGAACTCAGGCACCCTTCTGCTTACAAGAATCTTTGGGCCTTTTGTCGTTTTCACTACGTCGATGATATAGACCTTCACCAGGTCTCCCGGCTTTATTTCCTCACCGGGGATCCATTCTTTCTTTGGAAGCCTGGTTTCTAGTTTTCCAATTCGGATGTCTGCCCAATCGCTCGTAACTCTTATCACCTCAGCGGTTGTAACCGTTCCTTTGAGTTCTGAGTACTTTTCGAACTGTTTTTCCTTCTCCAGTTCTCTAATCCTCTGAATGAGCACCTGTTTTGCGGTTTGGGCTGCGATTCTTCCGAAGTTTTTGACATCAAGTTCTTTTCTGATGATCGAACCTATCTCTGCTGTTGGGTCGAGTTTCTTTGCCTCTTCCAGAGAGATCTGAGTGGTGGGATCCTCCACATTTTCCACCACTTCGAGTAACTGATACACCTTTATATTTCCGGTGTTTCGGTCTATCACCACTTCGACATTTTTTGAACTTCCAAAATTCTTCCTGTAGGCGCTCACCAGAGCCTTTTCCAGAATGGGAATAACCTCTTCTTTGGATATTCCTTTTTCTTCTTCAAGCTGATCCAGAGCCTCGAGCAAGCCTATGTTCATGGGAACACCTCCTTAAAATTCTATTTCCAGATTTGCCTTCCTCACATCTTCGATGTCTATCTCATGTTTTCCCTTCTCATCGGAGATGGTTACTATTCCATCGACGAAGGATTCGATTCTTCCTATGAACGTTTTTCCATCTTTTGTGATGATTTTCGCAAGTTTCCCGGTGAATCTTTGATAATCCTTCGGACCCCTCAAGGGTCTGTCGAGTCCAGGAGACGACACTTCGAGAGTGTACGAATGCTCTATGAGATCTTCTCTATCCAGAAACCTCTCCAGTTCTCTGGAAAAGAGTTCGCAGTCTCTCACACTCACGTATCCCACCGGGTTGTCTATAACGACCCTGAGGACCCAGCCTCTGCTTTCTCTTCTGTACTGTATGTCGAAGATTTCCAGGCCTTGCTTTTCAGCAATTCTTTCCGCTTCTTTTCTAACCTTTTCTACAATCATCTCTTCGAACATACTATCAACCACCCCCTAGTGAACGAAAAACCGGGACACAAAGTCCCGGCCTTTCTCTGGCGGAGAGGGTGGGATTTGAACCCACGGGTGGCTTTTGGCCACCACACGCTCTCCAGGCGTGCGCCTTAGACCCCTCGGCCACCTCTCCTCTCCGTACCAAGAAAGTATTATACACTTGTTTTTTCAATAATTCAAGAGGAGCGTGTTTGTTTTTTTAATTTCATGCATTTGAAAGGAGAACCGAACAGAAAGATTGAAAAATTTCTATACTTTGTTTCCATACCTCTAAGGAAGTATTGAAACATGTCCTGACCTTCTTCAACCTGCCTTTTGATATCGGTTTCCATACCTCTAAGGAAGTATTGAAACGTTCATCACGAAGGTGTACACTTACCTGATCATGCAGTTTCCATACCTCTAAGGAAGTATTGAAACCTTTATCAGATGATCAAAAGGCTTGAAAAGGAGGATGGTTTCCATACCTCTAAGGAAGTATTGAAACCCGTTGGATTTCAAAGAAATTATACCACAAAGCATTTCAAAAAGCAAGAGTACATGAGGACATACAGAGAGTGTTTCATCACAGGTGATTCTAACACACAGAAAGACCCAGTCAAGTACTGTTTGGAAAAATGGAATAATTGCATAGTCAATGAAAAACCTAAAGAAAGACAAAATCAAAAGATAAATTATCCTAACCTAGGTCAGGCCATTTTGAGGTGTTTTATGTGAAAATCAACTAGTTCCCGTTTTCACAAATTTACTCAAAAAGGTACTCCTTAAAAGGTTAGAGACTAAGTATATGGTTTCTTTATTTGTGCCAGATACATGAACACAGATGAAGACATATTCTCATATCCTATTTCATATTCTCGCTCACTATTCCATTTTCCATGCATACATCACCTCTCTCAAACCCGCATGAATTTTTTCGTTACCGGTAATTGCATACTCCACATCCTTCTTCTCATGCCCGTTACAATCACCACCCGCTTTGTGAATAAATGGAACTTACCGTGGTTTAGTGAATAAAAAATAGTTGCTAGCATCTTATATATTTCCTTCTAAGTTTCCATAGAGTTCAATGTTAACCTTCTCTTAATTGTTCCCGTTTCAAAACACTGGTACAATAGATCTAAAATGAATAAGACCCGACGGAGGAGCGCCCGAGATGAGTAGGCTGTCCCTTCAGGGGAGGAATCGGGGGCAGCTGAAAGGCGAGGGCGCCGAAGGGTATAGGGTTCCTCCCGCCCTATACGCCTGGGGGTATGGGGAACACCCATGCCACTGTCACGGAGGTCTCTCCGTGGAGAGCCGATCGGGTCTGGAATCGAAAGAATGATTTCAGACCTGATTTGGCGTCTCTTCGGGGAGCGAAGAGACGCTTTTTTTATTAAGACCAGGGAGGGAAGAAGATGAAAGTAGGAGTGGTAGGTGCTACAGGAGAAGTTGGACGAGCGATGGTAAAGGTTCTTGAGGAGTTCAACGTTCCGGTTACAGAACTCAGGCTGTTTGCCTCCGAAAGATCCGTGGGAAAAGAGATTGAGTTCAGAGGAGAAAAGGTAAAAGTGGAACTCCTCACAGAGGAAGCGATGAAGTGGGATTGCGATTACTTCCTGTTTTCGGCGGGTGCAAGTGTTTCACGGAAATTTGCACCCATAGCCGCTGAAAACGGAGTCACGGTGATCGACAACTCTTCTGCTTTCAGAATGGAAAAGGACATACCCCTCGTTGTTCCCGAGGTGAACGCTCATCTGCTCAAGGGGTACACAGGCATAATAGCAAATCCCAACTGTTCCACGATACAGATGATCCTGTCCATATACAAGTTGCACGAAGTTTATGGAATAGAAGAGATCTTTGTGGCAACATACCAGTCCGTTTCAGGAGCAGGTCACAAGGGTATCGAAGAACTTCTATCCCAGGAAAGAGGAGAGAATGTTGTCAGAGTGTTTCCAAAGCCAATTCACAGAAATGTCATTCCCCTCATAGGGGATGTTCAGGACAATCTCTTTACACAAGAAGAGATGAAGATGATAAACGAAACAAGGAAGATCCTCAACGATTACTCGATAAGGGTTTATCCAACAACCGTGAGGGTTCCTGTTCTTTACGGCCACTCCGAAGCAGTTATGGTGAGATTGAAGAGGCCGTTTGAGTCACTGGAGAAGGTGAAAGAGATCATAGCATCGGGAGAAGATGTTGTTGTGACGGATGATCTGGTGACAGCCGTTGACGTTGCCGGAAAGAACGAAACGTACGTCTGCAGGCTGAGAAAGGGGGACGAGCGTTCCATCCTGTTCTGGAACGTGGCGGACAACATCCGTGTGGGTGCCGCAACCAATGCGGTGAGAATCTTGCTGAAGCACGCAAAGATGAACGGAAGGATGTGAAAAAGTGGTCTGCTATTCTGCGAACGGAAACACTTTCCTGATGGTAGACAATACCGAAAAAAAGATCTCCGAGAACGAAAAGCCCGATTTTGTGCGAAATCATGTTGGTGATCTGGATGGTGTGATATTCGTAGAAAAAGTGGGCGAGAAGTTCTTCATGGATTATTACAATCGTGATGGAAGCATGGCAACCTTCTGTGGAAACGGTGCCCGTGCTTTTTCGCAGTATCTGATAGACAGAGGATGGGTGAAACAGAGAAAATTCACCTTTCTTTCAAGAGCGGGGGAAATAAAGGTTTTCCTGGACGATGGAATCTGGGTGAGGATGCCTGCTGTTTCAGAAGTGAAAGAACTCGAAGTGGACGGTTACAGGGGACATTTTGTGGTGGTGGGGGTTCCCCATTTCATTCTTGAAGTGAAGAACGTGGATGAAGTGGATGTGGAGAAACTCGGAAGGCTCTTGAGACACAAAACCAATGCCAACGTCGACTTTTATGAGGTTGCCCAGGGCTTTCTGAAGGTAAGAACGTACGAACGTGGTGTGGAGAGGGAAACGAAAGCCTGTGGAACTGGTGTAACTGCTGTTTTCTTCGTGCACCACAGCAGAACAGGTTCTAAGGAGATGAAAGTTCTGGTACCCGGGGGAACGCTTTTCCTCAGAGAAGAGAATGGGGAAATCTATTTGAAGGGGGATGTGAGAAGATGTTCAGAGGAGTAGGAACTGCGATCGTCACACCTTTCAAAAACGGAGAACTCGATCTGGAGGCTTACGAGAGACTGGTCAGGTATCAACTTGATGGTGGCGTGAGTGCGCTGATCGTTCTTGGAACGACAGGAGAAGCTCCCACGGTGAACGATGACGAGAGGGAAAGACTTGTCTCAAAAACTCTCGAAATCGTTGATGGAAAGATTCCCGTGATTGTGGGTGCCGGGACGAACTCCACGGAAAAAACCCTGAAACTTGTCAAACAGGCAGAAAAACTTGGAGCCGACGGTGTGCTCATAGTCACTCCCTACTACAACAAACCCACTCAGGAAGGGCTCTACCAGCACTACAAATACATTTCAGAAAGAACAGACCTGAAGATCATCGTCTACAACGTTCCGGGAAGAACAGGGGTGAACGTTCTTCCGGAAACCGCTGCAAGGATAGCATCCGATCTCAAGAACGTTGTCGGAATAAAAGAGGCCAATGGAGATATCGACCAGATAGACAGAACAGTCACCCTTACCAAGAGCGCAAGAAGTGATTTCATGGTCTGGTCTGGAAACGACGACAGAACGTTCTATTTGCTGTGTGCAGGTGGAGACGGTGTGATCTCTGTGGTGTCCAACGTGGCACCGAAACAGATGTCTGACCTTTGTGCCGAGTTCTTCAGCGGAAATATCGAAAAAGCAAGGGAGATCCACAGAAAACTCAGACCACTCATGAAGGCCCTCTTTGTGGAGACGAACCCAATACCTGTAAAGGCTGCTCTTTCTCTCATGGGTTATGTGGAAAACGAGTTGAGATTGCCTCTTGTTCCCGCAAGTGAAAAGACTGTGGAGCTCCTCAAGGGAGTTCTCAGGGAGAGTGGTCTGTTATGAAGTATGGAATCGTGGGGTACTCCGGGCGTATGGGACAGGAGATTCAAAAGGTATTCTCCGAAAAGGGACACGAACTCGTCTTAAAGGTGGATGTGAACGGCAAAGAGATAAAAGACTCACCCGACGTGATCGTGGACTTTTCCTCGGCGGATGCTTTACCAGAAACCGTTGATCTGTGCAGAAAATACAAATCTGCCCTTGTTCTGGGGACCACTGCCTTGAAGGAAGAACATTTCGAGATGCTGAGAGAACTTTCAAAAGAAGTTCCCGTCGTTCAGTCTTACAATTTCTCCATAGGGATAAACGTTCTGAAAAGGTTCCTTTCGGAACTTTCGAAGGTTCTTTCAGACTGGGACGTGGAGATCGTGGAGGCGCACCATCGTTTCAAGAAGGACGCCCCCTCCGGAACTGCAATCCTTCTGAAAAATGCCCTGGGAAAGGAAGTTCCCATTCACTCTTTGAGGATCGGTGGAATACCCGGTGATCATGTGATCGTGTTTGGAAACGTGGGTGAAACGATAGAGATAAAGCACAGGGCGATCTCCCGAACGGTCTTCGCCATAGGAGCATTGAAAGCCGCTGAATTTCTCGTTGGAAGAGAACCTGGTTTTTACAGTTTCGAAGAGATCGTGTTTGGAGGTGAATGAAGTGGATGCAAGAGAGATCATAGAGATGATAGCAAAGTCAAAAAAGAAAACTCCCATTGTCGCTTACATAAAGGGAAAACTCGATGGGATAGATTTCTCTAAATTCAAGTTTTTCGGTAACGATCAGTTTGGAGTTCTTTTTGGAGAGTACGAGGACTTCAGAGAGTTACTCGAAAAGTATGGTGAAAAGATAGAAGACTACCATCTGGAAGTGAAGGCAAGAAACTCCGCCCTTCCTCTTGCAGACATCACCAAGTACAGGGCTCGAATCGAACCGGGTGCGATCATAAGGGATATGGTGGAAATCGGTGAAGGTGCCGTGATCATGATGGGAGCAGTGATAAACGTTGGAGCGGTGATTGGTGAGGGAACAATGATAGACATGAACGCTGTCGTGGGTGGAAGGGCCATCATAGGAAAGAAATGTCACATTGGAGCGGGTGCGGTTATCGCCGGTGTTATAGAACCTCCAAGTGCAAAGCCGGTGGTAATAGAAGATGAGGTGGTCGTTGGAGCAAACGCTGTGATACTGGAAGGTGTCACGGTTGGGAAAGGGGCTGTAGTGGCTGCCGGAGCCGTTGTAACAAAAGATGTTCCGCCGTACACCGTGGTTGCAGGTGTGCCTGCGCGTGTGATAAAGCAGATAGACGAAAAGACAAAGGAAAAGACAAGGATCGTTGACGAATTGAGAAATCTCGAATGACGGAGGTTGTTGAGATGAAACTGGTGGTACAGAAGTATGGTGGTAGTTCAGTTGCCACTCCGGAGAGGATAAAAAATGTTGCAATGAGGATAAAGAAGAAGGTTGAAGAAGGTTTCAAAGTGGTTGTTGTGGTCTCTGCCATGGGAAAGACAACCGACGAACTCATAAAACTTGCAAAAGAGGTCTCACCAAAACCCGACGCAAGAGAACTCGATATGCTCCTGGCAACGGGAGAGCAGGTTTCCGCTGCTCTGCTTTCCATGGCTCTGAAGGATCTCGGTGTGAAAGCAAAGTCTCTGAACGCCTTTCAGGTGAGGATAAAAACCACACCGCATCACACGAGTGCTCGCATCATGGACATAGACGATAGTGTGATCATGGAAAACCTCAAGGAGCACGACGCTTTGGTTGTAACCGGTTTTCAGGGAGTGAACGAGAAGGGAGATCTCACCACACTCGGACGTGGTGGATCGGATACATCGGCGGTTGCCCTCGCCGCAAAGTTAAGAGTTCCCTGTGAGATCTACAGCGACGTGGATGGTATCTACACGTGCGATCCCAGACTCATCCCGGGGGCAAAAAAGTTGAAGTACATAACTTATGACGAAGCCCTTGAACTCACTGCACTCGGGGCGAAAGTGCTCCATTCCAGGTCCGTTGAGATTGCCAAAAAGTACAGAATACCTGTGTACTGTGCTTCTTCTTTTGTTGAAGAGGAGGGAACCATGGTGGTGGAAAGACTTCCCGAATGGTTGGAAGAACCTGTTGTGACGGGTGCAACAATTTCCCACGGACAGATAAAGGTTTCGATCTCTTTTCTTCCAAAAGAGGCAGAATACATCACTGCCATATTCGAAGAGGTGGGAAAGCGTTCTCTGAACGTCGATATGATCTCCCTTGTTCCATCGAACGGAAAGGTGTTTCTGTCTTTCACAATACTGGAAGATCACAAAGACGATCTCGACGAGGCGCTCAGAAATGCCTTGAAAAACGTTGAAGGCTGGAAATCCTCCTATGAAGAAGGCTTTGCCAAACTCTCAATCGTCGGTGTTGGAATGAGAACAAGTCCTGGAGTTGCGGCAAGGTTCTTTAGCGCTTTGAAGAGGGTTGGTGTTACTCCAGAACTCGTCACCACGTCTGAGATAAAGATCTCCTGCCTTGTGCCAGAAAAAGATGCTGAAAAAGCTCTGAAGGCGGTGGTTGACGAGTTCGACCTGGCTGAGTAATCATACCGGAGGAGGTGCGTGTCATTAAAACACCGATCACAATGGAAGCACTGAAAAAAGCAGCGGAGATCCACGGGACACCTCTTTATGTGTATTTTGAAGAAACAATACGTGAGCGTGCTCAGAGAGTAAAAGAAGTTTTTCAGGGAATAAACCTTCTTCCCACCTTTGCCGTGAAGGCAAACAACAACCCCAATTTGCTTGCAATTCTAAAAGAAGAAGGCTTTGGAATGGATGTGGTGACAAAGGGAGAACTCTTCGCTGCCAGACTCGCTGGAGTTGATCCTTTTCTGATCGTCTGGAACGGAAACGGAAAGAGCAAGGAGGAGATGCTCCACTTTTTGAAAGAAGGAGTAAGAACGATCAACGTTGACTCCTTTGAGGAGATGGAGATGTGGGAAAGTCTGAGTCCAGAAGACGTGAGCTTTTTCGTCAGAGTGAATCCGGAGGTGGATGCACGGACTCATCCTCACATCTCCACCGGACTCAAAAAACACAAATTCGGTATTCCTCTGAACATGCTGGACAGTTTCATGAAAAGATTCAAAGGGATGAACATAAAAGGCCTTCATGTTCACATAGGTTCTCAGATAACGAAAGTAGATCCTTTCCTTGAAGCCTATGAAAAGGTGGTAGAAGCCTCCAGAAGATACGGCTTTGAAGAGATCAACATAGGAGGAGGATGGGGAATAGACTACCAGGGAGAAGAACTGAACGTTCAAGAGTATCGGGAAAAGGTTGTACCACTTCTTGATGGATTCAAAAGGGTGTTCGTTGAAATTGGAAGATACATCATCGCTCCTGCCGGCTTTCTAGTGCTGAAAGTCATTCTCGTCAAAAGAGGAGAAAACAAGGTGTTTGTTGTAGTGGATGGTGGAATGAACACACTCATAAGACCTGCCCTGTACTCTGCCCATCACAGGATCTTCGTCTATGGAAAAGAAGGATCAGACTTCAAGGCAGATGTTGTAGGCCCCCTGTGTGAAAGTGGAGACGTGATAGCGTACGATCGAAACCTTCCAGCGGTTGAACCGGGAGATTTCCTGTTTGTGGAAAACGCGGGTGCGTACGGTTACACCATGGCGAACAACTACAACTCGACATCAAAGCCTGCAGAGGTCTTGGTGAAAAAAGATGGCGAACTTGTATTGATAAGAAGAAGGGAAAACATAATGGACATCTTCAAGGACGTGGTGATGTGAATGGACGAAATAGAACTGAGACATCTTCTCCACATGAATCCAGAACCCTCCTTTAAGGAATTCAAGACCCAGGAGATTCTCAAATCGGCGATCCAGAAGATCGGTTACGGAAAGATAATGGAGGTTGCCGGAACAGGCCTGGTCGTTGAGAAGAAGGAAACAGAGGGACCCTACGTTGTGTTGAGGGCGGAAATGGACGCACTTCCCATCAAAGAGGAGACAGGATGGGAATTTGCCTCAAGAAACGACTACATGCACGCCTGCGGTCACGACTTTCACATGAGTGCCCTCTTCGGTGCCATGAAACGATTGAAGACTGTACGAAAGAATTTCCTCTTTGTTTTTCAGCCTGCCGAAGAAACCGGTGGTGGCGCAAAGGAGGTTGTTGAGTTTCTAAGAAAAAACTACACCATCAAAGCCGCTGTTGGATTCCACGTGACGGACGAGTACGATGTGGGGACGGTGGCGTCGAGAGCCGGGGTGTTGTTTGCCTCGGCGACGGAATTCGATGTATACTTTAAAGGTGTCCCTGCTCACATTGCCTTTGCCGAAAAAGGAAAAGACGCTTTGAAAGTGGCTGTTTCTTTCCTGCACTGGCTTTATGGCAGAAAGTGGGATGCCCTCGTTGGTGTTGGGAAAATCGTTGGTGGTCGGGTGAGAAACGTGGTTCCTTCAGAGGTGAAGATAGAAGGTACCATAAGAGCAAAATCGTTGAAGATAGCAGAAGAAATATTATCAGAGATGAAGAATCAACTTTTGAGTCTCAAAGATAGTTCTGGTGTTGATTTTTCTCTCGAAAAGGGAAGTGTCTATCCGGAGGTGAAGGTCAACGCAGACCTTCTGGAGATATTGAAGAAAACCTGTGAAAGATTGAACCTCAGGTTCATCGAATGCGAAATGAAGAAGACTGGAGAAGACTTTGGATACTTCACGCAGGTGTTTCCATCTCTTTCCTTCTGGTTTGGTGTGGGAGAAGGGGAAAAGAGAGTTGGACTTCATCATCCTTGCTTTCTTCCAAAGGACGAGTACATACCTCTGGCATCTGAGCTTCTTGCCTTTCTTGCGGAGGCAATATGAGGAGTGTGAACGAGATGAATCTGGAAGAGATTGTCGAACAGTTGAAAGCAAAAAAGATCAAGTTGACGACACAGAGAATGGAAATCATAAAGTTCGTATCGAAGATGGAAAAAGGACACTTCGAAGCAAAGGAACTGTTCTCTGTCCTTTCAAAAAAGATACCATCCCTTTCCATAGCAACGCTGTACAGCACCCTGTACCTTCTTGTGGATCTCGGTGTGATATACTCTTTCAGCGATGGGCAGAAAACTATCTTCGACTTCAACCCTGCACCACACGGACACTTCGTATGCAGGATCTGTGGAAAGATAGAAGACATCGAGATAAAAAAACTGGATCTTGAAAAGATCAGGGGAAAGAGAGAGAAGATAGAAATCGTCATACGTGGTGTGTGTGAAGATTGTCTGAAGAGGGTGAAAGATTGAGGTTTTTCACCCAGTTGTTGTCTATTCTTCTGATAGTTGTGGGCACAATTGGATTTATAGGATGGGTGGCTTTTTATTTCCTTGAACCCTACATTTCCACTTTTCTGGGGGTTAGCGTTCCGAAGAACTTTCTTGCGGTGTTGCTTTCTTTGTTTCTTCCGTTTCTCTTTTCGGGAATTTCCTTGAACTATTACACTTCTTCTGGAAAGAAATGGCTTGCGGTACTTGGTTTTCTTCTTCTTTTTCCTTCCCTGGTAGCCCAGCTCTATGGTCTTTACGTCTTTGGAAATCTTGTTTCCAGACTCATCGGTGTATACGTTCTCTTTTTACTCTTCACCGTGGTGTTGCTTGCCTTCTTTTTGACTGTCATCAGGAGGGATGAGTCCTGAAAGTCCTCGGTGTTGTGGTTGAATACAACCCGTTCCACAACGGCCACCTCTATCATCTGACACAGGCTAGAGAGATCGTAAAACCTGAATACACAATTGCTGTGATGAGTGGGAACTTCTGTCAAAGAGGAGAACCTGCGGTGATAGATAAATTTGCCCGCGCCGAGATTGCCCTGAAAATGGGGATAGACGTTGTCCTGGAACTTCCAACGACTTTTGCCATCCAGGATGCGGGTGGTTTTGCGTTCGGTGCTGTGAGTCTGCTCGACGCAACTGGTGTTGTCACAGATGTTGTCTTTGGAAGCGAGTCCAACGATATAGATTTCCTGTGGCAGGTGGCGAAAATCCTTTTTGAACAGCCTGAGGAATACAAATCGTTTCTGCATGAAGAATTGAAGAAGGGCCATTCTTTTCCAAACGCGCGCAAATTTGCTTTGATGAGGTACTTTTCCCTCAAAGGATGGAACGAAAAGAACGTTCTGAGACTCGAAAAGTCCAACGACATCCTTGGAGTTGAATATCTTCACTCTGCCCTTCGAATAGGATCTTCGATCAGGTTTCACACGATAAAGAGAGTGGGAGCAGAAGAAAAGGACGGTTCTTTCAAAGGAAAATTCTCAAGCGCCACAGCGATCAGAAATCTTTTGAGAGAGGAAAAGTGGAGCGAGGTCAGAGAATCCCTTCCTGAAGCGTCTTACGAGATCCTGATGAGAGAGTTCAAAGAGGGAAGAGGCCCTGTGTTTCTGGAGCACATGGGAGATTTCATGCTGGCGTTTTTCAGGTTGAAAGACAGAGAATACTTTGAAAAAATACACGGGTTTTCCGAGGGGCTGGAAAAAAGGTTTCAAGAGTGTGCCAGACAGACGGGGTCGTACAGAGATTTCCTGGAGTGCGTCAAGGCGAAAAGATTCACTTTTTCACGAATAAGAAGACTGTCTCTCTTCTCTGTTCTGGAAATGAGCAAGGAATTCGTTGAAAAAAGCAACGAAAAGGGGCCTCAGTACATCAGAGTGCTTGGTTTCACTGAAAGAGGAAGAAGGATCCTGGCGATCATGAGAAAGAAAACAAAACTACCCATCGTAACCAACATGTCTCTTTACAGAAAGGTGCTGGAAAAAACAGACCTGCCTGTGGATAGAAACCTCTTCATTGAGCAACTGAAACTCGATGTGAAGGCAACCAATTTTTACTCCACGTTCTTTCCGTCGAGGGAAGAAAGATGCGGAGAAAGGGACTTTGCAATTCACCCGGTTTTTTTGAGGGCAGAGACATAGAACGGTGTAAGGGTCTCGTCTGGTAGCATCAGAAATCCAAAGCCGTCCCACAACCCTTCTACTCCGTAATCCTCCAATCTTTTTCTCAAATCGATCACTTCAACATCAGGGGTTTGCTCAGCGAAGGCTTTTATGACCTCTGTGTTCTCTTCTTTCGTTATGGTGCATGTGCTGTACAGCAAGATGCCTCCTTTCTTCAAGAGTTTCCACGACTGAGAAAGTATTCTAAACTGTTTTTCCGAAAGTTCTTTGAACTCTTCTTTTTTTGCTCTTCTCAACACCTCTGGATGGTTTCTTGCCGTCCCAAGAGAAGAGCACGGTGCATCCACAAGGATTCGATCGAACTCATCTTGAATGAACTCCGTGAGGCGCTCCGCATCTGCGAGTTTGATCTTCACAGAGGAAAGTTTCAGGCGTCTCACGTGTTTTTCGACCAGTTGTAACCTTTCCATGCTCACGTCTGTTGCCAGAATTTCACCTTTATCCTTCATCAGTTCAGCAATGAAGGTTGTCTTTCCACCCGGAGCAGAGCATGTGTCCAGTACTTTCATATTCGGTTCCAGATCCATGAGGAGCGGTACGATCTGAGAAGATTCTCCCTGAACCGTGGCAAGGCCTTCCGTTATGACCTTCGAATCGTTCAGAGGTACTCCCAGTTTCTTTATCACAACAGAAAATGGAGAATGTTTTCCATAAATAGCTTCTGTTCCCTCTTTTGAGAGGATCTCTATGACTTCCTCTCTGGTCGTAACAAGCGAGTTCACACGAAGCACGGTTGGAAGCGGTTTCTGATACCACTCCATGATCCTCAGCACAACTTCTTCTGGAAGAAAGGACCTCCAGTAGTCGACTAGCCACTTTGGATGTGAATAAACAAGATGAAGGTCGCTGGGAGGTGGGACACTCTTCACTCTTCTCAGCACAGCGTTGACAAGTTTTTTGAAGTTTTCGTTTTTGACCAGTTTCACCGTTTCACTCACTGCGGCGTAATCCGGCACACCATCCATGAAGAGAAGCTGATAGACTCCCATTCTCAAGGCTACCCTCACGGCTGGTGGAATGTCTGGATTTCTGAGAAGTTGGTTTATATACCAGTCCAGGAGTTCTTCCTTCCTCATGACTCCCCACACGAGTTCCTTGAGGAATCTCCTGTCTCTATCGTTCAAAACAGAGAGGACGCTGTCCACGTCCTCTCTGTCCAGAAATTTTTCCTTTTCATACTTTCGAAGGAGCCTGTAAGCGAGTAATCTCACGTTTGTTCTCATCTTCTATCACCAAAAAGTCCTGCCAGAGCTATCATTCTGAGAAGCTGGAGGAATGCTGTCAAAGACGAAGCAACGTATGTGAGGGCGGCTGCACTCAGAACCTCTTTGACGCCCTTCAGTTCGTACTCGGGCATCAGCATAGAGGTTTCAAGAAGTTTCACCGCCCGTCTGCTGGCGTTGAACTCCACAGGAAGAGTGATCAGTGTGAAGAGCACTACCAGTGAAAACAGGATTATACCCAACCTTATCAAAAACGGTGTGTAGAAGATGAGACCGAAGAGGAAGATGAACCACGAGAGGTTCGATCCCATTGCAACCGCCGGTACCATCATGTTTCTCAAAGCAAGCAGAGGATACTTTTCTGCATCCTGCATGGCATGCCCCACTTCGTGAGCCACAACTCCAAGAGAGGCAACAGAGGTTCCTTTGAAGTTCTGTGGAGAGAGTCTGAGAACTTTCTTCACAGGGTCATAGTGATCGGAGAGAAATCCAGAAACGACTTCTATTTTTACATTGTAAATACCTGCATTTTCAAGCAATCTCTTTGCGAGTTCGTACCCTGTGAGTCCCAGAGAGGATCTCACCTGTGAGTACCTGGCGTAAGCTGTCTGAACCCGTATCTGTGCCCAGAGTGCCAGCAGCAAGCCCGGAATGAGTATGATGAAGGTCGGATCAAAGAAGAAGAACACACTATCACCTCCTCAGCCAAAGACGTGGACCACCAGACCGCTCAGAAGTTTTGGTTCAAACCAGGTAGACTTTGGTGGCATGGTTTTTCCTTCATCTGAGACTCTCATCAGCGTTTCTATGTTCACGGGATACAGAGCAAAGGCCACATCGAATTCTCCTTTGTCAACGATTCTCTCCAGTTCACAGAGCCCTTTTATCCCACCTATGAAGTCTATTCTATCGTCCTCTCTCGGGTTGGAAATTCCGAAAACTGGTTCAAGAAGTTCGCTCTGGAGTATGTTCACGTCTAGACTTTCGACAACGTCTTCAGGGATTTCCCTGGGAATTAACACATACCATTTTCCATTTCCCACGTACATCGTTATCTCGTGCTCTCTTGAAGGTCTTGCGGGAACAACATAGGACCTGTAAAAGTCGAACTTTTCTGAAACTTGCTCTAGAAGTTCTTCCACAGTGATGTGAGAACGAACAACCCTGTTGTAATCGAATATCCTGAGCTGGTTATGGGGGAATACCGTTGCCATGAAATAGTTGTGTGGTCCCTTTCCTATTTCCTTGTCGAGAATATCACTCACCCTTGCGGCTGCGGCTGCTCTGTGGTGTCCATCTGCTATGTACAGGTTTTCTATGTTTTTGAAAAGGTTCTTTATTTCTTCGATCTCTTTTTCATCGGAGACAACAAAAAATTCGTGAACCACATCCAGGTCGTCCGTTAGCCTGTAAATGGGTTCCAGAGAGTCGGCAAGCTCCATCAGTTTCCTGTCCAGCACTTCCATGGATCTGTAGAAGAGGAAGACCTGTCCCGTGTGAGCCCTTGTTGCCAGGATGTGCTGAACCCTTTCCTCTTCTTTCTTTTTTCTGGTGAGTTCGTGTCTCTTTATGTGACCTTTTTTGTATTCTTCCACGGGAAACAACGCCACAAGACCCGTCTGTATGTGATCTCCCATCTTTTGACGGTATATGTACAGGGCTTCTTTTTCTTCCTGGATCAGGATGCCTTTTTCTATGAATTCCTCAAGGTTTTTTCTGGCTCTCTCCATATCCTCAGGGGTAGGATCCATTTCTATTTCATGCGTTTCTGCCTCAACCCTCGTCACTCTGAGGAAACTGAGCGGGTTGCTTTTGATGGTCTCCTTGGCTTCGAGGAAGGACACCACGTCATAGGGTTTTGCCACGAACTTTTCAACTACGTCCCTTCTTGGCCGGTACCCCCTGAAAGGCTTGATCTCCATTCGTTCCATACCTCCTCTACATAGATATGTTGTTTTTCGAACATCTCTTTTGCGTTTTTATCTTCGAACTCGTGATCGTACCCTGCAAGGTGAAGTATCCCGTGTATTACAACTTCTATCAGTTCTTTCTCAAAGGTGTTGTTGTATTCCTTCGCATTCTCTTCAACGACCTCGGGACAGATGTAGATTTCTCCGTAAACTTCCTCGAAGAGAGGAAAGGTAAGCACATCTGTTGGGAAGTCTTCACCACGGAATTCTCTGTTCATTTCTTTTATTTGATCTTTACTCACGAGTATCACGTTCGTGTTGACGTTTCCTATCTCCTTCTTTACGATTTCGTCTAATTTTTCACTCAAACTTTTTAAGATCTCTTTTCCTTTTCCTTCACCCAGAATTTTGATCATTTATCCTTACCACCTTCTGCAATTTTGCCTCTTCCGGGTATTCTATCCTGGAACTGAATATGTTGACGAGCACCTGTAGGAAGGCATCTGAAATCTTTTCCAGTTCGCTCAGGGTAATACCGGATTCATCGAGTTGTCTTTCAAAGAAGATGGAGGAAATGACATCCTCTACGCATTCTTTTATCTGAGTAACGGAAGGATTCTTCAAACTTCTGGATGCTGCTTCCACAGAATCAGCCAGCATGATGATAGCAGCTTCTTTGAACTGTGGTTTTGGTCCTGGGTAGCGAAACTCTTCCTCTGGTATGTCTTCAAATTGTTGTTTGGCTTTGTAGTAGAAGTACTTCTGTGATCTTGTTCCATGATGCTGAGGGATGATGAACTCCACGAGCAAAGGAAGGCGATGTTTACGAGCAAGTTCTATTCCGTATTTCACATGCTCGTTTAGAACAAGGTGACTCAAAGAAGGTGTTATGTCTTCGTGAGGGTTCTTGCCGTCCCTTATGTTCTCTGTGAAAAAGTGGGGTCTTTTCATCTTACCTATATCGTGATAATAAGCACCAATTCGAGCCAGGACAGGATTTGCACCTATCTTCTCTGCAGCCGCCTCTGCCAGATTTGCCACGATCACACTGTGATAGTATGTCCCCGGTGCTTTCATGGCAAGCATCTTCAGGAGAGGATGGTTCAGGTTTCCAAATTCTATGAGGCCGAGGTTGGAATAAAGACGACTCGTGTACTCCACGTATGGAAGAATACCCAGTACCATTACACCCGAGAGAATCGGGTTGAGAAGAGCCGCTAGAAGATCGTATGGGGTGTACTCAATGTTCAGGCCAAATCTCATGAAGAGGTGAGTTCCCGTAAGTGTCAGTGATGTCAGAGCGGACGATTTCATAACATCGAGTCTTCTGTCAGCGTTTGAAAGGGTTTTTGTGGCGATCAAAACCGTCAGAAGGAAAGGCATGATCAGATTTATATCGTAATACCATCTGTATATGGAAATGATGGAGAGAAGAACACCACTTGTGAGGGCAACTTCAAAATTGAACAGCAAACTCATCAGCGCAACCGGTATGTAAAGTGGTGTCATGAAGGGGCCGATTTCTGGAAGGGAAAATCCTATGAAAACAGTTCCCAGCAGTATCAAGGATAGATGTGTGTAAGTGTAAACCTGGCTGAGAGAGTATTTTCTGAAGTGTCTGACACTTGTTTCCACCAGTGAAAACCAGATTGTGAAAGCAACAATGGCTTCGGATATCATGTTCAGAGGACGAAATCCCGTGCGAATATGTACTATGAACAGGGACAAAAGGATGGTCACCGCTATGACAAGCAGGCGTCTTCGGCTCATGACTTTCTCGACCTTTCGTACTCTTCGTAAGCTTTTATGATCTTTTTCACGAGAGGATGTCTCACAACATCGCTTTCATCAAGGTACACGAATTCTATACCGGGTATACCTTTCAGTATCTTCTGGCACTCTATTAGACCGGATTTCCCTTCCTCTATATCTACCTGGGTGATGTCACCGGTCACAACTGCCTTTGAATTGAATCCGAGTCTAGTCAGAAACATCTTCATCTGCTGATAAGTGGTATTCTGTGCTTCATCCAGAATAATGAAAGAGTTATTCAATGTACGCCCTCTCATGTAGGCAAGTGGCACGATTTCTATGATGCCCCTTTCACGATAACTGTTGAATTTATCTGGAGAAGTGATGTCGATTATGGCATCGTACAGAGGTCTCAGATAGGGTTCCACTTTTTCTGTCAAATCTCCCGGTAGAAATCCAAGTTTCTCTCCTGCTTCAACCGCTGGTCTTGTCAGGATGATTCTGTTCACTTTGCCCATTTTCAGGTAATCAAGGGCGATGGCCACTGCCAGGTACGTCTTTCCTGTACCGGCTGGCCCTATCACGAAAACCACGTCGTTTTTCTCGACAGCTTCCAGGTATCTTTTTTGACCCAGAGTCTTGGGTTTCACCTTTCTTCCAAGAACAGGTCCTCCGTTGCTTTTAGAATAGACATCCTTCACGCTTTCTGCATTTGAAACCTTTTCCACCAGGTACTCAAATTCGGTCCAGTCCAGTAAATGGCCGTCTCTCGTTATGGATATGATCTCGTCCAGGACGCGGTGTGCTGCTTCTACACTCCTTTCGTCTGAACCTCTTATGAGAATTTCACTGCCTCGAACGGTAAGATCCACGTTGAACGTTTTCCTGAGGTATCTTGCCCTTCTGTCGTACTGGCCGAATATCTCCAGCACACCTACATCTTCGGGGATCCTGACTTTCCTTACAGTGATCGTGGTTTCCACCTCCAGACCTGTTATACTTTTTCAAGGAAATTATACTACACATCAGGAGAGTGAAAGTTGTGAAAGATACTGTTGAAAGAGCAAAAAGACTCATTGAGGAAAGAGGTTTGAGTTTGATAGTGATGAGAGACGATCAGGTGATCTTTGAAAGCACAGAAAGCGGTCTGAAACCCCTTGTTGAGGTTTATACGACCTTAAAAGATCTGTCCGGGTGCGTGGTGGTGGACAGACTCGTTGGAAGAGCAGCAGCCTTCTTTTTTGTGGAAATGAGGCCTTCTTTCGTTCACGCCTTTATCATCAGTGAAGGTGCCATCGACCTGTTGAAGAAACACGGTGTGAAATTTTCCTGTGAAGAGAAAGTACCTTTTGTGTTATCAAGGGATGGAAAAAGCATGTGCCCCTTTGAGAAGATCCTCCTGGATGTGAATGATCCGAAAGAAGCCATAGAAAGAATTCTCTCAAAGTTCACCTTATCTTAAACAAACCCTCAAGCTACTTGTGGTAAATTGTTCAGAGGTCTCTTGTGTTGACAATCTTCCGTTTGAAGAGTAAAATAAAACCCTGGCTTGGTCTGAACGAAAGGAAGGGAGGATGAAGATGCCGACCATTAATCAATTGATCAGGCATGGAAGGAAGCCTAAAAAGAAGAAATCTAAGGCTCCTGCTCTTCAAGGAAATCCTCAAAAACGAGGTGTCTGTATAAAGGTTTCCACCATGACCCCGAAAAAGCCGAACTCTGCTCTCAGAAAGATCGCAAGGGTAAGGCTTTCTAACGGTATAGAAGTCACAGCATACATACCCGGTATAGGCCACAACCTTCAGGAACACTCGGTGGTCCTCGTAAGAGGCGGAAGGGTGAAAGACCTTCCTGGTGTCAGGTACAAGATCATAAGAGGTGCCCTGGACGCGGCTGGAGTTGAAGGAAGAAGGCAGTCCAGGAGTAAATACGGTGCCAAGAGGCCCAAGGACCAGAAAAAGTGAGGTGACTGTGGGTGCGTAGAAGAAGAGCTGAAAGAAGACAAATACCACCTGATCCAGTTTATGGAGATGTTCTGGTGGCAAAATTGATAAACAAAGTGATGTGGGATGGAAAGAAGACGATCGCCCAGAAGATCGTCTACGGTGCCTTCGATATCATCAAGGAAAAGATGAAGAAAGATCCCCTTGAAGTCTTCAGACAGGCTGTGGAGAACGTAAAGCCTGTTCTTGAGGTGAGGCCAAGAAGGGTTGGAGGTGCCACGTATCAGGTTCCCATTGAAGTTCAGGAACCAAGAAGAACCTCTCTTGCTATAAGATGGATCGTTGAAGCTGCAAGAGCTAAGAAAGGACGTCCCATGAAAGAAAAACTGGCTGAGGAGATCATGGCAGCCTACAACAACACGGGTACGGCCATCAAGAAAAAGGAAGACACCCACAGGATGGCAGAAGCAAACAGGGCCTTCGCACATTACAGGTGGTGAGAGTATGCAGAGTGTAGAAGCAAGGTATGTTGACCTGGATAAGATTAGGAACATCGGTATAATGGCCCATATCGATGCCGGAAAGACAACCACAACAGAGAGGATCCTCTACTACACGGGAAGGAAACACTTCATCGGAGATGTGGATGAAGGAACAGCAACCACAGACTGGATGCCCCAGGAGAAGGAAAGGGGCATTACGATACAGTCCGCCGCTACAACGTGCTTCTGGAAGGGATACAGGATCAACATAATCGATACACCCGGGCACGTTGACTTCACGGCTGAGGTTGAGAGGGCACTTCGAGTGCTCGACGGAGCGATCGCCGTTTTCGATGCAACGGCAGGTGTTGAACCACAGTCAGAAACCGTCTGGAGACAGGCAGATAAATACAACGTTCCCAGAATAGCCTTCATGAACAAGATGGACAAGGTCGGTGCAGACTTCTACATGGCAGTCGAGACTCTCGTTACAAAACTCAGAGCAAATCCCATACCCATCCAGATGCCGATTGGAAGCGAAAAGGACTTCCAGGGAGTGATAGACCTCATAAAGATGAAAGCGATCTACTGGACCAGCGAGGATGGATCTGTGTACGAAGAAAGAGAAATCCCGGACGAATTGAAAGAAGAAGCAGAACTCAGAAGAGAAGAGATGCTGGAAAAAGTGGCAGAACTGGATGAAACGATACTCGAGAAATACCTCGAGGGTGAGGAAATCACCGAGGAGGAAATCAAGAAAGTTCTGAGGAAGGCCACCATAGAGAACAGAGCAGTTCCCGTTCTATGTGGAGCGGCGAAAATGAACAAGGGAATACAGCCATTACTGGATGCCGTAATAGACTATCTCCCATCTCCTCTGGATCTTCCTCCTGTTAAGGGATGGAGACTCTCAGACGGCGAGGTCGTCTACAGGAAACCAGACGAGAATGAGCCGTTCACGGCCCTTGTTTTCAAGGTTCAGGTGGATCCGTACATAGGAAAGCTGGTGTACTTCAGGGTGTACTCTGGAAGACTGGAAAAGGGAAGTTACGTCTACAACTCTACCAAAGGACAGAGAGAGAGAATCTCGAGAATCGTTTTCATGCACGCAGACAAGAGAGAGGAAGTTGACTACGTCAGACCCGGTGATATAGCGGCAGGGGTCGGCCTCAAAGTTTCTCAGACTGGAGATACACTCTGCGACGAAAAAGAGCCTGTAATCCTCGAAAAGATCGACTTCCCAGAACCTGTTATTTCTCTTGCTATTGAACCGGCCACGAAAGCCGATGAGGAAAAACTCGTGAAGGCACTGCTTGCTCTCTCTGAAGAGGACCCCACCCTTCAGGTGAAGGTGGACAAAGAAACTGGTGAGACGATCATCTCCGGTATGGGTGAACTCCATCTTGAAATAATCGTCGACAGGTTGAAGAGAGAGTTCGGTGTGAACGTTAGAGTTGGTCAACCTCAGGTTGCCTACAGAGAAACCATTAAGAAAGCCGCTGAAGCAGAAGGTAAGTACATCAGGCAAACCGGTGGTAGAGGTCAGTACGGTCATGTGATACTCAGGATAGAGCCTATTCCAGAAGAGGAAGGTAAAAACTTTGAATTCATCGATAAAACCGTTGGTGGTGTGATACCAAAAGAGTTCATGCCAGCCATAGAAGCGGGAATCAAAGAAGCAATGATGTCTGGTCCTCTTGCTGGCTATCCTGTTGTGAGAATAAGAGCGATTGTGCTCGACGGATCGTATCACGAAGTAGACTCTTCAGAGATGGCGTTTAAAATTGCAGCCTCTCTGGCGTTCAAAGAGGCAATGAAGAAGGCACAGCCAGTTCTTCTTGAGCCGATCATGAAGCTGGAGATCACCACTCCAGAAGAGTACATGGGTAACATCATCGCCGATCTCAATTCCAGAAGGGCAAAAGTAGAAGCTCTTGAAACAAGAGGCCATCTGAAAGTCATAGTGGCAAAGGTCCCACTCTCTGAAACGTTTGGATATGCTACAACACTGAGATCTCTGAGTCAGGGAAGAGCAAGCTACATCATGCAATTCTCTCACTATCAAGAGGTCCCGGAGAAAATCGCCGAGAAGATCATTAAAGTTGTTTAAGGAGGGAGAACATGGCAAAGGAAAAGTTTGTAAGAACAAAACCCCATGTTAATGTTGGAACCATCGGGCATATCGACCACGGAAAATCCACGCTGACAGCCGCTATAACAAAGTACCTTTCTCTCAAGGGTCTTGCGCAATACGTTCCCTACGATCAGATCGACAAGGCTCCTGAGGAAAAGGCAAGAGGTATCACTATCAACATCACGCACGTTGAATACGAAACCGAGAAAAGGCACTACGCACACATTGACTGTCCCGGACACGCTGACTACATCAAGAACATGATCACCGGTGCTGCCCAGATGGATGGAGCCATACTCGTTGTTGCAGCAACGGATGGACCTATGCCACAGACAAGAGAACACGTGCTTCTTGCAAGACAGGTTGAGGTTCCTTACATGATTGTTTTCATCAACAAAACAGATATGGTCGACGATCCCGAACTCATCGAACTCGTCGAGATGGAAGTGAGAGATCTTCTGAGTCAGTACGAATACCCCGGTGACGAAGTGCCTGTTATAAAAGGATCCGCTTTGAAAGCTCTCGAAGCCCCAGACGATCCAAACCACGAGGCTTACAAACCCATTCAGGAACTGCTCGACGCCATGGACAACTACATTCCAGATCCTCAGAGAGACGTTGACAAACCGTTCCTCATGCCCATCGAAGACGTTTTCTCCATCACGGGAAGAGGAACGGTTGTTACAGGAAGAATCGAAAGAGGAAGAATCAGACCCGGTGACGAAGTCGAGATCATAGGACTCAGTTATGAGATCAGAAAGACAGTCGTTACAAGCGTTGAAATGTTCAGAAAAGAACTCGACGAAGGTATCGCTGGTGACAACGTGGGATGTCTGCTCAGGGGAATCGACAAGGACGAAGTCGAAAGAGGTCAGGTTCTTGCAGCTCCTGGTAGCATTAAACCCCACAAGAGGTTCAAAGCAGAGGTCTACGTTCTGAAGAAAGAGGAAGGTGGAAGGCACACACCGTTTACAAAAGGTTACAAACCTCAGTTCTACATAAGAACAGCTGACGTTACTGGTGAAATAGTGGGACTTCCGGAAGGAGTCGAAATGGTTATGCCTGGAGACCACGTTGAGATGGAAATAGAGCTCATCTACCCCGTTGCTATTGAGAAAGGGCAGAGATTCGCTATAAGAGAAGGCGGAAGAACAGTTGGAGCTGGCGTTGTCACAGAAGTTATCGAGTGAGGGGGAGTTATTCTCCCCCTCCTTCTTGAGAGAAGAGGGAGGGTGCTTAGAATATGCCTGGACAGAGGATAAGGATAAAACTCAAAGCTTATGACCACGAACTGCTAGATGAGTCGGCAAAAAAGATCGTCGAAGTTGCAAAATCAACAAACTCCAAGGTGTCCGGTCCAATTCCTCTCCCAACGGAGCGGACGCTTTACTGTGTGTTGAGATCTCCTATGAAGCACAAAGACTCCAGAGAACACTTTGAGAAGAGAGTGCACAAGAGACTCATAGACATTATAGACCCGTCTCCAAAAACCATTGATGCCCTGATGAGGATAAACCTCCCAGCAGGTGTCGACGTTGAGATCAAACTGTAATCCCTGGAGGTGTCTTTGATGAAGATGATAATAGGAAGAAAAATCGGTATGACAAGGGTTTTTATCGGTAATGAAGCGGTCCCGGTTACCGTCATAAAAGCCGGGCCCTGTGTTGTCGTGCAGAAGAAAACAGTTGAAACGGATGGTTACAACGCCGTACAACTTGGATTTGAGAAAGCAAAAAAAGTGAACAAGCCCCTTGCTGGTCACTTCAAAAAATTCGGTGTTGAACCGATGAGAGTGCTCAGAGAATTTAGGGTGGACAACCCCGACGAGTACGAACCTGGTCAGGTTATAAAGGTCGATATATTCGAAAAAGGCGAATACGTGGATGTCACCGGCTGGTCCAAGGGAAGAGGATTCGCGGGAGCAATGAAAAGATGGGGGTTTAGTGGAGGTCCAAAAAGCCATGGTTCCAAATTCCATAGAGAACTCGGTTCTGTAGGTCAGCACACCGAACCTGCGAAGATATGGAAAGGCAAGAAGATGCCGGGAAGATATGGAAACGAAAGGGTAACTGTTAGAAACCTGCAGGTTGTAGATGTCGATCCAGAAAACGATCTGATAGCGGTCAAAGGTGGTGTCCCTGGAGCGAGGGGCGGGCTCGTTTTGATAAGGAGCGCCAAGGCCCCGAAAAAGTAACAGTGGAGGAGGAATAGAAAATGGCTCAGGTGGATCTTCTCAATGTGAAGGGAGAGAAAGTTGGAACTCTTGAAATCAGTGATTTCGTCTTCAACATCGATCCTAACTACGACGTGATGTGGCGATACGTGGACATGCAGCTCTCCAACAGGAGAGCAGGTACCGCTTCCACAAAGACAAGAGGAGAGGTTTCCGGAGGCGGTCGAAAACCATGGCCGCAGAAACACACGGGAAGAGCCAGACACGGATCCATAAGATCTCCTATCTGGAGACACGGAGGAGTTGCCCACGGTCCAAAGCCCAGAGACTGGAGTAAGAAACTCAATAAGAAGATGAAGAGACTCGCTCTCCGTTCTGCGCTGTCTGTCAAGTACAGAGAGAACAAACTTCTGGTGCTCGAAGATCTAAAACTTGAAAGGCCAAAAACAAAATCTTTAAAAGAAATCCTTCAGAACCTTGACCTTGCTGACAAGAAGGCGTTGATCGTTCTACCCTGGAAAGAAGAGGGTTATGTCAATGTGAAACTCTCTGGAAAGAATCTTCCAAACGTAAAAGTGATAATAGCGGACAATCCCAACAACAGTAAAAACGGTGAAAAAGCCGTAAGGATAGATGGTCTCAACGTTTTTGACATGCTCAAGTATGACTATCTGATTCTCACCAGGGATATGGTTGCTAAGATAGAGGAGGTGCTCGGAAATGAAGCAAGAAAAGCTCTCACTGCATGATGTGCTGGTCAGACCCATAATCACAGAAAAGGCTCTCAGACTTCGCGAGCAGAGGAAATATGTCTTTGAGGTGAACCCTCTTGCGAACAAGAACCAGATAAAAGAGGCCGTGGAGAAGATATTCAACGTCAAGGTGGATAAGGTCAACGTCATCAACATGAAGCCCAAACCGAAGAGAAGGGGAATATTCGAAGGAAGGACCCGCAGCTGGAAGAAGGCAGTGGTGACTCTCAAAGAAGGCTATACCATTAAAGAACTGGAAGGCGAACACTGAGAGGGGTGAAGTTATGGGACTCAAAAGATTCAAACCAGTTACCCCGGGCAGGCGTTTCATGGTAATCTCCGATTTTTCTGACATCACGAAAACAGAACCGGAAAAATCTTTGCTTGCGCCTCTCAAAAAGACCGGTGGAAGGAACCACCACGGAAGAATTACGGTAAGACACAGAGGTGGCGGACACAAGAGAAGGTACAGGATCATAGATTTCAAAAGGTACGACAAAGCAGGCATTCCAGCAAAAGTTCTGGCCATCGAATACGATCCAAACAGATCCGCAAGAATTGCCCTTCTCCTCTACGCAGATGGAGAAAAGAGGTACATTCTCGCTCCAAAAGGAATAAAAGTTGGAGATACACTCATGAGTGGTTCTGATGCAGAGATAAAGCCCGGGAACGCTTTGCCACTGGAAAAGATCCCTGTTGGAACACTCGTGCACAATGTTGAGTTCACTCCTGGAAAAGGAGGACAGATCGCAAGAGCAGCCGGGACTTACTGTCAGATCATGGCAAAAGAAGGAGATTACGCTCTTCTTAGAATGCCATCTGGCGAGCTGAGAAAGGTACATATCAAATGTTACGCAACGGTGGGTGTTGTTGGTAACGAAGATCACAAGAACGAAGTCCACGGAAAAGCAGGAAGGGTAAGGTGGCTTGGCAGAAGGCCTCATGTCAGAGGTGTTGCCATGAACCCGGTGGATCATCCACACGGTGGTGGTGAAGGAAGAGGTAAAGGACACCATCCAACCAGTCCATGGGGTCTGCCCACCAAGGGTTACAAGACAAGACGCGGAAAGAGACCTTCTGACAAATTCATTGTCAGAAGAAGAAACGAGGTATAAGGGGGTGAACTGAATGGGTCGTTCCAAGAAAAAGGGCCCCTATGTAGATAGAAAACTTCTGGAAAAGATAAGAAAACTCAACGAAACTGGAGAAAAGAAGGTCATAAAGACCTGGAGCAGAGCTTCAATGATCATTCCAGAAATGGTCGGACATACGATAGCCGTTTACAACGGTATGAAGCACATACCTGTTTACATTACGGAAAACATGATAGGACACAGACTGGGAGAGTTCGCTCCAACCAGAAGGTTTGGGGGTCATGCCGATAAAAAAGCCAAAAAAGGCGAGTTGAAGAAGTGAGGAGGGAAACGATGAAACTCCAGATACCAAGGAACGGACTGAAGCGTTCTCTTTTCCATAAAAAAAGAAAGGAACTTCTGGATTCTCTTCCAAAGATAGAGGCCAGAGCTGTTGCAAAATACATCCGCATTTCTCCAAGAAAGGCGAGGGCTGTTGCGAACACGATAAGAGGAAAGTCCGTTGAAGAGGCGTTCAGAATACTCGCCTTCTCACCGAAGAAGGCTGCCAGGATTATCGAAAAAGTCCTGAGATCGGCTGTTGCGAACGCCGAAAACAACTTCGGACTCGATGCTGCCAATCTTTATGTTGCCGAGTGTTATGTGAACGATGGGCCAAGACTGAAGAGAATCTGGCCCAGGGGACGAGGAAGGGCGGACATAATCAAAAAGAGAATGTCCCATATCACCGTCGTTGTAAGAGACCGCACCAGAGAAGAAGAGTACAGAAAGGCTTTGGAAGAACTGGAAAAAAGGATATCATCAGAAGAGTGAGGTGATAAAGTGGGTCAGAAGGTGCATCCTCGAGGATTCAGGCTCGGGCTGAGCGCCGATTGGCAGGCAAAATGGTTCAACGAAAAAAATTACAAAGAATGGCTTCTTGAGGATGAAGAGATCAGAAAGATAATAAAGAACAAGTACTACCACGCCGGAATCAGTGAAATATACATAGAAAGACCCGACGCTGAAAGGGTCAACATCACGGTGAAAACCGCAAGACCTGGTATCATCATAGGAAGGAAGGGAGCAGAGATTACAAGCCTGAGAGAAGAACTGGAGAAGAGGTTCAACAGAAGGATGGTCATCAACATCGAAGAAATAAAAACGCCCGAGCTCGATGCACAGCTTGTCGCCGAATCCATTGCTTCCCGTATAGAAAAGAGGGCATCGTACAAAGTGGCCATGAAGAGGGCTATCATGAACGCAATGAGGAAGGGTGCCCAGGGAATAAAGGTGATGGTTGCCGGAAGACTTGGTGGGGCGGAAATAGCAAGGAGAGAGTGGTACCTCAGAGGAAGACTGCCCCTTCAGAAGATAAAGGCAATAATAGACTACGGAACGGCTGTTGCCTGGACGAAATACGGAACCATTGGTGTCAAGGTGTGGATTTACAAAGGAGACGCTGATATTTAAAGGAGGTAATCACCATGTTGATGCCAAGAAGGGTCAAATACAGAAAACAACAGAGAGGAAGAATGAAAGGAAAGGCAAAGGGAGGAACGCTCGTTCAGTTTGGTGAGTGGGGCCTCAAGGCGCTTGAGCCGGCCTGGATAACGGCCCAGCAAATAGAAGCCTGCAGAATAGCGATGATGAGGGTTATGAAAAGAGCCGGAAAGATCTGGATAAGAATATTCCCCGACAAACCTTACACGAAGAAACCCGCTGAATCCAGGATGGGTAAAGGAAAGGGTAACGTGGAAGGTTGGGTCGCCGTTGTGAAACCTGGAAAGATTCTCTTTGAAATAGCCGGGGTCGACGAAGAAACAGCCCATGAAGCCCTCAGATACGCTGCCAGCAAGTTGCCGATAGCCACGAAAGTAGTACCCCGTCACCACATTGGGGGTGAGGCAGTATGAAGGCTTCTGAACTCAGAAATTACACAGACGAAGAACTCAGAAATCTTCTCGAAGAGAAGAAGAGACAGTTGATGGAGTTGAGGTTCCAGCTGGCCATGGGGCAGTTAAAAAATACATCTCTCATAAAACTGACAAAAAGGGATATCGCACGGATAAAGACCATACTGAGAGAAAGGGAGCTAGGTATAAGGAGGTGAAATCATGCCCAGGAAACGAATGATAGGTGTAGTTGTGAGCGATAAAATGGATAAAACAGTCGTTGTGGCAGTAGAAAGACACGTGCAGCATCCCCTCTATAAAAAATACATCAAGAGAACCAAAAAGTACCACGCTCACGATGAGAAGAACGAATGCAGAGTAGGGGACGTTGTTGAAATAGAAGAAACCAGACCTCTCAGCAAGACCAAAAGATGGAGAGTTGTGAAGATCATAAAGAGGTTTGAACCTGAGAGAATCCTGAAGGAAGAAGAGGAAGTTCAGGACGAACTTGAAGAAATCGAAGGGGAAGTGGTTGAGGAAAAAGGAGGGGCTGAGTCATGATCCAGCAGGAAACCTATCTCAACGTGGCTGACAACTCCGGGGCCAAAAAACTCAGAGTGATAAGAGTTCTTGGTGGTTTTCACAAGAAGTACGGAACGGTTGGGGACATCGTTGTATGTTCTGTCAGGGACGCTATTCCCAACTCCGATGTGAAGAAGGGAGACGTAGTAAGGGCTGTCATCGTGAGAACAAAGAAAGAGATCAGAAGAAGCGATGGTACCTACATCAGATTCGATGACAACGCTGCTGTTCTGATCGACAAGTTCAATGCCCCAAGGGGAACGAGAATATTCGGACCCGTTGCGAGAGAACTTCGTGAAAAAGGTTTCATGAAAATCGTATCTCTTGCACCAGAAGTTTGGTGAGGTGATATGAGGATGAGGATAAAAAAGGGAGATCTGGTTGAGGTAATCTCCGGGAAAGATAAAGGTAAGAGAGGAAAGGTGCTCAGGGTTTTGCCGAAGGAGGACAAGGTGATAGTCGAGGGTGTGAACATGGTAAAGAGGCACCAGAGACCCATTCCACAGCTTCGAGAAGGTGGAATCATAGAGAGAGAAGCACCAATTTATGCCTGCAAAGTTATGGTTGTCTGTCCCGCCTGTGACAAGAGAACAAGGGTGGGATACAGGTTTACCGAAGATGGAAAAAAGGTGAGATACTGTAAGAAGTGTGGTGAGATCATTGACAAAGACTGAGGGAGGAATCGGTATGAGATTCGAATACGTTCCTCTGAAAGAAAAGTATGAAAAGGAAATTGTTCCGGCTTTGATGAAGGAGTTCAACTACAAGAACATTCATCAGGTGCCCAAACTGGTCAAGATCGTTGTTAACATGGGAATCGGTGAAGGATCCAGAAACTACGATATCATAGAAAGACATGCAAACGAACTTGCAAAGATCACCGGGCAAAAGCCCGTTGTTACCAGGGCAAGAAAAAGCATATCCAACTTCAAGATAAGAAAGGGAATGCCCATAGGTCTCAAGGTTACTCTCAGAAAAGCCATGATGTACAACTTTCTCTACAAACTCATAAACATCGTTCTTCCAAAGGTGAGAGACTTCAGGGGACTGGATCCGAACTCTTTCGATGGAAGAGGAAACTACTCCTTTGGCCTCTCTGAACAGCTGGTGTTTCCAGAACTAAGCCCCGATGAAGTGAGAAGGATTCAGGGAATGGACATAACCATAGTCACAACTGCCAAGACGGACCAGGAAGCCAGAAGACTGCTTGAACTCTTTGGAATGCCTTTCAAGAAAGGATAATGGAGGTGAGATGAATGGCCAAGAAAGCGATGATAGAAAGATGGAAGAAACCCAAAAAATACAAGGTTCGTGAATACACCAGATGCCACATCTGTGGACGTCCAAGGGCAGTTTATCGAGAATTCGGCCTGTGCAGGGTTTGCTTTAGAAAACTTGCTCTGGAAGGAAAGCTCCCTGGTGTTCGGAAGGCAAGCTGGTAAGGGAGGGATGATGCTGTGTGGAGTGACCCAATCGCCGATATGCTAACGAGGATCAGAAATGCAAACATGGTTTTCAAAGAATACACCGACATACCCGCTTCTAATCTCAAAAGGAAGATATGTGAAATCTTGAAGAGGGAAGGTTTCATAGCCGATTACAAATACATCGAAGATGGCAAACAGGGTATACTGAGAGTTTATCTCAAATACAAAGGCGGCAGGAAAAACAGAGAAAGGGTTATCCATGGGATTGTCAGGGTTTCTCATGCAGGAAGAAGAGTCTACGTTGACAAAGACCATATACCCAAGGTGAAGAACGGTCTTGGAATAGCCATACTCACAACTTCTAAGGGTGTTCTCACGGACAAAGAAGCACGTCAGCTTGGAGTCGGTGGAGAAGTAATCGCTTACGTCTGGTGAGGAGGTGTCTTGAATGTCTCGACTCGCAAAAAAGCCTATAAACATTCCCCAGGGTGTCACTGTGGAAGTAAACGATGGTACCGTTAAAGTGAGAGGCCCCAAGGGGGAACTGACACAAGACTTTCTTCCTTATGTGAAGATAGAAATTGAAGATGGAAAGGTATGGATAAGGCCAAACGAAGCTCAAGTCAGGAGAAAGTCCGACTGGAGAAAAGTGAAGATGTTCCAGGGGACTTACTGGTCTCTCATCAGGAACATGGTGATCGGTGTAACAGAAGGTTACAAAAAAGAGCTCGAAATAGTGGGAATAGGTTACAGGGCCCAACTCCAGGGAAATACCCTTGTAATGAACCTTGGTTATGCACACCCTGTCGTCTACGAGATTCCGAGCGATGTGAAGGTAGAAGTTCCGGCACCGAACAGAATCGTTGTCTCCGGCATAGACAAACAGAGGGTAGGACAGGTGGCGGCCGAGATAAGAGCGTTCAGACCACCGAACGTTTACACCGGCAAGGGTATCAGGTACGTTGGTGAAGTGGTGAGACAGAAGGAAGGTAAGAAAGCATAAAAGGGGGTTGTTGTATGATAAAGAAGGAGTCCAGGAACGAGCGAAGAATCAGAAGACACAGGAGAGTCAGAAAGAAGGTCTTTGGCACTCCCGAAAGACCCAGACTCTGTGTGTTCAGAAGTAACAAGCACATATACGCTCAGATCATAGACGACACGATAGGGCATACCCTTGTTTCCGCCTCAACGCTCGACCCTGAACTCAGGGAAAAACTTCAGAAAACATGGAACATCGAGGCAGCAAAAGAGGTTGGGCTTCTCATAGGAAAAAGAGCCATCGAGAAGGGAATAAAGAAAGTCGTGTTTGATCGGGGAGGATACAAGTATCACGGTAGGGTCAAGGCCCTGGCGGATGGTGCCAGAGAAGCTGGACTCGAATTCTAAAGGAGGGTGATACTGTGGAAACACAGGAAGTCATGAGGGAGATCCAATACGAAGAATTTGAAGAAAAGATAATAGAGATCAGAAGAACTTCCAAGGTTACAAAAGGTGGAAAAAATCTCAGTTTCAGAGTGGTTGCTATTGTTGGAAACAAAAACGGTAAAGTTGGTCTTGGTATAGGCAAGGCCCGAGAGGTTCCAGAAGCCATCAGAAAGGCGAT
This sequence comes from Thermotoga sp. RQ7, assembly GCF_000832145.1. Taxonomy (NCBI): domain Bacteria; kingdom Thermotogati; phylum Thermotogota; class Thermotogae; order Thermotogales; family Thermotogaceae; genus Thermotoga; species Thermotoga sp. RQ7. The sequence goes on from NZ_CP007633.1 coordinate 1,263,270, forward strand.
TGCCGATGCAAAAAAGAACGTTATAGAAGTTCCCGTTATCAATGGAACGATTCCCCACGAAGTGATCGGAAGACAGGATGCTTCCAGAGTTCTTCTGAAACCCGCTGCGCCGGGTACGGGTATCATAGCGGGTGGAACAGTTCGAGCGGTCGTTGAACTTGCTGGAATTCAAAACATTCTCACGAAGGCACTCGGTTCTACGAATCCGCTGAACCTGGCGATGGCCACGATAAACGGATTGAAAGAACTTCTCGATCCAAGAAAGGTAGCAAAACTCAGAGACATCACAGTCGAAGAGGTGTACAGAGGTGTAAGGAGGGAGGGCAATGCCTAAGAAGTTGAAAATAAAACTTGTGAAAAGTCCCATTGGCTATCCCTGGGATCAAAAAGACACGGTGAAGAGGCTGGGGCTCAGAAGGATGAATCAGGTGGTTATCAAAGACGATTGCCCGCAGATTAGGGGAATGATAAGAAAAGTAAGGCACCTCGTAGAGGTGGAAGAGGTCGAGGAAGGGGGTAACGAAGCATGAGGCTTGAGGATCTGAGGCCAACTCCTGGTTCGATGAAAAAGAGAAAGAGAGTGGGAAGAGGTCCGGGCTCTGGTCACGGAAAAACCAGTGGAAGAGGACACAAAGGACAGAAAGCAAGGGGAACAGGAAAGGTACATCCCTGGTTTGAAGGAGGGCAGACTCCTCTCCAGAGAAGGCTTCCAAAAAGAGGTTTCAAGAATATAAACAAGAAAGTTTACGCTGTTGTGAACGTCAAAGTGCTCGAGGAAAAGTTTGAGGCAAACGAGGAAGTTACTCCCGCAAAACTCCTTGAAAGGAAAATCGTAAAGGATATGAAGGATGGAATAAAGATACTCGGAGACGGAGAACTCACCAAACCTCTCATAGTCAAGGCACACGCCTTCAGCAAGAGTGCACTGGAGAAGATAGAAAGCGTCGGTGGTAAGGCTGAGGTGATATAAATGTGGCAAGCCCTTAGAAACGCTTTCAAAATACCGGAATTGCGAAGCAGGATAATCTTCACCTTTCTCGCTTTGATCGTCTTCAGGATGGGGATCTATATCCCCGTTCCTGGTTTGAATCTGGAAGCGTGGGGGGAAATCTTCAGGAGGATAGCAGAAACAGCTGGTGTTGCCGGGATTCTCAGTTTCTACGATGTGTTCACCGGAGGTGCTCTCAGTCGGTTTTCTGTTTTCACCATGAGCGTCACACCTTACATCACCGCATCGATCATACTTCAACTCCTTGCATCTGTTATGCCTTCATTGAAAGAAATGCTCAGAGAGGGTGAAGAGGGAAGGAAAAAGTTCGCAGCCTACACAAGGCGCCTCACACTTTTGATAGGAGGTTTCCAGGCGTTCTTCATATCATTTTCCCTTGCCAGATCTAACCCGGATATGGTGGCTCCCGGCGTGAATGCGCTTCAGTTCACCATCCTTTCCACCATGTCCATGCTGGCAGGAACGATGTTTTTGCTCTGGCTCGGTGAGAGGATCACTGAAAGAGGAATAGGTAACGGCATATCCATTCTGATCTTCGCTGGGATAGTAGCAAGGTATCCAAGTTACATCAGAAGGGCATATCTTGGTGGTCTCAACATACTGGAATGGATCTTTCTGATAGCGATTGCTCTCATCACCGTCTTTGGTATCATCCTTGTTCAGCAGGCAGAAAGGCGTATCACCATCCAGTATGCAAGAAGGGTCACTGGAAGAAGGGTTTATGGAGGAGCGAGCACTTATCTTCCCATAAAGGTGAACCAGGGTGGAGTGATACCGATAATCTTTGCCAGTGCCATTGTTTCGATACCATCGGCAATTGCTTCCATAACGAACAGCGAAACCCTTAAGAGTCTTTTTAGAGCAGGAGGATTCCTTTATCTGCTCATCTACGGTCTGCTCGTTTTCTTCTTCACCTACTTCTACAGTGTTGTGATATTCGATCCCAGAGAAATATCCAGCAACATTCAAAAATACGGAGGATACGTTCCTGGTCTGAGACCGGGAAGACCAACCGAGCAGTACCTCCACAGGGTTCTGAACAGAGTAACGTTCATTGGAGCCATCTTTCTTGTCGTTATAGCGCTTCTTCCGTATCTGGTTCAGGGAGCCATAAAAGTGAATGTCTGGATCGGAGGAACGTCTGCTCTGATCGCTGTTGGAGTTGCCCTGGACATAATTCAGCAGATGGAGACACACATGGTGATGAGACACTACGAAGGTTTCCTCAAAAAAGGTAGAATAAGGGGGAGAAGATGATGGCATATCTGGTGTTTCTCGGACCTCCAGGGGCCGGAAAAGGTACGTACGCAAAACGAATCCAGGAAAAGACGGGTATTCCCCATATATCCACCGGTGACATCTTCAGAGATATTGTGAAGAAGGAAAACGATGAACTTGGAAAGAAAATAAAGGAGATAATGGAAAAGGGAGAACTGGTTCCTGATGAACTGGTGAACGAGGTTGTGAAAAGAAGACTTTCAGAGAAAGATTGTGAAAAGGGGTTCATTCTGGATGGGTATCCAAGGACCGTAGCCCAGGCGGAGTTTCTCGACTCTTTCCTGGAATCTCAAAACAAACATCTCACAGCTGCCGTGCTTTTTGATGTTCCAGAGGACGTGGTTGTCCAAAGGCTCACCTCGAGAAGAATCTGCCCAAAGTGCGGTAGAATCTACAACATGATTTCACTTCCACCAAAAGAGGACGAGCTGTGCGATGACTGTAAGGTGAAACTCGTTCAGCGAGACGACGACAAAGAGGAAACGGTTAGACACAGATACAAGGTTTACCTCGAAAAAACACAACCCGTGATAGACTATTACGGGAGAAAGGGTATCCTCAAAAGAGTGGACGGCACGATAGGGATCGACAACGTGGTTGCCGAGGTACTCAAAATAATAGGGTGGAGTGATAAATGATAAGGATAAAGACACCCTCAGAGATCGAGAAAATGAAACGTGCCGGAGAAGCAGTAGCGGTTGCCCTGCGAGAGGCAAAAAGAGTGGTCCTTCCTGGAAAGACAGCGTGGGATGTTGAAAAGGTTGTTCTGGAGGTCTTCAAAAAGTACAGGGTGAAACCGGCTTTCAAAGGATACAACGGATACGAATATGCAACCTGTGTTTCGGTGAACGAAGAGGTCGTCCATGGTTTACCGTTGAAGGAAAAAGTTTTCAAAGAAGGAGACATCGTGTCGATCGATGTAGGAGCAGCGTATCAGGGACTTTACGGAGATGCAGCAATCACCTACATAGTCGGCGAGACTGATGAAAGAGGAAAGGAACTGGTGAGGGTGACAAAAGAAGCCCTCGAAAGAGCCATAAAGATCATAAAACCTGGAATCAGACTGGGAGATGTATCTCACTGTATACAGGAATTCGTCGAATCAGCAGGCTTCAACGTTATAAGGGACTATGTGGGACATGGAATAGGCAGAGAACTCCACGAAGATCCTCAGGTTCCAAATTACGGCACACCGGGAACGGGAATCGCTCTTCGAAAAGGAATGACACTGGCCATAGAACCCATGGTGAGTGAGGGAGACTGGAGGGTTGTAGTGAAAGATGATGGATGGACCGCGGTGACTGTGGATGGTTCAAGATGTGCTCATTTTGAACATACCGTGCTGATCACAGAAGATGGGGCAGAGATATTGACCAGGGAGGGATGAAATGGGAAAAGAAGATGTCATTCGGATGGAAGGTACGATAATAGAGGCTTTACCAAATGCCATGTTTAGAGTAGAATTAGACAATGGTCATAAGGTTTTGGCCCACGTGTCCGGCAGGATGAGAAAGCATTTCATAAGGCTGGTACCGGGTGATCGTGTTGTTGTCGAACTCTCTGTGTACGATCTCACCAGAGGGAGAATCGTTTATAGAAAAAAACCAGAGTAACGAAAGGAGTGGAGTGATATGAAAGTGAGAGCTTCTGTGAAGAAAAGATGTGAGCACTGCAAGATAATCAGAAGGAAAAAGAGAGTTTATGTTGTCTGCAAGGTTAATCCAAAACACAATCAAAAGCAGGGTTGAGAAGGAGGGAAATGAATGGCTCGTATCGTTGGTGTCGAGCTACCCAACAACAAGAAAGTCTGGGTTGCACTGACCTACATTTACGGAATCGGCAGGAGCAGATCCTTTGAGATATTGAAGAATACCGGTGTGGATCCAGACAAAAGAGTTGGTGAACTCACCGATGAAGAAATAAGCAAGATAACCAAGTACATACAGGACCACTTCAAGGTCGAAGGTGAGCTGAGAAGCGAGGTAGAGAGAAACATCAGAAGGCTCATAGAAATAGGATGCTACAGAGGCATAAGACACAAACTCGGTCTTCCGGTTAGAGGTCAAAAGACCCGTTCCAATGCAAGAACCAGAAAGGGCCCAAGGCCCAGCAGGATAAAGACCAAAAAGAAGTCTTCATGAGGGAGGGAAATGAATGGCCAGAAAGAAAGGGACATCGACCAGGAAAAAACAGAAAAAACTCAGTTTCGATTATGGCGTTGTCCACATAAAGTCCACTTTCAACAACACCATCATCACTCTCACAGACAAGGATGGAAACACTCTGACATGGGCCAGTGGAGGCACCGTCGGTTTCGAGGGGACCAGAAAGGGAACACCGTATGCCGCTCAGCTGGCCGCTGATAAGGTGGCAAGAGAAGCCCTCAGAATGGGAATAAAGAGGGTGGATGTTCTGGTCAAGGGACCCGGTCCGGGAAGGGAACCTGCCATCAGAACACTTCAAGGAGCGGGCCTTGAAATCAACCAGATAAAAGACGTTACCCCTATTCCCTTCAACGGTTGCAGACCCAAAAAGAGGAGAAGAGTGTAAGGAGGGAAGAAAATGGCAAGGTACACAGGACCTGTTTGCAGGCTTTGCAGAAGGGAAGGCATGAAACTCTACCTCAAAGGTGAAAGATGCTACACGGACAAGTGTGCTTTCGATAGAAGACCCTACGCTCCTGGACAGCACGGCCAGAGGAGAAGTAAGCTCACTCAGTATGGAATACAGCTCAGAGCCAAGCAAACGGTCAAGAGAATATACGGCATCCTCGAAAGGCAGTTCGAAAGGTACGTTGAAAAAGCTATGAAGAGAGCAGGCGACACGCGAGAAAACCTGATTCAACTTCTCGAGGCAAGGCTCGACAACGTCGTGTACAGGATGGGCTTTGCTATCAACAGAAGACAGGCAAGACAGCTCGTCAACCATGGACACTTCCTCGTAAACGGGAAAAAGGTTGACATTCCAAGCTATCTTCTGAGACCGAACGATGTGGTGGAGGTCAGGGAAAAGAGCAGGGACATAGAAGTGATCAAGAAAGCCATAGAGTTCAACAGGGAAAGAAACACGGTGCCATGGATAGAGGTTGATTTCGACAACTACAAAGGAACCTTCCTGAGGTATCCACGTCTTGAAGAAGTCACAGATCTTCCGGTCGATCTGCAGACTGTTATCGAATTCTACTCGAGGTGATGAAAATGGTAGAGTTTGTAATGCCGAAGAAGTTGAAGGTGGAAGAAGAGCGGGAAGAAAAAGATTATTACTACACCAGGTTCTCGCTTTCTCCACTTGAGAGAGGGTACGCCATTACCATAGGAAACGCATTGAGGAGGGTTCTTCTTTCTTCCATACCCTCCCTTGCAATCGTCGGAGTAAGGTTTATAAAGCCTGAAAAATATCACGAGTACGATTACATCGAAGGAGTAAAGGAGGATATACTCGATATCATATTGAACCTGAAAAAGGTTCAGTTCCGTGTGAACGTGACCGTCAAGGACAGAATCAAAATGGAAGTGGAAAAGAAAGGTCCAGGAGAACTCGTGGCCGGTGACATAAAGACACCCGCCGGTATAGAGGTGGCGAATCCAGACCTCCACATAGCAACTTTGAATTCGAAGGCAGATCTCTTTTTTGAAATCTACGCTGAGGTCGGAAAAGGCTTCGTTCCGGTCTCAGAAAGGGATGAAAGGCCTGAAGTGGGATGGATACCGATCGATGGTGTCTTCAGTCCGGTTATGAAAGTGAATTTCTTAACGGAGAATGTGCGTGTGGGAAAGAGGACGGACTACGACAAACTCATACTCGAAGTGTGGACGAAAAAGTCGATAAGACCCGAAGAAGCGTTACGGAAAGCAGCCGACATTTTGATAAACCACTTCAGGATCGTTATGGAAGGCCTTCCGGAAATGAAGATATCCGAAGAGTACATAATCACGGAAGAGGATGAGGAAGAAGCCTTGACCGCTGTCGAGGGCGAGGATCAGGAAAGCGTCGAAAACCTCGATGTGTACAGCAAGAAAATAGACGAACTTGAGCTGTCTGTCAGATCTCTGAACTGCCTCAAGAGGGCAAAGATAGAAACAATAGGCGATTTGATGAGCAAGACAGAGGATGAACTCTTGAAGATCAAAAACTTCGGTCAGAAGTCTCTTGATGAGGTTAAAAAGAAGTTAAAGGAAAAATTCGGACTCGAGCTCAGGAAGGGGGAATGAAAGATGAGGCACAGAATGAAGAGACACAAACTGGGAAGGTACGGTAGTCACAGAAGAAGTCTTTTGAGGAATCTTTCAAGAGAGATTGTTGAGCACGGGTCCATCGTGACCACCACGGCCAAGGCAAAGGCATTGAAGACGTTCATGGACAAACTTGTCAGCAAAGCCATAGAAGCCGCCACAACTGAAGATAAAGCAAGAAGTGTTCATTTGAGAAGGCAGATCAATGCAGTGCTTGGAGATAGAAGGCTTACGAACAAACTGGTGGATGAGATAGCGAAAAACTACGTTGGAAGGAGAGGCGGCTACGTGAGAGTCATCCGAATAGGTTTCAGAAGGGGAGACGCCGCCGAGATGTCACTCGTTCAGCTGGTGGAGGCATCCAGTCAGGAGGGCTGATGCCTCCTTTTTTCTTTCCCGCCTTTTCCTCCTTCCACCAGTTCCTAGGGGGTGAAAAGTTGCCAGAAGAGCAGAAAACCATCAGTATATCCGAGCTGGAATCGATGAACATAAAGCAGCTTTACGAGATAGCAAAATCACTGGGTATTCCTCGGTACACCTCTCTGAGAAAGAGAGATCTCATATTCGCAATTTTGAAAGCGCAGACTGAATCCTCCGGTTATTTCTTCGGTGAAGGTGTTCTGGAGATACATCCAGAGGGTTTTGGTTTTCTCAGACGCATCGAGGACAACCTGCTTCCAAGCAACGATGATATATACATCTCTCCCTCTCAGATCAGAAAATTCAACCTGAACACGGGCGACATCATATCGGGTGTCATAAGGAAACCAAAAGAGGGAGAAAAGTATTTTGCCATGATAAAAATCGAAGCCATAAACTACCGTCCAGTTGAAGCTGCAAGTGAAAGGGTGAATTTCGACAATCTCACACCAGACTACCCGAGAGAGAGATTCATTCTTGAAACGAATCCGAAGATATTCTCCACAAGACTCATCGATCTTTTCGCACCCATTGGAAAAGGTCAGAGGGGAATGATCGTCGCACCGCCCAAAGCGGGAAAAACCACCATCCTGAAAGAGATAGCAAACGGCATAGCTGAGAACCATCCAGATACCATAAGAATCATACTACTTGTTGATGAAAGGCCTGAGGAAGTGACAGACATAAAGGAATCCACGAATGCCATAGTCATAGCGGCTCCTTTTGATATGCCTCCTGACAAGCAGGTGAAGGTTGCAGAGCTCACTCTCGAGATGGCAAAGCGTCTGGTTGAGTTCAACTACGATGTGGTTATTCTCCTTGACAGTCTGACAAGGCTTGCAAGGGTTTACAACATAGTTGTTCCCCCGAGTGGAAAGCTCCTGACCGGTGGTGTGGATCCCGCAGCTCTTTACAAGCCAAAGAGATTCTTTGGAGCAGCAAGAAACACAAGAGAAGGTGGAAGTCTCACGATAATTGCCACCGCCCTGGTGGAGACCGGATCGAAGATGGACGAGGTTATATTCGAAGAGTTCAAGGGAACAGGTAATATGGAACTCGTTCTTTCCAGGCAGCTGGCGAACAAGAGAATATTCCCTGCCATCAATCTTCTCCTCTCTGGAACCAGGCGAGAAGAACTTCTCCTGGACGAGGAGACATTGAAGAAAGTCTGGCTTCTTCGAAGAATGCTCTCTGCAATGACAGAGGAAGAGGGATTGACATTGATCCTTAACAAACTTGCTGAAACATCCTCAAACGAGGAATTCTTAAAATTGATAGACAAGGAAAAAGCAAGGTATTGATCATGCCAGGAGGTGCTGGAGTTGAAACTGATAGGTGTTGATCTCGGTGGAACAACATTCTCTGTAGGTCTGGTCACCGAAGACGGAAAGATCCTGAAGAAAATCACCCGCGATACGCTTGTTGACAACGGAAAAGACGATGTGATCAGAAGGATTGCAGAGGCAATTCTTGAGGTATCTGACGGTGAGGATGCTCCTTATGTTGGAATAGGTTCTCCCGGATCGATAGACAGAGAAAACGGAGTTGTAAGGTTCTCTCCGAACTTTCCAGACTGGCACAACGTTCCCCTAACCCAGGAGATATCAAAACTCACAAAAAAGAAAGCTTTCCTCGAAAACGACGCAAACGCTTTCGTTCTCGGTGAGAAATGGTTCGGTGCTGGAAAAGGCCATGACCACATAGTTGCCCTGACACTTGGAACGGGAATCGGAGGAGGCGTCATCACTCACGGCCAGCTTCTTACAGGAAAAGACGGAATAGGAGCAGAACTGGGACACGTTGTTGTGGAACCAAACGGTCCCATGTGCAACTGCGGAACACGGGGATGTCTTGAAGCGGTAGCCTCTGCAACGGCGATAAGAAGATTCCTCAGGGAAGGCTACAAGAAGTACCGTGATTCTCTGGTTTACAAACTGGCAGGCTCTCCAGAGAAGGCAGACGCCAAGCATCTTTTCGACGCTGCAAGGCAGGGAGATCGTTTTGCCCTCATGATAAGAGACAGGGTGGTGGACGCACTGGCGCGAGCTGTGGCTGGATACATTCATATATTCAACCCGGAAATAGTGATCATAGGTGGGGGTATTTCCAGGGCAGGAAGCGTTTTGTTCGATCCTTTGAAGGAGAAGGTAATAGATTACATCATGCCCTCTTTCGTGGGAACCTATGAAATAGTGGCAAGTCCTTTGGTGGAGGACGCTGGGATCCTCGGTGCAGCCTCGATAATAAAGGAAAGGACGGGGGGCTAAACCATGAAGGTAAAGATTCTCGTTGACAGCACTGCTGACATTCCCTTTTCCTGGATGGAAAAGTACGACATGGACAGCATACCTCTCTACGTGGTATGGGAGGATGGAACGTCCGAGCCAGACGAAAGAACCCCTGAAGAAATAGAGAACTTCTACAGGAGGATAAAAGAAGCAAGCAGTGTTCCAAAGACCTCTCAGCCGAGCGTGGAGGATTTCAAGAAAAAGTACCTTAAATATCAGGAAGAAGGATACGATACTGTACTGGTTTTCACCATATCCTCTAAACTTTCTGGAACGTATAACTCCGCTGTTCTTGCAGCCAGAGAAGTTGATATACCTGTACACGTCGTTGACACTCGGCTTGCATCCGGTGCCATTCCACTTCCAGCACGGGTGGCAAGGGAAATGCTGGAGAAAGGAGTAACTGTTGAGGAAGTTTTGAAAAGGATCGATGAGAGAATGAAAAGCAGTGATTTCAAAGCGATCTTTTATGTTTCGGATTTCAACTACCTGGTCAAAGGGGGAAGGGTGAGCAAATTCCAGGGATTTGTTGGGAATCTTCTGAAAATAAGAGTGTGTCTTCATATCGAAGACGGAGAACTCATACCTTACAGGAAGGTAAGGGGTGACAGGAAGGCCATTGAGGCTCTCATCGAAAAACTCAGAGAAGATACACCGGAAGGCTCAAAACTTCGGGTGATAGGTGTTCATGCAGACAACGAAGCAGGGGTCATGGAACTTCTGAACACTCTCAGGAAAAAGTATGAGGTTGTGGATGAGATAATCTCACCCATGGGAAAAGTCATCACGACCCATGTGGGACCTGGGACGGTTGGTTTTGGAATCGAGGTTTTAGAACGAAGAAAATGAAAACACCGATGAACACCAGGATGTCTCCCAGACTTATCACAAACCTTCTTCCCCACGGAAGATAAACGGGGATGTAATCTGCCAGTATCGTTTTCCAGGAAAACTCGGTGAACACACTGTGTTTGAAATCCAGGCCGAGATTGAGGAGTCTGAGTGTTGGTTCCCAAACCGGCATCTTTCCACCGTTGACACTCATGGTGAATCCGTTCAAAACAGCACCTGCTGCCATGAGTTTAAAGCCAGGCAGGTTTCTGTTCCATACAAAGAAAAGAAACAGCATGAAAAAGGAAACAGGAACGGTGATCTCTTTCCAGGGGAGAAACTGAAGGAAAAACGGAACGGCAAAAAGATAAAGCCCTCTGTAGTTGTACTTCAGGATGTTTTTGATGTTGCCAGTTATCAGTGAAAGGATCAATGCAATGATGAACACGTCAACCATCATTTTTCTTTTTCCTCCTCTCCTTCCTCGTCGAGTATTTCAAAAAGAAGTTTGACGAGATCTGGGTCGAGTACCGTGCCACTCATCTGTTTCATCATGATCTCTCTTGCCTCTTCTTTCGTGAGCGCTTTTCTGTACGGTCTGTCACTTGTGAGTGCCTCGTACACATCTGCAACTGCTATGATTCTTGAGGGAAGGGGTATCTCTTCTCCTTTCAATCTATCGGGATATCCTGTGCCGTCCCATCTTTCGTGGTGATGCCTCACCCACTTGCTTTCTCTGTTGTTGAATATGTCCACCTCCCTCAGTATGTCTTCACCCATGACCGGATGGTTCTTCACTATGTCCATTTCCTCCTTTGAAAGGATGGTTGGTTTTTTCAGTACGTGATCTGGTATTCCGATCTTTCCTATATCGTGCAGAAATGCTGCGTTGTAGATTCGCTCTACCATTTTGGGAGAAAATCCGAGTTTTCTTGCCATTTTTCTTGCAAGTTCTGCTACCCGTTCGCTGTGTCCACGGGTGTACCTGTCTTTTTCTTCCAGGCTTTTTGCAAGAAGTTTCAGGTGTTCCAGTTTTGCCTCGTAGTATTTGTACCTGTAGTAGTTTCCTATCTGAATGGAAAGAACGGCAGCAAGAGAGACGGGAATGGCGATGAAGCCCATATATTGATAAAGAATGTAAACGATGATGACCACAGGAATAAATAATGCCATGCTTAAAACAGGTCCTGATATTACCTTTGAAAGAACTTCACGGAGATCTTGTTTAGAAAGCGTGTAAACACCAAAAAATATAAACAGGTTATTCAAGATGAAATAGACCATTGTACATATCATTACAGCAAGAATATTCCACACAAAATTTTGACCAACTATGGAGTGAAATACAATACTAGAGACATATGAAGATACGGCAACTTGTGAAAAATTGAATATATACCGACTCACTGGATATCGTTCTTTGGGTATTTTGATCAGCTTGTATAGAATACCCGAAGAAGCGTTGATCAAAGAGGCTTCCAGAGGCATAAGAAGAAACACCACTGTGATGTGGACGACCATGCTGGCAGAAGTTTCTATTTTTCCTCCTGTAAACTCCAAAGTCTTTATACTTGCGATCTCGAAAATAGAACTGATCAGAAAAAGAAAAAGAACAAATTCCGTGTTTTGCATTCTGGAAAAAGTGTTCTTGAAAATGAAAATTAGAGCAACATAGATAACAAGAACAAACAAAGAATAAATCAGAAATGACTTTTCTCTTTGATTTATCACACTCTCACTCCTTAAGGGAAGTATAATGAGTTACACACTGGGGCAGGGGAATGCCAGATAAAAGAATACTACATTACCAGAGCCTGTTGGTCCCAACCACTGCCATCAGAGCTCCAAAGAGGCTTCCAAGAACGAGGATTATTTTCACGAGTTTTCTCATGGCTTCCCCCCCTTTCATTGCCCAGTCTCAGTGCTTCGCTTGTTACCGGATCTTCGCTGACCACATTTCTTTCTGCGAAACTCCGCTTTTGAAAGATCCCCTGCCCCCATACTATTTTATCAATTTTCTTTCAGGAGTGTTGATATCAGATTCAAAAGATCATCTATTCCCTCACCCGTCACAGAAGAAGTTGGTATAATCGTGTACTCCCCATACTTTGAAAATGCCTTTTTGTGTTCGTCCAGTTTTTTCTTTCTTTCAGACATCTTGACCTTGTCCATCTTGGTGAGGACGATGGTGAAGGGAACGTTCAAACTTTTCAACCACTCCACCATCATGAGGTCTGTTTCCTGAGGTGGTATCCTACCATCAACAAGCAAAAACACCATCTGAAGGGACCATCTGTTCGCGAAGTAGTCTTCTACCAGTTTTTTCCATTGCATGCGTTCTTTTTTGGAGACCTTTGCGTATCCGTATCCAGGAAGATCCACAAAATAGTACCTGGAATTCACAAGGTAGAAGTTTATCGATCTTGTTTTCCCTGGTGTTTTACTCACGTAGGCGATCTTTTTGTTGAACAGAGCGTTGAGAAGCGACGATTTTCCCACGTTCGACCTTCCAACAAAGGCGATCTCACCCTTCAAAGGAGGGGGATAATCACCCGGTGTTTTCGCTACCTTGACCAGTTTCACGTCCTTTATGACCATTTTCTCTCACCCTCTTTCTATGCTAGCATACAAAGAAGGAGGGATGAAGTTGAAAGGATACGTGCACGTTTACACAGGAGACGGCAAAGGAAAAACAACCGCTGCCCTTGGACTTTCGGTGAGAGCAGCCTGTGCGGGTTTGAGAGTGTTCATAGGACAGTTCCTGAAGGGAACACCGGTTTCGGAGTTGAAACTGAAGGAGTTCTTCCGTAACATCGAGATCGTCCAATACGGAACTTCCCAATTTGTCGTGGGAAGACCATCTGAAGAACAGATAAAAAAGGCAAAGGAAGGACTTCAAGATGCCAGGGAAAGACTGATTTCTGGAAAATACGACGTTGTCGTACTGGATGAACTCTGTGTGGCGATTTATTTTGGCTTCTTTTCGAGAGAGGAAATAGAAGACCTGCTGAGTGTCAGACCCGAAAGTGTGGAACTCGTAATAACAGGAAGATACGCACCAGAATGGCTGATCGAAAAGGCAGATCTTGTCACGGAGATGAAAGAAGTGAAGCATTACTACAGGAAAGGTGTAAGAGCAAGGAAAGGCATAGAGTACTAGGAGGGATACCCATGGTTGTGGAAAACAGGCTGGAAAAGGAAAAACCCGCAGTGGGAATGGAAACCACCGTGTTCGTTCACGGTCTGCCCAGAAAAGAGGCAATTGAACTTTTCAGAAAGGCAAAGAAGATATCCGAAGAGATGGGATTCCAGCTTGCGGTGGTGGGTGTCTTGAAAGGAAAGATCATCTTGGGAATGAATGAAGATGAACTCACCATCATGATGAACGAAGGTTCAGAAAAAATAGGAACAAGGGAGATTCCGATAGCACTGGCAAAAGGAATGAACGCTGCAACGACTGTGAGTGCCACCATCTTTCTCTGCAAAAGATTTGGGGTAGACATCATTGTGACGGGTGGTACGGGCGGTGTCCATCCCGGTGGAGTGGACGTTTCCCAGGATCTCACGGAGATGGCATCTTCAAGGATCATTCTTGTGTCCAGTGGTATAAAGTCCATCCTCGATGTGGATGCAACGTTCGAGATGCTTGAAACTCTGGAAATACCAGTAGTGGGATTCATGACAGATGAATTTCCCCTCTTTTTCTCAAGAAAAAGTGGGAAAAAGGTGAAGAGAGTAGAGAATGTAGAAGAGATCCTGAGAATCTACAGGACCATGGAGGAACTGAAACTTGAAAAGACTCTCATGGTGCTGAATCCTGTTCCAGAAGAACACGAAGTTCCACGAGAGGAGATCGAACATCTTCTGGAAAACATCGAACTGAAAGTGGAAGGGAAAGACGTAACACCCTACCTTCTCAGAAAGCTTGTTGAGATAACGGGTGGTAGAACTCTGAAGGCAAACCTTTCTCTTCTTGAGGAAAACGTGAAACTTGCCGGAAAGATAGCACTGGCACTTGGAAGGTAACAGATATGGTATACTAAAAATCGATGGTACTCCAGACACCGTGAAGAGGGAGGTCAGGCAAGATGAAGAGAACGTACCAGCCTTCAAGAAGAAAGAGAAAAAGAACACACGGCTTTCTTGCAAGAAAGAGAACCCCAGGAGGAAGAAGAGTTCTCAGGAACAGGAGGAAGAAGGGTCGCTGGAGACTGACTGTATGAACGAGCGTTTCACCAGAAAGGAACGCCTGAGGCTCAGGAAAGATTTTCTTGCAATATTCAAAGAAGGAAAGAGTCTGCAAAACGAGTATTTTGTGGTTCTGTTCTTGAAAAACGGTCTTGATCACTCGAGATTGGGAATAGTGGTGAAGAGAAAGTTCGGAAAAGCGACCAGAAGAAACAAATTGAAAAGATGGGTAAGAGAAACGTTCAGGAAAAACAAGGACAAAATACCGAAAGGTTTCGATATCGTGGTGATCCCCAGGAAGAGATTGTCCGAAGAGTTCGAAAGTATAAACTTCTGGGTTGTTCAGGAAAAGTTGCTCAGTCTCTTAGAGAGGATAGAGGAATGAAAAGATTGCTCATAATGATCGTACGGTTCTATCAGAGATACATCTCTCCTCTGAAACCTCCAACCTGCAGGTTCGAGCCAACCTGTTCGAATTACTTCATACAGGCTCTGGAAAAGCATGGCCTTCTGAAAGGTCTTTTCCTGGGCCTCAGGCGTGTTGTTCGCTGCAATCCCCTTTCAAAAGGTGGATACGACCCGGTTCCCGAAGAATTCTCGTTCAAACTGAGGAGGCGATGATCTTGAAAAAGATCGTGGCAGTGTTACTTGTCATCTTGCCTTTCATTCTGTTCGGGATCGAACCCATCAAGGTCACACGCTCTGACGAAGAAATCGTTGTTCTGACCAAGTTCAGGGAGTATCACTTCGATCTTGAAAGAGGCATACTGAAGGATTACTATACGCTCGTTGAAGGCAGAAAACACGTTTTCACATACGGAAACGATGGGTTCGATGTGCTCGATGAGGGAACACCTCTTACTGTCATCGAAGATCCGATAGTAACCGGAAAAGGAAAGACTTCGGAAGGATTTTCAGAAGAAGTGAGTATCGTGTACAACTACGGATACGTGAAGAAGATTTTCACCATAAAAAATGATGAAAATTATCTCTTTTTTGTGGACATAGAAAGTTCCAGGCCCGTGGAAGTAACGCTTCCCAGAGTTTCATTGGATCCCTCCACAGACAGATACATGGAGAACTACTTTGCCTCTTTCAACTCGAAATCGAGGACACTGGTTCTTGTCAAACATGATGAAGGGCTTCGCTTCGAAGGGACTCTGGAGGTGAACGGTCAAAAAAGGCTCACCGTCTTCATGGGACCGAACAAGAGAACCTTGATCAAGAAGGCATTTCCTGAAGATTATGAATCCCTTATGAAAGCCCTTGGAAACATCCCTGGATTCAACAGATGGTACGATACTGTGTTCTATGGACTTGTCTGGTTTTTCTGGTGGCTCAAAGATCTGACAAAGAGTTTTGGATGGGCGATAGTACTGTTCACACTGATAGTCAGGCTGATACTTTACCCGTTGTACCATGCTCAGACAAAGTCGCTCATAAACATGAGAAAACTCCAGCCGCAGATAGAGGCGATCAAGAAGAAATACAAAGACCCTGCAAAACAGCAGGAAGCTCTCCTGAAACTCTACAAAGAAGCGGGTGTGAACCCTGCCAGCGGATGTTTGATGCTCCTCATACAGCTGCCGATCTTCATTCTTCTGTGGTCTGTTATCAGGTATTACGTGGAGGAGTTTGCCTACAGCGGTGGTTTTCTCATCTGGAAAGATCTTTCAGCTGGTGGTTTTGCCAACAACTGGATTTTCCTTGTGATCACGATAGTGTCAAGTTACTACACCACCCTTCTCACGAGTCAGGATGTGAGAACGGCTTGGCAGGGTCTCATAATGTCCATCATCTTTCCGTTCTTGTTCGTGGGACTTCCAAGCGGTCTGTTCCTTTACTACACAACGAACACGCTGATTCAACTCGCTGTTACCTACTACACTTATAGAAGGTACAAGATCAAGGGAATCACAACCAGGGAACTTCTGGGACTTCCGAAAAAGGCTTGAGGAAGAGGGGGGATTAGATGAAAAAGGTCATCGAAAGAGCTCCTTCTGTAAACGAAGCCATTGAGAAGGTGGTCAAAAGGTACGGACTCGAAGAAAACGAGTACACGGTGAACGTTCTGGAAAAAGGCTTTCAGGGCATATTCGGGCTCTTTTCAAAGGAGGCCGTCGTTGAGGTTTCAATCAAAAAGTCCTATTTTGAAAGGAGATTGAGAGAGTTTTTGGAAGACATACTGAGTGTGGTGGATAATAACGTCAAAGTTTCTGTGAGATCTTCTGGAAGGAGTTTCTTTGTTGACGTGGACAGTGAAAACGTGGGAAGGTTGATAGGAAAACATGGAAAAACACTGGGTGCTCTTCAGCACATCACGATGATTTTTCTGAACAGACTGAGTGATACGAAACTGAACGTGATCCTCGACATGGGAGATTACAGGGAAAAGAGGAGGAAATCGCTTGAAAAGATAGTTGAAGAGGCGGTGAAGAAGGCCCTTTCGGAGAAGACGAAAGTGATGCTCGATCCCATGTTTGCCTTCGAGAGGAGACAGGTTCACAAACTGGTTAAGAAATACAAGGGAGTTACGAGTTACTCGGTGGGAGTGGAGCCTTACAGACGGGTTGTTATAGAGTACGTCGGAACAAAGAGGGAGGGAAGAAGAAGACATGATATTAAAGAGAGCATATGATGTCGCTCCCCAGGAGATCTCCACAGACAGTGTAAAAGGTGTTCAAAAGCGAGTTCTGATAGGTCTTAAGGAAGCGAGAAATTTTGTCATGAGGCTCTTCACAGTGAAGCCATCTGGCGTTATAGAAAGACACACACATCCCTGGGAGCATGAAATATTCGTTCTGAAGGGAAAGTTGACGGTTCTGGATGAGAAAGGTGAAGAAGTGGCGGAAGAAGGACACTGCATCTACGTGGAACCAAATGAGGTTCATGGATTCAGAAACGACACGGACAGCGATGTGGAGTTTCTCTGTTTGATACCCAAAGAAGGCGGAGAGTAATTCTTTTTTAAAGAACACGAAAAAAAAGAGTAGTAAAATACTCCTCTGGCGCTTGAAGTGCGTCGAAAATCCCTTTTTGGGTACGTACTTCAGCGCCTGTATACCAGCGGATGGGAGGTGAAGGTTTTGTACGCCATCGTGGAGACGGCAGGAAGGCAGTACAAAGTGGAGGAAGGAAAGATCCTTTACACCGAAAAGCAGACGGAGTACGCACCTGGAGACGAGATCGTTTTTGACAGAGTGGTACTTCTCAGAAAGGACAACGAAGTGCTCGTGGGAAAACCCTATGTTGAAGGTGCTAGGGTCGTTGGAAAGGTGCTCGAACACGCCAAAGCCAGAAAGGTGAAAACGGTGAAGTACAGACCCAGGAAAAACAGCAAGGTGGAAAAAGGACACAGGCAGTGGTATACTGCCATCAAGATCGAAAAGATTGAGGTATGATAGAAGTAACCATCACCGATACTTTCTTCGAAGTGAAAGGCCATGCATCGAACGAAGTTGCCTGTGCGTCCGTGAGTGTCCTCACTCAGCATGTGGCGAACTTCTTGAAGGAAGAAAAGGTTGCCAGAATAGAGAAAGGATCGGGTTATCTGAAAGTGGAATTTGAAAAACTGGAACCGTGTGAAGTAAAGGTACTCGCAGCGATGGTGAGATCTTTGAGAGAACTGGAGAAGAAGTTTCCTTCCCAGATTAAAGTGGAGGTGATTCTGAATGGCGCATAAAAAGAGTGGCGGTGTTGCAAAGAACGGCAGAGACAGTCTTCCAAAGTATCTTGGGGTTAAAGTGGGAGACGGGCAATTCGTAAAAGCAGGGAACATACTTGTGAGGCAGAGGGGTACAAGGTTTCACCCAGGAAAGAACGTCGGAATGGGAAGAGATTTCACGCTCTTTGCTCTGAAGGATGGTAGGGTGAAGTTCGAACAGAAAAACAACAAAAAGTATGTGAGCGTCTATGAGGAGTGAAAGGGTGAACAGCATAAAGCGTATCTCCTTTGTTGGGGTGTTTTCTGCCCTTGCAACACTCATGATGTTTCTGGAATTTCCCATATTTCCACAGGCAAGTTTTTTGAAATACGATCCCAGTGAGATCCCAGCACTCATTGTGAGTTTTCTGCTGGGACCAAAGGTGGGTATGCTTGTAATCTTGATCAAGGATATTCTGTTCTTTCTGGTGAAATCCGGTGATCCTGTGGGAATAGCGATGAACGCAGTCTTGGGAATGTCCTTTGTTGGACTGGCTGGACTCATTTACCATAGAAACAAAAGCAAGATAACGGCCATAAAGGGAATGACCATAGCCACTCTATTCACAACAGGATTTGCGCTTGGTTTGAACGCGTTGATCGTTCCACTCTACTTCAAGGCTCCTTTCGATCTGTACTTGAAGTTTTTTCCGTTCATTCTGGCTTTCAATCTCGTGAAGTTCGGGGTTGACTCGATGGTTACTTTCTTCGTCTACAAGAAGGTTTCGAGTATTTTCAAGTTAGAAATAGTAGAAGGGAGGAACAGCAATGGCTAGATACTTTCCTGTTCAAAAAACGACGATGGTGAAACCTGAAGAAGTGGAGAGAAAATGGTACGTCGTCGACGCTTCCGGAAAGGTTCTTGGAAGGCTGGCGACACGTATAGCAAAGATTTTGATGGGGAAACACAAACCAACTTACACTCCCCACGTTGACACAGGAGATTATGTGATCGTTGTGAACGCAGACAAAGTGGTGCTCACAGGCAAGAAGTTGGATCAGAAAGTGTACTACTGGCACTCTGGATACCCTGGTGGTCTCAAATCGATGACCGCAAGGCAGATGCTCCAGAAGCATCCAGAAAGACTCATATGGCTTGCGGTCAAGAGGATGCTTCCAAAGAACAAGATGGGTAGAAGGATGCTCAGAAGGCTCAAAGTGTACGCGTCTTCCGAACATCCTCATCAGGCTCAGAAACCAGAACCCATTGAATTGTGATGAGGAGGGAATAGAATGGCCGGTGTTATCGGATATTACGGAACGGGAAGAAGAAAGACTGCGGTTGCAAGAGTTTACCTGAGGCCTGGTGATGGAAAGGTCAAAGTGAACGGAAAAGAGTACGAAAGTCTGAACGATTATTTCAAAAACATCGCCTGGACGAAGCACGCCATAGAACCTCTTGAGGTGACGAACACCATTGGAAAATTCGATCTTGTGATCAGAGTAAACGGTGGAGGTCTTTCTGGACAGGCCGGTGCTGTGAGACTGGGTATAGCCCGCGCTCTGCTTCAGTACGATGAAAACCTGAAACCTGTTCTCAAAAAGTACAAGATGCTCACAAGAGATCCGAGAGAAGTCGAGAGAAAGAAGTACGGTTTGAAGAAAGCAAGAAGGGCACCACAGTTCTCCAAGAGATGATCTCCTGGAAAAGAAAGCAACTCGGGGGGTCCGGTTGCCCCGGACCTCTCTTTTTCTCTGCATTCCAGGGAGTGAGAGTGTGATTCCTCGAGAGGTGATCGAGGAGATAAAGGAAAAGGTCGACATCGTTGAAGTGGTTTCAGAGTACGTGAATCTCACAAGGGTTGGTTCCTCGTATCGGGCACTCTGTCCCTTTCATGCAGAAACGAATCCTTCCTTTTATGTCCACCCGGGTTTGAAGATATACCATTGTTTTGGATGCGGTGCAAGTGGAGACGTCATCAAGTTCATTCAGGAAATGGAGGGAATAACCTTTCAGGAAGCTCTGGAAAGGCTTGCAAGAAGGGCTGGTGTAGATCTTTCCGCGTACAGATCAACTGGAAGTTCTGATTACGCCAAATACGTTCATCTGTACGAGAGGGTCTGGAAGAGATATGTTGACGAACTCAAAAGATCACACCAGGCAAAGGAGTATCTGTTGTCCAGAGGGTTCACCGAGGAAGAAATGGAGAACTACGGATTCGGTTACGTTCCTGAAGGCTCGGAGATAGCCGTTGAAGTCGGAAAAGAGTTGAATCTGAGGGAAGACGAAGTGGTGAAGTACGGGCTGGCCTTGAAGAAAAGAAACAGGCTGGTCGATAGATTCGAAGGGAGGTTGATCGTTCCAATAAAAAACGACAGGGGACAGATCGTTGCCTTCGGAGGTCGTTTGTTGGGAGACGGTGAACCAAAGTACCTGAACTCTCCAGATACCAGATACTTCTCCAAGAAAAAGACACTGTTTCTCTTCGATGAGGCAAAAAAGGTGGCGAAAGATGTTGGTTTTTTCGTTGTAACTGAGGGATATTTCGATGCCCTGGCGTTCAGAAGAGACGGTATACCAACCGCGGTGGCAGTTCTGGGAGCAAGTCTTTCGCGCGAGGCCATACTGAAAATTTCTGCATATTCAAAGAACGTGATCTTGTGTTTCGACAACGACAGGGCAGGTCTCAGAGCCACTTTGAAATCTCTAGAAGATCTTCTGGAATACGAGTTCAACGTTTTGATAGCAACACCTGATCCCTACAAGGATCCGGATGAGCTCTTTCAAAAAGAAGGAAGAGGGTCTCTCAAAGATATGCTCAAAAAATCTGTTTCTTTTGAGTATTTCCTGACAAAGGCGGGAGAAGTTTTTTTCGATAAGGGTAGTCCTGCAGGTATGAGGTCCTATCTTTCCTTCCTGAAAAGATGGGTCCAGAGGATGAGAAGAAAGGGATACCTCAAGAATATAGACAATCTCGTGAAAGAGGTTTCCAGTTCGACTCAAATACCAGAAAACCAGATCTTGAACTTTTTCGAAAGCGATAGGTCTAATAATGTGCCTGTTCAAGAGGCAAAGGTGCAAAAGGTCTACGACGAAGGAAAAGGGCTTGCCTATCTGTTCTTGAACTACGAGAACTTCAGAGAAAGGATACTAGAACTCGACCTGGATGTTCTGGAAGATCACAATGCAAAAGAGTTCTTCAAGAGAGTATCTTCGATTGAGAACATAAACGAAGCAATAGAGACACTTCCGAAAGAGATGAAGGACTGGATCTTCAGAGTCCTGGAAGAAGTTCCCCCTCCAAAGGATCCGGAAAAGTTCTTTTGCGATCTCTCCGAGAGATTGAAAACTCGTCAGTTGAAGAAACGCCTGGAGGAGATAGAAAAGTTGATAAAACAGAGTGTCGATGAGGAGGAAAAGCGCATCCTCTTGAACATGAAGTTGGACCTTTTGAGAAAGATCAAGGGGAGGTGAAAGTATGGCGGAAAAGAAGGAAGCAATCATGAAAGATGAACAGATCACTGAAAATGAACAGGAAAAGAAGTTCCCACCCCAGATAGAAAAGCGGATAAAGAAACTCATAAACCAGGGAAAGAAGAAAGGATACATCACCTATGAAGACATAGACAAGGCGTTTCCTCCAAATTACGAGGAGTTCGATACGAACCTGATAGAAAAGATATACGAAGAACTTGAAAAGCACGGAATAAACATAGTCGAGAGTGATTCAGAAGAGGAAACAGAAACTTCCACAGAAGAACTTGAAGAACTCCTTGAAAAGGAATCACCCGAAATACACGACGCCAGCAACGTGAGGGATTCCATAAAGATGTACCTCAAAGAAATTGGCAAGATACCGCTTCTCACACCGGCTCAGGAAAGAGAACTTGCAAGACGAGCTCAAATGGGTGACAAGAAGGCCAAGGAAAAGCTCATAACGTCGAATTTGAGGCTAGTTGTCAGCATCGCAAAGCGTTACATGGGTCGTGGACTTTCTTTCCAGGATCTGATACAGGAAGGAAACATCGGACTTCTCAAAGCGGTGGAAAAATTCGACTGGAGGAAGGGTTACAAGTTCAGCACGTACGCTACCTGGTGGATCCGACAGGCTATTACAAGGGCAATAGCAGACCAGGCAAGAACTATCAGAATCCCTGTTCACATGGTTGAAACGATAAACAAGTTGAACAGGCTGAGAAGAGAATACTACCAGAAATACGGAGAGGAACCATCTGTGGAGGAACTTGCCAAGATGATGGGGAAACCACCAGAAAAGATAAAGGAGATACTCGAAGCGGCAAAAGAAACCATTTCGCTCGAGTCTCCGATTGGTGAAGATGAAGACTCCTCTATAGAAGATTTCGTGGCGGACGAATCGGTGCCTTCTCCAAAGAAAGAGGCCATGAGGATGCTCATGCGCGAAGAACTGGAAAAAGTTCTGAAAACCCTCAGTCCAAGAGAAGCCATGGTTCTCAGGATGAGGTATGGTCTGCTCGATGGGAAGCCAAAAACACTGGAAGAAGTGGGACAGTATTTCAACGTCACAAGGGAAAGGATCAGACAGATCGAAGTCAAGGCCCTTCGAAAGTTGAGACATCCTTCAAGAAGCAAATACTTGAAATCTCTGCTTTCATTGATGGATGAAAACGAAGGGTGAGCGAAAGCTCACCCTTCATTTTTCAAAATCTTCAGAAGATACTCTATCGGGTCACCCCTTTTGTATAGAACAACAGTACCGGATCTTGGATTGTACCCTGGATGTTTCAAAAGTGGAGAATTTTTACCCGGAAGGAGTTCCACCATGAAGTGGTCGAATCTGATTTTTCTTATACCCAGTTTTGATGCTCTTATTCTTATTCTGAAGTAATCCAGAAGCAGTTTCACCTCTTCTGGCGGCTCTCCGAATCGATCCCTCATTTCTTCCAGTATCTCTTCTATTTCCCCCTCTTCAGAAGCGGACGCAAGTCTTCTGTACATTCTCAGTCTTTCCACGGGGTTTGAAATGTAATCCTCAGGTATGAAGAACCTGCCTGGAGGATTTTCTATCTCAACTTGAACGGTGTGCTTTCTCTCTACCCGTTTTTTCTTCACCTTTGTCACAGTTTCCCTCAGGATTTCGTTGTACAGTTTCAAACCAATGGAGACGATGTTTCCGTGCTGCTCCAGTCCCAGAACATCTCCGATACCCCGCATCTCCATGTCTTTCATGGCAATCTGCAGACCACTGCCTGGACCTGTGTGTGCCTTGAGCACCCTGAGTCTTTCCAGAGCACTTTTTGGAACCCCTTTTGGATACAGAAAGTACGCGAAAGCCCTCCTATCACTCCTTCCCACCCTTCCCCTGAGCTGATAGAGCTGGGCAAGACCGTACCTGTGGGCATCGTCGACGATCAGCGTGTTGGCGTTCGGTATATCAACGCCGTTTTCGATGATCGTTGTACACAAAAGAACGTCGATGTTTCCACTGTAGAACTCATGAACGACCTTTTCCATCACTCTCCTGGACATCTTACCGTGTGCCATTGCTATTCTGAGTTCTGGAAACATCCTCTTCAGGTTTTCGAGCACCTCTGGAAGTTCTTCCACCCTGTTGTGGACGTAGATCACCTGTCCTCCTCTGTTTACCTCTCTCACAACGGCTCCTTTCACCAGCTCTTCGTTGTATTCAGCGATATAGACGTGTACGGGTTTTCTTCCAGGTGGAGGAGCATTTATCACAGAAAGGTCCTTCATCCCGGAGAGTGCCATGTGGAGCGTTCGTGGAATTGGCGTGGCACTCAGGGAGAGAACGTTCACAGAAAGCCTCATTTTTTTGAATTTTTCTTTCTGTTCAACACCGAACTTTTGTTCCTCGTCGATGATGACGAGTCCAAGATCTGAAAATTCCACTCTTTCGTTCAAAAGAGCATGCGTTCCTATTACGACGTCTATTTCACCCTTTTTCAGTCCTTCCAGTATCTCTTTTCTTTCCCGCAGCGTTCTGGAACTGTCGAGAAGTTCAACTCTAACACCGAAAGGCTCGAGTCTTTCTTTGAAGTTCTCATAGTGCTGTCTGGCAAGCACAGTGGTGGGAACAAGTACTGCCACCTGTTTCCCGGATACCACAGCGCGAAAGGCAGCACGAAGTGCCACTTCCGTTTTGCCCACTCCAGCATCACCACATAACAGTCTGTCCATGGGTTTCTCCGATGACAGGTCAATCAGAACTTCTTCTATGCATTTCTGCTGGTCAGGGGTTTCTATGTATGGAAAGGTTTCCGCGAATTTTTCTTCCAGTTCGGGATCACCGGGAAGTAGTGTTCCTCTCACTTCTTCTCTCTTCAGGTAAAGTTCAACGAGTTCTCGTACCCTTTTTTCGATGTCTTCCCGTACTTTTTTCAGCGTTCTCTTCCATCTTCCCCTGTTCAATCTGTCGAGTTTTACCTGAGATGGGTCACCTATGTATCTGTGTACCCTGTCAATTTTTTCAACTGGAACATAAAGAACCGCATCTTCGTACTTCAGTTTTAGATAGTCCCGCTCTCCAAGAACACTCTTCAATCTGATCATGCCTTCGAAGATGGCGATTCCGTGTTCTTTGTGAACG
The DNA here is from genome assembly GCF_000832145.1 of Thermotoga sp. RQ7. Taxonomy (NCBI): domain Bacteria; kingdom Thermotogati; phylum Thermotogota; class Thermotogae; order Thermotogales; family Thermotogaceae; genus Thermotoga; species Thermotoga sp. RQ7. The sequence goes on from NZ_CP007633.1 coordinate 1,287,746, forward strand.
ACGAGTTCTCCCTCTTCTATTTCGTCGATGTCCACCAGGGGAAGCGATCTCTCCTCGATACCAGAAGAGACGGTTGCACCGGCGGATGTCTTCTCCACGTTTTTCAGAACTCTTTCCAGGACACCTTCATCGAAGAACAGATCGTATTTTTCCTTTAATAGGTCTTTCAACTCTTTTCTTATCTTTCGGTATTCCGTCAGGGCTTTCTCCAGATTCTCACAGGTGAAACGTACATCCTTTACAAAGTCGAGCAGTGAACTGTCTCCGTATTCATCGAGAAAGGGTAGAATATAAACCTCGTCGACTTTCTGGAAAGATCTCTGAGTGGAAACATCGAAGAATCTGATGTCTTCCACGACTTCTCCAAAGAGTTCTATCCTCACGGGAAAGTCGTATCCTGGAGAGAAGATGTCCAGGATTCCACCTCTGATGGAGAACTCCCCCGGCATTTGAACGGTGAAGGTCCTTTCGTATCCCATTTCCACGAACCTTTCGGGGGAAAGATCGAACGAAGCAGAACGTCTGACTTCGATGGTTCTTTCCTTCAAAGATTCCGGTGAGAAAATCTTTTCGGTAAGGGCTTTCAGGGTGGTGACGATTTTTAGATTTTCACCTTTGAGAAGCCTCCAGAGGATCTTCATCCTCTTCTTTTTCACTTCAGGTGATAGAGGAACATCTTCGAGAGGCAGGTTGTCTCTCGAGGGATAGAAGAGATATCCTTCTAGATGTATCTCTCTTTCATTTGGAACCAGAAGTATTTCAACCATCTTTCAACAGATCTTTCACGAGTTTCCTTTCATCATCACTGAGACCCTCAAAAGGATTGGGAAGGTTGAGTTTCACCCTGCACAGGGCCTTCACGATTTTCAACTTCGGGTCCTTTAAACCGAGATTCTCTGCTTTTTTCAACAGGTTCAGCGCTTCAAAATACTTTCCCATCTGATAATAGGTACACCCCATGTTGAACAGGGCTTCTGCGCTCTCTGGATTTATCTCCATGGCCCTTTTATAGCTTTCCATGGCTTTTGCCAGGAGATTCTTTCTCCTGTATATGTTTCCGATGTTGATCCACACTTCAGCAGATGGTTCTTTCTCAACCAGTTTCAAGAACTTTTCCAGGGCGCTATCCAGTTTTCCGCTCTTCATATCGAGGTACGCTTCTTCGAACTCATTTGAGTTCAAGTTCTATCACCTTCTTTGTGACATAAACGGTGTCCGAATAGTTCATCTCAGGTGTTCTGAAGGCCGCAGAGATGGGGATGATTTCCTCAGTGATGGGTTTGACGTAGGAAAAGCTGAACACCCAGAGGTTGTGATTCAGAAAGTGTGGCGTCCCCACTCCTCCACCCGACCTGTAGCAAAACTCCTTCAGTCCAGGTGGTGCATCGGGCGTGGAGTGGAGTTTGACGTTTTTCAGTTTCAGAACGGCGAGTTGTTCGTTTGAAAAGTTCGTATCGGGTGGCACCAGCACGCAGTAACCCTTCCTGTCGTTCATCTGGTATATCTTTTCTGAAAGAAACTTTTCGTCACTTATGTAGAATGTATACTCCCTCGTTTTGTAGAACACTTCGAAGGGGACACGGCCGCGTGCTTCGAGTAAATCGGAAAAGAGATGAACAAGATCTATATCCCTTCCAAAAGCGTTTTCCACCCTCACGTAAAGAAACATCCTGTCTGTTGTGAACTCGAAGGAATCTATGTGTACGAAGATCGGCTCTGAAGATTTCAGGATGCTGATCTCTACCCTGTGGTTCTGCCAGTCTGTTCCGAAAAGATACGGATAGTCGTATTCTATGTTCACATATTGAGGGACCGATCCAATCTTCAGGAGTTTTCTTCCGTCGAAGTGGTAGAGCGTTCCAAACTGGTCGAGTAAAAGGTACGATCCATCGTAGAACATCTCAAAAGAACGTGTTGGAACGGGAAGGGAGATCCTCTGCTGTTCTCCACTGTCAACGTTTGTCACTATGAGAGAGTTGCTCCAGGTATCAAGAACTATTACCCGATTTCTGTAAACTTCTGCATCCGTGATCAGTGGATTGCCACCGAGTGGTATTTCATCAAAACCGCTGTTTTTCATCAGAACTATCCTGTTTACATCAGCCAGCACGAACTCTCCTGAGTCCAGAATCCCCGCCCCGATAGGATGAAGAAACGATCCTATCTTTTCCTCGTTCCGGTAGACATCCCCATTTTCTGAGATCAGAAAGATGTTTCCTTCTCTGTCCACGAAAGCCTGCTCTGGTCGAAACGAAAGATTCTTCACTCTGTAAGTATATCCATCGGTTTCTATCAAACGGCTGTTCGGTGGATCGACGACGTAGATGGTTTTTCCCAGAACGGCTACATCTGTTGGGGAAAAGAAATATTCAACTCCATTTTTGAATCCATCCAGAGTACGAAGGGTTTTCATATAGAAGGAACCTGTTTTTTTGCCCTGAAGGATGAATTCGAGGTTGTGAACAAGCGAAAGAACTTCCGGCTGATCTGGAACAACAACAAGAAGATTCTTCAGATCTTCATAGGCCTCTCTGACACGCCCGGTTTCTATCATCAACTTCGCCCTCAAATACCAGAACTCCGCCAGATCCTCTGCCGGAACAGGCTTGTAGAAGATCTCCTCCATCTTCTGCAAGGCGGAGTCCACATTTCCCTTTGCCCATTCCACTATCGTCTCTGAGAACATTTCCCTGACACTCTGTGGAAAGACAGCAAGAGTTATGAGTAAGAAAAAAAGAACAATGTGTTTTTTCACGGTTTCACCTCTTGAAGAGGGTCACCTTTCTTTCTGTTCCAGAGAGGAGTCTCTGTATGTTCTCCGAGTGACGAAGGGTTGACAGAACGGCGAGTATCAGGATCAACATACCGGCGTCGTAACCCTTCAAGAGATACCCCAGGAGTGCAGAAGTGTAAAGTCCAATGAGAGATCCAAGGGAAGCGTAACCGGTGATCATCACCACGAAGAACCAAACGAGGGAAAACACAACTCCCGTGGGCCATGACAGATAGAAGATGACACCGAGCGTTGAGGCAACGCCCTTTCCTCCCTTAAACTTCATGAAGACAGGAAAGTCGTGACCAAGGACGGTCAAAATCGCCGTCAGGGAAACAAGTTTTGGATTCCCGGAAATATACCCTGCCAGGAAGGCGGGGAAAAATCCTTTCAAAGCATCAAGCAAAAGGCAGAGTCCACCAACCACAGGTCCTGTTGTTCTGATCGCGTTCGTTGCCCCTACGTTCCCACTTCCGACTTTTCTCACGTCCACACCCTTGAGCCACTTTGGAATCAGGTAACTGAAGGGAATCGATCCTATCAGATATCCAAGCAGGGGAAGAACCCACCATTCCACGCTATCACCTGCTCTTTTTGAATTTCAGGAATATGGGGGATCCCTCAAACGGGAACACGTATTCTCTGATCAACCTTCTCAGAAAGACTTTCTGTGGTTCTTTGATCTTTTCTGTGTTGTTCACGAAGAACAGAAAGGTGGGTGGTTTTATGTCCACCTGGAGCCCGAAGAAGATCTTAAGACCGCGCGGCAGGTTGGTGAACGCCAGTACCTTCTGAAGAGCAGAATTCAGGGCACTGGAAGGTACTTTGGTCGTGTAGGAAGAGTACGCCAGGTTGATGGCATCGATTATCTTTTCCACTCCCCATCCTTTGTCCGCAGAAGTGAATATCAGAGGACTGTAGTCAACAAAGTAAAGTTTTTCCCTGAAGAGTTTTGTGAATTCATCGTATCTCTTCTCACGATGTTCCACCAGGTCCCATTTGTTGAACACAACAACGCTCGCTTTTCCCTTTCTTTCAACCAGACCCGCTATTCTCTGATCCTGTCTTGTGATACCCTGTGTGGCATCGAGAACGATGACGGCGACATCTGCTCTCTCTATACTCTCAACAACTCTGTACGTACTGTACCTTTCCACAGTTTTTGGTTCTATTCTTGACTTCCTTCTGAGCCCTGCCGTGTCCACGAAGATGTATTTTTTTCCATCGATGAACACTTCGTCATCCACGGGATCTCTGGTGGTTCCGGGAATTGGTGAAACCAGTGCCCGTTCTTTGTTCAAAATTGCGTTGAAAAGAGTGGATTTTCCAACGTTCGGACGTCCAACGATGGCGATCTTTATCGCTTCGGTTATCTCTGGTTTCGTTTCTAGATCCAGGCCCTTTTCCTCCAGTTTCTGAATGATCTTTTCCATCAGTGTATCGAGGTTGATACTGTGTTCGGCCGAGACAGGTATGGGATCCCCGAATCCCAGTCTGTAGAGTTCTGGTTTTATCTCCCTTTCAAACCTGCGCTGATTCTCCGTTTTGTTTGCCACCAGAATAACATCCACTCCCGATTTCCTGAGAAAATCGGCAAGGGACTCGTCTTCTTTCGTTATACCGTTTTTTCCATCGACGACGAACAGAACAAGGTCCGCTTCCCTGATCATGTTCAGGGTCACTTCTTTCATCTTCTTCGAGATCACGTCCTGTGGGTTGTCGAACACACCACACGTGTCAACCAGTCTGAAGATTTTTCCGTACCATTCCACAGTATCTTGAACGGGGTCACGAGTGACCCCTTCTTCATCCTCAACGATCGCCTTTCTCTTTCTCACCAGTTTGTTGAAAAGAGTAGACTTTCCAACGTTGGGTTTTCCAACAATCAAAACGGTTGCCATACTTCACTCTCCATTCTTCAACAGGTCACCAAGCGATTTCTGATAACTTTCTTCTTCCACCTTTTTCTTGTACTCCTCTATGTTCATCCTCTCTTCAAATCTTTTTTCGCTCAGGATCATTCTTCCACCGAATATTTCATCTGGATCGATCCTGAGAACAACAAGGTTGAGCAACTTTCCTTCCTCAGGTTCACTGACAAGGTGGTTGTTCGGCACAAAACCTTCCACGTCGTATTCTTCGACCTGAACGATCACACCCGAGTTCACAACCTTTTTCACGGTTCCCCTGACTATCGAATCTTTTTCCAACTCTTCCAGGGCACGTTTCCACGGGTTCTCCTGAGTCCTCTTTATACTCAGAGAAAGCCTTCTGTTTTCTTTGTCCAGGTTCATTATCTTCACTTTCACCTTTTCGCCCACTTTAACGACCTCTTCCGGACTGTCGACCCTCTTCCAGGAAAGTTCAGAGATGGGGACAAAACCTTCAATTCCTTCCTCAAGTTCGACGAACACACCCTGTCTTATGATGGAAATGACCCTTCCTGCCACCGTGTTTCCAACGTGGTATCTGTCTTCGATGTTCTCCCATGGATCTCCCTTTGCCTTTCTGTAGCTGAGGGTGAGCTTTCTGTTTTCTCTGTCCACGTTGATTACTTCAACTTTTACGAGATCACCAACTTTTACAACATCTTCCAGGTTCTTTCGGCTGTTTCCCCAGAAGACTTCCGAACGTGGAACAAGCCCTTCCACCCCAGGCTCGAGCCTCACAAAGAAACCGAACGGATGTATGGACGTGACTTCACCGCTCACAACTTTTCCAACGGGGTATTTTTCCTCCACTTTGTTCCAGGGATCAGGCATGAGTTGTTTCAGGCTGAGAACCACACTTCTTCTGTCTTTGTCCAGTTCGATGATCTTTGCTGTAACTTTCTGACCAACCTGCACCACATCTTCAGGGGTGATTCTTGTGTCATAACTGAGCTCACTTCTTGGAATGAAACCTCTTATTCCGTCTGAAACTTCAACTTCAATCCCCGAAGGATTGATTCTTCTCACCGTGCATTCCACCACGTCTCCTGTTTTCTTTTCGGAGAAGAACTCATCTACTTTTCGCTCCTGTATGGCCTTTCTCGAGACCACGATTCTTGTTCCCCTGCGTGTATGAGCCATGTCCAATATGAGAACCTCTATCTCTTCTCTGGGGAAGGGTTCTTCTCTTTTCAGCAGAGAGTGCGATCCTGGCAAGAAGGCTGGCACCACTCCCTTTAACACCACGTTGTATCCACCTTTTGCCTGCGAAACGATTCGTGCTTTAACCGGTTTTCCTTCTTCGTAGAGTTTTCTCAATTCTTCCATTGTTTTTCTGAAGATGGGTCTTTTCTCTGAGAGTGTGGATCTTTCCTCGTAGTTCAGGTTCAATATTTGAAGGGTGAGTTCCTCCCCTATTTTGTAATCGTCCATCGGTCTTATCAGCTCACCCTCTGGAACGAAGCCTTCACTTTTTCCACCAAAATCCACTACGATACCGTCCTCTTCCTTTCCGATGACCGTTCCTTTCACTATCTGACCCCTTCTGAACTCACCGGGTTCATACTGATTGAGAATTTCATCGTTGAATTCCATTGGTTCCATAGTACTTCCCCTCCATCTCTTCCAGTTTTCTAACAACGTTCTCTATCAAGGAAACAGGTGTGGAAGTTCCACTGAACACACACACCGTACCATATTTTACTACGTCTTCTGGTATTTCGTCGGGGGACTCCACCCAAATGGCTCTGGAATTTCTGGATGCAAGACGGAACAGTTTTCCTGTGTTAGAACTGTGTTTTCCCCCGACCACTACGGAAAGATCGCAGATTTTCGAAAGTTCTTTCACTTCCCTTTCCCGTTCTACAGTCACAGGGCATATTGTGTTCAGATAGATGGCCTTTTCGAAGTTGTTCATTTTGATCATCTCTGAGACGAATTCCCTGTATTCATCCAGAGAGGAGGTGGTTTGGGACAGGAAAACCACGTTCTTTTCTTCTGTTTTGAAGGGCTTCTTAGTTACGATCGCGGGAGCGTATCCCATCAGAGCCACCATCTCGGGATGATCCCTTTTTCCAAACACTATGAGCTTTCCTCTGGAAGAATACTCTCTGGCTGTCCTGAAAAGTTGAAAGACAATAGGACAGGTGAGATCCACAACTTCTGGGTAAATCTTTCTCAATTTTTCAAGCTTTTCTTCCGGGATTCCATGGGCTCTAACAACGAAGACGTCTCCATCGGTGGGATCGGAGGAGATCTTCAGGCCCTTTTTCAACAGATCTTCCATTACCTGCCTGTTGTGAACGATCTCACCGTCTGTTACAACCCTTTTTCCTTCACTCAGAAGGTTTTCAACGGTTCTTATAGCTCTTTCCACTCCAAAGCAAAAACCGACGTTCTTTGCAACGATGATTTTCAAGCCTTCATCCTCTCCTCGACGAGTTTCAGTATTTTCTGAAGAACTTCGTTCACACTCATGCTGGTTGTGTCGATGACCACGGCATCTTCCGCTGGTTTGAGTGGAGCAATTTTCCTGCTGGAATCCTGTGTGTCCCTTGAGATCAATTCCCTTTCGACCTCTTCCCTGCTGACGTTCAAACCTTTTTTCTGATATTCCCTGAGTTTCCTTTCGATGCGAGCCTCCAGGGAGGCTGTGAGAAAAATCTTGAGCTGAGCATCTGGCAAAACGACAGTTCCGATATCCCTTCCTTCAACTACTATGTTTTTGTCATCACAGATCTCTCGCTGTATTCTGACGAGGTGCTCTCTCACAAGATCGAGCTTTGCAAAATCTGAAGCAAGAATACCCGCTTCTGGGCTCTGAATCTTTTCCGTGTAATCTTTTCCGTTGATGAACACCCTTCCATCTCTGTAATCCACTTTCACATCTTTGAGAGCCTTTTCCAGTTCCTCTCTGGGTGAGGTGGGATTCAGTCCTTTTTCTTTCAGGTAGACAGCAACAGCGCGGTAAGTGGCTCCCGTGTTCAGATGTTCAAAGCCCAGCCTCTCTGCCAGGAGTTTTGCGATGGTGGACTTTCCTGAGGCTGCTGGTCCGTCTATTGCTATCTGAAACCCCATCCTACACCTCCTCCGTGGTGTCGACGATCTTGAAAATCTTGTCCAGGTGTGTGAGTTTGAAGATTCTCAGAATGCTCTCCTTCAGAGAACTGAGAGTGAATTCCTTTCCGTTGATCTTGGCATCCTTCAAGATGACGACCAGAGTACCAAGACCTGCACTGTCCATGTAGGAGACGGAAGAAAGGTCCAGAACGATCTTCTTTTTGTCTGTCGATGAGACAAGGTTTCTCAACTGCTCTTTCAACTCTGAGGAATTGTACGCATCGATTTCTCCATGAACCTTCACGATTATCTTGTCTTCCTGCTCTATCTTTTCCAGTTTCAGGCCTTCCACACTATCCCTCCTCAACACGGATTCTGAGTTCTCTAAGTTGTTTTTCATCGACCGATGAAGGTGCCCCTGTCAGAAGACACACACCGTTTCCTGTCTTCGGAAACGGAATGACCTCTCTTATGGAGTTTTCTCCAGCGATGATGGCCACCAGCCTGTCCAGTCCAAATGCGATTCCACCGTGTGGAGGAACACCGTATTTGAACGCTTCGAGGAAAAATCCAAACTTCTCCCGGGCTTCTTCTTCTCTCATTCCAAGTAGTTTGAAGATCTTTTCCTGTATCTCTCTTTTGTGTATCCTTATGCTTCCTCCTCCTACCTCGTATCCGTTTATAACGATGTCGTAGGCTTTTGCCTTTACCTTCGTATGATCATCACCGAGGGTTTCTTCAACCGGCATGGTGAATGGATGATGCCTTGCCACGAACCTTTCTTCTTCTTCGCTCCACTCGAAGTATGGAAAATCGACCACCCAGAGGATGTCGAATCCCTTTGCCAGGTGTGAAAAGTACTCTTTTCCTATTTCCAGTCTGAGTGTTCCAAGGGCTTCATTGAGGAGGTTTCTATCCTTATGGGCAGCTATCAGACAAACGTCCCCTTCCTTCAGATTCTCCTTTTTTACTATCGTTTTGAACTCCCTTTCGAGATGCTTCAGGTGTGGTGAAACGATCTTCTCTTCCACTTTGAACCAGATGAGCCCTCCAAGTCCGAGTTCTTTTGCCCTCTCCATCAGCTCGTCACCTTTTTTTCTTGTCATCTCAGAAGCGAACTCTGGAACGACGAATCCCTTTACACTTCCTCCCTCTTCCAGAACGCTTCTTATCACCCTGAAATCAGTCTCCTCAAAGGCATACCTCAGATCTTTCAGTTCCATGCCGTACCTTCTGTCGGGCTTGTCCGTTCCGTACTTTTCCATCGCCTCGCTGTATGTTATTCTGTCAAACGGTGTTTTCAGATCCATTCCGATGGCTTCTCTGAACACCCGGGCGATCATACCTTCGCTCACTGAAAGAACGTCCTCTACATCAACAAAAGACATCTCCACATCGACCTGGGTGAACTCTGGTTGTCTGTCCGCTCTTAAGTCCTCGTCTCTGAAACACCTGACTATTTGAAAGTACCTGTCGAAACCAGATATCATCAGAAGCTGCTTGAAAAGCTGTGGAGATTGTGGAAGAGCATAGAATTTCCCTGGTCTGAGGCGGGAGGGAACCAGAAAGTCCCGCGCTCCCTCCGGTGTGCTCTTCGTGAGGAAGGGTGTTTCTATCTCCAGGAAACCCAGTTCATCGAAATATCTTCTGATCACCCTTGTGATGTTGTATCTCAGAATTATGTTGTCCCTCATTTGTTTCGACCTCAGATCTATGTACCGGTACCTGAGTCTCATCTCTTCTTTCGGTGTTTCGTTGGGATAGAAGGGAAGAGGTTCCGCTTTGGAGAGGATTTCTATTCTTTCGGCGACAACTTCTATCTCACCGGTTGCTATGTTTGGATTTTCCGTGCCTTCTGGTCTTCTCCGTACGGTTCCTTCGACCAGAACAACGGACTCCCGTGTGAGTTCGTCCACCGTTTCGTAGGCTTTGCTGTTCACATCGCACACGATCTGTGTTTCACCGTATCTATCCCTCAGATCGATGAATCGAACCCCTCCAAGGTCCCTTATTCTGTCCACCCATCCACAGAGTTTCACTTTCTTTCCTTCGTCCTCTACTCTGAGTTCGCCACAGGTATGAGTTCTCAACATGCTGTCCCTCCCTCTGGATCTGTTATTATCGCAGTTATCAACTCAGATGGAATCACCTCGAACAGATCTGTCTCTTTCAGGGATCTTGAACCGAACTTGAAAGGATCTGCCACCACCAGAAAGGGCTTTTTCTGCTCTCTGCACAGAATCGCAAGCGTGGTTGATCCCACTTTGTTCAGAACATTTCCTGCTTCATCGACATAATCGGCTCCGACAAGGCACAGATCCACTTCTTTTAGGGTTCTATACGCCATAAGGTCTTCGATGAGTTCGACCTTCAAGCCTTCCCTTCTCAAAGATTCTACCAGTATCCTTCCTTCGCTTCCAGGCCGCGATTCCAGAACGTGAACACAGACTGGTTTCGCCCTGATGAAGGTTTGTTTTAGAGTCTTGCTGTTGCTCAGTGTTATTATCCTTTTTCCTCTGCAAAAAGAAGACGCGTATTCGACTGTGCGCTCCAGTGCTTTTTTTAAAAGGCGACGAAACTCCGATAGTTCTTTCTTTGGTGGATTTGCTTTCAGAAAACGCGCCAGTTTTTCCAGAACCGCCATGGGTTTTTCATCACAGAAAAGGTCTATATCCCTTATCACCTCATCCATGTTCAGAGATTCGAAATTGTTCTCGATGAAGTTGATCAGACGTTCTGCTACTTCCTGCGATCCTTCTGTTTTCATCTGGCTCAAAAATTCCCGTACCCTGTGCACTCCGGTACCACCTCACATAAGTATTGTATCCCAATTTCCTTCCGTTCCAAATAAGTAGTTGTAATCGGTGTTTTTCTGGTGTTTTCGGAAATTTTCAGAAATTATCTGGAAATAAATTGAGAATTCTCCGAAAATCTCTCGTTTACAACCGAAATCATTGGTGTTATAATTTTCTAAAACGAAGATTAACAAGGGGGCGAAGATCATGAAAAGAGAAGAGATAATCAAGTGGCTCGATACGGATCCCACCATACAGGAACTCAAGAGATTCGCAAAGAGTCTGGGACTCAGAGTGAGAAAGGCTATGAAGAAAAAAGATGTCATAAAACTCATAAGAGAACATGTGGAAAACACCTCAGTGACGAGTGCATCCTCCGGTGCCCCTGCTTTGAAGCAGGAAACACCCGCAGATCTCACGCTTCCCAGAACTTACAACAAGAACAAACTCGTTCTCATGCCCGTCAATCCCTACGTGGTGTTCTCCTACTGGGATTTCGATGATGAAACAAGAAATTTGATGAAACAGAAAGCGAGAGAAGGAAAGGCCGTTATCAGACTTTACGATGTCACCTTCATAATGTTCGATGGAACAAACGCCCACAGGACCTTCGAATACAGACTCGATGAAACCACGCTTGAAGCGGGAAACTTCTACTTCCAGGTTCCCATGCCCAAGGCGGACTATCTCTCGGAGATGGGCTATCTCGATGACGAGGGAAGGTTCTTTCCTGTGATGAGGTCCAATGTGGCAAGGACCCCGGCTGCTTCTCCTTCGACTTCTTCCAGAGAAAGATGGTATGATCTGCGTAGCAAAAAGAGGAGTGTGATCCTCTCCGAAGGAAGTCTGGTGAAACCGATAGAAAAGCTGAGAGGTGTAACCTCTCCTGGTTGGCCTTCTGGACAGGGAATAGGTATAATGTGGGAGATCTTCAGAAGCGGGAGGTAATCACATGCGTGGAAAAATTTTGATATTTCTGCACGCCCATCTTCCATACGTTCATCATCCAGAGTACGATCACTTTCTGGAGGAGAGGTGGTTGTTCGAGGCCATAACGGAGACCTACATACCCCTTTTGATGATGTTCGATGAGATAGATGATTTTCGGCTCACCATGTCCATCACTCCACCGTTGATGGAAATGCTCTCCTCCAGAGACCTTCACGAAAAGTACAAAAAACATATGGAAAAGCTCATCGAACTTGCAGATAAAGAGGTGGAAAGGACAAAATCCGAGCACCCTTTGAAACACAAGATGGCAAAGTTCTATCGGGAACATTTCGAAAAGGTGCTGAACGTCTTCCTGTCTTACGACGGGAACATACTCGATGGTTTCAAAAAACACCAGGAGACGGGCAAGTTGGAGATCGTGACATGCAACGCGACACACGCTTTTCTACCGCTCTATCAGATGTACCCGGAGGTGGTGAACGCTCAGATCTCGGCTGGTGTGAAGAACTACGAAAAACACATGGGAGAACATCCCAGGGGGATCTGGCTTGCCGAGTGCGGTTATTATCAGGGGCTGGACCTGTATCTTGCCCAGAACAACATAGAGTACTTCTTCGTTGATTCACATGCGTTCTGGTTTGCTGACGAGCAGCCAAGATACGGAGTCTATCGTCCTGTCATGACACCGAGTGGTGTGTTCGTCTTCGCCAGAGACCCGGAGTCGAGTGAGCAGGTGTGGAGTGCTATGGTCGGATATCCCGGAGATCCAAGGTACAGAGAGTTCTACAGAGACATCGGATTCGACAGGGAAATGGAGTACATAAAAGATTACATCGATCCTTCCGGTGTGAGGGTGAACACGGGGATAAAATACCACAGGATCACATCAAAGAGTTTGGATGCCTCACAGAAAGACTACTACGACATAGATATGGCCATGGAAGCGGTTGAAGAACACGCAAGGGACTTTCTCCATAAAAAGGAAAAGCAAGTGAAAAGATTGGTAGATGTGATGGGAGTCGAACCTGTGATCGTAGCACCGTTCGATGCGGAACTCTTCGGTCACTGGTGGTTTGAGGGTGTATTCTTCCTGAAGAGGTTCTTTGAACTTGTGAACGAATCGAGGACCTTGAAACTGGTCACCGCTTCGGAAGTCATAGATACTCTTGAAGAGGTCCAGATCGTCGCTCCCGCTGATTCCAGCTGGGGAGCCGGTGGATACTACGAAACGTGGCTCAACGGAACGAACGACTGGATCTACAGGCATCTCCATGAGATGGTGGAAAGGATGGTAGAGCTTGCTAGAAAGTACTACGACAGTTCCGATCCTCTTACAGAGAGAGTGCTCAATCAAATGCTGCGAGAACTCTTCCTTGCACAGTCCAGCGACTGGGCTTTCATCATGACGACAAGAACGAGCGTTGAATACGCAGAAAACAGAACAAAACTCCACATAAAGAGGTTTTTCGATCTATATGACCAACTCACCAGTGGAAATATAAACAAAAAGGTCCTTGAATATTACGAATGGGTGGATGCGATATTTCCAGAGATAAACTTCAGGGTGATGGCGAGGGATGTGGTTTGAAAACGTCTGATTACCTGAAAAAATACGGCATAAGACTCAAAAAACACCTCGGACAGGTGTTTCTCTCAGACGACAGAATAGCAAAACGCATCGTGAAAGAGGCCGATCTGAAACCAGATGATGTTGTCGTTGAGATAGGAGCAGGTGCGGGTACGCTCACAGAAGAGCTCGCAAAGACGGGAGCAAAGGTGATTGCCTACGAAATAGATGAAGACCTTGCACCGATCCTTCAGGAGAGACTTTCAAAGTATCCGAACGTGGAGTTGAGATTTGAAGATTTTCTCAAAGCCAGAGATGTACCGGAAGAGGCCATCTGCGTCTCTAACATACCGTACAGTGTAACAGGGCCCATCATGGAGAAGATCATAGAGTGGCGATTCAAAAAAGCTATCGTGATGGTTCAGAAAGAAGTCGGAGAGAGGATTCTCTCTAAGCCTGGAAGAAAGTCTTATGGATATCTTTCTGTGGTGGTTCAGACGTTCTACGAAGTGAGAAAACTCTTCGACGTTTCAAGGTCCTGCTTTGTCCCAAACCCGGAAGTGGATTCCGTTGTGATTGAAATGAAAAGAAAAGCGGTGGAGATCGACCTTTCACAGTTCAAAAAGTTTGTTTCAATGATATTCTCAAAAAAAAGAAAGACACTCAGAAACAATCTCAGGCCGTTTCTTTCTGTTTTTGAAGGTGTGGACCTTTCAAGAAGGGCAGAACAACTCAGCATCGAAGAGATAATTGAGCTCTACAACATCTGGAGGAGGACTCTTGAATGTTCAGAGGAATAATAGCCGCGATCTGGGATATGGAATCTCTTGGGGAAATAGGCCCGGACGTTGTTTTTCTTTTGAAGAGCGACATTTTGAATCTGAAGTTCCACCTGAAGATTCTCAAAGACAAAGGGAAAACCGTTTTTGTTGACGTGGACTTTGTGAGCGGTCTGGGAGAAGGTGAAGAGGCCGTCCTGTTCGTCAAGAAAGCAGGAGCCGATGGGATCATCACGATAAAGCCAAAAAACTACCTTGCTGCGAAGAAAAACAGCATCCCCGCTGTTCTCAGATTCTTTGCACTCGATTCGAAGGCAGTTGAGAGGGGGATCGAGCAGATCGAGTCCCTTGGAGTGGATGTGGTGGAGATCCTTCCGGGGCTTGTTGCTCCGAAGGTGGCAAAGAAAATACCCGGCAGGACCGTCATCGCCGCCGGGCTTGTTGAAACAGAGGAAGAGGCAAGAGAAATACTCAAGCACGTGAGTGCGATCTCTACAAGTTCAAGAAGCCTCTGGAGGATGAAGTTTCAACCATGATGCATTTCTCGGCCGAATACTCCACATCGTCCAGAGCACTCAAGAACTCTTCGATCTCTCTGGAAAACGCTCCAGGCTGGTACCAGAACTTTCTGAAACCTGCTTTGTAGGCCTTTTTTGTTTCCTCGAGAGCCACCTCTGGTGGTACGACAAAGACTATCACGTCCACATCTTTCGGGAGTTCTTCCACACTCCTGTGAGTTTTGAAACCTTCTATCTCGTCGTATTTGGGATTCACCGGCAGAACTTCGAATCCTTTGGAAACCAGATCTTTGAGAATTATGTTGCCGTACTTTCTGGGGTTAACCGTTGCTCCCACAAGCGCTATCCTTTTGAATTTCTTTGGATCCATTTTCCAACCTCCTCACTGTTCTTGTCACAACCAGATTCGCTCCCGTTCCAAACAGATCTTTCAGAACGATGTCTCCAGACTTCACAGGTGCTTCCACTTTTATCTCTCTGACGATCTTCATCAACTCCGGTATGAACCTTTTTGGAATCGGTCTGTCGGTTTTGACCGACGCAAGAGGCAGCTCCCCGTTGAGCACCCTTATACTGGTTGGAACCACCCTTTTCGGATCTCTGATTTCGTCTTTTGCGTACTCGACCCCTCTGGGACATCTGTTTCCGCTGATCGATTTTATATGACCCTCTTTATTTAGTTCCACCTTAATTTTACACCCGATCGGGCACTGAACGCAAACGACGTTTTTCAGCATCTCATTCCACCTCCTCGACGGACACAACGATCTCATCGAAGCCTTCGAGATCTCTATCTGGGATCTTCACCTTCAACATCTCGCTCGGTACAAGATCTTCAAACTCCTTCTCGAACCTTCCCACGGTGAGTTTTCCCTTTTCCATGGGTTTCTTCACTCTCAGATAGAGTGTGAGAGGTTCGACGGGTGTGTACCAGATGGGATGGACCACCATCACGTTCTTTCCGGGTTTCACGGGTATCTTCTCCTGAGGGACCTCTCCCTTTACGAACTTTGCAGCGTATCGTCCTGCCATTTCTCCTTCGTAACTCACGTAGTCGACAAGATCGAAGATCACGGTGCAGTTTCCCGCCGAGAATATCCATTCCTTTGAACTCTGACCTATGTTCGATACTCCAATTCCCCTCGAAGTGGGGTTTTTGACCACGAGGTTTTCTATCAACTCCACCTGTGGAATGAGTCCAACGGACAGCACCAGGGTGTCAACCTTGAAGACCTTCTCAGTCCCCGGAATCGGTTTGAAGTTCTCGTCCACTTTTGCAACGACAACCTCTTCCAGTCTCTCTCTTCCTCTCACTTCAACCACAGTGCTGGAAAGGAACAGGGGTATGTTGTAGTCTTCAAGACACTGAATCACGTTTCTGAGAAGTCCCCCAGCGTAGGGTAGGCGCTCCACCACCCCCACCACTTCCATTCCCTCCAGGGTGAGTCTTCTTGCCATGATGAGACCGATGTCTCCAGAGCCGAGGATGAGTGCCCTTTTTCCGGGCAGGCGATTTTCGATGTTTATCAGTCTCTGGGCAACTCCCGCTGTGAAGATACCGGACGGTCTGTCTCCCGGAATCATGAGGCTGCCAAATGGTCTTTCTCGTGCCCCTGTTGCGTACACCAGAGCACCGACCTTTACTTTTTCAATTCCCCTTTCTGTGACCAGGATCACCTTTCTGTCATCAACCTGTTTTACGTAGGCATTCACCAGAGTCTTTATTCCCATCTTTTCCATTCTTTCCTGGAACCTTTCGGCGTACTCGGGCCCTGTCAGTTCCTGTCTGAAATAGTGAAGACCGAAACCGTTGTGAATACACTGGTTCAGTATGCCTCCTGTTCTTTCGTCACGCTCGACAAGAAGAACTTCTGCTCCTTCTTCTTTTGCTTTCAGAGCTGCCGCCATTCCGGCTGCACCGGCCCCTATCACCATCACGTCCACTCTCATTCTCTCACCTTCCCGTTCACAACCCAGCTGTTTTTCGATTTCATCCTGATCTCAGACATATCCGTGTTGAGTTCTCGCTCGAGGATCTTTAGAATTCTTGCCATACAGAATCCCCCTTGACATCTTCCAAACATCGCCCTCGTTCTGAATTTGACTCCATCGAGCGTTCTTGCACCCCTTCTGATCGCTTCCACGATCTCTTTCTCGGTTACCTCGTTGCAAAAACAGACCAGTTTCCCCGCACGTGGATCTTTTTCTATTTCCCTTTTCCACTCCTCGATGGGCAAAGACGAGTAGTGTTTTATGCCTTCCCTCAGTGGGTTGAAATTTTTCTTTCTGATGAGCGGAAGCCTCATTCTTTCCTGGATGAGTTCTTCCACCACGTACTCCGCCACGGCGGGTGCTGCCGTGAGTCCTGGGGATCTTGTGGCCATGACGTTCACGAAGTTTTCCACCGTATCACTTTTCTTTATGAAGAAATCCTTCTGGGGGCTTTCAGGTCTGAGACCGGAGAAAGTCTTCACAACAAGTGAGAAATCAAGAGATGGCACGAGCTTCCTTGTGAACTCTCGCACCTTCTCGAGACCTTCCCTGGTGGTAAGAGGTCTGTCTTTCATTTCTTCCGGAAGATCTTCGGCGGTTGGGCCAAGGAGGATTCCTCCATCGACGGTGGGAAGAACGAGAATTCCTTTTGAAATCTTCGTGGGCGTTGGGAATATCACCCTCTTCACGAGCCCCTGAAGTTTCTTGTCAAGAAGGATGTACTCCCCTTTTCTGGGATGTAAAGGAACGTACTCCGCTCCGGCCATTTTCGCTATCTCATCTGCGTGAAGCCCCGCACAATTTATCACGATGTCTACCTCGTACTCGTGTTTATCGGTGATCACTTTCTTTATACGGCCGTTCATCTTCACAAAACCCAGAACCTGTTCACCTAGAACGAGTTTCAAACCATTTTGAAGGGCGTTTTCCACTGCCGCGATGGCGACCATCCAAGGTTCTGTAATGCCCGCCGTTGGGGCGTAGAGAGCGTATTTGATCTCCGGATTCAGATTGGGCTCCATCGAAAAGATTTCGTCTCTTTCCAGTATGGTTAAACCCGGAACGCCGTTTTCCTCACCTTGCTTGAGCAGGCGCTCGAGCTCTTTCAGCTCTTCGTCGTTGAACGCCACCACGAAAGAGCCAGTTCTTTTGAACTCAAAATCCAGTTCTTTCGAAAGTTTCTCGTACATGGCGTTTCCTCTTGCACAGAACTGTGCTCGAACACTTCCAGGAGGATCGTCGTATCCCGCGTGGATAACAGCAGAATTTGCCTTTGTTACACCCCAGCCCACATCAAGGTTTTTCTCTATGAGTGTCACTTCAAGATCGTACTTTGTCAGTTCTCTTGCGATGAGAGAGCCAAACACACCCGCACCGATGACAACTGCCTTCAAGTCGAACACCTCCTTAAATAAAAAAGAGCCATACCCCACTCCTGTGGGATATGGCTCTCTCTTTTTCTCTCTCCACATTATATTATAGAATTTTCCAGAGATCCTTGCAACTCGTTGAAATGGCCTTTGCTCCAGCCTTCAAAGCGGCCAAGATCTGTTCTTTTTTCCTCACCAGACCTCCTGCAATGATATTTCCAGGGTATCGACTGGATATTTCCTCGATGACTTCTGGAATGATACCTGGCAGTATCTCCAGAAAGTCCGGCTCCAGGTCTTTTGCCTGAACTATGCCGCTTTCCATGGCTCCGGAATCCACCAGAAATACTCTCTGAATGATTTTCAATCCGAGTTTCCTGGCTGCTTTTAACAGTGAAATATGCGTGGAAATTATTCCATCAGCACCCACAACATCCTTGAGAAATTCGAGTGAACATTTGTCAAACGACAGTCCCTTCACAAGATCGATATGGACGAAAACTTCCTTGTTTCCTTTTTTGAGTTTATAAACCACCTCTTCGATGTTCACCACGTTTCCTGTTAGTAGAAATACCAAGGTAGAGGGTGAAGCCAGAGCCTCTTCGATGTCTTTTTCTGTCCTGATGGCTGGGATAACGGGGTACAGATTCACTGCTTTTCCCATCCGAGAGACCTCGACACAGCCTCTTTCCATTTTGAATACAACCTCTCTCTCTCTTCAAGATCCATGGATGGTTCAAATCTTCTGTCCAACTGCCACAACTTCGATATCTCTTCCTGATCCTTCCAGTATCCAACGGCGAGTCCTGCAAGATAGGCAGCTCCAAGTGCCGTCGTTTCGTTTACAACGGGACGCTCCACAGGGACCCCGAGTATGTCAGCCTGGAACTGCATCAGGAAATTGTTCACAACAGCGCCCCCGTCCACACGGAGTGTGTCCACTTTCATGTTACTTTCCTTTTCCATGACTTCTACAACATCTCTTGTCTGATAGGCGATCGATTCAAGAACAGCCCTCACTATGTGTTCTCTGGTGGTTCCCCTGGTAAGACCGATGATCAAACCGCGGGCGTACATGTCCCAATACGGTGCACCAAGCCCCACGAACGCCGGAACAAAGTACACACCTCCGTTGTCCGGTACCTTTGTAGCGAGTTCCTCAGTTTCTGCCGCACTGGAGATGATCTTCAATCCATCCCTCAACCACTGAACAGCCGCCCCCGTTATGAAAACACTACCTTCGAGTGCGTAGTAGACTTTACCGTTCAATCCCCAGGCAATCGTTGTAAGAAGACCCGATTTGGACTCATAGGCCTTTTCTCCGGTGTTCATAAGCAGGAAACACCCGGTTCCGTAGGTGTTTTTGAGCATGCCAGGCTGGAAGCAAGCCTGACCGAACAGAGCAGCCTGCTGATCTCCAGCATCCCCGGCAATCGGTATCTCTGCTCCAAGCAGTTCTTTTGTTGTATGACCGTATACGTAACTCGATGGCATCGCCTGTGGAAGCATTGCTCTTGGAATGTTCAAAAGCTCCAGAATTTCATCGTCCCAGTCGAGTTTGTGGATGTTGAAGATCATCGTTCTGGAGGCGTTCGAATAATCGGTGACGTGTACTCTCCCACCTGTGAGGTTCCAGATGAGCCAGGTGTCGACCGTTCCAAAGAGCACCTCTCCCTTTTCTGCTTTTTCCCTCACTCCTTCAACGTTGTCGAGGATCCACTTGATCTTCGTTCCGGAAAAATACGCGTCGATGACGAGCCCCGTTCTTTCGCGGATGAACTCAGCGTAGCCCTTTTCTTTCAACTCATCGCATATGGGAGCCGTTCTTCTGCATTGCCACACGATGGCGTTGTAGACGGGTTTTCCCGTGTTTTTGTCCCAGACGATGGTTGTTTCCCTCTGGTTTGTGATCCCTATGGCGGCTATCTCTTCAGGCTTGATTCCTGCTTCTTCGATCGCCCTTTTTGCAACTTCGATCTGAGACTCCCAGATCTCCATCGGATCGTGTTCCACCCACCCGGGCCTTGGATAGATCTGTTTGAACTCTTTGTTGACCTTGGAGATCACGTTTCCCTTCTCGTCGAAGACGATCGCCCTGGAACTCGTTGTACCCTGATCGAGAGAAAGAACGTACTTCATGAAAACCCCTCCTTTTGTGATAGATTTAGAACAACCAGTTATAAAGGGATGCGCCAAGAATTCCCCCAATGATAGGACCTATTATTGGGATCCATGAATAACCCCAGTCTGAGTCCCTTTTTCCAGGGATAGGGAGAACGGCATGAGCCAGTCGTGGACCGAAATCTCTTGCAGGATTTATGGCGTAGCCTGTTGGTCCTCCCAGGGAAAGTCCAATACTCCAAACGAGAAAGCCCACAAGCAACGGATTCAAGCCATCTGCAAGTTTGTTGGCTCCTATTCCAAGAACCCCCATGAGCAATACCATTGTTCCAACAATTTCTGTCAGAAGATTGGCACCATACTTCCTGACAGCAGGTCCTGTGCAAAAGACAGCCAATTTTGCATCAGGATCGTCTGTTTCTTTCCAGTGAGGAAGGTAAGTGAGGTATACTATAATTGCACCCACAAAAGCTCCAGAGATCTGTGAAAAGACATAGCCAGGTACCTTTGACCAGGGAAATTGACCGATGGAAGCCAATCCAATAGTTACGGCAGGGTTAATATGAGCTCCACTGATCCTTCCAACGAGGTAAACTGCCATAGCAACTGCTAGACCCCAACCCGTTGTGATAACTATCCATCCTGAGTTGTACCCTTTCGACTTTTTCAAAACTACGTTTGCAACCACACCATCTCCTAGGATGATGAGTAACATTGTACCAAGGAATTCAGCCAGGTACACGGACATTTTCTCAATCCTCCCTTATTGTAAATATTTAACCCCCCCAACAGTATCCATAACCGGATACATGCTGGGGGGGTCTCTTTTTCTCTGAACCCCAACTATTTACTTTTTAGTTATGATTCACAATGAATTATAACGAATCTTTTTCCTTGTGTCAATATAGTTACAAAAATCACAATACAGTTTCACCTTATCTAGATATCAGTATCTTATGTTAAATCTTAAACCTCTCTACATCCTCTTTCAACTCATCTGAGAGTTTCTTCAGTTCTGTTCCAACATCTGCTATTCTCTTTGCGGCTTTTTCTTGTTCTGTAATGTTAGTGGAGACCTCCTCTATTTCGTCGGCAACCGTTGTTGTTGTCTTGGCAACCGCATCGAGGGCACTGCTCATCTCTTCGGATGCGGCGCTGAGTTCCTGGGCACTCGCGGCGATTCCCTCGATCCTTGCGGCAAGATCCTCTATTCTGGATACGATCTGGTTGAAGTTTTCGTAGGACTCTTCCACCAGTTTTCTCGCATCTTTTGTGATCTCGACGTTTTCCTTCGACATCTCGTTCGTTCTTTCTACACCTTCTCTGATGTTCTCGAGGATCTGACTGATTTCTTCCGTTGCCCTCTGACTCTCTTCTGCTAGCTTCCTGATCTCATCGGCAACAACGGCAAAACCCCTTCCGGCCTCTCCAGCCCTTGCTGCCTCTATGGCGGCGTTGAGGGCAAGTAGGTTCGTCTGTTCTGCTATGCTCTGAATCGTTCTCACGATTTCTTCTATGTTTCTTGCGCTTTCTGTGACCTTGAGAACAACCTCGGCGGTCGTTCTGGAGTTCTCTGAAACATCTTCCACTTTTCTGACCGCTTCCTCGAGAACCTTCTGGCCATTCTTTGCGAAGTTCGATATGTTCTCTGCGTTCTCTGAGATCTCCTGGATGAGTTTGGAAATGTTCTGAGAGTTAGCAGAAACCTCCTCGGAACCTGATGTGACTTCCTCTATGGACGCGGAAGCGTTCTGAACCTCTTTGCTGATCGTGTCGGAAGCTCTCGCTATCTCTTCAAGGGCACTGCGAAGCTGCTGGGAGAGGGTAAATAGCTCCTCAGAAACTCTTTCCACCTCGTCCTGGGATTTGTCGATTTCCTGAACCATATTTCTGAGTTTTCCAACGGTTTCGTTCAATTTCTGTGCTATGAGACCGAACTCATCCTTCGATTTTATATCAACAGAAATAGACAGATCTCCACTCGATATCTTCTCGAGGGCAACCAAAACGGCTTTTGTCTTTCTCGAAAGCACTCTTCCATAGAAGAAGACCGCTATTATCACTGCGATTCCTATTACTAGAATTACTATCACATCTTCAAATATGAGATTTCCAACTGCTACTTTCACATCATCCACGTATATTCCAGTTCCGACGATCCATCCCCAGGGTTCGAAGAGTTTCACGTAAGAGACCTTGGGTTCTGGTTTGTCGCTTCCTGCTTTGGGCCAAGAATAAGAGACGAACCCTTCTCCTTTTTCTTTCGCTACTTTCACCATTTCGTTGAACAGGTACACACCGTTCGGGTCCTTGTAGTTGCTCAGATCCTGACCGTTCAATTCTGGTTTGATTGGATGAAACACCATCCTGGGGTGGGTGTCGTTGATCCAGAAGTAGTTGTTGTCGTCGTATCTGATCTTTCCTACGAGGGACTTTGCCAGGTTCTGTGCCTGCTCTCTTGTGAGTTCTCCTTTCTGTTCCATCTCGTATGCTCTCTCCAGAATGCCGTAGACCGTCTCAACCAGGTATTTTGCTTCATCCTTTTTCCTCTCCATGATAGTGTTGTAGACGGTTGTATTCATGAGGACGTACTGTGTCACAAAGAAAGCCAGCACAACCACCACGCCGATTACCAGGACTTTGGCAGAAATACTTCTCATGTCTGAAACCTCCTCTTTGAAGTATTTATGAAATTTTGATGAACATCAGCAAAGAAATTATACCACAAAAGAGGGGGCTGTTCCCCCTCTTTGATCGCTCGAAAATGCGGTTACTTCAGAAGGTGTTTTATCGTCAGGAGGGATTTTGTGAGGTCTTCGTCCACGACAATGACGTTTGAAGGAAGTTCAAGATGAACTCCCGTGAAGTTCCATACGGCTTTTATTCCCTTTTCGATGAGAAATCTGGCTGTAGCCTGCGCTCTGTCCTTTGACACGCACAGTGCGGCTATCTCCGCATCGAACCTTCTGATGACTCTTTCCAGAACGTCCAGTTCTCTGACAGCGAATTCTCCTATGAACTTTCCCACGTTTTCCTTCTCTGTATCGAACACGGCTACGACTTTCACACCGGCTTTCGAAAAGTCCAGGCTCAACAAAGCCCTTGCGAGGTCATTTGCTCCAACGATGATCATGTTAGTGGTGTTGTTCACTCCGAAGAGATCGTCGAGTTCTTTTCTGAGTTCTTCCACATCGTAGCCGACCCTGGGCTTTCCCTGACATTTGAGATAGGAAAAGTCTTTCCTCACGAGGTCCGGGTTTATTTCGAGGAATCTTGCGATCTCATCAGAGGAGATGTAAGGTTTTTTTGTCGCTTCCAGAACTTTTCGGTACATCTTCAACCTTTCAAAGGTAGATCTTGGAAGATGTATCATCTCAGCCATTTTTCGAAAGCTCCTCCAGCACCTTCTCAAAAGTGGCACCACCTATGATTTTATCATCCACGATCACGTTCGGAGAAGCCCCGCAGTTTTCCACACAGAACGTTCCCAGCACTTCTATTTTTCCTTCCCTATCGTTCTCTTTGACGTAATCAACGAGCTTTTTCAGTATTTCGTAAGATCCTTTCGTGTAACAGGAGGTTCCAAGACAGACTTTCACCGTTCTCTTTTCACCGTTTGGAACGGGAAGTATTTCCACATCTTTTTCCGGGTATCTTCTCCTCGGTCGGTAGGTGGTGTGGAGAATCTCATGTCTTGTGTGTTCGTCTTTCAGATCTTCTTCGTAGAGTTTCATGAGGAAGAGGTTTTCCACGGGTGTGAGGAGAGATTTTATTCCCATCGTGTCTCTCAGAACCTTTGCCCTGTGCTGTCTGATCCTGGAGTCGTTCGGATAGGGCTGTCCTCCTCCACCCACACATCCGTAGTTACAGGCCATTACTTCGATAATCTCCACGTCTTTTCTTTCTTCGAGGAACTTCTTCACCTTACCAAGACCGTATATGACGGCTCCTTTGAAAGACGTACCATCTTTGAGTGTAACTTCCGCTACCCTGATGCCATCTTCTGGAGATTTCACGTCGACTTTTTCTATGCCGATTTCCTCGTTCAACACAGAAAGAACACAGGAGAAGACCCCACCGGCTTTTCCAAAACCGAGACCCGCCTGCGAAGACACTCCGTAAGGTCTGTCGAACGGCTGGGGTTCTATTCTGTTTATGTCTATTCTGCTCATCTTGATGAGTTGAGCAAGTTCTCTTGTTGTGAGGACAATGTCAACGATTCCTTTGTGTTCTTCTCTTTCTGCTTCGAACTTTTTAGCGGTACACGGCATGAACGAAACGAGGAAGATCTTTTCTTCAGGAACACCGAGTTTTCTTGCGTAGATCTTCTTTATCACCGTGCCAAGTGCCTGTTGAGGTGATTTCACGCTCGAGAGATTCTGAAGGTACTGAGGATAGGTGTGCTCAGCGTGCTTCACCCACGCAGGACAGCATGAGGTGAACTGTGGAAGTCTTTCTCCTTTTTTGAGTCTTTCGTAGAACTCGTGGGCTTCTTCGTAGGCGACAAGATCTGCTCCGAACGACACATCGAAAACTCTATCGAAGCCTATCGTTTTCAGGAAAGAGACGAGTTTTTCCGCCATTGCGACGTCTTCGTCTATTCCAAACTCTTCCTGAATCGCAGCTCTCACCGCGGGTGCGATCATTCCTATCACGATCTTGTCGCTTTCAAGAGCTTCAATCAACTTGTCTATATCGTTTCTGATGCTCAGAGCTCCCGTTGGACAGTAAGCGACACACTGACCACAGAAGACACACTCCGTCTCCGCAAGGGGCGTGTTGAACGCGGTTGTTACAACACTTTCGAAACCTCGTTTTGCAAATTCGATGACTCCCACTCCCTGAACTTCCTCACAGACACGCACACAGTCACCGCAGAGGATACATTTGGAGGTGTCTCTCACGATCGGAGAGGAATCATCCCTGACGTGTTCTTTCTTGAGAGCTTCGAATCTGATCTTTCTTATGCCGAAGTCTTCAGCGTACTTCTGAAGTTTACAGCTTCCGTTTCTATCGCAGGTGGTACAGTCTCTGTTGTGAGTTGCAAGGATGAGTTCGAGGATGTTCCTTCTCATTTCGTATATTTCGGGGGTGTTCGTTTTTACCTTCATACCTTCGTAAGGTTTCAGGGTACAGGAAGTGGTGATCTGACCGTCGATCTCCACAAGGCACATTCTACAGGCTCCATATATAGAAGCCTCCGAAAGATAACACAGATTCGGAATCTCTATCCCCACGTTCTTCAGCGCTTCAAGGAGGTTACGCTCGTTGTCATTTATGATAACTTCTTTTCCATCAACGTAAATTTTCATTTTTCTTCCCTCCTCAGACAAGCTCTATGGCTTTGAACGGACATTTACTCGCACAGAGACCGCACTTGACACACTTCTCCTGATTTATCGTGTACGGTTTTCCTCTTTCTCCGGTTATGGCGTTCTGTGGACAGGATCTGGCACAGAGTCCACAGCCTTTACAGATATCCGGGTTGATGACGTATTTCTTGAACGCCGTACACATTCCGCTTGGACATTCTCCTTCGATGTGTGCAATGTACTCCTCTCTGAAGAGCTTCAGGGTACTGAGAATGGGGTTGGGAGCGGTCTTTCCGAGCCCACAGAGAGAAGCGGTCTTTATTGTTTTTGAGAGGTGTTCGAGAGCTTTGAGATCCTCGTATGTAGCTTTTCCGTGGGTGAACTTTTCCAATATGTTGTACGCCTGCATGGTGCCTTCCCTGCACGGCACGCACTTTCCACAGGATTCCCTCTTGGTGAAATCGAGGAAGAACCTTGCAACCTCTACCATACACGTTTTCTTTGTAATCACGACTATTCCACCGGATCCTACCATCGCATCAGCTTTCTTCAGTGTGTCGTAATCGAGGGGCATGTCGATGAAATCTTCGGAAAGACACGCTCCGGACGGTCCTCCAATCTGAACCGCTTTGAACTCTTCTCCTTCAACGAATCCTCCACATATGTTGTAGATGATATCTCTCAAGGTGGTGCCGAATTCAACTTCGATGATACCAGTGGCTTTCAGGGGGCCTGCAACGGAGAACATCTTGGTTCCCGGTGAGTTTTCCGTTCCGCGTTTTCTGTAGTTTTCCACACCGTCTCTGAGTATTCTTGGTATGTTCGCGTATGTTTCCACGTTGTTTATGAGGGTGGGTTTACCCCAGAGACCGGATTGAGCCGGGAACGGTGGCTTTGGTCTGGGCATACCTCTTTTCCCTTCGATGGAGGCAAGAAGTGCCGTCTCTTCGCCGCACACGAACGCACCGGCTCCCTCTTTCACTTCCACGTCGAAGGAAAAGCCTGTTCCGAGGATGTTTTCACCGAGAAGTCCCATTTTCTTTGCATCTTCTATGGCCTTTTTGAACATCCTGACTGCGAACGGGTATTCGGCTCTGATGTAAGCGTACCCCTTCTGTGCGCCGACCGCATACCCGGCTATGATCATCCCTTCCAGAACAAGGTGTGGATCCCTCTCCAGGAGAGTCCTGTTCATGAACGCTCCCGGATCTCCTTCGTCTCCGTTGCACACGACGAATTTTATATCACCCTGCGCTTTTCTGGTGAATTCCCATTTGAGACCTGTTGGAAATCCTCCTCCACCTCTTCCTCTGAGACCGGATGCCTTCACCGTTTCTATGATTTCTTCCGGTGTCATTGAAGTGAGGGCTTTGACGAGAGACTCGTATCCACCCCGTGCGATGTAGTCTTCTATACTGTCACACTCGGACTCACCTATGGCTTCCATGATGTAGAAATCCTGGTTTTTGAAAAGCGTGGTGTCCTCTATTCTGGGAACCTTTTCTCCCGTGAGGGGATCCGTCAGAAAGAGTCTTTCTATGGGCTCACCCTTGAGGACGGTTCTGTCCACGATCTCCGGGACATCTTCGGGTACAACATTTGAATAGAAGAACCTGTAGGGCATGATCTTCACGAGGGGACCGGAAGAACACCTTCCACAGCACCCTGTTCTGTTCAACGTGACTTTGTCATCATCGATCTTTTCCAGCGTGACCTGTCCGAGGAGGTTTCTCTTTTTGAGCTCTTCTTCGAAAGCGCTGTAAACTTTGAGAGCACCTTTCGCAGTACAACCAGTTCCGACGCAGACGTATATAGAGACACCGTTCAGTTTTTTCTCTCTCAGGGTTTTCAGTTTGTTTGCGTACTGGACGAACTCTTTCGCGTTCTTAAACATTGGCGCTCTCCCTCTCTTTCTCTTTTATTTTTCTCAGGATTTCTTTCACCTTATCGGCCGTGAGGTTTCCATAGACCTCACCGTTTATCACCATGACCGGTGCGAGCGCGCAGGCTCCGAGGCATCCAACCTGATCGAGACTGAACATGAGATCTTCCGTGACGTTTCCAGGAGTGAGACCCGTTTCTTCTTCGATTGCTTTGAGTACTTCTGGAGATCCTGCCATGTGACAGGCAGTCCCATCGCACACCATGATCGCGTACTTTCCCTTCGGTTTGAGGGAGAACTGCGCGTAGAACGTTGCCACCCCATAGATCTTCGCAGGAGGAATTCCCATTGCCGTACTCACGTAGTTGATCACGTCTTCGGGGAGGTATCTGTAGAGTTCCTGGATTTCGAGGAGAATCTTTATCAGGTTTTCTCTTTTGTAACCGTGCTTTCTCAGGATCTCTTCAACCCTTTCAAAGCGCCTCTCCAACTCCAACACCTCCTAACAGTATTGAACGTTCACTATTTTTCCTCTTTCCTGAAGGATGTGAGCGATATCCTTCACCAGTCTGAACTTCAGGGATATGTCGTGACTGAACAGTGGATTTTGATGAGCCGGGTTTATCGCCCTTCCAACGAAGAAATTGATCTCATCGGCCTCCAGAAGGTTTTTCACGATGAATTTCGCTCCGTACCCCATCTCTTCGGATTGTCCCTCAAGGTATCTGAACACCTGAGTCAGCGTGACGATCCCCTCTGTTAGAAGATCGATTCCCTCCATGTATCCAACGGGTGGAGAGTTCTCTGAGAACGTGTAAAGATCTATCTCCACCTTCTTTCCAGTGACTCTTTCGAATATCTGACCCGTGGTACCACCACACACGATCTTTTTCCCGGGAAGACTCAGGAATTTTTTCACGTACTCTTCATCTTTTTCCTTCCTCTCAGGTGGTCCAACAAACAGGTTCAGAATGCGCTTTTCACGAAAGTTCAAACAGGCAACGAGTGTGTCGTCTCCCTTCACATCTCTGTCCAGTTTCTCTGCAAGCCTCACAAAGTGTCTGACGATATCTTCGGGAGGAACATGGTTTCTGAGAAGGTGTCTTATTTCGCCCTCGATGTTTTCAACTCCAAAACCTAAGGGAAAAAGCTCCGTTCCCATTCCCGCCTGTGAGAGTCCATCTGTTGCAAGAAAAAGTATCATTCCTTCCTCAGGATGGAATTCCCAGATGGAAATTTGTCTTCCCTCTATGTTGATGCTCTTCTTTTCTGGATGAATCCGTCTGTTCTTCCTGAAAAGCATCACCACGGGAAACTCGTACTCCACCACGGTACAGATTTCGTTCTTGAAATCACACACCACGGAGCACAGGTTGGAGTAACTGATTCCCCTCACCCTGCAAACAGGAAGCGTGGCGAGAATCGTTCTGAAGACATCTGTCACAGCAAGACCGTTCGCCAGCATGGTTGTTGCAATGGTTGAGGTAAGGGTTGAAAGAATGCTCGCCTTTATACCGCTTCCAAGTCCATCGGAGATGCTGACCACGACTTTTTCACTCTCTTTTTTCACCCTGATCGAGTCTCCACAGACTTCCTCACCCTTTTTGTTCTTCGAGGCGAAGAACACATCACAGGTCAGCATCGTTTCCCCCCATGAACATCTTCAGTTCCAGGAAACTGCTCTTTGTCTCTGCAATCGATTCACCGAGAATACCGGCTATTTCCTGAGCGATTCTCATCTGTTTGTTCAGCATCTCCTCGACCTTTTTGAGCGTCTCCTGTTTCAGTCTGTTGAGTTCTTCGTCTTTTAACTTCTCCTGGGTGACATCCACAAGCATGAGAACCTCTTCTCCTTCCTCGAGTGAAAATCTCTTCACGAAGAAGAATCTTTTATCGTCAAGTGACAGCATGTTCCCCACCATGTTCCTTGCTTTTGTCAGTATTTCTGGATCACTTTCTGACAGATCCCAGGCCAGTTTGTTTCTGTAGATCACCTTTCCCTCTTTCAGAACGAAGACGGCGTTGGGAGACTCTTCGACAACCCTGTAACTGGATGACCTCACCAGGTCCAGAAGGTACACAAAGCACATCTCCTTTTCTGCCTTTCCAAGGACGACCGCTTTCGCTTTCTCACGGCACGAATCGTATCCGCAGGCACCACAGTTCAGTTCCTTTTTTGGGTCGTCTTTTCCGATCGACACGAGAACTTTTTTGATCTCCTCTTCAGGAACGTCTACACTTTTGGATCTGTTCCTGAAGGGCCTGAATGTTTCTATTTCGAAGAAATCTATCTTCGGTTCTTCTGGAAGCTTCTTTTGCCACTCAAGGATCCTGTCTTTTCCTGCACTCTTTTTTCTCATCACAGGACCGTTCAGGCAGCTTCCATAGCAGGCAGATGCCTCGATGAAAACATTTCTGTACTCGTCGATTCGTGAAAAGACCCTCATCAGGTTTTCTATTCCTTCCACCACCATCTTCTTCTCCCAGGGGATGGAGACGGTGTAGTTGATTCCATCCGTTGTCGGGAAAAATCTTGCCCTGCTTGGATACGGAGGATCGGGGAGTGTCTCTTTTGCCTGTGTTTCATCGATGATTTCTTCGAGTTCTTCGAACGTGAGGACGATATCCACGAGGCTGCTCTCTTCTTTCTTTGCTATACAGGGCCCCACGAAGACAACAGGAAAGTCTCCATAGCGCTTTTTCAGAAACTTTGCGTGGGCCATGAGCGGGGAGTCAACCGGTGTCAGATACTTCAGAACATGTGGGAAGTGTTTTTCTGCAAGGTTTACAACCACAGGGCACGCCGTTGTCACAACGGGGCCACCACTTTTTTCAAAGACCTCGGTGTACTTTCTTGAGACGATCTCTGCGCCAACGGCCGTTTCCTGAACGACCATGGCTCCCATCTTTTTGAGAGATCCAATCACCTTCAATGGATTTTCGAAGTAGGCAAAAAACGAAGGTGCGATGGAAACAAGAAACGGTTTTTGAAGATTCAAAAGTTTCTCCGTGTCTTTTCTGTAGATTCTTGCACTCTGGGGACAGACCTCCAGACACGTTCCACAGAATATGCACTCTTCCACCACCACGGTGGATTTACCGGATCTGAAAGAAACCGCCTTGACAGGACAGTTTCTCAGACACTTGTAACAGTACCTGCAATCCGTTTCTTTTGAGAATATAAGTTCAGGCACTCTGAAGCACCTTCTTTACCAGTTCCTCCACGTTTTCAGGGGACACCCCTGTGAACAGACGCCCGTCTATTTCAACACAGATTCCCTGAGAACACCTTCCAAAGCAGAGAGAACCGTAGAGTTTGAAGTTGTAGTCCTTCTGAAGTTCCCTGAGTTTTTCAACTACCCGGTAGGAACCTTTCAGGTAACAGGAACTTCCCATACAAACCCGGATTGTCATCGGTTGTTTTCCTCCAATATCGTGAACCTTTTCACGTTATATTTTTCACTATTTTTCGACAAAAGTCAAGGGAGTACACCATGTTGTTACTGTATTCACAAGAAAAGTAAACACCACGCGCTTCAGATTTTTAATCTTTATGAAAAGCAATAGAAATATATGATTGTCAAAATGTGGTATAATAGAATCGGCTACTGCTACAAACTTCCTCCACCACAATTTCTTTCCTGAAACAACCCCTCGATGAAAAATCTGACAGGAGGTGAAGGTACATGGTCAAAGTCCTGATTCTTGGTCAGGGCTACGTTGCCAGCACCTTCGTTGCAGGTCTTGAAAAACTCAAGAAGGGAGAGATCGAACCTTACGGTGTGCCGCTTGCAGGAGAACTTCCGATCGACTTCAAAGATATCAGGATCGTGGGAAGCTACGACGTGGACAGGGCAAAGATTGGAAAGAAACTGAGTGAAGTGGTCAGTCAGTACTGGTGTGATGTGAACTCTCTGTCCGATGATCCCGTCGTTTCCACGGGAGTACACCTTGGAAGCGTGAAGAACCTTCCCATCGAAGCAGAAGGACTCGAAGACAGCATGACCCTGAAAGAGGCCATTGAAAGGCTCGTCGATGAGTGGTCTAAACTCGACCCTGACGTGATAGTGAACACCTGTACCACCGAAGCGTTCAGGCCTTTCGGAAACAAGGAAGAACTGCTCAAAGCCATAGAAGACAACGATAAAGAAAGGCTCACGGCCACACAGGTGTACGCCTACGCGGCAGCGTTGTATGCGAAAAAGCGCGGTGGAGCAGCCTTTGTGAACGTGATACCGACTTACATAGCGAACGATCCGGCTTTTGTCGAACTCGCAAAAGAGAACAACCTTGTGGTCTTTGGAGACGATGGAGCAACGGGTGCGACCCCATTCACGGCAGACGTGTTGAGCCATCTTGCCCAGAGGAACAGGTATGTCAAAGATGTCGCACAGTTCAACATAGGTGGAAACATGGACTTTCTTGCACTCACCGATGAAGGAAAGAACAAGAGTAAAGAGTTCACAAAGTCCAGTATCGTGAAAGACATCCTCGGTTACGATGCACCGCACTACATAAAACCAACGGGCTATCTTGAACCCCTCGGAGACAAAAAGTTCATAGCGATCCACATTGAGTACACGAGTTTCAACGGTGCAACCGATGAACTCATGATAAGCGGAAGGATCAACGACAGTCCAGCCCTTGGAGGTCTTCTTGTGGATCTTGTAAGACTCGGAAAGATCGCCCTCAACAGGAAAGAGTACGGAACAGTCTATCCTGTGAACGCCTTCTACATGAAGAATCCCGGTCCATTTGAAGGAAAGAACATACCGAGGATCATCGCGTACGAGAAGATGAGGATCTGGGCGGGACTGAAACCAAAATGGCTGTGAGGGGCTTTCGCCCCTCTTTCTCTTTCATGGAGGTGATGCGGTGAAAGAAGCGGTCGTACTGGCATCGGGTGTGGGAAAAAGGCTGAGGACGGTCACTGGAGAAATTCCCAAAGTTTTCTATAGATTCAACGGCTGTGAACTGGTGAAATATCCGATGATCTCTCTGATGAAAAACGGTGTCGAGAGGTTCGTGATGGTTGTATCTGAAGGATACGAAGACTATGGTAGGAAAGTTCTGAAAGATCTCGGTGTGGAAGGTGTTGTGATAGAAAACAGCAGGGTTGAACTTGGGAACGCTTATTCTTTCTTTCTGACCGAGCCCCACGTGAAGAGCGAGAGGTTTTTTCTCTCCTGTGGTGACTCGATTTTTCCACCGGAGGCGCTGAAGAACGCCTTCGATGAGGATGAGTTTCACATAAAACTGGGTGTGAGCAAAAGAAAAGACCTGATAGATCCTCAGGAAGCAAGCAAAGTACTCGTTGATGAAAATGACCGCATCATCAGAATAGGGAAGAAAATCGATGAGTACAACTACTTCGATACAGGTGTTTTCGTTGTGACGAAAAAGGTCTATCAACTCAGGGATGTCTTTTCATGGTCGAAGGAGATTTCCCTGTACCATGTTCTGCAGAAGGCCGTCGATCTTGGAATGATTGTGAAGGTGTTTGATTTTGAGGATGCACCGTGGACGGAGATAGACTCACCGGAGGATCTGAACGAAAAGGTGTACGAACTGATGGAAAGGATAAAGGAGGGGATACCATGCTGAGAAAGACCACAGATGGATGGATTTCCTCCCTCCTGAACAGAAGAATCTCCACAAGGATAACGAATTTCATCCTGAAAAGGAACTGGAACGTAACACCAAACCAAATGTCTTTCGTCAGTTTTCTAATTGGAATGATCGCTTTTCCGTTCTATCTGATCAAAATGCCGTGGCTTGCGGCGATCTTCATTCAGATCTCTTCCATTCTAGACGGGGTCGATGGAGAAATCGCCCGTGCCAGAAACATGAGTTCAAACTGGGGGGCCTTCTTCGATACCATGCTCGACAGGTTCGTCGATATTTTTGCTGTTCTCGGCGTTTCAATTTACGGGTATCTTGAAGGGGGTCTTTCCTTTTCTCTTCTTCTCTGGTCGATTCTTTCCGTCAGTGGATCTTTGATGGTGAGCTATCTTCACAGTGTTGGGAAGGTGTTCGGTACGCACCCTGCGCTGGTGGGGAAACTCTCTGGTTTTGCCTCAAGGGACGTCAGATTGTTTGTGATCTTCGTCTTTTCGCTGTTTGGAATGTATCTTCCTGCCCTTGTCTTTGTCTCTGTGTTGTCTTATGTTTACATTACAGGAAAGTTTGTGGAACTTCTGGTACTGAACAGGTGATCTGGTGCTAAACTCTTCTTGAGGTGATGAAGGTGCTGGAACTCGTCGATATCTGGTATGAAGTGGAAGGAAAGACCATTCTGAGGGAGATAAACGCCCGTTTTGAAGAGAAAAAGGTTTACTCCATTCTTGGAACCAACGGTGCAGGAAAGAGCACCCTCGCTTATCTCATCATGGGACTTGAGGGATACAGACCCACAAGAGGAAAGATCCTTCTCGACGGGGAGGATATAACAAACCTTTCCGTGACGGAAAGAGCCAGAAGGGGCATCACCCTCATGTGGCAGGAACCCGCTCGTTTCACGGGAATAAAAATCAGAGACTATCTGACGCTCGGTGGGAAGAGAAAGGTTTCAGAGGATGAACTCGAAAGAGTGCTTGAAACGGTGGGGTTGAACCCTCTTCTTTATCTGGAAAGAAACGTCGATGAGAAACTGAGCGGTGGCGAAAGAAAGAGAGTGGAACTTGCCAGCATCCTCCTCATGAAACCCAGGTACACCATCCTGGACGAGCCAGATTCAGGAATAGACATCATGAGCCTTGAGATGATAGAAAGGGTCCTTTCCGAACTTGTGAGTGCGGGTGGTTCTGTGATTCTCGTCACCCACAGAGAAGAGATTGCCATGGAAAGTGATTATGCCTTTCTCATCTGCCATGGAACCATTCTGAAAGAAGGAGATCCGTCAACGATCGTTCAGTTCTATAAAAACAGTTGCGACAGATGTGACCACCCAAACGAGCCGCAAGAGGAGATGATCGGATGATAGTCAAAGACTACAGAAAGGAATTCGAAGCGCTGGCAAAAGCCTACGAAAAGGCAGGAGGGGACGTTTCTAAATTTCTCGACAGAAGGATCGCATCGATAATAATAAGCGGTGATAAGGTCATAGGTCTGAACGGTGTCGAGGGAGTGGAACTCACACCACATCGGATAGAAAACGGCGTACAGGTTGACATGAGAATAAAAGAGGGTGTGGTGGTGGAGTATCCCGTTCACGTGTGCACAGGGTACCTCGAGAAAAAGGGCCTTCAGCGGGTGATCTTCAACATAAAACTGGAAAGAGGTGCGAAGGCGATCTTTGTGGCCCACTGCGTCTTTCCCTGGACGGAGGATTTCACTCACGATGCGCTGATGAACGTGGAACTGGAAGAAGGAGCCTGGATGGAGTACCACGACGAGCACATGCACAGCGAAACGGGATCCATAAACCTGATCACAAGATCGATAGCAGAAGTTGGAGAGGGTGCCGTTTACCGGAACACGTTCACTCTGGTGAAAACCAGGATAGGGACTTTGAGGGTGTTCATGGACGCCGAGCTGGAAAGGGATGCAGTAGGAGAGCTCTACACGAAAGTAAAGGCAATCGAAGA
The DNA here is from genome assembly GCF_000832145.1 of Thermotoga sp. RQ7. Lineage (NCBI taxonomy): Bacteria > Thermotogati > Thermotogota > Thermotogae > Thermotogales > Thermotogaceae > Thermotoga > Thermotoga sp. RQ7. Next base: position 1,322,380 of record NZ_CP007633.1, read on the forward strand.
CGACGATGTAGAGGTGAAGGAGATACTGAGATTGAACGGAAAAGGAGCAAGGGGTCTTGCCAAAACGAACGCAGTTGCGCTCGACAGATCAAAGGTTTCTGTTGTGAACGAAGTCTATGGGAATGCACCTTACACCAGAGGACACGTGGAATGTCTTGAGATCACGAAAGGAGATGCGGTGGATGTGAGAGCCCTTCCGGTCCTTGTGGTGAAAAACGACACCTCTGAACTCACCCATGAAGCCTCGATAGGAAGGGTGAACGCAAAACAGCTCGAGACACTCATGGCGAAGGGCCTCACAGAGGAAGAAGCAACGGAGATGATCATAAAAGGTGTTTTGACATAATGGAGATTTTGTTGTAAAATCCATAGACGGATGGGTGCGTAGCTCAGTGGGAGAGCGCTTCCCTCACGAGGAAGAGGTCGCAGGTTCGAGTCCTGCCGCACCCACCAGAAGGCTCCCTCTAAGGGAGCCGTTAGTTTTTTTGGAGGGAGGGATCGAATTGGACAGACTGGACTTTTCGATAAAACTCCTGAGAAGGGTTGGGCACTTTCTCATGCTTCACTGGGGAAAGGTGGACAGTGTGGAGAAAAAGACCGGTTTCAAAGACATCGTGACGGAAATAGACAAAAAGGCCCAGGAGATGATAGTGGAGGAGATCAGAAAGGTTTTTCCGGATGAGAACATAATAGCGGAGGAGGGAATCTCGGAGAACGGAAAAAAACTCTGGATAATAGATCCCATAGACGGGACGATAAACTTCGTTCATGGACTTCCCAACTTTTCCATCTCCATCGCTTACGTGGAGAATGGAGAGGTGAAGATGGGAGTTGTGCACGCTCCTGCACTCAACGAAACACTCTACGCCGAAGAAAACGGGGGTGCTTTTTTGAACGGTGAAAGGATCAGGGTGTCTGGAAACACAAGTCTTGAAGAGTGCGTGGGATCAACGGGAAGCTATGTGGATTTCACCGGAAAGTTTATCGAGAAGATGGAAAAGAAAACAAGGAGAGTGAGAATTCTGGGGAGTGCGGCGCTGAACGCCTGCTACGTGGGAGCGGGGAGGGTGGATTTCTTCGTCACTTGGAGGATCAATCCGTGGGACATCGCAGCAGGCCTGATAGTTGTGAAAGAGGCGGGAGGAACGGTGACAGATTTTGCCGGAAAAGAGGCAAACGTTTTCTCGAAGAATTTTGTCTTCTCCAACGGACTCGTTCACGAAGAAGTTCTCGAAGTGGTGAACGAGGTTCTGAAAGAGATAGGAGAGGGGAAGTGATATGTTCAAACCCCACTACCACTTCTTCCCTATAACGGGCTGGATGAACGATCCGAATGGACTCATCCACTGGAAGGGAAAATACCATATGTTCTATCAGTACAACCCGAAGAAACCCAGATGGGGGAACATCTGCTGGGGGCATGCTGTGAGCGACGATCTTGTGCACTGGAGGCATCTTCCTGTTGCACTCTATCCGAAGGATGAAACACACGGAGTCTTCTCCGGCAGTGCGGTCGAAAAGGATGGAAAGATGGTACTCGTGTACACCTATTTTCGAGATCCAGAACACAACGAAGGCGAAAAAGAAGTCCAGTGCATAGCAACGAGTGAAGATGGGTGGAATTTTGTAGAGTACGAAAACAACCCTGTGATATCGAAGCCACCAGAAGAAGGTATACACGCCTTCCGGGACCCAAAAGTGAACAGGATTGGAAACAAATGGAGAATGGTTCTTGGATCTGGAAAAGACAAAAGAATCGGAATGGTTCTTCTCTACACATCCGAAGATCTTGTACACTGGGACTACGAGGGTGTGCTCTTTGAAGATGAAAGTACAAAGGAGATAGAGTGTCCCGATCTTGTCAGTATCGGTGGAAAAGACGTGCTCATCTACTCTGTAACGAGTACAAACAGTGTTCTGTTTGCTCTTGGAGAGTTGAAGGAAGGAAAACTAAGCGTTGAAAAGAAAGGCCTTCTGGACTACGGAACGGACTTCTATGCCGCCCAGACGTTCTATGGAACAGATAGGGTGATAGTTATCGGATGGCTTCAAAACTGGCACAGAACAGATCTGTATCCAACGGAGAAAGAAAGATGGAACGGTGTCATGAGCCTTCCCAGAGAACTGTACATGGAAGACGGTGAGTTGAAAGTAAGGCCCATTGAGGAACTGAAGACACTCAGAACGGGAAAGATCCTGGAAAAAGAACATTCTGGAACGTACAGAATAAACACGAACAAAAACTGCTATGAGGTGTGCTGCAGTTTCCAGGGAAACCTTTCTCTGGCCCTTCGAAGTGAACTTGGTGAAGTGATCAAACTGTTCGTAGAGAAAGACACCCTCGTAGTGGACACGACACGTTCTGGCATCTCGAAAGGAGTAACAAAAGAAGTAAAAGTCCAGCGAGGAGAAACCGATAAAGTACGTCTCTTCATCGACGCGTGCTCTGTGGAGATGTTTTTCAACGATTCCGTCGCGCTTTCTTTCAGAGTACATCCTGAAGGGATCTACAACATGCTTGACATCGAATCTCGCCTTCTCAAAGTGGATATTTATGCGTTGAAAAACGTATGGATTTCTTGAGCAGGAGCAATTAAAAATTGTTGAGAACATTCACTCGTTATGCTAAAATATACAAAAACTACAGGGGTAATCGGGAATGGCTGGAATTTATTTCAAGTTTCCGTTCTTCCGAGATACATTTTTAGGTGCTTCACTGGTTTTCCTTGTTTCGTTTTTTGAGAATAATTCCTTGTGGTTTATTCCTTTGGTTCTCATAATTTTAGCATCGAAATTTGGTGTTCCTGTTTCACCTTCTACACTTGGGATTCTATCATATTCATTCATTGTTTCGACCATGCTTCTAGGTGGATTTGTGCTGATTTTGACAAGATTGATATCAGACTTTTTGTATTTAAAAGATTCTCAGAGAATTTATGAAAACTATTCAGGATCAATATTTCTTGTAACCCTACTATCTTTTGTAATTGGTATCACAATTTTCAGGGCGTATCAGTACAAAACACTTGCTATTTGGTTATTTGTTAGTTTCTCGGTTTTGCGACTTGTTTTATTGTTCGTTGGGAGCATTGAAAAAACACACTTGTTCGTTTTGCCTGTATTGTCTGCTTTCTTGTTTTTGATAATGTTCTTTAGAACATTTGGAAAAACTTTTGAAGAGAAATATTTGATTATAATAATTACATCTGTGATGAATTTTCTGACTTTTATAGCAAATGGGATTATCACCAGATATTTAAGAAGTTCTACTCATCCTAGGTTTGATTTTTTTTTTCGTTACGCGCGAAAATATCCTGAATTACCCTTATTGGCATTCTTTTATTACCTTTCCTATTGGATTGATAACATATTCATGTGGTTCAAGAAAGGAGTAGAGGTGGCTCCAAATATCATCGTATCTCCTGACTACGATTTTCCATTTTTTATAGCAGGCATTTCTTTTGTACCGGCTATTATTTTATTCAGTCTGAGCATTGAAACTAGTTTTCTGAAAAAGTATCTATCGTTTTTCTCAGCTATAAAAAACAACAAAACTCTTGAACAAATAGAGACGCATTTGAGGGAGATACAATTATCCATAAAATATATTCTTCTCAAAACAACATCTATGGTTATTATAATAACTATCTTAAATATATCAATAAGCCGATTTTTGAACAAATGGTTTTCTGAATTTTCAATAACAGTTTTTAGAATAGGAACCGTTGGACATGCCTTCAATGTTATCTTTTTGTCTATGCTATCGATTTATTTGTATTTCAGTTACTATAGAGAAGCTCTTATAGGGGTCTCTATTTCCTTCTCTGTAAATTCGATTTCAACGATAATTTGTGGTACGACAGTACCGGGGTTAGGTTTTCTATTAGCGTTTCTTAGTGGGTCTGCATTTCTTTTAAGAAAAATGAACACAAAAGATTTGATATTCAAAATTTACTCCTCTCAACCTCATGGCTTGGAAAAAGCTGAAAGAATATCTTGGAAACCTTGAAAGCAAAAAAACAAACACATATTCTTTGATCGAAGTATTGATCGTTTACTTAGTCGTGTACTCTGTTACTTTGATTGTTGAACATAAATATATTGAACAATTATATATCATACCATTAATAATTTTTTCGATACAACATAATATTGCTGCTCAACTTTTAAATATTTTAATGTATTCTCTCTTTGTGCTTTTCATTTCGAAAAGAGAGTATAATCTTGGAGAAATACTTTTACAATATTGCATAATACTTTCAGCTTTTATTTCCTCTTTATTCCATCAAAATCGCATCATCGAAATAAAGCTTTTAAAAGAGGAATTAAAGAGATCAGAAGAGAAATTGGAGTCATCTAAAAAATATATTAATTATCTAGAAGATGTTATAGATAAGTTAAAAGCAAAATTAATTTATGAAAATGAAGGAATAAGCACTTTGATGCTAGATTTATCGTGGGTTTATGTCGAAGATTTAAGGGAATTTGCATATATTTTTCTGGAAAAAGTAACAACTTTCTTGGAGATTAAAAAAGCAGGCTTTTACTTATATAGAAATGGTTTTTTAAGAGTAATTGCCAGTATAGGTAATCCCTCAATTGGATTTTCTGCTTCGGAGAATCAATCGCTGGTGATAAAAAAAGCTCTGGAAAAAGGAAGTTGTTCAATATTTGAAGTTTTCAATCAGGTTTCTCACCTTGAAAGAGAACCTTTGTTGGCTGTCAGAGTTGGAGAGGAAAAAATCATAGGAGTTATCATCGTAGAAGAACTTGAAGAACCCATTCTTTTGAATAGCATAGAGAAAAACTTGAAGATTCTTTCGGTATGGCTTGCTACGAAACTGGAAGGAATTGAGGAGGAAATGAAAAAATACAAGCTACCAGATGGAACATACACTGTTGACTTTTATAATAAAATTAAGCAACGTTTGGCAGACTTCTTTGAAAAATATGGTCTTCCATTCTCAGAGATCTGTATTTCAATACATAATGATGAATTGAAAAGCGTTCTGAAAGTTATCAGATCTGATGATATCATAGCAAAAATTAAAGATGATGGCAATAGAATTTCTTTGAAAATACTTTTGCCTTTTTGTGATGAAATAGGACAAATATCGATTATGGAGAGATTAAAACATGTTTCAAAAACGATTGAGTTTTCAGGTTGTTAATTTAATCAATTTTTCAATCGCTTTAATCAACTTTTTGATGTGGTTAAATGGAGAAAACAGTATGTTCGATTTAGTCATAGTGATAAACATTGTCGTACATTTTGCTTTAAACAAAGATCTATCACAATCTATGATAGCACTCGTTACATATCCCTTTGGATTAATCATTTTTTCGAAGAAAAAAGAGATCGATTTTCGAATTTATGATCAAGAAATTGAAGAAGACTTTCCAGTTCTAAAGGAAAAAAGGCTGGAAATACTTCCTTTAAGAGGAACTATTTTGTTTGGAACTCCAGATGAAAAAAAGAAACTAATACTTCAAATCGTAGAAGATGTTAAAGATGGAAAAATATCTTCGGATAAGGCTCTTTCTGTTTTCCGTAAAATGGTGCTCGACCCACATCCAGATGTTGGATTGTACGCATCAGAAGCGATTGGAAAAATAGAAGAATACTTTGGGTTGGTTGAAGAATCCTTAGATGAGATTATTAAGAACTTAAATGAAAAGAACATTAAAAATGTTTTAGATTATATAGAATCAGGTTTTTTAGATGGAGAAGTCGGAATTTTTTATAGGAACATGTTGCTTGAGGGATTGAAGAAAATACCACCCTCACAACCAGAATACTTTGCTCTGCTTTATGAGATTAAAGGAGATGTATTCATACTCATAGAGGGATTTTTAAAAACAAAATCCCAGGTGTTGTATAAAAAACTTTTGAAGGAATTATTAAAGAAAAAAGATTATCAAAAACTCAGGTTTTTAATGCTGTTTGGCCCCTTACCAGATGAAGATAAAGATCTCTATACCTCTTTATCATAAGATCAAGCCTGTATTTCTTGCGAACGATTTTTTTCGCATTTTGAGAAAACACTTTTCTCAGCTCTGCGTCTTCGTACAATTTTAAAATAGCTTTTGCCATCATAATGTGATTTTTAGGAGGTACAATAATTCCACATTGTCCTTCCTCATCATAAACCATTTCTTTACATGCACCTACGTCAGTTGCTACAATAGGAACACCTGCTGCCATAGCCTCCAGTATTACGAGAGGTTGTCCTTCTGATACGCTACTTAGGAGAAGAAGGTCCAGTTTAGGATAGTATTCCCTTACATTTTGTCGTCCTAGGAATTCGACCACATCTTCCAAAAAAAGGTTCTTCGATAGTTTTTTGCATTCTTCATAATAATCCTGTTCCTCATCTGTTGGGCCGATTATCAAAAATTTTATCTTTTTATTTCTTAAGACATCTTTCACTACTCTTATGGACCTTATAGCTGTTTTTACGTCTTTTATTCGGGTAACTCTTCCGACAAAACCTATTATAAATCCTTCGTGTTTTTCTTTGGGCATATCAAATTTGTCTACATCAACTCCGTTAGGTATTATCACCATTTTTTTCGGATCAGCACCAAGTTCCAGCTGAAAGAGTTGATTTTTTTTAAAAAGAGTGGTTAATGAGTCACAGGTATTATACGCTATCATACTAATTGCTCTGAACAAATTAATCCACATGGTTTTGTAGTCTTCGGGAAGCCACTTAGAGATGATTATTTCCCTTTCTCTTTCTCTATGATAAATCCCGTGTTCTGTTATTATTAGTGGGACATTGTAAAGAAACTTTCCCACAACCCCCACAAGAGAGGCGTAGCCTGTACTTGGAACGTGAAATATATCACACTTTTCAGGAACAAAATTCAAAGAATTTACGATGGGGAGAATCAAATTTCTGATGACCCAATAGTATTCAGTGAATCCTCTATGACTGAAAAAGTTTCTGTATGTTTTAACTACAAGGTTCCAGAATTCTTTACTAGAGAATATTTTGGAAAAAGACTTTCCGGCATTTTTTTCTATAAAATTCTCTAGTATAGAAACCAGTTCTTCCAAGCTTCGGTTTTTTACAATTACATCTGTTATGGTGTCGAGCATTGAAAGATCGGCCTTTTCAGAGATATCGGGATCGAAATCCCCAAAAATGTTTACCTCGTGTACACGAACCACGTTTTTTGGTATTTTGTACCTGACTTCTCTCTTTTTTGAATCTGGTCGTAAGTGATAGATTTCAAACTCAAATTCTGGAAGATTGGAGATAAGTGTTTGGATCCAACTTGAAACACCTCCTGTAATGTAAGGGTAAGTACCTTCAGCAATAATACCTATCCTCATATTTGTTTTCATCCCTCCGAAAACTATTCCGCAGGTTGTATTCCCTCTATTATATTTACCTCATCGAGTTGCAAATCAGATTTGGCTGCGTAGGGAATGTAAACCTTTTCTTCACATTTTTTGTAATAATCCAGAATGCGCTCCAGATTTTCTAAAGAATCACTACCGTCGTCCACGTAGTCAACAGAGAGAACAAATTTTCCGTGCCACCTCAACATATCCAGGTAATGTATTCTACTCTCAGTTTCTTCATCTGGAAGTGGTGTGGTTTTTAAGTAAAAGAGATTTTCAACACTCCAGCCAGAAACGAACGAGAGTATTCGCCCATCGTCGAACTCAAGGATGTTTTCGCCGTTCTGTGGGATTATCAGGATGTCAGGATTTTCTTTTCTGATGTATTCTGCTATATCTTCAATCAAATCTATCATCCGCCTGGCTGCCTCTTCTTTTGAGATCTGTCCCGTTGACGACCAGTATTCGAAGGAATCGACTCTATCCAGATACACACCTTTGAATCCCTGTGAAAGGATCCTATCGATGTAAGAAAAGATTATATCCTTCCATTCCGGATACCAGTATTTCACGAAGTAATTTCCTGGCCACATTTTATCTTCTTCTCCAAGCCACTCAGGGGGATTTTCATACCAATCATTTTTCCAGTAAAAACGATAATCTTCCGCTTGTCCTATGTTCAGGTACGCAACAGGAACAACTCCTGCGTCCAGCATGATTTTTATTTCCTCCTGGGAGTATTCACCCTTTTCACTTCCGTCTCTGGAATAATCTATGACGGCGAGTTCAAAACCAGAGGAAGCAATTTCAGAGGGATCAGCATTCTGGAGTTGATAGAGCCAGTTTTTGAAAGGTATCTCCCATTCATCTTGAAAGGTCATGCCACACGAAGCTATGATCAATGCTATTATAGAAATGAGCAAATTTCTTTTCGTAGAAACCACCTCCGGGGTGATTCATGTGAAAAAGATGTTCCTAGTGATGTTATTTTTGATCTCCTATCTGACCCTTTCTAGGACTCTCCTTCTTTACAAAGGTTCTGAGAATGGATATGGAACTGATGTGCTTTCATCTTATATTATCCCTGTCCTGAAAAACCTGTACGAAGATTACGATCTGGTTGATGTGGAAAAAGAACTGCCTGATCTTTCAGAGTACGATCTTGTTGTGACCTGTTATTATTCCTCGAAGATGAGAAACGCAAAGATCTATCTGAAAAAACTATCGGAATACGTTCTCAACGGAGGAAAAATATTTGTAATAAACAACCTTGGAGCCTTTGAAGATCCATCGGGAGACAGTCCTGGCCTTTCTGATATAAATGCTTTGTTGAATCTTATCGGTGTTCGCTATGAGTATAACTGGCGTCAGGAGGATGTTCTAGATCTGAAAGTCGATCAGGAATATCTCCTGAAAAGAGTGACACTCCCCGTGAGGAAATCTTTCGATGGATTTTCGATTTTTTCGCCGACTGTAAAAGTTCTGATGTACGCCGTGACGAGCAGAGGTAATTACCCGGTGATTTTTTATGGAGAACGTGGAGGAATGGCAATTTTTGAGCATGCTTTCGACGAAAGAGGCAATGCCGTGATAGATTTGGGAAAGATCGTAAGAGACATTCTTCTTTTCAACAAAACAAACCGGATTCTTCTTTTGAAGGAGAACACTCATGTAAAAAAGACGTTCGAGAATGCTCTTTTCGAAGTGGACACATCGCCCAGGTATCCTCTTTCTTACTATAAGGGCGTGGTGATAACCGAAGATACTCTTCTGGAAAGAGAGGACGTGAAGAATTACATTGAAAACGGAGGAAGTGTTATTTTTCTTGGAAAGGGGACACATTCAATAACTGGAAATCTTGTACTTGAGAAAAAGCATCTTTACATCCCAGAAAACATCAACGTGGGATATCACTATGTTAGTTACAGACCTGCTCCTCAAGATGCAGAGGTTTTCATGACGGTAGACGGAACACCTGTTTCCTGGATGGTGAAAAGAGGTAAGGGAACTCTTGTGTACTTTCCTCCCGATCTTCTCGAAAAGTGGTCCAGAGGAATTCTGTTTAATGAATTTCTTGTCTCATCTGGTTTGATAGTCTCTCCCATTGTAAATGTTTTTTCCATCTTCTTTGATGATTTTCCCCTTCCGTCTTATGGTATCAAGCACGATATAACGGGTACGACGGATGAAATATTCTATTACAAGATCTGGTGGGAAGATATGAAAAAGCTGTGCAAAGAGTATTCTATGAGGCCGTTTACCGCGCTGATAACAAGTTACAACAACAAACCTGAGTACGTTGGTTTTCTTGAGTTTTTGCAGAGCAGGGTCACTCTTGATTTTTTAAAGACGCTTCTGGAAGCAAAGGATGTGAATGTGGGCTTGCATGGATACAACCATCTTCCTCCTCTACAAAAAAACTGGAATCCCGATGAATTGAAGATCTCTTACAAAGCTTTGAAGACTTTCCTGAATGAACTTTCAAAATCGTATGTTCCTTTCTTTTTTGTGGCTCCCAACAACGAAATTGATAAGGCAAGTATAGAGATTTTGAAAGAGATCTTTCCTTCGATAAAGATCGTTGGGACTTCTTATTTGGCAGAAACCGAAACAAGTGAGTACGAAATCTTCGAGGATGTATTGATTTTGCCGAGGACCACAAGTGGGCACTATCCTGTTCAGAGACTTCTTGTTGAAACCATGTCCACTCTCTTGAACATGGGAACTTTCCATTATTTCACCCATCCTGACGATGTGATCAGTTCCAACAGGAATCCGGAGAGCCGAAACTGGGAGTACATGCTTGGACAACTGAGGGAATTTTTCCGTGTAATAAAAAGAAATTACCCATGGTTGAGAAATATGACACCTGAGGAACTGTACGATACCTTCAAAGATTACTTCGAAAATAAACCGACAATCGTTTATCATAAAGATAAAATAAATGTGATATTGAATTCGCGTGCAAAACTCCCGCGCTATTTCTTCCTCAAGAGTGATCAGGATTTTTCCATTCAAGGTGGAGAGTTGATCTATGAAAGAAATGGCTTGTGTGTAATAGAGATGAAAGAAAGGAAAATGGAGGTATTGTTGAATGGCGGGTAAGAGTTTTGATTTGCTCTTTTCAAAGAACACCCTTTTTGCAGACGCTCTAGCGTTCTTTTATTCCACGTTCATATACTTTGCCCCGTGGCTGGTTGTCTTATTTTACATAGTCTGGGTTTCCAGATGGTTTTCTCCCTCCCCATTTTTCCTTGGTGTTTTGACTTACTCTCTCATATTCTCCATGATAATTTCAGGCGGAATGTCTTTTCTGATATCCCGTTTCCTGGCAGACAGCATTTACAGAAAGGACTTCAGAAGAATCTACGAAAGTTACATCGGAGCAGTTCTTCTTGTTTTTGTGGTGTCTTTTGTCGTTGGATGGATGTTCTTCATCTTGAACGATCAATATTCCACCGTTCAGAAAGTGCTTGCCTGTTATGCGTTGATTGGCTTTTCACTTGTGTGGATACAGATGCAGTTTGCATCCGTTACTGAGAGGAGTTCTTTGATCGTGCTTTCTTTCATACTTGGATTTTCAGTTTCGGTGTTTCTTGCCAGATACTGGCAGACGGATTTTTCAGAAAAGCTCCTTCTGGTGCTGGACGTGGGAATTGGTTTGATCATCTTTGCGCTCAACTATCTTGTATTGAGTTACTTAAGAAATTCCACAAGAATGGGATTTGGTTTTCTGACCCTGACAGGAAAATATCCGCAGTTGATCTTTGTTGGCTATTTTTATTACCTGTCGATCTGGATCGACAACTTCATCATCTGGAAAGCAAAAGGCCAGGAGATATCTCCGGGGTTTTTCTTGTTTTCAGAGTACGATATACCGAAGTTTATTGCTGCTCTGTTCTTTATACCGAGTCTTGCTGTGTTCAACGTTGCTATGGAAACAGTGTTCAGAAGAGACTATAAGAATCTCATGTTGTCCATTGTGAACAACTCCCCTCTGAAAACCATAAAAGAGAATATGGCAAAGCTTTCCATCTCTCTGAGACAAGCCTTTTTCAGCATGCTTTCCCTGAATCTTGCAGCGCTTGTTTCGTCTTTCTTTCTGGCACATCCTATCAGAGGGTGGTTCAATTTATCGGAGAATTTCGTTGGTATATTCTTCTGGCTCAGTATGGGTGTGAGTATGAATATATCTTTTCTGTCGCTTCTTGTTCTGGTCCTTCATATGGAGTATTACTGGGTTGCTTTTGAAAGTTCTGCTCTGGTGCTGACGTTAAACACCCTGCTTTCCGTTTTGACGATCGAAAAATTCCCTGGACTCAGTTTTTTCGTTTCCTTTTCATCAGGATTTGTTTATCTTCTTCTGCGGTTCAGGTCGAAAGATTTTCTTCACGAAGAGTATGTGAAACAACCACTGGGTTTGGAGAAGAGCAAAGTGGAGGTTAAAAAACTTGGGGAGTTGAGAAAGTGAGGAAAAGAAGAAAACTCTGGTTCCTGGAGGTTCTTGTCGCGTATTCCGTGGTTTTCTTCTTTGACTACGTATACGAAACGAATGTCTTTGAGAAGAGTTTTCTCAATTTTTACTGGATTCCTCTTCTTTTCTTCAGTGTAAGGTACGATTTGGTTGTACACGTGTTCAATGTGTTGGCCTACGCTTTTTCTGTAATCCTTTCAATTACGTTGAGGGATCAGAGTTTTGCCTTTCCTGAAGATTTTGCACTGGCAAATTCCATAATTGTCGGTGTATCTACCGTTCTTGCATTGATGAACGAGAAAAGGGTGAAAGAAATAGAACGTCTGTCCTTAGATCTCAAAAACAGGGAGAACGATGTGACTGAGTTAAGTAAAACTGTTCAAGATCTACGAAAGAAGTTGAACTCACTGGAACTCAAAATGTTCTATGAAGGGGCAGGGATCAGTTCGCTTCTTGTGAAACTGAGAGAAATTCCAACGGATGATTTTGCGGAGTTTTCCCAGAAATTCGTTGAAACGATTTCGGAGTTCTTTGATTTGAAAAGGATTTTCATCTATGAATACAAGGATGGTTTTTTGAGATTTGTAGCAGGAACGGAAAAGCCAGACCTTGGATTTTCACTCAAGAAAGGAGAGTCCGTTGTTGTAGAAAACGCTTTGAAAGAGGGAGTTTGTAGTATTGTTGATGTTATAGAGAGTGTCTCTTCTCAGAATGAACCGTGGCTGGCTGTGAAGATAGGTACTGATGAAGAGATACTTGGAGTGATAACGGTAGAGGAAGCAGAAACGCTCGAGATTGAAACGGTAGAGGAGTATCTTGTGTCTCTTGCAGATTGGATATACCTGGTGATGAGAAAGCTGGACTTCCACAGATACGATAAGTACAGACTGGATGACGGTACCTTTCCACCGGAGTTCTACGAGAACGAAAAAAGAAAATACAAAACCCTCGAGATACAATACGGTATTCCGTTCACAGAGTCCTGTTTGATACTGAATAAAAGAAGCCTCAGAAAACTCCTGAGTGCTCTCAGAAAGAGCGACCTGGCTGTGAAAATCTTTGAGGATGAAGACAACGTCTCTCTTAAGATACTTCTTCCCCTATGTGATGAAATCGGGTTTGGCATAGTTAAAAAGCGTCTGGAAGGTGAGATAGATGAGATCAAATTTGTCAGTTGTGAATCTCATTAACTTCTCTATAGGACTTCTGAACGTTGGTTTATGGATCAACGGAAAAAACGACTTCCTGCTCGTCATTTTTCTTTTGAATCTGGTTATAAATTTTCTGGTGAACAGAGATCTTTCGCAGGTACTTATAGCTGCTCTGACCTATCCTCTGGGCCTTATAGTATCCCTTAAAAGGAAAAAACCACCGTTTGAAGGTATGGAAAAAACAACTGAAATGGAAGTGCTCAGAAAGATTTCGAGAAAATCTCTGAAAGAAAGTGTATTCTTCGAAAACGCAACCACCAGGCGCGAAACGATTTTGAGAGTTTCAGAAGACGTTGAAAGAGGTGAGGTCTCTCTGGAGACGTTCATGAAAGTTTCCAAGAGGTTGATGAAGGATTCCGATTCGGATGTTGTACTCTACGCAACAGAAAGTACGGGAAAGGTGGAACGCTCTTTTGAAGACGTGGAAAAATTTCTCTCCGGAGTTCCTTTTGAAGAAACCAGAATTTTTTACGGGAGAGTCTGGGATTATCTCGAATCGGATTTTTTGACAGGAGGAGTTGAAAAATACTACAAAAAATCGATCCTGGCTCGAATCGGAAGAATGGAGAAGGATGAGAAGTATTTCGTGATGAAATACAGGGTGGATAAAGATCCGACAGTTTTATGGGAAGGTCTGGAAAAGACGAAGTCTCCTTTGATATATAAAATGCTTATGATCGAACTTTTGAAGCGGAAGGATATTGAGGGAGTCAGGAAATTGAAGGAACTCTTTTCTCAATGAGCGAAAGATAGATTTTTCTGTAACTTTCGATCATGCGGTCGAGCCTGTATTTTTGAACCACTCTACGGGTGTTTTTTGAGAACATCTCTCGCAGTTCATTATCTTCGTAAATCCTCACTATGGCTTTTGCCATGGAGAAATGATCTTTCGGCGGAACGACAATACCACATTGCCCATCCCTGTCGTACAGCATCTCCTTACACGAACCTACGTCTGTGGCAACAATTGGTAGCCCAGACGCCATGGCTTCAAGAATTACAAGAGGCTGACCCTCCGACACACTGCTTAGAAGAAGTAGATCCATTTTTGGATAGTACTCTTTTACATTCTGAGGTCCCAGAAACTCTACGGTGTCTTCCAGTTTCAAAACTTCAACCATTCTTTTGCACTCTGTGAGATAATCTTCTTCGTCTGCAGGTCCTATGACAAGAAACTTCAGTTTTTCTCGCTGGCCGATCATCTCTTTAACAAGGCTGATGGCCCTGATTGCAGTCTTCAGATCCTTTATTCTGGAGACACGCCCCACGAATCCTATTATGAAACCCTCGTGTGGCTCTTTTGGGAGTGAGTAAGCATCAACATCTATAGCATTCGGTATCACGATCATTTTTTCTGGATCTGCTCCGAGTTTTAACTGATAAGCCTGATTCTTTCTAGAAAGTGTGGTCAGAAGATCCGACATTTCATAAGCGATCATGCTCATAATTCTAAAGAGTTGCACCCACATTGGTTTGTAACTGTCGGGAACCCATGAAGAAAGAAGGATTTCCCTTTCTCTCTCCTTGTGGTATATGCCGTGCTCCGTTATCAGAAGTGGAGAACCATGAATCACTTTCCCATTTATTCCAACAAGAGAAGCATAACCTGTGCTTGGCACATGGTAAATATCGCATCTGTCCGGGGTGAATTGGAGGGCATTGATAACAGGGAGAAAAAGGTTCATTATCATCCAGTAGTACTCGGTAAAGCCTCTTTCAGAAAAGAAATTTTCGTATATTTTCACCATGATGCTCCAGAATCTTCTTGTTTTAAGCATCTTTCTGATGCTTTTTCCTGTGTTTTTTTCGATGAATTCAATGGCAAATGGAATTATCGATTCGATCGCCTTTCCTGAAGAAATCTCAGATATTATCCTTTCTAGAGGATCAAAATCAACTTTTCCAGAGATTTTCGGCTGGAAGTCTCCGAATATATTTAACTCGTGAATTGCTATCACGTTAGATGGGACTTCATATTTGACACTCCGAACTTTGTTGTCGGGTTTCAGGTAGTATATTTCAAAATCGAACTCTGGAAGATTGATTATTAGCGTGTGAACCCAACTTGAAACCCCACCAGTTACATAAGGATACGTCCCCTCAAGAACAAGACCTACCTTCATGTTTTTTCCTCCTGATTTGATGAGACACTCGATTTATGAGAAAATAAAAATCGAGGTGATAAGATGTCACAGCGAAGATTGAGTGAGATCGTAAGAGATCTCGTTTACAAAAGGAATCTGCTGCTCGTTTTTATTATATCAATCGCTGTGGCCATTTTTGTGTTCATGATCACGTTCCAGATCGACAAAAGATCCTGGTTTGAGAAGATCGATCTGATATCGGGTGAATGGTACCGGGTGATAGACAACTACCAGAACACTCTCAACTTCTTTGTGGCTCGCCCTGGAGACTTCAAAAATCCTGGAGATATTCTGGAAGTTTTAAAACTGATCCGTGAGCACTTTGGAGATTACATAGCCTACCCGATCTTTGCAACTCCAGATGGAAAGTATTACATCTATCCTCCCTACGACTTTCCTTCCGATTATGATCCAAGGAAAAGACCATGGTATAGATCTGCCGTTGAAAATCCCAATACTTCCGTCATCTCACCTCCCTTCACTCACAGAATACTTGGAGTGGTCACATTCGGCATTTCAAGGGCCATCTTTGACAAAGAAGGGAATTTTCTGGGGGTTCTTGCGATCGATATCGTTCCTGAAAGGGTAATGAAAGATCTTTTGCTTTCTGGCATGTATGTGACCTCAAATGATGGTACGGTACTTCTTCAAAACGGTGATATCTACGTTCGACTCGATCCTGAAGATTTGAGATCTTCAAGTGAAGGATTCAAAATGGAAATCTCCGGTGTTGCTTTTTTCAAAAAGAAGGGTGAGATGTTCTTCGTTGTGCAGGTTCCGCTGCTCACCTTCTTGAGAAACTCTCTGTTTCATCTGGGATACGTGATAGGACTTTCGCTTCTTTTCTCTGTTCCGATCGTCAGAAGAATAACAAGATTGCTCGACAGAGAGTTGGAAAAGCCGCTTGAGAAATTTTCGGGTGCTGCAGAAGAGTACCTGCGTTCCAGAGTTTTCGATATCGCAGGAATATCCTCAAGCATTTTTGAAATCAATCAACTGATAGACAACGTGGCCGACATGATAACGATCATAGAATCCCAGAGAGAAGAACTCGAAGCGTCCTATGAGGAACTGGAAGCGTCTTACTCCGAACTCCAGAAAATGGCACAGAAGATAGAAGAAAAGAGCAAAGCCCTCTCTGAAGCCTATGAATTCTTTGCTTACAAACTTGCAGACATAGTAGAGGGTTTTGACGAGCCAACGGGAAGCCATGTCAAAAGGATTCAGGAAATATCCAGGTTTCTCGCCGAGAAGATGGAATTGCCATCTGAACTTGTGCGTCAGATCTACATCTACGCACCTCTTCACGACATAGGGAAGATAAAAGTTCCTAAGGAGATACTGAACAAGAAGGGAAAACTCACGCCTGAGGAATGGGAGATCATGAAGAAGCACACCATCTGGGGAGGAGAACTGCTCTCCGGTAGCAAAGAACTGGAAGTGGCAAAAAACATCGCACTGTACCATCACGAAAACTACGATGGAACAGGATATCCCTTCGGGTTGAAAGACGATGATATCCCAATAGAGGCCCAGGTTGTCAAACTGGTCGATGTCTACGATGCTCTCCGATCGGAAAGACCCTACAAGAGAGCATTGACACACGAAGAGGCTGTGAAGGTGATACTCGAGGGAGATGAAAAGACCACCCCGTCTCAGTTTCATCCCAGATTGATCGAGATATTCAAAAACTATCACGAGGAGATCAGAAAGATCTGGGAAAAAGTCTCCTCTGAATAATGAATTTCTCTGTGGAAGACTTGACTTCTTATCCTATATATGTAAAATACATATATAGGAGGTGAGAATATGTGGTGGGGCAGAGGATTTGGCTGGAGAAGAGGATGGAGAGGAGGATTCGGTTTTGGAGGGCCGTGGTGGTTTTACTTCGAGTATCCTCCCACACCGCCTACTCCTGAAGAAGAAAAAGAAATGCTCTTGGACTACAAAAGGTTTCTTGAAGAAGAACTCAGATATGTTGAGGAAAGATTGAAAGAACTCGAAAACAGGAGGTGAGTAATATGCCAAGGCTTGATGGAACGGGTCCACTCGGTCTGGGACCGATGACCGGCAGAGGACTTGGATGGTGCAGATACACTGGCCCGTGGGGCTGGGTAAGACCCTGGATGTGGTGGAGAGGCTTTGGATGGGGCTGGAGAAGAGGATGGGGATTTGGAATGGGTCTTGCCTGGAGACACAGAAGAGGCTGGGGCTGGAGAGGCTGGTGGTGAAACGAAGGGGGCAACAGTCCCCCTGAGTATTTTTCAAGTGGAGGGAAAAAAGTGCGCATATATATCCTGTGTGACGACTCGTCCCTGGGGGACTTCGAACACGAACACGGCTTTTCCGCGCTGGTGGATTCCGTTCTTTTCGATACGGGAAAATCCAGTGTGTTTTTAAAGAACGCTGAAAGATTCGGTGTAAATCTCCCAGAGGATGTGGTCATAAGTCACGGTCACTACGACCACGTTGGTGGCCTTTTGCTTTTGACCGGAAAGCGTTTGTGGATCAGGAAAAAAGCCCTGAAACCAAAATATTCCGGTGATAGATACATAGGCGCTCCTTTTGAGTGGGAAGAGGTTCTTTCGAAGAACGAAACTCGATTTGTAAGCGAAAAGGTGGTTGAAATCAAACCAGGAGTATTTCTTATGGGACCTGCAAACCTGAGAAACAGAGTCTTTTCTGGAGAGTTTCTTGTGGGAAAGGAAAGGAAGATAGATCTTTTCGAAGACGAACAAACGCTGGTGGTGGATTCAAAGGGAGGATTGATCATCGTTACAGGGTGCTCTCATCGCGGAATAGACAACATAGTACTGGACGCTGTGGAAACGTTTAAAAAGAAGATTCATCTGGTACTGGGGGGATTTCATCTTTTGAGATCCTCCGAAAGGGAAATAGAAGATATCGTAGAGCTCTTCAACAAGATCGATGTGAAAACTGTAGCACCATGTCACTGTACAGGAAAAAAGGCTGTGGACATTTTCAAAGAAAGATTCAAGGGAAATCTACTGGAATGCCGTGCTGGGGTTACTTTTGAAGTTTCAAATTGATGAATTCTGAAAGGTGTTTTTCAAGTATACTGACCATCTTCTGATCCAGCGGCATTTTCTTCATGAGTGAGAGAGCGTCTTCTGGTTTCATAGCCTTTCTGTACGGTCTATCGCTGGTAAGAGCATCGAACACGTCTGCCACCGCAAGGATCCTTGCAAGAATAGGTATCTCTTTGTCTTTCAACCCGAGGGGATATCCAGAGCCATCCATTCTTTCGTGGTGATAAAGGACAACAGGTACAGTGAAGGACAACTCGGGATACTCCCTCAGTATGTCTGCATCAACCACTGGATGTTTTTTGATTATCTCGAACTCTTCATCGCTGAGTTTTCCAGGTTTGTTCAGAATATGCTCTGGAACAGCGATCTTTCCTATATCGTGCAGATGTCCCGCTATTTCAAGAATTTTCAACTCTTTTCTTTTGAGGTTCATCTTTTCTCCTATGAGACATGCTATTTTTGCCACGTTTCTGGAGTGTTCAGCAGTGTAGCGATCTTTTCTTCCAACGATGGAAACCAGCCTTTCGAGCCCCTCTGTTTCGTAGTGTAGACTCAGTACAAATTTTACAAAAATAGAGTGCAGAACGACGATCAATATCAAACCTCCAAGTGAACTCCAGAAAGAAACAGGAAGCCAGCTACCTCTGACTCTGCTTTTATACTCCAGATTCCAGAAGGTCTTTTTTCCGCCCTTCTGGAACATCACAGAAGCACCAATCGTATCCAGAATACCATTCACATCCCACTCCACGTACGCGGTCTTATTCGGTATCAACTCCTCTCCCATGCTGTCGTATATCTTGAACAGCGCCCAGAGTTTTTCTCCATCGGATTCTATTCTGTAGTACTCTTCTTTGAAGTCCGGTGGAACGTTTAAAATTTTGATCTCCTTTATGTACGGATCGAGACTTCTGATCTCTTCGAACGCTTCTTCCATGAACTCCTCATCGTTTCTTTCTATGGCCTCTTTCAACTCTGTCCACTGAAAGTACCCACTCGATACAAGATCCACAGAGCGCTGAACGATGGTCTGGAAGACTCTGAGTTGATATTTCTCCATTTTCCTCTGATAATGAACCTGAATGAGTGCAACTATCATGAATATGAGCAGTGCAGAGATCACAAATATCCATCTGTAGCGTGCCAGGTACAACTACTATCCCTCCAGCAACTCTGTGTTCAGGATACCTCCTCTGATGGCTTTGAGAAGAAACCCACGATCGCAAGTATATCACCGACGAACATGAGGATGAATCCAATTCCAAAGACAACCAAAAGAATCGCACCCCATTTGTAAAAAGAAGCGGCGGTGTTGAATATGGGCACTTTCAAAGTCTCAGCGAGAATTCTGTAGGCCTTCACTTTATAGACGAGAGCGATGATTCCAAGAACGACAACGGTGACAAAACCTGCAGCAGCAATTCCACTGGCGAATAGTTCCGCTGTGAAGATGGCACTGAAGAGGGCAACAGAAAAGACCACAGAAACGATAAGTAGCAAAACTGCGGGAATCAGAAGGTAATTGAATATCCTCTTCTCTTTTGTAATCTGCGAGATGTTGTAGATACCGATGAGAAACAAAATGAGCCCAACGAGTGAGAAGATCCATCCCACAGCAGGAATAGCACCGAGCAATTCGAGGACCATACCGATTCCTGCCAGCGTTTTCGCCGTTGAAAGATCCATACCGTCACCTCCCTCTCAGATTGTACCAGACAAGACCGATCCACTCGTATATAGCTCGGGAGTTCAGATAAAAAGAGGTCGCACTCGGCAGGAAATCGACAAATTCAGGCTTTCCGAAATAACAACCGGCAGGGTACGGCACAACCTCGCTGAAGAACTTTTTAAAGGTGTAGAGCGCCCTTCTCATATGGATTGAATCGGTCACAAGCACAACCGGGACGTCCCCGATCAGTTTCTCTGTAAAGAGTGCATTTTCATAGGTGTTTCTTGATCTGTTCTCAACGAGAACGTTCTTTTCAGGTACACCAAGAGATAGCAGGTATTCTTTCATGATCATGGCTTCTGGTTTCAGGCTGGACAGGCTCCCACCTGTGACAACGATGGGAAATCTGGTTCTTCTGTACACTTGAAACCCTGTGAGAATTCTCCTCAGGGTAGAGTCGCTCAGGCTGTCGCCGGTTTTTGTGTTCCTCTCCACCCCACCACCGAGGATGACGATGACACCGTTTTGAGGAAAACCTTCTGGCACAGTTAGATCCTCTTCGAGCGGGCGAAGAAAGAGAAACTCTCCTGGATAGCTGCTCAAAACGTAAAGGAAAGCTGCCAGAAGGACAAAAAGCCAGCGACCTTTCCTGAAAAAGACGACCGAAAGAAGAAGTATCAGAATGAAAATCCCGGGAGTGACAAGAAAAGCTCCGATCGTTTTCTGAAGGAACACACTTTCACCTCCATTCACGATTTTAACCGAAATGTCGATAATCATAACGGGGGCGAGCGAATGGACATCTGGAAGGTCGTGGGAAGGTACGGCAACGTGCTTGTTCTGTCGAAAAAGAACAGTGTGCTCGTTCTGGAGATAAACGGCAAGATCCCGAAGGTTGGAGAGAGTGTTCGGGTATGGCGCAACAGGCTACTGACGGGAAAAGAAACCCGTGCAAAGCTTTTAGCACACTTCGATGAGGAACTGGCCCTCAAAATCTTCAAAACGCCAGGTCTTCTAGGTTTTCTTTACGAGATATCCTCGGGCTTTGAGAAAAAGTACGTCCACTTTTTGAAGATGTTCGTGAAACATCTTGTTCCTGGCCGTTTTCTGAGAATAACCGAAGAAAAGAAAAAAATTCTGAAGGAATTTCTCCCAAAAGCACTTGAGGCAAAAGCTGTAGCATTTCCCAGAAAGTTTTCACTTCGAGAGTTCTTCAGGTTCGTCGATGAGAATTTCAGGAAAACAGCCTTCGACGTTGACGAGAAAGTTCTGAAAAGAGCCATTTCCATGCGAAGGGTTGTTTTAAGCAACGAGGATCACGATGTGTATCAGATCGATCTTTCTTTTGAAAAAGGCATCGCGAAAGGGCGTTACATGTTGATCCCTTTCAAAGAAAGAACGCTTTTGATCGTGTTCAAAAAAGAAGTCCTTCCCTCTGTTTCCTTCAGTGTAAAGGAAGATGTGGATCTTTCTTTCCTTGAAGACTTTTTGAAGGGAAACGTCACCGTTGAAAAGAGAGGATCTTCCTGGAGTTTGATCTGGCAAGGAAAGGAGGTTTTGGAGTTCGATCTTCCTGACAGAGAGATCGTTCCAAGACCAGAGAAAATATCGAACCAGGGTGTGATGGACGCTGTCTTTCTGATCAACGACCTTCTGAACGAAGATGTCAGATTTCTTTCTCTGCCATTGTTTGGAATATCTGAGGCATGGTGGGAGAAAAAATCAAACAGGATCATCCTCGTGGTGAACACGCATCGCTTTGGAAAGGTGGCCGCAGACATCTTCCTGGAAGAAAGGAACCTTTCTGTCAGATTCTACGCGGAAAGAAATCTAGAGGAACTTTCTTCTCATGCAGAGGAACTCAGAAAAGATCTTGAGTCGATCGGTCTTTTTGCTCAACTCTTCTTTTCCAAGAAAGATCCCATGCTCTGGGAGGGATTCAATGCGTACGGATGATATAAGGAAGGCCGTTGCGTTGAGGTACGATCCTTCTTCGATGAACGCACCAGAAGTTGTTGCAAAGGGTGTGGGGGAGGTAGCGGAGAAAATCATCGAGATAGCGAAAAGATATGGAATACCTATAGAAGAAAGGCCGGACCTGGTGGATGACCTTCTCAGGCTGGAACTCTTTTCTGAAATCCCGGAGGAGATGTATCTTGTCATCGCTGAGATATACGCCTTTCTGAAAAAGTACGACAAATAAAAAGGTCCCCGCAAATTGGGGACCCTGGTCGGGGCGACTGGACTTGAACCAGCGACCTCTTGCGCCCCATGCAAGCGCGCTAGCCACCTGCGCTACGCCCCGCCGTTTATATATTTTATCACAGACCCGTGGGATTTCAACACCTGGATCTGGAAAGGTCGTCACGAACTTCTCGAAAACCCCTCTTGATTTTTCCCTGAAAATGGTTTAAAATCACTCTGGAGTGGCCCCATAGGATAACGGCCAGTCCGCCGGATTCTCAGTCCGGAGGTCGGGGTTCGATTCCCCGTGGGGCTACCAGGCAATATCCTGAAGTTCGCTGTGAAAGAGAGCTCCAAACAGGACAGCCCGGTCGAAATGGCCGGGCTTTTTGTTTTTTACTCATCAAATTGTTCCAGGGTTGAAACACAGAGAAATATAATTCAGTGAAAGAGGGTGAGGGGATGATAAAGAGGGGATATCAGAAAAGGTTGGAACTCAATCTCTTGATGGAGAGGATTTATTGATTCGTAGAAAGGGCGAAGTTTTTGAAGAAGCACATCTGTACTTTAGGAGTGAGGGGTATTACATACCTATGACAAAGTGATATAATTATGACAAACTTCATCTTGCAGATGTGTGAAAAGGTGTCGATACGGTATGGACTTTTCGAAAGCAGTAGGGGCAGGTTCACATTGCCAATTATCAAGGGGAGGGATTTTTATGGGAAGAGTGTTCATCACTGTGTTGATTGGCATAGTGCTAATTGTGGTTCTTCCAGGTTGCGTAGGGACACAGCCACCTGAACCGGCCCCAGAAACTGAGCCAGAAATCATCTGGCAAAAAGCCCTGGGCGGATTTGATGTGGATGTAGCTTACTCAGTTCAGCAGACAACAGATGGAGGATACATAGTGGCTGGATTTACCAAATCAAACGATGGAGATGTGACTGGAAATCATGGAAGCGCTGATTTTTGGGTTGTGAAGCTTGGTTGGCAGTGAGGTGAGCCTTTGTGGCTTACCTTTGAATCAAAGAAGTTTGGTGGGAGATGATACTGAAAGAGTGACGAGATATTATTCAGTTCCTACACGCATTTACTTTGTCAAACAAGATAAAGCAAAATCACTCACAACCAAAGAAAAGGAGTAGTAATGCTCCTTTTCGTTATTTTATTATTAGGAGTGTTTGGTATCACGGTCCTTTGATTACACTCATTGATGCTGGTAAACAGATCTTCTTGATATTTCAACCGCTCACCCCTCAAACCTCTGAAGAGAAATCAGCACGCCTCCTGCGATGAGCGCCATGGAAGTGGTTATGAAGATGTGCGCCGTTGCAACGTAACTGGAGAGAAATCCAAAGAAACCATAGGAAACGGGCAGTAGCGAGAAAGATACGGCTGAGATCAGGGAAAAGATCTTTCCCCTCATTTCCTCCGGTATTGCCAGTTGAAGCAGTGTGATAACGTTTATGTTGAAAAGGGTTTGAAAGATTCCAATGAGGAAATACATGGCAAACATAAGCCAATGGTTACCCGTCATGGCAAACACGAAAACAGCCAGCCCGTACCCCACCAGATTCAAACCCAGGGTTTTCACGCTGGCTCTTGTTCTTATCGTTGCCATCAGAAATGTGACTATCAGTCCCCCAAACGACAGCATACTCATCAACGTTCCATAGACCCACTCGCTCTTTCCCAGTTTCGAGACGTGTTCAGGTAGCAGAACGTGCATTGAACCTGTGAAGAAGTTCATGATGGCAATGACCAGTATCGTCACCAGGATGAACCTCACCGATCTTATGTACAAAAGAGCAGATTTTATGTCCTGCCACATATTTCTTTCCTTCGACACTTTCTTCAAATGCTTTTCTTCAACCTTTATGAACATCTCAAAGATTCCTGAAATCAAAAAGGACAGAGAATTTATGAGAATCACTCCTGCAAGTCCCACTACCTTCAGAAGGAGGCTTCCAAGGGCAGGTCCAAGTATTTTTGAGAGGTTCTTCAGCAACCTGTAGAGTGAATTCGCCCTGACCAGGTTTTCTTTTCTGACCAGATCGGGAAGCAGGGAATCAACTGCTGGATTGAAGAAAGAATCGAACACGGAGACAAGAACGGTGACGATCAGAAGAAGCGCCATCGTTAACTCTGAGAAATATTCCATGAGAAACAGATACATGAACAGAACTCCCCTGAGAATATCCATCACAACCATCATGTTTCTTCTGCTGTGCCTGTCCACCACCGTTCCAGCGAAGGGACTCACTATTATGGCGGGAAGGAAAGAGGATATCATGAAGAGGCCCACGTATTCGCTTGAACCGGTTTTCGAGTAGAGCCACCACGCCAGCGCAACCTGATAGATCCTGGTGCCGATCAGCGAAACGAACGAACCGGAGGCGAAAAGAAGGAGGTTTCTGTTCAACTCCTTTCACCCCCTCTATACGTTCTTCAATCTGAAGGTGTAGGTGCTGACACTGAGATTGAAGTCTTCAAACCAGTAAACATAAAGGCAATAGGTCTTGTTGAGTCTCTGATCCGTCTCTTTCAGGGCCACCTCGACTTCGAACTTTTCCTCCCCACCAGGCTCAAGCGTGAAGACCTGAAAATCTCTGCTCAGGTAAATGTTCTCCATTTCGCTTCTGTTCTCACACCACAGATTGAAACACACCAGGTTGTTCGTGGTGTGGACATTTTCGTTCCAGACTTTCACAGAGAAGATCTTTCTGTCGGGTTGTTCGTGAACAAGGACTATCTCAGGATACTTCGGGGGATGAACGCTCTCGGTGTCGAAAACGTTGTGACAGTTGCTGCAAAATCCAGAGTATCTTTTCATGGGTACGAGAGTGTTTTCGCTCTCTTTTATTGACAGGTAATTACCACAGTACGGACACCTGATGGTTTTGTGAAGGTCTTCTTCTGCACATCTGACCGTCATGTTTTCGCCGTACACCTCTATGAAAAACTTCGGATTCTGTGAAAGAAGATGATCGGCCAGAAGGTTGTAGATTCTCTCCTCCACTGCTGACAGATTCTTACTCAATCTGTGCAAATCGAAGTTTTTCAGGTTTCTGTTTGCTTCGTCCAGAACCTCCGTTTGCTCGTTTATCTTCGAGAAGTAATCGTGAACCTGATTCTGAATCTTCTTGTGCCTGAATCCCAGAAGTTCCAGTTTTCTCATGTTGAAATATCTTTTTGAATACACATCTTCTCTTAGCCTTTTCCCCACTCCGAAAACAATTCTCAACGGCCCATTCACTTCTTCCCATGAATACAAAAAGAGTTTGATACTGTTTTTGAGCGGATAGGGTATCACCGAGTAGAACACGTCCTTCCTTATCTCGTCGCTGGAAAACACATAGAACTGCCTTTTCAATACTTCATTGAGAATATCCTCTCCTGCATGAATCTCTAAAAGCCTCATCCCAGCAATTCTGTCGATTTCTAAAACGATCTCGCTTTTCCCCATTCTCAGCCTGTCCACTTCCAGTTTTTCTGGAATGGTCACCTTTGCGTTTGGAAAGCCGTAGAGTATGTACGGAAGGTAGTCCGAGCAGTGGTTGTAGGAGTTCGTGTTCAGAATGTAGAGCACTTCTCCTGCCTCGAATCCGTGAGAGATGAGATGATGGAAAAGAAGAGCCTCACTGTTATAGCCTTGTTTTGGCCTGTAAGAGCTGATGAGGACCTTTGCGTTCTTCAAAAAGTTCATTCCAACGTTTATGTACTCTCCCTTCTCTGAGGTGGAAATGAGAGTGCTTGAGCACGAGTCCATGAAGATACACTCAGCCTGAACATCCTGAGCATAAACCCTCTCATATTCGCAGTTCTGACAGTCCGGGAAGTATCTGTAAATCTCTTCCAGAGGGATGTCTCTGTTGATTCCGCAGATCTTTCCGTCACTCAGATGCAGATGCCTTCTGTTTCCATCTATCACCATGCTCAAACAGAGCTTTTTGTGCTTCACTCTGTCGAAGTTGTCCACCGTGCTTTCGTACCGCGTGAAAACTTCCGCGTTGAGTCTGTGTTTTATACTTTTGTTTTCCTTCCTCAAGATTATAAGATACTGCTGGGGATCAAGTGAGATCTGTTCCTGGTAATTTGCGAGTTTTTCTCTCAGCAGATCGATGGAGAGGGCAGATATGACTCCAAAGTAAATGCCCCTGTCTCTGGAGTATTCATACGCCTGCCTCAGGAAATTTTCCGTCAGCAGTTTTGGATTGCACACGATTATGAAGTCATTTTCTATCTCTTCTTTCCCGTTGAAGTTATCGGGGGACATTTCATGGATTCTGAATTCATCGAGAAAATCAGCCAGTATCCTGGCTGAAAGACCATATTCATCCCCTCTGAAGGCCACAATCTCAAGCATTCGACATTCCCCCCTGATAGTTGGTCGTCGATATATCAATACATCGATTAAAGCATTGAGAACAATTTAACTTACATTCCTCATCTGTTGATATAAAGTTCAAAGCCTTAAAATATTCTTTTAATAGATAATCTTCTGATATTAAAGTTTTCTGGATCTTCCAAGGACAGTATTTATCAATATATTCCTCAAAGTACCAAGCTGCATTTATACCAAACTCATTCAGGAGATTCTCAAGATCACTGACAGTATTGAAGCGTTTGCTATGCAAATAGTGTAGCAAGAAAGCTATTTCTAATCCTCCCCTTGAAATCATTGGTTGGAGTAAAGAAATTGGATGAAACACCGTTGTTTCAAATTTTACAAGCGACTCATTTTCATTTTCATCTTTTTGTCTTTTTTCCACTTTTTCGTCAACAACATCATTTGATATAACCACAGGAAATCCTTCTTTTTTAACTTTCTCTACAATGTAAAGAAATCTGTCCTCAATATTCTTAAGCGACGGAAGTTTCACATACTGGAAAGGAGTGAAAGGTTTAGGATATAAAGGATTTATACCTATTTCCAAGCGCCCATCAGTATTCTTTAGTTTGTTCATTTGATGCCGAACCTTCATTATAAGATCTGCTATCTTATCTAAATCCTCAAATGTCTCGCCAGGTATGGCTAAGATAAAGTAAAGACCGAAATCTGGTATGCCATAGAGGGAAGAGATCCTAACCACTTCCAATATTTCCTCATCCTTTATTTCGTGTTTACCTATTACTTTGCGTAATCTTCCGCTCGTTTCTGGTGCTACAGTTATCTTTCTTTGGCCGGAAATTGCAGCAATCTCTATTATCCGCTTCGACAATTTTTCTAATCTCTGAGAACCGATCCTCACTCTCCCTCCTTTTTTAATGATGTATTCAAGATAATGCTCTACAATCCTAGTTTCTAGTCCTTCATAGAAGAGTTTAATTATTTCCACATTGCACTGATCAATTGCTAGATCAACTATTTTCTTGAATGTTTCCCATCTTAAAGTTCTAGGTGGTTTTAACCTATGCCCCATATAACAAAATCTGCATCTTTGGGTACATCCTCGTCTCACTTCTATAGAAAAAACTCTTTCCTCATAAACGGTATTTTTAGTAACGAATATACTATGTGCTGGATGTTCGTTTATATCAACAGGACTGGTTTGTTTCACCATACCCGTTTGGAAAAAACCGTGAATACAAGGCACGTAAATCCCTTCTATTTGAGAGACAGCCTGCAGGAATTTCATACGCTTTCTTTTTACATTTCGATAAACTTTGTATGAATCTATGATTTTATGAATAGCCTCTTCTGCCTCTCCTAAGACTATGACATCACAAACTAGAGATAACGGCAGTGGATTATAATTAGCTACAGGTCCTCCACCTATTATAATGGGATCGTTCTCTTCTCTGAGAAGATTGATCAATGGTATAGAACCTGCTTTCAATATTTTGAAAGCATTTAACACGATTCCTTCGTATTGAAAACTAATACCTATGAAATCACTATCTTTTAGTTTGAAACCGTATTCGAAAGAGAAAGGCTGATCTTCGTCTGTGTAATACCTATCAACAGCAACATCATCTCTAAGATACAGCTCTTTATACAGGGTCTGGATTCCTAGATTCGGCAAACCGTACTTGTATATGTCAGGAAAAGCCAGAATGAAGATGATTTCATTGCCTTTTAAATTTTTGGAAGGAAGTATTCTTTCTTCTTCCTTGATCTTATAAAGAAGAGAAGTTCTCATGTTTCATCCCCCAAAATGAACCATTTCTTGCCCTTTGTACAAATTTTCATCCTTTACCTCTCACTTGAGCCATCGGTCTTTTTCGCTTCTCCTAAAAAGTATATTAAAAGATATTATATACACTCTCTCAAAAAGTTTGCATTTCGTTCCCTGCGTCTGTCTTGCCATCAGAATCAAAATCCTCCTCAACAACTCAGGAACTTTCCCACATCTGCACGGTGCCAATATTTCTCACCCCCCGCACAGATGCTAAAACACCCTATATGGTTTTCAAGTTTTAAAGAAAATTCTTCAATGATTTGAAAAGAACTTACAGGGCTGTTTTTTAGATCGCAAAATTTCTGTGAACTTAAATAAAAATGATTTTTTACGTACAGCAGAACAAGGGTTAAAAACTCTGATTTCCAGCAGTTGAACCTTTGAAAGTAACCTCACAAGTAGCTGCACTTTTGGGTGCAACCTGAACCTGTTCCGTAATCTCACTTTTCCAGGAATGCGTTTCGTTATCTGTCTTCACTTTGTCAGCGAAAATGATTGTAGACAGGAGAACGAGTATCAAAAAGATTATCATCAAAACCCTTCGCATTCTGATCACCTGTCATCACCTTATCAAACCTTATATGGTTTTCAAGTTTTGGCTGTTCCAAAATCCTCTTTAAAAGCACATTTTCAGCACCAGATTTCATGGGCTTTGAAACAATTTGGTTTTTTGAGGTATAACTATAACAGAGGGAGTAAAGATGAAAAGTATAGAAGGCCTGAAAGAGACATTCAAGTACGGTGCTTTTTCTCTTCCAGCAGTGAATTACATGCTACTCGAAGAAAACCTTCCAAAAGAGTGCAGAGAGGTTCTCTGTATACTGAAACTCGCTTGGAAAGGAAACTTCAAAGAAGCGATTCAGAAAACAGATAAAATTTTGAAAAGCTGCAAATCCGAAGCAGCGAAATATTTTCTTTTGGCGAACAAACTGGCATTTTTAAAATATACAGGCAAAGTAGATATGAATCTGTACAGGTACCTGAAAAGAAACCTTCCCAAGATGTCAAAATCAATAAGAGATACTGTGATCGTTACTTTAATAAACTTTGAAGCAAGCGGAATAAAGCCACTACGGAAGGTGAGGGTGTGGAAAAACGATTACAGAAAATCCACACTTTCCTTTTTATATCTTTCCCTGGCAAGAAGGGAAGCAGATTCTGGAAGACTCTCTGAGGCGGTACACGATTACATACAGGCCTACAGACTATCCAGGGAGGTTCCTCACCCAACCTGTATTGTTTCCTCCCTGAACGATCTTGCATGGGATATCAGGGAAAAACATCCAAAACTTGCCCATGCTCTTTCTCAAGGAGCCGTTTTCTGGCTAGGATACTACAGAGAGGAACCAGGAAATCTCTTTGGAGCCCTGGATACTCTGTTTGTTGTGGAAAAAGACATGGATTCACCGTCTATCCACAGCACTGCACATATCATCGTTTCGCTTCCCGTACCAGAAGATTATCTGTCTCTACTCAAAAAAGCGAAGAAATTTGTGTTGGACTACACAGGATCAACTTATCCGAACACAAGTCAGTTGAGAAGATATGTTGAAAAGGTCGCTTGGAAAGGAAAAACTCTCAGCTCCAAAGGTATCTCAGATATATTGAAAGGGAAAACAAAAATGATTCGTGCAGATACGATAAGAAAACTGTTGACATCTGGTGTTGATACAGGGGCACCTTTTCCTGTCTGGAACGAGTGGATAAAGATGGAGATTGAAAGAAAATACAGGGAGTCGTCAGAAAAGCTTAAAGAGCTCCCCTTTCATCAGAGACAAATCCTTTTTCTTACCACCTACATGGCTCTTCTTGATAGAGAGTTCCTTTCAAGGAAAGAAAAGCTCAAAAAGGCATATACACTCCTTGAAGATATTGAGTCGTTCGCTGATTTCATGGCAAAAGATCACCGGACCATGGAATTTGTTGTTTCAATGGTGAAGGCTCATCCTTTCGTTGAAGGAAGAAAAGAAGCAGTGAAGAGAGCCCTTGCAAGGATGAAAAGAAAGAGACTGGAAAGATTTGTTCTGAGATACATCGAGATGAAAGAGTCAGACAGAAAGCTCCTTGATAGATTTCTGAGGAACTACGGAAGGTACGATGGTGTGAGGTTTGGTGTCAGGCTAAAGGGGCCGGATGTGGTGAGGGAGTTTGCAAGGAGGTACTCTCTCAAGGTTCAACCTCTGCTTGTTGCCTTCTGGTGCGAAGAGGACGGCAGGGTGAGAAGAAGACTGGAAAGAATCTTGAGGTACATGGTTCAGGGCTGAACCCAGCGTTCCAGTCTTTTTTGAATCTTTATTTGATTGAAATCGCTGTAGCGTCTGTCACGATGGAAAAAATGAGAGATGAAAAACTTGCGTAAAAGATGTGATCACAGTACAAAACTACCGGGGGATGTTCCGGCAGACTTACAACCCCAAGCATTCAATCCCCCTTTGCATATTCAAAAAAGAAGATTTTTTATTTATTCAATTATAAAGCACGAGAGCGATGATCACGGGAAGGAAAGCGTGTTTTCTGGTCTGTTTGGTTTTCTTAGCAACACTTTTGCTTGTAAGCTGTGCTGGTGGAATCTTTCAGGGAACAACTGATACTCTTTCTTCAGATGAGGCAAACAAACTCATAGAAGAGCTTTT
Organism: Thermotoga sp. RQ7; assembly: GCF_000832145.1. NCBI lineage: Bacteria > Thermotogati > Thermotogota > Thermotogae > Thermotogales > Thermotogaceae > Thermotoga > Thermotoga sp. RQ7. Next base: position 1,353,284 of record NZ_CP007633.1, read on the forward strand.
AATGGCCAACGAAAACACATCATCACTTGATATTCTAGACCCTGACAGAAAAAAATCAGTCCCGCAAGCCCTTCTCCGTCCCTGGTCAGGAAGACAAAGCGAAAAAAAGAACTTCTGGCGAAGGTATCCTGTGGCTTCCCAGGTAGTGGCGGTGTTGGCACCCGCCAGAGGTGTGAGGTTCAATCCGCACCTCTGTGGCCATGGAACACCTGCTGCTCCATGGAAGGCAGCCTAGAGCTGCCAGGAATCCCATCTCCTTCAGGGGATTGGAAGTGTCAAAAAACCATTTTTGTTCAGAAAACCTACTTTCTTTCTCTGAGATGCACAACACAGGATGGAACAGAAACATCTGTCCACTGGCCATGATACTGGTTGGGGATGACTATTATTTCTTCTCGATAGACATCGTGGATACAGGATCAGGGACGGAAGTCAGGATATATCCGGAACCCTTTTTATCACTGTAATCGTTCAAAACCCTGCCTTCCGCTTCGAACTTGATCTGTCCACAGGTGATGGCCTCAGAGCGGTGTCGTTAACAACTTGCTGAGAAAAACATGTTTTTTTGCGGTATTTCTGGAATATTCAACGCTCTTTCCGCATAATCTCCGTTTTTTGCCCTTTGAATGTAAACATTTTCATAATAGGCTGTTTCCTGGAGGTGATAAACGTGGTGGAACTGACCGCACCAGGAACGGCAGATTTTCGCTGGAATGACATGCCGCTTTCCATGGAGTTGAATCTGTGGAACGTAGAAAGATACACGGGAACGGTGGTGATGAGATTCGACGGTGAAAGACTCACCTTCAACGGTGATGTTGAAGATCTTTCTGCCAGAGAGCCAGAAAGGTACATCCTTGGCTATCCTGAGTTTTACTACGGATACAAACCCTGGGAAAATCATGCAGCAGAAGGGACAAAACTACCCCTGCCAGTGTCTTCTGTAAAGTTTTTCACAGTCGATCTTTCCTTCGAAATAGACCACATGCCCTCTCTTCCACTGAACTTTGCCATGGAAACCTGGCTCACAAGAAAAAAATACCAGACCGAAGCATCCATCGGAGATGTGGAGATCATGGTGTGGTTCTATTTCAATGAACTCACACCGGGTGGAAAGAAAGTGGGAGAATACACCATTTCGTTCGAACTTAACGGGGAAAAAACAAGGGGCACCTGGGAACTCTGGCACGCCGAATGGGACTGGGATTACCTTGCTTTTCGGCTGAAGGATCCTGTGAGAAAGGGAAGGGTGAGATTCAACGTGAAGGATTTTCTCGATGTTGCAGGGGAGTATCTTTCAGGGTCCACACGCGTGAAGGATTTCGATGACCTTTACTTCACCGTCTGGGAGATCGGAACCGAATTTGGAAGTCCTGAAACAAAGAGTGCCCGTTTTGGATGGACATTCAATGACTTTTCAATCGATATGGAGGTGAAAGGATGAAGTGGGTCGTCTCTTTTCTTCTTGTGGTTTCTGCCTTTCTTTTCTCGGCAGAAGTCGTTCTCACAGACATTGGTGCAACAGACATTACGTTCAAAGGCTTTCCGGTGACCATGGAACTCAACTTCTGGAACGTCAAATCCTACGAAGGAGAAACGTGGCTCAAGTTCGATGGTGAAAAGGTCCAGTTCTACGCGGATATCTACAACATCGTTCTTCAAAACCCGGACAGCTGGGTTCACGGCTATCCAGAGATATACTACGGCTACAAGCCGTGGGCGGCGCACAACAGCGGAACAGAGATTCTTCCGGTGAAGGTGAAAGATCTTCCTGACTTTTACGTAACCCTTGATTATTCAATCTGGTACGAGAACGACCTTCCGATCAACCTTGCAATGGAAACGTGGATCACAAGAAAGCCAGATCAGACATCTGTTTCCTCTGGAGACGTCGAGATCATGGTCTGGTTCTACAACAACATCCTGATGCCAGGTGGGCAGAAGGTGGATGAATTCACAACAACGATCGAGATAAACGGCTCTCCTGTGGAAACAAAATGGGACGTTTACTTTGCACCATGGGGCTGGGATTATCTTGCCTTCAGACTCACAACTCCCATGAAAGATGGCAGGGTGAAGTTCAACGTGAAGGATTTCATGGAAAAAGCGGCGGAAGTTATCAAAAAATACTCAACGAGGGTGGAAAACTTCGAGGAGATGTACTTCTGCGTCTGGGAGATAGGGACAGAGTTCGGTGATCCAGATACCACCGCGGCAAAATTTGGATGGACCTTCAAGGATTTCTCCGTCGAAACGAAATAGCACAAAAAGTTACCATTTAGAGAGGGCGGGGAGTCCCGCCTTTTTCTTTTTTGGAAATTTATACTCAAGTAGTATAATATTCTGTGCGGTGTGTGAAAATCAGAACAATGGGGTGGTTTCATGAAGGTGAAAGACGTTCTCACGTTGGCCATAAGACTGGAAGAAGAGGGAGAAAGGTTTTACAGGGAACTTTCAGAGCATTTCGATGGAAAGATAAAGGAGACATTTCTTGAACTTGCAGATCAGGAAAGGTCCCACGCGGAGATCTTCAGAAAGATGTCCGATCAAGACTTCTGGGACGAGGTGGATTCTTATCTTTCGGGATACGCCTTCTACCAGGTTTTTCCAGACACCGATGAAATCCTGAAAAGAAAAGATCTGACCCTGAGGGAGGTTCTGGAGATCGCCATATCTGTGGAAAAAGACAGCATAATCCTCTACTACGAACTCAAAGACGGCCTTGTGAATTCTGACGAACAGAAGACGGTGAAGAGGATCATCGAGCAAGAAAAGGAACATTTAAGGAAGCTTCTCGCATTGAAACATGAAAGATCCTGAAGCGATGTCTTTCAGGGTGATACTCGAAAACAGCTCTTTCAGGTGATCTGACAGCCAGCTCCAGAAGTACTTTGCCCTGCAGTGTTTGTAATTTTCACAGCGATTGCTGCAGTCCACAATGACAAGGTCTTTTTCAAAAGCCCTGATGATATCTAGAAACGAAATCTCATCCGCAGACCTTGCAAGCACAAAGCCGCCGTTTTTTCCTTTGATGGAAGAGACAAGGCCAGATCTTTTGAGATAGTGAAGGACTTTCAGGGTGAAACTTCTTGTGATGTGCTCTTTTTCTGCGAGTTCTGAAGAAGACATCGGTCTGTTTTCCAGAGACAGTCTCATGAGGAGCCTGAGAGCGTATCTTACATGTTTTTGACACTTTCCAAACATCCAAAGCACCTCCGGGAGGGATCAGTGTTGAAGTACCTCATAGCCTTGAGACCTTTTTCCTTTGTTGCGAGTGCCTTTCCTGTCACCGCCGGAGCCATGCTGGCAGAGGATTTCTCCCTGACCAGATACATTCTATCACTGATCGCCGCCGTTTTGCTTCATGCCGGTGTCAACACCACGAACGACTATTTTGATTACAAAAGTGGTGTGGACACAAAAGAGTCTCTTGGCTCAAGCGGGCTTCTTGTATCGGGAAAGATCACCCTGAAGGAAGAACTCTTCCTGAGTGTACTGTGCTACATTGCGAGTGTGGTTCTGGGAATTTTCCTCATAAAGATGTCTGGACTTGCTCTTTTGTGGATCGGGCTTGTCGGTCTTGTTCTTGGTTATGCGTACACAGGCCATCCCTTCTATCTGAAGTACAGAGCTCTTGGTATGTTCCTCGTGTTCATCCTCATGGGGCCTCTGATGGTTCTGGGGGCATACTATGTTCAGACGGGAAGGTTCTCAGTTGAGGCACTTTTTGTTTCCGTTCCAATTGGGATTGCCACCGATCTGATACTTCTTGCAAACGAGATCAGAGATTCCGAGTACGACAGAAAAAGCGGCATCAAAACCCTTCCCATCCTTATCGGTGATCTTGCCTCCTCCTATCTCTATGCGGTCCTGGTCGGGCTCATCTACGTTTTCGTCTTCTACCTGGTCGTAACAGGCGTTCTAAAATCCATCGCTCTTGTCAGTCTTGTAGCCCTCTTTCTGTACGCTGGTGTGATGAGGCAGCTCTTTCAAAAGTCCACCGGGAAAAAGAGTGCCAGAGAGATCGCTGCCGTTGACAAAATGAGTGCACTGGCTGAGATGATACTCTTTGTTTCCATGATCCTGGGACTCATGGGGTGAGAGCGATGAAAAGAATATCTCCTTCTGGTTTCTTTCTTGTTCTTGCCGGGCTTTTTGCAGGATGGTACGTTGTTTTCCAGACCAGTGTGCTGGACTTCTGGTGGAGGATGTTTCTGACAACGCTGGTTTTCTCCCTTGTTGTGATCCTTCTTGGTGGAAAAAGAAACGTGGTGCCCAACCGGTACGAGTCACCACTGATAATCTACTCTGCCCTGATCGCGTACCTTGTCTTCGTGATAGGGTATCTGATCTCACTTCTGATTCCAGCGTTTCACAGCGATGTTGTGAATGTCTACAAACTCTCAACAGGGCAGAGTGTTGTGAAGGTGACGATTCTTCTTCTGTTCATAGCTTTCTTCGAGGAGATCATATGGCGGGGCTTCATAACGGAGTTTCTTCTTCAGAGGATGGATGTTCTGCCTGCTGTTTTGATTTCTTCAATACTCTACAGCGTGGTTCACGTGTTCACCGGGAACATCGCACTGATAGCGGGGGCTTTTGTTCTTGGATTGATCCTGTCGTTTCTTTACGTGATCACGGGAAAGGTGAGCACAACTGCTTTTTCACATGCACTGTGGAGCCTTCTCATATTCGTTCTTTTTCCTCTGAAAGGAGGATGATACTGTGAAAACCCTGAGACTCATCGTCGAGTTTCCCGTTGCGCTTTTGATCGTTCTTTATGTTGGTTTTGACGTCTGGAAAAGGTACCTGAGGAGGCGAGAGAAATGAACGTGGTCGTCTGTATCAAACAGGTTCCCGATACAACGAACGTCAGGATCGACAGAAAGACGAACAACCTTGTGAGGGAAGGAGTACCATCCATCATAAACCCGGACGATGAAAGGGCCCTTGAACTCGCCGCACAGTTGAAAGAAAGATTCGGTGCAACTGTCTACGTGATAACGATGGGCCCACCTCAAGCAAAAGAGGCGTTGAAGGATGCCATCGCCTTTGGCCTGGACGAAGCGGTACATTTGAGCGACAGGGCGTTCGCAGGTGCAGACACCCTTGCCACAACCTACACACTCTACTGGGGGATAAAGAAGATAGAAGAGAAAGTAGGAAAAATAGATCTTATACTGACGGGAAAACAGGCGGTGGACGGTGATACCGGACAGGTCGGGCCCGGGCTTGCCACAAGGTTTGGATACGCCCTTGGTGCCTACGTTGTCCGAATAGAAGAGATCGATCCAGAAAAAAGAGAGATGGTGATTGTCAGAAGGCTGGACCGCGGGTTTGAAAAGATGCGCTTGAAGATGCCAGCGGTTCTCACGATAACGGATGAGTTGAACAAACCAAGGTACGCAGACCTTCCCAATCTCATCAGGGCGATCAGGTACGAGCCCATCGTCTGGACCCACAAGGATCTGGGGCTCGATCCCAAAAAGTGCGGGTTCTTCGGATCTCCCACAAAGGTTGTGAGTACGAACATTCCTCCTGCAAGAAAGGGTGGGGATATCATATCGAAGAACGAAGACCCTGAGGTGGCTGCGGAAAAACTCATAGAGGCTTTGAAGAGATTCGAGGCTGTTCGTCTGGTGGAGGCTTTGAGACCAATTCTGGAAGGTGATGGAAATGAGTGAGAAGAAGTTAATCTTCGTTCTGATCGAACACCACGACGGTAGGGCTCATCCTGTCTCCTGGGAGCTCATTGGAAAGGCAAGGGAACTTGCCTCAAAACTGGAGAACTCGGAAGTGTGGGGCGTTCTGCTGGGAGAAGGTCTGGAGAATGTAGCAAAAGAGGCGATCCATCGAGGAGCAGACAGGGTTCTTTACGTGAAGAACAGAGAGTTCAACACGTACGTGAACTATCTCTACAAGAAGGCCCTTGTGGACATGGTGAGAAAGTATAAACCGGAGATATTCCTGATTGGTGCGACCCTTGAAGGAAGAGAACTCGCCGGAATGGTAGCGACCGAACTGGAAACGGGTCTGACCGCCGATTGTACTGGACTGGACATAATACCGGACAAAAAACTCCTCGCCATGACGAGACCAACCTTCGGTGGAAACCTCATGGCGACCATCATGTGTCCCGATCACAGACCTCAGATGGCAACGGTGAGGCCCGGTGTGATGAAGGAACTTCCTCCAGATCCCGAAAGAACGGGAGAGATCATCGAGGAAGAGTACGATCTTGGGACCTATGAGAAGTTGATTGAGATCCTGGAGACGATACCGCTTCAAACCCAGGTGAATCTCGAGTACGCTCCCGTCGTGGTTGCCGGAGGAAAGGGAGTGGGAGGACCGGAGGGCTTCAAGAAATTGAAGGAACTTGCAGATCTTCTTGGAGGGGAGATAGGGGCATCCAGGGCTGCCGTGAAGGCTGGATGGATCTCTCCAGAGTACCAGGTCGGTCAGACCGGAAAAACCGTAAGGCCTGTCATTTACTTTGCATGCGGTATCTCCGGTGCGATCCAGCACGTTGTGGGAATAAAGGAATCCGAGATCATAGTTGCCATCAACATCGATGAAAACGCACCGATATTCGACATAGCCGACATAGGTATAGTGGGAGATCTCCACAAGGTGGTCCCTGCGCTCACATCGAAGCTCAGAGACCTTCTGAACAGAAGCGGGGTGAGAGGATGAAGATAGAATTCGACGTGGTCGTGGTCGGGGCAGGACCGTCTGGCCTTTCCTGTGCGTACGTTCTTGCCAGAAACGGGCTCAAGGTTGCCGTGGTGGAAAAGGGAGAGTATCCCGGCTCCAAGAACGTGATGGGAGGAGTCCTTTACGTTCATCCGCTGAAAGAGTTGATGCCCGATTTCCTGGAAAAGGTCTCCGGGTCAAAAGCACTGGAGAGGAACGTCATAGAACAGAATCTATGGGTCCTCGGAAAAGAAGGTGTTGTGAAAATCGGTCACAGAAACGTTGAGTGGAAAGAGAAACCAAACGCCTTCACCGTTTTGAGGGCAAATTTCGATAGATGGTTCGCTCAGGAAGTGGAGAAAGCGGGGGCTCTGATCATACCGAAAACCAAGGTGGAGGATTTCCTCAGGAACGAAAAAGGAGAGATAGCGGGCGTTGTGACCTCCAGACCCAGAGGAGAGATACACAGCAGGGCGGTTGTGATCGCTGAAGGTGTGAATCCCATTCTCACGATGAAGGCAGGGCTTAGAAAGGAAGACCTGAAACCTCACATGGTGGCCGTTGCCGTGAAAGAGGTGATCAGTGTTCCTGAAGACGTTGTGAACAGGATGTTCGGTGTTGAGGGAAACGACGGAGCAACAATAGAACTTCTTGGAAGCTGGTCTGAGGGAATGTTTGGAATGGGATTTCTCTACGCCAACAGGTCCTCGGTATCTCTGGGGTGTGGTGTCCTTCTCGAAGACCTCAGGAAAAAGAAGATAAAGCCGTATCAACTCCTGGAAAACCTGAAGAACCATCCCGTCATCTCCGACATGCTCGGAGAGTACAAAAACAACACCATGGAGTACCTGGCACATCTGATCCCCGAGGGTGGATATTACGCCATGCCGAAGGTGTACGGAAACAGGGTGCTCGTGTGCGGAGACGCGGCAATGCTTGTGAACTCAATACACCGTGAAGGGTCGAACCACGCGATCACATCGGGAAGACTCGCTGCTGAGACACTCCTTGAGGCCTTTGAAAAGGGTGATCTCTCCGAAAAGACCCTGAAGAATTACTACCTCAGGTTGAAGGAATCTTTCATACTGAAGGATCTGGAAAAGTACAAAGACCTCATGCCCACAATGGAGAAGAATCATCAGTTCGTTGAAGTCTACCCCGATCTTGCAAACGATGTTTTGAAGAGGTTTTTGCAGGTCGATGGAACGCCGAAATGGGATGTTCAAAAACAGATCGCAGACATGGTTCTTTCCAGAAGGAGTCTAATCGGAATCTCCCTGGACCTTCTCAGATTCTGGAAGGCTGTGAGGTGATGTGCCGTGAGGATCGAGGATAAACTCTACCTGAACAGATACAGAACGGACGAGGAAAATCCCCATTTGAAGATAAAAGACGAAAGCGTCTGTGCAAAAAAGTGTTCCGACCGGCCGTGTATAAGTTGCTGCCCTGCGGACGTGTACGAATGGACGGAAGAAGGAATGGAAGTGAAGTTCGAAGGATGTCTTGAGTGCGGTACCTGCAGAGTGGTCTGCCCATTTGGGAATATAGAATGGGAGTATCCAAGGGGGAATTACGGGATACTCTACAAATTCGGGTGAGGTGGTCTTATGTATGTGAGGATAGACAGGAGGAAACTACCCTGTGTGGAAACCGAAGGAACGGTTCTCTGCACCACCTGCGGAAACAGTTATCAGATAGAGCCAAGGCAGAAACTGCATTCCATAATCGTCACGACGTGTCCACACTGTGGCCATCAGAACATAAACGTTGTGACCAACAGCATAAGGTTCATAGAAGAGGTCATCTCAAAGATAGAAAGACTCAAGCAGGATCTTCTCGAACTCAAAAGATCTCTCGAGATAGAGATGCAGCAGAACGGCTTTGTGGACAACTACCCGGAGGTGTTCAAAGCGGATGATGGAAAACAGCCTGAACCAAAACTCCTGTGAACTGGAAAGGGTCAGAGAACGCATCGTACAGATTCTTTCGAGGTTTTTCCCGGAACAGATAATGAAAGATCTGCCGCTTTTTGGAAAGATGTTGAGGGTGAGACTTTCGATACTCTCTTTCAGAAACAAAGGAGTGGAGATCGACGAAGATGCGATATCGTCTCTTGCTGCCCTTGAACTCGTTCATCTTGCATCGCTCCTTCACGACGATGTGATCGATGGGGCTCGCTTCAGGAGAGGAAAGGAGACGATAAACTCCCTGTACGGTGACAGGGCGGCGGTGGCGGCGGGAGATCTGGTCCTCGTCAGCGCGTTCCAGACCGTTGAAGAACTGGAAAACGACACTCTGAGAAGAGCGTTTTTGAACGTGATCAGAAAAATGTCGGAAGGAGAGTTGATCGAACAGTTGAAAAGGTACACACCGATCACAAAAGAAGAGTATCTCCGCATAGTCGAAGGAAAGAGTGGTGCACTCTTTGGCCTTGCTCTCCAGCTTCCTGCACTGCTGAAAGGAGAATCAGGAGAAGAACTCTACAAACTTGGTGTTACCATAGGAACCATTTATCAGATGTTAGACGACATCATGGACTTTGCAGAGATGGAAAAGATCGGAAAAGACGGACTCCTTGATCTTAAAAACGGTGTTGCCTCTTTTCCGGTGGTGACGGCACTGGAGAAATTCCCGGAAGCCAGGCAGATGTTTGAAAGCCGTGACTGGAATGGATTGATGTCGTTCATGAGGGAAAAGGAGATTCTGAGAGAGTGCGAAGAGACTTTGAAGACTCTTGTGAAGAGAGTGATGGAGGAAAATCCCTGGTTGAAGGATTTTGTGGAGGGAATCTTCAGGGTCAAAATCTTTTCATGAGGAGGTGTGTGTATGTTCGTTGATTACCTGACTGTGTTCATGGCAGATGTGGTTGCTGGACTTGGTGTTCTCATCGCTTTTGTTCTCAAGGGTTTGAACGATTCTGAGAAGGCAAAACCCTTCGCTCCGGCTTTTGCGGCGGTTGGTCTTCTGGCGATCGCCACAGGACTTCACATGGTTCTGACCTGGCCGCTTCCTGGAAGTCACAACATCGCCTTCGGTGAACCGTTCCTTCTGTACGGCTTTGTCTTTCTGGCCGCAGCCATAGCCGTTGCAAAGGGATGGGACCTCATGCCCACGACGATCTTTGCTCTGTTTGCGGGAATATACGCTATCATAGTCGGTGGTTCCATAATAGGATACGGAATGACAAGACATCCTGCTACCTCTGGACTTGGATTCATAGCAGCGGGTCTTGTTGGTGTTCTGAGTCCTGTGGTCTGGAAACTCAGGGAAAACAAGGTTATAAGATTCCTTGGTGTCGTTCTTCTTGCGCTGACGCTTCTTCTGTGGTTCATCACCATGTACGGCTCTGTCACGGGACACATGAACCCGCAGGGAAGCTTTGGAAAGTGGACTCCAATTCCCATGAGGTGATAGAGAGGAAAAATCAGAAGGAGGGGCTGAAGCCCCTCTTTTTTTGTAATAGAATAGCCCTGGGGGTGGTTGTATGAGAGTTTTGCTCATAAACCCTTACAGTGGAGGGTACTATTACAGACTCGGGGCGGTTTACCCTCCCCTTGGCCTCATGTACATCTGCTCTTCTCTCAGAAAAAAGGGATACAGTGTGAACTTTGTGGACATGAACGTGGAGAGATTCGACTGGAAGAATTTCGATTTTGGTGAGTACGATGTGGTGGGAATATCCGTTGATACGGTGCGATTTCCTGTGGCAGAAAAGATCGCAGAAAGGGCAAAGGCCTGTGGTACTACGGTGGTGATGGGAGGGCCTCATGCAACGGCTTTTTACGAAACGATCCTTCGGCAAGGTCTGTGCGATTATGTTGTACTCGGAGAGGGAGAGAGGGCTTTTTCAGATCTTGTAGAAAGTATCGCAAACAAAGAAAAACACCCTCACATACCCGGTATCGCTTACGTGAGAGATGGAGATATCTTTGTGCTTCCTTCTCGGTTCATAGAGAACCTGGATGACCTACCTTTTCCTGATAGAGAGAAAGTGTATCTTTACAGGACTAAATTCGCAGGTGAGAGGGCAACGAGCCTGATCACCTCAAGAGGTTGTCCCTTCAACTGTGAGTTCTGCAGTGCCTCTCAATTCATGGGTAGAAGAATCAGATGGAGAAGCGTTGAAAACGTGGTCGATGAACTGAAGATCTTGAAGAAGATGGGATACGGTTCTGTGATCTTCTTCGATGACAATTTCACGATAAATCCAAAAAGGGTTGTGAATCTATGCGAAGAGATGCTGAGAAAAGACCTTCGTTTCAAATGGTGGGCGTTTTCGAGGGCAGACGAACTCCTCGGGCATGAAGATATGGTGGAGGCGATGTCGAAAGCAGGCTGCAAAATGCTGTTCATAGGTTTTGAGAGTGCAGACGACGAGGTACTGGAAGAGTATGGGAAAAATCTGAAGTCCGGAATAGCCTTCGATGTGGTGAAATTTTTGAAGAAATACAGGATAGACGTGTTTGCAAGTTTTGTGATCGGAGCGCTGAAAGACACGAAAAAGACCATAGAGAAAACCGTGAAGTTTGCCAGGAAATTGAAAGCGTCCATCGTACAGTTCTCAATTCTCACACCGTATCCTGGAACAGCACTCTTTGAAAAACTGAAACATCTGATCGTGGAAAAAGACTGGAGAAAATTCGATGGGACCCATCTGGTGTTCAAGCACCCAAATTTCTCATCGAAGGAGTTGAAAAGACTTTTTATAAAAGCCTATTATGCTGTGTACACGTCTCCGAGGTTGATATTCAGACGGGGTATACCATTTTTGATTCGACTGCTCACTCGTAGAGAGGCCTACTCTCTTTGAGGAAGACTGGAGAATGTCTTTCCGCCGAGGCTCTTCATCACCATCTCCGTGAGCGGGCTCTGTTTTGCGGCCTGCTCTGCGTATTCGTGAAGGAGCATCTCTTTGAACCACTTCTCTGCGCTTGTTTCAGGGATCAAATCGTACTTTGGAATGGAGTCGTACATCTCTTTGAACAGTTTATAAAACAGCTCACTCACAAACTCCACGCTGGCATCCTTCAGATTTTTTATATTGTGGGAAACTCCGAGAACGTACATTCTTTCACCTCACATGATGATGAGTTCACCGAGTATGTAGCCGGATCTGTGAAGCACCTGAAGAATGGCGATGATGTCCTGGGGAGTGGCACCCGCCGCCTTCAGTGCGTTGACCAGGTTGGCCACGGTTGCTTCTTTGTCTCCAATCTTTCCGGCCGACACGCTCACCGTGAAGTTTCCGTACGTGATCACAAAGTCTGAGAGTTTCACGTCTCCTCCGAAGAGAACGGTACCGGTCCTTTCGTTGACCACTATCTTTGCGGGAAGATCCGGCTGCACCTCTATTTCTTCAACGAGTGAGAGAAAGGTGATGAGATCATCCTGAAAGGCACTCGGAACGGTGACTCTGATCGCCGAAGGATCCACGGCTTTTGCAAGGTCCATCTCGAACTTTTCGTTTATTGCCCTTGCCACCCTCGCCGCGGTGGTGATGTCTGGATTCCTCAGAAGTATCGTCACACTGTCTCCTTCGAGCATCTCAGAAGGGATATCCCTTTCCACTATGGCACCTTCCGGAAGATAGCCGACCACCTTGTATCTCTTTTGAAGGCTGGCTGAAAGCTTCACATCCTCACCGCCAAGGGTCACAGAACCCTGAGCAACAGCGTAGACCTTCCCGTCTGCTCCGTAGAGAGGTGTCTGTATTAGGTATCCCCCGGCGAGAGACTTTGCATCGGCAATGGAGGCTACCACGCAGTCTATCCTCATACCTTCCTTCGCGAAAGGAGGAATGTCCGCAAGAACCATCACAAGGGCGGTGTTTCTCGATCTCAGGTCCTCCTCTGGAACCTGGACACCGAACTTTTTCATCATCTCAAGAAGGAGCGGGGAGTTCACGTTTCCGGAATCTCCCGTTCCGTTGAGTCCAACGACGAGGCCGATTCCGAAGAGCTGGTTGTCACGGGCTCCCCTGAAAAATGCGATGTCCTTTATTCTCGTGGTGATCGAAAAGAGAGAACTGAGAATCGCTAAGAGAAGAACGAGAAAAAGCGTTTTTCTCACTTTTCATCACCTCACGTGAACAATCCTGCAAGGAACGAGAGCACTTTGTCGAAGAAACTTTCCTTTCCTGGTTCCTCGCTGAAAACCAGTTTCCCGTTCACCCATATCTCCGAGTCTGCCAGTTTGGTAGAATCCACCTCGTTTCCTATTTCTATGTCGTCCGGCCTCACCTTTCCCTTTATGATGATCTCCTGGTAGTCCTTGTCCACCTTTATCGTCTTTCTTCCTTCCACCACCAGATTTCCATAGGGATCGACATCGACGACCACAGCCGAAACCTTTGCCACCACCGAAGATTTCATCTCTCCTCCCCGTGTTGTCTGTGGGGAGGGATTGTTGTTTATCGGTATGAAGTTGTTGAGGTTGAAGTTGGCGGCCGCACTCACCACGTTTCCAAGGATGCTCAGGAGGGTCTTCTGAATTTCGAGGCTTTCTCTTTCTGAAGACAGGTTGTTGTTTTCCCGAATCACTATGGTGACTATGTCACCGACTTTCGAGGCCTTTCGGATAGAGAGGAGATTTTTGTACTCCGACTCTCCCGAGGAGTTCCACATGGAGAAGGGAAAGATCGCTGTCGCCAGAAAGAGTATCAGCAGACACCACGCTTTCTTCATTCCGTCACCCCCAGTATTCTCAAAACGGGTCCTTTCTCAACTCTTCCGAAAACGTATTTTCTGCTTTCAACGTTCATGGCTTTCACAGTCTCTCCAAGATGTCCGTTTTCCAGTATCTCCACGAAGGTGGACACCTTTATGCTTCCAAGATCCACGTACGCCGGAACGATCTGCCCTTTCACCACGTCAGGAGGATGCTCTAACATATTCTTTGTGAGAACGGTACCGGATCTCAGGTATCTCTTAGACACCATCCCCACAACTTCTGAAACGTTGTAGAACGGCTCACCGTTGATTTCAAATATATCCCTTTCTTCCACGGTCACAAAGTCTTCCTTTATCACATCTCCCACGTTTATATTTCTCTTCAGGACCACCACATTCCTTTCTTTTTTGAGTACAACGTTCAGGGTCACGTAGGAACCATCGGTGAATTTCAGAAAAACGTTGATCAGGTTCTTCGATATTCTGGTGACTCTAACGGAGGAAAGGCCAAGGTCCTGTGGGAACCTTCCGAAGGTTTTCACGACGAACGCTTCGAAGTCTTTCACTCCCACCTTCTTTTCGATTTCTTCGTACACCACTTTTCTGATCTCGTCGGGACCTTTTACCGTTATCCTTATCTGGTCTGGCCCTGTGAATTCGTGCTCCGGGAACCTGATCTTCAGGAAACTTCGGGAGACAAGATATTCAAAGCCCGGAAGTAGGACCATCAGGTCTTTGTCTGTATCGATCTTTTCGACGGTGAGGTCGTTCAGAGAAAGAACTCCTGGCGTGGCCAGGAGTGTTTCTTTCAGAGTGAAGGTTTCAGAGAAGAGGAAGGAGGAGAGAAGTGTCAACAGTATTAAAAGGAATTTCATGGTTCATCATCTCTTCACGTTGGTGGCTGTTCTCAACATCTCATCGGCTGTCTGTATGACCCTCGAGTTGAACTCGTACGCCCTCTGTGCGGTGATCATGTCCACCATTTCCCTGACGACATCGACGTTGGATTTTTCCAGAAAACCCTGTTTTATGGCTCCAAAGCCGTCCTGGCCCGGGACACCCTCTATCGGATCTCCGGATGCGGGCGTTGCGATGTAGAGGTTGTCTCCTATCGATTTCAGACCGGATGGGTTCACGAACCTCACGAGTGTGATCGTTCCGAGTTGCTGTATGGTACCATCCTGAAGTTCAGCCGAAACGATGCCGTCCGGAGAGACGTTTATCGAAACGGCGTTTTCTGGAATGGTTATCTCGGGTACCAGAAGAAGTCCGTTCGAGGTGACAATTCTTCCCTCGCTGTCCACCTTGAAACTTCCGTCCCTTGTGTAGGCGATTCTGCCATCCTGAAGTTGAATCTGAAAGAAGCCATCTCCGGCTATCGCCAGATCGAGGGCGTTGCCGGTCTGCTCGAAGTTTCCAAGGGTGAATATCCGTGTCGTTGCCGCCGTCCTCACACCGTGTCCGACGTACAGCCCCGTTGGAAGGGTGGAAGTGGCGGCCGTTGGAGTTCCAGCGTTCTTCACGTACTGATAGAGGAGGTCCTGGAATTCTGCCCTCACCTTCTTGTACCCTGTGGTGTCCACGTTGGCGAGGTTGTTCGCTATGGTATCGAGTTTGAACTGTTGTGCAGACATTCCCGTTGCGGCAGAGTAAAGAGATATCATCATACTCAGACACCTCCAGATCACTTCAGAGTAGCCAGGGAGTTGATGAGTTTTCCGTTCAGTTCATCGTTGACAAGGACCGCTCTCTGAGAGAGTTCGTAGTGTCTCATTGCAGAGATCATGTCCACCATCGCCTTCAGGGCGTTCACATTTGATTTTTCTACATAGCCCTGAAGAATCCTAAAATTTTCTGTGGGGGACGGATTTTCTCCGGTGAAGAGGGTGTTTCCAAACTTCTGAGGGTTTTCCACGGTGTACACACCGATTCTTGTTATCACGTTTCCGTTTTCGTCTCTCACATAACCTTCTCCATCCACCGTGAAACCGTCGAAGTACTCTATTCTTTCGCCGTTTTCATCCAGGAGGTATCCTCCGTAGTTTGTAACGATGTATCCACCGCTTCCCACTTCAAACTCTCCGTTTCTGGTGAAGTACTCCTGGCCGTTGAACTCTATCCTGAAAAACCCCTCACCGTCTATGGCGAGATGGTACGGGACCTTTGTTTCCTCGAGGGGGCCCTGGGAAAGATCACTTCTCACCTCGTCCAGCACAACAGAGTACTCGAGGGGACCTATCGGAACCTTTTCTACCCTCTTTTCGATGGGATCCGGCTCCTGTCTGAAGATTTCCCTTCTCAGGTAGGCCCTGAAGGCTTCTCTGTCCTGTTTGTAGCCAGCCGTGTCGACGTTTGCCAGATCGTTGGCTATTCTGTCCAGTTTTGCCATGTCGATCAGCATGCCCATGGAGGCGTTGTAGATGCCCCTCGTCACGAAGATCACCTCGCAAACGTTTCACAGACCGTCTTCAACAACCTTTCATCCTCTAGGAGAATGCCCGTTCCCCTCGCAACACATGTGATCGGATCTTCAGCCACAATCGTCTTGACGTGGATTTCATCGTAGATGGTTCTGTCGAGACCTCTGAGGAGGGCTCCGCCTCCGGTGAGGTGTATGCCGTTGTTTATGATATCGGCAGAAAGTTCTGGTGGTGTTCTTTCGAGGACGTTCTTGATCTTTGTGAGAAGGGCCATGATGATGGGTTCGATGGCTTCTCTCACGTCCTCTGAGTTCACCCGATCTGTTCTTGGAAGACCCGTTACCACGTCACGTCCTTTTATTTCGACTTCGTAGTTCTCAAAGGCAGGGTGTGTCTTTCCGATTCTCTTCTTTATCTCTTCGGCGGTGGACTCTCCTATGACGAGGCCGTACTTTTTTCGAACGAACTTTACTATCGCTTCATCCATTGCGTCCCCCGCCATTCTCACCGACTCTCCAACCACCGTGCCACCAAGGCTGATCACGGCTATGTCCGTGGTACCACCACCTATATCCACCACCATGTTTCCTTCAGACGCCATGACATCTATTCCTGCACCTATTGCGGCCGCTATTGGTTCGGAGACGATGTGCACCCTTCGAGCCCCTGCGTTGAGGCCCGCCTCAAAGACCGCCCTTTTTTCGACTTCGGTGATCTTCGTGGGAACCCCTATGATGAGGGAAGGCTTCATGAAGCTGAACCTTCCCACTATGCGCCTTAGAAAACTTCGAATGATCGCTTCTATGGTTTTGTAGTCCGCTATCACACCGTCTTTCATCGGACGGATAGCTTTCAATCCTTCAGGGGTCTTTCCGAGCATCTTCTTTGCTTCCTCACCGATTGCGACGATCTCTCCCGTCTTCTCCGATATCGCCACAACGGAGGGCTCGTGCAGAACGATTCCTTCACCTCTTTTGTAAACGATGATAGATGCTGTTCCCAGGTCTATGCCGATGTCTCCCTTTGGCATATCGAAAACCTCCTCGTTCTGATTCTTCTTTCTTCAGGTGGGATATTCCTAAAAAAATCTGGTGTGCCTGGCGGGACTCGAACCCGCAACCTCTGGATCCGGAGTCCAGCGCTCTATCCGTTGAGCTACAGGCACACCAGTTCTCCTCTTTCCGATAGATATTTTTTCAGCTGTTCACACTCTTTTCCTGAGATGATAAGATCGTACTTTTTCTCGGGAACGTTTCTTTCAACGAAGAATCCTTTCTTGTAGAAAAAATAAGCAAGAACAGGGTCTTTCGTCACCACATCGATCTCTTTCAAATCCAGTTTCAAAGAAGGATCAGGAAACTCGTACAGAAGAACCTTCCTGTCTGAAACGCTTTCCAGCGAAAGATTTACCTTCTTTCTTCTGTCTTCGATCTTCGTGCATCCCGCTGGATTTTCGACAAAAGACTGAAATATAAGAGCCGCACTCACCGCGTCGTCTCTTTTCGATACCTTACTTGCGATCCTCGTTGTGAGTCTTTCGTCGCACAGATAGGTCTCGTACTTTTTCGAAAAAGACAGGGCAACTTCGACTGTTTTGAACGTTTGCTGTGAGTATCGACCACTCATCGAAAGGGGCATTCCAAAAACTATTTTATCAGGATTCAGTCTCTCCACGAACTTTTTGAGTTCCCTGGTAGGTACGACCACGCTGTCCTGTGGAAGAATCTTTCCAAAGGCCACACCGCATTTTCTCTCACCGTAATCTATCGCAACGATCACCTTATCACCCTGTCCCTGAAGAAGGAGTACAGATCCTTCAGGTCTTCTGTGAGAACAGAAACCGTATCTTCGAAAACCCTCTTTTCAAGATCACCCTCCAGAACTCTCCATGGAGTTTTCCCGGAACGCAACTCCTCTATCAGGTCCATGTACAGATCCTTCAAAACATTTCCTTTTATTCCGTAATCGCTTTCGAGGATCTTCTCCAGTTCTGTCCTGTCTTTCGTTTTTTCAGTTGCACAGGCTATCTCTTCCAGTTTATCCGGACTGGGGAACAGTCTTTCCAGTTCAGCCCTACGTCTTTTCATGTCCTGAGATGAATAGCACAGGTTGATGACAGCTCTTCTTCTTAGAAGGTCCACGATCTCGTAGATGCTGAATGGAAAGTCGTAGAAAATAATATCACCCCTGATATGGGTGGGCAGACCATCGGTGTTACTCGTGAGAATTGCCTTTCGAGCAGATCCGCTTTCTATCAATCCTACCACTTTCAATTTTTTCTCCAGATCCATGCCTGCGTAGTAAACGACCGCTTTCTTACCGAGTTTTTTGTAGATGTTCGGGATCAGTCTTTTTTCGGAAACCACTATCGAAAAACCGCTGGAACCTGCGAGTGTTTCAAGGTCGAATCGACCTCTCTGATCTGAAAACAGAAACTCTTCGAGTTCATTTGTTTTGAGATCCACAACCTCATATTCGCTGTTTCTCAAGAAGTCTTCAAGGGCCGGATTTTTCATCGAGGAGACGAAGAGAAATTTCCCGGGGTATTTTTCCAGAAGGTTCAGAAACTCCTGAACCTGACTGTTGTGGCTGTAGGATACAAAATCCTGGAATTCGTTTACAATGAACATATCAAAGTCGTTCAGTGGAAGATGTTTCAGGAAACCCACCAGAGTGAAAACAACGATGTCGTTTTCCAGACCCCTGGTGAAGACCGAATTCACATATCCTGATGCGTTCGATGAGCTGTATCTTGCCAGACAACCTGAGACGTTCTGTGCTGAAGCGTTCGTCAGAGAAATGATTCCAAGCCTTCCGCCGGTTTCTTCCTTCACCGAAAGGAGAAACTTCGTCCTGGAAGGGTATGGAATTCTGACCAGCAGTTTTTTCTCTTTTGCTTTTTTCAGAAGAGAACTCACTTCTTTGCTCTTCACACGAAAGATCGGTTTCACATCCAGCGAAACAAGGTAGTAAGACAGACCATCCCCCATGGGCCTCAAGTTGACGACAACGCTACCCCTTGTTGGAGCAACGGGAAGGGCAGAAAACGAGTTCGAGAGACTCTTGAAGTTGTACCCGATCACTTCCAGTTTCCTTTCTCCATCTTTCAGGTGGAGAAAGACATTGCTGTTGTCTTCTCCGAAGAAGTGTATCTTCTCAATGAGCAGGTCGCTGAACAGGAGCACAGGCTCGGGATTTCCCTGACCAAACGGCATGAGAAGCTGAATGTCCTCGATGAACCTTTCATCGACGTCGTTGAGGCTCACTTCGGCATCCACCAGCACTTTCTCGTCTTTCATCTCCAGGGCGACATTTTTCATGTACTCTTTGAAAGATTCTAGATGCTCTTTTCGGAGGGAGAATCCTGCAGCAGAAGAATGTCCTCCTATTTCATCGAATATCTCCAGGACGTCACCGGAGAAGGCGTTCATTATGTCGTAGCCGTTGTAACTTCTTATGGAGCCCTTGGCGTACTCATCGCTGAGAGAGACGACCGCCACGGGTTTTTCGTATCTGTTGGCAAGTTTTGCTGCTACGATACCTATAACCCCCACGTGCCAGTTTTCTCCGGCAACCACTATGATGGGATCTTTCCACAGATCGTTCGCCTCGATCTTCTCGACTGCCTCTTTGTATATCTGCCTTTCGATTCTTCGGCGTTCGTTGTTCAGCTCCATCAATCTTTCCACAACGCCTTCGGTTCTGGCAGGATCTTTCATCGTCAGCAGCACAAAGGCATCCGTTGCACTTCCCATACGGCCCGCTGCGTTGAGACGGGGGGCTATCTTGTAACTGATATCGTGTGAAGTGAGCTTCTTCAATCCCAGTTTCTCCAGGAGTTTTTTCAACCCCAGGCGTTCTGTTTTCATGAGGAGTTCTATACCCTTTTTCACGAAATACCTGTTCTCGTCAAGGAGAGACACCATATCGGCGACTGTTCCGAGGGCCACCAGTTCCAGGTACTTTTCGACATCGGGATATTTCAACACCTGGGCGAGGGCCTGTACGAGTTTGTAGGTCACCCCAACACCCGCAAGGTCCCTGAAGGGATAGTCTTCTCCTGGCACTTTCGGGTTCACAACGGCATCAGCGGGTGGAATGTCTCCATTCACCTCATGGTGATCGGTCACGATCACTCTCATGCCGAGTCTTTTTGCCAGGTCTATGGATTCAACGGCCGTGATCCCACAGTCGACCGTCACAAGACAGGAGACTCCCATCTCCTTGAAAGAAAGAACGTTTTCCTTCTGAACGCCGTAGCCTTCTTCGATCCGATGGGGGATGTAGACGTCCACCTTCCAGCCGTTCTCTTCGAGGAACTCTTTCAGCACGACGGCTGACGTTATTCCGTCCACATCGTAATCACCGTGGATCAGAACGAGTTGACCTTCGGAACGAACTTGAAGGAGGGTTTCAACGGCTTTCTCCATGTCTTTGAAGAGGAAAGGGTCATGCTGGCAGGTTTCATCTGTGAACAGAAAAGATCTTGCAGCCTCTTCTGTGTCGATACCACGGTTCACCAGAACCCTTGCGGCTATTTCGCTGAGATCAAAACGCTGTGAAATTCTTTTCACAGCGTGTTCATCAGGGTGTGAAAGTTCCCACTTTTTCATCCTCCGTAGTCTCCTTTTCTTTTTTAATAATTTTACCACATCTTCGAGTGATACAATTTTAGTTGAAAGGTGGTGGTGAAGGTGTTCAAGAAGGTTTCAAGGGATCCTGTACATTCGGAGATATATCTGTATCCTTTGGAAATACTTGTAGCCGATACGAAGGTTGTTCAGAGGTTGAGATTTCTGTCTCAGCTTGCGGGAGCGACGATGGTGTACCCTGGAGCAACGCACACCAGGTTTGCCCATTCCCTTGGAACGATGCACATAGCGGGTATATACGCCAGGAACCTGTTCGACGATCACAGTCGGATCAGGTTGATACGTCTTGCGGCCCTTTTGCACGATGTGGGACACGGTCCTTTCAGCCATCAATTCGACGATGTGGTCTTCAAAAAGTACGGTTACGAAGACGGCCACGATGAGTTCAGGGATAGACTGATCCTTGAGAAACTACCGGAGGAGATGAAGAGGGTCTACAACACTTACAACTCGAGGTTGAAGCGTGCGGTGGAAGAGGATGTGACGAAGACCGTGGGGGACCTTCCCATCGAGGAGGCGTTCCAGGAGATTGCAAAGAGGGTTGTGGAGATTTTCAGGGGGGAAGAGACGGGAAGCGTTGATTTCAACGTGATACAGGGACCACTGGGAGCAGACAGACTAGATTTCCTTCTGAGGGACTCGTACCACAGCGGCGTTGGACACTTTGCGCCGATGAACGTGGACAGGGTTCTCAGAAACTCCCTTGTCAGAGTGAAGGACGGAAAGGAAATCCTGTGCTATCATGTGAAAGTGGTGGACAACATTTACTCCATACTCTTCAGCAGGTTCATGATGTACAAGAACGTCTATTTCCACAAGACATCGCGTGCGGCAGATCTCATGATCCAGGAGATGCTCTCGTACGCCTGTGAAATTCTCAACCTGGAAGAGCGGCTGAAAGACCTGGATGAATTTCTTGAACTCACAGATTACTCCATTCTCAAAGAACTGGAAATGAAGGGTGACGAGAGGGTCAAAAAACTCATAAACAGGTTCAAGAATCGTGACCTGTGGAAGATGGTGGTAGAACGCCCGTTCTCTGCCGAGGGTTTTGATCCATCTGAGCTGAGCCTTTCGGCGGCACAGAATTTGATCGACAGGATAGTTGAGAACATCCGCAGTGTTTTGGAAAGCGGTGATGTAGAGGACGAAGACAAAAAAATCCTTTCCGACATCTGTGAGAGGAAAGACGATTACTTCAGAATCGACACACCCTACAAACTCACAATCTTTCATCCGGACGAATTTCTGCAGAACAACGTGTTCCTTTACGATCCAGGATCTGACGAGGTGCTCACCGTAGACGAATACGTAAAAAAGTACCCTGCCTACAAGTTGATGGTGAGTAACATGATACAGATAGTCAGGATATACGTAACGGAGGATGTGCGAGAGATCCTGTACAGGTACAGAGTCGTGCCGGAGGACGGAAGAAGGGCGGTCACAAGATGGTGAACATGAGGAAACTGTTGCTGTTTCTTCTGGACGCAGGTCTTACCCTCTTTTCCGGTGTGGTGGCACTCTTTGCGAGGTTTGGGTTCAACTTTCAGGAAATGCTGCGATACGATGAATCGATCCTCATATACACGATCGTATCGATGGTTGTTTACGTTCTGAATGGAAACTACTCCGTTGTGTGGGAGTACGCCAACGCAAGAGACTTTCTTCTGCTGATAAGGGGAAGTGTCATATCGTACATCTCTGCTCTCGCTTTTTTCTACTTCTACCGCGATGTCGTTCTTCCTCGCTCCGTTGGTTTTGCCACCTTCCTTGGCTCCATGATTCTCATCGTTCTTAGCAGGATCACCTGGCAGTGGTTGACGTTGAGCCGCAAAGGACGACCCACAGAAAAGAGGATCATGATCATCGGGGCCGGTGACGCGGGTGTTTCCATCCTGGAAGAGTTCGAAAAGCACCCCCACCTTGGAAAAGTGGTTGCCTTCATGGATGACTCACCACGGAAGATAGGAAGAAGGGTCAGGGGAATTCCCGTCTTTGGCCCCATCGACAGAACGATGGAGTACGTTGAAAGGCTGGGTGTGGATGAAGTCATCGTGGCCATCCCGTCTGCCACAAAACAGCAGATGGAACGTATCCTTGGAAGCATTGACCTGAAAAAAGTCAAGGTGAAAACCCTTCCGAGCATCAGAGAGTTGATGGAGGATCGGGTGAGACTCTCTCACCTGAAGGACATATCGATAGAGGATCTTCTTGGAAGAGAAGAGGTAAAGATCGACGTGCGTGGAATAGAGAATCTTTTGAAAGGAAAGAGAATCCTTGTGACGGGAGCTGGGGGGAGTATAGGATCTGAGCTCTGCAAGCAGATAGCGAAGATGAATCCTGAAGAACTCATCCTCCTGGGACACGGTGAGAACAGCATCTACCTGATAGACGAATTCCTCAGTGAGAATTTCCCGAATCTGAAGAAAAAAAGGGTAATAGCGGACGTTGCCTGTGAGAATCTCATGGAGCTTTGGATGTCAAGGCTGAAACCGGATATCGTCTTTCATGTGGCTGCCCACAAGCACGTACCATTGATGGAGGAAAACCCGCTGGAGGCTTTCCGGGTGAACACCCTCGGAACGATCAACCTGGTGGAACTCTCCAGAAAGATGAAGGTGAAACACTTCGTCTTCATCTCCACCGACAAGGCTGTGAATCCCACCTCCGTAATGGGCCTCACAAAAAGGATCTCGGAGCTTTACATTATGACACAGGATACAGACGATACGAAATTTTCGATCGTGAGATTCGGAAACGTCCTGGGAAGCCGAGGGAGTGTAGTGGAGAAGTTCAGGCGGCAGATAGAAAAGGGTGGCCCGGTGACCGTGACAGATCCGAGAATGAAGAGATACTTCATGTCCATACCGGAAGCGGTATCCCTCATCCTCCAATCTCTCCTGTACTCGTCCGGTAACGACCTTTTCATCCTCGATATGGGGGAGCAGATACCCATTGTGAAACTTGCAGAAACGATGATCATGCTCTCAGGATTCGTACCTCACCAGGACATAAAGATCGTCTACACCGGCGTCAGGCCAGGAGAGAAGATGTACGAAGAACTCACCTATCCTTATGAAAGAAAAGAATTCACACCTCACCCGAAGATATTCAGGGTGAAATCTGATTCTCTACCCTCCAGGGAAACGGTCCTTGAAGCGATTCTTTCCATGAAAAGTGCCCTTGAAAGAAAAGACGTGAATGCCCTCCTTTCTGAGATGATGAGACTCGTTCCGGAGGCAAAGTTGAATGACGGAGTTCTTGACTAGTTTTCTTTTGACCTGCGTACTTGCTTATTTTGGAAAAAAGACTGGTTTTCTCGATCGCCCTTCTTCCAGAAAAACCCACAGAAAAGCGGTTCCTCCAGTTGGAGGAATTGCTCTCTTTTTGACGCTTCTGATGTTCGAAAGGGACAATCCGGTCTTTCTCTACTCAACGCCCATGTTCGTCCTTGGGCTTTTTGATGACCTGTTCGATCTGTCGTACAGGCTGAAACTCATAGTCACCGGTCTTGTTTCGCTGTGGTTTGTGGTTTCGGCTTCAACCGGAACTTTCATCTTTGGGCTGGAGGTTCACCCCGTTTTTCTTCTTGTCTGGCTTGTCGGTATGATGAACGCCTTCAACGTGATAGATGGCCTGGACGGATTGCTGGGAGGGATTTCCGTTGTTTCTTCTTTTTTGATAGGTGAGAAAAGCCTGGCCTTTTCTCTTCTTGGTTTTCTTCCCATGAATCTTCCACCGGCGAAGGTCTTTCTTGGAAACAACGGTGCTTTCTTTGTCGGTGCTTTTCTTTCCATGTCGACTGTGAAGTTCTTTCATGGAGACGTGGGATTTGCCACCCTCTTTCTTGGTCTCCCCTTCTACGAGATAGTCTTCAGCTTTTTGAGAAGGGTGATTTCCGGAAGGAACCCCTTTTCCGCCGATGAACTTCACACCCATCACGTGTTCAGCAGAAGGATGGGGAAATGGCATGCACTCATCGTGCTGGTGGCATTTTCTTCTTTTTGCAACCTGCTGGGTTTAGCCGAGAAGTTCCACGTCCTCTTCCTTTTTCTTTTCCTCTGTAGCGTTCTTTTCCTCTCCTACAGCATGTTTCAGAGCAGCGATCGCAACCTCGATCTGTGAGTCGTCCGGTCTTGCCGTGGTCAGGTATTGAAGAAGATACCCTGGAAGATAGAGGACCTTCAC
This sequence comes from Thermotoga sp. RQ7, assembly GCF_000832145.1. NCBI lineage: Bacteria > Thermotogati > Thermotogota > Thermotogae > Thermotogales > Thermotogaceae > Thermotoga > Thermotoga sp. RQ7. The sequence goes on from NZ_CP007633.1 coordinate 1,377,905, forward strand.
CCATCCCCTTCCGTTGAAAAACGCAACGACTTTCAAAAGTTCGTAAGAGATTCCAGCGACAACGGGAAGCAGAATCAACCTCGAAAGTATCCTCGTCCAGGTGGAAAGATTCACCACACTCCCGAAAACGCTGAGAAGAACGATGGCCACGATCAGAAATATCATGAGAAAGTTGGTCCCGCACCTTGGATGTATGGTGGAATACTTCCTCACGTTCTCCACGCGCAGGTCTTCACCACGCTCGAACGCATGGATCGTCATGTGTTCGGCACCGTGGAATTGAAACACCCGTTTCACATCCCGAAACAGGGAGATGATCCACACGTAGAGGAGAAAGAGTCCAAGCCTGATGAAACCCTCAACGATCGAGTAAAGAAATTCTCCCCTTTTCTCCACAAGGAAGTTGGTCAGAAAGATTGGAACGACGATGAAAAGTCCAACAGCAAGTCCAATCGCAAGAAGCAGTGAAAGAATTTTTTCGCTGTTTTTCATCTGTTCACCGGAGGAGATCTCCGAAGAGAGGTTGAGGGCTTTTATTCCGAAGTAAAGAGATACGAACAGCGAATAAAAACCCCTTATGAAGGGAATTTTTGCCCACTTTGGAAAGTTCACCTTTCCCAGATCTCTGACGACGATCTCTCCGTTTGATTTTCTGACGGCCAGAGACACCTTTTTTGCTATCATCAGGACACCCTCGATGACCGCCTGACCTCCAACCTTCACCCTATCCACTCCTTCCGTGGTCTTCATCTTCAATAATACACCAGAATTTTTGTTGCTCCATAGTATAATTGTTCTGGTGGTGAGAATCATGATAGGTGAACATCCCTATGTAAAATGGGCGATAAGAGTGATAGAGAATTATGTGAAGTATGGAAAGATCTTGGAACCAGATGAATCGGTTCCAAGAGAGCTTTTCGAAAGAAGGGCCGGTGCTTTTGTCACCCTTCACAAAGTGGATGGATCTTTGAGGGGTTGCATTGGGACGTACCTTCCCACAAAGCCGAACCTTGCCCTCGAAATAAGGGACAACGCCATCGCAGCGGCCACGCAGGATCCCCGTTTCCCGCCGGTCACACCCGACGAGCTGGACGAGATCGTGGTTCACGTGGACATCCTGAGCCCTCCCGAGCCCGTCAGAGATATCTCCGATCTGGACCCGAAGAAATACGGTGTGATCGTCGTCAAAGGCTGGAGAAGGGGACTGCTTCTTCCCGACATAGAGGGTGTCGACGCCGTCGAGGAGCAACTTCGAATAGCAAAACTGAAGGCCGGTATCCCGGAATGGGACAACGATGTGGAGATATACAGGTTCACCGTTGAGCGCTACAAGTGAGGAGGTTGGGACATGGAGAGGATGGCCATACACTTTGAACCTCTTGAGGGGAAAAAGGTAAAATGCCTTCTGTGCCCACACGAGTGTGTTCTCAGTGAGGGACAGACGGGTCTGTGCGGCGCGAGGAAAAACAAGGATGGTTTCCTTGTGAGTCTGAACTACGGAGAAGTGACCGCCATTGCCATGGATCCAATAGAGAAGAAACCTCTCTTTCATTTCAATCCCGGTGAACAGATCTTCTCTGTCGGGACGTTCGGATGCAATTTCAAGTGTGGTTTCTGTCAGAACTGGGAAATCTCCCAGGCAAGACCTGAGACCAAGAGGGTGACTCCCGAACAGCTTGTGAAGATAGCCCTGATGAATCGAGAGTCAAAAGGTATTGCCTTCACGTACAACGAACCACTAATCTGGTTCGAATTCGTACTGGACACCTCCCGGGTGGCTGTGAAAGAGGGAATGTACTGTGTGCTTGTGACGAACGGCTTTGTGAACGAAGAGCCGCTGGAACTTCTGTTCCAGTCTGTGCACGCTATGAACATAGATCTGAAGGGATTCAACAGAGAGTTTTACAGGGAAATCGGTGGCGATCTTGACGTCGTTCTCAGAAACATCGAGAAGGTGTACAACGCAGGAATCCATGTGGAATTGACGACCCTTATAATTCCAGGGAAGAACGATGACAGAGAAGATCTGAAGAGAGAATTCGAGTGGATCGCCAGTCTGGACAAAGACATTCCCCTTCACATAAGTCGCTACTTTCCAAACTACAAGTACACCATTCCTCCTACACCCCTTGAGGAACTCGTGGAGATATACGAGATGGCGAAGGAATATCTCAACTTCGTTTACCTCGGCAATGTGTGGGACGAAAGGTACGAAAGCACCTTCTGCCCGGACTGCGGCAGTCTTGTGATCAGAAGACAGGGATACGAAGTGGAGAAGGTGGGACTGGACGAGGAAGGGAAGTGCAAAAAATGTGGCCGTCAGATAGCAACGATCATCGGGTAACCAGAAGAAATGTTGTGATCTTTGCCGTTCTTCTTCTTGGAACCCTCGGAACTTTTCTTGCCTTCCTTCTTCTTCGTGGAAACGAGCAATACTATGAACTCAGAGGATTCGCACTCGGAACGAGTGTACGCATCGTGGTCTCTTCCAAAAAGATAAACCCAAAAACCATAGCTGAAGCCATCTTAGAAGACATGAAGAGAATCACCTACAAGTTCTCCACAACCGATGAAAGAAGTGTGGTGAAGAAGATCAACGATCACACTGGAGAGTGGGTGGAAGTTGACGAGGAAACTTACAGTTTGATAAAGGCGGCCTATGCGTTCGCTGAACTCACAGAGGGTGCCTTCGATCCCACGGTGGGAAAACTCCTGGAGGTGTGGGGATTCACTGGAAACTATGAAAACCTCAGGGTCCCTTCAAACGATGAGATAGAGAAGGCTCTGAGTTCTGTCGGATACCGGAATATTCTTCTTGACGACAGGCACTTTCGGGTGATGGTGAAGAACGGTTCAAAGATAGATCTTGGGGGGATAGCGAAGGGTTATGCCCTGGATCGTGCAAGACAGATAGCCCTCTCTTTCGACGAGGATGCAACGGGATTCGTTGAGGCGGGAGGAGACATCAGGATCATTGGGCCAAAGTTTGGAAAGTACCCCTGGGTCATAGGTGTGAAGGATCCAAGGGGTGATGACGTTATAGACTACATATACTTGAAATCGGGTGCGGTGGCGACCTCCGGTGATTACGAAAGATACTTCATAGAGGATGGCATCAGGTACCATCACATCATAGATCCATCTACGGGATACCCGGCGCGGGGTGTCTGGAGTGTAACGATCGTTGCGGAGGATGCCACAACGGCGGATGCCCTTTCCACGGCTGGGTTTGTGATGGCCGGGAGGGACTGGAGAAAGGTGGTCCTGGATTTTCCACGGATGGGAGCGCATCCTCTGATAGTTCTGGAGGGTGGAAAGATCGAAAAATCCGAGACTTTCAAACTGTTCGAGAGAGAGTGAAAGAATGAGGAAGTTCTTTGAAAAAAGAGATCTTCTCATCTTTTTGATCGTACTGTTTTCTATCGGGCTTTCGTTCGTTGTTCCGAGGGGAAATGGAGAAAAAGTCGTTGTCGAGGGAAAAGATTTCAGGAAGGTTCTGGAAAAGCCGGGACTCTACGACATCACAGAAGACGGAAGATTCCTCATGAGGGTGGAGTTCGACGGGAAAAAGGTCAGAGTGGTTGAGTCCACGTGTCCTTTGAAGATCTGTGTGAAAACAGGCTGGGTTGGCCCCGGTGGAACCATAGTGTGTGTGCCGAACGAGGTGATAATATACTTCGAAGGAAAAACGGATTACGATACAGAAACATGGTGAGAAGAACCGCGTTTCTTTCTATTCTTACTGCCCTTTCTTCCGTTATGTACACGGTGGAGAACTTCCTACCGTTTCCAGTACCCTTTGGAAGGTGGGGATTTTCGAACTCCGTGGTTCTTCTGGTGGCATCGGAAGTGGGGCTTCTGGACGCCCTGATCGTCTCTTCGGTCAAGAGTATCATGGGTTCACTCTTCAGTGGACGGTTTCTCTCTCCTTCCTTTTTGACGGGTCTTTCCGGAGCGGTTTCTGCTGCCGTCGTTGAATCGTTGCTTGCAAGGTTTGGGTTTGGCTTTCTTGGTTTGAGTCTTGCTGGATCGTTTGCAAGCAACCTTGCACAGCTGATGGTGATCTCACTCCTGCTGAAGAGTACAAAGACCTTTCTGCTGTTCAACGTCATGGTGGGGCTTGGTATGATCTCTGCCAGCGTCAACGCTTTCATCGCCAGCAGAATGGGAGGGATCGTGTTTGAGAATTATTCTGGCTTCTTCTTCACCAAGGAGAAAGGAGCTGATGAAACTCCTGGGAATAGAGTTTGAGATCAAACCACCTGAGATCGAAGAAAACGTTTCTGGAGAGCCAGCCGAAGTGGTGAAAGAACTTTCCCTGAAAAAGGCAGCACACGTTTTCCAGAGGAAAGGATCTGAGAACGTTCTGGTCATCGGTTCTGACACGGTGGTTGTTCTGGATGGGAAGATCCTGGGAAAACCCAAAACAGAAGAGGAAGCAAAAGATTTCCTCAGGAGATTGTCTGGAAGATGGCACACGGTGTACACCGGGGTTGCCTTCGTGTCCAGTTCTGAAAAAGACGTCTTTGTCTCTTCAACGGAGGTGAAATTCAGAGATATCCCGGATGAAGTGATAGATTACTACGTTGAAAACTACCATCCTTTCGACAAGGCAGGGGGGTACGGCATTCAGGATTTTGCCGCTGTCTTTGTTGAGAAGATGGAGGGAGATTTTTTCACGGTCATGGGCTTTCCAGTGGGACTCGTGTGGCAGTACCTTTACGAGAAAGGTTGGTGGAAGATTGCTCCCAAGAGAGAGGTTGATAAAGGCAGGACCTGAAGCCCTTTCGAACGAAGAACTCCTCGCCGTTCTTTTGAGAACAGGAAAGAAAGGAAAGCACGTTCTTGAGCTTTCAAAGGAGCTCTTCAGAAGGTTCGATAACTCACTGGTGAAGTTGATGAATGCGAGCGTGGAAGAAATTGCGGCCATCGAAGGGGTGGGGATCGTAAAAGCGGTCACGTTGAAAGCCGCTCTTGAACTTGGAAAAAGATTGCACAGAGAGCTGGAACAGGTTCCGGAGAAACTCGACTCTGCGGGCAAGGTTTACAGGTACTGTCAGGACATGGTCTATCTCGAAAAAGAGGTAGTGAAAGTGGTGTGCCTGGACAGAAGATTGAACGTTCTATCCGAATCTGTCATCACGGTGGGAACCTCCGACAGGAGTCTGGTCCATCCAAGGGATGTCTTCAGAGTGGCGATCAGATCGAACGCTTCTGGTGTTATCGTGGTTCACAACCATCCCAGTGGTGATCCCACGCCCAGCAAAGAAGACAGAGCGATCACAAAGAATCTGAAAAGAGTCGGTGAGATCCTCGGGATAGAACTTGTCGATCATGTGATAATCTCAAAGAGGGGATACTACAGCTTCAGGGAGGAGGGAGAGATTTGATAAGCCGGGAAAACGCATTTGCTCTGTTGAAAAAACACGTCAGAACGAAAAATCTGATAAAACACTGTCTGGCAACGGAAGCGGTGATGAGGGCCCTCGCAAGGGAATTCAACGAAGACGAAGAAAAATGGGGAATAGCGGGTCTACTTCACGACCTGGATTACGACTACACCAAAGACAATCCGGACGAACACGGACTGAAAACCCTGGAGATTCTGAAGGAAGAGGACGTTCCTGAAGACGTTCTCAACGCGATCCTCGCACACTGTGGAAAGAAAGAACCCGAAACCCTCATGGAAAAAGCACTCTACGCGGTGGATCCGGTGACGGGGTTCATCGTGGCAGCGGCTCTCATCAGACCGGAGAAAAAACTGGAAGTGCTCGATGTGGACTTTTTGATGAGAAGATTCAAGGAGAAAGCCTTTGCAAGGGGAGCTAGCAGAGAACAGATCAGATCTTGCGAAAAGCTTGGACTGTCGCTGGAGAGGTTTCTGGGGATATCCCTTGAGGCGATGAAGTCCATCGCCTCTGATCTTGGTCTGTGAGGTGGTTTCGATGCTGGAGTACGAAATTGAAAAGGCAATAGTGAGGTACAGAGAGTCTTACGAGTTCAGGCCGTTCAGGGAGGGTGTTTCTCTCGAGGATGTGAGAAGAGCGATAGAGCACACAAACCTGAAGCCTTTTGCCACACCCGATGACATAATAAAACTCTGCCAGGAGGCAAAGGATAACAGGCTCTACGGAGTGTGCGTAAACCCCTGCTATGTTTCGATTGCAAAGAGGGAGCTTTCAGAGACCGATGTAAGGGTTGTCACCGTTGTCGGATTTCCTCTGGGTGCGAACGAAAGCAGAACGAAGGCTCAGGAGGCTACTTTCGCCGTTGAAAGCGGAGCCGACGAGATCGACATGGTGCTTAACATCGGCATGTTGAAGGCCAGAGAGTGGGAATTTGTCTACGAGGATATCAGAAGCGTTGTGGAGGCTGCGCGTGGGAAAACGGTCAAGGTGATACTGGAGACGTGTTATCTTGATCTGGAAGAAAAGATAGCAGCGTGCGTCATCTCCAAACTTGCAGGTGCTCACTACGTGAAGACCTCGACCGGATTTGGTCCAAAAGGGGCAACTCCGGAGGATGTTCACCTTTTGAAATGGATCGTTGGAGAGGAGATGAAAGTGAAGGCGGCAGGTGGGATCAGAACCTACGAAGATGCCGTCAAGATGATGATGTACGGTGCGGACAAGATAGGTACGAGTTCTGGACACAGAATTGTGATGGAGGGGGAGGAAAAGCATGGAGGTTGAAAATCTTTCACTGAAAGAGTTCTGTGAAAAGGTTGCAGAGAGAAAACCCACCCCCGGTGGGGGAGCAGTCGGTTCGGTTGTCGGTGCTCTGGCCTGTGCCCTCGCCGAGATGGTAGCAAACTTTACGAGGAAGAAAAAAGGATACGAAGACGTTGAACCGGAGATGGAAAGAATCGTTGAGGCAATGGAGGAAGCAAGAGAAAAGCTCTTTTCCCTCGCAGAAAAAGACATGAAAGCTTTCGAAAGGGTGATGGAGGCTTACAAGAAATCCGGGGAGGAACTTCAGAGCGCCCTCAAAGAAGCAGCATCCGTTCCGATGGACGTCATAAGGGTCATGAAAGATCTTGGGCACGACCTTGAAAAACTCGCAGAGTTTGGGAATAAGAATCTGGCTTCTGACACGCTGAACGCCATGGATCTCTGTCGTGCGGTGTTTCTGGTTGAAAAAGTGAACGTTCTGGTCAATCTGAAGAGTATAAAAGATGAAAAGTTCAAAAACGAGATGCTGGAAGAACTCGAAGAGCAGGAAAAGCAAATAGAGGGAAGTTACAGAAGAGTCAGAGAGTATCTGGAGGGAATCGTGTGGAGTTCGAAGTGAAAAAGACATCTGGAAAAGCAAGAGTCGGTGTTCTGAAACTACCGCACGGTGTTGTGAGGACACCCGTTTTCATGCCGGTTGGAACGAACGCGAACGTAAAGCTCCTCACACCACGCGATCTGGAAGAGGCAGGAGCGGAGATCGTACTGTCGAACACGTTCCATCTCATGCTCAAACCGGGAGTCGAGATCATAAGACTCCACGATGGACTTCACAAATTCATGGGATGGAAAAAGCCCATCCTCACCGACAGTGGAGGATTTCAGGTGTTCAGCCTTCCGAAACTCAAGATAGACGATGAGGGTGTGACTTTCAAATCGCCGATAGATGGATCGAAGGTCTTCCTTAGCCCGGAGATTTCGATGGAGGTTCAGATCGCTCTCGGTTCTGACATCTGCATGGCCTTTGATCACTGTCCCCCACCCGACGCGGACTACGAGGTGGTGAAGGAGGCAACTGAACGCACTTACAGATGGGCCCTGAGATCCAAAGAGGCGTTCAAAACGGAAAATCAGGTGCTCTTTGGCATCGTTCAGGGAGGAGTGTATCCTGATTTGAGGAAGAAAAGCGCTCTTCAGATAACGTCGATAGGATTTGACGGATACGCAATAGGAGGTCTCAGCATAGGAGAGGAAAGAAGTCTCACGCTCGAGATGACAGAAATCACCGTGGAATATCTGCCGGAGGACAGGCCCCGATACTTCATGGGAGGAGGATCTCCCGAACTCATTCTGGAACTCGTCGATCGTGGCGTTGATATGTTCGACAGTGTCTTTCCAACGAGGATCGCCCGTCATGGAACCGCCCTCACCTGGAAAGGACGGTTGAATCTGAAGGCATCCTACAACAAGAGATCACTTGATCCTGTGGACGAACAGTGCGGGTGTTATACTTGTAAAAACTTCACCCGTTCTTACATACACCATCTGATAGATCGTGGTGAAGTTCTGGGACAGATCCTGCTCAGCCTTCACAACGTGAGTTTCATGATTTCTTTCATGGACGAGGTGAGACGCTCCATAGAGGAAGGAACGTTCAGAGAGTTCAAGGGCAAAATGATAGATGTCTATTCGTCAGGGGGTGTTAGTGTATGAAGAAGATCTTCCTTCTCTTTTTGATCGTGTCGGGCATGCTTCTTGCTTCTCAACTTGAGATTTTCTCTTCCTCAGGTGAATGGGCTTTCTTTGAAAATCCTGCAAGGGTGTTCACTATAAGCAAACAGGGGCTCATGGGATCTTACAGCGTTCTGTCCGACGGAGAGTCTCTTGGAACGTTTTTGATCGGGCTGTTTCAACCCCCCGAGGCGAACATAGCGGGTGCTCTGTTTTTGAAAAGGAGTGCACTGGAAAGCAGTGAATACGTCACCTCGGTTGAGTACGATGTTGCACTCTCTCCGGAGGAAAATGTAGTGGTTGGAGCTGGTGCTTCCCTCGCAATGGATCAGGATGGAAGGAAGAAACTCGATCTTCATGGCGGTGTCTTCGGGTATCTTCTGAAAGACGTTGGCTATTCTGTGAGCGTGAGAGATTTCACCCTGTGGAGCCAGGAAGGAACCTACATGGGTGGAGTGTACACGCTGAAGCTCTTCTACGACTCGTCCAGAAAGAACAGATTTTCCTACTGTCTTCAGTTCGATCAGGAGGTGCTGGAGAACAGAATAGATTTCGTGATAGGAAAAGAACAGAAGGCTGGCCTTGGCATCTCCATGGTGACCAACACCGACACGGGACAGAACGCTTTCAAGATATCCCTTGGATTCTATGCAAATGTGAACAACGTCTCAATAGGATTCGACACGTTCGTTCTGAGTTCTTCTGTCAGTTCGAATCCCTTCTCCGAACACCATTACACGAGAGGAACCGGTATTAGATTCGCCGTGAGGTGGTGAAAGATGCTGATAACAAGACTGATCCTAACGGCGATCACCGTCGCCCTGTCGTATTTGATTTTCAAATGGCTCTTCAAACTCATCGAAAAAAGCGTTGAAAAACTGGGGAAAGAGCTCCAGATGAGAAACACCATCAGGTTCTTTCTTGGTCTCATCATAGCCGTGATAGCCATCATGGTCGTTCTCGACATCTGGGATCTCAACCTTGCCCCCATGCTGGCGGGTGTCGGGATAGGAGGACTCGTTGTTGGTCTGGCACTTCAAGAGCCACTTTCCAATTTCTTCTCCGGGATTTTCCTGCTCGTTTCCCGGGCGGTGAAGGAAGGAGAAGCGCTGGAAGTGGGTGGGGTTTCTGGAACCGTCGAGGTGGTGAACCTGAACCACACGGTGATCAAAACGTGGGACGGAAAAAGGGTGATGATACCAAACAGATCCGTCTGGAACGACAAGATCATTCATTTTTGGCCTTCCAGTGTGAGAAGGCAGGAGATCACGGTGGGAGTTCCGTACTCTGCGGATCTCAGGAAAGTTGTGGAGATTTTTCAGAAGGCACTTGAGGACGAAGAGACGGTGGAAAAGGATCCTGCACCTGCGATCGTTTTCTCTGGATTCAACAGCTCCTCCATAGATTTCGTAATCAGGTTCTGGGTGAATCGTGATAACTTCTTCGAGGGTGTGAAAAGGCTTGCCTTCAGGATAAAGGATTATCTGGAAAAAGAAGGAATCTACATACCCTTCCCGCAACTCGACGTGCACTTCGACGAAGAGTTCCTGAGGGTGTGGAAACATGAAGGCCCTGAAAATAAGAGTTGAAGGGATCGTACAGGGAGTTGGATTCCGGTATTTTACCAGAAGGATCGCCAGAACCCTTGGTATAAAGGGCTATGTGATGAACATGGACGATGGATCCGTCTTCATCCATGCTGAAGGTGAGGAAGAAAAACTTCGACGGTTCCTGAACGAGGTATCGAAGGGCCCTCCGGCAGCCGTTGTAACGAATATAAGCGTTGAAGAGACCTCTCCAGAGGGGTACGAGGACTTCGCGATCAGATATTATTAATGTTATGTGACGTTGGTTGTGTGTATTAAGTTAAACCACCGAGTCTTTGAAATCGTTTTGTAACAATGATTAAGTCACTCCTTAGGCAATCGGAAAACTGTCATTAATGAGAAGCGTCTAATATCAGAGAAGGCGCTCTGGAGGTGTTTGGATGTTCGAAAATCTTCAGGAAAAACTGTCCAGGGTTTTCAAAAACCTTTCTGGACGCGGAAAGATAACTGAAAAAAACGTAAAAGATGCCGTCAGGGAAGTGAAACTTTCCCTGCTGGAAGCTGATGTCAACTACAAAGTTGTGAAGGAGTTCGTTGATCACGTTTTACAGAAGGCACTCGGTGAAGAGGTACTCAAGAGCCTGACACCGGATCAGCAGTTCATAAAGATCGTAAGGGACGAGCTGATCAAGATAATGGGCGAAAAGAACGAACCTCTGAGATTGATTCACAGACCCGCTCCCATAATGATGGTGGGACTTCAGGGGAGCGGAAAAACTACGACATGTGCAAAGCTCGCAAAACTTCTCAAAAAAGAAGGGAGAAACCCTCTGCTCGTTGCGGCCGACCTTTACAGACCCGCGGCGGTGGATCAGCTCGTGAAACTCGGAAACCAGATAGGGGTGAACGTAGTCCACGATTACAACAAGTCACCTGTTGAGATAGTAAAAGAGGGTATTCAGGAGGCAGAAAGAACGGGAAAAGACGTTCTCATAGTCGATACGGCAGGACGCCTTCACATAGATGAGGATATGATGAGAGAACTTGAAGAGATAAAGGCCATTCTCAATCCCGATGAGATTCTGCTCGTCGTGGATGCGATGATGGGACAGGATGCGGTCAACACTGCAAAGGTCTTCGATGAAAGGCTCGACCTTACAGGGTTTGTTGTGACGAAGATGGACGGAGACGCAAGGGGCGGGGTGATCCTGTCCATAAAGTACGTAACGGGAAAACCTGTCAAATTCATAGGAACGAGCGAAAAACTCGACGGGCTGGAACCCTTCCACCCGGACAGGATCGCAAACAGAATCCTCGGCATGGGAGACGTTCTTTCCCTGATCGAGAAGGTGGAGAGGGAACTCGACCAGGAAAAGATGAAAAAGAGTGCCGAAAAGTTCTTGAAAGCAGAGTTCACCCTGGAGGACTTCAAAGAACAGCTTCAGGAGATGAAAAAATTGGGACCACTCTCTTCCATCCTGGAGATGCTCCCGGGCGCTCCTAAGGTGGACGTCGAAATGAGCGAAAAAGAACTGAAAAAGATAGAAGCCATCATAAATTCTATGACCATAGAAGAAAGAAGAAATCCACGGATAATAGATGCAAGCCGGAAAAGAAGGATCGCCCGCGGAAGTGGCACCACCGTCCAGGATGTGAACAAACTTCTCAAAAGTTATGAACAGATGAAAGTTCTCATGAAGAGAATGAAGAAAGGGAAATTCAAAATACCATTTGGGTTCTGAGGAGGTGTAGGTTGTGGTCAGGATAAGACTCACGAGAATGGGAAAGAGGAAGCAGCCCTTTTACAGAATAGTGGTTGTGGACAGCAGGAAGAGAAGAGATGGTGCGTACATTGAATCTCTCGGCTACTACAACCCCCTGAAAGAAGGGGAGATAAAGATCGATGTCGAAAGGGCCGTGGACTGGATATTGAAAGGAGCCCAGCCAAGCGATACCGTGAGGGATATTTTCAAAAAGTTCGGTGTTATGAAGAGGGTACATGAAATAAAGTACGGAAAGAAGGAGGAGGCAACCTCTGAATGAAAGAACTCGTTGAAAAGATCCTTCGGGGGATAGTGAAACATCCCGAAGAAGTGGTGGTTGTTGAGTTCGACGAAGAAGGGAAAAAGGTGTACGAGATAGTGGTGAACGAAGAAGACGTTGGACAGGTCATAGGAAAAGATGGAAGGACCATAAAGTCTTTGAAGATTCTGTTAAGTGCTCTCCTGGGTGACTCCAAGGAGATCACCATCAGGGTGGTCAGGTGAAAGCATGATAAAGACCGTTCAGGACCTGATCAACGAAAGAATTGCCGTTGGAAAGGTTGTCAACACTCATGGATTGAAGGGAGAGGTTAAGTTCTTCCCCTACACGAACTCGGAAGAGATTGTGAAGAACCTCTCCAGCGTCGTGCTTTACAACAGGGAAAAGAAGGTCTTCTACAACCTATCCGTCGAGTCCGTGAGGAGAATGAACAAGCTTTTCCTGATCAAATTTGAAACGATCGACACAGTGGAGGCAGCAGAGAAGATAAAAGGGTGTGAAGTCTTCATAAAGTACGAAGAACTACCTCCCCTTCAAAACGATGAGTACTACTTCTACGAAATACTGGGATGCGAGGTTTACTACGAATCTGGAGAGTGTGTTGGAAAGGTCGTCGACATAATCGAGACAGGATCGAACGACGTCCTCGTGGTCAAAAAGAAGAACAGGGAAACGCTGATTCCCATGATAAAAGACTGTGTCGTTGAAATCAAAAAGCCTGAAAAGAAGATCGTGGTTAAGGAACTGGAGTGGATCTGATGAGGATCACCATAGTGACCATATTTCCGGAAATGGTCGAGGTTGTGAAGAAATACGGCGTCATTGCCCGTGCGGTTGAAAGAGGCATCGTGGAAATAAACGTGGAAAATCTGAGGGACTACACCACCGACAGGCACAGAACGGTGGATGACTATCAGTACGGCGGCGGATACGGTATGGTCATGAAGCCCGAGCCGTTCTTCAGATTCTACGAAAACTATGTTGAAAAACACGGAAAACCGTACGTGATCTTAACAAGCCCCCAGGGCAGGATTTTCAACTACAGGATAGCCGAGGAACTTTCGAAGAAAGATGACATCGTGATATTCTGTGGCAGGTACGAAGGAATAGACGAGAGAGTGATGAGCATAGTCGATGATGAGATATCCATAGGAGACTACATACTCACCGGTGGAGAGCTTCCAGCGATGGTGATAACGGATGCCGTTGTAAGACTCGTACCCGGTGTTGTAGAGAGAGAATCTGTGGAGAGAGAGTCGTTCCATCAGGGGCTTCTCGATCATCCCGTCTACACCAGACCGTACGAGTACAGAGGCATGAAAGTCCCAGAAGTGCTGCTTTCTGGAGATCACCAGAAGGTGGAACTTTGGAGAAGGAAAGAGAGCATCAAAAAAACCATAATGAAAAGGCCCGATCTTTTTCTGTCAAAAGAACTGGACGAACTCGATAAACTGGCTATAATAGAGTTGTTCAGGGAGTTGATGGAGAAGTGTTAGAAAAGGTGTATGTGGCTCTCATCCATTACCCCATAAAGGGAAAGGACGGCAGCATCATATCGACCGCAGTGACGAACCTCGACGTTCACGACATAGCAAGGACCGCAAGAACGTACAATCTGAAGGGTTATTACATAGTGACCAACCTCAAGGCTCAGCAGGACATGGTCTCCAAGATGCTGAAGTTCTGGAGAGAGGGCTTTGGAAGCCGGTACAATCCATCCCGTGCAGAGTCTTTGAAACTGGTGAAACTGAAACCCTATCTGGAAGATGTTCTGGAAGATATAGAAAAGATCGAAGGGGAAAAACCTCTGATATTCTTCACTTCTGCAAAGAAACGAGAAGGTGACATATCCTTTGAAGAGGGAAGAAGGATCATAATGGAGACAGATCGGCCTGTTCTCATACTCCTCGGTACGGGATGGGGACTTCCCGATGAGATCCTTGTGATTTCGGATTACATTCTTGAGCCCATAAGGGCGGGATCTGATTTCAATCATCTGTCCGTCAGGGCGGCGGCAGCTATAATAATCGATAGACTGATAGGAGAAAATTACGTGAGGAGGGATTGAAAGATGAGCATGGACCATCTTGTAAGGATCATCGAAAAAAAATACGAAAAGAAAGAGATCCCGGACTTCAGACCGGGTGACACGGTGAGAGTGCACGTGAAGGTGATCGAAGGTGACAGAGAAAGAACACAGGTTTTCGAAGGAATCGTTATTGCCAAGAGGGGATCTGGAATAAACAGAACGTTCACCGTGAGAAGAATAGGAAGCCATGGTGTTGGAGTGGAAAGGATCTTCCCATTTCACTCACCCGTTGTAGAAAAGATAGAGGTTGTGAGGAAAGGTAAAGTGAGAAGGGCAAAACTCTACTACCTCAGGGATGTCAAGGGTAAGATCAGGATCAAGGAGCGCAGGGATTGATGAACCTGAAAAAAGAATCCGTAGAATGGATCAAAGCGCTGCTTTATGCACTCGTTGCCGCAACGATCGTGAGACTGTACATATTCGAAACCATGCTGGTGCCGACGGGATCGATGATACCAACGATCCAGATTGGTGATCGTCTCTTCGTGGAGAAGATCACCTACACCGTTCGAGAACCACAGATAGGAGAAATCGTTGTGTTCTGGTCACCTTTCGTTGATGAACGTGCAAGTCACATGCTCCGCCTCTTTGACAAATTCATGGATCTTTTTTCTCCGGCGATGTTCAGAGGCCACGTCAAGTACGTGAAGCGCCTGGTCGGAAAAGGTGGAGATGTTCTGGAGATAAAGGACGGAAAACTCTACGTCAACGGAAAAATCCCTGATGCTTTGAAAGACAGATACTACGAGCCAGAAGGGATCTTCAAGTACGAAGACTTCTACGAGTGGCTCTACACCGCAAGTAAATTGAGAAAGGACAAGGAAGCATACAGGAATTTCATATACGATCTCGCAAGAGAACACGGAAGAACAGCGGCTGTGCTGGTGTTTTCCCTCATCGGGGAGGAGGGTTTGAAGTACGGTGAACCGTTCCTCCCCGGTTTGCTGAATTACTTCGATCCTTCGATGGTTTACTACGACGAGAAAACCCAGACCTACTACATTCCCGGAATGATCTACCATGAGTTCTACGAGGAGTACTATTCCAAGCTGGATCTCAAGAAATACATCGAGAAAACAGAAGACGGTACGGTGAGGATAAGAGTTCCGGAGGGTTTCTACTTTTTGATGGGTGACAACACGAAAGAGAGTCTGGACTGCAGATATTTCGGTTTTGTTCCAAAAGATCACATCATTGGTTGGCCCATCCTGAGAATTTGGCCGCTTGACAGGTTTGGGCCCATTCAAAAGTACTGATCACGGGTGAGCTGAATCGAAGAAGCAGTAGACGGTTCCATCCCGTGTGGCGACGATCACACGTTCTTCTCCAATGGCTGGCTCAGCGATGGTTTCTCCCACTTTTCTTTCCCATCTCTTCTGACCGTCGATCGTGTAGGAAAAGAGAGTTCCGTTTGAGACGAAGAACAGAAACCCTTCCTTTGAAACAGCAACGGGGGATGGAGACTCTGCGAAGACTACATCCTTCACGTTGCCCTGAAAGTCAACAAGGTATATCCCATCGCTGCCGTTTATGATCAGAAGATCTTTGTAGACAGAGAGTGTGGAGTTGAGGGTCAGAGGAAGTTCCTTCTTCCAGATCACACTTCCGTTCAATCTGTCAAAGCAGAACAGCCACCCGGAGTTGCTTCCGACAAATACGTATTTTCCAACAACAACGGGTTTTGTCGTCAGAAGGTATCCAGTCTTCGTCTTCCATTTTAAGGAACCGTTTGGATAGAGAGAGTAGAGATTTTTCAGTGTTCCAAAGTAGACGGTGCCGTTTTCATCAACGGTGACCCCCGTGGACACCCATTCGTCATCTTTGAACTGCCAGAGCGTTTCAGAACCGTGATCGATCAGATACACCCTTCCTCCATCGGTTGCAAGATAGACTCCATACGAATTCACCTCGAACGGTTTTGAGACGTCCGATTCCAGTTCTACTTTCCAGACCAGATTCCCATTCTCTGAAATCGCGTACAGGAAGTTGTCCCAGCTCGTCACGTAGACTCTATCCAGATAAACCTTCGGGGGTGCTGTTACCACAAAGCCCGTTCTGTATTCCCACAATCTTGTTCCGTTCAGTGACATCGCATGTACAACCCCTTCGACATCCGCCACAAGAACGAGTTTGTCGCTGACGGCAGGAGATGCTCTCACCTCAGAGCCCAGATTCCTCTTCCAGAGAAGTTCACCCGCTGTGATCACTCTCTTCTCGGGTGAAAGGACCAGAAACACCCGCTGAGCCACACCCAGTCTTTTCATCGAAAGTGTTGAATCCATTCTGTAGAGGATATTTCCCGAAGTGAAAAAGATCGATCCATCTGTTTTCACAAACGAAGAGACTCCAACGTTGTACTCTTTAACCACCTCTGGTGTGTTCAGCTTTTCTGTATCCATGATGATCGTTCTGTTCTCAGAAGAAACAAAAAGGAAGTTTTCCAGCCACTCCACACTTTTTGCGTTTTCAACTCCGGTGAAGAACACTATCTTCGGTGCAAGGACGTTTTCCAAATCGACGAGAAAGAGAGTTCCATCTTTCGTGATTCCAGCGAGTACCTTTCTTTTTGCGTTCACGGAGATATCGACAACAGCAGAAGGTGCTTCTATCTTCCAGGTTTCCTCTCTGTTTTTCACAAGGGAGACGTACTTTCCGTAACTCACTATCAGTTCGTCTTCAAATGTTTCCACATCCACCGGATCTTCGGGCAGGTCTACAGCGGTGTAGCTGAATGTGACGGGATCCAGCAGAAGGATCTTCTTTTTGGAGAGAAGTAGGAGGTTTTTTCCGCTCCATCTTATATCCTCCACCCACATCTGGGCCTTTCTGACGATCTCTTCTCTCTCCAGATCGTACTCTATCAGTTCTTTTCCACTCACAAAGTAGGCTTTGTTTGAGACCACGATACCCTTTGATGGCGAAAAGGGGAGCGTGAAACTGGAGATATCTTTCATCTCCTCGTTCTCGATCGTCACCAAAGATACCACGTTATCATGGATCACCATCAACTGGATGGAGAAAGAAAGTGTTGCCAGTACAGCGGAGAAAAGGACAAAAATCTTCCACATCGTTCTCAACTCCGGCTGTTAAAATATCATGGGTGGCCCGAATAAGAATATAGCACAGATCGAGGTGATAAGCGTTGAGAAGGGTAGCGGCAATCGTCGAGTACGACGGGAGCAACTTCTTCGGCTATCAGGGACAGCCAGACGTGCGAACCGTTCAGGGAGTTATAGAGGACGCTCTGGAAAGGATTTTCAAGCAAAGGATTTACACTCAGGCGGCGGGGAGAACGGATGCAGGTGTCCATGCTAACGGGCAGCTGATAGCTTTCAACTGCCCGAACGACAGGATGACCACGGAGGACATCAAAAATGCTATGAACGCAAACCTGCCGGATGATGTGTACGTGAAGAAAGTGTTCGAGGTACCGAAAAATTTCCATCCAAGGTTCGACGTCAAAAAAAGGATCTATCACTATTTCATACACACCTCCAGAGAGAAGAACGTTTTCCTCAGAAAGTATGCATGGTGGTTTCCCTATGAACTGGATCTTGAGGCGATGAGAAAAGCCGCAAAGTATCTGGAAGGAACTCACGACTTCACATCCTTCAAAACGGGAAGCGACGAGAGAGATCCGGTGAGAACGATCTACAGGATCAGGATATTGAACCTTGGAAAAGACATGATACTCATCAGGGTTGAGGGAAGATCCTTCCTCAGGAGAATGGTGAGAAACATCGTTGCGGCTTTGGTGAAGGTCGGATTGAGACAGTGGGAACCGGAAAAGTTGAAGGAGGTGCTTGAGGCACGAGACAGAAGCGCGGCGGCTGGTACCGCACCTGCACATGGATTGTACTTTTACAAAGTGCTCTTTTGATGTTTGCATTCGACTACAGGATAGAAGAAAACGGTGTTCTCTACTTTCTTGGGGATGCCACTCCCACCGAAGTCGAACTGGAGATCGTCCAGGAGTGGAAAGATCTTCCGGTGGTGACACTCGTGTACGACGGACCGGATGGGTACGAGGGTCTTGTGGAAAACCTCCTGTCACAGGATGGTGTGCTCACAGGTGTGGGAACGCCTTTGATAGTGAAACTGAGAGTTAAAGAAGATCTTGTTGCCTTTCAGGTCGTGTTCGAGGACAAAGAACTGGACAATTTCGAAAATCCGGTAACTTCAAATTTGTTTCCCGAGCAATTCAGAGAGACCGTGAGAAAGATCTTTCCCCAACTGGAGGTTCCGTCGAGGTTTTTTCTCATCGAGTACAGAGACGGAAAGTTCGAAAAGAAGATCGCTCAAACCCGTGATTTTCCAGGAAAGAAAGCCCCTGTGGTGATAATTCCTGTGTGGAAACAGAAACACGTTCTGGAGATAGGAAACTACAGAGAAGTTGTGGACGAAGGATTCTACCAGATAGGTGGAAAGACTATATACGTGGGAAGGGACATATCGTTGAAGAGTGTACCTGGACTGTACGAAGGGGTCGATATGGTCTTTCTGGATGGAGAAAAGGAGTACATCTACAAAGACGGATTCCTCAGAATGGAAGAGAAAGTTTTGAAGGTTCAAGAACCCGTGGATGTCGTCGATGGGAAGGTGATCACAGGATACAGGATAGGAGAGCAAGAGGTGGATGACACGATACTCTTCAGATGGAACGACTTCGTTCTGACGGCTTCCGGTGTTCTGATTGGTATCAACGGCAGCTGGACATGGCAGGTCTCCAGAGCACCGGTGGAGTTTTCTTTTCGGGACGGCAGAATGTACATACTGGATGTTTGCGGATTTCTGAGAAGTTACGACTTGAAGACAAGACGCCTCCTCTGGGAGAGAAGGATCGAAGGTGCGTGGGGTCTTGATACATCCAGAGACAGGGTGTTCGTTGGTGCAGGAAGCAACGTGGTGGTTTTGAACGCAGAAGATGGAGAGACGATCGAAATACTGGAGGCGGACGATTTTGCGGTGTGGAAGGATGAACTTCTGATCTACAGAGACGGCAAGATAAACGGAGAAAGCGTTGGAGATGGCTTTTTCATCAGAAACTTTGGAACTCCTCTTTTTGTTTCAGAAGGCAAAGTTCTGTTCTTTGGATCAGAGAAAAAGATTTACAGGAATGTTGAAAAAATCCGGGTGTTTCAGTGGGGAACAGTCATAAAGGAAGGTAATGAACTATGGCTGATAAGAAGAGACTAGATCTGCTCGTTCTGGAAAGAGGCCTTGTGGAAAGTCGTGAAAAGGCAAAAGCTTTGATTCTGGCAGGAAAGATTCTGGTGAACGGCGAGAAAGTAACAAAAGCGAGCAAACTCGTTCCGGTGGACTCGCATTTGGAAGTTCTGGAAGAGCCCAGGTATGTGAGCAGGGGAGGATACAAACTCGAGTCTGCGTTCGAACGATTCAAAATAGACGTCTCGGGAAAGGTTGCATGTGACATAGGTGCTTCCACCGGCGGTTTCACTGATTTTCTCCTGAAAAACGGCGCCCGGAAGGTCTTTGCGGTTGACGTGGGATACGGCCAGCTCCACTGGAAGTTGAGGAACGACCCGAGAGTGGTGGTGATGGAGAGGGTGAACGCCAGATACCTGAAGTGGCAGGATCTGGGAGAAAGGGTCGATATCGTCACCTGTGATGTTTCGTTCATATCGGTGAAGAAGATCCTCCCTGCTATCTACGATATCCTGAAGGACCAGGGTGATGCGGTCATACTGGTGAAGCCTCAGTTTGAAGCGCCAAGAAAGTTCGTGAAGAAAGGAATCGTGAAGGATCCTGAGGTCCATGTGAAGGTGTTGATGGATGTACAGAAAAGCCTGATAGAAAACGGTTTTGTGGTAAAGGGTTGCTGTTTCTCCAAAATAAAGGGAGCGGATGGTAACATAGAGTTTTTCTTCTGGGTGGGAAAAGAGGGGAAAAGTCAAAACGTGGATTTCCAGAGAGTGGTGGAGGAGGCCTGGAAATTCTTCGGGGAGATGAAATCGTGAGGACACTTCTTTTTCTGATGATGATCACAACGGTGGTCTTTTCAGTGCCCGTTTTTCAGGATTACGATTACTTCATATGGTTTAGAGATACGGGTGAGTTTTACTCGATAGTAAAGCAACTTCCTCTCTTTGAATTTCTACTTTCGGAAAAAGGAGCTGGTTTTGAGCAGGCAGCGATCAAATGGGTTGAAAACCGTGCGGATCAACCGGAGAACTTTTTTCAGGCACTATCACAGGAGATCGTTGTCTGTGGAAAAGGCAACCTGGAGGATCTTTTCACCTTCGATATCAACAATCTTCTTTCTCTACCTTACAGGCTCAAAGAAGGTTTCATCGCCTTCAAAACAGACGTTCCACAAAAAATCGTGGAATCCTTTGCAAAACTGAATGCTGCGGAATTTTACGAAAATGATGACCTTTACATCATCGAAAGCGCTACCCCTCTTTACCTGAAAACACTCGGAGAGTATCTTGTGCTTTCAACAAGCAGAAGTTTGCTCGAAAAAGTACAGGACGAAGAAACGTCTTTTGAAAACGCCCCCCTCGTGGCACACGTGAAGAAACTGGAACTTTTCGGGAAAAAGGGCGAGGCATTTTTGAGTGCAAAAGCGAGCACTTCTCAGTTCACGATTGAGATCACACAGAGAGCAGAATCGTTTACAGTTTCAGAAGCCGAAGACATCGGTCAGCTGCCTTACTCCGGTGACCTCTACGCCTTCTCTGGTGCCCCGGAGATTTCAAGAGAACTTTTGAAAGAGATTTTCAGGGGAAGTGACTTCGAAGAGTTCTACCGAACGTTCATCGATGGAAGCATCATGCTTGCTTCGTCACTCTATGGAGCTTCTGAACTTGTTCTTTTCGTCCAGGACAAAAGTCTGAAAGACGTAGAGACCGATCTCATAAGTCGGGGAGCAGAAAGGCTCGGTGAAGAGTGGAGGCTTTCTGTTCAGAACGGTCTTCTTCATTTCTTTGAGTATCGTGGACACCTTGTCGTCTCTTCTATGAAGAAAACGGAGTTTCTCCAGGCTGTCAACAAAAGGAGACTTTCAAACCATCCCAGTTTCAGATTTCTGGAAAAACAGGTGCCAGAAAACGTGTTTCTGGAGATGTTCATAGACCTTGATTCTTTCCTGAACAAACTCCTCGGTTTTTCCCCAAATTCCAGTTTGCTTCTGATTGGATACGTGGAGGGTGAAACCATAAAGTACAGATTGGAGGTAATGTGACATGTTGTTTTTTGACAAGAACAAGCGCATTTTGAAAAGGTACTCGAAGATCGTCGAAAAGATCAATCAGCTGGACCAGAGCATGAGAAAAAAGAGCAACGAAGAGATAGTTTCTCTGTCTTCTGAGTTAAAAGAGAGAGTAAACTCTCTCGAAGATGCAGACAGGAACCTTGTGGAGGCCTTTGCCCTTGTGAGGGAAGCGGCTCGAAGGACGCTTGGTATGAGACCTTTCGATGTTCAGGTGATGGGAGGAATTGCCCTTCACGAAGGAAAAGTGGCAGAAATGAAGACGGGAGAGGGGAAGACGCTCGCCGCCACCATGCCCGTGTACCTGAACGCCCTCATAGGAAAGGGTGTACACGTGGTCACCGTGAACGACTATCTTGCAAGAAGAGACGCCCTGTGGATGGGACCTGTGTACCTGCTTCTAGGGTTGAGAGTTGGGGTGATAAACTCCCTTGGGAAATCCTATGAAGTTGTCTGGAAGGACCCTTCACTGGTTGAGAAAGCGATAAAAGAAAACTGGAGCGTGTGGCCACAGGAGTTCGATGGGGAAATTCTAAAGGAAGAGCAGATGAACAAAGAGGCTCTGAACGCTTTTCAGGTGGAACTCAAAGAGATCTCAAGAAAAGAAGCCTACATGTGTGATGTGACTTACGGTACAAACAACGAGTTCGGGTTCGACTACCTGAGAGACAACCTCGTTCTGGACTACAACGACAAGGTCCAGAGAGGACACTTCTATGCCATAGTGGACGAGGCTGACAGCGTGTTGATAGACGAGGCAAGAACTCCCCTGATCATCTCCGGACCATCTAAAGAGAGTCCTTCCACCTACAGAAGATTCGCTCAAATTGCAAAGAAGTTCGTCAAAGACAAAGATTTCACGATCGATGAAAAGGCGAGAACGGTCATTTTGACCGAAGAGGGTGTGGCAAAGGCAGAAAAGATCATAGGTGTGGACAACCTCTATGAACCTGGGAACGTCTCCCTTCTGTACCACCTCATAAACGCCCTGAAAGCGCTACATCTCTTCAAAAAGGACGTCGATTACGTCGTCATGAACGGGGAAGTCATCATCGTCGATGAATTCACAGGAAGGCTCCTTCCCGGAAGACGCTACAGTGGGGGATTACACCAGGCCATAGAGGCAAAAGAAGGGGTTCCGATAAAGGAAGAATCCATAACGTACGCCACGATCACCTTCCAGAACTATTTCAGGATGTACGAAAAACTCGCGGGAATGACAGGAACCGCCAAGACGGAGGAAAACGAATTTGTTCAGGTTTACGGCATGGAGGTTGTGGTCATTCCAACGCACAGGCCCATGATAAGAAAGGACCACGATGATCTTGTTTTCAGAACACAGAAGGAAAAATACGAAAAGATCGTGGAGGAGATCGAAAAACGCTATAAAAAAGGTCAGCCAGTTCTTGTGGGTACTACTTCCATAGAAAAGAGCGAACTCCTCAGTTCCATGCTGAAAAAGAAGGGAATACCTCACCAGGTGCTGAATGCAAAGCACCACGAAAAGGAAGCAGAGATCGTTGCCAAAGCCGGACAGAAGGGCATGGTGACCATAGCGACCAACATGGCCGGAAGGGGAACGGATATAAAACTCGGTCCCGGTGTGGCGGAGCTCGGTGGCCTCTGTGTCATTGGAACAGAAAGGCACGAAAGCAGAAGGATAGACAACCAGCTCAGGGGTCGAGCCGGAAGGCAGGGAGATCCTGGAGAATCAATATTCTTCCTCTCGCTGGAAGACGACCTTCTGAGGATCTTCGGTGGAGAACAGATAGGAAAGGTGATGAAAATACTCAAGATAGAAGAAGGTCAGCCCATACAGCATCCCATGCTTTCAAAGCTCATAGAGAACATACAGAAGAAGGTGGAGGGAATAAACTTTTCCATAAGGAAATCCCTCATGGAGATGGACGAAGTCCTGGACAAACAGAGAAGCACCATATACTCTCTTCGAGATCAGATACTTCTGGAAAAAGACTACGATGAGTACCTGAAACAGATCTTCGAAGACGTTATCGGAACAAGGGTAGAGGAATTTTGCTCCGGCAAAAACTGGGATCTCGAAGGTCTGAAAAACTCTCTTTCGTTCCTTCCAAGAGATCTCTTCGAATTCGATGGAAGGCGTTTCGAATCGTCCGAAGAGCTCTACGAGTATCTTTTCAATAGAATGTGGGAGGAGTATCAGAAAAAGAGACAGGAAATAGGAGAAGAATACAGCAAAGTAATCAGGTTTTTAATGCTTCGAATCATCGACGAGCACTGGAGAAGATACCTTGAGGAAGTGGAACACGTCAGGGAAGCGGTTCAGTTGAGGGCGTATGGACAGAAAGATCCTATCGTCGAATTCAAAAAAGAAACGTACCTTATGTTCGATGAGATGATGAGAAGGATCAACGACACGATAGCCAATTATGTCCTGAGAGTGGTCAAGGTGACGGAAAAGGATGAAAAAGAAGCGAAAGAGGAACTTGGTAAAATAAGACTTGTACACGAGGAATTCAACCTTGTGAACAGGGCCATGAGAAGGGCCATGGAGAAAGGGAAGAAAAAAGGTGGTTCACATGGACTTGGTAAAATAAGAGTGAAGAGGTGATGAGAATGATCAGTTTTGAGACGAGAACGAAGATAGAGGAACTCGAAAAGAAGTTCAAAGATGTGCTTTCTATAGTAAACGAGGAGGAAGTCAACAGAGAACTGAAGGAACTCGAAAAGAAACTCTCTGATCCTTCCGTCTGGGACGATCAGAAAAAGGCCCGTGAGTACACACAGAAACTGAAGAGACTTAAGAACATCTCTGAGGATCTAAAGAGAGTAAGATCTCTCTTTGAAGATCTCGAGGTCGCAATAGAACTCTCAGAAGAAGATATGGATATGGTGAATCAGGTGGAGGAGATCGTTCAAGATCTGGAAAAGGCTGTGAAGAAGCTTGAACTGGAGATCATCCTGAACGGAAAGTATGATCCCAACAACGCCTATCTTTCCGTTCACCCGGGTGCAGGAGGGACCGAGTCTCAGGATTGGGCTCAGATGTTGCTCAGGATGTACATGAGATGGGCAGAAAGGAAGGGCTTTGACGTTGAGATCGTAGAGTATCAGCCCGGTGAAGAAGCGGGTATAAAGGATGCAACGATTTTAATAAAAGGTGAGTACGCTTACGGATACCTGAAGCATGAGTCCGGTGTTCATCGACTGGTGAGAATATCGCCCTTCGATGCGGCAAGAAGAAGGCACACATCTTTTGCATCGGTGAACGTGATACCGGAGATAGAAGACGACGTCGATATCGAGATAAAACCAGAAGACCTGAAAATAGAAACCTTCAGAGCGTCTGGACACGGTGGCCAGCACGTGAACAAGACGGAGTCCGCTGTGAGAATCACACACATTCCAACGGGAATCGTTGTCACCTGTCAAAACGAAAGATCGCAGCATCAGAACAAACAAACAGCGTTGAAGATTTTGAAGGCAAGGCTGTATCAGCTGGAACTGGAAAAGAAGAGAAAGGAAATACAGGAGATCCAGGGAGAGCTGAAGGACATATCCTGGGGAAACCAGATCAGATCCTATGTCTTTCATCCGTACACGCTGGTAAAAGATCACAGAACGGGTGTGGAGACATCAAACGTCGATGCGGTGATGGACGGTGATATCGATATCTTCATAGAAGCAGAGCTCGTTTACTTTGCACGTCATTCATCCTAAACCGTATTTCTTTATCTTGTAGGACAGGGTTTTGTAATTCATGTTCAGGATTTCACAGGCTTTTTTTCGGTTGCCCTCGCTTTCTTCGAGGGCTTTTTCTATCATCTTTTTTTCCACGAACTCAACGACCGTTTCGACGAACTCTTTCAGGTCGATACCTTTTGTTCCCTTGAGATCGCTTACAACGCTCTTGACCTGTTCTGCAGGATCTTTCAGTGTGAGGATCTCGTACGTTTTCTCAAGGAACTCCTGCGTGTTTCCGGGCCAGTGGTAGCTCGTGAGCACCTTGACCAGCCCATCGTCGATTTTGAAGGTCTTTCCTTGAAGCTGGAGGGATCTGAGAACCCCGTCCAGCATGTAGGGAATGTCCATTCTTCTTTCCCTCAAAGGAGGAATTACAACGAATGGAATGTCGATCTTCGGTGGAAGGTTCATTCCCAGAATCACCTTTTTCCCAGAAAAACTTGGAGGTTGGAAATCTGGTGGTGCGTCGTCTATGAACACCGTGCTTGCTCCTGTGTTTATAGGAAGGTCTTCATGGTAGGTGAGTGAAAGGTAATTTCCACCCGTCACGAAATCAACGTACGCGTGTTTGTGAATACCCTTCTCGGAAACAAGAGCAAAGACAGGATAAGAGTTGTAGAATTTCTGTACCTGAAAGAGCGTCTCCTTTATTTTTGCTCCCTGAAGTTCCGGAGTGTACAGGAGAAGATTGTATTTCGTCCTCAGGGATTCGTAGTCTTTCTTGCTCACGACGTATTTCAAAGCCAGTTCCAGTTCCCTCAGCGTTTGAACGAACACCGTGTCATCCATTTCAAAGATCTTCTCGCCGAAGATCACATCCCACTTTTCGGCCAGAACTTTGTCTCTGTAATCCTCACCCTCGTAGAGATCCCAGTCCACATCGTGTGGAATCTTGGTTATCATATCTTTGAAGGCATCGACGATGTCTTTTCTCACGAGCACTTTCAGCACTCTCTCATCCCCATCGTGCTATCATTCTTCTGCGAAACCCCGTTTCAAATCTTACCATATGGAAAGGAGGAACTCGATTCGATGCAGCTGGAAAGACTTGATGAGGGGCTTTTCTATCCACATTATAACGGATACTCCATCGTCAACTTTTCGAACACCATTTTGAGTATATTCGGTGAGAAAACGCTTCACAGACCCTTTCCACTTCCCGAAAGATTTCTCGAAAACGTTCGTAAAGTGGTTGTTCTGGTTGTCGATGCTTTGAGTTACGATGTGTTCTCGAATACCATACAGGACGATGATGTGCAGGTGTTTCCGTGTTCCTCCGTTTTTCCCACAACCACGGCCGCCGCACTTCCCAGTTTGTACTCCGGACTAACCCCCCTGGAACACGGCTTTCTAGGGTACATCCTTTACCTTCGAGAAGTGGGTAGTCCTGTGAACATGATAGAGATGGCTCCTCCGGGTTTTCCGCGGGAAAGTGTACTCAGAATACATGAGTTTCGATTCACAACGATATTCCAGAGGCTAAAGGTTCGATCTTTCTTTCTTGTTCCCAGGTATCTACTGGGAACGGGCTTTTCCAGGCTCATGTCTCAGGGAGCAGAGCAGATCGGTTTTTCCAGTTTCGGTGACATGATCGAGAAAACGCTGGAGATACTGGCAAATCAGGAAACAGTGCTTGTCTTCGCATACTGGCCCTCACTTGATTCAATAGCACACAAATCGGGTGTTGGAAGGGCCTATTTCAGGGAACTCAAATGGCTCTACAGGATCCTGAAGGAAGAACTCATCAGGAGATTGAAATCAGACACCCTCTTTTTCATGGTGAGCGATCATGGACAGATATCAACACCACCGGAGAGGGAAGTGTGGTGGGACAGTTTTTCTGAGGTGATGAGGTTTCTTGACAGACCTCCTGCCGGTGAGCAGAGGATGATGTATCTTTACACAAAAAGAAAGAAAGCTCTGGTAGAATATCTTGTGGAAAAGTACGCCGATTTTGCGATCTTCATTGACGCCAGAAGGGCAACGCGTCTCTTTGGGATAGGAAAGAGTCACCCCGAATTTTTCCACAGAATCGGTGATTTGATCCTGATAACAAAAGAGAATTTTTCTTTCAACTACAGGTACACGGGAAAAGAAGAGAGTCTTTCCGGAAGGCATGGAAGTCTCACTCATCAGGAGCTGGTGGTTCCCCTGGTGGTCTATCGGAGGTGATAGGTTCCGTTATCTGAAGAGTCCCACTTGGGGAAAAGTAGATCATCAGAAGGCAAAGTATCTCATAAAAAAGTTCACAGAGGGGCACAGGTATGAGGTCTTCGTAGGAACGGACAGTGACATCAGAGACGGGGAGGTAGTGTACGCCACAGCGATCGTGGTGTATCGACTTGGAAACGGTGCAACCTATTTCTACACCGTATACAAAGATGGAAAGAACAGAGACCTGTACACGAGGATATTCAAAGAAGCGGAGATGAGCCTGGAGATGGCCAGATTCGTGGAAGAGGTCCTGGAACTGGGAAAACCCGTGGTTCATCTGGATATCGGATACGACGGTCTCACAAAAGATCTGGTCTCTTCCGTGATAGGCTACGTGAAGGGAATGGGGTATCCCTATCAGGTGAAACCGGATTCCTTTGCCGCAACGAAGATCGCCCATAAACACACCAAGTGAGGAGGTTGCCCGTCCATGAGAATCCTGTTGTGTAATCCTGAAAGCAAAGACGAGATATTGAACATTTTGAAAGGCCTCGATGAAGAGTACGAGATACTCTTTCCACAGGAACAGTTGAAGGATTTTGATATCCTCTACGTGAAGTGGAAAAACTTGCCGCTCAGGAAAAAGGAGGAGGAAGTCCTTTCTGTTGTTGACGAGAATGTGATAGGGCTTTTCTTCGAGACGATAAAGAACTACCGGGAAAAAGTGGTGGTTACAGACCTCGATGATCTGAAACTTGCTCTCTCTGAGATAGAACGAACAGGGGATGTATCGCTTCAGACCAGAAGGTTTCTTTTTCTCAAAGCCCTAGCACACTTTATGAATTTCCAGTCGAGGATATTGAAGGATCTGTCCGACCTTTTTTTCATAAAAAGATGGGAAGCGTTCGTTCTAGAAAGGGTGGAGGAGGAAGGTTCCGAAGCAATTGTGAAACAGCTTTCTCAGAAGATACCTGAGGAGAAATCACTGGATATCAGCCTTGTGGTTCATTTCCTCCGGTATCTTCCTTCAGGTGCGTGCATCCTGGTGAAAGATCGCACCGTTGTGTACGCCTCTTCGAAGGGAGACCTTCCCAATGTGAGCGGTGGTGTTCTGGGGTACAGGGGAACTTTCTCTGAGGAGAAAAATTATGACTTCGTCGTGGCAGAAGATTTCGGAGAGGATACAGAAGGAATCAGGTTGAATGAACTCGACACATTCGAGGAGGGAATGGTCCTTCTTGGAACAGCCGGTGTTCTCAGAGAGCCCGTTCCAACAGACAGCTTCACAGAGGCTCTTTCCATGCATCCTGCCTTTGACTGCTGTGCTGTAACGAAAGATGGCTATCTGGTGGCACACCTTATCGAACTCAACAGAAAGAGCATCTTTGAAAAACTGGAACATCTCGACCTTTCTGAAACGTCCGTGGCCTTCAATTTCCCTGTGGAAGAATCTTTGAGGAACCATCTCAAAGAGAAGGGAGCAGAGAGAATATCCTGGATAGACTCAAGAAGAATCTGGAGAAGGTGCTGAACTTCCTCTACGTGAACACGTGTCTTCTTTGCGGAAGGGAAATTTCTCCGTTTTCTCCTCTCTGTGAAGAGTGTACAACAGAGATCGTAAGAAGAGGACCCTCTTTCTACCATGAGTGTCACAGAAACTACGAAGTTTTTGCCTATTCCACCTACACCGATAAACTGGAAGAGGTCATAAAGCTTTACAAGTACCACCACGAAACTTTGCTTTCGGACTTTCTTGCAGAACTTTTCCTCAGACTTTACAGTTACTTTCAGAGGAAGGCAGATGCTGTCACCTGGGTGCCGTCTTCTCTCAGCTCACTCGAAGAAAGAGGTTTTGACCACATGGAGTTGTTAGCAAAGAAGTTCGCAAAGAAACTCACCATCCCTTCCGTAAAAATCCTCGAAAACGTTTCGGAAGGAAGACAGGTGGACAGAGAAAAGGAGGAAAGAAAGAAACTGGGAAGGTTCGTGTGTCAGAAACCCCCACCCCGCAGGGTCATTTTGCTGGATGATGTGATGACAACGGGAACGAGTGTGAAAGATTGCACTCAAACACTCCTCAGAAGCGGAGCAGAAAGTGTTTTTGTGTACGTTCTGGCAAAGGCTAGATGACAAGGCCGATGATCAGATCGTTGACGTTCGTTCCCGTGGGTCCCGTTTTGAGAAGGGCACCTGCTTTTTTCAGTGCGTTGTAGGAATCGTTGTTTTCAAGATATTCAACAGGATCTTCTCCCATCTCTTTCAGAATCTTTGCCGTTCTTCCATCCACGATGCCACCTGCTGCGTCCGTGGGACCGTCTGTTCCATCCGTTCCAACGGAGCACAGAACAACCCCTTCTACTCCTTCCAGGGCTATCGCCGCCGAGAGGGCAAGTTCCTGATTTCTTCCTCCAAGGCCATTTCCTTTTACATGTACCACCGTCTCTCCACCGAAGATCACAGCGGCTGGTTTCTCCAGGGGTCTATCTCTGAACTTGATCTCTTTCATGATGCTTGCGATGAATCTACCTGCTTCTTTTGCCTCACAATCCAGTGTGGTTGTCAGTATTTCACTGTTGAAGCCTTTTTCTGTGGCTATCTTCTTTGCTGCCTCACACACTTTCTGAACGTTTCCCAGTACATGGATCTCCACGTTCGACAGGTGCTTTGGAGTTTCTTTTAAAAGGGCTTTCTTCACCTCATTGCTCACGCTGATTCTGTACCTTTCCAGGATCCTGATGGCCTCTTCCGAAGTTGATGCATCTGGGGAGGTGGGGCCGGAGGCCACGACGTCGATCCTGTCACCCAGTACGTCGGAAAGAACGAGTGTAACAACTCTTGCAGGGAATATCTTCTCTGCGAACCTTCCCCCTTTTACCTGTGAAAGGTGCTTCCTCACTGTGTTTATCTCTTCGATATTTGCGCCGCTCTTCAGCAATGAATCGGTTATCTTCTGCAGTTCTTCAAGGGATACACCCTCCATGGGCAGTTCGAACAAGGCAGATCCTCCACCGGACAGAAGAAAAAGGACAGTATCTTTCTCATTCAATTCCTCGACTATTTCCATAACCCTTCGAGTTGCTCTCATGGTGTTTTCATCAGGAATGGGGTGTCCCGCCTCGTATATCTCGAAATCATCTATGGGACCTTCGCTGTGTCCGTACTTTGTGATAACGATCCCTTTTCTTATCTTTCCGTTCAGGACATCGAAGGCAGCCTTTGCCATTCTCCATGCTGCCTTTCCAACCGATACGAGGAAGACGTCCTGAAGGTTCAGATCCTTTAATGTGTCCTTCACTGCTCTGTCCGGTAGCACAGACTCTATGGAGTTTTTCACTATCTCAATTGCTGTTTTCATTAGTTCAGAACCAGACAATATGTATCCTCTCCTTTCTTCACGATCTCTGGCTCTCTTTTGAATATCTCCCGTGCGACAAGGAACGCATGTGACAGGGCTATCCCAAGATCCACAGGACTTCTGGAGGAAATGCAGAGTTCTCCACCCGTGAACTTTATTCTCCATGGCTGTCTGTTCATAGCAGAAGGTGCGAGTATTGTCATTTCTACTATCCTTATGATCTCTGGAGGTAGTTCTTCCACATCGTTTTCAAGAAAAGAAGTGATGGGTTTTCTGCTTCTTGTGAAATTTCTTGATCTTGGATACCCGAAAGTGATTATGTAAGGAACGTCTGGATGAGGAGAGCGTGCCATCCAGCACGTTCCAAGTCCCTTCATGGTCAGGAAAAGAACGATCTGTTCTCCCTGGAAGCCGTAATCCACCTGTTTTTCAAAATCTTTCCTGGTTGTTGCATAAACGTAACCTGGAAAAGTGGAAAGATTCACTTTCCAGTCCAGTTTCTCTG
Organism: Thermotoga sp. RQ7; assembly: GCF_000832145.1. NCBI lineage: Bacteria > Thermotogati > Thermotogota > Thermotogae > Thermotogales > Thermotogaceae > Thermotoga > Thermotoga sp. RQ7. Next base: position 1,408,954 of record NZ_CP007633.1, read on the forward strand.
TGATAGACTTCAAAGAGAGGTTTTCTATTTCTTCCTTTATACTTTCCGGCAGTTTTCTCTCCAGGAAATCCCGCACCGAATGCCTTCTCTCAATCGCCTCGAAGATATCCATATACACCACCTCCGGGGGGTGAATTTTGTGAGGAAGATTCTTTTTTTGACAATCTGTACCCTGGTTTCTCTTTCGTTCGGGTCTTTTCTGTACCTCAAAGAACTCTCTGTGGAGTTTCCCGAAGAACTCTACAAAACAATCGGGACCAGATCTTTCCTGGTGAAATATTTTACCCTTTTCGAAGATGAAACCCAAAAAGGAATCGTCTTTTCCGGTTGGATCTTCTCTCCCAACACTCAAACCACATCGACTCTTGATATAAAACTGGAGAATGAAAAAGAAGTTCACGTTTTTTCGATAAAAACCACAAGAAAGGGTTTCTACCTGATCATTCCTCCACACCTTTTGATATTTCCAAAAAACCTTAAAGTCTTCATCGATGGATACGAAATTGGGGGGTGAAGTTTCTTGATGGAAGAGATTGTCCACGTAATGGCTGCTCTGCTCCTTTTTTTCTTTGTCTTTCTTGTAAGAAATTACGTGAAGAACCTTGGAAGCTACACTCTAGAGATTGGAATCGCAGTAATCATCCTGGGACTTCTGATCGATACATTCAATGAGGCCTTTGGATACAACATCATACTTATTGGGATCGTGGTCGTATTCTTTGGAACGATAAGAATATTCAAGAAATTGAAAGAAATAGCCATAAGAGACTATCTAACTGGGCTCTACACCAGGTACTACTTCTTCGAGGAGTGGCTTCCTCAAGAGATGGAGAGGCAAAAGCGAAAGAAAGGTAAGGGCATAGCGTTTCTTGTGATAGACCTTGACGATTTCAAGATGATAAACGACCGCTATTCTCACAGAATGGGAGATAAACTTCTGAAATTTGCTGCCCAGAAGATAGTGGAAAACATAAGAAGAACGGACTGTGCTGTAAGGTTCGGAGGAGACGAGATACTGGTTGCCTTCCCGGAAGCAGACGAGAAAACAGTGGAAAACATCGTAAAAAGGCTGGAAAAAAAGCTTATGTTCAACCCGTTTGGTCTTCCATTGAAATTTTCCTACGGCATAGAAACATGGAGACCGGGTGAGAATATAGAAAACGTTGTCCAGAAAGCGGATCTTCAGATGTATTCTCTTAAAAGTCTGAAAAAGCAAAAGCAGATCCTGTCTGAAGAAGCAGATGTTGACTAATCCCGAATTTTGATGTAATATACTTAATGCGGTGGGAGCGTAGCTCAGGGGAAGAGCGCCTGCCTTACAAGCAGGAGGTCGTAGGTTCAAGTCCTGCCGCTCCCACCAGAGATATGAGGTGGCCAGGTAGCTCAGTTGGTAGAGCACTGGACTGAAAATCCAGGTGTCGGCGGTTCGATTCCGCCCCTGGCCACCAGCTCTACCTGCCAGTATGTGAACAGCCCGGCCATTTCGGCCGGGTTTTTTGTTTTTTTACACTTCAAATCGGTGGTGAACAGGTGGAAGGAGAAGGGGTTAAAATTATGAGGTGAGGAAATACTCTAACGACAGCCGTGTGATTTATGTAACTGAGATTGATTTGATACTAACTGTTGTATTATATCGTTGTAAGGCCACAAAGGAAATGTATGAAGGGATGTGGGATAAAGTGTCAGGAAAAAAGTACTACGCTGTAAGGAAGGGAAGAGTTCCCGGAATCTATGAGTCCTGGGAAGAGGCAGAAAAACAGGTGAAGGGCTTTCCGGGAGCAGAATACAAAAGTTTTGAGAAGATAGAAGATGCAAAGGCATATCTTGAAGGAAAAGATGAATGCACCTGCCCGGAACTTGACGAAGAGACGATGATCGCCTATGTGGATGGGAGTTATGATGTGGTCTGTGGTTCTGGAGTGGTTCTGTGCTATAGGGGAAAGAAAGAGGAGTACTATTTCTGGACGGACATCGATGAGTTCAAAGACTCAAGGAACATAGCCGGAGAGATCATGGCTGCACTTTTTGCCATGGACTGTGCTTTGAAGAAAGGAGCAAAAAGACTCATTCTCAGGCACGATCTTGAAGGGCTTGAAAAGTGGGCAACGGAAGAGTACAGAACAAAAGAGCCGGTGACGCGTGTTTACAAGTACCTTTACGAGCAGTTTTGCAGGAGCGGTCTTGAAGTGGTCTTTGAGAAGGTGAAGAGTCATTCTGGGGACTTTTGCAACGATGAGGCTGACAGGCTGGCAAAAAAGGCGGCAAAAGGAGAAGCAAATATTGATTGGTTTCCCCTGGAATTGCAGAAAGCCATTGAAAAATCGAAGGAATACACCATTAACACTGAGGTATCGATAAATATGGATCAGAAACACTTTGAGCTGTTGCTTCAGTATTTAGAGGAAGAAGGATATCATCCTGAGCAATCCATAAGACCCTCTCAAAGGATAGTAATGGTAAAAGTAAAAAACAAATATTTTAAAGAAGAACTCACTCTCACATATTACATGAATACCGGCAATTTGCAGATACAAGGAAAAGCCCATGACGTGTTTAAGAATGTCCAATTGTTCCTATCAGAATTCGAGAGTGCTGAAAGATATAAAAACTTCATCAAGCGTATATATGGAATAGAAGATGAACGCAGGCTTGAGGAAACTTTGAACAGAGTAACCAAAGGAGCATATGGATCTGAATTAATATCTGAAGCGTTAAAGAACGAACTGTTAACAGCGTATTTGGCTTACCTTGAAGAACCTACCATGCCCTTCAGAGATTTTTCTTTATACCTAGTACCATCGGTACGCGTGTTGGAAGCATTCATAGAAATGGGACTACAAATGATAACGGGAAAAATAGAAAAGATTAATAGAATCGGAGATTTTTTCAAATGGAGCAAGAAAGACAATTCATACAAAATCAGACCAGATTGTATTGCAAATTATAACCTGGGCGATCTCCTATCCGTCTTAGAGAAGTGCTACAATTTCTACCACGATTACAGACATGCCTATGTTCACGCATCGTCCTTAGAAGGACACACTTCCATTATTCCTGAAAAATCTCAAGTAGATGATCTAATAAAGCGAGCTCTGGAATTGATAGGAGACCTTTTTGAGAAATATGAAAGATCAGTTAGGCAGGTGAAATGATATGAGATTCAAAATCTTCGTAACGGATATGGATTATAAGTACTTTGTCATTATGCTTACTGTAGAGAAACCTTTCGATTTATTGAAAGAAATCACAGGGAAACTAAGAAGACTCGGAAAAGGGGAAGGAAAGGTATTATTCGATACCACCCTTGGAAATCTTAACAAACAGGAGAGATACATAGAAGCCTATTTTGACGGTGAAAAGATAGACGTTTCCTCTTTTAAAGTGGTTAAAGAGCCTCCTGAATATTACCTCAGAAAAAGCTTTGAATATCTGTCCAGAAATTATAGCAAATATGTTGAAAGAAGTCTTCTCACTTCTGCAGAAAAGTTCAGGTACAAGAATCGAATATTCACACGATAAACAAACTTAATATAATCGTGGGAAATTCCTTCTCTTCTGTGCCTCAGCCACACTGCCCCGTCCTGCCGTTTCTCATCCACGGGAGTTCATCAGTACCGCCAGAAAGAGGGAAAGCAAAGCAAAGCAAATTGTGATGGAGCAGACGTAAAGGGATCGTTTGTGGTATTCTTGTGTTGGAATTGCTTCGAAATAGGTGAAGAGGAAGGGGCAGTAGGCTTACTGAACCTTTACGAGGTCAATTGTTTGGTTTTCGCCTATGATTGTGATTCTACCAGAGGCGTAGACACCTTGGCTTGTTGCAGTTACAGTTTGACCTGTTGTTGGATCAGTTAGAGTTACTGTGATTACAATGTTCCCGCCTGAAGTTATTGTACCCGTCATGGGCAAAAAGAATTGTATTCCTGAAGAGAGTTCTACACCACCAAATAGTCCTGTGAAGGTTGAACCATTCTGGTTTTCAACGATCATAACATACTTGCCATATGTGTCTGGTGTTCCATCATAGTTTATGTCTATTGGAAAAGTAGAAGTGCTTTCCCATCTTCCCACGATGTTTGGTATAGAAGAGGAAGAAGACCCACCTGAAGCTACACAACCACTAACAAGTGCCAGAGCAACTGACACTGCCACGAAAAACAGAAGAAGCCTTCTCATTCTCACACCTCCACTTCTCCCTTGATAAGCCCCTTCCCCAGTAGTATTTTATAACCAAACTTTCTGGTTTTGTTCTCTTGCCTTCCCTTTTTTCCGAACTGCCAGCGCAGTTTTTCAAGGACGTTTCAGGCAAGTCTTTCGATTTTTCTCAGTTCTACCACAGCACACCTTATTATGTTTTCATCAACTCATAATCCCTGGGATGATCATGAAATCGATATGATCTTCTCCACTCTGTCCCTCAGAAAAAGTGCCATTCCTGCTTTTGTGGGGTGATGGAAGTTTTATTTTTTTCTTGATCTTAACACTTCCTTTTTCTTTCCTTTTCTAAGTTAGCCTTTGTTTGTTACCTCAACTGGATATAGATACTCTCTGTGAAGAGGCTGGAAGAACTGGCTATCAAAGTGATGGAGCTGTATCGGGAACTGGAAAACATCCAGAGAGGACTTCCTTCCTGCAACGGGTGCAGGGAGTGTTGTGATACTCCCTCCATCAATATCGAAGCCACGATCCTTGAGTTTCTTCCCCTGGCGATACATCTTCTGAAGGAAGGTTCCATAGAAAGGTGGCTGAAAATCCTTGAAACCACCGATGAATCAGGCCGGTGCGTGCTCTTCGATCCTCGTTCTGAACAAGGTGGGTGCTCTTATCATTCTTTCAGGCCTCTTGTTTGCAGACTGTTTTCTGGAAGCTACATCTTGAGGAAGGGGAGACCAGAGGTGTGGGCTTGCAGATACCTGAAACCACAGCTGACCAACCTTTCTGAAAGCCTTCCTGAATGTCAGAAAGTTCACTCGAAGTTGCTCTCCATCGATTTCTTCCTTGCACAGGAAAAATACCCTATAAACATTGCTTTCAAAAAGGCCCTGGAATACACCTGTGTTTCTCTTTTCCCGGAGCTCAGATACAAAGGAGCCTGATACAAAAAATTGTGACCAGTAAAAAAACAAAAGGGATGCCAAATGTTGGCATCCCCCTATCAGGCCAAAAGCCGTAAAATGCCTGGCGCCCCCAAGGGGATTCGAACCCCTGCCTCTGGCTTGAAAGGCCAGTGTCCTAGGCCGCTAGACGATGGGGGCAAAGAACGTGCACCAGAAAGAAATATACTATAAAATGGGAAACAGTTCAAGAGGTCTTGATCGTAAATATACTGTTAAGAAGGATGTGAAACATTGAGGCCGGCTTTTTATCTTTTGCTCAGCGTCTTAATTGCTTCTTTTTCCGGTGTACTTGCGAAGATCTCAACTCTTTCCCCACAAACCATTGCCTTCTACAGGGTATTCATTGCCTCTTTTCTGTTTCTTTTGATCGCAAAAAAACCCAGATTTTTTCCTTTACAGGATGAGATGTTTTCAGCCCTTGCTGGTTTCTTTCTTGCGATGCACTTTCGTTTCTGGATAGCAGCCTTTGATTATACCACCGTGGCCGGAGCCGTGATACCACTGATGTTGCAACCTGTTGTCACGGGTTTTCTTTCGTATCTTCTCTACAGAGAAATACCCACACTGCAGCAGTTCGTCACAGGATCGATCGTTGTAATCGGTGTTCTGATCTCCGCTCTTGGAAATGAGAAGTTTTCTGATGCTACCAGAGGAGATTGGCTGGCGATCACTGGCACTCTTTTTCTCTGTGGCTATCTTGTTCTTGGAAGAAAGCTGAACCAGAGGATGGGGAGCCTCGCATTCAGTTTGAGAACACACGCTGTGGCTTCGATCGTTCTTTTTGCGCTCTCTTTCCCTTCTTTTGAGATCGTACCGTTGAGAGAATGGTTCATACTGTTAGCTCTGGGGGCGGGATGTTCTTTCCTGGGATACCTGTTCATAAATATTTCACTCAAAAATTTTCCCTCGAGTGTTGTGAGCATGGCACTGGTTGGTGAGACCTCCCTTTCCATGCTGTGGGCATATCTGCTTTTGGGCGAAGTTTTGGGTGTTTTCCAGGTTGCAGGATTTGTGATTTCCACAGCTGGTCTTGTCTTATTTCTTCTAAAAGCTTGAAATAAAGCGAATAAAGTATTAGAATATACTAAAAAAGCGAAGCGAAGACCCACAAGATCTAGTAACTCTCATGAGGGGGTGGCTTGATGCCGTATATATATAGATGCACAAAATGCGGGGCCATATACTACTCTGCAACGTCCATAGAATATCAGCTGAACAAAAACTGCGAAAAATGTGGTGGAGAATTAGAACAGTTAGGGGAAGAAGGGGAACTGATGAAGAAAGAAGAAGAAAAAGAGAAGGAAGATAGAAAGAAATGAGGGAGGCAACGCCTCCCTTTCAAATTTCCTGGAGCACCTCTTCCAGGATCCTGAGGGCTGTATCGATCTCCCCGTACTCGACGGTCAGCGGAGGAAGGAGTCTCACCGTGTTGTTTCCGGCCGGAACCACAAGCAGTCCCTTCTCAAAGCACTTCATTGCAACATTTTTGTTCTCCACACCGGAAAATTGAATCCCTATCATCAATCCCATACCACGAACATCTTCCACCGCGCTGTACTTTTCTTTCATTCTGGAAAGTTTTTCCAGAAGGTACCTTCCCTTCCTGTCCACTTCGTCCAGAAAACCTTCCTTCGTCAGCTCTTTCATCACCGTGACACCTGCTCTGCATGCGAGCGGATTTCCGCCGAACGTGGTGCCGTGATCTCCCGGCTCCAGCACGTTTGCCTTTTCGTTTACAACGACCGCTCCTATGGGGACACCTCCACCGAGTCCCTTCGCAACGGTGAGGATGTCGGGTGTCACTCCGTACTTCTGATAGGCAAAGAGTTTTCCCGTTCTTCCCATTCCACACTGAACTTCATCGAAGACGAGCAAAATGTCGTACTCGTCACACAGTCTTCTTGCTTCTTCGAGAAATTCTTTCGTTGCCGGAATGATACCACTTTCTCCCTGGATGGGTTCAAGAAAGATGGCACAGACCTCGTCCGATACCTTTTTTCTCAGGTCTTCAATGTTGTTGAACTCAAAGTAGTCAAAACCCGGAACGAGTGGCTCGAATGGTTTCTGATACTTGGGCTGTCCGGTTGCGGTGAGAGAGCCAAGCGTTCTTCCATGGAAAGAGTTTCGAGCCGAGAGGATCTTGAACTTCTTTTCGCTTTTCATCTTTCCGTACTTTCTTGCGATCTTTATTGCCGCTTCGTTCGCTTCCGTTCCCGTGTTGGCAAAGAACACCTTTCCACCGAACGTGTTCTTTGAGAGGAGTTCTGCAAGCTCCATCTGTGGAAGGTTCCAGTAGAGGTTGGAACAGTGAATCAGTTTTTCTGCCTGGTCCTTTATCGCTTTTACGAGTTCCGGATGGGAGTGACCAAGTACGTTCACGGCTATGCCCGAGGTGAAGTCAAGGTACGCCTTCCCATTGATGTCATAAACCCACGATCCTTTTCCGTAAACAAGCGTTACAGGGAACCTGTTGTAGGTGTTCATGAGAAACATCTTCATCCCTCCGATTCTTTGATCATGGTACCTATTCCCTTTCGACTGAATATCTCAAGCAAGATAGCGTGTTCCAGTCCGCCGTTTATGATGTGTACCGCGCCGACACCCTCTCTCACAGCAGAGATTGCACACTCCACCTTTGGAATCATCCCACCTGTTACGACACCGTCTTTTATAAGGTTTTCTGCCTCCTCTGGGGTCAGGGTGGAAAGAAGCTTTCCATCTTTCAGGACACCGTCAACATCCGTGAGGAGGATGAGCTTTTCTGCCATCAGGCTTTTTGCGATCTCTGCGGCAGCGGTGTCTGCGTTTATGTTGTACGAGTGACCGTCTTCTCCTATTCCAACGGGTGCGATCACAGGGATGTAGTCGTTCTCTATGAGTGCGTGGAGTATTTCCGGGTTGACCTGTTTCACCTTTCCGACGAATCCTAAGTCACCGTATTTTGTTTCCTTTTCGGCCACGATGAGTTTTGAATCTTTTCCACATATGCCGACTGCTCGTCCTCCGTGAAGGTTTATGTTCATGACTATCTCCTTGTTTATCTTTCCAACGAGCACCATCTCCACGATTTCCATCGTCCTCTCATCCGTCACCCTGTGGCCGTTTTTGAAGACGGGTTCTATGCCGAGTTCTTTCATCATCTGAGAGATGGCAGGACCTCCCCCATGGACGATGACAGGTTTTATACCCGTGTACTTCAGAAGGATTATATCCTGTATGAAGGCTTTTTTTGCCTTTTCTTCCTTCATAGCACTGCCACCGAACTTTATAACGAACGTTTTTCCGTAGAACTCCTTTATGTAAGGAAGCGCTTCAAGAAGAACGTTGACGGTGTCGATTCTCATGTCCTGTACCTCCCGTTTATTTCCACGTATTTTTCAGTCAGATCACATCCCCAGGCTCTTGCAAGTTCTTTTCCCTGCTTCATATCGAGGATGATTTTCACCTTCTTTTCGCTCAGTATCTTCTTTGCTGTATCTTCGTCAAAATCCACTCCCTGGCCGTTCTCTGCCACCTTTATTCTACCGGCTGCGCTTTCGAAGAAAAGGTCGAGTCTGTCCGGATCGAACTGTGCACCGGAGTACCCCGCGGCCGCTATCACCCTTCCCCAGTTTGCATCTTCACCGTAGATGGCTGTCTTCACAAGATTCGAAGAGACGATCGCCCGTGCAATCAAACGAGCAGAGTTTCTGTCCGGGGCGTTTCTCACTTCCACTTCTATCACCTTTGTGGCTCCCTCTCCATCCTCCACAATTTTTTCCGCAAGGACCTGGTTGACTTCGTGTACGGCCTCATAAAGCTTCCAGAAACCATCGGTTTCCTCCTGAATGGGTGCGTTTCCTGCAAGTCCATTTGCGAGTATGATCACCATGTCGTTTGTGCTTGTATCACCGTCGACATCGATCATGTTGTAGGAATCGTCGACAGAGATCTTCAGAAGTTTTTTCAGAGCATCCTCAGAAACATTCGCATCGGTCGTTATGAAAGAGAGCATCGTCGCCATGTTGGGATGTATCATACCGGAGCCCTTTGCTATTCCAAGGACGGTGATCTCTTTCCCTTCTATCGTCACTTTTTTGCTGTGGATCTTTATCTTCGTGTCCGTTGTCATGATGGCCTCTGCAAAGGGAACAGGGTCTTTCGAGAGGTTCTTCACCGCCTCTTCAATCCCCGACTCCACTTTTTCCATTGGAAGTTGAACACCTATCACTCCTGTTGAAGACACAAGGACGCTTTCAACGGGGATGTTCAGTTCTTTTGCCGTTTTCTCCGCCATCCTTCTTGCGTTGATCATTCCCTGTTCTCCCGTGCAGGCGTTCGCTACACCGCTGTTCACGGTAATCGCTCTGATTCCAGAAGGATTTTTCCCCAGAATCTCCATGTCGTAGATCACGGGTGCAGCCTTCACAACGTTCGTGGTGAAAACCCCGGCGGCGGTGCAGGGCACTTCAGAGAAGATGATACCGAGGTCTTTCCTTTTTCTCTTTATTCTGCAGTGTACTCCCGCGTAGCTGAATCCCCTCGGAACGAACACTTCTTTCCAACCCCTTTCATGGGTATATGGGAAGAGATTCCAGTCCTTCCGTTTCTTTTAGATCGAACATGATGTTCATGTTCTGAATCGCCTGACCCGATGCCCCCTTCACGAGGTTGTCTATGGCACTCATCAGAATGAGCGTTCCGGTTCTCTCTTCCAGCTGCATTCCTATGAAAACGTGGTTCGAACCGTAGCACCACTTCGTCGATGGAAACACCCCTAAAGGTAATACATGCACAAAAGGCTCTCCAGCGTAAAACTCCTGGTAGATTCTGTGGATCTTTTCCAGAGAAGCATTCGTTTTCACGTAGATTGTGGAGAGGATTCCTCGCGTCATGGGAACAAGATGCGGTGTGAAGATCACTTTCACATCCTTTCCGGCTATCTTCTTTAGTTCTTGCTCCATCTCCGGAACGTGTCTGTGCTTTGCCACATTGTAGGGCCTCAGGTTTTCGTTCACCTCGGAGAAGGTGTAGTCGAGTGTTTCTTTTCTTCCTGCCCCTGACACACCCGATTTTGAATCGACAACGATCGTGTCAACTTCCACGATACCTGACTTCAGGGCCGGAGTGAGGGCAAGGATCACGCTCGTAGGGTAACACCCCGGGTTTCCCACAATTCTGGCGTTTTTTATCGAGTCCCTGTAAAGTTCAGGAAGGCCGTATACTCTTTCTGTGCTGTTGTAGTCTTCAAGTTTGTTTCCGTACCACTCCGCGTAAGTGTTCGGGTCGTCGAAACGAAAGTCCGCACCGAGATCGATGATTTTCACGTTTTGAAGTTCCATGGCGAGTCTGTAACTGACACCCGCGGGAAGGGCGGTGAACACCACATCACAGCTTTCTGATATCTTTCTGGAATCGAAGTCTTCCAGAACGGCCTCTTCGAGCGTGGACGGATACACCTCCATCATCTTCTTTCCGGCGTACGTTCTGGAGGACATGTAAACGATCTTTGCAGAAGGATGTTTTTTCAAAAGTCTGAAGAGTTCGATCCCCGTGTAACCTGTGGCTCCCACTATGCCGACTCTGATCAATCCTTTTCCCTCCCGTATTTTTCTGCCACCATTCTGTAGGCGTCACGGAACGGAATACCTTTTTTCACGAGTTCGTATACCCTGTGGGTTGCAAGAACTTCCTCGGTAATACTATCTTCGGATTTTTCCCTGTCTACTTCAATGCGGTCAAAAATTATTTTCATTATTCTTAAGATATTCTTAACGACATCTATTGACTCTATCACCGGCTTTTTCAGAAGCTGAAGATCTCTGTGGTATCCAAGTATCAGGTTCGACGGAAGCGAAACGGCCATCACCATTCTGGAAACAACGAAGTGATGGTATGCCCTCACAAGCTCTAAGGGATCTGGGTTTATTTTGTGTGGCATGATGGAACTTCCCGTACAGAGCTCCTTTGGAAGTTTCAAGAATCCGATCTCTGGAAGAGAAAAGAAGATGATGTCGGAGGCAAACCTGTTCAGATCGTACGAGATTTGAGAAAGAACGTGGAGGAGAAGGTATTCGAACTTTCCTCTGCTGTTCTGTGTGTAGATGGGATTCCACTGAACTCTGGAAAATCCCAGTTCTTTCGCCGTGAACTCTCTGTCCACTTCTATCGGGACTCCATATCCGGCACCCGTTCCGAGCGGAGATTGATCGATTATGTCGTACACCGTCTCGAGGAGTTTCAGATCGTCCTGGAGGGCATCTTTGAGTGCACCCGCCCACGTTGCAAAATCGGTTGGCATTGCCTTCCTGGTGTGGGTGAAGCCGGCAAATTTTATCTGTCCGAACCTTTCGATGAATCCGTCCAGACTTTTTTGTAGTTCGACAACCAGATCTTTTATCTTTTTCAGTTCATCTTTGTACATCAGTCTCAGGGCGGTGAGCACCTGATCGTTCCTGGAGCGCGCTGTGTGGATCTTTTTTCCTGTCTCTCCCAGTTTCTTCACAAGGAAGTTTTCTATAGCGGTGTGGCAGTCTTCGTCTTCGGGTTTTATCTGGAACTTTCCTTCTTCCACAAGATGGAGAAGTTCGTTGAGGGCTTCTTCTATCTTTTTCTGCTCTTCCTGTGTTAGAAGTCCCGTTCGCTGAAGCATTTTCGAATGAACGATGGAAGCCTTTATATCGTACTTTATGATTCTCATATCAACGATGTAGTCGTCCCCCACCGTGAACTTTTCCACTTCTTCATCGACTGTGTAGCCTTTTTCCCAGAGTTTCTCGCTCATTTTTCGTACCCCTTTTTTGTTAGTCTGTACACCTTGAGCCTGAGGGCATGGATGTTGATGAAACCTTTTGAATCTGTTGCATCGAAGCCTCCTTCAACGTCCATGCTGGAGAGTTCCGGGTTGTACAGCGAACACGGTGAGTATCTTGCAACGGGCATGACATTACCTTTGTACACCGACACGATCACCTTCCCCGTCACGTTTTCCTGGGATTTTTTGAAGGCTGCAAGCAGAAACTCCATCTCCGGTGAGAACCAGAACCCGTTGTAGATGAGTTCGGAAAATTTAGGTGCGAGCATGTCGCGAAGGTGCATCACTTCTTTGTCCATCGTGATTCCCTCAAGATCTCTGTGGGCGATCCACAAAATGGTGGCACCGGGTGTTTCGTAAACACCCCTTGACTTTATTCCGATGAATCTGTTTTCCACCATGTCGAGCCTTCCCACACCGTTTTTTGCACCGATCTCGTTGAGGTATTCGAAGAGTTCGAGTGGATCGGTTTTTTCTGTTCCATCTTTTAGGTTCACGACCTTCACCGGCACACCCTTTTCGAAATGAATCTCAAGGAGTGTCTCTTCATCCGGTGCCTCTTTTGGAGACACAGTCCATGTGAAGACATCTTCGTCGGGTATGTACATGGGATCTTCTAACTTTCCTGCCTCGTGGGATATGTGCATGAGATTTTCGTCCTCGCTGTATGGTCTTTTCTTGGAAACTTTAACAGGGATACCCTTTTCCCTGGCATAGTTTATCAGATCGGTCCTTCCTTTGAATCTGGAGAGAAACTCCGGATCTTTCCATGGTGATATCACTTTGAGATTTGGATTCAAAGCGGCGTAGGTGAGTTCGAATCTCACCTGATCGTTTCCTTTCCCTGTGGCACCGTGTGCGACGTATTGGGCTCCTTCTTTTTCTGCTATTTCGACCTGCCTTTTTGCGATGAGAGGTCGAGCGATCGCTGTTCCAAGAAGATACCTTCCCTCGTAGAGAGCGTTGCCAAGAAGGGCAGTGAATATGTAGTTTGTGACAAACTCTCTTCGGAGGTCTTCGATGTAGACTTTTGAAGCACCTGTTTTCAGGGCCTTTTCCTTTATGGCCTCGAAATCATCCTTCTGTCCCACGTTTGCCACATAGGCAATCACTTCAAAACCTTTTTCGCAGAGCCACTTCAAAATAACGGAAGTGTCCAGTCCTCCACTGTATGCAAGGACAACCTTTTCTTTCATAGAAAACCCTCCCTGTAATTCTTGATAGCATAATTATAGAATTTTCTGTCCTGATTTTTATGACGTGTTTTTTCACTGTAATTTTCATTTTTGTAAATACGATGGATTACATATTGTTTTCTGAATAAGGAATATCAATTACAATCTACCCACTGTTCGCATCTCATGTTAGAAATAGTTTTGTTGTACAGAAGTAATCATATTTTATTCACTAAACCAGGGTAAGTTCCATTTATTCACAAGGTGGGTGGTAATTGTAACTGGCATGGAAAGAAGGGTACGGAGTATGCAATTACCGGTAACGAAAAAATTCATGCGGGTTTGAGAGAGGTGATGTATGCAAGAGAAAGGGAATAATGAGCAAGAAAGTGAAACAGAATATGAGAATATGTCTTCATCTATCATCATATATCTATCATGAATAAAGAAACCACACACTTAGTCTCTAACCTTTTAAGGGGGACCTTTTTGAACAAACTTGTGAAAACAGGAACTAGACGGTTTTCCCTTGAAACACTCCAAAATGCCCTGACCTAGGTTAGGATAATTTATCTTTTGATTTTGTCTTTCTTTAGGCTTTTCATTGACTATGCAATTATTCCATTTTTCCAAACAGTACTTGACTGGGTCTTTCTGTGTGTTAGAATCACCTGTGATGAAATATCCTCTGTATGTTCCCATATACTCTTGCTTTTTGATATGCTTTGTGGTATAATTTCCTTGAAATCCATCGGGTTTCAATACTTCCTTTGAGGTATGGAAACGGCACTAACTGACCTACTTCCCAGTGCTCGTGTACAAGTTTCAATACTTCCTTTGAGGTATGGAAACTCCTTACGTTGACTTTTTCCCAGAGCTCTTTGTCAAGTTTCAATACTTCCTTTGAGGTATGGAAACGAGACATTCAGAAATTTCAGTATTTCAAGATCAAAATGTTTCAATACTTCCTTTGAGGTATGGAAACATCTCGATGCTAGAATTGTTAAGACGCATATGCAAATTTAGTTTCAATACTTCCTTTGAGGTATGGAAACTGACCGCCAAAGACGTCGACCATCCGGACTGAAAACGTTTCAATACTTCCTTTGAGGTATGGAAACCCATTTCTGATCTCCTTCACAAACTCAACCTTCACCAGTTTCAATACTTCCTTTGAGGTATGGAAACTAAAGGATTTTGATGGAGACGAAAGAATTATTCAGTGTTTCAATACTTCCTTTGAGGTATGGAAACCAATAATTGCATTCACCACAATCTTCTTGAGGTTCTTGGTTTCAATACTTCCTTTGAGGTATGGAAACCCTACATCGCACAGGCAACGATAGAAGGAGCACACAGTTTCAATACTTCCTTTGAGGTATGGAAACTGAATATACCAGAGTATCAGGAGGTCGTCGTATTCGTTTCAATACTTCCTTTGAGGTATGGAAACGAAGTATGAAAACCACCCAAAAACAAAAAAGGCGGGGAAATTCCCGCCTCTGTTTATTCTGAAAGATCGTTTTCAACTTATCCTTGCCCTTTCGAAACTCTCTGTTGCAAGAAGAAGTCCCACGACCATCAGTATGCTCAAAATGCCCCAGTCCATTCCAAAGGAAAACTTCATCACGTGTGATCCAACCAGGTAACCTCTTGAGGCATCGACCGCATAGGTCAGTGGGTTGATGTAGGCGATCGCTTTCATCCAGTTCGGCATGGAGTCTATCGGATACATGGCTCCGCTCAGGAATATCAGAGGCATCATCAGTGTCATCATTATCATCTGAAAACCCTCTGTGCTTTCCATTTTCAGGGCGAGTGCTATGCCAAAGCTGGCGATCGTAACGGACATGAGGAAACCGACGATGAGAGCCGGTATCAGACCGGAGATCTTCAGGTTCTCCGCCAGAAAGTACGTGAAAAACAGAATTATAAACCCCTGAAGTACCGTGACAAGGCCATCACCGATGATTCTTCCCATTACGCTGAGTCTCCTCGAAGAGGGTGCCACCAGAACTTCCTTGAAAAAACCAAACTGTTTGTCCCATATCAGACTCACACCACTGATGAAGCTCATGTTGAATATGGTCATGGCAAATATACCGGGTGCAAGGTACGTGAGATAATCCACTCCTCCGAACATCATCCTTGCCCAGGGATTGTCAAAAACCTTGCTCCAGCCAAGCCCGAAGAAGACGAGCCATATCAGAGGGTTTATGATCATACCTATCACACGGGATCGAGACCTCACAAACCTGATCAGCTGTCTGTACACCATGGTCACGAAGGCAGCCACGATTTCACCTCCTCATTCTCATCCTTGCGACGGCTTTGAAGAAGTTTTCCGGCCCTTCCTCTCTGAGTTCTCTTCCCGTCAAATGCAAAAAGACATCGTTCAGGGTGGGTTTGTGGTAGGTGATCTCTTCTATCTTCAGTCCTTTTTGCTGGGCAAGTTCAAATATCTTCGGGATGGCTCTGCTTGAGTTTTCAACGTTCAATTCCAGCCTTCCGTCGGAGAGTTTCTTACATGCTTTTATGAATTCACCATCGAGGCAGTCCACAGGGTCAGAAAACTTCACGTAGATGATCTCTTTTCCAACCATCTGTTTCAATTCATCGGGACTTCCAAGGGCAATGATCTTTCCGTGGTCTATTATCGCCACCCTGTCTGCGAGTTGCTCGGCCTCGTCCATGTAGTGTGTGGTGAGGAATATCGTCATGTTGTGCTCTTTCTTCATCTTCGATATGTACTCCCATATGTGGGCCCTTGTGTGCGGGTCAAGACCGATGGTGGGCTCGTCAAGAAAGAGTATTTCAGGCTCATGAATGAGAGATCTTGCGATCTCTAGTCTTCTTGTCATTCCTCCACTGAAGGTCTTCACAGGTTTGTCTTTGAACTCCAGCAGTTCTACAAATTCAAGAAGTTCAAGGATCCTCTTTTTCAGTTTTTCACCACCGTATCCGTATATTCTTCCGTGGATGTACATGTTTTCGTAGGCGGTGAGTTCTCTGTCGATTGATTGATCCTGAAAGACGATGCCTATCTTTTTGCGGACCTCCCTGGGTTCTTTCAAAACGTCGTGGCCAGCAACCCATGCCTTTCCGTCCGTTGGCTTCAGAAGGGTGGTGAGTATGTGTATGGTGGTGGTTTTTCCTGCGCCGTTTGGCCCAAGAAACGCAAAGATCTCTCCTTTTTTGACGGAAAAAGAGATTCCTTTCACTGCTTCGAAGTCTCCGAACTTTTTGACGAGATTTTCTACCACGATCACGTCTTCCATCTTTTCACCTCCAAGGTGAACAGAAAGTATCTACAAATATATCGATAGATATATCTTTGAAACCTGGATTTGATTGTAAAATATATTTCTGGGTCTGTCAAGTTGAACCTGACACGGAAAAGATCGATCTATAGAGACGGAGGGAGTAATATGGAAAGGATCAGGGATTTTTTCATCCTGATTTTCTGTGTTGTGCTCTTTCTCTACGAGATAACGTCTTTGAGTATGAAGGTGATCTTCAAAAGAAAAAAAAGCCGGGAGACAGCTCCCGGCCTCAGATCCCAAGCTCTCTGAAAATCTTCTCCACAAGTTCTTTTCCGACTCTTTTCTGGGCTTCCGCTGTGGAGGCTCCTATGTGTGGAGTTGCCACAACGTTGTCCAGGCTGAGCAGTTTCCTTCTAAGTTCGTCGCTGGGTGGTTCCACCTCGAAGACATCAAGACCTGCCGCGTACACCTTTCCGCTCACAAGTGCTTCATAGAGTGCTTCCTCGTCGATCGTTCCTCCTCGTGAGGTGTTGACTATTATCACTCCATCCTTCATCTTGGAAATGGTATCTTTGTTTATCATGTGCTTTGTCGATTCGATGAGAGGAACGTGTAAAGAGATGAAGTCGCTCTCTTTCAAAAGTGTGTCCAGATCCACGTATTCAACAGGAAGATCTGTTTTTGGTCTAGCAGGGTCATACGCTATGACTCTCATACCAAATCCCAGGGCTCTTCTGGCAACTTCCTGACCGATGTTTCCAAATCCAATGAGTCCGAGTGTCTTTCCGAGGAGTTCTTTTCCTTTCAGGATTTTCTTTTCCCACTTGCCTTCCTTCAAGGATATGGTGGCTTTCGCTATGTGGCGGGCACAGGCGAGCATGAGGCCAATGGCAAGTTCCGCGACGGATGGTGCACTTGCCCCCGGCGTGTTGAGAATTTTTATTCCCTTCTCTTTTGCCTTCTGAACGTCTATGTTATCGAGACCGATTCCAGCCCTTGCGATGATCTTCAGGTTTTTTCCAGCTTCTATGATGTCCGATGTGACCTTCGTGGCGCTTCTCACAACAAGAACATCCACTTCGGAGATTGTTTTCAGAAGTTCTTCTTTTTCTAGGTGCCTTGATGTGACCGTCAGTTCTTCTTTTTCCATTAAGAGTTTTGTAGCCTCTTCATCGAGTGGATCGTTCACATGTACCCTGTACTTTGCCATTCACATCACTCCCCGATGAATTCTTTCGCAAAGATCGTCTCAGCAGCCTTCACACCCGCACCGAGTTCGAGGTCGTATCCAAGTTCCTTCAAGGTGAACTCAAGAGCAGCGATCGCTGTGATGGTATCGAACGGCGACATGTATCCCAGATGGGCTATCCTGAAGATTTTCCCCTTGAGCTTTGCCTGGCCCCCGGCGATGGTTACACCGTACTTGTCCCTCATGATCTTGGGGATCTGTTTTCCATCGATACCGGCGGGTACCTTAACGGCCGTCACCACGTTTCCAGGTCTTTTGGAGAGAAGTTCAAGGCCAAGCGCTTTCACGGCTGATCTTGTTGCCTCACCGAGCACTCTATGTCTTTCCCAGACGTTTTCAATTCCTTCTTCTTTGATCATTTTGAGGGACTTCCTCAGCATGTATATCATGTTGACCGCTGGAGTGTACGGGTTGTCCGGGTAAGACTTTCTATAGGCTCTCAGATCGAAGTAGTATCTTGGAGATTTTGATTTTTCCACGAGTTCCCATGCCTTATCGTTGAGGGAAATGAGGGCAAGACCGGGAGGAAGCATCAGACCTTTCTGTGAACCCGTGACGACCACGTCCACGCCCCATTCATCCATCTTCAGTGGTTCAGCACCGAGGGCGCTGACAGCGTCCGTTACAAGAACCACATTCTTTTCTCTTGTTACTCTCGCTATTCCCTCAAGGTCTATGACCGTTCCCGTGGATGTTTCACTGTAGGTGGTGAACACAACTTTCGCATCGGGATTCCTGTTGAGGGTATCCTCTATTTGTTCAGGAGTGACGGCTTCTCCCCATTCAAGTGAAATTTCAACGATGTTCGCACCGTAAGACTGGCAGAGTTCCTTCCATCTTTCTCCGAACTTTCCAGCGACGACAACGATCACTTTGTCCCCAGGACTCACGAGGTTTGCAACGGCAGCCTCCATGGCTCCTGTTCCCGTCGAGGCGAAAGCGTAGACGTTGTTCTTCGTCTGAAAGAGATACTTGGCATCCTCAAGAGTCTCTTCCATTATGGAGACGAACTGTGGTGTTCTGTGGTGTATTGTTTCCTTCGCACCTTCTGTTAAAATATCGTTTGGGACTGGTGTTGGACCGGGTGCCATTATGTAGTGCTTTTTGAGAAACTTTCCCATGGAACTCCCCCTTTCCAGGATGGTGGTGCTTGTTATTTTTTTAACTAATTATACCACCGGTATTTTTACAAATCAGTGAAGCATATTTATCAAAAGCTCCCGAAGGTGTGTTTCCGAATTTGCTATAATTTTGGAAGATGTTGGGAATATTATACAACGATCCACAGGGAGGTAAACAGAATATTCACCGGAAAAGGAGGGGAAAAGCATGGTGAATCCGCTCATAAAAGAGGCAAAGGAAAAGATGAAAAAGACACTTGAAAAGATCGAAGACGAGTTGAAGAAGATGAGAACAGGGAAGCCCTCACCTGCTATTCTGGAAGAGATCAAGGTTGACTACTACGGTGTTCCCACACCCGTCAACCAGCTGGCCACGATATCCGTTTCGGAAGAAAGAACCCTGGTCATAAAACCCTGGGACAGGAGTGTTCTGTCTCTGATAGAAAAAGCCATAAACGCCTCAGACCTGGGTCTCAACCCTGTGAACGATGGAAATGTGATCAGGCTCGTATTCCCCACGCCAACCACGGAACAGAGAGAAAAGTGGGTCAAAAAAGCAAAGGAGATAGTCGAAGAAGGAAAGATTGCCATCAGAAACATAAGAAGGGAAATAATGAAGAAGATCAAAGAGGATCAGAAAGAAGGAAACATTCCAGAAGACGATGCGAGAAGACTCGAAAATGAAGTGCAAAAGCTGACGGACGAGTTCATAGAGAAACTGGACGAGGTGTTTGAGATCAAGAAAAAGGAGATCATGGAATTTTGAGAATTCCCCAGCACGTTGCGATCATAATGGATGGAAACGGTAGATGGGCAAAAAAGAGAGGGCTTCCCAGAATAAAAGGGCACGAACGGGGTGCCCATGTGCTTCATAACACAGTGAAGTGGTCACTTGAGCTTGGAATAAAGTATCTTACAGCGTATTCCTTCTCCACGGAGAACTGGAAACGCCCTAAAGAAGAAGTGGAGTTTCTGATGGATCTGTTCGTTCAGATGATAGATCGTGAAATGGATCTTCTCAGAAGAGAAAAAGTGAGGGTGAGGATTCTTGGAAGAAAGGAAGGGCTTCCAGAAAGTGTTTTGAGAAAGTGGAACGAAGTGGAAGAAAAGACGGCTTCTTTTGATCGTATGACACTCGTGATAGCGTTCAACTACGGAGGCAGACGGGAAATCCTGGACGCAATTGAAAAGATTTTGAGGGATGTAGAGAAAGAAAAGAAAATAGTTCTCAACGAAGAGACGTTCAAAAATTATCTCTATCTGCCGGATGTTCCCGATCCAGATTTGATAATAAGAACGTCGGGTGAGCTTCGCCTCAGTAACTTTCTGATCTGGCAGTCCGCTTACTCTGAACTCTACTTCACTAGAAAACTCTGGCCGGATTTCACAAAGAGGGATTTTCTGAGGGCGATCGAGAGTTACTCCAGAAGGGAAAGACGGTTTGGGGGTCTGGGTGATGGATGATCTGAAAACCAGAGTGATAACGGCAAGCGTTGTGGCACCGTTTGTTGTTCTGTGTTTTGTGAGTT
This sequence comes from Thermotoga sp. RQ7, assembly GCF_000832145.1. NCBI lineage: Bacteria > Thermotogati > Thermotogota > Thermotogae > Thermotogales > Thermotogaceae > Thermotoga > Thermotoga sp. RQ7. Next base: position 1,429,198 of record NZ_CP007633.1, read on the forward strand.
ATGAAAGTCTTGTGGGACTCGTTTCTGCCATCGTGATTCTTGCAGGTTATGAATTGATCACCCTGGAGCTGAAAGAGCGCGATGCAAGGTTTTTCTACGTGATACTCCTTGCGGTCTATCCTGTTCTGTACGGAGTGGCCTTCAAGGAACCGGTTCAGCCTCTTTCTCTGGTGTTCATAATCGGAGTGGTGTTTTCTCTGGCAACCGACAAAGACCCATCCCAGGTGTTCAGAACGGTTTCGGTTTTTTCCATCGCACTTGTGTACGTCTCCTTCTTTTTGAGTTTCTTCTTGCCGATATACAGTGAGTTCGGTGCTGCCAACGCCCTTCTTGTTCTCACATCCACCTGGGTGTTCGATTCTTTCGCTTACTTCACGGGTTTGAAATTCGGAAAAACAAGAATTTCCCCACACTACAGTCCACGAAAGAGCCTAGAAGGTGTGATCGGTGGTTTCCTTGGTGTTTTGATCTACACGTTTCTTTACCGGTTGATCGTCAGCAACATCCTTTCTGTGAACGTGATAGACTACAGGACCTTTCTTCCTTTTGCCAGTGTTGTGGCAGTCATGGACACCTTTGGAGACATCTTCGAATCTGCCCTAAAGAGACACTACAGGGTTAAGGATTCGGGAAAAACCCTGCCGGGTCATGGTGGGATGCTCGACAGGATAGATGGTCTCCTCTTTGTTACGCCCGTCAGTTACATCGTATTCAAAATATTCGAAGGAGTGGTGAGATGAGGTACATGACTTCCGAAGAGATAAGGGAAGCCTTTTTGAGGTTCTTCGAAAAGAAGGGTCACAAGATACTTCCGAGTGCCTCTCTCATACCGGACGATCCCCAGCTTCTCTTCACGGTAGCTGGGATGGTTCCCTTCAAGCCCATCTTTTGGGGAAAGGTGGAACCCGTCTACACCAGGATTGCAACCTGTCAGAAGTGTCTCAGGACGGTTGATATAGAAAACGTGGGAAAGACACCCAGGCACCACACCTTCTTTGAAATGCTGGGAAATTTCTCTTTCGGGGACTACTTCAAAGAGGAAGCCATAGAGTGGGCCTGGGAGTTCCTCACGCAGGTCCTCGGTGTGCCCGAAGAAAAACTCTGGGTTTCCGTTTACGAAGAAGATGAAGAGGCTTTCAGGATATGGAACGAAAAGATCGGCCTTCCCGAGAAGAAGATCCTGCGACTTGGAAAGGAGGACAACTTCTGGGGACCGGCGGGTCCGACAGGCCCGTGTGGGCCGGACACCGAGATCTTCTACGACACCGGGTACTCAAAAGGGTGCCCGGAGGGGGAAGAGTGTACACCCGCAAACTCCGAAGGGCGCTTCGTGGAAATATGGAACCTCGTCTTCACGGAGTACTATCAAGACGAAGAAGGAAAGCTCCATCCACTTCCCAGGAAGAACATAGACACCGGTGCCGGACTTGAAAGGTTCTGTGCGATGATGCAGGGAGTCTACAGCAACTTCGACACGGATCTGTTCCAGCCGATAATAAAGGCGATAGAGGAACTGACGGGTGTTTCCTACAAGACAGATGAAGAAAAAGACATCTCCATCAGGATCATAGCAGATCACATCAGAGCCATCACCTTCCTCATCAGCGAGGGAGTTTTTCCCTCCAACGAAGGAAGGGGCTATGTTCTTCGAAGGATCATAAGACGGGCGATGAGACACGGAATACTCCTTGGTATGAACGAACCGTTCCTCTACAAAGTAGTTGACGCCGTCGTGGAAAAGATGGGAAAAGTCTATCCTGAGATCGTGCGTGGAAAGGATATGGTGAAAGAGGTGCTTTCTTCTGAAGAAAACAGGTTCCTGAAGACGCTGGAGCAGGGCATGAGGATCTTCGATGAGCTGGTGGAAAAGAAAGGAAAAATAGATTCACAGGATGCATTCAGGCTCTACGATACATACGGACTTCCTCTTGAACTCACCCTGGAGATCGCAAAGGAAAAAGGTGTGGAGATCGACGTGAAGGACTTCGATAGATACATGAAAGAGCAGCAAAGAAAATCCAGGGAAGCCATGGGAAAGGTAGAATTTGCAAAAAGATACGAATACCTGGAAAGCCTGCCAGAAGGGTTCAAAACGGAGTTCACCGGGTACGAACGCCTCGAAGACGAAGCAGAAACGGTTCTCATAGCAAAGGAAAACAGACCGCTGGAAGAGGCAAAAGAGAAAGACACAGTCGAAGTGGTCTTTTCCAGAACACCCTTCTACGCAGAAAAGGGTGGGCAGGTTTCGGATGTGGGCACAGTGGAATGGGAGAGTGGAGAAGGAAGAGTGGAGTACGTCTTTGAAGCACTGGAGGGAGTGATCGTTCACAGAGTCAGGGTACTGAAGGGTATTCTTCGAAGAGGACAGAAAGTTTTCTTGAAGGTGGACAGAAAAAGAAGAAAGGATACCATGAGAAACCATACGGCAACGCATCTTCTTCATGCTGCCCTGAGAAAGGTGCTCGGAGAGCACGTGAGGCAGGCAGGGTCCCTTGTTGCCCCTGAGCGGTTGAGGTTTGATTTCACCCACTACAGGGCACTCTCTGCGGAGGAAATAAAGAAGGTAGAAGACATGGTGAACGAATGGATCATGCAGGCAATTCCCGTTGAGGTGAGATACACAAGTTACGAAGAAGCCATCAGATCCGGTGTCATAGCGCTCTTTACGGAAAAATACGGTGACGTGGTCAGGGTGGTGGAGGTTCCTGGTGTGAGTAAGGAACTCTGTGGAGGAACCCACGTGAAGAACACAGGACAGATAGGTCTCTTCAAGATAGTGTCGGAAGAGTCCGTTTCTTCCGGTGTGAGAAGAGTGGAAGCGGTCACGGGTTTTTATACACTGGAGCTGATAAGAAGGTACGAAGATGTGATGACGCGGCTGAAGGAACTCCTCGGTGCCGGAGAAAACGAAATAATAAACAGAGTGGAAAGCCTCAGAGAAAAAGTCAGGGAACTGGAAAGAAGGCTTTCTCAGGGAAGGGTTTCCGAAGAGAGAATCTCCGAGAAGAAGCTGAACGATGGAACGAAACTGTTCTACGGTGTTTTTGAAGGAGTGGAGTCGAAACATCTTGGAGGAATAGCCGACAACGTGCTGAACAGGGAAAAAAGCGGTGTGGTGGTGCTGTTCAGCCGATTTGAGGACAAAGTGTCGCTTGTGGTGAAGGTTTCAAACGATCTTATAGAAAAGTACGATGCCTCTTCGATAGCCAGAAACATCGCAAAAGAACTCGGTGGAAGCGGAGGAGGTAGAAAGAACTTTGCACAGGCGGGAGGAAGGCACCCGGAAAGACTGGATGAAGTCCTGAACCGTCTGGAAGAGTTTCTGGGGTGAAACTTCGTGGAACTTCTTGTTGATTCCCGTGAACTGAAAGAGTGGCTTTTCCTGCTCGACAAACTCGTTGGGACCGTAGAGCCGAGCGCAAGATTCGTCGATTTCTTCTTCAGGGATGGGCTCTGGCTCAGGGCGAGTGACAACTGTGCGAGCGTGGAGGTGTTTCTGGGAAAGATTCCACGTTTTGAGGGTAGCAGAAGGGTCTCTCTGGATCTTCTCAAATTCTTTTTGAGCGATGTGAAAGTTAAAGAGGTGCACGTCACAATTTCGCAGGATCATCTCGTTTTGAAGGCCGGAAACGAAGTGCTGGATGTCAGGTGTAGAGTGGGGGGGGTCCCTCCCGAAGACGGAAAAGAGGAGTTTCTCTGCACTCTTTCAAAACGTGAGTTCGAAAGTTCCATCAATTTTGCGAGTTCGAATCTGGATGAGGGGGAGTTTCTGGTTCTCCTTTTCGAGGAAAAAGATGTGCTCATGTTCGGCCCATCTTCGGAGATAGTGACTCTCTCTCAGATCTCTGCTGTTCCCACAACCTCCTTTTCCCTGAAAATACCTTATGTGACGGTGAGACACGTTTTCAAAGCCCTTCAGAGACTGAACGTTCAGACCCTGGATTTCTACGAAAAGTCGGGAAAGCTGGTGGTGAAATACCCGTATCTTGTGATGGAAGTCTGCGGAGACAGGGTGAGCGTGGAGGAAAGAGAGGCCCTCAAACGCGTCCTTTCAGAAAAAGTCGTTGAAAGACTGGAGTCGAAAAAGGAAGTCCTCGCTAAACTCGTGAGAAAAGCGGCTGTGATCTCCAGAGGATCTTATGCCACCCTCTCGAGAAGAGGCAACGTCATGAGGGTGGTTGTGAAGAAAAAGAACCTGAGCTATACAGCGGAGTTGTTCGTAGAGCCGGGCAGGGACTTTCTCGTGGTTTTCCCCTCTAAAAAGCTGAGGAGTGCCCTCGCCCGGATGGAAGGTGAGAAGGTTGTACTTGAACTCACAGAAAGGTTCCTGAAAATCTCAAATCTTTCAGGAACTCGCGCCGTTTTTCTTGAGCTTGAGGAGTTCTCTTAATTCCTCTTCAGAAAAGATGTACTTCGTACTGCACCACTTGCAGACCACTTCTCCCTTTCCTTCCCTTCTCATGTCTTCCAGTTCTTTTTCGTCCAGCACAAGGAGGGCAGATTTTGCTTTTTCCCGGCTGCAATCGCATCTGTATTTTATCTCCGCTGTTTCGACGAACCCTACCTTCTCTCCGAAGATCTTCTCAAGAACATCCAGCGGCTCTGTCTCCCGAAAGAGCTCTGTCACGTAAGGAAGGTTCTTTATGTTGGTTTCCAACATCTCCACCTTTTCCTTCTCAAGGGACCTGTCCAGGATCTGAACGGCAAATCCTCCCGCTATCTTTACACCCTCTGAATCCATGAGAACACCGATGGAAAAGGCAGACGGAATCTGTTCAGAAACGGTGAAGTAGTAGGCAAGATCCTCTGCGATCTCTCCGCTCACGAGTGGAACCTGGGAAACAAAGGGCGTTTTCAACCCGAGGTCTCTTATCACCCTGAGGATTCCCTTTCCGACCGCTCCCGATACGTCGAACTTTTTGTTTTCTTTGAGGGGAAGCTCCACATTGGGGTTCGCAACGTACCCTCTGACGGTGAACTCACTCGTCGACTGCGCAACCACCCTTCTTATGGGACCGTCCCCCTCTATATCGAGGGTCCACCGCTCTTTTTCTGCAAGCCACGGTGTCACCAGAGCTGCTCCGATGAGGGCTCTTCCCAGAACGACCGTGGCAAGATAAGAGAGGTTGTGACGGCTCCTTGCCTCCTCCACCACTTCCCTCATTCTCACGATGGAAAACCTCACTCTGTGATCGAACATGGTGCCGTAGTAGATCATGCTATCCTCTCCCATTCCTTTGCGATGAGCCTCGCAAGTTCGAGATCACTTTTGAAGGTCACCTTGAAACAGAAAAGATCTCCCTCGACAACGGATATCTTCACTCCGAGCCTGTGAACGGGTTCGGTGTCGTCAGCCCATTCTTTTTCCTCACTGTGGGCTCTCTTCAGAAGGTCGTATGAGAAGGCCTGGGGTGTCTGAACCCTGTAGATGCCCTCTCTTGGAACGTACTCTATACGTGAATTGTCGAGTCTTATGAGCGTGTCCGAGTTTTTCAGAGCGAGGGTGGCGGCTCCTGTTTCCTGTGCCTTCTTTAAAACCTCCTCGATGTGCTTTTTTCTCAGAAAGGGACGTGCTGCGTCGTGTACGAGGACGTACGATGGTTTGATGTTTTCAAGAAATTTGAGGGCGTTTCTCACACTCTGACTTCGAGTTTTTCCTCCTTCTACGATTCCGAGGATCTTTTCGTGCTTTACTTTCTCCACCACGCGATCCATCCAGTCTCTTGACACCACGATCACAACAGCATCGATGACGTTGCTGTCTAAGAGTGCTTTGAGAGGGTATTCGAACAGCATTCTTCCCTCTACTTCAAGAAACTGTTTTGGGACCTTTTCTCCGAGCCTCTCTCCTTTCCCAGCGGCGAGCAGAATCGCAACGTTCATATTTGACTTTCCTCTTTCTTCTTGTTCTTCTGGTACTGATGGAAGTAGTTGAGTTTCAGTGTTGAGATCACCCCTTCCATTTCACGGCGTGTCTGCTCGTCCACCAGATCCTTGATCTTGTTGAAGATCGCATCCAGCGTGTCTATACCCAGTCGGGCCTCACCGAGGTCTTGATAGAAGTCTCCGTACTCGTCCTCTGTGAGACCCAGTCTTGCCCAGCACCTTGCACTTATGGTGCTGAAGAAGAGGAGGATGAGATCCTTCATGGAGAGCTTTTCCTTCTTCTCCTCCATGGATCTTCACCTCCTCTCAATCTTCAAACCGTACTCGTCTGCATCGACAACGATGTGGTCTCCTTCTTTAATTTCACCCTCCAGTATCTTATCGGCGATCATGGATTCCAGTTCGAGTTCGATGATCCTTCTGAGTGGCCTTGCACCGAGCGAAGGAACGTACCCTGCCTCAGCCAGATATTCTTTTGCCCTTTCGGTGAGTTCTAGGGTGATTCTTTTGTCTTTCAAGATGTCTTCAAGCTGTTTCACCATGATCTCAACTATCTTCTTCACCTCGTCCATCGTTAGAGGTTTAAAGTAGACAATCGCATCTATTCTGTTCAGAAATTCCGGTTTGAAGACGTTTCTAATTTCCTTTTCTATTTCGAGCCGGACGTTTTCCTGAGATTCCAGGATCTTTTCACTTCCAATGTTGCTCGTCATGATGATGATCGTGTTTCTGAAATCAACCGTGTTACCCTTTCCATCCGTCAGGCGGCCGTCTTCGAAAACCTGAAGCAGTATGTTGAAGACGTCAGGATGGGCCTTTTCTATCTCGTCGAGCAGTATCACGCTGTAGGGCCTTCTTCTGACAGCCTCTGTGAGCTGTCCTCCTTCCTCGTAACCCACGTATCCTGGAGGGGCCCCTATGAGTCTTGCAACGGAGTGTTTTTCCATGTACTCGCTCATGTCGAGTCTTATCATGGCATCCTCACTTCCAAAAAGCACATCGGCAAGGGTCCTTGCAAGTTCTGTTTTCCCAACACCCGTTGGTCCCAGAAAGAGAAAGACCCCGATCGGCCTTCTCGGGTTTTTGATACCCACCCTGGCTCGTCTGATGGTACGTGCGACCATTCTCACCGCTTCTTCCTGGTTCACCAGGCGCTGGTGGATCAGTTCCTCCAGTTTGAGCAGTTTGTCTTTTTCCGATTCCATGATGCGGGACACGGGAATTCCTGTCCACTGTTCTACGATTTTTGCCACGATGTCTTCGTTAACCACGGGCTCTACCTTTTCCTGGCTTTTTCGTGCCTTTTCGTACTCTTCCTTCAATTTCTGAAGCTCTACTTTCAACTTTGCGGCTTCTTCGTACTCTCCCTTCACCACGGCGTCGTTTATTCTGTCCTCGAGTTCCCTCATTTTCTCTTCCAGTTTCAGAATCTCTTCGGATGGGTACGAGGACTCCAGCCTCACGTAAGAGGCCGCTTCATCGATCAGATCGACCGCTTTGTCCGGGAGGAACCTGTTGGTTATGTATCGGGCGGAGAGTTTTGCGGCCGCTTCGAGGGCGTCGTCCGTTATCTTCACCTTGTGGTGGTCTTCGAAGACCTTTCTGAGTCCCTTGAGAATCTCCACCGTTTGTTCAACGGTGGGTTCCTCCACAAGAACCGGCTGAAACCTTCTTTCGAGTGCCCTGTCTTTTTCGATGTATTTTCTGTACTCTTCAACAGTGGTAGCACCTATTATCTGGATCTCTCCTGTTGTGAGCTCGGGTTTCATGATGTTTGCCGCATCGAGAGCCCCTTCGGCGGCTCCCGCTCCCACCACCGTGTGCACCTCGTCTATGAAGAGGATGACCTCTCCTTTCTTTCTTTTCAACTCATCGAGAAGACGTTTCAGTCTTTCTTCGAAGTCTCCTCTGAACCGTGTTCCTGCAACCAGCCTTCCCATGTCGAGTTTTAGGACCCTGACGTTTCTCAGAAAGAGGGGGACCTTTCCTTCAACGATCCTCTGGGCAAGTCCCTCAACGACGGCCGTTTTTCCAACTCCCGGATCTCCTATCAGAACGGGGTTGTTCTTGGTGCGGCGCGAGAGTATCTGTATCACCCTTCTGATTTCTTTTTCACGATCCACAACGGGCATGAGCTTTTTCTCGCGGGCAAGTTGAGTGAGATCCACGGTGAAACGTGCCAGCGCCTCGATGTTCTCTGCTTCGTCCGTTCTTCCGGTTGCCCTTATCTTTCTTATTGCCTCGTACACCCTCTCCGGCGTCACACCGTACCTTGAAAGGATACGGAACGCGGTGGAATCAGGTGAAAGGACCATTCCAAGAAGAAGGTGTTCGGTTCCTATCTTCGAGTCACCCATTCTCCTTGCTTCCTCTCGTGCCTTTTCTATCACGTGTCTTGCGTCCGGTGTTATGAAGATCTGGGACACGGACGTTCCCTCTGGAACCCTGACACCGTATTTTCCTATGAACGTTTCCACCTCGTCCTTCAACTTGTTTATGTCCACGTTCATTTCCTTCAGAAGTTCCACACCGACGTTGTTTCCCTCTTCAAGGATCGCAAGCAGTATGTGTTCGCTGGAAAGCTGGTTCTGTCTGTACCTTGTCATTATATCCTGAATGCTCATCATTACTTTCTGGGCCTTTTCTGTGTACTCTTCGAGATTGAACATGCGATCACCTCCTCAAAAAAATATTACCACGTGTGTTAATCTTTTTCTTAGCAGACACCAGTGGAAAGGAGATGAGTATGAAGCGAAGCGTTTTTCTTCCGCTGATCATAGGAGTGGGCGCGGTCGTTCTTGTGGCATCTCTTGCGGGCAGTGGAAACGTGTGGAAGGATTTGAAACAGCTGGATATACGGTTCATTTTTCTGCTTTCTCTGAACTTTCTTGCGGTGATCACCATTGATGCCTTGAGAACCCGTATCCTTCTTGAAAACATGCCTTTCAGAACGTGCCTTTCTAATTCGCTGTGGGGCTTCTATGCCAGCGCCATAACACCGTTTGCTGCCGGAGGACAGCCCTTCCAGATATACCACCTTGTGAGATCCGGAATTCCTTTTGAAAAAGCAGCCTCGGTGATAGCGGTGAGATTTTTCTCCTCGTTTTCCTTTACAATCGTGTCTGGTTTTCTCTTTTTCCTTTTCTACCTTGACACATTTCGCTCCCTTGGGATCTTAGGGGATCTCTTCTTCATCGGGATCGTTCTTGCCTTTGTTTTTTACGTCTTCATAATGTTTCTTTCCTTCAGCAGGAGGTTTCTTGAGAGGTTTTTTCTGTCTGGTCCTGTCATGAAGATCGTGATGTTCTTCACCAAAAAAAGCAGGGAAGAGGTGGAAAACCTGGCAAGGGAGAGGATCCTGGGTTACATATCTACCGTGAAAGAGCTCTGGAGGTCTTCAAAGGCAAAAACCATCATCACGATAATTCTTTCAGGAGCGATGATCATAGCGATTCATACGAGTACGTATCTTTCGATGAAGGCGGTGAACCCATCAGTAGAGGTGTCGCTGTTTCAGATAATCACCGTTCAGCTTGCCCTGAGCCTGGTTGTGTATTTCGTTCCCACACCCGGTGCAAGCGGAGCTGTGGAGGTTGTCTACTACGTTGTCTACTCGAACCTCATCAGTAAAACGGATGCGGTTGTGTCCCTTCTCATCTGGAGGTTCTTCAACTACTACCTGTTCATCATTTTGGGGATCATCCTCGGGATTGGCAGGTTAACAAAAAAACCGGAGGAGCAGTCCTCCGGCTGATCTTCCTGGTGCCGAGGGCGGGACTTGAACCCGCACGGGCCGAAGCCCACATGGCCCTCAACCATGCGTGTCTGCCAGTTCCACCACCTCGGCAACTCCGAAGAATATATTAGCACAACTTCTAGCACTTTTCAAGTACCCCTGATGGGAATTTTTGCCTTGACATGGATTCGAGGTTGTAGTATCATAGTTAAACGGTGATGGGTGCGTAGCTCAGTGGGAGAGCGCTTCCTTGACGAGGAAGAGGTCGCAGGTTCAATCCCTGCCGCACCCACCAGAGGAGCCGCAAGGCTCCTCTTTCTTTTTCAGCACGAAGAACACGTGCTCTGCCCTCCATAGAATGGCTCTGTCTCTGGAAAATTCCTTCTCCAGCTCGAAGATGAGATCTTCTTTCTTTCTCACCTGATCCTCGGAGTAGTCAAAGACCCCTATTCCACGCACCTCGATCGTGTCAAAACCCTCTATGGATTCTATATCTTCGGGCCTGAACGCATAGGAGTTGAAAGAAAAGAGCGTGTTTCCCACTTCGATGGTTTGTGTTTTCAGAAAGCGGGGAATCTTCTCCCAGGTATTCTCTTCTATCATGTGCTGAAGAAAGGTGTAGAAGTTGTCCACTGTTGCTATCAGAAGGCCGCCTGGTTTCAGAACCCTCGCTATTTCAGAAAACGCTTTGACTTTGTTTTCGACGTAACTCAGAACATCCCCCATGGCCAGCACGGTGTCGAAGGAATGTGAAGAAAATGGAAGATCTTCCGCACGGGCTTTTAGAAATTTTTTCACACCCTTCTTCTCTGCGATTTTCAACATCTCCTCGGAGGGATCAACCAGAGTCACATCAAAACCTCTCTCCAGAAGAAAAAGACTCCATCTTCCCGTGCCCCCTCCAAGGTCCAGCACCCTGCAGGGCACCTTCAAGTGTTCACTCAGGAAGGATTGAATCAGCCTGTGGTAAAGCCTCCATTTTGGTGTTTCGTACATGGAATCGTACTCTTTTGCGATCCTGCTGTAGTACTCCCAGGGACTCACGATCATTCTTTCACCTTCAAAAAAACGAGTTCCGTTTCGCCGTAATCTTTTTTCTTGACGATCTCAAACCCGGAGAGATCCACATCGATCCTTTTACTCTTTTCAAGAATCGCCAAGCTTTCTTCCTTCATAACCTTTGGAAGAAGATGGAGGGTCTTTTCGATAACCTCGACATCTTCGTAGGGAGGGTCGAGAAAGATGATATCAAATTTTTCGGTGGCTGTCTTCAGATAATCCACGACATCTTTGCAGATCAGTTTGGCAGATCCTCCTATCGTTTCGAGGTTTCCTTTGCATATCTTGAGGGCCCTCTTCGATTTGTCGACACACACGACCCTGTCTGCTCCCCTGCTCAGCGCCTCACAGCTCACAACACAACTACCACAGAAGAGCTCCAGAAAGCTCTTTCCCTCCACGTCCACCATGTTGAAGAGGGCACTTCTCACAGAGGACATGGTAGGCCTGAAGAAGTCACCTGTTTTCAACTTTCTTCCTCGGTATTTTCCCCCTGTGATTCGTGTCTCTCCCATATGAGAGCCATCACTTCCTTGACCTTTCTTTCAAGATCAGCGATCGAAGAGTTGTTCGGGATGACGATTCCCTGAGGAATCACATCTTTTTGAAACTTCAATCTCTCTTTCGCAGATTCGTTTCTTTCGATGATCTTCTTTTCTTCCGCGACGACGGTGATGATATGATCACAGAGTGCGTCCAGCTTCATTCTTCTCAAAAGAGCGGCCTCTATCACGACAAGGCCGCTCCTTTTTTTCACGATATCCTCCACCTTTTTTCTCATGAGGGGATGAACGAGCTGTTCGAGTTTTTTCAGTTTCTCTTCAGAGCCGAAGACGATCTCACCCAGTTTTTTCCGGCTCACCTTTCCATCTTCCAGAATCGATTCACCGAACAGTTCGACGAGCCTTTCTTTCACCTCTTCCAGAACCTCATGGCCGATCCTGTCCACGTTCACCATGTGGGCTCCGTAATCTCTCTTCAACACTTCACAGACGGTTGTCTTTCCCGTCCCTATCTTCCCCGTGACACCTATCACCATACTCTCTTTGCCTTCTTTTCCAGTTCCGATTTGAATCTCTCGTACTCGTCTACCGCAAGGAATATGACACTCGAGGTGTTCAGATTCTCTATTATCTTCGATATCCTCTCTTCAACGGTGGGATCGTCGGAAACGACGATGTAGGTTCCCTCTTCTCCAAGCGGGCCTCCCTCTATGAAAAAGACCATCTCTCCCTCGTGCATTACATTTTCGAAAACACTCATTCTATGACCACCTTCTTGGTGCGATCTTTTATTTCGTATTCGTAACCTTCCCTTCCCATGAGGGCAAACGTGATCTTCTTTCCAAGTTCCACACCCGGCTGATCAAACGGGTTGATCTCGAGGAGATACCCCATGAAAGCAGTTGCGGCTTCATAATAAGCGAAGAACTGGCCCACATTGTAAGAGGTGAGTCTGTCGAAGATCACCTTCATGTTCGGTCTGTCGTTTTTCCTTAGGGCTTCCTCTGTTCCTGTCTGTTCTGCAAGGAGAAGTTCAGAGAGTCTTTTTCTTGCAAGGTATTTGAGCTCTTCTCTTCCGGTGTCCGGTATTATGATCTCTCTATCGAAGTTTTCCAACCGCAAAAACGTTATCACTTTGTCGTTTGGGCCCTCGTTGTAAAGCTGTATCTGAGAGTGCTGATCGGTGGCTCCTATTGCCTTCACCGGGGTCTGACCCGTGAAGACCTCCTCTCCTTTCAGGTTGTATCTCTTTCCCAGACTTTCTGCCCACAGCTGTCTGTACCAGTCCACGAGGTAGGTCATCCTGTTGGAGTAGGCCATCATGACGGAGATGCTCTTTCCTCTCTTCAGATAGAGATAGTGTGTGAGGGCGATCATCGCCGCTGGATTTTCGAACAGGTCTTCCTTCTTGCATCTCTCGAACGCATCCCGGGCACCGTCGTGGAGTTCTTCTATGTCGATACCCTCCGCCATGGCGGAGAACAATCCGACGGGTGTCAGCACGCTGAACCTTCCTCCAACGCCGGGAGGGACCTCAAGACTTCTGAAGCCCTCTTCTTTCACCACTTTTCTCAAAAAGCCCTTCTCTGGATCTGTTGTGATGAGGATGTGTTCTTTCGGGTCCAGACCATTAGCTTCCAGGATTCCCCTTGCGATCGAGTAATTCGCCATAACCTCAGCCGTGGATCCAGATTTTGAGATCACGTTGAATAGCGTTGTCTTCAGATCTATCCTATCAAGGACGGAGGCCATGAGATCGGGATCTACGTTGTCCACCACGAAGACTCTCGCATAACCGTTTCTTTCCTCTCTCGACATCTCGTTCCAGTTCAGTGGTCTCAACGAATAATGAAGGGCAAGGTTTCCAAGACCGGATCCCCCAATTCCCAGAACGACCACCGTGTCGAAGTTCACCACCCACTCCTCGAGTTCCTTCACCGAATCGATCCAATTTCTGTCCAGTCTGGCAAAATCCGGTGTGTTCTCAGTGAAATTCTTTATCGCCTCTATCACCTTTTCCTTTGCGCTTTCCAGATCTTCCTCTCTCAGTCCACCGGAGATGTTCGGTTCAAAAAGATTTGAAAAATCAAATTTCAAAGCCATCTTTTTCACCCCTCAGTAAACTATCAGTGTTTTGATGTCGTAACCTTCGAGCCTCTTTCTCGGGTTCAGGTAGGAAAGTTCCACAAGAAAGGCAAGGGCAGAAACTTCTCCACCGAGTTTTTTGACCAGCCTTATCAGTGCCTCTGCTGTTCCACCCGTTGCCAGCACATCGTCCACTATGAGGACTTTCTGTCCTCTTTCTATGGCATCTTCGTGGATGTGGAGTTGTTCGGTTCCGTACTCCAGCTGGTACTCCTCGTACACGGTTCTGTAGGGGAGCTTCCCGGGTTTTCTCACGGGAACGAATCCCTTTCCCAGTTTGTAAGCCATGGCGGCTCCGAGGATGAATCCCCTCGCTTCGGGGGCAACAACCAGATCGAAATCCCTGTCGGAGACGAGATCACACATTCTGTCGATGGCCTCTCTGAAAGCCCTGCTGTCTTTGAGGAGTGGTGTGATGTCTCTGAAGATGATCCCTTTTTGTGGAAAATCTGGTATGTCCCTGATGAACTGTTTCAGATCCAATTCAGACACCTCCCGTGAACAGGTATTTCCCTTCGTTCGATGGATAGAGTGCAAAGAAAGCGCTCCCACTTCCGGTCATCATTTTTAGAATGGAACCTTCTCCGAACTTTTTCAAATCCTGCAAAACATCAGGATGTTTCTCAAGGAATATCCTTTCAAATACGTTGTACGAGAGTTTTTTTATCTTCTCATAATCTCTTTCCAGATAGGCCCTGTGGAGTTCTTCTATGTTGCCAGGTCCTTTCCCGTACATGTCCGGTGTGAGGAGGCTGTACATTTCTTTGGTCGAAGAGGAAACGAGCGGAACGAAAAGGTCCACGGAGTAACCCGTTATATCCTGAAGTTTTTCTACGATCTCTCCCTTTCCCTTCACCACGGCCGTTCCTCCGTACAGAAAAAAAGGTACATCACTTCCCACACTTATTGCCATCTCAACGAGTTTTTCAAAGGGTACGTTGAATATCCTTCCGAGGTATTTCAAAACGGTGGCGGCGTTTGAACTGCCCCCTCCAAGACCGGATCCGATCGGTATTCTCTTTTCCAGTTTCACCTTTAGCCCGAACTCCAGTTTCGTCTCTTCTCTGAAAATCTCGTAGGCTTTCCTGATCGTGTTTTTTTCAGGCAAATCAACGTTGCTTTCCAGAAAGAAACCTTCCTTGCAGATTTCCATCGAAATTGTGTCGTACAGAGAGATCGTTTGAAAAAGTCCAATTATGTTGTGGTATCCGTCTGCCCTTTTTTCAAGGACATCGAGATAGAGATTCAGTTTTGCGGGCGAAACAAGTTCAACAGAACGTTTGCTGCTATCTTCGACCATCCCTCCATCACTCCCAGGTATTTCCCCAGTTCATCGAATTCGACGAGGTGCCATTCGAACAGATCTTTTTCTTTCATCGACACGAACCTACCCTTTCCAGCAAAAAGAACACCAAGATGTACCCTGCTCACTTCGGTGGAGGAGGAATTTATCAAACCGAGAAACTCCAGTTCCTTCAGTTCGACCTCTGCCTCTTCATTCATTTCTCGCTCCAATCCCTTCAAAAATGCTTCCTGTGGTGTTTTCCCGTCTTCTTCCCGAACGTGTCCTCCTATTCCAAGGGAATACAGGTTGTGCAATCTCTTCTCCGATTGCTTCGTAGTTCTCTTTGTGAGAAGAACCCTGTTGCCATCCAGTATCACAACGTACGGAATGACCTGCTTTGTTGATTCGTCGTATTCTGCTTCCATCCTCTTTCGAAAAAAGCCGTATCTTTTCAGAAAATCGAGAAACTCTCCCAGACTCGTTTTCAGAAAGCCTTCGAACTTTCCGAATTCTCTATACACATCTTCTGTTTTCACGACAAGGATTTTTTCGTCTTTCATCTCACTCTCTTCCCACCTCGTGGCCCGGTCTTTTGAAGAAATCCGTCTTTTCTTCGTTCGCTTTCAACTGTTTCCATCTGTGTGCGGCTGTTTCACAGAACCTCTGAAGTATGGCAGGAAGGTCGCTCTTTTTGAGAAGATCTTCACCTATTCTTTCCTTCAGCCTCTCACTCAACGTGTACTCTTCTTTCTCTGGATCGAAACTGATGTCTTCTGTGTAGTCCGCTGCGTCGAAGTCATCCAGAACCTTCTCCAGGAATCTGAGGGCAAATTCGATGAAAACATCTCCCACCTCATCGCTTCTTTTCACATCGTGGAGTTTTCTTCTGTAGTCTTCGATCAGTTCCTTTTCCTGTTTCACAAAAGAGAGGATCTTTTCACCTTTTTTCATGAAAAACACCTCCGTTCAGATTTTTTGTTTTCTCAGAGCGATGTATCCTACAGTTAGGATGGCTGCCGTTTCGAACCTCAGGATTTTCCTTCCAAGGTTCACCAGAATCGTTCTTTGCTTCAAAAGTTCTTTTTCTCTCTCGGAAAATCCCCCTTCCGGTCCCACAACGATCGTTATACTCCCGGATACATCCATTTCAAGAAGATTGATAGAACCATCCGGATCAAGGGTGATCGCTTTCTCATCGAAATCGAGATTTTCCACCATTTTCACCTTCGGAAAGAGGTATCTTCTGCATTGCTTTGCTGCCTCTCTGACCACAAGCAACGATTTTTCCAGACTTACACTGTGCTGAGATCTTTCGAACCTGTAAAGCAGTATCTCATCTGCACCGAGTTCCACACACTTTTCTATCAGAAGACGTGTTCTCTCCCACCGGCCAATTGGAACGATCACCTTCAATTTCTCAGAAGGTTCTTCTTCCTTCTTCTCGGTTTTCAGGATCTTGGCGACTGCTTCGCTTTTTTTCAGCCTGGTCAGAACACAGGTGTAGGAAAATCCCTCACCGTCTGTTGCCTCTACTGTTTCTCCTTCTTTCAGTCTCACAACTCTCATGTGGTGTGCTTCTTTTTCATCGAAAACGATCTCATCGTTTCGAAGCGTTCCGTAGAACAGGTGCGGCATCCTACGGTATCACCTCAAAGCCCGTGTAAGGAACTAGTGCCTCTGGAACCTTCACGCTACCATCTGGCTGCTGGTAATTCTCCAGAATCGCGACCAGCGTTCTTCCCACCGCGATACCTGAGCCGTTAAGGGTATGAACGAGTGTGAGTTTGCCGTCTGACCTTCTTCTGTACCTCATGTTACCCCTTCTTGCCTGAAAGTCCGTCACGTTACTGCAGGATGAGATCTCCTTGTATGCGTTGTAGGACGGAAGCCACACTTCTATGTCATACGTTTTGGCGGAAGCGAATCCAAGATCTCCCGTGCAGAGAGAGACGACCCTGTAGGGAAGCCCCAGCCTTTGAAGGATGGTTTCGGCATCTCTTACCAGTTGTTCCAGATCGTCGAAGGATCTCTCCGGTGTGGTTATCCAGACGAGCTCCACCTTGTCGAACTGGTGCTGCCTGATCATTCCACGTACATCTTTTCCGTAACTGCCGGCTTCTCTTCTGTAACATGGAGTGTAGGCAACGTATTTCTTTGGAAGGTCTTTTTCTTCAAGGATCTCTCCACTGTGGAGGGCTACCAGAGGAACTTCTGCTGTTGGTATAAGAAACAGGTCGTCTTTTTCTGTCAGGTAAAGCTCTTCTTCGAACTTTGGAAGCTGCCCTGTGATCGTGATCGTTTCTCTTTTCACAAGATGTGGAACCCACACTTCTGTGTAGCCGTGTTCTCTTGTATGAACGTCGAGCATGAAGTTTATGAGGGCCCTCTCCAGTCTTGCGAGTTTCCCGTACATCACCGTGAACCTGGAGCCGCTGAGTTTGGAGGCCCTGTCGAAGTCCATGAGTCCCCAGGCAGGTCCGAGGTCCCAGTGTGCCAGGGGAGCAAAGTCGAATTTCCTCGGTTCGCCCCACCTTCTCACTTCAACGTTTTGAGACTCATCGGAACCAACGGGAACGGATTCATGTGGAATGTTCGGCACTCTGAGGAGAAGATCTCTTAGCTTTGACTGAAGTTCTTTTTCTTTCTCCTCGAGTGACTTTATTTCATCACCGATTCTTTTTCCTTCCTCGATCAGCGCGTTCGCTTCGGAGGACTTTCCTTCCTTCTTCAACTTGGCCACATTCTTGGAAATGTCGTTCCTTTTTGCCCTCAGTTCGTTGAGTTCTGTGGTCACAGAGCGCCACTCGCTGTCGATCTTCAGTATCTCATCTATGATATCTGTGTCTTCACCACGTTTTTTCAGGGCATCTTTCACAAAATTGGGATCCTGCCTGATGAGTTTTATATCTATCATCCTATCCCTCCTTCATTTCAATTCTATCAGAATATGTACTTCACGAATTTTCTGAGTATGAACCCGAGAAAGATCGTGCCAACGATCATGAAGGTAGAGATGGCGTTCACCGTCGGAGAGATACCGAACCTTATCATGGAATATATCTGTATGGGAAGCGTGGTTGAGCCCGGTCCTGCGACGAAGAAGGTGATAACGAAGTCATCGATGGACAGGGTGAAAGCCAGAAGAAACGCCGCCACTATCCCGGGAACAAGGTTCGGTATGATGACCCTGTAGAAAACCTGAAAGTCCGTACTTCCCAGGTCATACGCTGCCTCTATTATGTTCTTGTCGAAGTCCTGAAGCCTTGAGTACACGATCATCATGGTGTACGGAATGGAGAAGGTGATGTGTGCCAGTATGATGGTGAAAAGTCCAAGTTGCACCTTGAGCATGGAAAAAAGCAGAAGAAGGGATATTCCTATGATCACATCGGGCACCACAAAAGGTAGGTAGGTGAGAAACCAGATGGTGTTCTCGACACGTGTTTTCTTCCAGTAAAGCTCGACCGCCGTCACGGTTCCTATGAACGTTGCTATCACGCTCGAGACGATCGCCACTATCAGTGAATTTTTGAAAGAATTCCACACGGAGTACTCTCTGGTGAAAAGCTCCACGTACCATCTCAGGGTGAAACCCGCCCACGCGGGTGATTTTGCCGCGTTGAACGACATGATGATCACTATGACGAGCGGCAGATAGAAGAACACCATCGTCAGGGCAGTCACCGTCTTGATGAATCGGCCCGGCGTCAACTTTTCCCTCTCCTTTTCATCACGATTATGATGCTCAGAAGTGCTATCAGTGTAAGAAGATTTGACATGGCGGATGCGACCGGCCAGTTCCTGATGGTCATAAGCTGTCTGACTATTTCGTTACCTATCATCCTGGAGGAAACTCCTCCGACAAGATCAGGGATCGCATAAGATCCAAGAGCGGGCACGAAAACGAAAACAAAGGCTGTGAGAAGTCCCATACGAACGTTTGGAAGCAGAACCTTTGTGAACGTGTACATCTTACTGGCACCAAGATCCAGAGAGGCTTCAAGTATGCTGTTTTCTATCTTTTCCATGGCAGCATAAAGCGGCAGTATGGCAAAAGGCAAATAGGTGTAAACTATCACGAGAATGACGGCGAAGGGATTGTAGAGAAACTGCACGGGGCCAAACCCCAGAAGGTTGAGGAACTGGTTTATTATTCCGTTGTTTCCAAGAACGATCTTCCATGCGTAGATCCTTATGAGTGAGTTGGTCCAGAAGGGAACGACTGTGAGCAGAAGAAGGAAGTTCTTCAGCCGGCTCTTCGCTATGTAGAAGGAAACAGGAAGTGCCACGACGAGGGTGATGAGGGTAGCCACTCCCGCTATCCAGATAGACCTCCATATGAGGTTCAAATACTTTGGAAGATACCTGTAAGCGTCCAGCGTGAAGTTCCACTGGACACCACCGTAGATCTGCGGTTCCAGAAAGCTGTAGACGAAGATGATGGAGATCGGCAAAACGAACAGAAGGATCAGCCACAGAAGATATACGTACCTCATTTCAACACCTCTACAATGAAGCTGTCATCAGGATCCCACGCAACGAAGACCTCGTCTTCCCATTTTATGATCGGCTCGTCCAGTATGTACTTTGCGTGTTGTTTGTAAACTTTCAATATGTAACCCTCGTCGAGACGAACAAAGTACTTCGTCTGGTGTCCCATGTAGATCTCTTCTTCCACGACTCCGTGAAAGACGTTGAGAGTGCCGCTGGATTCGAACTTTTTCTTTGATATCCTTATCTTTTCCGGCCTGAGTGTGATGATCAATCTGTCTCCCTTTCTTGCCTCTTTGTCTTTATAACATCTGAATTCTCCCAGTCCAGGGCTTTCCACAACGTAGTATTCGTCCTCCACGTCCAGGACCTCTGCTTTCATGAGGTTCGTCTCTCCTATGAAGGTGGCGACAAAAACGCTGGCAGGACTCTCGTAGACTTCGTATGGTGTTCCAACCTGTACGATTTCACCTTCGTTCATGAGAGCAACCCTGTCTGAAACGCTGATCGCTTCAGTCTGGTCGTGTGTTACGTAGATGAACGTGATACCAACTCTGTCGTGAAGGTTGTCCAGTTCCACAAGAAGTTCCTGTCTCAGTTTTGCATCGAGGGCGCTCAGCGGTTCGTCGAGAAGGAGGACCCTCGGCTCGTTTGCGAGGGCCCTCGCGATCGCTACTCTCTGTTTTTGGCCACCTGAGAGCTGAGAGGGCATCTTTTTTGCGTGCTCTTCCATCCTTATCAGAGAAAGGAGTTCCTCTACTTTCTGTTTTATCTCGCTTTCGGAGAGTTTTTTGATCCTCATGGGAAACGCTATGTTCTCGAACACGGTGAGATGAGGAAACAGTGCATAGTTCTGAAAGATGATGTTCACAGGCCTCCTGTTAGGTGGCAGGTTCAATATGGACTTCCCATCCAAAAGTACGTCCCCACTTTCCACATCTTCGAAACCTGCTATCACTCGAAGAAGCGTGGTTTTCCCACAACCAGAAGGCCCGAGAACGGAGAAGAACTCTCCCTTCTTTATTGTTAGAGAGACGTTTTTCAGCACGTGGAAATCACCGAAAAACTTGTCAACGTTTTTTATCAGGACCTCTCCGCCTATCAACTTCGTTCACTCCATCACATTATGATTTCAAGCCAGATTTTGTTGTAAAGTTCGAGGGCCTCTCCGACGTCCTCTATGAATTCACAGTTTTTGAGATCTTCTAGAGTGTATATCGGCTCTGTTTCCATGTATTTTCGGGCCTCCACGTTCGGTGAGGGAAGGCCCAGATAATCGGCTATCTTTGCGGCGTTCTGTGGCTCAAGAAGGAAGTTGATGAACTCGTATGCAAGATCCACGTTCTTTGCCCCTTTTGGTATCACCATGTTATCTATCCACAGTGTTCCTCCTTCTTTCGGTATGAAGAAATCGAAGTTTTCCTCTTCTCCTTCCGGTATCCTCTGGTACACATCCTCTGCGTATCCGTGAACCACCCAGTATTCACCGGTAACCACCCCATCGGCATACGACGTGGCATCGAACTTGGCGATGTTCTTTTTCCATCTGAGAACGACCTGCTTTGCCTCTTCCAGTTCTTTCGGGTTCTTCGTGTTCACCGAGTAGCCGAGGTATTTCAGGGCAGCACCGAGAACTTCTCTCATATCGTCCAGGAGGGTCATTCTTCCTCTCAGATCTTCCCTTTCGAAGATGGACCAGGATTTTTCGTACTCTTTAACGTACTTTCTGTTCACGATGACAACCGTTGAACCCATCATGTAAGGCACACTGTATTCGTGGTTCGGATCGTACGTGGTCTTTGCGAGTATCTCCTTGTCGAGGTATTTGAAGTTCGGTATTCTGGAAAGATCCAGTTTCTGAAGCATACCCTCTTTTGACATGATCGAGACGTAATCACCGGAGGGAAAGATCAGATCATATCCTTTCCCACCGCCTGCTTTGAACTTTGCGTACATCTCCTCGTTCGATGCGTAGGTGTCGTAAACCACGCGGCAGTTGTACTTCTCTTCGAACGCTCTGATCACGTCTTCAGGGATGTAATCGGCCCAGTTGTAGATGTAGAGCGTGGCTTTTGCAAAGACCATGAAAGACACCAGCATGAACAGGACAAGAAGAAGTCTTTTCATCTTCCATACCTCCTTTCTCCAATATAAAAAGCCAGGCCGTGTAGCCTGGCTTCCTGGAGGCGGCGGTGGGATTCGAACCCACGAATAGGGATTTTGCAGACCCCCGCCTTAGACCGCTTGGCTACGCCGCCGTCCACATAAGATATAATACCATACATGTGTGGGTGTTCAAGTGTCTTCAAGGTGACACGTATCGTTCAGCAGAACGAGTCTTGGCCTGCTCTCCACCTCCACAATGCTCAGGGAGGCGTTGTCCAGTTTGAAGTTTCGGTGAAGTTGAAGGGGAAGTCCGAGAACCCAGCAGATGAAGGATCTCAAAGAAAGAGAATGCGACACGATCACAACATCTTCTGAGCCATTCAATCTTTCCTGGGAAACGATCTTCATCATGACCTTCACCATTCGATCCTGAACGCTCTTCATCGATTCAAGTCCTTTCGTTCCGAAGTTCGGATCTGTCGACCATCTCTTGAACTCCTCTGGATACTCCCTCATCGCCTCTTCCACCGTGAGGCCATTCCAGAGGGATATTTCACACTCGCGAAGGTCTTCTTCAACTATGACTTCTTTTTTGAATCTTTCGGCAATCTCCCTGGCAGTTTCAAGACACCTTTTGAGGGGACTGGAATAGATCGCATCCACTCTTTTCAACCTTTCCGCCAGCTTTTTTGCCTGATCTTTTCCTTTTTCGTTCAGGGGAACGTCCGCGATACCCTGCCACAGTCCTTTTTCGTTCCAGATGGTTTCTCCGTGTCTTATCAGATAGAGCCTCATCTATCTCATCACCTCTTTGTGCTAGACTCTAATGGGAGGTGGTGGTCTTGAGAACGATTCTTTCTGTTCTTCTTGTTGCCGTTTCAGTCCTTGCTTTTTCCTGGAGCGGCCACGAGGGCCTAACGTATTACATCGTGAAAGATATTGTACCAGACGAGATGGTGAAAATCACTCCCTATAACTACCAGGAAAAAAGGATTTACAATCTCTCAAAACTCGTTCTCGAAGATGTCTGTGGCAAAGACACGATGGAAGCGTGGGAGGGAGCCCTGCTTCCACCGAATCCTTCACCCGTTGACGGAAAGGTTCCTGCATGGCAGATACTGACCGTTTACTCCTCTGAGCCGGACTGGGGAATGGACCAGGGACTGGAGCTTTCACCGTATCAGTTTCTCATAGGGAACAGTCAGGGAGTACGCCACATGAAATATCGCATCATGGGACTTGAGTTTTTCGAAGCAGACAAAAGTTTCTATTACTTCCACGATCTTGCAAAGGAGGCGTTCAGAAGGGGTGACAGATACTGGGGATACAGATTCCTCGCAAGGGCACTTCACTACATAGAAGACCTTTCCCAGCCCTACCACAACACACCGGGAGAGACTGGAGAGATCTTTCAGGCGCTCTTTGACAGATCCATCATGAAGATGTTGATGAACGCACACTACGTGTACGACGATTACCTTGCGTACCTCATCTACTCCGGCGATGAGGAGACGATAAGAACAATAGAGGAGGCAGAGCCCATCTTTCTGAAATCGGAATGGCACCTTGTTCAGGAGATCAGAAAACTTGCGCTTTCGTACTTTCCAAAGATCCACAGAGAGATAAAGAAGGTTTTTGGAGACAGACTGAAAGAAAGAAGCGGTGATTTGAAGAGTTTCACCGTCGTTTCGGTGGAAGAATTCAAAGAAGCAGACGAAAGAGGAGACCTTGCCAATCTGAAACGCTACACTCTGGAACTCGTTGGAAAGGTCTCTTCTTACCTTAAGGGATACCTCATCGATTTTCTCAAGACTGTGAGATCTTTTTGAGCGCTTCTTTCAACGTCTTCCATGCAAGAAGAAAACATTTCACCCTCGCGGGGTAGTTCTTTATGTCGGACATGATCGAGATATTCCCCAGCTTTTGCTCGTCGAAGTCTTCACCCCGCGCCATTTTTTCTGCTTCTTCAACGATAGATTCAACGTTTTCCAGTTTTTCATTTACGATCCTTTCTATCATCAAAGAAGCGGAAGCCTGACTGATCGCACATCCGATTCCTTCGAATCTGGCGTCTTTTATCACTCCATCTTCCACCTTCAGATAGAGTGTGATCTCGTCACCACAGGATATGTTCTTTCCTTCTTCCACGACGCTGGCGTCTTTCAGTTTTCCTCTGAACTTCTTTGAGTTCGCATAGTCCAGAATGGCCTCTGAATAGATCATCTTGAAAACCACTCCTTTACCTTCTTCACGCCTTCTACAAAGATTCTAACATCTTCTTCCGTGTTGTAGAGATAGAAGCTCGCTCTACAGGTGGAGTTTGGAAAGTCCAGAAGGGACTGTTCTTTCAAAAGATTCATCAGAGGCTGTGCACAGTGATGGCCGCTTCTTATGGCCACACCGAACTCCTGATCGAGAATGTGAGCCACATCGTGCGGATGAACCCCTTTTATGTTGAAGGAAACGATTCCATGCTGTCTTTCATCTAAAGGACCGTAAAGTTCCACACCGTCCACTCTGGAAAGTTCTTCCAGAGCCAGTTGGGTTAATCTTTCCACCCTCTCATGCACCACTTCGAATCCTATCTCTTCAAGATAGGCCAGAGCCTCCTTCGAGGCGACGATGTCGGCTATGTTCGGTGTTCCCGCCTCGAATTTGTACGGGAGTTCGTTGAAGGTCACATCCTCGAGGGACACCCTATCGATCATCTCTCCACCATAGAGAAAGGGTTCCATCTGCTCAAGGAGTTCCTTCCTTCCATAGAGCACACCCACTCCCGTGGGGCCGAGCATTTTGTGAAGAGAGAAGGCAAGAAAATCCACACCGATTTCTTTCGGCTTTACGCGCTCGTGCGGCAAAAGCTGTGCACCATCGAGTACTATGATCGCATTCGGAAAGATGTTGCGCAGTTCTTCAACCGGTATCCTCTGTCCGGTTACGTTCGAAAAGCCGGTTATGGCAAGAACTTTTGGATTCTTTTCTCTGTGGCTCATGAGGTCGTCCATCTCGAGTGTTCCAAACCTTCCAGACGGTTTTATGTATTCGAGTCTGTAACCGTGGAATCTGGAGAGTCTGAGCCAGGGAACGAAATTTGCATGGTGTTCCAGAAGAGAGGTGAGTACCAGATCGTTCTCTTTCAAAAGACCGCTTCTCAGAAGGGACACGGCAACCAGATTTATTGCCATCGTTGTCCCGGAGGTGAAGATAATCTCCTGTGGTGAAACTCCCAGAAACTCTGCGAACCTTTCCCTGGATTCTTCGAGTTCAACCGTGGCACGGGAGGCAAGGGTATGAACGGCTCTGTGAACGTTCGAGTAACTTGTGTAGTAGAACTCTTTCAGTTTTTCTACAACACGCTTTGGCTTCAGTGTCGTGGCTGCATTGTCCAAGTAGACGAGCCTTCTTCCGTTTATCTTCGTCTTCAACGTGGGGAAATCTTCATACAATCTGGTTGACAACATCTTCCACATCTCCCCTGATGGATTCTTCCAGTTCGTCCAGAAGATCCGAAAAGATTCCTCTCACGATGAGCCTTTTCGCCTCGGCCTCGTCGATCCCTCTGGACATGATGTAGAAGAGCTGGTTTTCATCAAGAGAAGACGAACTTGCAGAGTGAGACGCTGTGACATCGTTCTCATCCACCCACAAACTTGGAATAGCGTCCATGCGGGCTTCGGGAGAGAGTATAAGGGTGTGTTCTACTTCTTCAGCAACGATGTTCTTCGAGCCCCTTTTCACGTCCAGTATTCCACGAAAAACGATCTTTCCGGAGCCGTCCACCACACCGTTTCCTTTCAGCCTTCCTTCTGCTTCCTCACCTTCGAACCTCATGAGGTAGAGAAGGTCCGTCACACCCGTTCCGTTCTGATAGAAATAGGATCTCATGTCCGTCTCGCTCAGTTTACTCTTCTTCACAAGAACGTAGCCAACCTTTCTGTGACCGAACGCCCTGAAATCCCTCATCGAAAGTCTTGCTCCTTCTTCGAGCACGATGAACACGTTGTCGAAGGTGAAACCTCCTGAGAGATCTACGTTGATGAATTTCAATGCGGCGTTTCTTTTCACAAGAATCCTCATCACCGTGTTCCTGAATCTTCTCACTTTTGATATCCTGTGGATCTCTGCTTCTTTTTCCACAACCACCAGGACGTTTTCCACACCATCTTCAGATCTGATCAGGTGTTTCCCATCTCCGTATATCCTAAAATCCGTAAAGAATGTGTCTCCAAGAAGAACGAACTTTCTGTGTGATCCCTCAAAGTCGAGTTTTTCAAGAAGGGATGTGTCAACATCGAAGTCCACGTAATCGAACGAAAGCTCTGGAAGGACCATACCGTCAAGACTGCACCTTTTCCACTTCGGAAATCCCCATTCTTTGTATTCCAGGAATTTTTTTCTTCTCCATTCCTTTAAAGGTCCTTCTGTTCTCTCCAGAGCCTTCTCCAGAACATCGTATCCGTAGTCGTTTTCTGAGAATATCTGTGGGGTTTCCCAGATTACCGCTCTTTCTCCATCGTGCTCCAGCACCAGCGTTTTTTCCATATCGAACACCTCACCCTATACTCTTTTCTATTTCCAGTTCGAGGAGTTTGTTGAGCTCGACGGCATACTCAAAGGGTAGCTCTTTCACAACGGGTTCCACAAATCCCTTCACTATCATCGATTTTGCTTCCTGTTCTGACAATCCTCTGCTCATGAGATAGAATATCTGATCCTCTCCTATCCTCCCAATCCTTGCCTCATGACCCACATCCGCCCTGTCCGTTTCCACCTCTATTATGGGAACTGTGTCGCTCTTCGACCTGTTGTCGAGCATCAGAGCCGCACATTCCACGGATGCCTTGCTATTTTCGGCTTCTTTTGTGATCTTCAGAAGGCCCCTGTAAAAAGCCCATCCACCACCAAGAGATATGCTCTTTGCGCTCACAAGAGAGCTCGTGTACGGAGCAAGATGAACGACCTTCGAACCTGTATCCATGTGCTGTCCGGGGCCTGCGTACGTGATGGACATGCTCTCTGCCCTCGCACCCTTTCCCTTCAGTATCGTCATCGGGTACAGCATGGTTTTGTAACTGCCAAGGGATCCAGATACCCACGTCATCGAACCCTCTTCTTCGACGATCGATCTTTTCGTGTTGAGGTTGTACGTGTTTTTGCTCCAGTTCTGTATGGTGAGGTACTTGACCTTTGCGCCTCGCTTGACGTATATCTCAACCATTCCAGCGTGGAGATTGATGACGTTGTACCTTGGAGCCGAGCATCCTTCTATGAAGGTGACTTCACTGCCCTCTTCCGCAACGATGATGGTGTGTTCGAACTGTCCCATCCCGGGATTGCTCATCAAAAAGTAAGCCTGAAGCGGCATGGGAACTTTCACGTTGGCCGGAACGTACAGGAAGGTTCCACCGCTCCAGATGGCTCCATGGAGTGCAGCAAACTTGTGATCAGTGCTGGGAACAAGTTTCATGAAGTACTCCTTCACAAGATCGGGGTATTCCCTCACTGCACTTTCCATATCCAGGAAAATGACACCGAGTTTTTCCAGTTCTTTCTTTATGTTCTGATAAACGATCTCCGAATCAAGCTGTGCTCCAACCCCGGCAAGGTATTTCCTTTCCGCCTCGGGTATTCCCAGTTTGTCAAAGGCCTCTTTCACCTCTTCTGGTACCTCTTCCCAGGAAGTTCCCTTTTTTGCGTCAGGTCTTATGTAGGATACGATCTTTCCCAGGTCGAGTTCAGAGATGTCCACACCGAACCTTGGGTTGTGCCACTCTTTGAATATCTTCAAGGACTCCAGACGGTGTTTCAGCATCCACTCCGGTTCGCCTTTTGCATGGGATATCTCTTCTATCAACCTTTCATTGAGTCCTGGAGGAGCTTTGTAAGCGGTTCTCACTTTAGGAATGAAGTTGAACCTGGAATCGTCGATGATGATCCTTTCCATCATCTCACTCCTTCCAGGCTGTAACCCTTTTCCTCGATCTCGTCGGCAAGCTCTGCTCCACCACTTTTCACGATACGGCCATCCACATAAACGTGGACTCTGTCGATCCTTTCAAGATAATCCAGAAGTCTTTTGTAGTGGGTAATGATGAGAAGTGTGACTCCCTCTTTGTTGAGATCGGCGATGATCTTTGCTATGAGTTTGAGTGCATCCACATCGAGGCCCGAGTCTATCTCGTCGAGTATGAGAAGCCTGGGTTTCAGAAAAAGGGCCTGGAGGATTTCTGCCCTCTTTTTCTCACCACCGGAAAACCCAACGTTCAGGTATCTCTCGAGGAAATCCCTGCCGAGTCCCAGCTTTTCTGACTGGTTTTCCAGTTCCCTTCTCAGTTCAAGATAGTTTTTTTCCTCTCCGTGAACCTTTCTGTGCGATGTGATGAGAAACTGGGAGAACTTTACCCCTTCTATCTCGTAAGGGTTCTGAAACGTCATCATGATCCCAAGCTTTGCCCTTTCATCTGGAGGAAGATCTTTTATAGAACGTCCTTCAAAGAGAATATCCCCTTTCGTTACAACGTACTTTGGGTTTCCCATCACAACGTTTGCAAGGGTGGATTTTCCACTGCCGTTTGGTCCCATGAGAACGTGCACTTCACCTTTTTCTATTCTGAGGTTCACTCCTTTCAGTATTTCCTTTTCCTCGTCTCTCAACTTTGCATGCAGATCTTTGATTTCGAGCATCCTGTTCCCTCCTCTTATGTTTTCCTAATTTATTATACCATGTCTTGGGAGGATAACCCTTTCGTTCGAAATTTTTAAGGTTGAAATAATAAGGGAGGTCTGGTGGTATAATAAAAAGTGGGCCGGGGTGGCGGAAGTGGCAGACGCAGCGGACTTAAAATCCGCTGGGGTTTACAACCCCGTGTCGGTTCGAGTCCGATCCCCGGCACCAGACACCAGGGCACCGAAAAGGTGCCTCTTTTTTCTGGAGGGATGTTATGAAGGTGGAGCTGGTTTTCGAAAGTGCAAGGTGTCTCATCGAACTGGATGAATCCTGTGAAGTGGTTGAGAGACTGAAAGAAAAAATCCCCTTCGAAAGCACGGTGAACACGTGGGGAGAGGAGATCTACTTTTCGACTCCTGTGAACGTTCAGAAGATGGAAAATCCCAGGGAAGTGGTGGAGATAGGAGATGTTGGTTACTGGCCACCTGGAAGGGCGCTGTGTCTGTTCTTCGGGAAAACCCCGATCAGCGATGACAGAATAAGACCAGCGAGCACCGTGAACGTGATAGGAAGAATAATCGAAGGACTGGAAGATCTGAAAAGGGTGAAAGACGGCGAAAAGGTCACCGTCAGATCTGCATCCTCATGATCTCTCTGTATGCTTCAACGATCCTGTTTCTCACTTCGACAGTGAGCCTGAGGGCGATCGAAGCCTTTTCGGCCTCTATTATGACTTCGTGGATGTTGCTGATTTTTCCCTGAGCGAAATCATCCGTCATCTTCTCTGCCCTTTTCTGGATGTCGTTTACCTTCTCCAGTGCTTCTTTCAGAGCCTTTGAGAAGTCACCGCCGCTCTTCTTCTGGACCTTCCCTGTGTCTTCTATGGGACCGAGTCCTTCTATCCTATCCACCATGTCCTACTACCCCCTTCCAATCTGAAGGGCACTGTTCACCATGTTCTTGGTTACGTTGAACGCCGCTACGTTGGCATCGTAGGCCCTCTGGGCGTTTATGAGGTCAACCATTTCCCTGACTATGTTCACGTTCGGCATCCTCACGTATCCGTTTTCGTCCGCATCAGGATGTGTGGGATCGTAAACGAGTCTGAAGGGTGAAGGATCCTCCACTATCTTTACCACTTTCACACCCGCACTCTCTATTCTACCATCCTTTGCTCTTCTCAGGTACTCGGCAAAAACGGGAACCTTCCTCCTGTAAGGCTCTCCCATCTCCGTCCTGGTGGTTTCTGCGTTCGCTATGTTCGTGGAAACGATCTCAACTCTGAGTCTTTGTGCAGACATACCAGTTGCGCTGATGTTCATTATATCGAATTCGCTCATTATCTCACACTCCTCAAGACAGCGTTGTATCTGTCTATGTTCATCGACATGAGCCTGGTGAGAACCTGATACCTGAGTCCGTTTTTCACAAGTTGAACCATTTCGTAGTCGATATCCACGTTGTTACCATCGTTTCTCATGGTCGTATCGTTCTGTGTCAGAACACGTGGCTCCACCACCCTTTGAGAACCTCCCAGGTGCTTTTCGCTGGTCCTTGCGAGTTCAAGTCTCATCTTCGATTCCTTGAGAAACTCTTCGAACGCCACGTACTTTCTCTTGTAACCGGGAGTACTCACATTCGCTATGTTGAGTGAATGAATCTTCTGTCTCAGCAGAGAAACATCCATCGCTTGCTTCAGTGTGTAGAAGTTGGAGTTAAACATCTTCACACCTCCACTGTTAATGTTCTGCACTGGGGACGCTCGTTCCTAAAATTTCTTCGATGTTGTTTTCTATATCGTGTTCTATCAGTTTTGCTATGATCTCGTCTAGATCTCCATCAAGAATTTCCTGGAGTCTGTAAGAGGTGTAGTTTATCCTGTGATCGGTGACCCTGTTCTGTGGGAAGTTGTAGGTTCTGATTTTCTCGCTTCTCTCTCCCGTTCCTATCTGTGACTTCCTCTTCTGGGAGAGTTCCTTCTCCAGCTGTTCTCTCTGAAGCTGATAGAGACGTGCACGGAGGATCCTCAAAGCGGTCTGTTTGTTCTGATACTGCGATCTTTCGTTCTGACAGGAAACGACGATTCCCGTTGGAATGTGGGTGATCCTCACGGCGGACTCTGTTTTGTTCACGTACTGACCGCCGTGTCCCGAGGCTCTGAAGGTTTCTATCTTAAGGTCCTCCGGTCTTATCTCGATGTCTCTCTCTTCTATCTCGGGAAGGACCACGACGGTTGCTGTTGAGGTGTGTATCCTTCCTCCAGATTCTGTGATCGGCACCCTCTGAACTCTGTGAACGCCGCTTTCGTATTTCAGAATGCTGTAGGCGTTTTTTCCTTTTACAAAGAAGACCGCCTCCTTCACTCCTCCCAGATCCGTTTCGTGCATCTCAGCGATCTCCACGTCCCAACCTTTTCTTTCTGCGTACCTCGTGTACATCCTGAAAAGATCGCGTGCAAACAGAGCGGCCTCTTCTCCACCCGTTCCCGGTCTGATTTCCACGATCGCTTTGTCTCCTGTTTCAGGAGACAGCAGAAGAAAGAGTTCCTGAAAGAGACTATCGAGTTCCTTTTCGTACCTGTCGATTTCCTGCTCGTCTTCCTCCTCTTCTTTCAAAAGTTCTATGAACTCCTGCGTTTCCCTTATCCTGTTCACGACACTCTCTATCTCTTCAAGTTTTGCGTACTCTATTCCGTAATTTTTCATCTCCTCCGGACTCAGATCGGGTCTGGACAGCTGTTTTTCCAGCTCCTTCTTTTTCTCTTTCAGGACTGAAGAGATCTTTTCCACTAGACCTTCACTCCTAATCTTCTGGCCACCTCCTCCTGGTTTCTGGCGAACTGAATGGCATCTTCTCTCGAGATGTCTCCCCTGAGAGCAGCCTTCACCAGGGCATCGTCGAACAGGATCATACCGTGTCTGGCCCCTGCCTGAATGACGGATTCCAGCTGATGGATCTTGTTTTCTCTTATCAGGTTTCTGACAGCCGGTGTTCCCACCATGATCTCCACGATGGGTGTGAAACCTATACCGTTTGCCTTTGGAACGAGCCTCTGATAAATGACAGCGATCAGGGTGTTTGCGAGCTGAAGGGCGATCTGTCTTTGCTGGTGTGCCGGAAAGACATCTATGATCCTTTCTGGAGCAGAGGCTGCAGAGTTCGTATGAACCGTTGCAAGGACAAGATGTCCCGTCTCCGCTGCGGTGAGGGCAAGCGCCATGGTCTCAAGATCTCTCATCTCTCCGACGAGGATCACATCGGGATCTTGTCTCAGGGCATATTTCAGTCCGTTGTAAAACGAGTCGGTGTCGGAACCGAGTTCTCTTTGATGTATTACAGACTTTTTGTTGGTGAAAACGTACTCTATGGGGTCCTCTATCGTTATTATGTGGTACGGAAAGTTCTCGTTTATATGGTCTATCATGGCAGCAAGGGTTGTGGATTTTCCACTTCCCGTTGGTCCAGCAACCAGTATAAGGCCGTATTTTCTTTCAACGAACGTCTTCAAAATCTCGGGAAGCCCGAGTTCCTGAAACGTTCTGATCTTTTTTGGAATCAACCTGAAGGCAACAGCAGGGTTTTTCCTTTCGTAGTAAAGGTTTCCCCTTACCCTGATCGCATCTCCTACGGTGAAAGAGAAGTCCACTTCTTTTTCTTTCGGAGGAAAGGGGTGACCTATTTCCAGAAAGAGTTCTTTCAGGCTGTTCATCACGTCTTCTCTGGAAAACTTACCGTATTTCTCCTGAGGAACAAGTTTCCCATCGATCCGATAGTAAGGAGGGCAACCGGCCGAGATGTGAACATCGGTCGCCCTCAAACCGTAGGCTTCCGTGATGATCTTCAAAAATGATTTGTCCGTCATGATTTCACTTCCTTTCCCCCTTCAAAACGGCAAGACACCTGGGACAGACGGCAGGAAATTCTTCAGATCTGGAGATCTCGGTTGTGTATTTCCAGCATCTCTGGCATTTTTCTCCTTCTGCGTGTTTTGCGGTAACCTCGACGAGTTCCCCCTTCAGTTCACCCGAACCGTCCGAAAGACTCACTTTTGATACGATGAAGAGTTCTTCGAGAACGTCCCTGTACTCTTCGAGAAGGGCCTTCACAGAGTCGTTTCTGGGAACCAGGATCACTTCAGCGTCCAGGGAGTGTCCTATCACATCCTGCTGTCTTTTTTCTTCGAGCGCCTTTAGAACGTCTTCTCTTATTGAAAGGAGTTTTTCGAAATCCTCCATGATCTTTTTGTCGATCAGATCCTCTCTGTACTCCGGCCAGTACTCGGCTTGAACGGTTTTGTATTTTCTGTCCTTTTCGTGAAGGTGCGAATACACTTCCTCCATTGTGAAGGTCATGATGGGGGCGAGGATCTTCATGAGTGCGATGAGTATTTCGTGCATCACCGTCTGGGCCGACCTTCTGTAGAGAGAATCTTTTGCCTCGACGTAGAGCCTGTCCTTCACAACGTCAAGGTAAAGGGAACTGAGTTCTGTTGTGCAGTACTTCACCACGAGGTTGTAGACTTTGGAAAATTCATAGCTGTCGTAGTACTCTGTGGCGCGCTTTATGATTTCCTGAAGTCTTCCAAGTGCCCATTTGTCGATGGTGAGAAGCTTTTCGTAAGGTACCCTGTCCAGTTCCGGATCGAAGTCCTCAAGGTTTCCAAGAAGGAATCTGAACGTGTTCCTTATCTTCTTGTAAACCTCTGTTTGTTGTTCCACTATCCTCATAGAGATCTTTATATCGTTGAAGTAGTCGCTGCTTGCAAGCCAGAGTCTCAGGATCTCTGCACCGTACTTTTCGACCACTTCCATGGGATCCACGACGTTTCCAAGGGATTTGCTCATCTTCCTGCCGAGTTCATCCTTTATGAACCCGTGTGTCAGCACTTCTTTGTAAGGAGCGGATCCCCTCTTTGCAACGGCAAGGAAGATGGAAGAATGGAACCATCCCCTGTGCTGATCGCTTCCTTCAAGGTACATGTCAAGCGGGAAGGGATGATCTTCCCTCGTGGTTATGTACTCGAAAGAAGACCCGGAATCGATCCACACATCGAGTGTGTCGAGCATCTTCTCGAAGGAGCGCGCACCGCATTTTGGACATCTGAAATCATCAGGAATCAGTTCTTCCACGTCTTTTTCAAACCACGCGTTCGTTCCTTCTTTCTCCACGATCTTCATGAAGTGTTCGATCACCTTCGGATCGAGAGTGACTTCTCCGCACTCTTTACACTTGACGGCTGGTATGGGAGTTCCCCAGACACGCTGTCTTGAGATACACCAGTCTGGCCTTTCTTCCACCATGGATCTGATTCTGTTTCGACCCCACTCCGGTATCCATTTGACCCTGTCTATCTCCTCAAGTACCCTCTGCCTCAGGTTGTTGTGATCCACCGAGATGAACCATTGCTCGGTTGCCCTGAAGATCACCGGTCCCTTACAGCGCCAGCAGTGTGGATAGGAGTGTGTTATGGTGGATGCGTGAACGAGTATGCCTTTTTCTTTCAGGTCCTCTATGATCACCCTGTTGGCATCCTCTATGAACATTCCCCTGTACTTTCCTGCTTCATCGGTGAATCGTCCTTCCTCGTCAACCGGAGAGACGATGGGAAGACCGTATTTCACGTGACCGTAAACGTAGTCTTCTTCACCGTGCCCCGGAGCGATGTGGACACAACCCGTTCCCGTTTCCAGAGAAACGTAATCTGCCAGTATCACGCGGGAGGTCTTATCTTCAAAAATAGGATGCTGGAACTCCTTCCCTTCCAGATCTTTACCCCTTATCTTTTCCACCACTTCGGAGCAGTCAACGCCCGTTTCTCTGGAAAAAGTCTCAAGAAGATCTGTGGCGATCACCCATCTTTCATCTCCAACCTTCACGACAGAATACTCGAAATCGGGATGAAGTGCTATACCAACGTTTGCAGGAAGGGTCCACGGGGTGGTGGTCCATATCACGATGTAGAGGTTTGGATCATCCTTCGATCTGAACTTCACGTATATGGAAGGAGATCTGTGATCGTGGTACTCGATTTCCGCTTCTGCAAGAGCGGTTCTACATCTTGGACACCAGTAGATGGGTTTCAAAGATCTGTAAACGTTTCCCTGTTCGACGAGTGTTTTGAATACATCGAGGATCTTCACCTCGTAGTCCGGTTTGAGAGTGATGTAAGGATTGTTCCAGTCTCCACGCACACCCAGCCTTTTGAACTCTTCCTTCTGTATTTCAACGAATTTCAAGGCAAACTCTTCACACTTCTTTCTTATCTCAGCAGGTGACATCTCTTTTATCCTGTCACCGAGTTCCTGAGAAACCCTGTGCTCTATGGGAAGACCGTGGGTGTCCCATCCCGGAACGTACGGTGCTCTGTACCCTCTCATAGTCTTGTACTTGACCACGATGTCCTTCAGTATCTTGTTCAGTGCCGTTCCGATGTGTATGTGTCCGTTGGCGTACGGTGGACCATCGTGGAGAACAAAGAGGGGCTTTCCCTTCCTCTGCTCGAGGACGTAGTTGTAGAGATCCATCTCTTCCCATTCTTTCAGGAAGGCTTTTTCTTTGTTGACCAGGTTCGCCCTCATTGGAAACGAAGTTTTCGGCAGATTCAGCGTATTTTTGTAATCCAACGCTTCACACCTCCTGCGTCACGAGAGTAGTTTCTTCACCTTTTCTTTCAATTCATCGAAATTAAACGATTTCACAACGTATTCATCGGCAGCCCACGAGGAAAGGTCCGACCTGTAATGAGAATACGCGGTGAGCAGGATGATTCTGGCGTCCTTTTTCATCTCGCGGATCTTTCCCGCAACTTCCAGACCGTTCATACCGGGCATCTCTATGTCGAGTATCACCAGGTCGTAGTCACCTGAAGAGAACTTCTTCAGGGCTTCTTCCCCGTTTTCCGCTGCTTCCACTTCGTATCCTTCTTCTTCGAGTTCTTCTCTCAAGAGTTCTCGCATGTTGGGTTCATCGTCCACAACGAGTATTTTCTTTTTCATTCTCTCACCTCTTTTCCTGGTGTTTTTGGAATCTCAAAAATGAACATGACCCCTCCTTCGGTGTTCTCCACCCATATCTTTCCTCCGTGCTCATCCTCTACGATCTTCCTGCAAATGGGAAGCCCAAGGCCAGTTCCCTGTGTTTTGGTGGTGAAAAATGGTGAAAATATCTTTTCTTTCAATTCTTCCGGAATAGGAGGCCCTGAGTTCCAGACAGAAACCCTTGCCACGTTGTAGACATCCTCCGACTTTATTTTTATCTTACCATTTTCTCCTGTTGCCTCTATCGCATTCTGAACCAGATTTATCAACACCTGCTTTATCCTCGACCTGTCGGCCTTCACCCTCAGATCTTCGTTGTCGGTTTCAAAAAAGAAGTCTATGTTCATCTCCCTGAGTTTTTCCTCAAAGAGAACGTAAACCTCTTTTATGAGTTCGTTAAGGTTGAACTCGGAGAACTCCAGAATCTGCTCTTCCTTACTGTACTCCAGGATTTCCCTAACGATTCCCTCGAGTCTTGAGAGTTCTCCGGTGATGATGTCCACATATTTTTTCAGTGTTTCAGGATCGTCTATGTGTTTTCTCATGCGTTTCACGAAACCACCTATTATGGTAATGGGGTTTCGAATCTCGTGGGCAACCCGAGCTGTCATCTCTCCCAGAATAGAAAGCCTTTCTTTTTTCTTTCGTTCTTCTTCGTACCTGTACAGCTCGGTTACGTCATCGATTGTGATGATCACGCCCTCGAGGAGTTGTGTCTTTGTGTTTCTCAAGGGAGAAAATCTCACGTTGAAGTACTTTTCCTGGAACTTGTAGAAATTGAGAAAGACCGGCTCGTGTTCTTCCATGACACTTTCGGCGATGGCACCTATCTCTTCAAACCCGGGCAGGTTCTTCAACCTCTTTCCAAGCACCTGTTCCTTCCTGTAACCAAAGAGCACCTCCGATTTTTTGTTCCACTCTGTTATTCGACCGTCCCTGTCCAGTGTTATGATGGCGGCTTCCAGACTCTCCAGGATGCTCTCACTGAAGTTCTTGAGTTTCTCCACGAGTTCGTTTTGACGCTGAAGATCCAGGGTTTTTCTTTTCAAATCCTCGTAGTTGATGGCGTTCTCCAGGGCAAGACCCGCACTCTCCGAGAAGAGTTTCAAAACATCAAGATCCAGATCCGTGATCGGTCTTTCACTGAATTTGTTGTCCACCACAACCGCTCCGAGGGTGTCCCAGCGTCCCAGAAGAGGAAAAACAACGAAGTTTTCACTTTCGAGGGCCTCGAGGACATCTTCTGCTTCATAGCCCATTTTTCTGAGAATGTCTCTGGAGACTCTTACCGTGCTTTTTCTCAGAACTACTCTTTCGAATATGGGATGTCCTCTGTAGTAGAATCTTCTTCGTTTCAGTCTTTCACTGAAACTCGTTTCGAAAGAAAATGTGAGAGCCTCTTCCCTGAGAAACTGAACAAGATCGGTGTACCTGAGGGTCCTTCTTCTGAGGTAGCGCTTCAGTTCTTCGTGTTCCTGCCTTGTTTCCCCACCCAAGGCAGAGACGACCTCCAGGGAGTTCGTAGCATCGTTTTTTTTCAAAAGGACCGCCCGGTCGAAATTGAAAGCCCTCTCTGAAACAAGGCTCAGAAGAATCACCCGATACAGGTTGTTTGGATCGTAAACAGAGCGCATGGCCTGGCTAACGTAGTAGATTATCCTCATTCTTTTTATGTGTTCTTTCTGAATTTCCACCAGCCTTGAGTGCTCCTTCAGAGCCTCCTTCATCCTGTGTATATCCTCTTTGAAGTGCCACCTTTCGTTCAACGATTCAGCCAGTTCCAGAAACTTTCGGCAGAAGAGATTTTCTTCTTCGTCCAGATCCCTTTCTCTTGCAATGGCAAGATAAGACTTGTTCTTCAACTCCCTTATGTGAATCTTCGGGTATTTTCTCTTTATCTCATCAAGGGATAGCTTCTCTTCTCTGGAGGAAAAAGAAGTGTGAGTGTCGATAAAGAAAACCTCATCTGCGCAGAAAAGTTTTTCGATAGTCTTGAGAGATCTCCTGAAGAATTCCTCTTTTGAAAGGCGGCAGGCAAGTTTGAAGAAGGAAAAGAGTGTTCTGTAGGTGGAAAGTTTCCTGAACAGTTTCACCATGAGGGCTGAAGAAGGGTCGTATGCCACGATTGTAAAGTGCCCGATTTTGCAGGAGTACACTCCTTCAGGAACTTCTGTGTTGTCTTTCATCACCTCTATTCCCTGTATCTTCTTCAGCTCCTCCAGGGTCATGTTCTATCACTTCCTCGATCCATTTTAAATGAGATCCCTTCCAGAACACCCTCCCACATTCTGGACACTTTGAGAATTTTTCCGCACTCAAAAACACGTAGATCGGAACCCTGCCGAGCACTTCTTCTCGCCGAACCGATGTTAGTTCTTCGTTGCAGAAAGGACATCTTGGTTTTCCTGTTTTAAAACGTTCAAGGACTATTTTGAGGCCTTCCTCTTCTGTGGTGACAAGCAGACACTCGTGGTTGTATTTCTCGAAGAAGCGGGCAAAAATTCTGTTTCTTGTGAGAAGAACCCTTTTTTCTTTTCTGCAGAACACAAGAGCTTCCGCTGGTGTCTTTGCCTGGCAGACTGCAACGTCCAGTCCGAGCGTTCTCATTTTCTTCGCCAGTGAGACAAGGGACAGGTCCACAGCCAGACGATGCTCTTTCATCCTCTGCCTCCTCGTTCAATTCTATCATTTAATGATAAACTAAGAGTTGGGAGGGATGGACCATGAAGATAGAAAGACTCGATAAATACATGTGGAGGATCCCCAGAGAGGGAAAGATGAGGGTGGACGCCATTGTTTTCACGGACGCTGAGAGTGTGGATGACCCTCAATTCAGAGAGGCCATGAAACAACTTATGAACGTGGCAACGCTTCCTGGGATCGTGAAGTACGCCCTTGCCATGCCCGACATACACTGGGGTTACGGCTTCCCGATAGGTGGTGTTGCAGCTTTTGATGCAAAAGACGGAATCATCTCACCTGGAGGGGTGGGTTTCGACATAAACTGCGGTGTTCGACTGATGAAGACAGATCTCACATACGAAGATGTCAGGGATAGATTGAGGGCCATCGTCGAAGCCATTTACGAAACAGTACCCGCCGGTGTTGGTGCAAGGGGAGACATCGTCCTTGGAAAAAAAGGTCTCAGGAAGGTCCTCGTCGAGGGTGCAGAATGGGCTGTAAAGGCTGGATATGGCCTGGAAGAGGACCTTGAGAGGATAGAGGACGGTGGCAAGATACACCCCGCCGATCCCAACTATGTGTCTGAGGAAGCCTTCGAGAGGGGAAGCGACGAACTTGGAACGCTTGGAGCGGGAAATCACTTCATAGAGGTCCAGATGGTGGAGGAGATCTACGACAGGGACCTGGCAGAGTTCTTCGGCCTGGAAGTGGGTACGATAACGATCATGATACACTCTGGAAGCAGGGGTTTTGGACATCAGGTGGCGACGGACTACATAAGACTCATGAGGGACAGGCTGAAGGAACACAACAGAGATCTACCCGACAAGCAACTCATAAACGCACCGTTCGAGCATCCACTCGGCCAGGCATATTACTCTGCCATGAACTGTGCGGCAAATTACGCGTTCGCAAACAGAGAGATACTCGGGCACCTCGTCAGAAAGGCCTTCTGGAAGGTCTTCGGAAAAGACACGCGCGTGGAACTGATCTACGATGTTGCCCACAACATCGCCAAAGTGGAGGAGTACGAAATAGACGGCAAACGAAAAAAACTCGTTGTTCACAGAAAGGGTGCCACGCGCTCTCTTGGCCCTGGAAACGAAAAAGTTCCGGAAATTTACCGGGAAGTGGGACAACCCGTTATCATACCGGGTGACATGGGAACGGCTTCCTATCTTCTGATCGGCACCAGAAAGGCTGAGGAAAAGACGTTTGGATCGACAGCACACGGTGCTGGAAGGGTTCTCGGTAGATCCGCCGCTCTGAAGAGGTGGAGTTACAGGGAGATCCTCGACGAACTGGAAAGAAAGAACATCATCGTCATGAGCAAAAGTAAAAAAACGCTCGTTGAAGAAGCACCCGAGGCTTACAAGGATGTGGACAGGGTCGTACACATCGTGCACGAGATAGGTATCTCAAGGAAGATAGCCAGAATGGTACCGCTCGGTGTTGTGAAAGGGTGATTCTGTGATTGAAAGGATGTTCGTGAAGGAAGTGAAAGAAAACAAAGTGGTCGTGACCAAAGCCAGAACGAGCGCGTGTGGAAGTTGTCCGGCAAAGAGCATATGTGTTTCTGGAAATGAGATAAACCTCGAGGCAGAGTGGAATGAAAAAGAGCAGTTGAAACCTGGTGATGAAGTGATCGTGGACATTCCCGAGTACGATCCCATGAAGGTATCAGCCATCGTCTACTTTGTTCCTCTTGTGATATTCGCCGCTGTTGTGATAACTGGCTACTCTCTGAACTGGAAAGACTGGTTGACGTTCTTTTCCGCACTTGGAGGAGTCTTTGTCTATTACTCTCTTTTGCGCTTCAGAAAGAAGGACAAAAAACCTCCAAGAATCATAGGAAAAGCCACTTAGGAGGTGTTCCCGTGACTCTGGAAGAGATAGCTTCCACGATAGAAGGGGTGGTTCTCACCGGAGATGGAAAGCTGGAGATAGAAAAGGCCGTTGCAACAGATCTCATGAGTGATGTGCTGGCCTTTGCTGAGCCAGGGGTCCTTCTGATCACTGGGCTTCACTCTCCGCAGGCGGTGAGAACAGCCATGGTGGTGGGCATTCCAGCAGTTCTTTTCGTCAGAAAAAAAGACATTCCAGAAAACATCGTCAAACTTGCGGAGGAATGCAACATAGCCGTTCTGGCGACCAATCTCTCCATGTTCGAGACATGTGGAAGGTTGTTTTTGAAGGGATTAAAACCGATCAGGAGAGGATAGAATGAGTGTTTCCATCATAGACAGACTCCAGGCAGTATTCCAGGATGTGAGGGTTTCCGAGTTCATGAATCCCGATGTGGTTTACGTAACACCAGATAAAACCCTCCTTCATGTGAAGGAGATCATGCGCATCAAAAGAATTTCCGGTGTTCCGGTTGTGGACAGTGAAAAGCGCGTCGTCGGGATAGTCAGTCTGGAGGACATAATAAAGGCCCTTGAGGGAGGTTACATAAAGGACAGTGTGGAAAAACGCATGACCAGAAACGTGGTGTGTTTGAGAGAATCCGACACCCTCCAGGATACCGTGAAGACGTTTGAGAAATACGGCTATGGAAGGTTCCCCGTTGTGAACGACGAAGGAAAACTGGTCGGTATCGTCACAAAACACGACATCATATATTTCCTTCTGGCAAAACTTGGCATCATGTACCTTCACGACAAGAGGATGGAAGAGGTTCTCGAAAAGGGCACATCACTGATCACCGGGGAGACTCTGGAAAAAGGAAAGGCGGACTTCGTTTTTCACATAGATTACTTCGACGTCAACATGATAGGCATCGGCGCTTCCAGGTTGAAGAAGTTTCTTCTGGAGCGTGGTGTGGACGAGGAACTGGCAAGGAAAGTGGCAATTGCAACCTATGAGGCAGAAGCGAACGTGGTCATCCACAGCGAGTCCGATGGATACATATACTGCTTCATAGACGACGAAAAGATCACAGTGAGGGTGGAAGACAAGGGAAAGGGCATTGAAAACCTTGAACTTGCCATGAAAGAGGGGTACTCCACGGCACCCGATCACATAAGAGAACTCGGTTTTGGAGCGGGAATGGGTCTTCCAAATATGAGAAGATACTCCGATAAAATGGTCATCATCTCAGAGGTAGGAAAAGGTGTGATAGTCGAGATGGTCTTCTTCAGGAGGGATAAACGTGAGGATAGGGGAGATAGTTGAGAAACTCGGGCTGGAACACGTGTGTGGAAATCTGAACGTTGAGGTAGAGCACGGTTTCACCTGTGACCTTTTAAGTGAAGTTCTTGGAAGGGCACAGCCGTCCACTCTCTGGATCACCGTTCAGTCCCACGTGAACATAGTTGCGGTTGCCACGGTTGTCGGGATAAAAGGAATCATCCTCTGTGATGGGCACGAGTACGAAAGAGAGACGATTGAGAAGGCCAGGGAGAACGGGATAGTCCTTTTGAAGACCGACGAAAATTCCTTCGTGGTTTCCGGGAAGGTGTACGAACTGGGGTTGCGATGAAGGCAGATCTTCATGTGCACACGTGCCTTTCACCGTGCGCAGATCTTCTCATGATACCACCTGTTATCGAGAAGGCGGAAGTGGACATTCTTGGGATCGTCGATCACAACAGTGCAAGGAACGCCCTGGCTTTTTCGAAGATGAAGAAGCTTGTGATTCCTGGTGTGGAGATACAGACTGTGGAGGATGTTCATCTGCTCGGCTTCTTCGTAAATTTTGAGGATGCCCTCAAACTCACAGAAGTTTTGTACGAACATCTTCCCAGGTTGAAGCACGATCATGAGAAAATGGGATATCAGCTTCTTGTCAACGAAGATGGTGACTACATCGGATACGAAAACATGCCGCTTGGTTTTCCAGCGAATCTGACGATATCTCAGGCAGTTGATCTTGTTCTGTCCTTCAGAGGAGTGCCAGCCTACGCTCACGTTGAGAGAAGGTTCGGTGTTCTGTACCAGCTCGGTTTTTTCCCGAACCTCGATGTTCCAGTAGCCGAGGTGGTGAGTGAGGAAGGAAGATCGAAAGCGGAGGGAAGATTCAGGGTCATAGTTTCATCTGATGCACACTTTCCCGATGAGGTGGGAAGAAGGTACATAGAACTGAAGGGAAAACCGGATTCACCGAAGAAAGTTCTGGATCAGATACTGGCCGGTGAGTACACACTGGGAGGTGTTCTGGATTGGTGAGGGTGAGATTCGCTCCGAGTCCAACAGGGTTTCTGCACGTTGGTGGTGCAAGAACTGCCCTGTTCAACTTTCTGTTCGCAAGAAAAGAGAAAGGAAGGTTCGTTTTGAGAATAGAAGACACCGACCTGGAAAGGTCAGAAAGAGAGTACGAAGAAAAACTCATGGATTCCCTAAGATGGCTTGGACTCATGTGGGATGAAGGACCCGATGTGGGTGGAGATTTTGGACCGTACAGGCAGAGCGAGAGGGTGGAGATATACAGAAAATACGCGGAGATGCTTGTGAAAGAAGGAAAGGCGTACTACGTCTACGCTTATCCAGAAGAGATAGAGGAAATCAGAGAAAAACTACTTTCGGAAGGAAAACCACCTCATTACTCTCAGGATATGTTCGAAGAGTACGACACACCAGAGAGAAGGAGAGAGTACGAAGAAAAAGGTCTTTCACCTGCCGTTTTCTTCAAGATGCCGAGGAAAGACTACACTCTGAACGATGTGGTGAAGGGAGAGGTGGTTTTCAGAAAAGGTTCGATAGGGGATTTTGTGATAATGAGAAGCAACGGTCTTCCCACGTACAATTTCGCATGTGTTGTGGACGACATGCTCATGGAAATAACCCATGTGATCAGAGGGGATGATCACCTGTCGAACACGCTGCGGCAGCTTGCAATCTACGAGGCCTTTGAAAGAAAACCTCCCGTCTTTGCACACGTTTCCACCATACTGGGACCGGATGGCAAGAAACTGAGCAAAAGGCACGGAGCCACCTCTGTGGAGGCCTTCAGAGAGATGGGTTATCTTTCAGAGGCGGTGGTGAACTATCTGGCACTTCTTGGGTGGTCCCACCCGGAAGGGAAAGAGATTCTGAGCATGGAAGAACTTATCGCTTCTTTCTCACTGGACAGGCTCAGTCCGAACCCTGCCATCTTCGATCCACAGAAACTGAAGTGGATGAACGGATACTATTTGAGGAATGTGCCCATAGAAAGGCTGGTGGAACTTTCCAGGCCATTTTTCGAGAAGGCAGGCTTGAAGGTAGACGATGAGGATTATCTGAAAAAGGTCCTGGAGGTCACAAGGGAGCGGGCGGAAACCCTCGCTGATCTACCAGAGGAGGCACGCTTTTTCTTCGAAGATCCAGAGCCGATGGATATACCAGAAGAGTTGAAGCCTGCGTTTGCCTCTCTGAGGGAAGAGATTCAGAGTGTTGACTGGGAGATGGACCACATCGTAAAGATCTTCAAGAAGGTGCTGAAAAACAGCAAAATAAAGCCCAGAGATTTTTACATGACGCTGAGAAGGATTCTCACCGGAAAAGACGAAGGACCGGAACTTGTGAACATAATCCCCATTCTCGGCAAAGAGGTTTTCATGAGAAGACTTGAAAGAGCACTGGGGGGAGGAACATGAACCTTCAAAAGCACGGAGAGGACTGGAAAGGAACAGTTGTGATCGTCCATGGTCTTGGTGAGCACTCCGGAAGGTACAGAAGACTGGTGAGGGAGTTTGTCTCAGAGGGTGTTCAGGTGATCACCTTCGATCTTCCCGGTCACGGAAAAGCCGAGGGAAGACGGGGGCACCTTCGATTCGAAGATGTTTTCAGGATTCTTGAAGACATCACCCGCGATCTAAAAAGATACGTTCTGTTCGGTCACAGCCTTGGTGGACTTTTGAGCATCAGATACGTTCAGCTCTTCCAGC
This sequence comes from Thermotoga sp. RQ7, assembly GCF_000832145.1. Classification (NCBI taxonomy): domain Bacteria; kingdom Thermotogati; phylum Thermotogota; class Thermotogae; order Thermotogales; family Thermotogaceae; genus Thermotoga; species Thermotoga sp. RQ7. Next base: position 1,472,662 of record NZ_CP007633.1, read on the forward strand.
CAGAGAACCTGAAGGGACTGGCGGTGTCTGCTCCCGCTCTTTCACTCTCGGATCCCCCACTGCCGATCCTTGTTCTTTTCGTAAAATTTCTGTCGATGTTCGTGCCATTTCTCACCATGAGCAACAACATAGATCCAAAAGACCTCTCTCGAAGCAAAGAGGCAGTGGAAGCGTACATAAAAGATCCTCTCGTTCACGACAGGATTTCGTTCAAACTTGCCTCGGATATGCTCACACACATGAAAAAGGCCCTCAGAGAAGCTGAAAAAATAACAGTCCCCGTTCTCATTCTTCATGGAACGGACGATCGTGTGGTGCCTTTTGATGGAAGCAAGAAATTCTACGAAGCGCTGAAAACGGAGAAAAAACTGGTGAGCTTTCCCGGTGGCTATCATGAACTGTTCGAGGATCCCGAGCATCAGAAGGCTTTTTACCAGACTCTGGTGGAATGGAGCGTTGAAAAACTCGGGAGGGAATGAATTGGAGAGGGTCAGAAGATTCGTTGAAGACAAGGCGTTCTTCTTCACCACTTTATACGTTCTGATATCTTTTCTGGTGTTCAAGGTGTTTCCAGAAGTTTTTGCGGTCATCACGATGATGATATTTTTCACACTGCTACTGGATCCCGTTGTGCGATTTTTCGAGAAGATGAGGCTTGGAAAACGGGTTTCCCGTGTTGTGGCACTTCTGTTGTTCTTTTTCGTGGTAGTCTACTCTCTCTATGTTATCATTCCTCCTGTGTTCAACGAGTTCGGCAATTTCATCGAGTTCATAACGGGTGTTTTTGAGAACAAGGTGTGGAGAGATTATGTGAGATCGCCCGAGCTGGTTCCCGTCTTCGACAAGATAATGACGTTCCTTGAGCCAAAGCTCAACGATCTATTGAACTACGTCTTCTCGCTGGTGACCACCAATTTCCTCTCCGTTACCACCGTGGTGGTGTTCACACTGTTTGGGCTTGGCTATACCATCTTCTACGTACGTGAGATTGCCGATTTCTTCGTTGCGATCTATCCAAAGAGTGCCAGAGAGGAAGCAAGAGACTTTCTGATCAGCGTTTACAGAAGTATGGGAAGGTACATAAGGGTGATCTTCATAAATGCCCTCATCATCGGCCTTTCGTACTGGATTGTGTTTGAGACTTTCGACCTGAAGTACAGTGCCATCATCAGCCTCTGGGCGTTCGTGACCAATTTCATACCGATAGTCGGAGTGGTTCTCGAGTACGTTCCCGTTCTGCTCTTTTCCCTCACGCTCGGGGTGAAGGGGGTTTTGCTCATCGCCCTGTTCGCTGTACTCATCCACGCTGCCGCCTTCATCGTGTTCATCCAGTTGATGAAGGGGCTGGAAAAGCTCAATCCTGTGTACATAATTCTTTCCATTCTGTTCTTTGGAAAACTCTTCGGTATGTTTGGATCCTTCGTTGGGGTACCACTTGCCCTGTTCTTCAAGGTCTTCTGGAAAAAATTCCTGGAGCCCCTTCTGGAATCGGGGTGATATCTTGCGGAGGATGGCTTTGTTTTTTCTTTTTCTTTCCTCGGTTCTTCTGGCCACTTCTCTCGATGAAATAAAGGAAGTTTCAAAAACAGACGTACAGAAAGCCATCAGCATGTTTCTGAACTATGTAAAGGAGAACCCTTCCGATCCAGGGATCGAGACAGTGGGAGAGTTCCTCTTTGCAAAAAAACGACTCGTTGAAGCTCATCCTTCACTGTCAGAAGAGATCGTCTCCGAAGACCTTCAGGAACTGGTGAAGAAGCTGAAAGATGAAACTTTCCCAGAAGAGGAAACCGATCTTCTGAAGAGAGTTTTCCCAAATCTGGAATCGTTTGTAAGAAGCCTTCAGAGTCTAAGTGATATACTTGAGTTCCCGTTCTTCTGGAAGCTGAACGTTCCCCTGGAGATAGAAAACCCGGACGCTTTCGCAGAAGAACTCATCAATAGATTCTTTGAAAACCCATTCCTGTTCTCTTACGAAGTGATCACCGCTCTTTCAAAGATCAAAAACGCAGAAGAAATAGGTCTTGCCATTGTGCAGAAGATAGAGAATCTGCCGCTCGAAGAGGAAAAATATCCGTATTTTCTGAGACTCTTTGAGATCGCAAGGGCCATGGGATACGATCGACCAAGCACACTGGAGGAGGAGATCAGAAAGTACTTCTCTTTGATGGCAAGACTGAATTCTTCCCTCTCTTCCGAAGACTCAAAAGAGATCGTCTCTGAATACGAAAGTCTCACCATTCCAAAAGAGAATCTCAGAAAGAAAATGGTTTCCCTCTTCAACGAAAGGAAAGATAGAACAGTCCATAAGACTCAATACATCTACTTTCTCCTGCTTTTGCCTGTTTTTTTGATATTTTCAACGAGATTCAGGGCGTTTCTTTACAGAACCCTCGGTTTGAAAAAAAGAGCAGCTTCGCTCTATTTGAAGCTGCTCCAGAAGAGTCCAGAGAACGTGAAACTCAGATTGAAACTTGCCAGACTTTACGAAGAACTCGGCATGCATGAGAAGGCAATGGAAGAATACGAGATCATAAAGAAACTCTCTCAGGTTTGAATCCAGTAGTTCGGTGCTTCTTTCGTTATGATGATGTCGTGCGGATGGCTTTCCTTCACACCAGCGGGTGTGACTCTGATGAAGACGGCCTTTTCCTGAAGTTCCTTTATCGTCCTGGCTCCCACGTATCCCATACCGGACTTCAGGCCACCGATCAACTGATGCACCACATCCTTCACGGTGCCCTTGTACGGTACCATGCCCTCTATTCCCTCTGGAACGAACTTGTTCTCCCCTTCCTGACCGTATCTGTCGGCACTGCCAGACTTCATGGCACCGAGGCTTCCCATTCCCCTGTAAGCCTTGTATTTTCTTCCCTGATACAGTATCGTTTCTCCCGGAGCTTCCTCTGTTCCTGCAAAGATACTTCCAACCATCACACTCTCGGCACCAGCCGCCAGGGCCTTTACGATGTCACCGGAGTATCGGATTCCTCCATCTGCTATGATCGGAACATCGTATTTTCTGGCAACTTCGGAACATTCCATGATGGCAGTGAGCTGTGGAACTCCGACGCCCGCAACAACCCTTGTGGTACATATGGAGCCAGGTCCAACTCCAACTTTCACCGCATCTGCCCCTGCCTTTATGAGCGCCTCGGTTCCTTCGGGCGTGGCCACATTTCCAGCCACAACTGGCAGATCCGGATAGTCAGCCTTTATCATCTCGAGAGTCTCGATCACTCTCTTTGAGTGTCCGTGTGCTGTATCTATGACGACAACGTCCACCCCTGCCTTGACCAGCTTTTCCACTCTCTCCATAGTGTCGGGACCTGTTCCAACGGCGGCACCAACGAGGAGTCTTCCTTTATCGTCCCTTGCAGCGTTCGGGTGTTCTATCACGCTCAAGATATCTTTGATGGTGATCAGACCAACGAGTTTGTTATCTCTGGAAACAAGGGGCAGTTTCTCTATCCTGTGTTCGTGAAGGATCTCCTTTGCCTTCTCAAGGGAGATATCAGGCGGTGCCACGATGAGCTTTTCTCTTGGTGTCATCAGGTCCTTTATCTTCTTAGAGAGGTTTCTTTCGAACCTGATATCCCTGTTTGTGAGAAGGCCGACGAGTTTTCCCTCTTCGTCCACGACAGGAAGGCCACCTATTTTGTACTCCGACATGAGATCAACTGCCTCTTTCACGGTCATATCCGGTGTCACCGTTATGGGGTCGTAGATGATGCCGTTTTCTGTCTTTTTCACAATCGATACCTGGTGAGCCTGTTCTTCTGGAGAGAGGTTCCTGTGTATGATCCCTATTCCTCCCTCTCTTGCCAGAGCCTTTGCAAGGGCAGCCTCTGTAACGGTGTCCATCGCAGCGCTCACAAGGGGTATGTTTATCCGAATCTGCCTGGTGAGTCTCGTCTGTGTTTTCACGTCTTTTGGAAGTACTTCACTGTACTGGGGAACAAGCAACACGTCGTCGAACGTTAAGGCCTCTTTCATCACATCCCTCCTCAAACTATCATTTCATGATTTTCAAGAATCCTTCCCGACTCAGGGCCTATGCCGAACACACTCCATTTCCCAGATAAGAATTTTTCGTAAGCTCTCTGGTACTTTTCCTGGGTGACGGTTTTCACTTTTTCCACACGATCTTCTAGGGTTTCCAGCGAACTGTGTGAGAGATTATCGATGACAAAACTCATCATTCCAGCCGGGTTGTCCGTTATCATCTCCAGTTTTCCGAGGTACCTCATCTTTCCGTATTCAAAATTCCTCATGAAAAGATCCCTGCTGGAGAGAACCGCTCTGAGTTTTTCGAAGAACTCTTCTATCTTCTCCGGAGACAGAGCAGCGTAGACGATCAGAATTCCTGTCTCCTTGAGTGTGTAGAGCTGGGAAAACACGTCGTAGACGAATCCTTCCTTCTCTCTTATCTCGTGAAATAGAATCGAACTCATGCCGCTTCCCAGGGCGGTGTTCAAAACAAAAAGAGGGTATATATCCTCGTCTTCTCTTCCACAGACAGGCTTTGCGATAGCGACATGCACCTGTTCCAGATCGTTCCTCACTATATACCTGGGCTCTGAAAAGTGAAAAGATGGCGAAGGAGGAAGATCGTTTTTCCCTTCTGATTTTTTCAGGTCTTTCAAAATGTCCTCAAGGAACTTCAGATATTGATCCTTCACTTTTCCGGCAAGAACGATCTTTGTGTCTGAAGGGCTGTAGTTTTTCCTGTGGTATTCTCTGAGATCTTCTGCTGATATCTTCTCTATGGTTTCTCTTCTTCCTATGATCGGTCTTCCGTAAGGTCCGGGCCAGACCGTTTCGATCAGGGTGTCGAACAGTTTGCTCGTGGGATCGTCCTGTGCCATCTTGTACTCTTCGATTATGATCTTTCTCTCTATTTCCGTGTCTTCTGGTGAGAAAACGGGATGGAAGGTGAGTTCCTTCAAAACATCTGCAGTCTTTTCGAAGTGAAACTCAGGCACTTTTGCATAGTACGCCGTAGCGAGTTTGTCTGTGAAAGCATTCAACGATCCACCAACCACTTCAACAGTGTATTTGAGTGAGAAATGATCGTATTTTTTTGTTCCTCGAAACGCCATGTGTTCTATGAAGTGAGATATTCCTGCGAGTTCCTCCGGTTCGTGTGCCGATCCTTTTTTAATTAAAAAGGCGCAGGAGACCGTCCGCGCCTTGTCGAATGGGATAATGAAGGTTTCAATGTCGTTTATTGTGCACTTCTCCATGCTGGGGACTTTCCTCCTTCACACGCTTGAACTGAAGCCTTCCAAGATCGTCTATGTTTATAACCTGTACCTTTATCGTATCACCGACCTTCACCTTTTTCAAGAACTGTCTCATATCCTCTCCAACCTTGCTTTGATGGAGCAAGCCGATCTTTCCGGGCCTTACCTCTATGAACAGTCCATAAGGTTCTATCCTCGTGATCTTTCCTTCGAGGATCTCTCCCACTTCTATTTCTTTGGCGATTTCCCTTATGAGTGCTATTGCATTGTCAACGTTTTCCTCGGAGTTTCCAACCACCTTGACAAGACCTGTTTCATCGTCGATTTCCACTTTCACGTCGAAATCTTTTATGATCTTCTTTATGACCCTTCCACCGGGGCCTATGACGTCTGCCACTTTATCTGGATCGATCTTCGTCACCTTTATGATGGGTGCGTACCTGGACAGGTGTGGTCTTGGGGCAGAGATCGTTTCGTACATCTTATCGAGGATGTACATTCTGGCCTCTCTTGCCTGCATGAGCGCTTTCATGAGTAGTTCATCGGAAACACCGGAAACCTTACAGTCCATCTGGAAGGCGGTGATTCCGTCTCTTGTTCCTGCCACTTTGAAGTCCATATCACCGTAGTGATCTTCCATTCCGATGATGTCGGTGAGTATGACTTCTGCATCTTCTTCGAGGATGAGTCCCATGGCTATTCCGGCAACGTGTTTTCTGATAGGAACTCCTGCGTCCATCAATGCAAGGGATCCAGAACACACCGTTGCCATGGATGAGGAACCGTTCGATTCGAGGATTTCAGAAACCACCCTTATGGTGTAGGGGAACTCCTCCTCGGGTGGCAACATGTTCTTCAGGGCCCTTTCTGCCAGGTGCCCATGCCCGATTTCCCTTCTGCTCGGTCCTCTCAGAGGCTTCACTTCACCGGTACAGAAGGGTGGGAAGTTGTAGTGAAGCATGAACCTTTTTACGCCTTCTTCAAGGAGTGTGTCTATGATCTGAACGTCCATGGGAGCTCCAAGCGTTACGATTCCAAGACTCTGCGTTTCTCCCCTTGTGAAGAGTGCAGATCCGTGTGTCCTTGGAAAAAGTCCCACTTCGCAGGAGATAGGCCTGATTTCGTTTGGTTTCCTTCCATCTGCTCTGATTCCCTTCTCAACGATCAGGCGTCTCATCGTCTTTTTAACGGCTTCTTCGTAGAGTTCGGAAACAAAGGGTTTTATCTCCTCGGGATCAACGATGGAAAGTGCTTCTGCTGTCTGACTGAGGAGTTTTTCCTCGTACTCTTTGAGAGCAGCCTCTCTTTCTTTTTTTGCTTTCACAAGAATTCTTCTTTCGAGTTCTTCTCTGTCCAGAAGGCTGTTGAATGTTTCAACCAGTCCTTCTGGTGGTTCTGGTTCAACAACGGGGATCTTCTCGACGTTGAACTCCGAAAGTATCTCTTCCTGGAAATCGACGAGCTCTTTTATAACGGAGTGTGCAAATCTCAAAGCCTTTACCATATCCTCTTCTGAGACCTCTTTGGCTTCACCTTCAACCATGGTCACGGCATCCTTCGTTCCCGCGACGGTGATATCCATAAGACCTTTTTCGATGTCCTCCTCTGTGGGGAAGGCTATGAACTGACCATCCCTGTAGCCTATTCTGATGCCAGCAACGATTCCTTCGAACGGAATCTTCGAGACGTTCAGGGCGAGTGATACGGCAAAGATGCCCACTACATCGGGTGGAACGTTTGGATCCGCTGAAAGCACCGTCACGATCACCTGAATCTCATTTCTCAATTTTTTTGGAAAGAGAGGCCTTATTGGCCTGTCGATGAGACGGGCTGAGAGAATGGCAGATTCACTGGGCTTCCCCTCTCTTTTGATAAAACCACCGGGGATCTTTCCAGCGGCATAGAACCTTTCCTGGAACTCAACGGTGAGAGGGACAAAATCGATTCCCTCGATCACCTTGTCAGAAATGTTCGCCGTTGCCAGAACAGCTGTGTCTCCAAATCTCACCAGAACGGCTCCACTTGACTGTTTTGCCACTTTTCCATGTTGGACTACGAGTTCTCTTCCGAGAATCTCTCGTCGCCACTCTTTCATGTTTCCATCACCTCATCCTGTTTAATTTAAATCAGGAAGCGGGCAACAAGCCCGCTTCCCCCTCCTGAAAATTTTATTTCCTGATACCTAACTTGGCAATGAGTTCTCGGTAGACTTCTGGTTTTTTGCGTCTCAAATACTTCAAGAGTTTCCTTCTTCTTCCGATCATCTTCATCAGGCCTCTTCTGGAGTGAAAGTCCTTGGGGTGCTTTTTCAGGTGTTCTGTTAAGTGTTTGATCCTCGCTGTGAGAAGGGCGATCTGTACCTCAACAGAACCGGTGTCGTTTTCGTGAATCTGAAACTCGTTGATGATCTCTTTCTTCTTTTCTGGGTCAAGCGCCACTTCACCACACCTCCATCTTTCAGTCTCCGCCAGTCCAGGTTTCCCCGGACTGGGGTCGAAGATGATTATACCACAAAAATATACCCCGGCGTTTGCCGGGAAATGGAGCGGGCGACGGGATTCGAACCCGCGACCCCCAGCTTGGGAAGCTGGTGCTCTACCAGCTGAGCTACACCCGCTCGTCTGTTTTTAATTTTATCATATACCACAGAGAACTTGCAAGATACCCTCCCCTTGACAGGCAACAAAAGAAATGCTATAGTATAAAAACGGATCTAGACGGTGCGGGGTGGAGCAGCCTGGTAGCTCGTTGGGCTCATAACCCAAAGGTCGTGGGTTCAAATCCCACCCCCGCTACCAGATCGATATGAACAGCCCGGCCGTTTTGGCCGGGTTATTTTGTTTTTATGGGTTCTTGCCTTAAGTGTTCGTGGATAGAAAAGGATATGACTGTATCCAGTGAAAGAAAACGAAGGCATGAGAACGGGGTAAACCAGAAAAGGTTCGTATCCATTCAAGGGAAGACTCCTTTTTCCCAGTGTTCTACTTTTCCCTCGATGATCAGAAACACAGGACTGGCGTGGATATCCTTTTCGCTTTTCAATGTTTCATATCGCTCTGGATCTCTTTTCTGAAGTTTCTTGAGGAGGTGGTGAAACTCATATTCAAGTTGGCCCTTCGTGACCGGGATCTTTTCCTTGAGTTCCACTACCTCTATCTTCCTGATGTCAAAGCGGTAGCCCCTCCTTTCCGCTTCCCTCCATACCTCAAAGAGGTAGGCGTTTATGGCCTTTAACGGCTCTGAATGGTTTTTAAAACGTTCAAGCTGCGGGTGGTTTCTGTACCCCCTGGTCTTTCCTTCGAGCACTTTTTTAGCCAGTAAACTTTCCCTCCAGAGTGCCACGAGCCCTTTGGCGTCAAGGTATTTTGGGTGGAGCGACCAGAGACGCAGGTTCTCACCTCCACAGGTATGGTACTATGCTATAGCCCGTCCAGAAGAGCGGGCCGAGGTTCAGAAGAAAGTGTGGTATGAACGTGAAAACCATGTTTCCGGACTGACGCCATACCACTATGTGGATGAACCCTGAAATGGTCGTCATCAGCACAAACGCCACCCCAAAGAATCCCTCGGGACTTGCTACATGGAGGAACTTTGTCCAGAACATCGTGTGTATTAGCCCCACGAAGGCGGCGAAGAACACCAGGCCTGCAAGGCGATATCTGAGCCTGGGTTTTTCAGGGTACAGGTCCCATGAATCAAACAGGTAGAGCCAGAGTATCTGTTCGGTCGAAGCATTCACCGGAGCCCACAAAAGTGCCGTAAGGAGAACACCAAACCGGTCAACTTCCTCAACTCTAATCCGTGCCTGGTAGGCAAAGAATAGGGCCGTGAGTATTACAAGGACGTTCACATAGAACCACTTGGGAGGCTTTTTCGGGAAGGGTGTTCCATAGCCTACAACGCCTCTTCTCAGCTTCACAAGGCCCCAGGCGAGGGAGTAGTAGATAAGCATGGGAATGAGGACCCCGCTCAGATCATAGAGCCATCCCGCCACAGCAGGGAGAGAGAAGGCTATTACAGCTGAAAGCAGGAGGTCAAGGTGCTTTGGTCTCCATGAAGTCGGGTCATAGGTTTTCACTCCGGACATCTCACTGACCTCCACCAAACAGGAAATCAATCAGTTTCTTTTCCTTATAAAGCCTTTTGCGAAACTCCATTATGGGCAGGTCACCCTGGACGAGGACATCTTTCCTTATGTCCCTCTCCTGGGTCTCCACAACTCTCCTATCCTGGTGGAGGATTATCCTGTTTAAGGGCATGCTTAAACGGGCTATGATGGAATCAACGGGTTTCAATCCCGTCATTTTCACGTAAAAGCGGAGGTATATCATGGTTTTCTGCCTGTCCACGGGAACAAAAAAGGCTACCACTCTCGTACCTTCACTTATGTGGTTCTGCCAGAGGTTGGGAAATATGAACTCAAGGTAAACCCTCGACTCCTCCCCGCTGAGTTCCTCGGGTCTTTTGACCCTCTGCCCCCTATCGACCTCGTTGAACACGTAAAAAATGAAACTGTCTTCGTCTATCCACTTGACGACGGGGCCGTGGACCAGGGTCCTGTTTCCCCGGCCTATGGTGGTTCTGTGGACGAAAGGTAGGTGCATGACGTCGAGCTGGTTCTCAACCGCCCTCGGGAACGGGACGTTCCAGAGCTCCCTGAACTCCGCATAAGCGAAGTCCTCATCTATATCATCGAAGAACTTTGGCTCCTTCTCTGGCTCTCCTTCTCCGAACCAGAGCCATATTATGTTATTTTTTTCGTAAACCGGGTATGAATTAACCCTAAATCTATCAGGAACTTTGTAGTTCTTCCCGAGGGCCGGTATAAGCCTCACCCTGCCGTTACCGTCGTACTCAAACCCGTGAAAGGGGCACTGGATTCTATCGTTTATAACCTTCCCCGCTGAGAGCCTAGCCCTCCGGTGCACGCAGAAGTCTTCCAGGGCGTAGACTTTTCCCAAGCTGTCCCTCCAGAACACCAGGTCTCTCCCGAGTCGCCTAACTCCAACGGGTTTTCTCCTCACCTCATTCGATGAAAGAACTGCAAACCACATTGAAGACACTTCTTGCGGCGCCCCCCCATCGTCCGTTGTTTGTTTTTTCTTAATGATACCATAGTTTTGGAATTGGAAAAAACGAGAGTGATCTCAGAACGGTCGAATGAGGAGGTGATTGTGGTGATCAGAAAAACTGTGAAGGGTACAGACGGCAGAGAGTACACTTTTGTGGCAAAAGAAGGAACGTTTGAAAAGCTTACAGGGCTTGGTACGACCATCAGAGGGCACATACCTGGAACGGACTCTCCTTTCTACGGCATTTTAGAAGACGGAGAAGAAGGCCTCAGAGCCTGGATTATGACGTTTCGTGTTGTAAACCGTGTTCCCATCGACAGTGAGACAGAAGAAGAACTTGTTCGTCTCTTTTTACCACTAGTGGAACGAAGAAGAATAGACCGTTCTATCTTGCTGTACGTTGAATGAAGCCAGATGGATGTCCGGTCTTTTCTGGGACAACCTCATTTACAGAAAACACATCCCCTCCAGGAAATTGTGATAAATATCTCTTGATGTGTTAACATAAAAACACAAAGTTGGATCATATGCGAAAAGCTTAGAAATGTTATGAAGATAGAAGTGCCCGAATGATTTCAAACTATCCTATGTTATGATTGAAATAACGCATCTTTTAAATATGGCAATTTAACTAGGTTCGTTCAATATGTTGCATTTATTGATAAACAATCCGCGAAGTTAACTCTGGCGACTAATTTTTTATTTCAACTTTTGTGAGGTCCACCATTGGGATAAGTATAGGATGAATTCCCATTTGAGCAGTCGTTGTAGCGATGAAAGAACGGGCTATAACAAGCAAGTTCATCAAACCGTTGTACCTGCAGAGATTATCAAATAAATCCTTTTCGCTTTCTTTGAGATCAGCTTCGAAATTACCTTTTATTCTCACATAAATATCATGAACCTGCACGTTTTCTTGCTTTCCTTCTATGTGAACACCCAAAATAATGCTTCTAAAAAAACTGTTGCCCTGTCGAACTATTTCTTCAAATTCTGTTTCGAGTTCGAGTTGGTAATCAATAAAATTGCCTTTTACTTCTTTTAACTGAAATTTTGCTTCTTCAATGAAGTAACCCAGCATTCTGAAAAAACTCCTTGAAGGGATAATACTATTTTTTTGCTTCATCATGCAGCGACACTCCTTTGAGCTTCAAAAGATGTGATTATTTCTTCAGACACTCCAAAGCCATATCTTGGTGATTTGTTTTCTTCTTCCGGCAGTAACCCAAGAGATATTTTGATTTTACCACCAAGTGCAGCGACTATCTTTGCCAGCACCCTAATAGATATGTTTTTCTCTCCTGTTTCAATTTTTGAAACCATAGACTGGGATACTCCGAGCTTTTTGGCCAGATCTTTCTGGGTCAGGTTGTGCATCTTCCTATAGGCTAGCAGCTGGCCTCCTATCTGAGACATCACTTCGATAAAAACTTTTTCCTCTTCAGAATGATGAAATCCCATTTCTTCGAACAATTCAAAAACATCGGAATACTTTTTGAATTCCTTCACCTCCGGCACCTCCTCTTAGATCTTTCACAATATTCCCGTGATCTTTTGTAATCTTTTCTCTGCATTGTTTATAGCTCTGTCATAATCGCTGCTTTTCTTCTCTAAAAAAGCGCAGAGAAAAACCACATAGTTCTCATAGAAAGAAAAAAATGATCCTTATATTTGGATTTTTCTTTTCCAACCTAAGAGCATATAAATTCACATCACCAGTCCCTTTGAGTTTTTCAAAGTAAGGCTGCACTAAGACTTTTTCTCCTTCAACGGCCAGAGAATTTATCAGACTTTCATATTTCGATATCAATTTATCCCTTCTTCGTTTTGGAACATATCTTTTTATCAGTTCTTCGAATTCTTTCTGAAACTCGTCCAATGCTATTATCTCTTTTTTCATGAACACCGTCCTTTCCCCTATACACCCGTTAGCGATTATAACCTATAGGTCATAATTTTACAAATGGACGATTTGTTACAATTCAGTTGACGTGTGGCAGAAAAATCGAATCACCCTACCAGCTGGCTCTTCACAATTTCTCTGTAGAGGGAAGATTTCTTCATGAGTTCTTCATGGGTACCTTCATCTTCCACCCTCCCATCGTTCAGTACAATGATTCTGCTGGCCTTTTTTATGGTGGAAAGTCTATGAGAGACGATGATCACGGTCTCGATCTCATTCAGAATTTTTTCAAGGATCTTTTCCTCTGTTTCGCTGTCAACACCGGACGTAGCCTCGTCCAGAATCAGAACCTGCGGTTTTCTTATCAGGGCTCTTGCAAGGACGATTCTCTGTCTCTGACCATCTGAGAGTCTTGTCCCTCTTTCTCCAACAACCGTGTCTATTCCGTTTTCCAGTTCCTCAACGAAGTCACACTCGCACATTTTGAGAACATTTTCGATTTCATCTTCTGGGAAGTCTTCAAAAAGGGTGATGTTGTTTTTGATGGTGGTGTCGAACAAAATATCGTTCGATCGAACAAGAACGATGTTTCTTCTGAGTGATTGGAGAGAGTACTGTTCGATGGGAATGTTGTTGATGAAGATCTTACCTTTTGTGGGTGTAAGAAAACGGTTGAAGAGAGAGACAAGTGTACTCTTTCCCGCACCGGATCTTGCTACTATGGCTATCTTGTCTCCTGCTTCTATCTTTATGTTCAAATCCCTGAGAATTTCTCTGCCATCCGGGTATCCAAAGAAGACATTTTGAAAACGTATCTGTTTGAAATCTTTGAGTTCCTTTTCACCATCTTTTTCAATGTTGAGTTTCATAACATCTGAAATTCGCTTTTTGTATATCTTTGATCTCATAAAGTCCAGAACAGAGCTGTAAATATCGCTTATTGAGGAGTAAAATCCGCTGATAAAGTAAAAGAACGAGATAGCACTTCCAATTGTTATCTCCCTTTTTGCGATGAGAAAAGACGATAGAGCAACGACGGCTATTGGAAGCATGCCGTTCAGGAAAGGATATAAACTTTCTGCCTTCGTCACCACGTTGAAGAGTGTGTTCGATGTTTTCAACCACAGGTTGGATAGCCTTCCGAACTCCTTGGTGAAGAACCTCTTTGATTCAAACGCTTTGATAACCGCTGCACCACTCAACGTTTCGTTTATGAATTTGATACATTTTTCAAAATTCAAGCGTTCTTCTTCCTGATGCTCCATTATCTTCCGTCTGGACGTTGATAGTGGAAAACTGTAAAAGGGAGATAAGAGCAGAGCAATGAGAAGAATCTTTGGACTGAGCTGATAAAATGCAAATCCGAGCAATCCTACCTTGAACGATGTTGCCACAAAATCTGGAATAGTGAATGAGTGCAAACTGGTTATGTACCACCCATCGTCGAAAATACGGGTTATTATCTCTCCCGTGTTTTTCTTTTTCAGTTCAAGCATATCAGCGTTGAGCATTAACTTTATCTGATTTCCAACCAGATTCTTGAGCATGCCGACATTGTTGACAGCGGATATGAAACTTGCCATGAAATCGAAGATGATAGTTAATATGAGGAATACGAGAAACAGCAGGATGTCTCCCAGGAACGCTGAAAGCTCCTTTCCCTGAGTGACCCTGTCAACAGCACTCTGAAGCAAAGTGACCCTTCTGGAATAGAAAAAACCTGAGGCAATCAAACTTGCGGTTGTCAAAATAACGAGTGCCATGTGATTTTTTCTCAGGAGGTGAAATTTTTCCATTTTCATACCCGCTTTTCCTCCCGGTTTATTCTTCCACGAACTGCTCTCTCAAGATCTCTGAGTATTTTTCGCACCTGATGATCAGTTCATCGTGAGAACCAGAGTTCAGGATCCGTCCATCCTCCATGACGTATATCTTTCTAGCCTTCCTTATAGTGGAAAGCCTGTGTGAGATGATGATCACAGTTTCTACTTCTTTCATAATTTTTTCGAAGATTCTCTCTTCCGTTCTGCTGTCAACACCGGACGTAGCCTCGTCCAGAATCAGAACCTGCGGTTTTCTTATCAGGGCTCTTGCAAGGACGATTCTCTGTCTCTGACCATCTGAGAGTCTTGTCCCTCTTTCTCCAACAACCGTGTCTATTCCATTTTCCAGTTCCTCAACAAAGTCACACTCGCACATTTTGAGAACATTTTCGATTTCATCTTCTGGGAAGTCTTCAAAAAGGGTGATGTTGTTTTTGATGGTGGTGTCGAACAAAATATCGTTCGATCGAACAAGAACGATGTTTCTTCTGAGTGATTGGAGAGAGTACTGTTCGATGGGAACACCGTTTATGAGAATTTCACCCTCTGTAGGAGACAGTAGCCTGTTGAAAAGAGAAACGAGCGTGCTCTTTCCTGCACCGGATCTTGCCACAATTGCGATCTTATCTCCAGAGTTTATCTCGAGGTTCAAACCAGTGAGAACAGGTGTTTCATCGTATTTGAAATGCACGTTTTTCAACTGCAATTTTTCGAACCTTTCAAGATCTATTCCGCCTGCTCTTTCAAAAGGCAGGGAAAACACTCTTGTGAAATTTTCCCAGTTAGGAAGTGTTGAGAAAAACATCGTCAGACCTGTGAGTGCCATTCTTACAATGTCGTACATCCAGTTCATGTAGGACTCAAAGGCCAGAAGGGTTCCAACACTTATCTCACTCTTCCAGAGAAGGTAAACACCGAAGGCAAGGACAATGGTACTCCCGGCCCATCTGTTCATCTCGATGTTCCTGTTCGAAAGTTCGTTTACCGTGCTGTGGATGATGCTTGCTCTGCTCCACTCTCTGGCACTTGAATCGAGGAAATCTCTGAGAAACAAAAGGCCAGAAAACTGTTTGAGAACCGGTGTTCCTTCCACCACTTCTCTGGATCTTTTCAAAAATCTCTGGTAGGCTTCCTGGTCTTTCTGAGATGTCCTGATGACTATCTTTTTCAGGATTGAAGTCGACACAAAAAACAAAGCGATGCTCACCAGAACCACAAGGGCAAGTTTCACGTTCAGGATGAACAGAAGCGAAAGAACAACAAGGAAAAATCCCAGATTAAAGAAAAACTGAAGCCTCGCAAGATAAATCCCCGAGGCCACCTTCGGAATATCCCTCATGAAGATCGAAAGATAATCACCGGTGTTCCTCGAGTTCAGAAAAGATAGTGGAAGTGTCAGGATTTTCGCATAAACCCCCTTTGATTCCTTAGCCCGTGATGCGTTCAGCAGGTGTTTCGCAACTGAGAAGTTCAGTCTGTACATGATGAAGGACTGAGACACAAGAACGACAAAATAAAGTATGGAAAACAGAGCGACTTCTTCTACAGAACCCCTGTAGAACGCACTGTCGATGGTCTTTTTTATGAGAAGTGGAGTGAGAACGTTGGTGGTTAAAAACAGGCTCTCCAGTAACAAGAAGATCGGATAGTACCTTTTGTATTTCCTCTCGAATTTTTTGATATCGTCTCTGACGTTACTTGCTGAGAAAAATTTCATAGCCTCTCAATCCCCCGGAAATGCCTGTATCTCTAAAATACCTCTCAACACTGCCGCCAAATCTTCCTTTTTTGGAGAAAATTCGAGAACTTTTTCGCCCTTTTTCAAAACGATCACCCTGTCTGCGATCTTTAGATCCTCCAGGTCATGACTTGCAAAGATGACGATTCTACCACTCTCTTTGAGTCTTTTCATGATCTCGTGTATCTTCAATCTCGTTCTGAGATCAACTCCACTGCACGGCTCATCGAAGATGTATATGCTCGCCTTTTTCATCAGGGCTCTTGCCACATCAACTCTTTTTTTGTACCCGGTGGAAAGTTCCATGTACCTCTTTTTCCTGCACTCCAGAAGACCCAGTTCCTTCATCACTCTTTCTGTTTCTCTCTTCAGCGTTTTTCCAAGAAGGTCGTTCAACATACCAAAAAACTTCAGATTCTCTTCCACACTCAACCTGTAGTAGAAGCTCCTCTCATACCCGGTTGATATGCTGACCTTTTCTACTGCAAAGGAAGGCTTTTCCACGATGTTCACACTGTCTATGAGAACCTTCCCTCTGTCAGGAATGAGAAAGGAGGCTATAACCTTCAAAAGCGTCGTCTTTCCAGAACCGTTCTCGCCGAAGACCGCCGTGATACTTCCTTCTTCCGCCTCAAAACTCACTTCCCTTAAAGCCTGTGTTTTCGGAGGGTATTTCTTCCAGACATCGATCACCTCTAGCACGTTTTCACCTCAGTACCAGCTCAGACTTCCTCTCAATCGGGCCTGATTGAAGGATCTTTTGAACGCAACGATTCCCGCTGATATCAATACTGTTCCTGTTGCTGCAAGAAGAACCAGTCCTTCCGACACACTGGAAAGGTGTTCGCCTCTCATGAGGACTCTTCGCAAAAGGTCTATGCCATAAGTGCTGGGAATGAGGTACGAAACAGGTCTTATCCAGTCTGGAAGAATTTCCACGGGAAAGTAGATACCAGAAAACAAGCCACTGAGTGTGGTGTAAAGCCACCCCACAGGATCTCCTCTTTTTGTGACGAGAACGATGGACGCAGAGAGAAGGCCAATACCCATGAGAGGAAGCATTACAGTGAAAAGAACAACCAGGGCTTCAAGAAAGTTCGGTGTGATATGAACCGAGAAGAGATAGACCAGTCCCAGAAAAATCAGTGTGATGTTCAGCGTGGTGAAAAAGAAGGAAGACACGAAACTGAAGAGAAAAAGCTGCCAGAGAGGTGTCTTTGAAAGAAGGATGTACTCGAGAGTTCCCATGCTCTGTTCTCTCTGTATGACACCTTTGAAGGTCATGAGGGCAAGATTCGTGTAAGACATGAAAACAGAACCAGTGATGAAGTACGCCAGGATGTCACCACCGTATCGCTCTATCAGGGGAAAGTAGTTCCCCTGTGCGATGAATTTTCCAATGAAACCGAACTGGACAATTCCCACAAAACCGGATAAGAGCCCGAGAACAAGCTGTGTTCTGTAAGAAAGCCAGATGAGGATATCTTTTCTAATGAAGTACAACGTTTTGATCAGAAGTTTCAAATGACCTTCACCACCAGAGGAAAATTCGCTTCCACCATGGAACATGATCACATTCGGTGTTGCAAAGGCCTACACAGTGACTGTTCGTACATTCATCACAGTTTCCCACTCTGTCTCCACATCGGTCTTTCAGACTATCGCAGAAACTCAGATAGACCTTTTCATCCACCACTGGATCGTTGAGAAATTCCATGAACGGCACTCCTCCTTTTGTAATCTGCAACTATCTTTATAAACTCATTTAAATTGTACCTCAACGGGATGCATGTGTGAGGCTTTTTTACCTTTGAGGATTTCAGGGTTCTATAAACCACCCTGTTGAAAGCACATCCACCCATACAGAAAGGAAGCACAAGGCATCTTCTGCATTCTTCGTCTTCAAGTGGGTCATACGTCAACCACTTCAAATACGATCCAGTGAATTCGACTCCGGTTTCTTTCAAAAAACCTGAACAGTTCTCCATACCAAGTTCTCCCCAACATTTGTACACTCTTCCATCCACATCGACCACGAAACTGTTCTTACACATGGCATCACATCTTGCAAAACGTGGTTTTTTGAAATATTCAAAAGGATACTCAGGAATTTTCTCCCTGATGTACCACCACAGCTTCGTTTCTATCTCCGCAAACTCTTCTGTGTTCAGTGCTGTGTCCTGAAAGCCTGTGGGATTTCCCTCAACGATCTCTATGGGCTGGAAATTGAACTCCACTCTCAACTTTTTCTCTGCTATCCTATCGATGAGTTTCTTCACATCTTCAATGTTCTCTCTAGACACGTTCACTCTGATCTGAACGAATAAGCCTTTGTTGACAGCACGAAAGATATTTTCGAAAATGGTGCTGAAAGTTGGAGCACCGTTTCTGGCTTTCCTGTACCGATCGTGGTACACCTCTGTACCGTCCAGTGTTATGTCCAGTGCCTTTATTCCTGCTTTCTGAAGATCATCTACCATCTTCTCCGTCAGAAGGTAGCCATTTGTCACGATGAAGGAATCGTACTTCACACCATATTTTTCGCAGAGTCTTTTCAGTTTGCTGCTCAGATTCACCACTGTTTCTTCCAGAAGCAAAGGTTCTCCCCCGTAGAAAGTAACGCTCAGCAGGTTTGGTTTTTGGTATTCTAATTTTCTTTCCACATCCAGGAGGAAGTTGCTTTGCACTTTTTCAGAAATGTAGGATCCTGAGGAAATATGAATTACCTTCTGATAACAGTAAACGCAATCGAAGTTGCAGGAGTGGGTTAAAACAATTGTGTATCTCAAAAATCTATCACTGTAGCGATACGTGTTGAAGCGAAATTTCAGAAACTCCAGTTCATCGAAGTTGTCATCAAGCAAAAACATTCCCCGTTTCAACTTTTCAACTTCCGCTTTCGAAAGTTCTGCCGAGGAAGGATCTTCCAGGGTCTTCAGTACCTTGTTGGTGTTTTTCCTATCTATCCACAGAAGGGCTTGAGAAAGCGTGTTGAACAAAAGTGTGCCATCGCTTTCATTTATTACCAAATTAAATCTCGAAGGCTTCATGTCTTTCGACCTGCCTTTCAAGGAGTTTTATCCTGTACCATTCCCTTGCGAATTTCTCCGGATCCTTTTTCTCTTCAGGGCATCCCGTTTTGCCATCGAACCTGGCACTTCTACATCCTCCCATGCACACAGGAAGGAGTTTGCACCTCATGCATTCTTCGCTTTCGAAAGCATCGAAAGAATGCCATCTGAGATATTTTTTCCTGTCGTATTCCAGTCCTCGGTTGGTCAATCTTCCTATCTCCATGCCTTTTCCCACTCTCACTGTGCATGGATACAACTCTCCCTGTGGACCTATCACAACAGAAGACACACAGTCGTACTCACAGTATCTGTTTTGCACAAGAACGGGAAGAAACACATTGAAGCCTCTTTTCGCAGCACTTTCGTAGAAATTGAGAATGTTCAGAGACTCCCGATCTCTGATCTCATAGACCTTCCTGAAAAAGAATTCCCTGCTGTTCGATCCAAAAATCCACCTGAAATATACCCTCGTTCTGTCTTTCGGAAATCGCTCCAGAACGTTCAGAAACTCTTCTACACGATGGAAGTTGTCAGGTCCCACATTCATTCTGAACGTGACCTGAAGTTTCTCCGTGACCCTGAAGAGATTCTCCAGATTTTCCACAATGGTGTCGAAAGTTCCCTTGCCACCTTTCAAAGGCCTGTATTTATTGTGAACATCTTCTGGGCCATCGATCGTTATTTGAACGTTTCTTATTTCGAGCCTGTCAAACCATTCCGCTTTTTCTTTGTCGAGAAGGTATCCATTCGTTGACATGGAGGAGTGAAAATCCACATTGTTTTCTCTGCATGCTTCTATCAGCGATGAGTTTACGAACTTCACCACGTCAAAACACAGGAGGGGTTCCCCGCCGAACCAGCCTACACTTATAGATCTTCTGGTTCGAATCAGCCTTTTCAGATATTCTACGATCCTTTCTGCCGTTTTCGCTGTCATCGAAGGTCCTGTTTTCGATTCATAGCAGTAGATACAATCAAAATTGCATGCCAGGGTGGGTATGATCGTGACCATAACCGAGGAAGAATCATAGCGGGTCATTCTGTTCATAAGTTTCAGATGCTCTATTTCGTCGAAGTCCTCATCAACGATATACCCACCGTAGATCAAATCTTTCTTTATGGAAAGCCATTCTTCAGGGATCTCTTCGTCTGGATCTTTGAGAATCTTCTCTGCAATTTCTGCTTTGCTTTTTTCCAGACGAGCGATCGCTCTGGTTAGAAAGTTCACAAACACAACGTAGTCGCCATCTCTGAAAATCACATTGTATCTTGAAGGTTTGAACACGAAAGATCCCCCTTAGTTTTTCGCCAAACAGCTGGTACAGTTCGCGTTTGGAGAACACACCAGACAACCAGCACACATGTCATCAAAACATCCAGAACAGTTCAAATCCCAGCAATCACAATTGGGATTTGTAGAACAGCAAAGAGGAGAAAGAGAGTTATCTGGGAAATTCAAAAATTCCATGTTATTACCCCCACGGTAAATATTTTTAGCACGCACAATCGTTGCATACTGTGTTTATGCAATCACAGTTACCGTTCTTATCACAACACATGATATCTCCAACTGGTTTAAAAACCTCTAATGGATCGTTCAGGAACTCCATAAGTTTTCACCCTCCTTCTTATGGCACAATACACAGTGTGCATAGAGCATTACAATCACATACCGCATTGCATGAAGGGTCACATATCCCATTACAATCCGGATTGAAACACTCAGAACAGTTCCCATTACTTTGACAACACTCCAGTCCAATCTTTCCTATAGTCGGATTATTTAAAAATTCCATGACTTACTCTCCTTTCCATTTTTTATTTTGCTTTAAATATCCTTTATTGATACTAATAATGCCCTTTAACTTCATTTAGTCAGATTGTAAGTAACAGCAAAAGGTTAAAAACTCTGATTTCCAGCAGTTGAACCTTTGAAAGTAACCTCACAAGTAGCTGCACTTTTGGGTGCAACCTGAACCTGTTCCGTAATCTCACTTTTCCAGGAATGCGTTTCGTTATCTGTCTTCACTTTGTCAGCGAAAATGATTGTAGACAGGAGAACGAGTATCAAAAAGATTATCATCAAAACCCTTCGCATTCTGATCACCTGTCATCACCTTATCAAACCTTATATGGTTTTCAAGTTTTGGCTGTTCCAAAATCCTCTTTAAAAGCACATTTTCAGCACCAGATTTCATGGGCTTTGAAACAATTTGGTTTTTTGAGGTATAACTATAACAGAGGGAGTAAAGATGAAAAGTATAGAAGGCCTGAAAGAGACATTCAAGTACGGTGCTTTTTCTCTTCCAGCAGTGAATTACATGCTACTCGAAGAAAACCTTCCAAAAGAGTGCAGAGAGGTTCTCTGTATACTGAAACTCGCTTGGAAAGGAAACTTCAAAGAAGCGATTCAGAAAACAGATAAAATTTTGAAAAGCTGCAAATCCGAAGCAGCGAAATATTTTCTTTTGGCGAACAAACTGGCATTTTTAAAATATACAGGCAAAGTAGATATGAATCTGTACAGGTACCTGAAAAGAAACCTTCCCAAGATGTCAAAATCAATAAGAGATACTGTGATCGTTACTTTAATAAACTTTGAAGCAAGCGGAATAAAGCCACTACGGAAGGTGAGGGTGTGGAAAAACGATTACAGAAAATCCACACTTTCCTTTTTATATCTTTCCCTGGCAAGAAGGGAAGCAGATTCTGGAAGACTCTCTGAGGCGGTACACGATTACATACAGGCCTACAGACTATCCAGGGAGGTTCCTCACCCAACCTGTATTGTTTCCTCCCTGAACGATCTTGCATGGGATATCAGGGAAAAACATCCAAAACTTGCCCATGCTCTTTCTCAAGGAGCCGTTTTCTGGCTAGGATACTACAGAGAGGAACCAGGAAATCTCTTTGGAGCCCTGGATACTCTGTTTGTTGTGGAAAAAGACATGGATTCACCGTCTATCCACAGCACTGCACATATCATCGTTTCGCTTCCCGTACCAGAAGATTATCTGTCTCTACTCAAAAAAGCGAAGAAATTTGTGTTGGACTACACAAGATCAACTTATCCGAACACAAGTCAGTTGAGAAGATATGTTGAAAAGGTCGCTTGGAAAGGAAAAACTCTCAGCTCCAAAGGTATCTCAGATATATTGAAAGGGAAAACAAAAATGATTCGTGCAGATACGATAAGAAAACTGTTGACATCTGGTGTTGATACAGGGGCACCTTTTCCTGTCTGGAACGAGTGGATAAAGATGGAGATTGAAAGAAAATACAGGGAGTCGTCAGAAAAGCTTAAAGAGCTCCCCTTTCATCAGAGACAAATCCTTTTTCTTACCACCTACATGGCTCTTCTTGATAGAGAGTTCCTTTCAAGGAAAGAAAAGCTCAAAAAGGCATATACACTCCTTGAAGATATTGAGTCGTTCGCTGATTTCATGGCAAAAGATCACCGGACCATGGAATTTGTTGTTTCAATGGTGAAGGCTCATCCTTTCATTGAAGGAAGAAAAGAAGCGCTGAAGAAAGCCCTTGAAAGGATGAAAAGAAAGAGACTGGAAAGATTCACGCTAAGGTACATCGAGATGAAAGAGCCTGACAGAAAACTCCTTGATAGATTTCTGAGGAATTATGGAAGGTACGATGGGGTGAGGTTTGGAATCAGGTTGAAAGGGCCGGATGTGGTGAGAGAGTTTGCAAGTAGGTACTCTCTCAAGGTTCAACCTCTGTTTGTTGCTTTCTGGTGCGAAGAGGACGGCAGAGCAAGAAGAAGACTGGAAAGAGTCTTGAAGCATATGGTCCTGAATTGAACCCGGAGTTCCAGCCTTAGAATCTCTTTCTCCTGCTATAATTTAATCGAAATTGCCATATCATTTGTCATGATGGAAAAATGAGGGGTGAAAAACGTGCGCAAAATTTTCACAGCTATCATTGAATACGATCCTGAAACAAAGCAATATGTTGGAATGGTTCCGGACGTTCCGGGTGTGCATACTGTAGGTAGTTCCTTAGAAGAAGTGAGAAGGAATTTAAAAGAGGTGCTTGAACTCGTATTGGAGGAAGCAGGAGATGAAATAAATCACCAGGAATTCGTGGCTCTTGAGATGATAGAGGTGGAAACTTGAGTTATCTTCCAATAGTTGATCCAAAAACTATGGAAAAGGTTTTACTGAAACTTGGATTTCAACGTGTTCGCCAAAAAGGAAGTCATGTGTTCTACAGGCACAGCAATGGCAGATATACGACCATCCCATTTCATGCAAGAGCCTTGCCCAAATCACTTATAAGAAAAATCATCCGTGAAGCGGGTATATCAGTGGAGGAATTCAAGAAAGTACTTGAGAATCTGTGATCTCCTCAGGGAGATTGGGAAGATGGAGACGCAAAAGGAGATAGTCTTCATCGCCGTGGAATCGGAGGACGGAGGATACATCGAAAAAACTGAGAGGTATTCGATATTCACGCAGGGAGATACCTGGGAAGAGCTCCTTGAGATGATAAAAGATGCGGTCAAATGCCATTTCGATGAGGGTGCTCCTAAGTACGTACATGCTCGCTTTGTGAAGGATGTGACGATTGCGGTATGAAACTACCGAGGGATGTATCTGCGGATCGTTTGATAAGTTAGAAGATCTAGAATATGAGGTTGTCAGACAACGAGGGAGTCACGTACGTCTCTCCTATAGAGGAAAACACTTCATAACCGTACCGGTTCACAAGATGTAGTTGCGTACCATGGAATCAGCATTGAACAACCCCCATCCCCCCTGGATTGGAAGGTTGTTGTAGATTGATTTCAGACATCTTTATCAGCGATCCTTTTCGATTCATTCACGTACGTTTCTATTATCCTTCTGAACGTTGTGTTGTTTTGCATCAACTCTTCGAACCCTCCGACAGACGAAACTTTTCCGTTTTCAAGGAAGATTATCTTACTCGCAACCCTTATGATATTCGGTTTGTGCGATATCATGATGGCTGTTTTTTCTTTCAAAAATTCAATCAATTTCTCCAGTAAGAATTTTTCTGTTATCGTGTCCAGGTTTGTGAGAGGTTCATCCAGAACAACAACTGGTTTGTCTGCATAGAAGAGTCTGGCAAGTTGTATCCTCTGTTTTTCTCCTCCTGAGACGAAACTTCCTCCTTCTCCAAGTTTTCTTCCTCTCAGATGTTCTATTCCAAGTTCTTTTATGATTCTTTCGAGTTTTTTCTCATCGTACTCTCTTCCAAGAACTATGTTGTTTTCCAGAGTGTCGTTGAATATACCGACGTTCTGAGAATAAAAAGCAACATGTTCGAAAACAGCCGAGGGCATTACCTGCTTCAGATCGTTTCCAAAGAGTTTCACCACACCTTCGTAGTTCTGTTCCAGGCCAAGCAGTATGTTCAGCAGAGTGGACTTTCCTTCTCCGGAAAGTCCCACTATGGCAGCAATTTCACGGGGTTGAATCGTGAAACTGACCTGCTTTAAAATGGGTTTTCCTGGCTCGAAGCCAAAAGTAACGTCTATCAGTTCATAAACAGGACTTCCGGGAACGGGTTTTATTTCACGTTTTTTGAAGGTCTCTTCAGCACGTTTTACCTCATCGAAGTAGTCAAGTACAGCATCGAGGTTCGCCGACACTCGTGTTATGACACGTGCCAGTTCTCTGAACATGTACAGAGGTGCCGTCACAAAAGAAAAGTATGTCCACAGTGCCCATATCGTTCCCACGGTCATCTTTCCGTCTATCACAAGGTATGCTCCGTAGGTGAGAATGAAGAGCCGTGTGAAATACTCCGGCAGGTTCACCATCAGTTTGTCGAATCTTGAGCGGGGAAGTTCTGCCTTCAAAACGGTGTCTGCCACCTGCTGATACATCGTCTCGCACTCTTTCTGACGTTTCTTTTGAGCTTCTCCGGCAAGTACTTCGTGGATGTTTTCAAACGTCTCGGTGATGAAACCTGTTACACGACGTAGAATTTCATACATCTGTGCGTACGGCCGTTCGGTTACTCTGCCGATGATGTTCAGATAAATACCGACTATCACAGCGTTTGCCACAAACAGGCCAAAAAAGGCTTTGTTCCATACGAAGACGGTTGCCAGTATGAATACACTACGTATTATCACCAGAACGTTCTGAAAAAATCCGTAATCCAGCAGGAAAAATGCGTCGTTGAGTTGATGGTTTATCAGAGTGGCATAGTAGGCAGAGCCCTGTTGTTTTAGCTTTTGCCAGGGAAAGAAAAACGACTGGCTGAAAATGCGACTGGACAGATCTGCTACGGCTCTGTACTTTGCTTTCAGGTAGATCTGGTCTCCAGCGTACGTAAGAACGAAAGACAGTGCATAGAGAAATCCAAGAAGGTAGATCGTGTTTAACCTCAGTTCCAGTCCGGCCAGCCCATCGATGACATCTCTCACAAGAAGAGGGATGAAGAAATCGAACACGACCGAAGACGTTGCAAGAAAGCCACCTATAACTATGAGCACCAGAAAACGCTTTCGAATCAGAGAGTAAAAGCGAAGAATTTTCTGGATACTCCTGAGATTCATGACTTTCCCTCCCTGGTGTTCTGGAAGATTTTTCAGAAAGGCCTTCCCATCACCAATGTTCGCTAATACATATCGATGTTTCCGTACTTTCTTGCTGCAAATTCAATCAACCGCAGTGTGAAATAGGCCAAAACGAGGTATGCAAGACCTACTGATGCTTCCCAGGCACTTGAAATCCAGGCCTTCATTTTAAATCCTTGCAGAGTGTATATTATGCTTTCGACCGAACGCGAAAGCGGCAAAAGCTGTGAAAGCCATCTGAAAAACACGGGCAGTCTTTCTACAGGAAAACTTGCACGCTTAAGATGAAAACCATCATCTCTGCAACACCAAGGAGCATGTTGATATCTCTCATCAGCAGTCCAAGAGCTGCCACCGTCATTCCGAAACTGCTCAGAGCCAGTACACCTATCGTCATATGGGCAAAAAGGCTCGCAGTAATGGAGGGATCGAGTTTTAAAAAGCAAAATGAAACAGCCAGTCCCAGAATCACCGTGGTCAGTGCATCGATTATGTGAAAAGGCATCTTTTTTAGCATTACTTTGAATTTCGATGAAGGCGAAACAACGAAGAAAATCAACGATCCCTGATCTCGCTCGGAGAAAAATATTATGCCGAGCCCTTTAAAAACGCTTATTGAAGACAGAGCCATGATATTTGCTATTATGAAAGCTCTCGCATCGTGCAGCGTTTTATATCCATATGCAAGAAGTGTTGAGTAAAAGAGCAGCCGAAAAATCGGATTGATGATCTTTTCAGCGGCATAGGCTTTCCAGTTCAGCCACAGGGAAACCCCTTTGTACGAAATCCAAAAATGTCTGAGCAGCCTCACTTCTCAAACCAGCTCCCCTTCCGCTCTGCTTTTTCTTTCTATCTTTTTGAAAAGAACATGTCCTAAAAGAAAGTAAAAAAGCGTGAGTAAAAGTGCGTTGAAAATCAAATCCTTTCCAGCACTGCCAACTTCAAAGGAATCTCTCATCAGCGTAACTGACCAGCTTATGGGAAGGAAACTGGAAATCACTCGAATCCATTTTGGAAGAATGTCTATCGGAAAGAGCATTCCCGAGATGAAATACACCGGATACTGGATCGTTGACATCCATGAAAAGGCGTTCTTTGAGAGTGTCAAAAGCGTTGCAAAAACGAAAGAGGTGGAAATGAAGGAAAGGACCAGTATCAGAAACGAACAGGCAAACATCACGGGATTCGAAATGGCAAACTCCAACTTCAAGACAAAATAAGAATAAGCCACAACCACGGCGGCTTCCATCTAATTCCCCCGCTTCAATCAATATCAGCGGATTCTGATAATGCAGAAATTTTTGCAAAGTAGCAGCCTCTGGCACTCTTTTCCAGAAAGATTGCGACCACCAACACTGCCACCAAACCACCCGCTTGCACGAGACCTATTTTCATTTGATAAATTCCCACGGTGATTGCTACTTATCCACTGTTGAACAATATAGCAATGGGACGTGAAAGAATCATCAAAAACCCTGCAACCCATTTTTCCTTCCTTTGGTTTGAAGTACCTTAAAAGAAATGGTGCCAAAAGCTAAGTACAGTAAAGATAAAACAATCAAGATGATGAATTCTTTTTTCAAGTCAAGCAATGTGTTTGTTTTCATGAGAAAATAGCGTGTGAGGTCCAACCCCCACGTAAATGGAAAAGCATATGCAAGATATTCCAGCACTTTTGGAAGAACATTCACAGGAAAAAACATACCACCAATCAGAGGAGCGGCATTACCAAGCAAACTCACCAGTTCGTCCCCTTCTTTGAATCTCAACGTGATGCCAAAAAACAGAAAGACAAGACCGAAAGAAGCGATTATGGAAAGAATAACAACACCCGCTGCAAGGGCAAACTCAACCAGGTTGAAGGTCATCAGATTCAGCAGCACTGCCAGGACGATTATCGGAACAGACTCCACGGTAACTTTCACAAGACCAAAAACCGACCACGAGAGGATGTACCCTATGGAACTCACGGGCATGATGAACAGTTCTTCCAGCTGTCCTATTCTCATGTAGTACCTCAAAGCAAAGACAGATCCCCAGAGTACCTCAACGTAGTTCCAGTAAGCTGCCCCTAGCAGGAGGTATCCGATGATGTTCTTCGTGTTCGTCGCACCGTAGAAAAACCGTACAAGGCCTGATTCTGTGCCAAAGTAATAGAGCAGGACAACGGGCATTATCGTCAGAAGGGGTGTGAGGAAAGCTCCATACCAGTCTATTCTGTATCTTTTCGCACTCAGGAAACTGGCTTTTGCAAGATACAGACTTCTCACCATGATTCCCATTCTCCTTTTTTTCGAATCTCGTTTTCTGCCTTTTTAAGCAACCATACTCCGAGGATCAGATAGGCAAAACTCAAACCTGTCAGTATCAGGAGTTGGGGAACAAAGCCACTCATGTTTCCGTTTTTTATTATGCTTCTTCCTATGGAGATGAGGTAGGTGAGCGGTATCATGTACGAGATGAGTCGAACGTAAGAAGGGAAATTCTCAACAGGATTGACCATCCCTGAGAGGACGCCAAAAAAGAATTGGGCAGTGGAATTTATGCTTCTGATTCTCTTCTTCCACAACGACAACGCTGCGAAAAATATCGAAAAGAATGTTATGTAAACACCGCTCACCGCCAGCAAAAGAAGAAAGTAAAGATGGATCTCAAGATTTATACCGGAAAAGTAGAAGAAAAGCAATGTGAAGAATGTTATGTACAGGTTCATTAGAAACGTGTCAACGGCTTTTGAGAACAAAAAAGCCAAAAGACTGATTGGAGCAAGTACCACGGAGATGAGGGCGCCTTCTTCTCT
Organism: Thermotoga sp. RQ7; assembly: GCF_000832145.1. Classification (NCBI taxonomy): domain Bacteria; kingdom Thermotogati; phylum Thermotogota; class Thermotogae; order Thermotogales; family Thermotogaceae; genus Thermotoga; species Thermotoga sp. RQ7. The sequence goes on from NZ_CP007633.1 coordinate 1,500,883, forward strand.
TTCTTCTGTGAATCCGTCTCCCACCCCAAAGAAGTACTGGTTCAGCCAGTACCAGAGCAGGGCTCCTATCAACACGTTCTCTGCAAGCGAGTTCACATCAGCGATTCTGGAAGAAAACACATAAGGCCCTATGATGAAAAATGGTGTCAGAGCCATGTTCACCCACACGAACCTGTATTTAAGCCTTATCTTCATCTCCTTCAGAACCAGATGGAGTATCTTCCTCATCCATATTTCGCCCCCTGATGAGGTTTTCGAACACCTCATATACTTCGCTTCTTTCGCTGCGGATATCCTTGTATCTCACTTCCATCTGTACACGACCGTTTCTAAGAAGAACAACGCAGGCATTCTCGGGAAGAACGTGAAGTACATGACTTATCATTACGATAGTCAATCCCCTCCTGTTCCGTTCATCCAAAAAACCGACCATTTCACGCACCGACGGTGGATCCAGACCGTTGAGTATCTCGTCGATGAACAGTACCTCTGGATCGTGAATTAGCGCTTTACAAATCATCAACTTTTTCCTCATGCCCGTTGAAAACTCTTCGACGGGTTTGTCTTTGTATTCGAACAGACCGAATCTTTTGAGAAGCTCTTCCATTCGTTCTCTTCTGACTTTTTTCGGTACGCCGTATACACCCCCAAAGATATCGAGGTTTTCCCAGGCAGTGAGTTTCCAGTACAGACTTCTCTCGTTTGCAAGAACCACCCCTATTCTCGCAGATAGTTTCTTCCAGTGCTTTTTCACATCAACGCCGAGAACCTTCACTTCCCCATCGTCAGGAAGCAAGAGACCTATCATGATTTTCAGCAGTGTGCTTTTTCCCGAACCGTTCTCGCCGACGATTACCTTGAAGTCTCCCTCTTCTGCGTAAAAATCAACTTTATCGAGAACTCGAAGTTCTCCGAAGGATTTCCTGACACCGGACACTTCTACGACTTTTCTCATACCAACTTCACCCTTTCACGGAACTTTGAAAATAATCTCAAAAGTTCTGGATAAGAATTTTGATGAAAAACTTTCCAGCAATCTTTCTTTGTTTTCAAAATATAGGCGTTAAACCTACAGCCACCATTACATATAGGTAAATAGATACAGTCCTTACACTCGTTGTCAGTATTATCGTTTTCCATGAATTGAGAGTAACGCCTCAAAAAGTCTATTGGAGAATTAAGAAATTCACTGTAGGAACATATCCTAAACTCCTCTCTTCCCACTCCCGAAATACAATTGTACAAATCTCCGTTAGGAGCAACAACTAGATCTGTTTCCTTATGGTAGGTACATGGCCAGATGTTGAGAAAATCCAATAGGAAAATGTCCCGTTCTAGAGCAACTTTTATAGTATTTACATAAATATTTGCATACTCTGCAATATCAGGTATATTCTCGATCGTATAGGCACAAGAACTATTTGGATGACTTAGTAATCCAATGTTGAATAAAAATCTCTCTTTTATCGTATTTTTACCGAAGATGTCTATGAGCTCATCTATCATCATACCGTATTTTTCCTCTGAATTCATTCTGTCTAAAACAGTATGGATAACTATTGTTAAATTTGTTTTATTAAGTAATTTGTTTATGTTATCTATTATTACTTCCCAAGTCCCGTCGTAGTTTTGCGAGATCCTTCTTTTATCATGAATGTTTTTTGGCCCATCTATGGTTATTTGAATAAACCTGAATTTGGAATTACTTAGTACTTCAAACATATGATTAGAAAAACTCACACCATTTGTTATTATATTGTACTGCTTGATCGGCACTTGCTCTTTTTCAGCAATTCTAATAATTTCACTCAACTTTTCAGGATAGAGAGAAGGCTCTCCACCAAAAAATGTCACAGCAATGGTCTTCGTGTCAAACAGATCCATCAAGGCTAGCCATAAATTTACTCTATCTTGAGGAGAAAGTGAACCATTTCTTTCTTTATTATGTGGTTTGATACCTTGCTGCATACAATAAATGCAGTTTAAATTACAGTTCAATGTTATGACATCTGTTATTGATAAAACAGAGCGGTCATACTTGATTTTATTCGAAATATACTTGAACAATGCATACTCATTAATATGATTCTCCAATACAATACCTCTATCTACAAAAGTTGACAAGAGAAACTCCTCATTAGCACCGTTGAGTGCAGCTTGTAATCTTCTCAGCTCATCCACATTGGTTTCCGCATAACTTCTTAACAACACGTTATAAAGAAGGATCCGGTTCTTTTCTTGTACTTTAATGAGAAAATCCGAGAATTTGTACCCTGACATACAACCACCCCATTTTTGTAGAGTACTTAATAATCAAATATTCCTAGATATTCCTAATAGAGAAGGCGGCCGCCTTCTTTAAAAATTTCTAACCTCAGTCTAAGGAGTTACTACTGCACATCTTTGACTTCTGTTAGTGCATCCACCTAAAGGAATAGAATGGTTCGCGATTCGCTTAAGTACATTCATCCTTTGTCCCCCCTTTCATTCGATATTAGAAGCCTCGCGAGGCTTTTATTAAACCGTAAAATTTGATTTCCAGCCGTTAAATCTTCCGAGTGTGACTTCTCTAGCAGGAGGGTGTGAACAACAGTTTTTTTCCTCACTGTCGTTTGATAATCATCAGAAGGACTGGGAAACACAAGCGTGTATAGGAGAGAGAGCAGAATAACTATTGTGAGAATGATCCTTCTCACGATTTTCATCCCCCTTCCTCATTAGAACAGATCTTTTGTGACCTTTCAAATCTTCCTGGTTTTGAAAAGCCCTTTTTAAAGCGTTCTGCGATAAAGGATTTTCATTGAGATTTCATGTTTTGTGCAATTTCACTCCTAACGTTACACAGCAGTGTGATAAAATAGCGTAAAAATAATAGTTTTGGAGGGAAAGGATTGAAAAGTCATCAACTTTTGAAAGCACCATTTCAGCATGGATTTCTTTTCTCACGACCACTTGTTACATACTGCTTCAAAACATGCCATGATGCATCCTGGAAACATTACATAAGATTTCTGAAATACCGTCATGAAAAGCTTTATGAGGAGGCTCTCTCAGAAATAGATAGCGCAATAGATGAAAAGAAAGAAACTAGAAAGATTCACTTTGAAATACATCGAGATGAAAGAGCCTGACAGAAAATTCCTTGATAGATTTCTGAGGAACTACGGAAGGTACGATGGAGTGAGGTTTGGGATCAGGCTAAGGAAGCCGGATGTGGTGAGAGAGTTTGCAAAGAGGCACTCTCTCAAGGTTCAGCCCCTGTTTGTTGCCTTCTGGTGTGAAGAGGACGGCAGGGCAAGAAGAAGACTGGTGAGGATATTACACTGGATGACTCAAGAGTGATCGAGTGGGAAAACGGGTGTCAGTTTCTGTGCTTTTTCTTTCAGTATCTGCAGTTCTTCTTCGCTGATTTTTGTTCCCTGATTTTCAACGATTTGACACATCCACCAGAGAAATTCCTGGTGACTTGGACTCACAGCTGCGGTGACGGGCAGTGATAGTGTGAAGCGAAGTGCCATGGATGCTTCTTCGAAATCATCCACAGGATGATACCAGCATTTTTCCCAGCGTTTTTCTTCTCCTTCCTCCAGACGTCTTTTTGCCAGAGCCTTTATTGCCAGAATTCCCATGTTTTTCTCCCGGGCTTTGCTGTAAAGTCTTTTGCCAAATCCTTTTCCCAGCCAGCTTGCCCAGTTCAGTGGAAAAAGTACCGTATCGAAATCGAACCTTTCCAGCATCGAAAGTGCAGCTTCCTCACTGTGAGCAGAAAAACCGATGTACCTTATCAGTCCTTCTTCTTTTGCCTTCAAAAAGGCCTCTATAGCTCCATTCGGTGAAAAGATGGCCTCCACCTCATCGAGCGTGGTCACAGCATGGAACTGATAAAGGTCAAAGTGATCCGTCTGGAGTCTCTTCAGAGATTCGTTCAATTCTTTCCAGGCACCTTCTTTTGTTCTCTCCATCGTTTTACAGGCCAGAAACACCTGGTCTCTGTAAGGCTTCAGCGCTGGGCCAAGTTTTTCCTCGGCGTCTCCGTAGGAAGGAGCAACGTCGAAGTAGTTTATGCCCCTCTCGATCGCTCTGGCAACTATCTTTTTTGCAGATTCCACGGACTCGTTCATCACAACGATTCCGCCGAATCCGACCACAGAGAGCTTTTCACCTGTTTTCCCCAGAACTCTTTTTTCCACGGAAAATCCCCCCTTCAACGACTGGGTCTATTATACATCCAGGACCTTAATTTCTCCAAATTGTATCGATTTTAAATGGACATGGTATAAATGGGTTTGAGAGGTGATGAAGTTGGCAAAAAAATACTACGCTGTGAGGAAAGGAAGGGTACCAGGAATCTATGAGTCCTGGGAAGAGGCAGAAAAACAGGTAAAGGGCTTTCCGGGAGCAGAGTACAAAAGTTTTGAGAAGATAGAGGATGCAAAGGCATATCTTGAGGGAAAAGATGAATGCACCTGCCCGGAACTTGACGAAGAGACGATGATCGCCTATGTGGATGGGAGTTATGATGTGGTCTGTGGTTCTGGAGTGGTTCTGTGCTATAGGGGAAAGAAGGAAGAGTACTACTTCTGGACGGACATCGATGAGTTCAAAGACTCAAGGAACATAGCCGGAGAGATCATGGCTGCACTTTTTGCCATGGACTGTGCTTTGAAGAAAGGAGCAAAAAGACTCATTCTCAGGCACGATCTTGAAGGGCTTGAAAAGTGGGCAACGGAAGAGTACAGAACAAAAGAGCCGGTGACGCGTGTTTACAAGTACCTTTACGAGCAGTTTTGCAGGAGCGGTCTTGAAGTGGTCTTTGAGAAGGTGAAGAGTCACTCTGGAGACTTTTGCAACGATGAGGCTGACAGGCTGGCAAAAGAAGCAGCGAAAAAAAGATCAAACGTTGAGTGGACTTTGAAGGATTTTGAGAGTACAATGAAGATACTGGATCAAAAGAGGAGATGGGCAGAATGAAAAAGATGAGTATCACGGGTGGAACGGCCCTGATAGGGCTTGGAGTTGGTTTTATTCTTTTCAAACATTCCGTGTTCTATTTCATTGCGTCTCTTTTCATAGGAATCGGTGTGGGTTTACTGATCGAGTATCTCACGAAAAGAGAAAAATAGAAATCGTTCAGACTTTCTCTGGATTGTACACCAGAACTGCCGTGCCGCATGTTGCATAGAGACCCTTGAAGTTTCCATAGGGATACGGCTCGCCCTTCAGTGACCCATCGATAACACCTTCCACAGCCTTTATGAGGTCTTCCAGATAATCTGGTCCAAAAGGTTTCAACTGTGTGCCACTCAGATGCCCATGGTAGATCTTCTCGAAACCGTCGATCTCTCTGAGTTTTTTCAGGCTTTTAAGGTACTCTCTCAGTGGAAGACATCCCGGAAGATGCATCCAGGTGTGTCCTGCCCCCACCGAATCCCCGCTGAAAAGCAGCCTGTTTTCTCTGTCCAGAAGAGCGATCGACCCTGGTGTGTGTCCCGGGACTTCGATCACCTCGAGCGTTCTTCCACCAAGATCGAAACTGTCTCCCTCTCTCACGTCCAGAAAGTTTTTGTAATCCACCTGTATTTTGAACAGTTCTATGATCTGAAGGTCCCTGTGGTTGAGATACACCTTTTCGAACTGGTTTGCCTGCATGATGTGATCCCAGTGGGCGTGGGTGAGAACAACTTCGATGGGTTTTTCCGTGATGGATCTTATGAAACCTTTCAGGTCACCTTCTCCCATACCGGTGTCTATGAGGAGGGCTTTCTCTTCTCCCACTACCAGGTACATACTGTCTCCCCTGTAGTCGGCGATGTGCCATACACCGGGCTCGAGCAAGGTGCAGGTGTACTCGTTTTTCCTCATCTTTTCACCTCCAGAAGTTTTGGCAAAACCACAAGACTCATGAAAGAGCTCACGGTCATCGTGACCCACATGATTGCGACAAGATAAGTGTGGAACGTGAAGGGTGACAGAATCAGAGCGGAAAGCCCCACAGAAAGACCAAAGGCGTTTGCCAAAACGGGTGTGGATGCGATCTTTACCGTCTTTTCCAGATCCCTGTAATATCTGAACAGCTCCGTCACATGTATGGCGTAATCTATTCCAACCCCGATCACTATTCCGGCCATGTTTGCCGTGATCAGGTTCAGAGGAATCCCAGAAAGCCCCATGAAACCAAAAAGAGACACAAGCGAGATCAGAACAGGAACGATCGCCTTTGCTGGAATGACAAAACTTCTCTGAAACAGAACAAGAAGGAGAAAGACCATGCTGACAGCAAGCACCACCGAAAGTACCTGCTGATGAACGATCGAGTCGTTCATCTCTTTTATGATGTAGGGAAGCCCCGTCACCTGAAAGCCGCTTTCTTTCACTATGTGTTCCACTTCCTCGAGAGTGTTTCTGTCGAGGTTATCCAGAAAGATGAAAGCCCTTCCTGTGCTTTCGGATAGAAAGTTGTTCGTGTACTCCTCTGGAAGAAGTCTTTTGAGTATCAGCGCCCTTGCAAGGATTTTCGGGTAACCTTCTTCTTTGAAGAGATGTTCGTTCATCTTCACAAGGATATCGTAGACGGAAAAGGCATCGTATCCTTTGCTCTTCAGTTTTTCTTCCATCGAAAGGACCTTCCGGGCAAAGTCTGGAGAGAGCAGATTCTCTGACTCGAAAACGGCATAAACGGGCAGAGCCCTTCCGAAGATCTCTTCTATCTTCTCCACGTTCTTTCTGACCTTTGTGTAACTTTTGTAGAGTTTCAGGATGTTGAGGTCTGCCTTCAGAAGGAATGTGCCTGGAAGGAAGGCGAAAAGAACCACCAGTGTGATGATCCACGCTCGCTTTGAAAGTCTTTGAAAAAGCCGGGCCAGGCTGCTTTCCTTCTTTTTGATCTCAACATCTTCCATTCCTGACAGTATTACGGGAAGTACGATCCACGTTGAAACTCCCGCAAGACCGATTCCAGCAGCAGCGAGGAGTCCCATCTGTTTCATGGACTGAGAGTTCAAAGTGAGAAAAGAGAGAAATCCTGCCATCGTGGTGAGTGTGGTGAGGATCATCGCCCTTCCAACACTCTCGAGAGTATCTTTGATGGCGTTGAACGTACTCTCTCCATCTTTCTTTCGTTCCAAAAAGTGCGAAACGAAGTGAAGCCCATCGGCACTTCCCATGACGATGGTGAATATGGGAACCAGAACCGTGATGATGGAAAGGTTCTGGCCCATCCATCCCATCACGTAGCCAAGCGTCCAGAGGGCGGCGAATCCCGCCGGTATCAAAGATAAAATGGCGTATCTGAACCTTCCAAGTTGTACTCTGAAGACGTTCAGAAGAAGAACAACGGCGAGTGGGGGAAGTGTGAATATCATGAACAGAAGATAGCGAAATATCTGGTCTTCCAGATACTGTGTTCCAGAGAGGTAATGTTCATATCCTGAAAGAGTACTTTCGATTTCATTGGGATTTACACTGTTTCTGGGAAGTATCATGAATAGGGAGTAGTATCCATCTTCCATTTTCCTCACGTTGAGGAAGTCTTTCATGTTTTCAACATAGCTCAGAAAGTCTCTGTACTGCTCTTCGGACATGTTCTTTGTCTCCACCAGTCTGAAGCCAGCGGGAAACTTCTCCGGAATGGGTGGTATGACAGTCTTTACACCTTCAACGGAGGAGAGTTTTTCCTTTATTTCAAAGATCTCATCTATTCCCTCTCTGCTCAGGGGATCGACGTTCGTCTTCACCATCACCACAAGCTGTTCTCCTGTTTTGAAGACGCCGTTCATCTTCTCGTATATCTCTTTCTGACGGGATTTCTGAGGCATCAGAATGGAAAACTCAGTTGTGAAGTGAAGTCCGAAAAGCCCAAAGAGTGCTAAAATGTTCAGTACCAGCACCACCGCGAAGATCTTCTTTCTGTTTTTGAAAACAAAAGAGGTGTACTCTTCGAACAAAGGTGTCACCTCCCGTGGACTTTATTTTATCAGGAAGGACGGTGAAAAAGCATGTGGGATGTCTTTGAACACTTCGTGAACGAGTACGAGGAGTGGTTCTTAAAGCATAAATTCGCCTATCTTTCTGAACTCAAAGCGGTGAAGACTCTTCTTCCAGAGGGAAGGGGAGTGGAGATAGGGGTTGGTACAGGAAGGTTCGCTGTTCCTTTGAAGATAAAGATCAGGGTGGAACCTTCAAAACGCATGGGAAAGATAGCAAGAAGAAGGGGAATACTGGTGATAGAAGGAACAGCGGAGAATCTGCCACTGAAGGATGAAAGCTTCGACTTTGCACTGATGGTCACCACGATCTGCTTTGTGGATGATCCACTGAAGGCCTTGCAGGAAGCGAAAAGAGTGATCAGAAAAAGAGGACACATTATCGTTGGTATTGTGGACAGAGAAAGTTTTCTGGGAAGAGAGTACGAAGAAAAGAAGGAAAAGAGCCTCTTCTACAAACGTGCAAGATTCTTCTCGACCGAAGAGATAGTGCACCTAATGAAAATGGTGGGTTTTGGGGACTTCAAAGTGGTTCAGACACTCTTCAACCATCCCTCAAAACTCACCGATGTTGAGCCTGTCTTAAAAGGATACGGCGAAGGGGCTTTTGTGGTGATCGCGGGGCGAAAAAGTTAATCAGAGCAAAACGATTATCGCCAGAAACTCAAGGTCTTTCTCTCCTGTGTTCTCTATGGAATGTGACTCTCCAGAATCTGTGAAACACACGTCTCCTGCCTTTATGGGAACGTCCTTTCCGTTGTCGTGGAAGATGCCTTCTCCGGAGAGGATGTAGTATATCTCGAACTCTCCATCGTGCCTGTGCAGTCCTACAGAAGACCCCGGTGGAAGTTTCATCTTCGCAAAGAGCCTTGCTCTGTTTTTCATGACTTCTTTTGAGAGAAGGTGAGTCATCTCCACTTCTCCTTTTCCACCGCGCATGTTCGAAATCTTTTCAGGGGTGAGTTCAGAAGATCTCACGACCATACCCGTTCCCTCCTTCGTCGATTCTTCTTTGAGTATATCACACATCACCACTTGAAAGGGCCTGTTTTTCCCTCAAAAAACGTTTATGCGAATTTTCCTTCCGTTAACCACGTTACACACAACATGTGGTATCATGATTTCAAATCATACAACAGATGGAGGTGAAAGAAGTTGAAGGTGTACGCGTTCGGCTTTCCGAAGATAGGAGAAAAAAGAGAGTTCAAGAGAGCACTGGAAGATTTCTGGAAAGGAAAGATCACAAAAAACCAGTTCAAAGAGGAAATGAACAGACTCAGGATTTACATGGTGGAGAACTACAGAACGAGCGTGGACGTTGTTCCTTCGAACGAACTCTCTTACTACGATTTCGTTCTCGACACAGCCGTAATGGTGGGGGCGATTCCGAAGCGGTTTGGAAAGTATGAGGGTCTTTCGACTTATTTTGAGATGGCACGTGGAAGAAAGGCCCTTGAGATGACGAAGTACTTCAACACGAACTACCACTACCTTGTTCCCGAGATAGAGAGTGGAAACTTTGAACTCCTTGAAAACATTCCCCTTGAAGATTTTCTCTTCTTTAAATCGATGGGAATTGAGACCGCACCAAGAATACTGGGACCGTTCACCTTCCTCTATCTTTCCAAAAAAGACGGGATGTGGATCAGAGAACCCGGTGAAATGGAAAAACTTTTCACCAGACTCGTTCCTGTCTACAGGAAAGTTTTTGAAGAACTCGTAGAAAACGGTTGCGGAGAAATCCTTGTGGATGAGCCTGCCTTCGTGTGTGATCTTCAGAAAGACCACTGGAGTTTGATAAAAGATGTGTACAGCGAGTTTTCAGGGTTTCCTCTGACGATTTTTACCTATTACGACAGCGTTTCTGATTACGAGTTCTACGTGTCCCTTCCTGTGAAGGGCCTTCACCTGGATTTTGTTTCAAACACAGAAAATCTCAAAAACTTCGAAAAATACGGTTTTCCATCGGACAAGACTCTCATAGCCGGTGTCATAAACGGCCGTCAGCCCTGGAGAGCAAATCTCAAGAAAGTGGCAGAACTTGTGGACAAACTCGGTGCGAGTGCCATCTCGAACTCCTGTCCGCTATTTCACCTTCCCATAACTGCGCAATGGGAAAACAGCCTTCCTGATGGTCTGAGGGAAAAACTTGCCTTCGCAAAGGAAAAACTTGAAGAGCTGAAAGTACTGAAAGAGTTCTTTGAAGGGAAAAAAGTAAATCTTCCAGAGGTTAGTTTCGAAGACTTCGCCGTCGATGAATCAGTTTCTAAAAAGATAAAACAGCTCACACCTGACTCTTTCAGAAGAGAGAAGGAGTATCAGGAGCGTGACAGGATTCAAAGAGAAGAACTGAAACTTCCTCTTTTTCCGACCACAACAATCGGATCTTTCCCTCAGACCAGCGATGTGAGAAAGATGAGGGCAAGGTACAGAAGGGGAGAAATCTCGGAAGAAGAATACGAGTCCTTCATAAAAGAACAGATAAAAAAGGTAGTAAGGATCCAGGAAGAGATAGGGCTCGATGTTCTGGTACACGGTGAGTTCGAAAGAAGCGATATGGTGGAGTTCTTCGCGGAGAGACTGAACGGAATCGCCACCACACAGAACGGCTGGGTTCTTTCTTACGGTTCAAGATGCTACCGCCCACCCATCATATACGGCACGGTTTCAAGGACAGGGCCCATGACGTTGAAAGAAATCACCTACGCACAGTCTCTGACAGAAAAACCCGTCAAGGGAATGCTCACAGGTCCCATCACCATCATGGGCTGGAGTTACTACAGGGAAGACATTCCAGAAGAGGAGATCGCCTACCAGATCGCCCTTGCAATAAACGAGGAGGTGAAAGACCTGGAAAAAGCCGGAATAAAGATCATCCAGATCGATGAACCTGCGTTCAGAGAGAAGGCACCCATCAAAAAGAGCAGATGGCCGGAGTACTTCGAGTGGGCAATAAACGCCTTCAATCTGGCTGCGAATGCAAAGGCTGAGACGCAGATCCATGCCCACATGTGTTACTCTGATTTCAACGAGATAATAGAGTACATCCACAGGCTGGAGTTCGATGTGATAAGCATCGAGGCTTCAAGGAGCAAGGGAGAGATCATCTCAGCCTTTGAAAACTTCAAGGGCTGGAAGAAACAGATTGGTGTTGGTGTCTGGGACATTCACTCTCCCGCTGTTCCCTCCGTTGATGAAATGAAGAGTATAATAGAAAGAGTCCTCAGGATACTTCCGAAGGAACTGATATGGGTGAACCCCGACTGTGGCCTTAAAACAAGAAACTGGGAAGAGGTCGTACCCTCTTTGAAAAACATGGTGGACCTTGCAAAGAAGTTGAGGAAGGAGTATAATAATACTTGAACGGACAGAAGATGAAAATACCTGCTTGACAGATTGGAGTAAAATGTGGTATAATACACATTGGTCGACCAAAAACAGGAGGGGGAATTTCCCCCTCCTTTGTTTTTTTCACACCAGTTTCACGTGTTCGCTGTTTGCCTTCAGTATCTCTTCGAGAAGATCTTTCGCGTCCTCCACATCCGGCCCCAGAGGATGAGAAAGAAGGGCTTTCAGTGCCAGTTTTTTTGATCTCTTAAGATACGCTTCTATCGTAAGGCGCTCGTACATTTTCACAGCATGGATGAACGAGAGGGCAAAGAGATCTCCCTTTCCCTGAGAGATCGAAAGTGCCCTGCCAGACCTCACGTAGCATGGAATCTCGAGAACATAATCGTTGGGGAGATTTTCGATCGATCCGTTGTTCCTCGTGTTCACTATGTGGATCTTTCCTTCGTCCTTTTCAAGGTCTCTTATCAAATGGGCCGCCGCTGTGGAGTACATGCTTCCTCCACGCTTTGAGAGTTCCTCAGGAATTTCAGTAGCGGTTCTGTACTTTTCGAAGAGTTGTTCCTCTATTTTCATGACCTCCCTTGATCTGAGTTCGTGCGAGGTGATTTTTTTGAACATCTTCTTTTCCATCAGGTAATATCTCAAATACGGATTCACGAGGAGCCTTACAGAGTCGTAGAACCACTCTGGAAAATCTTCATCGGGTATGTTGGAAAGTTTCAGTTTCAGGTTCTCAAAGACCTTTTCTGTGACATCCTGGCCTTTCACGAAGACCCTCTCAACGAAACTCAGGTGGTTGAGCCCGTAGTACTTGAGAAACACGTCTTCAAGGTTTACTGAGAACATCTCCGAAATCTCCCGGATGAAATTTATCGGAACGTTGCAGAGTCCTATGAACTTTTCATAATCAAGGTAGTTTCTGACAAACTCGGTGATGTGCCCGGAAGGATTGGTGAAGTTTATTATCGTTGCGTTCGAGACCTTTCTCACTGTTTCGACGTACTCTTCCACGACGGGGAAGGCCCTCAGGGCCGCCGAAAATCCCCCCACCCCCGTTGTTTCCTGTCCGATGAGGCCGTACTTCAGCGGTATGCCCTCGTCTTTTTCCCTTCCCTTCAACCCTCCTGGTCTGAATTGAAAGATCACGTACTTTGCATCCATCACCGCGTCTTTGAAACTCTCGGCGATCAGTACCCTGAACCTGTCCTTCACGAGCCTTCTCACAAAATCGACCACGATCTTCTGTTTTTCTTCGTTTATGTCGTAGAAGATCACCTCATCGATCTGAACGTCACCGGAGATGTCCAGGAGCCCCTTTATCAGCTCCGGGGTGTAACTGCTTCCACCACCTATCACCGCAATTCTCATCTCTTCACCTCCTTCAGGTAGTTCTTCACCAGCCTGTTGTAGAGTTTTTCCGTCACCTCGATTCCAGAACGCTCCATGGCAAACAGTACCGCACCGATCACTGGATCGTGCTCCGGGATTGTGACTTCGTATTCCTTTCCGACGGCACTTTCTATCATCTTTATGAGAAGGGAAGGAGCGTTCTTGAAGAAGCTTCCCTCCAGGATCAGCCTGATGGGTGGTGTGAAGTTAAGGATTTTTCTGTGTGCGTCCACTATCTTTTTCACCTCGATCACGATTTCGTTGAATATTCTGAGAGAGACCGTGTCTCCATTTTCGGCACACCTGAAGAGGACCTGGTTCACTTTCCTGACGATTTCACCGGTGTCTCCACCTTCGTAATCGTATCTCAGAAGGGTTTCGACCGGTCCGATCTCTTTTTCAATCTCGTCAACAAGGACCGTCCAGTCGTCCCTTCCGTCTTTTGCCCTCACAACAGCGGATGTCACAAGGGAAGCGATGTAGTGAGAGCCAAGCCTTTCACCGAGGGAAAAGGAAAGTCCTCCTATTCTGTTCACTCTCTTCCCATCGGAGGCGTACGAGATACTACCGGTCCCGCAACTCACCATGATCCCCGTGTCGTCGAAAGAGCCGGACCTGAGGGCGATTCTTCCGTCGTTGTCGAAGTCGAATCTTTTGAGGCCGATTTCTCCCAAAATCTCCCTCACGATCTTCATCTCGTACTCAAAATCCGCTCCGGCATATCCGAAGAAGGCAAAATCCACGTCTTCGAGAGTCTTCTTTGACCTTTCCAGAACGCTGTTTATCACATCTTTCAGATTTTTCAGGGCGTTCTCTTTCCCAACGACCTGGTAGTTCGCCCCGCGACCTCTGTGAACGGCAAGGATGTTCCCCTCTTCATCGCTCAGGACCGCCAGTGTTTTCGTTCCACCAACGTCGCATCCAAGAAAAATCAAATTTCTCACCCCCATCATAGTATAATCGTTTCAGGGTGGGAAACGTGAAAGGATCACTCTTCGTTTTGCTTTTTGCTCTTTCTACGTGTGTGATGAGTGGAGCCTTTGTGGGCTTTTCGATCGACTTTTCCGGAACGACCTCGATGGCCTTTGGTGTGGACAACGGAAGGTTCACAGCGGGAGTGGAACTGTGGGATGTTTCAAATTTCTCTTTCTTTGTCGGTGCTCTGAGGAATGTAGATTTGAAGGACTTCATGCTCACTCTGGAAACGAGGGTGGGACTTTCCATGAAACCTTATTTTGGCCTTATCACGTTCTTCTGGAAAAAGTACGGCAAGGTGAGGTGGGGATTTGGTTACAGAGTACTTCTGAAGGATTCTCAGATCAGTTTGCCTGTGTTCATCAGATTGGGGTGGTAGAAAGTGGATTACCTTGAGGTTCTCGATTTTCCAAAGGTTGTGGGTCTGGTGAAGAGACACACCTTTTCCGATCTCGGGAAAAGACACCTCGACACGTTAAAGCCAACCGTGAACCCGTGGAACGAGCTGGAACTGTTAGAAGAACTTTTAAACTACCTCACAAGATGGGGAGAGCCACCCATAAAAGGCTTGAGCGACATCACGCCAGAACTGGAAAAGTTGAAAGCGGGATCCTCTCTGGAGCCGTGGGAACTTCTGCGCGTTTCCAGCTTTCTTGAAGGTTGCGACATCCTGAAAAATGATCTCACAAGACGGGAGTACCAGAAACTGAAGGAGACGTTCTCTCAGCTTGTGTCGTTTGAAGAATTCGTGAAGGAAGTGAACAGGTGCATAGAACAGGATGGAGAAGTCTCCAACAGGGCAAGTCCGAGATTGAAGGAGATAAGGAACGAAAAGAGGAGCCTTTCGTCGGAGATCAGAAAAAAAGCAGACGACTTCGTGAAGAATCACTCTCAAATCCTCCAAGAGCAGATGTACGTCTACAGGGATGGAAGGTACCTCTTTCCCGTGAAGGCCTCCATGAAGAGATCGGTGAGGGGTATTGTGCATCATCTGTCCTCTTCTGGTGCCACCGTTTTCATGGAACCCGAAGAGTTCGTCGAACTGAACAACAGGATGCGCCTTCTGGAAGAAGAAGAGAGACTGGAAATCAGTCGCATTCTTCGCCATCTCACGAACATGCTCCTTTCAAACCTGAAGGACCTTGAAAAGAACATAGATCTGATCGCTCACTACGATTCTCTCTACGCGCGGGCAAAGTTCGCAAAGGAAAACAACGGCATCGTTGTGAAACCATCCTCGAGAATAAGACTGGTGAACGCAAGACACCCGCTGATACCGAAAGACAGGGTCGTTCCGATAAACCTGGAACTTCCACCGAACAAAAAGGGTGTTATCATCACGGGGCCGAACATGGGAGGAAAAACCGTCACCGTGAAAACGGTGGGACTCTTCACCGCCCTCATGATGAGTGGCTTTCCGCTCCTCTGCGATGAGGGAACGGAGTTGAAGATCTTTCCGAAGATAATGGCGGATATCGGTGAGGAGCAGAGCATAGAGCAGAGTCTGAGCACGTTCTCTTCTCACATGAAGCGAATCGTTGAGATCGTCAGAAACGCCGACAGCGACTCTCTTGTCATTCTCGATGAACTGGGATCTGGAACAGACCCGGTGGAGGGGGCTGCCCTCGCCATCGCGATAATAGAAGACCTTCTGGAGAAAGGAGCAACCCTTTTCGTGACGACCCATCTCACACCCGTGAAGGTCTTTGCGATGAACCATCCTCTTCTTCTGAACGCCTCGATGGAGTTCGATCCGGAGACGCTCTCACCAACCTACAGGGTCCTCGTTGGTGTTCCGGGAGGGTCCCATGCGTTCCAGATAGCAGAGAAACTGGGACTCGAGAAGCGCATAATAGAAAACGCAAGATCCAGGCTTTCGCAGGAGGAGATGGAACTTGAGGGCCTCATAAGATCGCTCCACGAAAAGATCTCCCTGCTCGAGGAGGAAAAGAGAAAACTCCAGAAGGAAAAAGAAGAGTACATGAAACTCAGAGCAAAATACGAAGAGGACTACAAAAAACTCAGAAGAATGAAGATAGAAGAGTTCGACAAAGAACTGAAGGAACTCAACGACTACATCAGGAAGGTCAAAAAAGAACTCGATCAGGCAATACACGTGGCAAAGTCCGGCAGCGTTGAAGAAATGCGAAAGACCGTGAAGACACTGGAGAAGGAAAGGGAAGACCTGAAGAAGAAGGCCATCGAAGAGGAGGCAGAGGAAGAGATCAACGTGGGAGACCACGTGAGGATGGAGGGAGGAACCTCCGTTGGAAAGGTCGTGGAGGTGAAGGGAAACACCGCCCTTGTTGACTTTGGCTTTCTGAGGGTGAAGGTACCACTTGGAAAGCTCAAAAAGGCAAAGAAAAAAGAAGAGGAAGACAGGGAAAAGGGCACTCACTTTGTTTCCTCTTTCAGAACGGAGATAGATATACGTGGCATGACCGTTGAAGAGGCAGAACCCGTCGTGAAGAAGTTCATAGATGATCTGGTGATGAACGGCATCAAAAAAGGCTATATAATCCATGGAAAAGGAACGGGAAAACTGGCAACGGGTGTCTGGGAAATTCTCAGGAAAGACAGGAGGGTGGTTTCCTTCAGGTTCGGCACTCCATCGGAAGGGGGAACGGGTGTTACGGTCGTGGAGGTGGAAGTGTGATCTTTGCCCTGGACGTTGGGACACGCAAGATAGCGGGGCTGCTTGCAATCGAGGAAAAAGGCGTGATCAGAATCGTCGACTCTGAACTCATAGAGCACAGAAGCCGCACGATGTTCGATGGACAGGTGCACGACGTGATGGGTGTTGCAGAGACCGTCGAGGAAGTGAAGCGAAGGCTTGAGGAGAGAAACGAGTTGAAACTCGAGGAAGTGGCGGTCGCACTTGCAGGAAGGTTCCTGAAGACAAAAATCGGTGAAGCAGAGAGAGACCTTTCGAAGTTGGGGCACATCACAAGGGAAGACGTGATGAAACTGGAGATAGAGGCTGTCAGCAACGCACAGAGCGATGTGGAAGAGGACTTCTTCTGCGTCGGATACTCTGTTGTGGAGTACAGGCTGGACGACATGTGGATGAAGAAACTGGAGGGCCACAGGGGTGGAAGGGCTTACGTGAAGGTTGTTTCTGCGTTTCTTCCCGTGCACGTTGTGGACTCTTTGATGAGAGTTCTGGAGACGGTGGGACTCACACCGATGCACGTGACATTGGAGCCCATAGCTGCCATGGACCTTGCCGTACCGGAGGATCTGAGATATCTGAACATCGCCCTCATCGATGTTGGGGCAGGAACAAGCGATATCGCCATATCCAGGGAAGGTACTGTTGTGGCATACGGAATGATTCCACTCGCAGGTGACGAGATCACAGAGGCAATAGGAAAAAGTTTCCTGCTGGACTTCCAGACGGCAGAACACGTCAAGCGAAGTGTTTTCACTACAGGGAAGATGAAGGTGAAAAACGTTCTCGACAGAGAGATCGATCTCACAAGAGAAGAGGTCGAGTCCGCCATAAAACCCGTTGTCGATCAGATCACGTCTGAGATTTCTTCTACTGTGATGGAACTCAACGGAGAACCACCCTCTGTTGTGATGGTGGTTGGAGGTGGAGCGAAGGTTCCGGGGTTTGTGGAGGCGCTGGCCGAAAAACTGAACCTTCCGTCTGACAGGGTTTCTCTGAAGAGTGTGGAAAGCACGGGTGTTGTGGAGGACATCACTGGGAAGGTCAGAGGAAGCGAATACATCACACCCGCCGGGATAGCGTACAGCGCCATGAGAAACAGGGGGTCTGTCTTTTCTCAGGTCGTCGTAAATGGAATTCCCGTGAGACTCATAGGGGCCGCCGGAAAGTACTCCGTGATGCAGGTTCTCATACAGGCAGGCTACAGGTTCTCTTCGCTCGTCGGGGGAGATACGATCTCTGTCGTTGTGAACGGAAAAACTATCCTGAGGCCAAGAAGAAGAACCTCCGTGAGGATACTGGTGAACGGCCAGGAGGCAAGCCTATCTTCGAAAGTGAAGCACGGAGACAGGATCGATGTTCACATCGAGGAAAAGACCGTCACTCTCAGGGTAAAGGACGTTGCAAAACCCGTGAGGGTGAAACTTCCATCCGGAGAGATCGAAGAAATTTACCCGGAGATCCTGAAAAACAACTCCCCGGCATCTCCTGAAGAACCACTTGGCGAAGAAGACGTTATCAGTTTTCCAGAGAAGATGAAGGTAAATGAGATCAGAAAGAAACTATCCTACGGCAAGGTGACGGTCGTCGTCAACGGAGAAGAAAAGAGAGTCTGCGTTGTGGATTTCGATCTTTTGAGAGAAGGCCAGGTTTTGAAGGATGACGAAGAAGTTTCCCTCGGAAGTGAACTCGTTGTGGTGGAGAAGGGAAAAAAGTCCCTGGAAGAGGCACTGGAGGTTCCCCACATCACAGTCAGTTTCAACGGTGTTTTGAAAAGGATTCCTCTGAAGATCATCCACAGAACCGGTGAGACTGTGGAGATGAAGGACTTCAAACCGATGGTGATAGATCTTCTGAAAGATGTGAAACTGGATGGTTTGAAGGATTACGAACTTCTCAGAAACGGGAAAAAAGCGATGTTCACCGATCCCCTCGAAGACGGAGATGTGATCGAGTTCAGAATAAAAAAGTGAGGGGGCCGGCCCCCTCAGATGATAGCCTTCTCCGTTTCTTTATCGAAGGCATGCATTCGCGTCATGTCGAACACAAGATCGATCTTCTGTTCCTCTTTTGCCTGTGTCCTCGGGTTGACGGATGCCGTGATGATGTCATCCCCCACCCTCACATGAAGGATCGTTTCGCTTCCAAGAGGCTCGACCACATCGACGATTCCCGTTACCGTGTTCTCCGGGGTTGGGGCAATCGCAAACAGTTTGTCGTAGATGTCTTCAGGCCTGATACCGAAAATGATCTCTTTGTCTATGTAGTTTGCGAGTTTATCTTCGAACTCCTTCGGCACCTTCACCTTGAAGCCGGACGCCTGTATCCAGAGACCACCTTCTCCTCTCACAACCCTTGCGTTGACGAAGTTCATCGGAGGACTTCCGATGAAGCCGGCAACGAAGACGTTCGCGGGGTTGTTGTATATCTCATGGGGGGTGCCGATCTGCTGGATCTCTCCGTCTTTCATGACAACTATCTTGTCTGCCATCGTCATCGCTTCCACCTGGTCGTGTGTCACGTAAACGATCGTTGCCTGGAGCCTGTGGTGGAGTTTTTTGAGCTCACTTCTCATCTGAACCCTCAGCTTTGCGTCGAGGTTGGAAAGAGGCTCGTCGAAGAGGAAAACCTTCGGGTTTCTCACGATCGCTCTTCCAACGGCAACCCTTTGCCTTTGACCACCGGAGAGCTGTCTTGGTTTTCTGTCGAGCAGGTTCTCAATTCCGAGTATCTTTGCGGCTTCTCTGACCCTTCTGTCGATCTCATCTTTGGGGTATTTTCTCAGTTTCAAACCGAAGGCCATGTTCTCGTAGACGGTCATGTGCGGATACAGAGCGTAGTTCTGGAACACCATGGCGATGTCCCTGTCTTTTGGTTCGACGTCGTTCACAACCTTGCCGTCGATGTAGATCTTTCCCTCGGTGATCTCTTCGAGCCCGGCGATCATTCTAAGGGTAGTTGTCTTTCCACAGCCGGAGGGTCCCAGAAGGACCACGAACTCCTTGTCTTCGACGACCAGGTTCGCGTTCTTCACCGCAACAACCTTGTTGTCGTAGATCTTGGTGACGTTTTCAAGCACAACCTGAGCCATCCTCACACCTCCTGAGAATCGTTGAATTCAAAGTATTTCTTGAGTTCAAGGTACTTCTCCACGTTGCCGATGTCCAGAAGGTAGGTGTCCAGTATCTCTTCGAGGAACTCCATCAACTTCCTGTACTTCTCATAATCGATCACCGCAACGGCCGGAATCCCGTTCTTTGTAACGACCACATCTTTTCCCTTTGCTTCTTCTACGACCTGTGAGAACTTTGCCTTTGCCTCTGCCAGACTGTAGAAGGACACGCCGCTCAGATTCATCTTCCCACTCCTTGACCAAAATTATAGTCAAGTTTACAAAAAATTACAAGTGCCGTTTCAGATGAAAAAACGGGGATATCCAGGATTATCCCCGTTTATGAAGAAATATGAGGTTTTTTCTTAAAATTTCACGCTGAAGTAGAACCTGCCCGTGTTGAAGACGAAGGTTAGATCGGTGGTTCCTTTTCTGACACGGCCCATGAAACCAAGGGCAACCTCATCTCTGGAGGCCGCAACGAGGAGTTTCAGGTCGACTCCGTTGATGGGCCTGAGGTTGAAACCCGCTCCACCGGACAGTTTCCAGTTGAGACCACCCACTCCCATGAAGACCACGTTGTCTGGATCCGACACACCGAAGAGAAAGGTGTTGTTCAGAGCCCTGTAGGCAAAGGAGGTGCTTCCCATGGAGAGGTGTCCACTGCAGAACATGACGGTGTCCTCGGACATGTACGAGAAGTTGTCGAGAGAGAGCCTGTAACCACCGAGTTTCATGTTGTAGTTCTGTTCAAGAAGGGCGTATCCTCCGAATCTTCCCAGGAAGAATTCGTAGTGGAGACTTCCGGGAAATGGAACAAGATCCCTCTGGTCGATGAAGAAAGAGACGTTCCAGGTGTTTCCGAAAGAGATGCCTACCTTCAGTACCGCCTCCGAGGTTTTCACCTTCAAAAAGCCGAGTTTCTGAAAGTTTGCCTCACTCTTTGTTACAGACGCTCCAATGCCCCATCCATCCTTGAAAGCCTCGAAAAAGAGCGTATCTCCGAATCTGACATGGTACCCACTGGAAGTCCACATGAAGGAGGCAGAAAGTAAAACTCCCCCCACGGTTAAAAGGAAAAGAAGAAGATATTTTCTCAAGATATCACTCCCCTTCCAGGAGTTTCTGAACGATTTTGTTTGTGAGTTCTGGATTTGCCTTTCCCTTTGTCTCCCTCATCACAAAGCCAACGAAGAAGCCAGCCGCTTTCTTCTTGCCTGCTTTGTAGTCCTCAACTGCTTTTGGATTCTGTTCCATCGCCTTTCTGACGAGTTCTTCTATGAGCCTTTCATCGTTTATCTGAACAAGACCCCTTTCTTCCACGATCTGAGAGGGCATCTTCCCCGTTTCGAAGACCTCCGGGAATATTTCCTTTGCGATCTTTATGGAGATCTTTCCCTCGTCCATCAGTCTGAAGAGGTCTGCAAAGTGTTGTGGTGTCAGTTTTGACTCTGTGATTTCGATGTTTCTCTCGTTGAGTTCTCTCAGAACTTCCGTCATGATCCAGTTGCTGAGATCCTTCGGTTTTCCAACAACCTTCACGCATTCTTCGAAAAACTCTGCAAGTTCTTTGCTTGCCGTGAGAACCCTGGCATCGTACTCCGGGAGGTTGTATTCTCTCACGAAACGGGCCGCCTTTTCGTCTGGAAGTTCGGGAATTTCCCTTTTTACCTCTTCGAGATATTCATCGCTCAGGACAACGGGTGAAATATCGGGCTCCGGGAAGTACCTGTAGTCGCTCTCTTCTTCCTTTCCCCTCATGGAGACAGTAGTCTTTGTTGCCATGTCCCAACCTCTTGTTTCTCTTTCCACGTCCTCTCCTCTTTCCATGGCCCTGACAATCCTTTCGAATTCGTACTCCAGGGCCCTTTCCACGAATCTGAAGGAGTTCATGTTCTTCACTTCCACCCTGTTGCTCTGTCTTCCTGTTTCTGTGTCCACAACGGAGATGTTCGCATCGCATCTGAGTGCACCCTTTTCCATGTCGCCCGTGCTCACACCCAGGTATCTCACGATCGATCTCAGTTTTTCCATGAAGATGCGTGCTTCCTTTGGAGAGGAAATATCAGGTTCTGTAACGATCTCGATGAGAGGCACACCGCACCTGTTCATGTCAACGAGGGAGTAACTCGCACGTGTGATGGAATCTCCTTCGTGCACGAGTTTTCCTGCGTCCTCTTCTATGTGAAGTCTTCTTATTCTGACCTTCTTTCTTCCTTCGTCTCCGTCTATTTCTAGGTAGCCTTCCGTTGCGATCGGGTAGAAGTACTGGCTGATCTGATATCCCTTCGGAAGGTCCGGATAGAAGTAGTTCTTCCTGTCGAATCTGGAATATTTGTGTATCTTGCAGTTCAGAGCAAGGGCCGTCTTCACGGCAAACCTGATCATCTCTTCACTGGGAACGGGGAGCGCTCCCGGCTGGCCCGTGCAGACAGGGCAGATCGCCGTGTTCGGTGGAAGGTCGAAGACATCCGCCGGGCAGGAACAGAACGCCTTGGTCTTCGTTGAGAGTTGAACGTGTATTTCAAGTCCTATGACCGGTCTGTATCTCATGATTTCACCTCCGGAAGGGGGAACATACCGTTTTCGTTGTAGGGGGAGTTCTTCTCTATGGCTCTCGCTATTCTGAAGACTTTCCCGTCCGCGAACCTTCTGCCAATTACCTGAACACCAACGGGGAGGTTGTTTGAGAATCCAAACGGCACACTGATCGCCGGAAGACCCGCAAGGTTCGCCGGTATGGTGAATATGTCCATCAGGTAGTAGGTGAGCGGGTCCTTTATCTCCCCGATTTTGAACGCGGTGACGGGAGAGGTGGGAGTGAGGATCGCATCGTATCGGGAGAGAACCTCGTTGAGTTCGTCTGAGATCTTTCTTCTCACCTTCATCGCTTTGTTGAAGTAGGCCTCGTAGTAGGCAGCGCTGAGTGTGAAGGTTCCGATCATGATCCTTCTTCTCACTTCCTCACCGAAGCCCACGTTTCTTGTCTTCATGTACATCTCCCTGAGGCCTTTCTCTTTTATCCTGAGGCCGTACTTCACACCGTCGAATCTGGCAAGGTTTGAACTCGCCTCGGCTGGAGCGATGACGTAGTAGGTGGCAACAGAGTACTTGATGTGGGGTATCTTCACTCTCTCCACCTTTGCACCGAGTCTCTCGAGAAGTTTCAGGGCCTCTTCGAATCTCTCTGCCACACCGTCTTCTATCTTGTGCTCGTAGATCTCCTGCGGAACGGCGAATCTCATACCTGCGACGCCGTTTTCGATCTCCGAAAGGAAATCAACTTTCCTATCCATCGTTGTGGCGTCGTTCTCGTCTTTTCCGGAGATGATTTCCATGAGGATGGCGGCGTCCCTCACCGTCTTCGTGATGGGACCTATCTGGTCGAGAGAGCTTGCAAATGCCACAAGGCCGTACCTGGAGACGAGTCCGTAGGTGGGTTTGTACCCGACCACCCCGCAAAGCGACGCGGGCTGTCTCACAGAACCTCCTGTGTCGCTTCCGAGCGCCGCAACGACCATTCCCGAAGCGACCGCAGCGGCAGATCCTCCACTGCTGCCACCGGGAACTCGCTCGAGATCCCAGGGGTTTCTCGTGGGAAAGAACGCGGATCTTTCGGTGCTGGATCCCATCGCGAACTCGTCGAGGTTCGCTTTTCCGACGATAACAAAGCCCGCTTCTTTCAGTTTTTTCACAACGGTGGCATCGAAGACGGATTCGTAGTTCTCGAGGATTTTAGAAGCACAGGTCGTTCTCATTCCGAGGGTCAGAATGTTGTCCTTGATGGCGATGGGAATTCCCCAGAACTTTCCATTCTTTTCCACGGAGACGTCTTCTTTGACGGAGATGAACGCCTTCACGTGGGGGTCGAACTTCTTTATCGCCTCTAAGGAAAGACGGGGGAGATTTTCCCTTTCTTCGTCAGGGAGTTTCAAGGAGTCTTCTATTGTGAGTTTTCTGAAGTCCAAACCGATCACCTCCTCTTGAGAATTATATCAGAGACGTGTTAGAATTATTCAGAAGAGCGATGAAATTTCTTCTGAAATGGAAAATGAACATATTTCAGAATAAACAAGGACCTTATTGGAAACTTTTCAGCACTTGACACAAACCGACAACAGGTTGTATAATTCATAAGAGTAAAATCTATATTTAACAAATTTTAACTTGGGAGGTGTTTTTATGAGGAGAAGAGCGGGTTTCACGTTAATTGAGCTTTTGATCGTCATGGCTATCATCGCAGCTTTGATGGCGGTGCTCGTTCCGACCGCAACAGGTGCGATGAAGAAGGCGAGGGCGACAAGGCTTGCGGTTCAGCTCAGAAACTACGTAACAGGTCTTCAGCAGTGGATCACAGCAACATTACCGACATCAGATGATGTTGCCGATTTGGACGTTGACAATGCAGTTTCCATGGGATTTGTTGGCCAGGCAGAAAGAGATCTGTTTGCAAATGGCACAGACTTTAACGCCGACGCTGCTAACAGCCGCATAGTGATCACCGTTGATTACGACACAAATGATTCAAACATAGCCAACCTGGTCTACAACAGTTTGAAAGACGTATTTGCTGGAGGTACTGGGAGTGCAACTGTGACGAATGACACTGAAATTGGAATAACCGCTTATGTCCAGGCCTTCTGGTGGTAACACTCCCGCCTGAAAGAGAGAAAGCCCCCGTCCGGGGGCTTTTGGTTTTTTTATAGATCATCCCTGTCTGGTGTTTTTTAAAATTTGAAAATTGATTTCCATATATGATACAATATCTTTCAAAGAAGTTTTTTCCTTTCTGAAAATAACAAGAGGGGGGTGTTTCCATGAGGTCTCTTCTGAGACTGTGTCTTTTCCTTGTTCTTGTGAGCACTCTTGTCACTGGAGGTGAAATCATAAACTTTGAAAAGGAAGAAGATGGGGTTTCACCCTTTGGAGGGGCAGTTGTTACACTCTCACAGGACGTTTCCTTCAGGGGAGTTTACTCCCTGAAAGTGGATAGCAGAACTTCGCCCTGGGATGGGGTGGAGTTTGACCTCACTGGAAAGGTCTCACCGGGAAAAGAGTACAGGATTTCCTTTTATGTGTACCAGACGTCGAACACGCCTCAACTCTTCAGCGTTCTTTCCAGAGTTGTGGATGAAAGTGGAGAAAAGTACGAGATACTCCTTGATAAAGTCGTCACACCGGATGTCTGGAAGAAGATGGAACTGATCTTCACGCCTCCTCAGAAAGCAGAAAAGTTCTCGTTGATCGTTGCCTCACCTGAAAGAACGAACTTTCCGTTCTACATCGATGAACTTCAACTCTCCAGTCCGGATGAAGTTCAGGAACCTCCGCCGGTTCTTCACTGCTCCTTCGAGAGTGAAACAGCCGAAGGCTGGATACCCCGGGGAAATGCAAAACTTCAGGTCACTTCCAGGGTTTCTCACACCGGTAGAAACGCCCTTTTCATCTCTGAAAGGTCTGCCAGCTGGGAGGGAACACAGTTCGATCTGAAAAGCATCGTAAAACCAGGAAAGACCTACACCTTTGAGATGTGGGTGTATCAGGATTCTGGAAGCCCTGTCGGTATCCTCATGAGGATGACACGAAAGTTCGAGAACGAAATCACAACGAAGCATCCTATCTGGCTGTACGGGAGAACGGTTCCGTCAGGAAAGTGGGTGAAGCTGTTTGGTATCTTTGGACTCCCAGAAGGAATAGACGTGGATCAACTTGTTCTTTACGTCTACACGGATGGCTCGAACACAGACTTCTACGTCGACGATGTGAAGATCTACGACAAACCGCTTGTATCGTTCGAAGAGGATGTACCTTCCCTGAAAGAGATCTTCAAGGATCAATTCAAAATCGGTGCCGGGATCTCCGAAAAATCCATCCTCACTCCCTTTGACCTTGAGTTTCTCAAAAAGCACTTCAACAGTGTCACGGAGAGGAACAACATGAAACCGGTGAATCTGCTCGCCGGTGTTGAAAATGGCAGGCTGAAGTTTGACTTTTCACTCGCTGATCTGTTCGTTGACACAGCGCTTAAGAACGGGATCTCCGTGAGGGGCCACACACTGGTATGGCACAATCAGACACCCGAGTGGTTCTTCAAAGACGAAAATGGAAACCTTCTGAGCAAAGAAGAGATGACAGAAAGGCTCAGAGAATACATACACACCGTTGTTGGACACTTCAAGGGGAAGGTCTACGCATGGGACGTTGTGAACGAAGCGGTCGATCCGAACCAGCCGGATGGGCTGAGAAGATCGACGTGGTATCAGATCATGGGGCCTGACTACATAGAACTTGCGTTCAGGTTTGCAAGGGAAGCAGATCCCAATGCGAAACTCTTCTACAACGACTACAACACCTTCGAACCCAAAAAGAGAGACATCATCTACAACCTTGTGAAGAGTCTCAAGGAGAAAGGACTCATCGATGGAATAGGCATGCAGTGTCACATCAGTCTTGCAACGGACATCAGGCAGATCGAAGAGGCCATCAAAAAGTTCAGCACCATCCCCGGTATAGAAATTCACATAACCGAACTGGACATCAGTGTTTACAAAAGCTCCAGAGGTTACTACGAGAGGCTTCCAAGAAACGTGGAGGTGGAACTTGCACACAAATACGCCCAACTGTTCAGCGTCTTCAGAAAGTACAGCAACGTGATCACCAGCGTGACGATGTTCGGCCTGAACGACGGAGACGCTTGGAGTGGAAGAAACAACTGGCCATTCTTGTTCGATGAGTACTACCAGACAAAACTTGCCTTCTGGGGAGTTGTGGATCCTGAACTCTTTCCGCCACTACCAAAGACCTCTACCATTTCAGAGGGTGAGGCCGTGGTGGTTGGAAAGATGGACGACTCCTATCTGATGTCGAAGCCGATAGAGATCTACGATGAAGAAGGGAACGTGAAGGCAACGATCAGGGCGATATGGAAAGGCAGCACGATCTACGTATACGGAGAGGTTCAGGATGCGACGAAGAAGCCGGCAGAGGATGGAGTAGCGATCTTCATCAACCCGAACAACGAAAGAACACCATACCTGCAGCCGGATGACACCTACGTTGTGCTGTGGACGAACTGGAAGACGGAGGTCAACAGGGAAGACGTAGAGGTGAAGAAATTCGTTGGGCCTGGATTCAGAAGGTACAGTTTTGAGATGTCGATCACGATACCTGGTGTGGAGTTCAAGAAAGACAGTTACATAGGGTTCGATGTAGCGGTGATAGACGACGGGAAATGGTACAGCTGGAGCGACACGACGAACAGCCAGAAGACGAACACGATGAACTACGGAACGCTGAAACTTGAGGGAGTGATGGTGGCGACGGCGAAATACGGAACACCGGTCATCGATGGAGAGATCGACGATATCTGGAACACGACGGAGGAGATAGAGACGAAATCGGTTGCGATGGGATCACTGGAGAAGAACGCAACGGCTAAGGTGAGGGTGCTGTGGGACGAGGAGAATCTGTACGTTCTTGCGATAGTGAAGGATCCGGTTTTGAACAAAGACAACAGCAATCCGTGGGAGCAAGATTCGGTGGAGATCTTCATAGACGAGAACAACCACAAGACAAGCTACTACGAAGACGATGATGCGCAGTTCAGGGTGAACTACATGAACGAGCAGTCGTTTGGGACGGGAGCGAGTGCGGCGAGGTTCAAGACGGCGGTGAAGTTGATCGAGGGAGGCTACATAGTAGAGGCGGCCATCAAGTGGAAGACGATCAAGCCGAGTTCGAACACGGTGATAGGTTTCAACGTTCAGGTGAACGATGCGAACGAGAAGGGTCAGAGGGTTGGTATCATCTCCTGGAGTGATCCAACGAACAACAGCTGGAGAGATCCTTCAAAGTTCGGAAACCTGAAACTCCTGAAATGAAAAGAAGCCCCCGTCCGGGGGCTTCATATTTTTTTGAGTGCCTGATCGAGGTCTTCCACGAGTCTTTCAGGGCTTCCGATGCCAACGTGTATCCTGATGAGGTTCACGTCCTCTTTCGGACAGTCACCGTACGCCACTCTTGGTACAACGAGATTTTCATGACTTCCCCAGCTCACCGCCATTCTGAAGATCTTCAAACTCTCAACGAACTCTTTCACCTTCTCCACACTCTCTGTTTTCAGTCGAAAACTCATCAGACCAGACCCACCGCTCATCTGTGACGAGGCAAGTTCGTACTGGGGCGACCTTGGATTCATCGGATAGTTCACTTCAAGAATTTTCGGATGATCCATGAGAAAGTCAGACACCACGAGAGCGTTCTCGTAGTGCTTTTTCATTCGGATCTCCAGTGTTCTGAGTCCTCTCAGAATGAGCCACGACTCTATTGGGGAAAGAACAGGCCCGATGTTTTTGAACTCCTCCTGGAAAATTCCGATCATGTCCTCTTTGTCTCCTGCGATCACACCCGCCATCACGTCGCCATGGCCTGAGATGTACTTCGTTGCAGAGTGAACCACCACGTCCACTCCGAGGATCTTCGGGTTCTGGAAAATGGGAGAAGCCCACGTGTTGTCTATTATGGTTTTTATCCCAAGTTCTTTTGCTACTTTTGTGACCTTTCTGATATCGATGACCCTCATTCTCATGCTCGTGGGGCTTTCAAGGTAGATGAGTTTTGTCTTTTTCGTGATCGCCTCAAGGACTTTATCCGCATTGGGGGGAACAAAACTGACCTCGATGTCGAATTTCCTGGAAAGATATCTGAAGAACCTCTTTGCCCAGGAGTACGCCTCGTCCACGCACACCACGTGGTCTTCCGAGTTCAGAAAATGAAGGATGGAAAGGGAGATGGCACTCATTCCAGATGAGACAAGGCGGGCATCCTCACACCTTTCCAGGGTGGCAAGTTTTCTCTCAACCAGCCTCGTCGTTGGGTTGCTTCCCCTGTTGTATACGTACTCGTAGTCTCCGTTTCTGAGGGCCTTCGACATCTCGTCGAAACTGTCAAAATAAAAATTCGTGGTCTCGAAGATGGGAAAAGACAGCGCTTTGAAAGGGACATCTTCTTCCCCGTACGAGAACAGGATGTCGTCTATGTTCATGAGAAAGCCTCCTGTTGAGATTGTGTACCGAACCATATTTTAACTCATGTTCAGACCGTTTCAAAGACCCTTTTTCTACTGCCCCAGTCCCTTCCCGGTCTTCTTCCAAGGTGTTCTATCATCTTCATAACACAGGGAATGCACGCGGTGTCTCTTTCGAAGACACAGATCTTTCCAGGGTAGAGCTGGTAGAGCTGTCTGTACGGTGAAGGGGTCCAGTTGGGCATGATGACGTTTGCTCCACACCTGAGCGTGATCTCTCTACCACCTGGAACGATCGTTCCCATGGCGGTGGTCGCCGGGATGTTCGAGTCTGGAAGAAGGATCCTTGTGAGTGCCACCATCTTCAGTGTGAGGATAAAATCTCCCTTCTTTTCGTTCGCAAGTGGTGTATCCGGGTGAGGGATGAAAGGACCTATTCCCACCATGTCGAAATCGTATTTTTTCAGAAACAGAAGGTCATCCACAAGGTCATCTATCGTCTGCCCCGGAAGGCCCACCATCGATCCGGCTCCCGTTTCATAGCCGAGTTCTTTAAGGGTGAGAAGACACCTCACTCTGTTTTCGAAGGATGTGTCTGGTCTCAGTTTTCTGTGAAGAGCAGGATTTGCCGTTTCGTGCCTCAGAAGGTACCTGTCTGCTCCTGCTTCCTTCCACTTTTCGTAAAATTCTCTTGGCCACTCTCCAAGACTCAGCGTGACAGCAACTCCCATCTTTTTTATCTCTCTCACTATGTCTGAGATCACATCCGGCATGTAGTAAGGGTCTTCTCCGGATTGAAGAACGATCGTTTTTGCTCCAAACTGAACGGCAAGTTTTGCTCTTTCAACGATCTCTTCCGGTGTCATCCGATATCTCTTCAAATTCTTGTTGTCTCTTCTCAGACCGCAGTAGAGACAGTTCTTTCTGCACACGTTGGAAAACTCTATGATTGCCCTGATATGAACCTCGTCTCCAACGTATTTCTTTCTCACCTCGTCGGCGAGTTTGAAGAGCGCATCGTTGAACTCCTTGTCGTTTCTGGAGAGTGCCTCCTTCAAAACTTCTCTTGTGAACTCTCTTCTTTCGAGTTTTTCCAGAATTTCCTGTCCTGTCATGGTTTCATCACTCCAGTTCTTCCAGAATCTTCTTTAGAAGGGGAATCACTTCGTCCTTTCTGTCCTCGGGAAAGTCTTCTGCGAAGACACCGAATCTTCCGTTCTCGACGAGAAGCTGGGCGGGGAGAAACTTTTCCCTCCCCGCTTTCAGGTCTTTGTAGAAGGACCATCTTCTTCCGATTTTCTCGGAGATCCAGATCTTGCAGTCGTATTTCTCTGCAATCTTCTCGAGAATCTTTTTAAAATCTAACATCCCTCTCACCGCGCTTTATTCTTTCAAGGCCCTCTTTCACTCTCTCTCTTATCTTTGGATTCATCTTCTGGAGTTCTTTTTCTATGACCTCTTCTCCTATTCTTCTTGTTTCTTCTGTTGCGTAGTCACAGAGGTACTCCTGGAGCGTGAAGAGGGCGTTCGGTGTGCAGAAGTTCTTCACAAAACCGGGAATTGCAAACTCCATGAAGTGTTCTCCCGTTCTTCCTGCCCTGTAACATGCGGTGCAGAAGGATGGGACAAAACCTTCTTTCAGAAGACTTCTCATCACCTGGTCGAGAGGTCTTGGATCTTCGAGTGTGAACTGCCTTTTCCTGTCCTCGTCGTCTTCTCTGTGAGAGTACGCTCCGATCCCTATTCTCGAGCCGGCGTCTATCTGTGAGACACCGAGTTTTATGACCTCATCCCTGAGTTTTGCGGGCTCTCTTGCCGTGAGGATCATTCCTGTGTATGGAACAGAAAGTCGTATGATGGCAACGAGTTTTTTGAAGTCCTCATCGCTCACGATGTGTTCCGGCCTCTGTGAATATGGGGTGTTTATGGCAGGTTTTATCCTTGGGAAGGAGATGGTGTGTGGTCCCACTCCGAACCTCTCCTCGAGGTGGATCGTGTGGTAGAGAAGTCCCATCACCTCGAATTTCCAGTCGTAAAGGCCAAAGAGGGCGCCTATTCCTACGTCGTCGATACCGGCCATCATCGCTCTGTCCAGACCGTAAAGTCTCCAGTTGTAGTTCGATTTGGGACCCCTGGGATGGAGTTTCAGGTACGTCTTTTTGTGGTACGTTTCCTGAAAGATCTGGAAAGTACCGATTCCCACGGACTTTATGATCCTGTAGCCCTCTATCGTCTGGGGTGCAGCGTTGACGTTCACCCTTCTGATCTCACCGTTGCCGTACTTCGTGTTGTACACGATGTCGATCGTTCTTGCGATGAACTCCGGAGAGTACTTTGGATGCTCTCCGTAGACCACTATGAGCCTTTTGTGGCCCTGGGAGACGAGGGCTTTGACTTCTTCTTTCAACTGTTCTTCCGTGAGCGTTTTTCTTTCCACCACTTTGTTGGAGACTCTGAAACCGCAGTAGACACAGTCGTTGACGCAGTCGTTTCCTATGTAGAGCGGTGCAAAGAGAACGATCCTGTTTCCGTATATTCTCTCCTTCAGAGTGCGGGCCGCCTCGAATATCTCCTGAAGAAGTTGAGGATCTTCCACGTTCAAAAGTGTTGCGGTCTCTTCTGGCTCTAGTCTGTTCTTATCCAGTGATTTCTGGATGATCTCCCTGACTCTTGCAGGATCGGGATTTTTTGTCTTTTCTAGAAGTTCGAAGATCTTTTCTTCTGGTATGAAGGATTTGCTCTCCACACGCTCTCTTGTGAACACGTACATGCACATCACCTCTTCAGTGGGACCGTCTTCACACGGACCCCGGGAATCTGGCCGAGTTTTCCGGAGAGGGCCCCCATCGTGTCGTTGTCTGTCTTCAAAACGAGGAATATGATCGCCATGTTCTCTTCTTTGACGGGGTATCCAACCCTGAGGAGTATGTCTTCAGAGAAGTTGTGAAGAAGTTCGTTCACATGTCGGTAGGCTCTTTCTCTGTCTTCCACGACGATAGTGAGTATGTAGAATCTCTTCTCCAAAACGAAATCCCCCTCTCCGCTCACCGGGAGAGGGGGTATACTTCCATCTATCCCCTCCCCCGGTGTCAGGATTTTTCCCTCCACCTCAGGAGGTTTGTGATTTTTCTCACTTTCTGTTTATATTATACCACCTTTTGAGAATCACCACAACATTCCAAGCACCCACATGGGAATGGAATTTCTGACGGGAAGATCGATGTCGTCTCTGATCACGAAATCACTGGATTTTCTCTTTTTCCTTTTTCCTCCAACCTCGAGTTTCATCCCCTCGAAAATGAAATCGGCCTCTTCTTCGTTTTTCGAAGCGTATATTTTCCCTTTCTCTTTCAGGGCGAAAACAACGAACGCTTCTCTGAAATTTCCCGTTTCTCCTTCGAAGACGTGGTACATGGAGGGATCTGCCAGGAATATCTTCGAGCCTTTCGAAAACGGTTTTTCTGCTCTCTCTTTCCGGACGATGTTCACAAGTTCTATCTCCTCCATCACATGAAGGAGTTGGTACAGTTTCTGCTTTCCCACACCCCATTCTCTGCTCATGGACTCGATGTTTATTGTGGGGATTCTGGAATAGAGAAGATGCCCAACGATTGCCTTCATGACCCCGATGTGATTCTCAGTTACGGTACCGATGAGGTGCGGTATATCGTAGTATATGGTTTTGTCCAAAATGTTCATCATTCTCTCCCTGAAGTTCCCCTCCCTGTAAAAGGGTCTTGTTCCTTTCTCACGATAATCCCTGAATAAACTCATCACATCGACCTGTTTCATTAAACTGGCTGCATAATCCGAGAGCGGTACGAATGGGGAGTTCAATTTCTCCAGAACTTTTCCGGTCTCAAAATGAATGAACTCTCTGAAGGACATGAGGGGAAGCTTCATCAGGACGAATCTTCTTGAAAGATCTGAGGTTCCCTTTTTCATCACTATAGAACTGCTGTCGCTCACCCATATCGTTTTGCCCGGGAAGGTATCGTACAGGACCTTGAGGATAACACTCCAGTTTTTCAGGAAATGGACTTCGTCGATCACAATTCCCGGGTAATTCTTTAAAATCTCCTGTGCAAGTTCGTGGAAGGAAACGTTCAGCAGTGATAAATCATCACCTGAGACGTAGAGGAAACCGTTCTTTTTTGCCATGGACAGAAGAAACGTGGTTTTTCCTGTGCCGCGTGGACCATAGAGAAGAATCGCCCTGGGCGTAAACCTCTCCTCCAGATCCTGAAAAAACAATCTTCTCTTCTCAGGTAAGTAACTGATCATTCTGTTCATTTGAATCTCCAATCTCTCTATGATCTGATCGTACATGTTCCTCCCTCCTTCGGAACGAATTTTATCATATTTCGTTCTGTGATAGAACTATTATTCAAAATATTCCAAAAATCGTTTCGATATAGAACGATTTTCGCCAAAAAACGTTCTACCACAGAACGCTCTCTGGAACTTAACATTTCTTAACAAACAACGGATAATGGCATAAAGAAAGTCTGGAAACTACAAAATGGTGAAACCCATTCTGAGGAGGTGTCCTTTATGAAGAGGCTCTTTGTTTTGCTCTTTGCGATGGTATCGGTTTTCCTTGTAGCAAAAACGCTCGTCATCAAGGGCTCCAACACGGTCTTTCCCATCGCACAGCTGTGGATCGAGGAGTTCAAGAAGGTTCATCCCGATGTTCAGGTGACGCTCGAAGGTGCAGGATCTTCCACGGGGATAGCCGCCCTCTTCAACGGAACCGCAGACATCGCCAACTCCAGCAGATGGCTCAAACCTGAAGAGATCGAACGAATGAACAAAGAAGGAAAGTACTTCATACCGTTCCTCGTTGGATTCGACGGGATAGCCATCGTCGTGAACAAAAAACTTGGAATCGACGACATCTCCATAGAGACGTTGAAGAAGATCTACACCGGTGAGATCCAGTACTGGTCTCAGGTGAACCCGAATCTTCCAAGAAAAAGGATCGCCGTCTACTCGAGAAACACCGCCTCTGGAACCTACGAAACCTTTGAAAACAAGGTCCTCGGTGGTGCGAGGATGGCACCCTACGTGAGAATGGTCGAGAGCACCCAAATCGAGATAGAAAACGTGGCACGAAATCCTTACGCCATCGCCTACGTCGGTGTTGGATACGTCACTGACGACGTGAAAGTTCTGAAGGTGAACGGCATCTACCCGACGAAGGAAAACATCCTGAAGGGAAAGTATCCGCTAGCAAGACCGCTCTTCATGTTCGTCGATGCAACGAACGGCTTTCCCGAGATGGGAAGTCTTGTCTTCGAGTACATCATGTTCGCATTCTCGAAGAAAGGACAGGAACTGTTAGAAAAAGCCGGTTACGTGGCTGCTTACGGTTGGTAAGGAGGGATTCACTCTGAACAGAGAGGTAGCGAATTTCTTCAGAAAATCTGTGATATTCGTCTTTTCCATCATTGGTATCCTCGCTCTTTTTCTTCTTGTGTTCTTTCTTGTGAAGGAGGCCTGGCCCGCCCTCGTGAAAGTCGGGGGCGAGCTTTTCACGAGTGTCTACTGGTACCCAACGGCAGATCCACCGGAGTATGGAATGCTCGCCATGATCGCGGGAACGCTTCTTTTGACGGCATTCTCTTCTGCCATTCTTCTTCCCCTCGGTTATCTGGTAGCGTTCTTTCTCCACACGTACGCCAGAGATCTCGAAAAAAGCCTTGTAAGGACCACGGTGGAGTTCCTTGCTGGAACTCCTTCTGTGATCATAGGGCTTTTTGTTCTGTTCTACATCGCACCCATTCTGCTACACTTCGACATCTGGTCCACAGAGAATTTCCTTCTGGCCTCCATCGGTCTTGTTCTCACAGCACTTCCCTACACGGTTTCACTCTCGCTGGAAGCGCTCGACTCTGTTGACATAGCCCTCGAAGAAAGCGCACTCGCTCTCGGTGCCACCCGTTTTACAACAACATTCAGGGTGACCACAAGGGCTGCCCTTCCCGGGATTCTCAACGCTTTCGTTCTCACCGTGAACAGAGTGGTCGGTGAAACCATGATAGTCCTCATGGTGGGAGGGGGGGCCGCCATAATTCCACGTTCACTCTTCGATCCTGTAAAACCACTTACGGCAGCGATCGCAAGCGAAATCGGTGAGGTTGCCGTCGGAAGCATGCATTATCATGTGCTCTTTGCGGCAGGTTTCATCCTTCTTGTACTCTCTCTCGTTCTGACGGGACTTTCCAGATACATATCGAGGAGGCAGACAGGATGAAGAAGGACCTGATCATCTCTTACGTGTTTCGTGTAGTTAGTTACGTGGTCTTTGCCGTTGTTTTGTTTCTTTTCGTTTCCATTGTTGCAGGAGGAGCGAAGTATTTCTCTCCCTCCTTCTTCCTGGACTATCCAAGAAGCGGTATGACAGAGGGAGGCATCTTTCCTGCCATCCTCGGAAGTTTCTATCTCATGGCTCTGACTTTCCTGATCTCGATTCCTCTTGGTATCTTCACAGGGGTGTTCCTTTCCGAATACGGAGAAAACGTTGTTGCAAGGTGGATAGATATCTCTCTGACGGCCCTGAGCGGAATTCCCTCGGTGGTTTACGGACTTTTTGGACTGGCGTTCTTCTGTGTGGCCCTTCAGTTTGGAACGTCCATGATCGCCGCTGCACTGACTCTTTCACTCATGACACTTCCTGTCATCGCATCTTCAACGAAGGAAACCCTCAAGGCCATACCCGTTGAGATAAGGGAAGCCGCACTGGCCCTCGGGGCAAAGAAAGAGGAGGTCATCTTCAAAGTACTCCTTCCAGCGGCGAGGAGAGGTATCATCACGGCCGTTCTCGTTGGAGGTGGGAGAGCCCTGGGAGAAACCGCTCCCGTTCTGCTCACGGGTGCAGTGTTCTACTCAACGGAACTTCCGAAAGGACTTTTTTCTCCTGTCATGACCCTTCCAACTCACATCTACTACATCACGGCAGCGTACGGTGAGTCCGCTCAGTGGATGGCAAAGGGAACGGCGGCTTTTCTGATGATAATAGTTGCTCTGATATACGGTGCAGCTTTCTTTTTGAGGAGGAGAGAGAATGGAACCCATCATTGAGATCGAAAACTTCAGCGCTTACTACGGTGATAAAGTAGCCGTCAAGAACGTGACGATGAAGATCTTCAAAAATCAGATAACCGCCATAATAGGACCATCCGGGTGTGGAAAGACCACGCTCCTCAGGAGTATAAACAGAATGAACGACCATATACCCGGTTTCAGGGTGGAAGGGAAGATATACTTTAAAGGGCAGGACATATACGATCCGAAACTCGATGTGACGGAGTACAGAAAAAAGGTGGGAATGGTCTTTCAGAAACCCACTCCCTTTCCAATGTCGATCTACGACAACGTGGCGTTCGGTCCGAGGATCCATGGGACAAAAAGCAAGCACGTACTCGACAGAATCGTTGAAGAATCTTTGAAGAAGGCTGCCCTCTGGGATGAAGTAAAATCGGAGTTGAACAAACCCGGAACGAAACTTTCTGGTGGCCAGCAGCAAAGGCTCTGTATAGCGAGGGCACTTGCAGTGGAACCCGAGGTGATCCTCCTCGACGAACCAACATCGGCCCTCGATCCGATTGCGACTCAAAGGATCGAAAAGCTTCTGGAAGAACTCTCTGAGAACTACACGATCGTGATCGTCACCCACAACATAGGACAGGCCATAAGGATCGCCGATTACATAGCCTTCATGTACCGGGGCGAACTCGTAGAGTACGGCCCCACGAGGGAAATTGTAGAAAGACCGAAGAGCAAACTCACCGAAGAGTATCTGACAGGAAAAATAGGATGATGGAGGCGAAAGGATGGTGGACCACGTTCATTTCGAAAGGGAACTGACCCTTCTGAAATCGGACGTTTCAAAGATGCTCTTTCTTGTTTCAGAATCTCTGAACGATGCGATAGAAAGCCTCGAAACCATGAACGAGACCCTTGCAAGAAGAGTGCTCGAGTCAGATGATATGATAGACGAACTGAACAGGGAGATAGAGGAAAAGGCCTATCAGATCATAGCAAGGTACAACCCCATCCTCAAACAGCTCAGATACATCATCACTATCCTGAAGTTTTCCAACGACCTGGAAAGGATCGGAGACCTTTCCTGCAACATCGCTGAGAAATGTCTGTTTCTCTCCGAAAGGAAGATCCGGTTTGAGATGCTGAAGGAAATAAAGGACATGTTCGGAAGTACACTGAGGGTGGTTCAGGACTCTTTCAAGGCCTTTGTCGAAGAAGACGTGGACTCTGCCTACAGGCTCTGGAAGTTCGACGACGTGATCGATGAGATGGAAAGAAGGATCAGAAGGCTTGTCGTGGAGAAGATAAAAGAGGACGGAATACCGGCTGAACTTGCCCTGGTGTACATCCTCATAGCACGGGACCTGGAGAGGATAGGAGACCATGCGAACAATCTCTGCGAGGAAGTCATATACATTGAGACGGGAAAAAACATGAGGGAATTTTTGCGGGGTGTAAAGGATGGCAGTGAGGGTTCTGATAGCTGAGGACGATGAGGACATAAGAGGTGTTTTGAAGAGGTACCTTGAGGCTGAAGGATACGAATGTGACGAAGCGGGTTCACTCTTTGATCTCAAAAAGAAACTCTCAGAGGGCGCCTACAACGTTCTCATTCTGGATCTTATGTTTCCAGACGGTGTTGCCATGGAAGAGATCCCGGAAATGAAGGTGTCTCACCCGGAAATGGCCATCATCATCGTTTCTGCAAGGGACAGAGACATGGATCGCATCTTTGGAATAGAACTCGGAGCGGATGATTACGTGACAAAACCGTTCAACCCCAGGGAAGTGATCGCCCGGGTGAAGGCTGTTCTGAGAAGAATGGGCAAAGATCAGAAGGTGTTAAGATTCGGAAAACTCGAGATCTTTCCCGAAGATTACGTTGTGAGATACGACGGTAGAAACGTTGAAATGACAGCGAAGGAATTCGAACTGTTGAAACTTCTTGCCTCCGCTCCTAACAAGATCTTTTCGAGGGAAGAGATCCTGAACAGAATCTGGGGGGATGACTATGTCTCCGACAGGGTGGTAGACGTTCACATCAGTGCCATTCGTTCCAAGATAGGAAAGAACTGGATAAAGACCGTAAGGGGCCTTGGATACAAATTCTCAACCCGGGGTGATGAGGGTGATCGATCTTGAAGATCTCGACACCATCAAAGAGGCGGTAGTGGTTTTGAACGAGTTGAAGGTGGTTTCGGCGAACAGATCCGGGGAAAGGTATGGTTTCAGAACGGGAAAGAGTCTGATATCTGTTTTCACCTGCAAAGAGATGGACAGAATCGTCAGCAGTATTCAGGAAAAGAAGGATTTCTCCATGGAAACCGATGCCTACTTTTTCGAACTTCAATCAAAAAGATTCGTTTCTTTCCATTTCCTTCCTCGAAAGAGCCTTCTTGTTGTGAACGATCTCACCGAGGAGAAAAAACTCAACGAAGCAAAACTAGACTTCGTTATGGCGGTGTCCCATGAACTCTTCACACCTCTTTCCGCTTCGAAGGCAAATCTGTTTCTTCTGAAGGATCTGGAGAAAGATCCTGAAAAACTCAAAATACTCGACAGGATAGACCGCTCCCTGGAGAGGATGGAGACGATCATCAGACAGCTGAAACTTCTCACTATGATACAGCTGGGCCTCTACGAACTCAAAGTGGAACAGGTACATGTGAAGGAAGTGTTCGAGAAATCCGTTGAGGATCTTCGCGAGAAAATAGAATCCAGAAAGATCAGAGTGAAGTTTTCTTCGGAAGTGGAGTCGATCAAAACCGATCGCTTCGTCTTTTACACGATCCTGAAGAACCTTCTCTCCAACGCCGTGAAATACTCGTACCCAGAGTCGGAGGTGGAAGTTTCCATATCGGAAAAGAAGATGACTGTGAAGGATCAGGGAATCGGGATAAAAGAGGAAGAGAAGGAAAGGATATTCGAGCGTTTCTACAGGGGATCGGAAGCTCCAAAGATGGCTCCTGGATCGGGCCTTGGACTTTCCATCGTGAAACACCTGTGCGACATGATGGGGTACAGGCTGGAATTCAAATCCCAGTGGCTTGTGGGATCAGAATTCACCGTCTGGTTCAGATGATGTATTCGTCATCTTCGTCTTCACCTTCTAGAACGTAGCCATCCTCTCTTGTGCACCAGGCCGGAAGTGGAAACTTCACCGTGAGAGGCAGGTTCAGAAACGGCTGATCCACTATCACTTCACCCTGCTTCAAAAGAGATGCTTTTCGTTTGTAGTGATCTGCAAGGTGCGAGTACTCCGGTTTCAGAAGTTCTGCTCCTTTTTGTCTTCCAACCACAACCGTGGCGGCCTGTGTGATCACCCTGTAGTCGACCTCGGAGGCGGTCTGTTCTGCTCCAATGAGGATCACCCTGAAAGACCTGCCGCGCTCTGCCACGTCTCTGAAGATGTTCGCAAGCGCACCACCACCGTGTCTTGGTGCGTACTTGTTGAGTTCATCGAGGAAGATGAAAACGGGCTGGGTGAAACCGTTGTTTGTCTCCTTTTCTCTCATCACTTCGGAAAGGATCGCACCGACAACGAACGCCTGGGCACGAGTTCTGAGTTTTGAGATGTCCACGACGGTCACCCTTCCGGGCACGTTCCAGTTGATCCTGTACTCCACCCCACCGATGGGATTCAGAGGAGGTTTTATCCACAGTCTGTCGAAGTCCATCTTCTGGGCGGTCTTCAGCCTTCGAATCAGCATGCTGATGGTCTGACGCTGGACGTTTTCTTTTTCCAGGTACTCTCTTGCCTTTCCTTCCTTCAGCTGGGTTATCAGATCATCGAGGTCAAGGGGAATGTCCACGATCTCTCCTTTAGAGGCAACGATTTCCCTCAACGCCTGAGAGGGAAGTTTCTGTTTGTCTTTGATGTAGCCCTTCCTCAGGAATTCCTGGTAGATCTCTTCCATTCTCTGGGTGAGATATTCCTGAAGTGACCACACCGCCAGCTGGAAGTTCTGGTTTTTGGCCATCTCGTCCGGATCGAACATGAGTTCCAGAAGATTCATTTCAACTATGTCGAAGACGTCCCAGCCGTAAACCTTCACTCCACTCATACGCTTGTTCACGGCAGGAACGTAGGTGCCCTTCTGTCTGCTTGGAGCGTAAAAGACCGCGTTTTCAAACGGTTTTGGCTCTATTCCGAGCACCCTGTACATCTCTTCCCACTTTTCCTTCTCCGCTGCCCATTCCTTTGAAGGGCGATCGAGAAACATCAAACTTTCTCCCTTAACGTTGAAGATGATGTACCTTGCTTCCCTCAGAAGTTCCATCAGTTCTCCCTGTGTTTTTCTGGACGTTTCCATCATCGACTTCACCAGGAACGTGGTGTAGGAGGTCTTCGCAGCCACACCGGACTGTCCCGAAACGTTGATGTGTGCCCCGTTGTCTCCCAGTATGTACCTCAGATCCAGGTAGGCAGGTTTGCCGTTCTTGAGGATGCCCACGGGGAGCGCCACGTTCTTGCTTTTCAGCTCGTCGAACCCAAGGGCTATGTCTATTTCTTCACCTTCCGCAAGGAACACGGGAGAACCAATGGCAGGAGGA
Organism: Thermotoga sp. RQ7; assembly: GCF_000832145.1. Classification (NCBI taxonomy): domain Bacteria; kingdom Thermotogati; phylum Thermotogota; class Thermotogae; order Thermotogales; family Thermotogaceae; genus Thermotoga; species Thermotoga sp. RQ7. Next base: position 1,540,989 of record NZ_CP007633.1, read on the forward strand.
ATCTCCGGGGCCGTCTCGGAGAGTTTCCCATCTTTTTTCAGAAAGGACCTCGTCACCTTCACCCGTGCGATGTATATTGGGTAGGCTGGCTTCAGTCCTTCGAGTGCCACGTCCTCTTCGTAACCGTTTCTCAGTTCACCATCCCATCTGTTCTGTATGTCAACAACCACACCGTAGGTTACCACATCTCCGTAGCCCGATCTGTACTCCACCCTCACGATGTCCTCTATCTGGGCATGAGCCTGATGATCGCCTTCAGATACCATTCTCACGAAGAACTCGTAGGGATTGGATTCGAAGATACCCGTTACAACACCAACTCGTTTCATCTCATCCCCCCTCGATGAGCTGTTTCCTGTACATTCTGCTGTAGATCCCATCTCTGCTCAAAAGTTCTTCGTGCCTTCCTTCTTCTTTGATGAAACCATCGTCGAGAACGTATATCCTGTCGGCATCCTTCAGGACCTTCAGTCTGTGCGTTATCACGATGATCGTTTTTCCCTTCATGCTGTTCCTTATAGAGCTTATTATCTTTTCTTCTGTTTCTGGATCCACGGCGGAGAGACAGTCATCGAAGATGTAAACCTCGAAATCTCTGATCAGTGCTCGGGCTATCGTGATCCTCTGCCTCTGTCCACCCGAAAGGGTCACTCCGCGTTCACCAACGACGGTGTCGAATTTCTCTGGAAAACTCATGATGTCTTCATAGACAGCCGCGAGTTTCGTCACCCTCTCGATCTCTTTCTCGTCCACGTTTTTCATACCAACGGTTATGTTGTTTCGTATCGTGTCGGAAAACAGAAACGTTTCCTGAGGGACCAGGGTGAAGATTCTTCTCAGATCCTCAGAGGAAATGTCGTTTATATCCACTCCGTTTATGAATATCTTTCCCCTTTCCACAGGATACAGTTTCATGAGAAGCTTTGCGATCGTTGTCTTTCCGCTTCCCACACTTCCAACGATGCCGATCATCTCTCCTCTCTTCACCTTCATGTTGATGTTCTTCAGGACGGGTCGATCGGTTCCGGGGTACCTGTAGGTCAGATCTCTTATGATCACACTTTTGAAGTGATCTATTTTAACTGGTCTTTCCGGCTCTTTCACTTCCGGCTGGGCGGTGAAGATCGTGTCCATGCGACGCATGGCTGCCCTTCCTCTCTGGAACAGGTCCACCATGAAGCCGTAGGCCATCATGGGCCATATCAACATTCCCAGGTAGGAGTTGAAGGCGATGAAATCTCCAAGCGTGATCTTCTCGTTTATGACTGCTCTTCCTCCATAGAGAAGCGCAAGAAAGAACGAGGAAGAGGCAATCAGGGTGATGAGAGGACGAAACACACTGGAAACCTTTACCGCCCGGAGGGTATCCCTGAAGTTGACGTTTGCCTTTTCTTCGAATATCCCGAACGATACGTCCTCCGAGGAAAAGCTCTTCACGATTCGAATACCGTTTATCGTCTCTTCGGTGAAGCCCGAGAGTTCCGAAAACGAACGCTGGACGTCTGCCACCCTCCTGTGTATCAACCTTCCAAAACTCATGGAAGTTGGAACGAGAAGAAGGAGAGGGGCGAAACTGATCCATGCGAGCTTCCATCCGACGTTTCCTATCATGAAAATGAACACCATCAGGACCATGATGAAGGAGTCGAAAAGCAGAATGGCCCCCTGTCCGAGTACTCTCCTCAGAAGGCTCAGATCGTTGGTGAATCTTGCCATCAACTCTCCGCTTCTCATCCTGTCGAAGAAACCGGGAGTGAGGCTGAGCATCTTGGAGAACATCCTGTTCATGGTCTCAAGGAGGAAATACCTGGAAGCGCCACCGAGGAAATACCTCCAGAGAAACCTTCCAAGGAACATTCCGGATGCGGCCGCCATGATCCAGCCGATCATTATCTTCAGTTCTGCAAAGTTCATGGTCTCGGTGTTCAGACTGTCGACGATCTTTCCAACGATACGCGGAACGTAGACCTGCAGAAGGTCTACCATCACCAGTGCCAGAAATCCCAGAAGGTACTTGTACCAGTTCCTCTTCAGAAAATCAATGAGAATTGAGGAAGTCTTCAATTCTGTCCAGCGCCTCCGCAAGCCTTTCTGTGGAAATGGCAAAGGATAGTCTCACAAAACCAGGCTTCAGGAAAGAAGAACCCGGAACCAGCGCCACCTTTTTTTCTTCAAGAAGCCTCTCACAGAATTTCACATCGTCACCCGGCACCTTGAAGAAGAGATAGAACGCTCCCTGTGGCTCCACGAACTTCACGCCCATCTTTTTCAAGCGTTCCACCACGAGGTCCCTTCTCTCTTTGAAGACCTGAACCATATGGGAGTTGTCTACTTCTATCGCTTTGAGAGCGGCATACTGGGCAACCGTGTTGATGCAGGAGGTGGTGTGGGATTGAATCTTTGAAACAGCCGAAGCCAGTTCTCTGTTTGAGATCAGATATCCCACTCTCCAGCCGGTCATGGAGTGAGACTTTGAAAAGCCGTTTATGTACACCACCCGTTCGAAGTCTTTCGCTATGTCCAGTATCGACGTGTAGTTGTCTGTGTACACCAGAGAGTCGTAAACCTCATCGCTCACGATGTAAAAATGCATCTCCTCAGAAAGTCTCAGAAGCCCCTCCAGAAAGGATCTGCTGTAGACGACACCGGTGGGATTGTTCGGCGAGTTGATGAGAACGGCCTTCGTTTTTCCAACAAGAAGCCCTTCTACCTCTTCAAGACTGGGATGGAAATCGTTCTTCATGAACGTTTCCACGACCTTCACGGTGCCACCAGCAAGAAGTATCTGTGGAATGTAACTCACCCAGACAGGAGAGAACACGATCACTTCGTCACCGGGATCAAGCAGTGCCATGAACGTGTTGAAGAGTGCCTGCTTTGCTCCGTTCGTCACAACCACCTGATCCGGTAAGATTTCCTTTCCGTACCTTTCTCCTACCTTTTTCGCAATGGCCTCTCTCAGTTCGTAGATACCCCGAGGGTCCGTGTACTTTATCTGTCCCTTTTCCAGGAAGTTCTTTGCCGCTTCGAGGACGGGTTCTGGAGTGGGAAAGTCGGGCTCTCCTGCTGTGAGGTTTATGACGTCCTCTCCTTTTTTGATCAGTGCCTTGGCTTTTGCATCCAGTTCCATGGTTTTTGAAATGGGTATCTCTGAAATTCTCCTTGCTATCATCCGGAACCCTCCTGGTCATGTTTTCATAATTAATACTACCACAAAAAGACGATTTAAACTGTTTATGTTATCTTTGAAGTGAAAGGAGGCGGTCAGATGGAAGCGGTGATTTTCGACATGGATGGAGTTTTGATGGACACAGAACCGCTCTACTTCGAAGCCTACAGGAGAGTCGCTGAAAGTTACGGAAAACCCTACACCGAGGAGATTCATAGAAAGATAATGGGAGTTCCGGAGAGGGAAGGTCTTCCCATTCTGATGGAACTTCTTGATATAGATGACTCTCTGGAAAACTTCAGAAAAAAGGTTCATGAGGAGAAAAGACGGGTCTTTTCCGAACTTTTGAAGGAAAACCCGGGAGTGAGGAAAGCCCTGGAGTTTGTGAAGAAAAAGGGCCTGAAACTCGCCCTTGCAACTTCCACTCCGCAGAAAGAGGCAATCGAAAGGTTGGAAAAGCTCAAACTGAAAGATTTCTTCGATGTGATGGTGTTCGGCGACCAGGTGAAGAGGGGAAAACCAGATCCAGAAATCTATCTGGTCACCCTGGAAAAGCTGAACGTGGATCCGAAAGAGGTGATCGTTTTTGAAGACTCAAAGAGCGGTGTAGAGGCCGCTCTCGGAGCGGGAATAGAGAAAGTCTACGGAGTGGTTCACTCTCTGAACGATGCTCAGGCGCTTCTTGAAGCGGGTGCGATACAACTGGTGAAACCGGAAGATATCCTGAGGGTTCTCAGAGAGGTTCTCTGAACCTGTTCGTTATGGGCATCCTCCAGTCCTTCCCGAAGGCCCTGGTTGAGATCTTCGTTCCGATGGCGGCCTGCTTTCTTTTGTACTCGTTCTTTCGTACCATCTCGGTCACTTCCACCACCATCTTCTTGTCGAATCCCTTGAGGGCGATCTCTTCAGGATCCAACCCCTCTTCTATGTAAAGTTTCAGTATCTCGTCAAGGATTTCGTAAGGTGGAAGTTTCTCCTGATCCGTCTGTCCTGGCCTGAGTTCGGCGGAAGGGGGCTTCACGAAGACGTTCTCCGGGATTATTTCCCTTCCCTTCCACTCGTTGTACCATCGCCCTATCCTGTACACGTCCGTCTTGTAAACGTCCTTTATGACTGCAAAACCGCCTGCCATATCTCCGTAGAGTGTGGCGTACCCTGTTGCCATCTCACTCTTGTTTCCTGTGGTGAGAACGAGCCAGCCGAACTTGTTCGAGAGTGCCATCAGGTAGTTTCCTCTTATTCTTGCCTGGATGTTCTCCTCCGTTATATCCGGCTCTTTGCCGGCAAAAACTTCCTTCAGGGCATCGAGGTACGACCTGAAAACATCGGTGATGGGTATGATGAACGTCTCTATTCCGAGGTTCTCTGCGAGTTTTTGAGCGTCCTCAAGGCTCGATTTTGAGGTGTACATGGACGGCATGAGAACACCTTTCACGTTCTCTTTTCCCAGGGCTTCCGTTGCTATGACCGCAACAAGAGAAGAGTCCATCCCTCCGCTGAGACCGATCACGACCTTTTCGAATCCGTTTTTCCTGACATAATCCCTCACACCTGTGACCAGTGCTCTGAACATCTCCTCTTCTCTCTTCGGTATCGGATGGATCAGTGGATCGAAGTGTGAAGACTTTCTGCGAAGTCCTCCCACATCGACGATCTTCACAGGGTAGTTCTGGGACCTCATGTACCTTCTTCTTGGGTCGAGAAGGGAAACTCTCAGATTTTCATCGAGATCAAGGTCCACCGTGATGATTTCCTCTTCGAAAAGTTTTCCGTAACTGATCACCTCTCCGGACGCGTCGACGACGATGCTTCCTCCGTCGAAAACGAGTTCATCCTGCCCTCCCACCATGTTGCAGTAGGCTATCGCCGTGTGGTAGTCGTACGCCTTCATCGAGAGATATTCTTTTCTCAAGCGTGGTTTTCCCACGTGGTAAGGCGAGGCAGAGAGGTTCGCCACGAGATGTACCCCTTCTCCGAGGGACAGGGATGCACTCGGCTCTACCGGATTCCAGATGTCTTCACAGATGGTGACGCCAATCTTGACGTCGTCCATCTTCAAAACAAGGAGTCCTTCTCCTGGCTTGAAGTACCTTCTTTCGTCGAAAACACCGTAGTTTGGAAGGAACATCTTTCTGTAGACTCCAAGTACCTCTCCCCTCTTCAGGACGGCCGCGGCGTTGTACGCGTCTTCGTCGCTATCGATGAATCCCACAAGAACGGTCACTTCACAGCTTTTCGTGTGCGAGGCAAGTTCCAGAAGGTACCGCCTGTTTTCCCTCAGGAAAGAGAGCCTCAGCATGAGATCCTCCGGAGGATATCCGGGCAGGAAGAGTTCCGGAAAGATGAGAAGGTCACTGCCCCTTTCTTCCGCTGTTTTGAGGGCCTCTATCGCCTTTTTCAAATTTCCCTCAAAATCACCGAGAGTCGGATTGAGCTGAGCCAGTGTTACCCTGAGCTGTTTCATCTTTCATCCCCTCCAGAGAGTGAAAGAGGGCGTAGACAAACACCGTTCTCAGAAAGTTCGATGCGATGGAACCAGCAAAGGGTATGAACCACACGACGAACACGACTGCTGCTGCAAGGAACACTTCCACCGTTTTCTGGCTTTTGAAAACCAGCCTGTAACTTTTTGTCAGAACGGCTGAGGCGGAATCAACTCTTGCAGAAAGAATCGGGACGAAGAACAGAAACATGAAAACTACAAAGGCCGGAAGAACAAAGAGAGAAAAGCCGATTCCCATCGCCATTCCGTAGAACGCGCTGAACACGAGGAGACTGAGAAAGCTCTCTTTCTTTCGCTGTACGAGGATACTTCCAATCAGAACGGCCAGTATTGTTTCTTCGAAGAGCTTTATGGCGAAGAAGTCAAGATCCAGGAAATCGTACTTTCCAGCGAAAAGGTAGAGAACCTCTGCGACGAACCCCAGAACGAGCGCCAGCACGCTCACCACAGCAAGTTTCGTGTCCCTGATCAATTCCTGAAAACCCCTTACGATGTCCTCAAACACACCTATCCCCCCCACCTCCGTACTCTATCCTCCAGTCGGTATCGACCCTGCCAGCCACAACACCGTTCACTTTGCCGAGAACGTACTCTACGTTTTCCTTCTCCACGATCAAAAACATGCCGATTCCCATGTTGAAGGTGTTGATGGCTTCTTCGAATTCAACGTACTTCAGGATCCAGTCGATGAAATCCCTTCCCGGAAGAGAAACGTGTGCCCCAAGGTTTCCAAGCACTCTCTTCAGGGCTCTGATGATACCTCCACCGGTTACGTGCGCGATCCCCTTGACCCGATCGAACACATCGACGACCTCTCTGTATATTCGCGTTCCTTTCAGAAGGTCGAAATCCAGGCTTTCAGGCTCTATCTTTTCCTCTTTCAGTATCCTCCTTATGAGTGACCAGCCGTTCGAGTGAAAACCAGAAGAGGGAATTCCGACGATGATGTCTCCTTCCCTTATCGTATCAACCGGGATCTTCCTTTCCAGAACACCAACGGCGAATCCCACGGCGTCCCAGTCTCCACGATAGACGTCTGGCATCTCCGCGGTTTCTCCACCGACCAGTTTGACACCCACGTTTTCAAGAACGTCCACGAGTTCTGTTATAAACTGCTCGTGTTCTTCGGATATCCTTTCCACACCGAGGTAGTCGAGGAAGGCAACGGGTCTTGCCCCAACACAGACCAGATCGTTGTAGTTCATTCCGACGAGATCTTCGGCGGCGTATCGCCAGGTTCCATACCTTCTGTGAAGGATGAGCTTTGTTCCGATGCCGTCTGCCGTGACAGCGATCGGAGGTTCTGCGATTTTCAGCACAGCAGCGTACCCCGTTGGTTCCTTCATCAACCACTCTGGCAGTTTCACCACACTCTTTATCTTTCTGGAAAAGTTCTCTCCTCTTTCGACGTCAACTCCGGCATCCCGGTAAGTGTACTTCACGAGGCGATATCCCTCCTGTACATCTTTCCTTCGAATTGTACCCTTTCAGCGAGTTCATAGGCTTTTTTTCTTGCCTCCTCTCTGGTTGCACCAGATCCCATGCAGTGAAGCACCCTTCCACCTGCTGTTACCAGTTTCCCGTCTTTCTCCGCAACTCCAGCAAAGAAGATGAGACCGTCTTCTGGAAGTGTGATTTCCTTTCCTTTTTCAGGGTTGTCCGGGTAGCCCTTCGATGCCAGAACCACGTCCACGGCGAATCCGTTTGGTCTGATCGCTTCCATTCTACCACCTCTGTAGCCTTCCAGAACGGCGTTAACGAAAGCTTCAGGATTCAGAACCACGATCACTTCTGTTTCAGGATCTCCCAGTCTTACGTTGTATTCAAGGATGTAGGGATCACCGTCGTGCAACATCAGGCCGAGATACAGAAAACCCCGGTAGGTATAACCTTCTTTTTCCACTCCCCAGAGCGTCTTATCGAAGAGTTCCTCTATCTTCGAGACCGTCTCCTGCGATACGCTCACGGGACCCCATGACCCCATACCACCCGTGTTGGGTCCTCTGTCGTTGTCCAGCAGCCGCTTGTAATCTCTGACGAAGGGAAGTATCACGAAATCTCTTCCGTTGACGATCGCCATGGCGGAAAGTTCGTCTCCCTCCAGGTATTCATCGATCACCACGGGTCCTTTGACACCTTTTATGAGCTCTCCCGTGATGAGTTTTGATCCCTTCTCGATTGCCTCTTCTTCCGAGTCAAGGATCAGGACACCCTTACCGCGTGCCAGACCGTCTGCCTTTATCACGTACGGAGGGGAAAATTTCTTTATCTTTTCCTTCAATTCCTCCGGGGTTTCTGCCACTTCGAAGCGAGCGGTTCTTATACCGTACTTTTTCATGAAACGCTTGGCGAAGACCTTGGAACCCTCAAGCCTTGCAACTTCCTTTATTGGACCGAAAACGTTCGATTTCCAGTTCGCAACACCTTCTACAAGGTATTCTTCAGAGCCCGGTATGATGACGTCTTCATCTGATATTCCCTTTATCGTCTTTTCTCCTTCGTAGGGGTGGTTTGTTCCATCTCTTTTTGTTCCGGCGTTTCCCGGATAAAAGTGAACCTCATAACCCTGCTGGGAGAATGCCCATCCTATGGCGTGTTCTCTTCCACCTGATCCAAGGATGTGTACCCTCATACGTCTCACCTCTCAGTGTCTGAAGACCCTGCTGGGGGCTTTGTAGAAGGTGAGCCCGAGTTCTTTGGCCTTTGAGAGAACTTCTTCGTCCCTTATGGATCCGAGGGGCGCGACAACGGCCTTCACCCCAGCCTGAGCGAGTATCTCCAGCGAGTCGGGGAATGGGAAGAAGGCATCGGAAGCCGCTATTGCTCCTTTTGCTTTCTCTTTTGCCATCACCGTGGCGATCCAGGCGGCTCTCTTCCTGGAAGGCTGCCCGCTTCCTATTCCTACAGTCACACCGTCTTTGACTATGAGAACGGCGTTCGATTTTACTCCTTCCACTACCCTGTAGGCGAAATCCAGGTCTTCGAGTTCCTTCTCAGAAAGGGGTTCTCCCACGACGAGTTCGAAATCTCCATCCGGATATTTTCTTTCACTCAGAACGAGGGCACCGAAGGCCATCTTTCCGGCCGTAGGGGTGTAATCTTCGGGTTTGAGAAGTCTCACCTTTTTCTTCGACAGTATCTCGACGGCCTCTTTCGTGAAGGATGGGGCAACGATCACCTCGAGGTACTTCTTCAGGGATGATGCCACCTCGTCGTCCATCTCGAAGTTCACAGCGAGGATACCACCAAAGCTCGACTCGTCGTCTGCTTCTATGGCTTTCTTCACAACCTCCACCCTGTCTTCACCGATCGCAGCTCCACAGGGGGACTGGTGTTTCACAACGACTGCCCCCGTTTTTGGCAGATTTTTTGCCACGAACCATGCATTCTCCGCGTCCAGGATGTTGTTGAACGAGATGGTCTTTCCTTCGTGGAGAATTTCAAAGGCAGGCTTTCCGTACACGAAGGCCCTTTCATGCGGATTTTCTCCATATCTCAACTGAAGATCTTCTCTTCTGAAAGAAAGGGACACTCCTTCGATGAACTGGTTTGCCCTCACGGAATCGTATGCGCTGGTGAACGCGAAGGTCATTCCGGCAAGATACTTCCTTGTTTCCTCATCGTCCTTTTCGATGGCAAGTTTCAGGGTTTCCATGTCAAAAGCGGGTTTTACCTTCCTCCAGTTTTTTGCCGCCGCACGAAGAAGAGCCACACCGCCTATGTCGATATCAGGAGGTGGATAGAGGTCCACGAAGACCACATCCCACCTTGGCTCTGGTCCCAGGATCCCCGCGAATATTTCCGGATGCAGCGTTTTCACCAGCCCGCCGAGGAGGTTTTCAAAGCCCGTGATGGTGCTCACGTCGTTTGCCTCTACGCCGTTTTCTTTCAAAAACTTCGCCGTCCCAGAACTTGCCCAGATCTCCCATCCTTCCTCATGGAGTTTCTTCAACACGTCCAGGTACTTTTCTTTCTCGTACAGACTAACCAATATCCTCTTCAAGGATAACCCTCCTTCCTTCTATCCTCCACTTTCCTTCGAGAACTTTCTGTACAACGATCGGGTAATAGCGATGTTCTATCCTGTGTATCTCTTCCTCGAGTTTCTCCAGTGACCAGTCCTTTTTTATCTCCAGGGCTTTCTGGAAGATGATGGGGCCGGTGTCCACACCCTCGTCGACGAAGTGGATGGTGATTCCCGTGACCTTCACACCGTATTCGTAGGCCTTCTCTATGGCATGCGTTCCAGGAAAGGCAGGAAGAAGCGATGGGTGGATGTTCAGTATCTTCCACTGCCACCTCTTCACTATCTCTGGTGGAAGAATTCTCATAAAGCCGGCAAGAACGATCAGATCCGGCTTGAGTTCTTCGAGTCTTTCACTCAAAGACTCCTGCCAGGGTTTTTCCAGTTTTTTCCAGCGTACTTTCAGTTTCCTTGCCCGCTCGATGGCAAAGCACTCTCTGTCCACCAGAAGTTCCTGAATTTCTGCTTTCAGGACTCCGTCTCGTGAGGCTTTCACGATCGCTTCGAAGTTGCTTCCGTTTCCCGATGCAAGCACCACTAGTCGTGGAAGTACTCCCCGCTGAAGCACGCCACACACAGTTCATTCCTCCCGATGGCTCTCTTCAAACCTTCGAGTGACAGGTAGAAAAGAGAATCTGCGTTGACGATCTTCTTGACTTCCTCCACATCCCGCTCTCCTGCGACGAGTTCCTTCTTGCGGGCCGTATCGATGCCGTAGTAACACGGGAAACGAACGGGCGGGGAATGGATCCCCACGTGAACCTCCCTTGCCCCGGCCTCCCTCAGTATCTTCACGATGATTCCCATCGTGGTTCCCCTGACGATCGAGTCGTCTATGACCACAACCCTCTTTCCGCGCACCACGTCTTCTATTGGAACCAATTTTTTCTTCACTATCTTTTCTCTGTCCACGGGCATTATGAAACTTCTTCCCACGTATCGATTCCTCATCAGTCCGATGTCCAGAGGAATGCCGGAAGCGGAAGAAAATCCCATGGCTCCGGAGAGTCCAGAATCGAGCACAGGAACAACAACATCGGCCTCTATCGGGTTTTCTCTGAAGAGTTCTTCACCCATTCTGTAACGTGCAATATGAACACTCTGACCGAGGAAGTGACTGTCTGGTCTTGCAAAGTAGATGAACTCGAACGAGCAGAATCTCCCTTCTTTACTGTTGAATTTCACTCTTTCTTCACCTTCGTTTGTGAAGAACACAGCGGTTCCAGGAGGGATCTCCTCCACATCCTCCACTCCTATGGCCTTCAGCGCAGCATCCTCAGATGCCACCACCACACCTTCTCCGTATCTTCCATAGAACAGAGGACGGATGCCGTAAGGATCCCTTGCTGCTGCGAGGAATTCTTCGTGGAGGATCAAAAGGGAGTACGCAAGAGGAATCTTTTTCAGTGCCTTGACGATGGAAGTTTTTATATCACCCTCACTCATCGATATGAGATGAAGGAAGATTTCAGTATCAAGGGTGCTCTGGAAAACGGCACCTTTTTCCTGAAGCATATCTATCCATTTTTCTCCGTTCGGTATATTCCCGTTGTGGGCAACCGCGATCCTTCCCTTTCGTGTGAAAGCAACGATGGGTTGGATGTCTTCAAGAGAGCCAGCCGTCGAATATCTCACGTGTCCTATTCCTTTTTCCGCATCTTCCCATCTGTCCTCTGTGAGAACGGTGTCCACAAGGCCTTTTCCCTTTATCGTTTTGAAACCGTCGACGACCACACCTGCACTTTCCTGCCCTCTGTGTTGAAGACCAAGGAGGACATCGTGAAGCACTGAGAAGGCGTCTTTCACGTTCCAGACCCCTGCGATTCCGCACATTTCAGGTCACCTCGAAACGGTACCTATCTCCCTCACAGGAACACTCACAGCGGGAGTTTTTTCGGAGAACACCAGGATCATCTGATGTGCAGGTTCTACCTTTAGAAGTTTCAAATCGATCTTCAGTCCGAACTCTTTGAAACTTTCCACGTGCGTTTTCGTCAGAAGGTGAGATGAGGCAAGGATGAAAGATCCCTCGTCTGCGAGTTTCTTTATGACCTTCCAGAGTTCTTTCTCCCTTTCCAGTTCGAAATCCGGCCAGCCAACTGCGAAAACTCTTGAGGGCCCTGGTTTTACCACCTTCTGTGGATCCACCCTTCCGAGCATTCCCACAACTAGTGTGGGGGGTATGGGTTTTCCCCTGTACGTGTTGTAGAGTGAGGCGTTTCCAGAGGCCACGGGCACACCGGAAAATTCACAGGCATCTTTCAGAGCCGTCATCATCGCAGAGAGCCCAGCTGGATCGACATCGGGATCTCCGTAGTTCACACAGTTCGTTATGGCAAGGGGAGTGGCACCAACTGCAAGAGTCTTTCTCACGCTCTCCAGAACGGCTATGAAGGTACCCCAGTAGGTGTCCTGAATGGCCAGGTCTGCCCTGCTGTGTGTGACGAGGGAGTATCCACTGTTTCCCTTTATTCTCATGACCGCAGCTCCAAATCCTGGAGGAAGAACGGTGTCTGTTCCCACCATGTGATCGTACTGTTCGAAGACCTCTCTGGCGTTCACTTCCTCGAATTTCAGCGTATCGAACTTTGGGATCTCTCCAGGTTTGTACTCTACGATCTCCTCTTCCGGTGCGTTCGCAAGAAGTTGAACGGGTACCTCCATCACTAACTGATCCTTGTAGAGTACCCTGTAAATGGGATCTTTGATCACTTCAGCGACGACACCGCCGAAGAGAAGGTGTTCTTTTGCGATCTCCAGTATGCGAACTGCCTTTTCAGGAGAGGTGACCACCGCCATTCTCTCCTGACTTTCGCTTATGAGGATCTCCCAGGGTTCCATATCGGGTTCCCTCAGCGGTACACGGTCAAGGTGTACGATCGCTCCAAGACCGCCCTTTGCCACGAGTTCGGACGTGGCAGACAGCACACCACCTGCTCCAAGGTCCTGTGCTCCCTCTACGAGGCCCTCTTCCACCATCTTTAAAAATGCTTCTATGAGCATCTTTTCAGCGAATGGGTCTCCAACCTGTATCGAAAGCTTCGTTGCTTTTTCTCCCGTGAGGTCTTCCGAGGCAAAAGACGCCCCGTGTATTCCGTCTCTTCCCGTTGCCCCACCGAAAACGACGATGACCTGTCCCGGTCTGGTTGCTTTTGAATCGACCAGCATATCGTTTCTCACGACACCCGCTGCGAGCACGTTGACGAGTGGATTGTGTTCGTACAGAGATGATATCCTGAGTTCTCCTCCGACCGTTGGGACCCCTATTGAATTTCCGTAGTCGGCTATTCCCTCGATGATACCGTCTATGATCCGTGCCATGTGCAGTGAGTCGAAGATCGCTGTGGGACGTGCACCCATTGCGAGCACATCCCTGATGATGCCCCCAACACCCGTTGCCGCTCCGTTGTAAGGTTCGATCGCACTCGGGTGGTTGTGGCTCTCTATTTTGAAGGCGATCGAATAGTAGTCGTCGAGATTCACAACACCCGCATTTCCTTCAAAGCCCGTTTTTGGAAGCTTTTTTATGTACTTCTTCGTGTGGGAGTATCCGCAGTGTTCACTCCACATGACAGAGAACGCCTGAAGCTCGACGAAGGTAGGTTCCCTTCCAAGCTCCCTCTTCAGGATGTCCAGATATCTCAACTTCATCACCTCTTCAAGTAGTTGAGGATGGACTGAAAAACCTTTCTGCCGTCTTCGCCACCGAGGAGGTTCTCGACGGCCCTTTCGGGATGGGGCATGAGTCCGAAGATGTTTTTCTCTTCGTTGAAGATTCCTGCGATTCTCTCATCGGATCCGTTCACGTTTTCAACGTATCTCAGAGCCACGTTCACCTCGTCTATCTTCACGTACCTTCCAAACCCGTGGGCAATTGGAATCCTGATTCTTTCGCCAGGAGTGAAGGCGTTTGTGAAGGGAGAGTTCGTGTCTTCAACGGTGAGATCAACCCACTTGCAGATGAACTTTCCCGAGGAGTTTTGAAGAAGCGCCCCCTTGAGAAGTCCCATCTCTATGAGGATCTGAAAACCGTTGCAGATTCCCATTATCAGTTTTCCTTTTTCTGCCGCTTTCCTGATTTCGGAGGCGATCTTTTCTCTTGCAGCCACAGCACCGGGACGCAGGTAGTCTCCATAGGAAAAGCCTCCGGGAAGAATGATCAATTCGTAATCGTCGAGCCTGTCATCCAGTCCCACGAACCTGGGTTCGAATCCGTTTATCTCGAGGGCATAGTGAGCGTCTCTGTCGCAGTTGGATCCCGGGTAAACCACCACACACGCTTTCGGTTTCACAGCTCCCTCACCTCATACTCTTCCACTACGGGGTTTACCAGGAGTTCTTCGCAGGCTCTCTTCACGATTTCGTACGCCTTTTCTCTGTCTTCTGCCTCCACTTCCAGGTGGATGGATTTTCCAAGTCTCAGCCTCTTCACGGGCAGGTTTTTCTCTTCTCTCAACACGCGCTCGATCGTCTCTCCACGTGGATCCCTGATGTTGCTTCTGTACTGAACGTCTACTGCAAACTTAAAGATCGGCAAAGTTCAAGCACCTCCCTGTACTTTTTCATGGGATCACCAAGGTCTCTTCTGTACACATCTTTATCGAAGATCTCACCCTTTTTTCTCAGCCTGAAGGTATCGGGAGAGATCTCGTCCCCCAGAACGACTTCACCGTTTTTGTCGAGCCCGAACTCGTACTTTATGTCCCAGAGTTCAAAGCCACCTTTCTCGAAGAACTCCTTCAGGGCGAGTGTGGCCTTCACGGCCGTTTCTTTCATCTTTTCTGCCTGATCTTTCGTTGCAATTTTCAGTATCTCCAGATGATCTACACACACCATCGGGTCGTGTCTTTCGTCGTCTTTTATGAAGAATTCCACAAGAGGAAACGGCAGGTCTTCACCTTCAACTCCTCCATACCTTCTCACAAAAGAGCCTGCCTTCTTCAGCCTCACAACAACTTCTAGCGGAAACATTTTGAGGAGAACGGCTTTGAGGGTTCGTGGAGGGACGTACTCGATGAGGTGGGTTCTGATACCTTTCTTGGAGAGATAATCCATGAGGATCGCTGTCGTTTCTGCACAGATGGAGCCCTTGTTGGTCATCACATCGTGTTTCAGTCCATCACCGGCCGTTATATCGTCTTTGAACTCGATGAGGGCGTGGTTTTCAACGATCTTAACAATTTTCGTCTTGCCCTCGTAGTACACACGCTCGCCTCCCCGCCCTTTTTGAAGATTCTATACTCGCATCATGAATGGAAATTACATGGCAGGTAAACTCTTTGAAAAAAACAGAAAAACGGGAGCAAGGCTCCCGTTTCTGGTCGGGGAGGCGGGACTTGAACCCGCGACCTCCAGATCCCGATTCTGGCGCTCTGGCCGTCTGAGCTACTCCCCGCTTCCTCTGGTATTATAGCATAGGGTATCAAACTGGACAATCGTTTAACAACCATTCCCCTTGACTTTTAATACTCCTACTGTATAATTCGAAGAGCGTAAAAAAATTTTCGCAGGGGAGTGAAGATCGTGGATTTCAGGTACATCTTGAGGGTGCACATCGATGAGGCGTCTGCACAGGAGATTCTCAACAGTAGCAGGATCCAAAAGCGCGCTAAAGAGGTGAACAACAACCTCTACTACGATGATGCCCTTGTGATCGAGTCAGAGCCCGGTTACGATGTGGATGATGATCTCGTCATGATGGTGATCACCTCCTATGGGAAACCCGCCAAGGCAGAAGGGTACATTATCGTCAACGGCAAAGAGAGAAAGGTGTTCGATGGTATGCTCGATCCAAGAAAGCCTCTTTCCATCCATCAGACAGGTACTGAGCAGAAAGTGGAGGAAGAATACGAAGAGGAATTTGAAGAAGAGGAAGAAGAGGAATTCGACCTTTTCAACGAAGAAGACTTCTATGAGGAGGAAGATGAGGACTTTTACGATGAGGAAGAGGAATACTGAGGTGATAACTTGGAGAGGGTGGGAATAGTAGGCCTTCCGAACGCTGGAAAATCCTCTTTCTTCAACTTTCTGACCGATAACGATGTACCTGCGGAGAGTTTCCCGTTCTGTACGATAGAGCCAAACGTGGGAGTTCTCGTTGTGCCAGATGAGAGGGTGAAGATTCTTGCAAAAAACGAAGGATCAAAAAAAGTGGTCCACCCGTTCGTGGAGATCGTGGACATAGCGGGCCTTGTGAAAGGGGCAAGTAAAGGTGAAGGGCTTGGAAACCAGTTTCTCGATCACATAAGCAAGGTGGATGTCATAGCACATGTGGTGCGGGTGTTCGAAAGCAAAACAGCCTCCCACCCCTATCAGAGTGTGGACCCAAAAAGAGACATAGAGATAGTTGAGACCGAACTCATACTGAAGGATCTTGAGACCATCCAGAAGCGCCTGGAAAAAAGAGTAAAGGTTGCACGAACAGGTGACAGAGATGCAAAAAGAGAAGTGGAACTCCTGGAGGCTCTCCAGGAGTTTCTCTCTCAGGGAAACAGGGCATCGAAGTTTCCAAGACGTGACGAGTTCGAAGAAAACGTGATACGTTCCCTTTTTCTTCTCACCGACAAGCCCCAGATCTTCGTCTTCAACGTCGATGAACTGGACGAAGAGAAGAAAAAGTTAATAGAAGATGCAATTAAGGATAGAGAAGAAGAATACATTATAATAAATGTAAAGCTCGAGGAAGAACTCAAGTCACTCCCGGAGGATGAGGCAGAACTTTTCAGGGCAGAGTACAACCTTCCGGGTAACAAGAAGAAAGAGTTTTTCGAGAAAATCCTGAAACTGCTCGATCTTGTGAGGTTTCTCACCGCAACACAGAACGAGGCAAGAAGCTGGACCATAAAGAGAGGAGCCACCGCTTACGAAGCTGCCGGACTCATTCACTCAGACATACAGAAGGGGTTCATAAAGGCAGAAGTCATCCCCTTCGAGAGATACCTCGAATACGGCTCTTTCAAAAAAGCGCGTGAAGCCGGTGCTGTGGAAGCCCACGGAAAAGATTACGTTGTAAGAGAGGGGGATGTGATCCATTTCCTATTCCGTGCTTGATGTCTGGAAGATATTTCGAAGCACGCCGTTCACAACGGCAGTTGTTTCATTCCTGGTGGCACAGTTCATAAAGTTTCTGATCAAAAGAGACGTTAAGATGCTGAAAAGTTACGGAGGCATGCCCAGTGGACATGTTGCCACCGTGTCCGGACTTGCGTGGTCGCTCGCTCGAAGCACGGGGTTCGACTCCCCCTACACGTCGATCGCTTCCATATTCCTTGTGATCATATTCATGGATGCCATCGTTTTGAGACCTGCGGTGAAGAAGGATCTTGGGCACAGTTTCCTTGAAGCGCTCGCTGGTTTTGGTCTTGGTATGCTCATAGCCCATCTTTTTCCGGCCCGGCTCCATCTCTGGTGAGGTGAAGTGATGAAAGAGTACAGGATAAAACCGAAGAAGACGGACCTTTCATTCCTGGAAGATCTCGATGAAGAACAGAGAAGAGCGGTTGTTGAATCAGAAGGAAGGTGTATTGTAATAGCGGGACCGGGATCTGGAAAAACCCGTGTCATCACCTACAAGATAGCCTACCTTCTTGCTAACGGTGTGGATCCCTCCAGAATCCTTCTTGTCACGTTCACAAGAGCCGCCGCAAGAGAGATGGTGGAGAGGGCAAAGATGGTGACGGGAAGAGAGCTTTCAGAAATGCTCGCCGGAACGTTTCATCACGTGTGCAATTACTTCTTGAGAAAGTACGCACCGTACGTTGGACTGGACAGGAACTATTCCATCCTGGACAGAGAAGACTCAGAAAGCCTGATGAGACACGCAAGAAGCAAATTTCTGGAAAGAAAGGGAAGGGAAGAAAGAAAAAACTTTCCTCAGCCTTCTGTTTTGATGTCCATATACTCCTACATGAGAAACACGCTCAAATCTCTGAGAGAAAGCATCATTGTGAAAAACCCAAAATTTCTGGATTTCAAGGAAGAGATCGCTGAGATCTTTGACCTCTACGAACAGGAAAAACGCTCTCAAAACGTGGTGGATTACGAGGATCTTCTTTTTTTCGTTTACAGACTCTTCGAAGAGCACAGAGAGATACGGGACAGAGAAGCAGAGAGGTTTCTGTGGGTTCTGGTGGATGAGTTTCAGGATACAAACTACGTCCAGTACAGGATGATCGAGCACCTGTCTTCCAGACACGGAAACGTTCTGGCGGTGGGGGATGATGCGCAGAGCATCTACTCTTTCCGTGGAGCAAGATACGAAAACGTGGAAGACTTCATAAAGGTTCCGGGCACAAAGATCTTCAAGATCCAGACGAATTACAGAAGTACAGAAAGCATCGTGAAGTTCATAAATGCGATGCTTCCAACCAGGGCCGTTCCGAAGGTTCTGAAGCCTGTGAGAAAAGACGGTATGAAACCCGTTGTGGTCAAGACCTGGGACAGATACGAAGAGGCACGTTTTGTGTCTCAGCGAATCCTGGAGCTCTTCGAAGAGGGATTCAAACCCGAAGAAATAGCGGTTCTCTACAGATCACACTCACATTCTCTGGAACTTCAGATGGAACTGGCAAGAAGCAGGATAGACTTCAGGGTTCTTTCGGGGCCGAGGTTCACCGAAAGCGCACACGTGAAGGACGTTCTCTCCTTCTTGAGGATAGTTCAGAATCCCAGGGACAAATCCGCCTGGTTGAGGGCTGCAAAGCTCTTTTACGGTATCGGAGACAGGACAGCATCCAAGATCGCAGACCTTGCGAGTGTGTACGTGGAGGAGGGACTCGATCCCTTCGAAGAACTGAAAAAGGTGAACTTCTCCGGTGAATACGCGAGATTCATGGAAATTCTTGATCATCTCAAAAAGATGGAACTTCCGGGAGAGATGATAGAATACGTTCTCACTTCCTTCTACTCCGAATACCTTGAAGCGCGGTATCCTGACTTCCGTGAAAGAGAGATGGACATAGAGAGACTGGTCGAAATAGCCTCCCGTTACACAGATCTGGAAAATTTCCTGACGGACCTTGCCGTGACGGAGGACGTTGAGATACAGAGAGAAGCCTTTCAGAAGGAGGGAAAGGTTACCCTCACCACGGTCCATCAGGCAAAGGGTCTCGAGTGGAGAGTAGTCTTTGTCATATCCGTGAATCCGGGAGACTTTCCAAACTATTTTGCGATCTCGGAGGGAAACCTTGACGAGGAAGAGAGGATCTTCTACGTGGCCATAACGAGAGCCAAAGAGCAACTTTACATCTCCTACCAGGTCACGGGTGCTTCGTATCCCTATCGCGGAAACAGATTCATCATGAGAAGTGGAGAGAACTTCATCGACAGGATTCCTCCTGATCTTGTGGAGATGTGGGAAGTTAGATGAAAAGATCAACTCAACAGCCAGACGTTCTCTACGAACACCCTTTTCAAGCCTTTTTCAATGGCCTTCTGCTTTACCCTCTCCATATGCTGTTTCCTGGTGGTGGAAAGGTCACTCATCAGATGCTGAGGTGCAAAAGCCAGAAGCACGAAGGGAATATCTGGATCCACCGATGAAACATATTCTGCGATTCCCTCTATTTCTTCTTCATCGATGTAGTGCGGTATCACAAGGACGCTGACGACAAGAAGGGGCATCTCTCTTCCTTTGCCCATGGATGCGACCAGACGAACGTTCTCCTTTATTCTCGAAACAGCCTTTCTGCCATCAACTCCTGTCAGTGCCTCATAAACTGTGGGTGAAAAGGCCTTCCAGTCTATCTTCACTGTGCCTCCTGTTTCAAGGCTGATTTTTGCCATGTTCTCCATGATCCTGGGATGAGCAAGTCCGTTTGTTTCCCAGCAGATTCTTCTCTTTTTCTTCAACTTTCTTGCGAATTCCAGTGCAAAAATGCTCCACGGTGTGGGATCTCCTCCAAAAAAGCACACACAGGACACGCGGGGATTCATGGCAACTTCTATCAGTTCATCGAGGTCCACTACTTTTCCTTCGGAGATTCTCCCATCTTTCACCATGTACTTGTGATCTATGTTTTGGCAGAAGAGACAGTCCAGGTTGCACCCTGCAAAGAAAACGGCAAGATTGTAGAAGCCTCTGTGATCCTTTTCCGGGCACACAGGCAAGGCGACGCAGTTTGTGGGATGAGGATCGTAGTACCAGTGAAGGAGAGCCTTTCTGTGAGAGCCGGTGATGTAGATGAGTCTGTTTCCTTCGTTTCTGAGAACTCCGCAGAATCCCACCTCACCTTCTGGTATGGCACATGCATTAACACAGAGAGGACACTTCAGGCCCTTTTCATGTTCTGCAGCATCGGATGGAAGACCTATCTCCTCTCTCCATTTTCTGTGTGAGTTTCTTGCAAATTCCAGATTTCCCTTTCTCAAGCAATTTACGCAGACTCCTATAGATTCACAGATCTCTTCAAAAGTTTGTCCACACACTCTGCAAACTCTCATGATCCCACCCCATCGAATCTCACCACGTTGTTAATGTTACCACCACTTGACAGAGGAGGTAATTTTT
The DNA here is from genome assembly GCF_000832145.1 of Thermotoga sp. RQ7. Classification (NCBI taxonomy): domain Bacteria; kingdom Thermotogati; phylum Thermotogota; class Thermotogae; order Thermotogales; family Thermotogaceae; genus Thermotoga; species Thermotoga sp. RQ7. Next base: position 1,561,192 of record NZ_CP007633.1, read on the forward strand.
TGTTATCATCCATATGTAGAAAATTTTCTTTTTAGTTATGATATACGAAAAACTTTTTCAAGGGGGTGTTCATGGTGAGAAAGTGGTTGCTTTTCATGGTGATTCTGGCAGTTGTCGGTGTCGTTTTTGGTAAGGTGAACTTCGCTTCCACACAGATGACACCGGCGGCAGAGAGGGAGTTCATGCTGAACAAACTGGCAGAATTTTCGAAGTCATCGGGCATCGACGTGGAATTTCTCAACTTCGAATATCCACAGCTTTTCAGCAGACTCCAGGCAGAAATCAGGGCAGGAAGGACCACGTTGAATCTTGTAGCAGATCTTCAGGGAAATCTCTACATAATGGCATCTGAAGGACTTCTGAGTGATCTCAAAGACCTCAAATTCGAAGGGAAGACCTTCATTGAAACCCTCGAAAAGTTCGCTTACGTCAACGGCGAAAAGATCTTCGTTCCCTGGCTTCAGGCAACGTACGTTATGGCTATCAACAAGAAGGCGTTTGACTATCTGCCTCGCGGACTGTCCAGAGATGATGTGATCAAAGGAACGGAAAAATGGACCTATGAAGCTCTGCTTGAGTGGGCAAAGAACATCTACGAGAAAACGGGTCAACCTCTTCTTGGTTTCCCGATCGGACCGAAGGGTCTCTGGCACAGATTCCTCCATGGTTACATCTATCCTTCCTTCACGGGAGCCCAGGCTCTGAAATTCGACAGTGTGAGAGCCGTTGAGATGTGGAACTACCTGAAAGAACTCTTCAAATACGTTCACCCTGCAAGTTCCACCTGGGACGGTATGGCAGATCCTCTTTTGAGAGAAGAGGTGTGGATCGCCTGGGACCACACGGCAAGACTCAAGCCTGCCATCGTTGAAAAACCAGACGCTTTCGTTGTCGTTCCCGTTCCCAGGGGACCGATGGGAAGAGGATACATCATCGTTCTTGTGGGACTTGCCATTCCAAAGGGAGCAGATTTCGAAGAACCGGCGAAGGTGATAGACTACCTCACCTCTCCGGAAATGCAGGTTGAGATCCTCAAGAACGTGGGGTTCTTCCCCGTCGTCCAGGAAGCGGTTGGTGCCGTGCCGGAAGGCGCTCTCAAGGTCCTGGCTGAAGGTGTGATAAACCAGTCTGCCACGAAGGATTCTGTGGTGTCCTTCATACCGAGTCTGGGACCAAAGAGCGGAGAGTTCACCGAAACTTACAGAATGGCGTTCACGCGAATCGTCTTCCAGGGTGAAGATCCAGCGAAGGTAGTGAAAGAACTCGGTGAGCGAATCAGGCAGATGTTCAAAGAAACCGGAGCGGAACTTCCGGAACCGGACGCAAGTCTCTTCTGAGAACCCGGGGTGGGTCCCCCCACCCCTTTTCTGGGGGTGTGTTATGAGAGGAAAATGGATTCCCTTTCTTCTGATACTCCCTGCAGTTCTTTACCTTGTTGTTTTGATGGGATATCCTCTCTTTGAAACGTTCAGACTCGCTTTTACAAGCAACGAGGGGTTTTTCGGAAACTTCAAGCGTCTCATGGAGAGTGGAGAGTTCTGGAACGCCATGAAGAACACACTACTTCTCACAGCGGTGATCGTTCCAGCCCAGCTCATTCTTGCCCTGGGACTTGCTCTCTTTGTGAACTGGAAGTTCAGAGGTTACACGATGATCCTGTACTTCATAGCGATTCCACTTGCCCTGAGTGACGTCACAGCGGCCCTCATGAGTTACACGATATTTTCACCCAACGGATATTTGAACAAGATCCTCATGAGTCTGAACCTGATAGAAAGGCCTCTTTATTTCTTTGGGTACATGTTCAAGGCCAGAGAATTCTGGGTGATAGCCCTCACAGAAATCTGGAGAGCAACACCGCTTGTTTTCATCATCATCCTTGCTGGTCTTCAGTCGATAAACAGGGAATACCTGGAAGCTGCCGATCTGTTCGGTTTTTCCAGATGGAAGAAGTTCACAAAGATCATACTTCCGCTTTTGAAGCCATCCATCATGTCGGCACTTCTTCTGAGGACCCTCTTTGCGTTTCAGATATTCGGTGTCGTGTGGCTTCTTGCGGGAAGGGACATCCCGGTTCTGGCTGGTGAAACCTACTACTGGTACACCTTCATGAACGACCCGAAGATGGCCAGCGCTTATGCACTGGTGATCGCCCTCGTTACGATCATCGTCAGCTGGTTCTACATAACGTTCCTCAGGGCAAAACATCTGGAGGGGGCGCGATGATGAGAAGATTTTTCATCGTCTTTCTATCTGTGATCGTATCTCTGTGGTTTTTGACTCCGGTGTTCTTCATCGTCCTTGCATCACTCACACCTTCGTCGGATTACTACGATCCGCACAGGATATTCCCGAGCAGTCTCACCCTTGATCATCTCTACAAACTCTTCGTCACACTGGGAGGTGGTAAGGCAACGCTGACCAGTATCCAGGTGGCCCTCGTTTCGATAGGAATTTCGTTTCTTCTTGGGCTTCCCGCTGGATACGCCCTCACAAGGTATGTCTTTCCGGGAAAGAATGCCATCAGGCTCTCCATGCTCATGACAAGATCGATTCCCCTCATCGTGGTCGCAGTTCCTCTTGTGGTTCTTTACATGAGACTGAATCTTGCAGACACCACACTCGGTGTGGCACTGGCACACGCTTCGATGATACTGCCCTTTGTTGTTCTCATCACCTCCAGTGTGTTTTCCGGGATCTCTGTTGAATACGAGGAGGCGGGGATGGTCTTCGGATTGAGCAGGTTCCAGGCTTTTTTGAGAATCACACTTCCCCTTGCACTTCCTGGGCTCGCCGCTTCTGCCATATTTGCCTTTATCATGTCTTGGAACGAAGTCTTTGCCTCTTCGATTCTGACACTGACGAACAGAACGCTTCCCGCACACATCCTCAACACCGCCATGGCATCACCCGATTACTTCAAGTTCGCTGCGGGAACGATCATGGCGATCCCTGCAATGGTGTTCATATTCTTCATTCGAAAGTACCTCGTGAGCATGTGGGGTATCACCTTAAAGTGAGAGGTGATAGAAATTGGCTCAGGTGAGAATAGAAGGAGTGAAAAAGTACTTCGGGAACGTGAAGGCACTCGATGGTATCGACCTCACCGTGAACGAAGGAGAATTCCTCGTTCTGCTGGGGCCTTCAGGATGTGGAAAAACCACCCTCTTGAGATGCATAGCGGGCCTTGAGCAGGTAACAGAGGGAAGAATCTTCTTCAACGACCGTGAGGTGACGAACCTTGCACCGAAAGACAGGAACATCTCAATGGTTTTCCAGAGTTACGCAGTCTGGCCCCACATGAAGGTGAGAGACAACATAGGGTATCCCCTCAAACTCAAGAAGGTTCCAAAGGAAGAGATCGAAAGGAGGGTGAACTGGGCGGCAGATCTTCTTCACATATCAGAACTTCTCGACAGATACCCCGCACAGCTTTCGGGAGGTCAGAGACAGAGGGTTGCCGTTGCCCGCGCGATCGTTCATGAACCAGAAGTGCTCCTGATGGATGAACCCCTTTCGAATCTCGATGCTCTCCTTCGTGTGAAAATGAGAAGCGAATTGAAAAAACTCCAGGAAAGAATCGGTGTTACAACAATCTACGTGACCCACGATCAAACGGAAGCGATGACAATGGGAGATAGAATCGCCGTGATGAATCAGGGAAAACTCCAGCAGGTGGGAACACCCTCTGAGATATACCATCATCCTGTGAACATCTTCGTTGCAGGATTTGTGGGATCACCGCAGATGAACTTTCTGGAGATGGAAGTGAAATCTCGGGGAACCAGTATCTTCCTTGAGAAAGATGCCATATCGATTCCCCTGAAGACCGATCCAAAGATTTCAAGGGTTGTCCTCGGTATTCGTCCCGAAAACGTCTACCTGGAAGAGAGACCAAACACCGTCAGACTGGAAGGAGAGGTCTATTTTGCCGAAAAACTCATGTCGGACACGATACTCCACCTGAACGTTGGGACTGAGAAAATCGTTGCGAAGATCCCCGGTGATGTTGATTTCAAAAGTGGAGAAAAAGTTGAATTCTTCATAGATCCTGAGAAGATACACCTTTTCCATCCGGAAACAGGAGAGAGGCTTTCATGAAGGAAAAGGTGATCGTCCACAATCACTGGGACAGGGAGTGGTTCACCACATCCGAGGTGACCTCCCGCTGGCTGGGAGAGTTTTTTTTCAGAGTGAAGGACCTTTCTGAGAGAAATCCAGACTTTGTCTACGTGATGGACGGCCAGACGGCCGTGATCGAAGACCTTCTCACGGAAAACCCGCAGGTGGAGGAAGACCTCAAAAAACTGGTTGAAGAAGGGAAGTTGCTGATAGGACCCTATTACACGCAGATAGACTGGAGGATACCAAAAGAGCCGTCCATACTGAAAAATCTGGAGATAGGGTTGAAGGATTCTGAAAGATTCGGAAAGTGCATGAAGGTGGGATGGCTTCTTGACAACTTCGGTCACATATCTCAGGGCCCACAGTTGCACGGACTGTTCGGTATAGAGAAGGTCTTTCTCTGGCGGGGTGTTTCTTTCGAGAACGACGAGATCTCCCAGGAGTTTCTCTGGAAAGGAAGCGATGGCACAGCGGTTCAGGCCATATTTCTTGTGGGAGGCTACAGAAACCTGTACAACCTGAAAGAGACGAAAGAGATGGCAGAGAAAAGACTGAAGCACGAAAAGAAAAAACTGGAAAGGTTCTCAAGATCTGGTGAGGTGCTACTTCTCGATGGATACGATATAGACCTCTCTCCAGAAGATCCCCAGGAGTATCTGAGGATTAAGATCGTCTCGCCAGAAGATTTCCCTGAAAGGTTTCCCGGGGACGTACCTGTTCTTTCTGGAGAACTCCTTTCTGGAAGATACGCCTGCACCTTTCCGGGAACACTTTCCACCAGGGTGTATCTGAAACTGGAAAGCGACCTCATCGAAGATCTTCTGAAACTGGAGGATATCCTTTCTGCCCTGAACGGTGAAAAGCCTCAGGAAATCCTGTGGAGGGAGTACCTGAAGACCCTTGCGCACGACAACATCTGTGGAGTGTGTGTGGATCCTGTCCATGAAAAGATGGGGAGAACATACAGGAAGATGTACTTTCTTTTAAAAAGATCCGTGGAAGAAAAGTTGAAAGAACTTTCCGGGAAAGCAAGACTGAAAAGTGGTCTTTATGTTTTTTCTCTTTCTCCGTTTCCTTACAATCACTGGTACTGCGACGGTGAGAGAACAGTTCGGCTAAGAACAGACGGTGCGGGATTTTTCAGAGCCGAAACCGCCAGTCAGAAGAGAGAGTCGAACAAGGCCCTGTCGTGGAAGAACGACTACTACGAGGCACACTTTGAAAAAGACGGCTCTCTTCTCCTGAACGGAAAAAGGGCAGGTGTTTTGAATCTGTTCGAAGAAAAGGGTGATACCTACTCCACCTTCGTTGAAAAAACGGATTTCTCCGTGATTCTGAGAAGACTTGAGATCGTCTCCAGAACGGAACATTCCATGGTTGTTGAGATGGAAAGATCTGTTCAGTCACACCTGTGCCGTGTTGAAACGAAAGAAAGAATCGTCTTCGATGAAACACCACTTGTGAAATGGAATCTGGTTCTGAACACGAAGGGGAAGAACTACAAACTTTCGATGAGTTACGAGACAGGAACAGGAGAGATCTTTGCAAAGATGCCCTTCGATGTGGTGAAAAGAAAGGAAAAAGACGATTACCTACTACCAGAATCACTCCCTGAGAGTTTGAAAGGGATTCTTCTTGCAGCAAGAGAGACGGGTGTGGTGAGGGAATTTCCATTCCAGGGTTTTGTCTCCATATATGACGGGAAAATGTCGAAAACCTTCCTTGCAAAAGGTCTGAGAGAGTACTGGATGGAGAACAAAAGGGTGCACGTAACACTTGTGAGGTCGATCGAGTGGATAGCAAAGGATGTAAAGGGCAGAGTGGGGGACGCAGGTCCCATGATGTACGTTCCCGGAGCAAAGTGTGAGGGAAGCTTTTCGATGAAGCTTTCCTTTATGGAACTTGAGAGCCACCCAAGAAGCGAGGAGTTCTTCAGGTGGTACACCCTCTTTGACTGTCCTCCACTGTTTCTAGAGATCGAATCCGATGGAGAAGAAAGCGAACGTGTCCTTTTCAAATCAAAACTCCCGTGGGTTGGTGTGAAGGACTCTTCCCTCTGGGTCTTCAACCCATATCTGGGAGAAGTGGAAGGTTTAAAACCTCTTCAGATAGGAACAAGACGGATCGAACCGCTCTCTGGTGCGGTGCGACTTTCTGAACTGTCCATCTTGAACTTTCCGGAGTTTCCCGTTCTGCGTCTTGAGAGTTCACCAGAAGACGAAGCGGTGGACCTTTTGAAAAAGACCATTTCTGAACTCGACGCGGAAGCCTCCAGGCTCTCTGGAAAAGATGACGTGAAGTCAAAACACAGGTACTTTTCTCTTCTCAGAACGAAGAAAGAAATGGAACTTTCACTTTTTCACCTTCAGAGCGAGGAAAAACTGGCAAGGGAGTTGAACGAACTTCGAATGAAGAGAAGAACCTACGATTACCTGCTGGAACTCTTTGAAAGCGAGGAGAAAGCATGAAGATAGCCCTCCTTCACTACCGCGGTGGTCTCATGGACGGTGTTTCTCTCGAAATGGAGAAGTGGAAGAAGGTCCTGACGAGGATGGGACATGAGGTTCACATCGTGGCAGGAAACAGAAAAGAAGGAGTCGACGTGGTCGTGGAGGAGATCGGGTTTGAAAATCCAGACTTCGCTATGATGAACAGGAACTTCTTCGGAGGTGTGACGGATTTCTCCAATGAAGAGGATTTTCTGAGTTTTATGAAAAAGAAAGAGGAAGAACTCTTCCATACTTTAAGTGAGGTTTTGGAAGATTACGATCTTGTTGTTCCGAACAACATCTGGTCCCTGGGACTCTTTCCACCACTCGGCCTTGCCCTTTCGAAACTGAAAAAGAAATTCATCGCACACCACCACGATTTCTGGTGGGAGCGAAAGCACCTGATTCCAAAAAGCGAAAGGTTGAGAGAGATACTGGAAAGACACTTCCCACCGGATCTTCCAAATGTGAAGCACGTGGTCATAAACTCGATCGCAAAGAAAGAACTTCAGAAAAGAAAGGGCATAGATCCAGTTGTGGTGCCGAACGTTATGGATTTTGAAAGGCCACTTACCTCCGAAGATATGTATCACAGGATGAGAGAAGAACTCGGTATAGATCCGGGAACGATCGTTGCCCTTCAGGCAACAAGGATAGACAGAAGAAAAGCGATCGAACTTTCAATAGACGTTGTGGCTTTATTGAAAAGGACCCTGAAGAGAAAAACTCCTCTATACAACGGTAGTGTATTCAGCGGCGAGATTGTCCTCGTGTTTTCCGGTCTCTGTGAAGACACATCTTACCTTGAAGAGTTGAAAGAGTACGCTTCCCTGAAAAGTGTTCCACTTTTGATCTTCAGCGAGAGGGTGAAAGAAGACACCTCATTTTTCTGGAAACTCTACAACGTTGCCGATTTTGTCACGTATCCCACCATCCTTGAGGGGTGGGGAAACCAACTCCTTGAAGCGATAGCGGCGAAAAAACCGGTTGTTCTTTTCGAGTACGAGGTGTTCAGGTCCGACATAAAACCGGTGGGGTTGAAGTACGTCAGTCTGGGAGACCGTTACTTCAGAAGAGAAAACCTTGTGAAGGTTGAAGAGAGTGTTCTGCAGAAAGCGGTGGAGGAACTGTCAAGACTTTTGTGTGATCCTTCTCTTTACAGAGAAACGGTGGAGCACAACTTCGAAGTGGGGAAGAAGCACTTCAGTCTGGAAAGACTGAAAGAGATACTGAGCAGGGAGGTATTGGTATGAAGGTTGTCGTTGGGATACCCAGTTTCAACAACGCAGAGACGATTTCCCACGTTGCAAAAGTGGCGGCGAAGGGTATCATGGAGTTCTTCGATGGAGACGGCATGATCGTGAACTCAGATGGTGGGTCGTCCGATGGTACAAGAGAAAGATTTATGGAGACGGACACCTTCGGCATACCAAAGGAGAGTTTCATCTACGAGGGGATTCCGGGAAAAGGAAGTGCCATGAAGGCTATTATGGAGTTTTCTCTTGAACAGGGAGCACAGGCGGTGGTGTTTCTCGACTCCGACCTGAGAAGTGTGAAGCCTTGGTGGGTGGAAAGACTCGCAGGACCCATACTGAGAGGAGAAGCAGACTACGTCACACCGTTTTATCTGAGACACAGATTCGATGGCACGATCACAAACAACGTCTGTTTTCCCATGACGTCCGCCCTTTACGGAAAGAAGGTGAGACAGCCCATCGGGGGAGACTTCGGTGTTGGAAAAAAACTCCTTGAGATTTACTTAGAAAAACCGGAAGAGACGTGGAAAACGGACGTTGCAAGATTCGGTATCGATATCTGGATGACCACAACCGCCATAAACGAATCTGGAAGGATCCTTCAGGCGGCCCTCGGTACCAAGATCCACGATGTCAAGGATCCCGGAAAACACCTCAAGGGAATGTTCCTTCAGGTGGTGGGAACACTCTTTGAGTTGATGGTCACCTATCAGAACAGATGGATGAGTGTGTGGAACATTGAAGATGTGCCCATTTACGGTGAAACACCAGAAGAAGAAATTCCACCGATGACCATAGATGTGGACAATCTAAAAAAACTCGCAAAAGAAACACTGGTTGTACCAGAATACGTGAACGAGAGTGCCGTAAGAGAAGTGAAAGAAGATGGCACACTCAGCCTCAATTCCTGGGTTGATCTTCTCTACAGAAGTGCCGTTCAATACAGAAAGACGAGGGACAAAACGGTGGTGGAGAACCTTCTGCCGTTTTACTTTGCAAGAACCGCCAGGTTCGCAGAAGAGGTAAAATCTCTATCGGACGAAGAGGCCGAAAGGTACGTTTACGAGCAACTCGGGGTATTTCTGGAAAGGAAACGCCTGTTGAAGGAGGAGTGGGAGGTTGAAGATAAAGGATAGGATACTGAACATATACACACAGTTCAGCCCCGCCGAGCGGAGGGTGGCTGATTACATCCTGGAAAAACCGGATGATGTCATACACTACTCGATCACGGAGTTTGCAAAGATCGTGGGTGTGAGTGAAACCACGATTCACAGGGTGATCAAAAAACTCGATTTCGACGGCTATCAGGCCTTCAAGATCACCCTGGCAAGAGAGTTGAGCGGTATAGAAGAGGAGATAGAAAGACACGATTTCATAGATGAGGAAATAGAGATACTGAAACGTCTGAAGAACACACTGAACATGAAGGATGTAGAGCAGGCGGTGGAGTGGATCCTCTCAGCCCGGCGGGTGCTCTTTTTTGGAGTCGGACTTTCTGGGGTGGTATCAGAGTATGCGAGTTTGAAGTTTTCGCTCCTTGGTTTCCACACGTTCTTTTCCAACGACCCACACGTTCAGGTGATAGAGGCGGTGAACCTCACAGAGGAGGATCTGGTGATTTCGATCAGCCACACCGGAAACATAAGGGACACGGTGAAATCCACCCAGGTGGCAAAGGACATGGGAGCGAAAACGATTGCCATCACAACGAACAAAGACTCTGAACTGGCAAAGGTGGCCCACCTCGTTCTTCAGAGCCCTCCTGTGAAGTACGATACCTACGAGTTTTTGAGGGAAAACATCGGTGAAATCGCCGTTGTGGACGTTCTCTTCAAAGAGACCTTCCAGAGGATCTATCAGGAGAGAAAAAAGCACTTTGAAAACCTGGAGGATGTGTTCAAACCGAAGAGATTTTGAGATTTCGTCTTCCAATCCAGAATAATCTCGGATAGTTGGCTTTAAAAACCGAAAATCAAGAAAAATGACACTTGACTTTACAGAAGGGAAGATGATACATTTTTTCTGAAGGAGTTATAAATAAGTACAGATTACTAATTAACGGAGGGGATTCATATGAGAAAACTTGTGTTCTCATTTTTGATTGTGACATTGCCCATCGTCCTCTTTGCAAACAGTGATTTCGTGAAAGTGGAAAACGGCAGGTTCATACTGAACGGAGAAGAGTTCAGATTCGTTGGAAGCAACAACTACTACATGCACTACAAGAGCAATCGAATGATAGACAGTGTCCTTGAAAGTGCAAAAGCCATGGGGGTGAAGGTGCTCAGAATCTGGGGATTCCTCGATGGTGAGAGTTACTGCCGTGACAAGAACACCTACATGCACCCCGCACCGGGAGTATTTGGATTACCAGAGGGTATGAACGCTCAGAACGCTTTTGAAAGACTCGACTACACGGTAGCGAAAGCAAAAGAACTGGGCATAAAGCTCATAATCGTTCTTGTGAACAACTGGGACGACTTCGGAGGAATGAATCAATACGTGAGATGGTTTGGGGGCATCCATCACGATGACTTCTACAGGAACGAGAAGATCAAAGAAGAATACAAAAAGTACGTGTCTTTCCTCATAAACAGGGTGAACACCTACACGGGTGTTCCTTACAGGGAAGAGCCCACCATCATGGCATGGGAACTGGCGAACGAGCCCAGGTGTGAAACGGACAAGTCTGGTAACACACTCGTTGAATGGGTAGAGGAGATGAGTGCTTACATAAAGAGTCTGGATCCAAACCACCTGGTTGCCGTGGGTGACGAGGGATTCTTCAACAACTACGAAGGCTTCAGACCTTACGGTGGAGAGGCCGAGTGGGCCTACAACGGATGGTCCGGTGTTGACTGGAAGAGACTCTTGGAGATAGAGACGGTGAATTTTGGAACGTTCCATCTCTACCCCTCCCACTGGGGTGTGAGCCCTGAAAACTACGCACAGTGGGGGGCAAAGTGGATAGAAGATCACATAAAGATCGCAAAAGAGGTTGGAAAACCCGTCGTTCTGGAAGAGTACGGTATTCCCAAAAGTGCCCCGGTCAACAGGGTTGCCATTTACAAACTGTGGAACGATCTGGTTTACAACCTCGGTGGAAACGGTGCCATGTTCTGGATGCTCGCAGGGATCGGTGAAGGATGGGACAGAGACGAAAAGGGTTACTACCCCGATTACGGCGGCTTCAGAATAGTGAACGATGAAAGTGAAGAGGCAAAGTTGATCAGAGAGTACGCGAAACTGTTCAGCACGGGTGAGGATACGAGGGAAGATACCTGCATGTTCATCACACCAAAGGATGGTCAGGAGATCAAAAAGACTGTGAAGGTGAGGATGGGTGTTTTCGACTACAGCAACACATTCGAGGGAATATCCGTTGGGGTTGAAAATCTGCTCTTTGAAGATGAGATAAAACATCTCGGATATGGAGTTTACGGATTCGAATTTGACACAACGCGGATTTCAGACGGAGAACACGAGATGTTCCTTGAGGCACATTTCAGAGAAGAAGCGGTGAGAGACACAATCAGGGTGAAAGTTGTGAACAGAGCGCAGTATGTACTCGCAGAAGAAGTGGATTTTTCCATACCCGAAGAAGTCAAGAACTGGTGGAACAGCGGAACATGGCAGGCAGAGTTCAAAACACCCGATATCGAGTGGAACGGTGAAGTGGGAAACGGTGCTCTCCAGATGAATGTGGTACTTCCTGGAAAGAGTGACTGGGAAGAGGTGAGGGTGGTCAGGAAATTCGATCAACTCTCTGAGTGTGAGATCCTCGAATACGATATCTACATACCGGACGTTGAAGGACTCACAGGAAGATTGAGACCGTACGCGGTGCTGAACCCCGGCTGGGTGAAGATAGGGCTCGACATGAACAACACCTCGATTGACAGCGGAGAACTTGTCAGTTTCGATGGCAAAAAGTACAGAAAGTTCCATGTGAGGATCGAGTTCGACAAGACACCTGGAGTGAACGAGCTCCACATAGGTGTAGTTGGAGACCACCTGGAGTACGATGGACCGATTTTCATCGATAATGTGAGGCTCTATAAAAAATCTTCTTGAGGAGGCTGAATGATGTTGAGGGTTTTCAGTGAAAAGATCCCAAACATTCCCTGGGAGGAAAGGCCAGAGGGTCACACAGGACCTCTGTGGAGGTACAGTAAAAACCCCATAATCGGAAGAAATCCCGTTCCGAAGGGTGCGAGGGTGTTCAACTCTGCCGTTGTGCCGTACAACGGAGAATTCGTGGGAGTTTTCAGGATCGATCACAAAAACACCAGACCTTTTCTTCACTTCGGGAGGAGCAAAGACGGAATTCACTGGGAAATAGAACCAGAGGAGATCCAGTGGGTGGATCTGAACGGTAATCCTTTCCAGCCCAGTTATGCTTATGATCCAAGAGTGGTGAAGATAGAGGACACATACTATATAACCTTCTGCACAGATGATCACGGTCCCACGATTGGAGTGGGAATGACAAAGGATTTCAAAACCTTCGTGCGTCTTCCGAATGCCTACGTTCCATTCAACAGGAACGGAGTGCTCTTTCCAAGGAAGATAAACGGAAAGTATGTGATGTTAAACAGGCCGAGTGACAACGGTCATACTCCGTTTGGAGACATCTTCCTCAGTGAAAGCCCGGACATGATTCACTGGGGAAACCACAGATTCGTGATGGGAACAAGCAGTTACAACTGGTGGGAAAATCTCAAGATAGGAGCGGGCCCATATCCAATAGAAACGAGCGAGGGATGGCTCCTTATCTACCATGGTGTGACTCTCACCTGCAATGGATACGTTTACAGTTTTGGAGCCGCTCTTCTCGATCTGAACGATCCCAGTAAGGTTCTTTACAGGTCGAAGTACTATCTTTTAACACCGGAGGAGGATTACGAAACGATAGGATTCGTTCCAAACGTGGTTTTCCCCTGCGCTGCGCTCTGCGATTCTGAAACAGGAAGGGTAGCGATATACTACGGTGCGGCAGATACCCACGTTGCTGTCGCGTTTGGATACATAGACGAGATTGTAGAATTTGTGAAGAGAAACTCCATGTGAGGAGGATGACAGTTTGCTGAGGTCCATAAGAAAAGACAACACGTCGAAAATCCTGAAACGAATAATGAAATCTCCCGTGTCTCGTGTTGAGATCGCAGAAGAACTCGGTCTCACGAAGACCACTGTGGGAGAGATCGTAAAAATTCTTCTGGAAAAGGGCATTGTCACTGAGGAAAAGGACTCTCCCAGAGGTGTGGGAAGACCCACCATTTCTTTGAAAATAGTACCGGATTGCGCTCATGTCCTGGGTCTCGAGGTAACAAGAGACGAGATAGCGATCTGCCTCATGAACGCCAGCATGAGCATTCTCATATACGAAACGTATCCTCTACCTTTCCAGCGTGACAGGGAAGGCACTCTGAAGATCGTCTACAGAGGGATAGATCGTGCAAAGAACATGCTGGAGAAACTGGGCAGGAAACTTTCGGCTCTGACTGTGGCAGCACCGGGCCCAGTCGATGTTGAAAAGGGTATCATTATAAATCCAAGGAATTTTCCTCTGTCTCAGATTCCCCTTGCCGATCTTCTGAAAGATAAATACGGTGCTGAGGTCTGGGTGGAAAACGATGCTGACATGGGGGCAGTTGGAGAAAAGTGGTACACAGGGCGGGACGATTCCTTCGTCTGGATTTTGACGGGAAAAGGAATAGGATCCGGGATCATCATCAACGGGGAACTCTATCGGGGCGAGAATGGCTATGCGGGAGAGATCGGATACACCAGAGTCTTCGACGGAGAAAGATACGTTTTCCTGGAAGATGTGTGTGGAGAAGACACCGTCCTGAAGCATGTTCGTTCCATGGGCTTTGAGTCTCTCGCAGAGGCCATAGAATCTGAAGACGATCGTGTAAGAGAGTATCTGGACAGCATTGCCGAATTTTTCAGTACAGGCCTTTTGAACCTGATACACCTCTTTGGCATCTCAAAGGTCGTCATAGGAGGATTCTTCAAGGAGTTTGGAAACGATTTTCTGAAAAACCTGAAGATGAAGGTGGAAAGATACCTTCTCTACAAACACGAAGTGGACATCAGCTTCTCTACAGTTCAGGAGCCGGTGATCGCATTCGGAGCGGCAGTGCACGCACTGGAAAATTATCTGGAGAGAGTAGCAACGAGTTAAAGAAACGTTTTTGAAAATATTCGGAAATAAATCGGGATAATCGAGGAATATCGGATTTTGGATGTAAACATTTTCACTGTATCTTTACACATGGATAAAACCATTTCACATCTCTTTAAGGGGGTGTTCCTATGAAAAGGTTTTTAGTTGTTCTTGTTCTGGTCCTGGCACTGGTTTCTGTTTTCGGTCAAACTTTTGAGAGAAACAAAACGCTTTACTGGGGTGGAGCTCTCTGGTCTCCTCCATCCAACTGGAACCCGTTCACACCCTGGAACGCTGTGGCAGGAACCATCGGTCTTGTCTATGAACCCCTGTTTCTCTACGATCCTCTGAACGACAAATTCGAACCATGGCTTGCAGAGAGCGGACAGTGGGTCAGCGACAACGAATATGTGCTCAAACTCAGAAAGGGTCTCAGATGGCAAGACGGAGTACCTCTCACGGTGGACGATGTGATCTTCACCTTTGAAATCGCAAAGAAGTACACCGGCATCAGCTACAGTCCTGTATGGAACTGGCTCGACAGAATCGAAAAGGTTGATTCCTTCACATTGAAGTTCGTCTTCTCCGATCCAAGATACCAGGAATGGAAACAAATGCTCATCAACACACCGATTGTTCCAAAGCACATCTGGGAAGGAAAGACAGAGGAAGAAGTGCTTCAGAGCGCCAACGAAAATCCAGTTGGATCCGGTCCTTACTACGTTGAAAGCTGGGCTGACGACAGGTGTGTCTTCAAGAAAAACGAAAACTGGTGGGGCATCAGGGAACTCGGCTACGATCCCAAACCCGAAAGGATCGTTGAACTGAGAGTGCTCAGCAACAACGTAGCGGTTGGAATGCTCATGAAAGGAGAACTCGACTGGAGTAACTTCTTCCTCCCGGGTATTCCTGTGTTGAAGAGAGCCTATGGAATCGTTACCTGGTACGAAAACGCTCCTTACATGCTTCCGGCCAACACAGCAGGAATCTTTGTAAACGTGAACAAGTATCCTCTCAGCATTCCTGAGTTCAGAAGAGCGATGGCGTTCGCTATCAACCCGGAAAAGATCGTGACCAGAGCCTACGAGAACATGGTCACCGCTGCCAATCCTGCAGGAATACTGCCGCTTCCTGGTTACATGAAGTACTATCCCGAAGAAGTTGTTGAAAAGTACGGTTTCAGGTATGATCCAGAGACAGCAAAGAAGATACTCGATGAACTCGGATTCGAGGATGTGAACGGGGACGGATTCAGGGAAGATCCCAATGGAAAACCGTTCAAACTCACCATCGAGTGTCCTTACGGCTGGACTGACTGGATGGTCTCCATACAGTCCATCGCAGAAGATCTTGTGAAGGTCGGAATCAACGTGGAACCCAAGTACCCTGATTACTCCAAGTACGCAGACGACCTCTACGGTGGAAAATTCGACCTGATTCTCAACAACTTCGTAACCGGTGTCTCTGCAACCATATGGTCCTACTTCAACGGTGTGTTCTATCCAGATGCAGCAGAATCCGAGTACTCTTACTCTGGAAACTTCGGAAAGTACGCCAACCCCGAAGTTGAAACACTCCTTGATGAACTCAACAGAAGCAGAGACGATGCTAGAATTAAAGAGATAGTAGCCAAACTGTCGGAGATTCTGCTCAAAGATCTGCCATTCATACCGCTCTGGTACAACGGTGCGTGGTTCCAGGCTTCTGAAGCCGTCTGGACCAACTGGCCAACAGAAAAGAATCCGTACGCTGTGCCGATAGGTTGGAACGGCTGGTGGCAGCTCACAGGAATCAAGACACTGTTTGGTATCGAAGCAAAATAATACGGTGCCCCGCCCTCCGGGGCGGGGCTTTAAAAAAAGAAGGAGGTAGGAGTCTTGAGAAAATATCTCACAAAGAAGATCCTGGTCTACATCCTGACCTTCTTTTTTGCTGTTACCATCGACTGGGCGATTCCTCGATTCATGCCGGGAAATCCCATCAACTTTCTGATCTCCAGATTCGCGGGGCTTCCGGAGTCCGTCAAGGTCCTTCAGAGTTACTTCACACAGGCTTTTGGTCTTGACAAACCCCTCTGGGAACAGTACATCAACTTCTGGAAGGCTCTCTTCAAGGGAGATCTCGGCATAAGCATCTACATGTATCCTCAGCCGGTTGCAAAGATAATAGCAAGGTCCCTTCCGTACTCTCTGATTGTCCTTCTGCCTGCTGTTCTTTTGAGCTTTGCGATAGGAAACAGGTTCGGAGCCTTCGTTGCAAGGAAGAGAAGACTCGATAACTTCGCTCTGCCGATCTTTTATACCCTGACCGCATCTCCGTACTTCTGGTTCGGTATCCTCCTTGCCTGGATATTCGGTGTGGTGATACCCCTGTTTCCCCTCGCAGGCGCCTACAGTTTTGGAACGACACCATCCCTGTCCTGGCAGTTCGTTCTTGACTTTCTTCACCACTGGGTACTGCCATTTGGGTCTCTGTTTCTTGTGATGCTCGGTGGCTGGGCGATCGGAATGAGAAACATGATCATCTACGAACTGGAAGCGAACTACTCCAGATACCTCGAGGCACTCGGTTCTTCCCAGAAACTCATCAGGCGATACGCTTACAGGAACGCCATACTTCCTCAGATCACCGGTCTTGCCATCCAGCTTGGAACGGTGGTCGCAGGCGCCCTGACAACGGAGATCGTCTTTTCGTATCCTGGAATAGGATACCTTCTCATGCAGGGAATTCTGAACCAGGACTACTTTTTAATCCAGGGGTGTTTCCTCTTCATCATCCTTGGTGTTTTGATTGCCAACTTCCTGGTTGACATCTTCTACGTGATCATAGATCCCAGAATAAGAAAATCCTACTCAGGAGAGGTTTGATAGCCATGACGAGAAAAGAATTCGTCCACTTCTTTTTGAAGAATAAAAAGGTCATCTTTGCTATATGTGTGTACGCTGGTCTGATCTTCCTTGCTCTTGTAGGGCCCTACCTCACTCCTTACAAGGATCCTCTTGCCTTTGTAGGACCTGGATATCAGCCTCCAAGCAAGGAACACTGGCTTGGTACGAACACGTTCGGCCAGGACATCTTCACCCAGCTCGTCTACGGTCTCAGGAGTTCTCTGTTCGTTGGACTTCTTGGCGGAACCCTGGCAACGGTGATAGGTCTTCTCATCGGTTTCGTTGCCGGGTACAGAGGTGGCTGGTTTGACGAGCTTCTCATGATGTTCACGAACATCCTCATGGTGATACCAACGCTTGCACTACTCATCATCATCGCAGCGTACCTTCCTTACAGGGGAGTGTTCATCGAGAGTGTGATCATAGGATTCACTGCCTGGCCTTGGACTGCAAGAGCAGTTAGAGCACAGACGCTCTCTCTGAAGACAAGGGAGTTCGTCGATCTTGCGAGGATCACCGCCAGAAGTTCCATGAAGATCATCTTTGGTGAGATCATGCCCAACATGATGTCTTACGTTTTCATGGTTTTTATCCTCCAGTTCGGAGGAGCCATCCTCGCCGCCACAGGGCTTGACTTCATAGGCCTTGGTCCAACGAGAGGCATCTCGCTGGGGATAATGATGCAGCAGGCCACACTGTGGAACGCCATACAGCTCGGTATGTGGTGGTGGGCTGTTACTCCGGGAGCTGTGATCACGCTCATGGTAGCGACCCTCTACGTCATGAACGCGGGTCTTGACGAAGTCTTCAATCCTAAACTCAGGGAGATGTGATAGGCGTGGCGGAAGTGGTACTGAATGTCAAAGATCTGAAAATCTACTACAGAACCCTCTACGGCTATGTGAAGGCCGTCGATGGGGTGAGTTTCGATATAAAGAGAGGAGAGATTCTCGGAATAGCGGGTGAATCCGGTTGTGGAAAGTCCACCCTTGGAAACGGTTTGATCCTGCTGAAACCTCCCATGAAGTACATGGGTGGTGAGGCGATCCTTGACGGAAAGAACATCATGACACTCTCACCGAGAGAGCTGAGAAAAATTCGCTACGAAAAGATCTCCATAATTCCTCAGTACGCAATGGATGCGATGAATCCCACAAAGAAGATAAAACAGATCATCGACGACCTTCTCCACGAACACGGTGAAAGTTTTGAACGAAAGAGGGATCTCATCGAAGAAAGACTTGAGATCGTCAATCTCGGAAAAAAGGTTCTCAACATGTATCCGATCGAACTCTCCGGAGGCATGAAACAGAGGATGGTGATGGTGATCTCCACCTTGATGAACCCCGACGTTCTCATAGCAGACGAGATCACTTCGGCTCTGGACGTGAGTTCCCAGAGGTCCGTAATACAGATGCTCTACGAAATGAGGGAAAGAAAAATCATGGGTTCCCTTGCCTTCATAACGCATGATCTTTCCGTGCTCTATCAGATCGCAGACAAGGTGATGGTGCTTTACGCAGGAAGGGTTGCGGAGATCTCACCCATGGAGAACATCGTAAAAGAACCCCTTCACCCGTACACAAAGATGCTCCTTTCTTCTCTTCCAAAGATAGGTGTCAGGTACTCTCAGACAAAACTCAAAGGAATACCCGGCTATCCACCGAGTCTTCTGAACATAGGACCTGGCTGCAGGTTCAGAGACAGGTGTCCCTACGCATTCGAAAAGTGCGAGCAGGATCCCCCTGTGTTCGATGTGGACGGAAGAAAAGTCTCATGCTGGCTCTTCGAAAGAGGTGATGCAAATTGAGTCTTCTGAAAGTTCAGAACCTGACAAAGGAGTTTCCTCTTGGTTTCTTTGGAAGAGAAAAGTTGAAGGCAGTCGATGACGTGTCGTTTGAGATAGACCGCTCCAGGATTGTGTCGCTCATAGGAGAGAGTGGAAGTGGAAAGACCACAGTGGGAAAACTCATTTTGAAACTCATAAAACCAACGTCGGGTCAGATCCTGTTCGATGGAAAAGATATTTCCCAGATCAAAGGAAAGGATCTGAAGGAGTACTACAGGAAGGTCCAGGGGGTTTTTCAGGATCCGTTCTCGTCCTTCAATCCCATATACAAAATAGACAGGGTACTGAACATGGTGTTCGAAGAGTTCTTCCCGGACACACCGGCTTCTGAGAGGCGCTCCAGAATGGAGGAGGTTATCGCCTCTGTTGGAATGAACCCGCGGGAGATACTCGGGAAATACCCCCACCAGCTGAGTGGTGGACAGCTTCAGAGAATCCTCATTGCAAGAACACTGCTTCTCAACGTGGAACTTCTAATCGCAGACGAGATCATCAGCATGCTCGATGCCTCAACGAGGGTGGATATCCTGAACCTTCTCGGCGATCTTCGAGAACGTGGGATGTCAGTAATCTTCATAACGCACGATCTCTCTCTCGGTTACTACATCAGCGACGAGACCTTCATAATGTACAGAGGGAACATCGTTGAGATGGGAGACACAGAAAAGGTGTTTCACAACCCGATTCATCCCTACACGAAGATGCTCCTTGAATCCGTGCCGGAAATAGACAGAAAGTGGGATCTCAGCAAAAGATTCATACCGGAACTCGTTTCATCTTCGAACGCTCCGTGTAAGTACTACGACAGATGTCCCATAAAGGACAAGGAATGCCTTTTTGAGAAACCTGAACTTGTGGAAGTTGAAGAAAACCACAAAGTTCTCTGTTTAAAGGCGGGGAGGTAGTATGGCCTCCATCAGAGATGTGGCCAGGCTCGCAGGAGTTTCCATAGCGACCGTGTCTCGGGTGATAAACGGTTACAACAACGTCTCTGAAGAGACGAGAAAGAAGGTCATCGACGCCATCAGAAAACTGAACTACCATCCCATATATGCTGTGAAGAACGCTGTTTTGAAAAGAACCATCGGTGTTCTTGTCCCGGACTTCGGGGGTTTTCACTACAACGAGATCCTGACCGGAATAGAAAAAGAGGCGATAAAAAGAGACTTCACCCTAATGATCTCCACCACTCTTCACAGAACTTCTGTGGAACTGGAAAGGCTCGAAGTTTTCTTTGCAAAGAGAGTGGATGGAATCATCGTTTGTTCGTCGAAGAAGGACGAGGAACAACTGGAAAGACTGATCAAAAGTGCCATACCGGTTGTCGTGGTTGACAGGGAAGAGCCAGAGATCAGGCTCGACAACGTGGGAATCGACAACTACGCTGCCGGCAGAATGTGTGCAAAGTACCTTCTGAGCAAGGGTCACAAAAAGGTCCTGCTTTTGAAGGGAAGGAAGGATATCTACTCTTTCTCCGACAGAGAAAGAGGGTTCATCGACTACAGCACAAGACACGGAATAGATGTGAAGATCACACCGTGTGGTTATTTACCTGAACACGGCTACCACGCGGTGGAAAGGTATCTGAGGAAACAAGGGATAGATTTCACCGCTATCTTCGCCATAAACGATCTGTCAGCTGTTGGAGCGCTCAAAGCACTTCACGATCTTGGGGTGGCAGTTCCAGACGAGATTTCAATAATGGGATTCGATGACGATCCCATATCGAACTATACCATCCCTGCTCTCACCACCGTGAGGCAACCAAGGGAAGAGATGGGAAGAGTGGCCTTCGAGATACTCCATGAGAGGCTTTTGGGAAAAAAAGGAGTCGCAAGAAGAGTCATTCTTCCCGTTGAAATCATCGAAAGAGAGTCCGTAAAACAACTGTGAAAGCCCCTCCAATTGGAGGGGCCTTTTCATTCTGCTTTCCTCAGGTACATATCGATTCCTCTGGCAGCTGCGTACCCATCTGCAACACCGTGTATGATATCGGGCCCGTGGACGATGTCTCCTCCTGCGAACAACCACTCTATGGATGTCTGACCGTACTCGTTGGTTCTGATCCTTCCTCTTACGAATTCGAGTTTTTCTTTTATCTCCTGGGGCAAATAGGAGTAGTCAGGTGCCTGCCCTATCGCCTCGACCACCATGTCCGCTTCCACAAAGATCTGGATGCTTTCATCGAACTGAGGATTGAACCTCCCTTCATCGTCGAACACCTTCACACACTTTTTGAACCTCACACCTTTCACTCGATCGTTTTCTATCACGACCTCCACCGGTCCCCATCCGGGTTTTATGACCACACCTTCTTCGAGCGCCTCGTCGATCTCTTCCATGTCGGCTGGCATGTCCTCAAAGCAACCTTCCAGTGAGAGCACCTGAACGTTCACAGTTCCATACTCCATGACCTGAAGCCTTGCCATCGATCTGGAGATATCCATGGCAACGTTTCCACCACCGATGACGACGAGTTTCTCCGGAATCGGTGGTTTTGGACCGTCTCCCCTGAGATAGTTTCTGATCATCTTCAACATGGGAAGTGCCTGCTTGACATCTGGATGGTCCGTTCCGGGTACTCCCGTTGATCTTCCAAGACCAAATCCTGTGGCAAGAAAGATGGCATCGTGTTTCTTTCTAAGTTCTTCAAAGGGAATATCCTGACCAACCCTTGTGTTGAGGACGAATTTCACACCGAGAGCCTCTATGAACGCTATGTCTTTGTCGAGTGCTTCGTCCGGGAGTCTGTATTTCGGTATACCGTATCTCATGACACCACCTGGTCTCGATTCCGCTTCGTACACCGTGACGTCATACCCCATTGTAGCAAGAAAGTATGCAGCCGAGAGTCCCGCTGGGCCAGAACCTATTATTCCTATGCTCTTTCCCTTCTTTTCCGGTTTCATGTCCAGTATCCTGCTGTACTCCTCGAGTGGGACACTGTCCACTATGTACCTCTTCAACCACTGAATCGCAACTGGTTCTCCCCTCACACCAATGGAACAGGCGGTTTCACATCTGTGTGTACAGACTCTACCACAGACCATGGAAAGCGGGTTCGTTCTGTAAAGCCATCTTAGTCCTTCTTCCAGGTCGCCCTCATAGATGGACTTTATGTACTGAGGTATATCCATGTGCTCGGGACATGTGTAGGTACATACACCACATTCTACACACCTTGCGGCTTCCTGCATTGCCTGTTTTCTGCTGTACCCCTTCACGATCTCTATGAAGGATCTAACCCTCGTTTCCGGTGGTTCTTTAGTCATCTCTACCCTTTCAAGGTCAAGAAGTTCGGAGTCTTTGTCCCTTGTCCATCCAAGTGGAGCTTTTCCCGGTTCGTAAAGACCTCTTTTTGCGTTCAGTCCTTTGTCTGTTGGCATGAAGACGAAATCTTCTGGATCCTCCGAGATGTGAATGTATTCCCTTGTCATCTGGAGAGAGCCAGTCGTGCATATGTCGACACAGAGGGCGCAGAAAGAGCATCGGCCGTAGTCTATCACAGGTCTTTGTGGAAGCTTTCCGTCTTCCTGGGTGAGATCTGGAACCTCCACCATGGTTATGGCATCCGTGGGACATATTTTCGAGCATGTACCGCATCCAATACATTTTCCCCAGTCGTTCACGTGGAAACCCCTGTATCTTTCTGAGGCTTCCCTTTTGGTCTTGTTCGGAACCTCAATTGTAACGGGCTTTCTGGCAAGGAACTTCCAGGCTTTCAAAGGAGCGAAGAAATCCTTCTTCGGCAGTTCCTGGATGGCCATCTCTCTCACCCCTCATCTGTCTATCTCCGGTGCACAGACATCCATCGTTGCAAGCCAGATGGGAACGTCCTCGATTCTTGTCCCGGGAAGATACTTTTCTATACCGTAAAGGCCCTGTGGGTAAGATGCACCCCTCACTGCAACCCTGTAAGGTTTGTTCTTTCCATCTGATACAACGAAGAACCCGTATTCACCGCGCGTGGACTCCACGTGTGCGTAAGCCATCCCTTTTGGAATAGCCCTTCTCAGTCCACTTCCTTTGCCAGCAGGTACGTTCACTCTGTCGTTTTGTGGCATCTTCTCCAGAGCCTGCCTGATGATCTTTATGCTCTGGGGAATCTCCTTGAACTTCAAATACACCCTGCTGAAGGCGTCTCCTTCTGTTGCCGTTGGAACTTCGAACTCCACCCTGTCGTAGAACAGGTAGGGATCGACTTTTCTGATATCGTACTCCACGCCCGTTGCCCTCAAACCCACACCTGTGACTCCCATCTCCATCGCCTGTTCTCTGGTCAAAATGAGTCTTCCCCTGAGTCTCGAGTGAACGATTCTGTTCTTGAAGATGAGATTTTCGTAATCGGGCAACCTGGACTCTATGTAATCCAGTGTCTTCCAGATCATGTCTTCTACCTTAGGTGTCATGTTCTTCCTCACGCCACCGATGATTATGTACATGTGGTATATCCTGGCTCCGGTGAGGGCTTCGAAGATGTCGAGAATTCTGTCTCTGTCCGCAACACCCCAGTAAGAGGCCGTGTAGAGTCCAAGAGGTCCTCCTATACCACCCACTGTCCAGATGTGGTTCGCTATTCTTGCAAGTTCCAGAACAATCATCCGTATCCACTGGGCACGCTCTGGGACTTCTATTTTTGCGATCTTTTCAACGGCCATGGCGTAACAGATCTCGTTGATGTCCGGTTCTGGAACACATATCCTCGGTATGAGCGAGATGTTGGAGTACCAGTAGCGTCTTTCCATGAGTTTTTCAAAACCTCTGTGAAGAAAACCGGGTACCGGTCTTGCCTTCTTCACGATGTCTCCCTCAACGTACATGTGAACGGAGAAGTTTCCGTGCATTCCGGGATGGTTCGGCCCGAAAAAGAGTTTTGTTTCACCCATTTACCTCACCTCTGAACATCCTTTTTGCCTCCGCAACGACGTCCTTTTTGTACTCTCTTCCAGGAAACTTTCTCTTCGAGTACTCGAGAGGATCGAAATCTTTTCTGAGTGGTGGTTTGTCATCCCAGAGTTCGAGAAAGAGAGGTTTCATATCGTCGTTTCCAAGGAACTCCACACCGAAGAATTCATGGATTTCCCTTTCGTAGAACCTGGCTACGGGCCAGATTTCTTTCACCGTAACGAACACTGGATTGTTCCTGTCTATCCTGGTTGATACGATGAACTTTCCACCGTCTCTCCAGGAAAAGAGGATGTACACGAGTTCGAACTGACTGTCCTCGATCCAGTCCACGCAGGTCATCAAAGAAAGGTGGGAATAACCAAGAGATTTCAGGGTTTCCAGCACAGAGATGACCCTGTCCGGTGCCACAGAGATCTTTGCCTCTCTTTCATCTATCTCTTCCACTTCCGGTTGGAAGACCTTCAACTTCTCCAGTGCTTCATTCATGGAATTCGTCATGTACGTACACCTCCCCAAGGGAGCGGATCTGATTCTGCTTGTACCACTCGTAGTTTTCCCTGTACCTCTTCCAGCCGTCCGCTTCTCCTTTTCTGATCTTCTCCATCAGATAGTTGAAGGCTTCGAGAATTGCCTCGGGCCTCGGCATGCAACCGGCGATGTACACGTCAACAGGGATGTAGTAGTCGAGTCTGTTCACCGTCGCGTACGAGTCGAAGTATATTCCTCCGTTTATGGTACAGCTTCCAAAGCCCACGACGTACTTGGGATCTGGCATCTGCTCGTAGGTGTAGATCACCCTTCGCAGTGTCTTGGTGTTCAGATATCCCGTGATGAGCAGTATGTCTGCCTGTCTCGGTGTTGCCATGGGGGCTATTCCGAATCTTTCCATGTCGAACCTGGACGTCATGGACGGTGGAAGTTCCACAGCACCACAGCCGGTGCAGTAGTGAAGCATCCATATGGATCTCGACCTGAGGGCGTCTGCGATTCTTTCCCAAACTGTTCTTTCTTTCATCGGATCACCTCCTCAAAGGGTCAAACCGAAGAGCACGAAGAGTGCGTTCAAAAAGGCAAGTCCCAGGGGAACTCCCCAGTAGAACTTCAACATCTGTTCTATCCTGAACCTCGGAAGAACGGCGGAGATCAAAACGGCCAGTACCCACACGACCACGAACTTGATGAGAAACCAGCCAAGACTACCTCCTCCAAGGAAGACGTTCACAAAGAGTGAGATCTCCACAAAGAGTGAGAAATCGTGCATGATTTGAAGGAGTCCAAGGTATTTTCCGGAGAGTTCCACCATCGGTCCCGAGGCGATCTCCGCCGGTGCGATCGCTATGTCGAAGGGCTTTTTTCCCATCATTCCTATGAGGGATATGAAGGCCACGACGGCACCGAGTGGCATGACGAAGAGGTTCCATTTTCCACTTTGCAGTGCCACGAGTTGATGAATTGAAGCAGTCTTGTAATTGAAAATGACGGATGTCATGACCACGAGAAACGGAAGTTCGTAGCCAAGCATCTGGGTGAGAGCCCTGCTGATACCGATCGATGCCCAGGGATTCCCGCTTCCTACCATGCCCATGGCCATTCCGAGTGCACCGACGGTGAACAGGTACACGATGACGAAGAAGTTGTCTGTGTTGGGGAATGGGGTCCATTTGAGGGAGCCGAGTGGCATGAGCATGGCCGTGGCTATTGCTCCTCCGAGTGCCATGATGACACCGAAATCGAAGATCCATCCGTTGCTGAAGGGATGTTTGGACAACGCCTTGAAGACGTCTATGAAGTTCTGATACCACGGAGGCCCTATTCTTCTCTGAACCCTTGCGACTATCTTTCGTGCTATTCCTTCGAGAGAAAGAACAAGAAAGAAGGCAAGAACCAGGTTGAACATTGCCTTGAGCATTCTCTCACCACCTCACCCAGAATATGAGAAGTAAGGTTGCAACAACCCAGAAGGTGTAAACGGAAGCAGAGGACGCAAAGAACCATCTGTGAAACCATTCCCCGATGTCGTGGAAGAGTTTTCCGATCGCACTGGTGATGCCTTCCCAGGATGGATGATTTCTGTACATCCTTTCAAAGCCGGCGTAGAAGTTCGTGTTGTAGTGGTAGAGATCCGGGCTGTATATGAATTCGCCTCCCGTGTAGACGTTGAGAGGAGTTCCTTCTTCTCTGTGAGGTGCCATGAGGTCGACCTTTCTGGCTCTTGGGAAGAGGGAGTACAGGATGTACGCCACAACGAACCCGGTGAGAAACAGCGAGAACACAAGAACCGTGTTCCAGCTTCCAGCAAAACCTCTTATGAGCCAGTTTTCCCGATCCACTATTTTGAACGAGGTGGCTACACCCAGATCCATTCTGATGTTTTCGATTGTCTGGAGCACCGGAAACGGCCACACACCGAGAAAGAAACTGACGAGAACAAGAAGTGCCATCGGAACAAGCATCACAACAGGTGCTTCTCTGACCTCTCTGTATTTTTTTGGAAGTTGACCGAGGAATACCCCTGCAAGTGGCCTGAAGACGTACAGGAAGGATCCTATCGATCCAAAGAACGCCACGAAGGCGGTTATGAACATTCCCTTTCTGACCAGTGCCTGGTAGATCATCCACTTAGAGATGAAGCCACTCATCGGCGGAATTCCAGCAAGGGAAATTATGGAGAAAAGATACGCAAGAAAAGTGATAGGCATCTTATGGATCAATCCACCCATTTCGCTTATTTTCGAGGTTTTTGTTCTGTAGATGACGCCAGCGAAGGCCATGAATATAACCGCAGAGGCAACGGCGTGGTTGAAGATGTGAAACATTCCACCCTCAAATCCCAGCGGATCCATCGTGCCAAGACCTACCAGTATGTAACCACCGTTTGCAACCGAAGAAAAAGCCATGAGCATCTTCATGTCATCCTGCTTTATCGCCATGAGAGTTCCGATGACGATGGAGATGTTTCCTAAGGTGATGAGAAGGTAGTTTGGTAGAGGAACATTCGAGTAAACGATCAGGTCTGAGAAGACCTTCAAAGAGGGCACGACAGCGATGACGAGGGTGAAGATGTAGTTACCCAGTTTTGAAAGCTGTCCAGAGAGGATAGAAGAGAACGCATCAGGGGAAAGAGCATAAGTCTTCCTTATCCACGTATGCAACGGGAATATTCCACTCTTTGCGATGCCAGCCAGAGACAGTAGCAAAAACACGGCCAGTTTGAAACCAGTTGATGTGTCATTCACCATACTCTGAACCACGGATGATATCCTGAACGTCCCGTATCTCTGGTATATGAGGAACGCCCCGTAAAGAAAAGCGTACGTTCCCACAGCACTCATGACGGCGTAAACAACCGCTGCTCTTTTTGCTTCTTCTTTTCCCATGGGAACAACGAGCAAAGAGGACAGAACCGCTATTTCCCAGAAGATGTAGAGTGTGATCAGATCGGCTGCCATGAACACACCAAGCGATCCTGCCGTTACCATGAGCACGAACATGTTGAAGGCCGCGCGGTATCTTTGAGTCTCAAGCCATCTGATCGAAAAGAACATGATGGCAACTATCACCATGAGACTGACCATCGAGAAGTAAAAAGAAACGTCTGTCCACTCAAAGTACAGCTTTTGACCGAACAGTACGATCGTCTCTGAAAATCCAATTTTCAAAGTGAAGACGTAGAACATCGAAAAAAGACCGACAAGGAAGTTCACGATGGTTCCTAACTTCCAGTTCATTTTTGAGATGAAGTACACCACAACGGACAGTACCATCAGGGTGATGAGGCTCGCTGTCACGTCACATCCCTCCCCTGGTTGAGAAGAGAACGCCCTTGATGTAACCTTCTGTGTCGATGAGGGCTTCTGCCATCTTTTGTGTTCCGGAAAGCGCAACTTCAGGCTTTACAAAAACAAAGACAAGAAAAGCGGCAAGTATCATTGCAAAAAGTCCCACGGTAAAAGGTGCGGGTGTTTTGTCCTCCTGTGTTTCCTCACCGAACCACAGTTTCACGTTCCATCTGATCACATAACCAACCTCGATTGCCGTGGCCAAAAGTAAAACGGCGGGCAAGAGAAGATCGTTTGATGAAAACGTCTCCATGATGATCCTGATTTTGCTCTGAAAGCCCGCAAACAGTGGAAATCCTACCAGAGAGAAGGTTGCCATGCTGAAAGAGACACCCAGCACCCTGTGTTTTTTGAAGATACCGTTCAGATCTTCGTAGTTGTAGACAAGAAAGCCCGCAACGAGGAAGATGACAAACTTTGCTACCACATCGTTCGTCAGATGGAAATAGGCGAGATTCATGGAAGTTTCCGTTCCCTTCGATATCATCGCTATCACAATTCCTGCTTGGGCAACACTGGAGTAGGCGAAGGTCTTCAAAAGACTGGTCTGCCTGAGTGCGGCGAATTCTCCAGCCAGAATCGTGATCAGAGACAGCGTGTACAGAACCTCCGCTCCGCTACCCTGAAACACCGTGCCGAAGAGTCTTCCAACCATGTACAGTGCTGCAAAGGAAACGGAGGTTCCAAGAACCACCGGTGCAAGTTCGTTTCCACCGTAAACACCAGAAACCCAGCCGTTCAACGGAAAGAGTTTTGCCTCCACGCCGAGTCCGATCGTGTAGAGTGTGGTCACAGCCACAAGAGATCCACTTGAAAGGCCCACCATGGCAACGTGTGCCATGTTCAAACTCCCGGCAGTGCCGTAAACGAAGATCGTTGCGAGAAGATAGAGTGAACCCGCAACACCACCGAGGATCAGGTATTTGTAGGCGTTGTAGAAATTTTCTCTCTTCGAGGCTATCGTGACAGCTGTTATGGTGATTATTTCCATGAAAACAAACGAGTTGAAGAGATCCCCTGTCAGCACAAATCCGTTTGTGGCTGCCATGAGCAACATGAGGGAAGTTTCATAGTTTTTCTTTGTCGTCTCAGGTAACAGAGAAACAAGAAAAAAGATCAGGTTTATTATCAGCACCGCGTAGAAACTCGCGTTGTCCAGAACAAGGTTTATACCGAAGGGAGGTTTCCAGTTTCCCATGGGATGTATACTTACAGCGTTCGGGAAGCGCTCCATGAAGATAATCGTCAGGTTGACAAGGGCCGACAGAAAGAAAAGAACTCCGGATATCTTCTTCAAAAAGAGTGAAAGGAACGCGGCGAGGAGTGGGATGGCCACGAGCAGGCTGATCATTCTTTCACTCCTTTCATGTCCTCTATGTCGATTGAAGAGTGTTTCTCTTTGATTCGAACAAGAAGGGATGCTCCAAGGGCGAGGACCCCTACACCTATGACGATGGCTGTGAGAACGAGTGCCTGTGGCAGTGGGTCAACGAAATTGAAAGAAAAGTAGGAAAATTTCTCTGTGTATATGGGTGCTTCCCCACCGGTGTAACCCAGTGCGATGATGAAGATGTTCACGGCTGTGTCGATGATCGTGAGGGACACAAGGTGTTTGAATAGATTTTTCTGAGTGAGAAGGCCATAGACTCCCACACCCATCAGGATAATGGATATCATGTACACCATTTCGAATCACTCTCCTTCTCGATGTATCTCCGAGATGACACCGGAGAGTTCCGATCCGACCTTGAGACCTATGACGATGTAGACGATGGGAACAACACCGGCACTGAAGAGATCTCCTACTCTCCCGTTCGAGAGAAAGTTGTAAAGAAACGCCCCACCGGTGACCAGGCCAGCAAGGCCCAATATCACGTAGAGACTTCCCATGGATCCCTCAAGAAATTTGGCTACTTTTTCTTTCAGGGAGAATTCCTCGTTTGAAAGGTAAAGAAGAAGAACACCTGCTGCAAGGATAGTTCCTCCGGGGAATCCTCCGCCCGGTGAGAGATGTCCGTGTATGAACACATAGGTTCCAAACATCAGTATCAGGGGAAGAAGTATTCCGGTGCTCACCCTGAGAATGAAGTTGGGATTTCTTCCGTATTTCATTCTCTTCGTTCCGCGAAGGACAAGCCCTATACCGATGGCTGCGGCAAGAAGAACGGTTACTTCGCCGAGGGTATCGAAGGATCTGTAATTGACAACGATCGATGTTACAACGTTGGCACTGCCGTCTTCCAGATTGCTTTCACCGTAAATTTTCCTTTCGGATGGTACCTGAACTTTCCCTTCGATCCATTCTGCAGGCTCGACCTCGTTTACATCTTTTGCCAGATAGTGAACTGAAACCCTCCTGGAGAGATCTACCTTTCCGTAAGGCTCGAGCACGGCGAGGAAAGATACCATCATGTAGAACAGAAGTATCGATATCAGTGCGGCAAAAACTCTTCTCATTCTTCATCATCTCCCCTCATTTTGAAGAGCGTTATGAGAAGTACTGCTGTGGTGAGCCCAGCACCAACGGATGCTTCCGTTATTGCAACGTCAGGGGCCCTCATGACAATGAAGAGGAACACAGACAGGAGGCTGAGAGACGACAGCGCTATAACACTGTCCAGCAACTTTTTTGCTTCCACCGCAAAAAATGCTGCTATCAGCATCATCCCTCCGGCCAGCAAAATCAACAGGTTCATTCACCATCACCACCCCTGTATTCGTCGACAACCGTGCAGTCACATGGCTTTACACCAGACAGATAGGAAGCCCGTGCCAGGACAGAACTTCCCACCGGGTTTGTGAGTGCTATGAAAAAAACGATGACAACAGCCTTCAACAGAAACTCCGGTTTTGCAATACCAACTCCAAGCACGGTGGAAAAGGTTCCCAGTGTGGTGGCTTTTGTTCCTGCCTGGAGTCTGTTGTACACGTCCGGCATCCTGAGAACACCAAGTCCTCCAAGAAAATAGAAAAAGGCACCGATTAATATCAGTATTTCTCCGATTATCCCGTTCATTTTCTCCCCTCCAGATACCGGGACACTATGATCGTTTCAAGAAAAGAAAGAAGCGCATACACAAGGGCTATATCCAGATAGATACCTCTATCGAAACTGTACGCGAGAACGACTATGAGACCGGTGAGCATCACGTTCATCGTGTCGAGTGCCGCTACCCTGTCGGAAGAGGTGGGACCTGCGATGATTCTGATGAAAGAGAGAACCACTCCCGCACTCACCAGGACGAAGAAGATCAGGGTCATTCGAACACCTCCCTGAGGGGTTTTTCGAACTTCTGCGATACGTATTTTTCTTTTTCTTTGAGATCCTTAACGTCGATCCAGTGGACGAAGATCTCATCACCCTTAAGGTCAAGGCTCAGCGTTCCCGGAGTGAGGGTTATGCTGTTTGCCAGAAACAGACGGGATGCATCCTTCTTCAGATTCGTTCTCACCGAAACAAAACCTGGTTTGAGTGGAAGGCGGGGATTCAGGACCCTGAAGGCAACATCGATATTCGCCTTCACCATCTCAACGACAAACACGGGAAGAAACATCACAAGATATCGGATGATCCTCAAGGGAAGTTTGAGATCGAATCTGATACCGTGAAACCTGCGAAAAACCAGTGATACTATCAGTGAAACAGCGATTCCGACGATCAGCTCCGAGTAAGAAAATCCGGTGATCACAAACCACAGAATCAAACTCGTGAGGAAAACGCTCACACTTCACACCTCCTCGATCGAAAAGAGAAAGTTTTCACAAGAACAATACAGATGTAATTTTAAAACTTCGAAGCATGTAATGTCAACCTAATTAGTAGAAATAAAAACTGCATAGAGAGACATTTCGAATCTATTTTTGGACAAATTTTGTCAAAATTGATTTTGTATCAAACGTGGAAATGAACGATTATCACCAAATAAGAACTTCCTCGCCTGATTATCTGGAAATAATCTGAAAAATCTCCTTGAAATAGGACTTGACATTGCGACAACTTTCACGGTAACGTTTACGTATGGTATCATTCCTGTGGATAACCCACTCAGGGAGGTGAAGGTGGTATGAAAAAGTTTCTGGTGATCGCTTTACTTGTTGTTTCTCTTGTTGTCCTCGCCCAGCCAAAACTCACCATATGGTGCTCCGAAAAACAGGTTGACATCCTTCAGAAACTCGGAGAAGAGTTCAAGGCAAAGTACGGTGTAGAAGTTGAGGTTCAGTACGTGAACTTCCAGGACATCAAGTCCAAGTTCCTCACGGCCGCACCGGAAGGACAGGGAGCCGACATCATCGTTGGTGCACACGACTGGGTTGGAGAACTCGCAGTGAACGGTTTGATAGAACCCATACCGAATTTTGCTGATCTGAAAAACTTCTACGAAACAGCCCTCAATGCCTTCTCCTACGGTGGAAAACTCTACGGTGTTCCCTACGCCATGGAAGCGATTGCGCTCATCTACAACAAAGACTACGTTCCCGAGCCTCCAAAAACCATGGACGAACTCATAGAGATCGCAAAGCAGATCGATGAAGAATTTGGAGGAGAAGTGCGTGGTTTCATCACATCCGCGGCTGAGTTCTACTACATCGCTCCGTTCATATTCGGTTACGGTGGCTATGTCTTCAAACAGACCGAAAAAGGTCTCGACGTCAATGATATTGGACTTGCCAATGAGGGAGCCATAAAGGGAGTGAAGCTCCTGAAGAGAATGGTCGACGAGGGAATACTCGATCCCAGCGATAACTACCAGATCATGGACTCCATGTTCAGAGAAGGCCAGGCAGCCATGATCATCAACGGTCCCTGGGCTGTGAAGGCTTACAAAGATGCAGGAATAGACTACGGTGTTTCTCCAATTCCCGATCTGGAACCTGGTGTTCCCGCAAGACCCTTCGTTGGAGTACAGGGCTTCATGGTGAACGCAAAATCTCCGAACAAACTCCTCGCCATCGAGTTCCTGACGAGTTTCATTGCCAGAAAAGAAACCATGTACAGAATTTACCTCGCTGACCCCAGGCTTCCTGCAAGGAAAGACGTCCTTGAACTCGTAAAAGACAATCCCGACGTGGTTGGATTCACACAGAGCGCCGCCAACGGAATTCCTATGCCCAACGTGCCACAGATGGCCGCTGTGTGGGCTGCCATGAACGACGCTCTCAACCTTGTTGTGAATGGAAAGGCAACGGTTGAAGAAGCTTTGAAGAACGCTGTCGAGAGAATCAAGGCCCAGATACAGTAACGGTGGATTTTCAGGGGCTGGGTTCTCCCAGCCCCTTTCACATACTCAGGGAGGGAAAAAGGTGAAGAACATAATCAAACTGCTTCTGTGGTTTCTTCTTGCACTCTTGAACGTGGCCTTCTTCTGGGCAGGAGTGTTTCTCTTTCAGAACGAATACTATGAACTTTCCATCGTGCTTTTTTCCCTGCTGTTTCTGATAGATTTCTTCATAATCAATCCGAAAGGGTACCCTTACAGATACGTTATTCCCGCTCTTGCTTTGCTCTTCGTTCTTGTTCTCTATCCCATATACTTCACCTTCAAGGTGGCCTTCACCAATTACGGAACTGGTCATTTTATGTCAAGACAGGAGGCCATCGAAAGGCTCCTTTACGATCCGAACTTTTCCTACGTGGTGGATTCAACGCCTGTGTCCTATAAGGTCTTTGTGGTCTACGATGGACTCTCTCCGACAGAGGATTTCGTCATACTGTTCAGGATAAGCGATACCATCTATCTCGGTGAAAAACCCAGACCCGTTGTCGCACGAGGCCAGGAGGTGCTCCTGAGTCAGTTCAATCTGATTCCTGTTACCGATGAGACAGTTTCACTGAACGGTGACACCTTCAGAATCGTTCCCTGGCCGGCTGACCTTTCGGAGATAAACCTTGTGGTTCGAAACGACACGACTTACAAGAGTTTCTACTCCCCAGACGACGAGATACTGAGACTGAACGCTCCCTACTTCAAAAGCAGAATAGCACAGAATCACCTGGTGAACGCAGAGTATGTGCTTCCAGATGGAAAAAAACTGGCCCTGAGAATTGCTCCCGATGGTGAATGGAGATTCATGCATGTGGAGAGGCTTTACAGGCTGGCTTACAAAGAGGTCTATGATGGCGGAAAGATGAAGATAAAGACCACCGTGGTGAACAATCTCACAGGAAGAGAAGTGATCGAGAAAGAAGGAGCCTTCTACGATGTGGACGAAAATGGGAACGAAACGTTCCTGGTTGGATTCATAGATTTCGTGGGATGGAAGAATTTTTTGAGGATCGTGAAAGATCCGAAAGTGTCAGGACCCTTCTTCAGGATCTTCCTGTGGACCTTCGTGTGGGCCGTTCTGAGTGTGGTACTGTCGCTTGCCGTTGGTCTTCCGTTTGCTCTCGTTCTGAACAACCCGAGGCTCAGAGGAAGGAATCTCTACAGAACGCTTCTGATCATACCATGGGCCATACCGGTTTTCATTTCGGCTCTAGTCTGGAGAAACGGACTTTTGAACGAAACCTACGGTGTGATCAACAAGTTCCTGTTACCTCTGCTCGGACTCGATCCGGTGAAGTGGTTCAACGATCCCTTCTGGGCCCGTGTGGGAGTGCTTCTCGTCAATGTCTGGCTCACGTTCCCCTACATGATGACCATATCACTCGGTGCCCTTCAGAGTATTCCACCTGAACTCTACGAAGTGGCGGCGATAGACGGTGCAGGAAGGTTCAGAAGGTTCGTTCATATCACCTTTCCACTTCTCATGACCATCATCGCACCACTTCTTGTCAGCAGTTTTGCTTTCAGTTTTAACAACTTCACGATCATCTATCTGATCACAGGAGGAGGCCCTCCGATCCCGAACTCGACCACTCCTACAGGATACACTGACATCTTGATCTCTTACGTTTACAAACTGGCGTTCGAGGGTGGCCAGGGACAGGATTTTGGTTTTGCGAGTGCGATCTCTATACTCATCTTCTTCCTCGTTGGTGGGATCAGTTTCGTGAACTTCAAACTGTCCGGAGCTTTCGAAGAGGTGAGTAGATGATGGTGCAGAAAAGGGGAAACGTGCTCACTCACATCTTTCTCATCATCATAGTGGCGGTGATTCTCTTCCCAGTCGTCTGGGTTGTGACCACATCCCTCAGAAGGGACGAGGCGGCGTTCTCTTCGAAACTGTTCTCGTCCAGACTGACGCTTCAACACTACAGAGACCTTGTGGCACCCGAGAAGAATCTTCCCTTCCTGATCCAGGATCTTCAGGCGATGGTCTCCAGGGTAAAACCCTACGATACATGGTCCGAGGATGAACTGAAAGACGCGGTGAAACGGTCCATCGAGAAAGTAGCTTCATATCTGACAGAAACAGAAAACAGACTGAAGAGTGCCGAAGACTCTTTCAAGAGGATTGAAGCGTTCCTGAACGATCATTCGGATGAGATCAAAAACAGTGTGATAGAAAACCTTCAGGAACTTGTTTCATCGATCCAGACACCAGAACTGGACGATTCAGATGAGAGTAAAGCGGCCCTTTACCTTGTTCTATCGAAAGAGAGGTTCAACTCGAAAGTCCACAGAGCACTCGAAGAGGATCTGAAGAAGACAACAGGTGTGGATGCCAGTACAAGAGAAGGCTACGAACAGGCGCTCGAGATCCTCAGGACAAGTTACGAAAAACTGGCAGATGGATACGACGAACTTCTCGAAAAAACACAGAAAGAATTGAACGCAGTCAGAGAGGAGATACTTTCACTTCAGCAGCAGTATCAGAATCTCCAGGACGACATAATGGAGGCCAACCTCATCATAGAAAAGGACATTACACCGGAACTGGAGAGAATAAAGGCATCTCTTTCCGATCTCAACGAACTGAAAGAGAGAATAAAACAGACAACTGCCAGTAGCCTGTTCCCTGTGGACGACAGCAGTTTCTTACAGAACGTTTCTAATATGACTCTCACGATCGACAACCTCTTGAGCGAGATGGATTCTCTTGTTGAATACGAGAATCTGAGAAGATCACTTGCGACTTTGAAAGGAGAACTCGAAAAACTATCTGAAGGAAACGAAGAGCTGAAAAGTCGTCTTCTCTACTCCGATCTGATCAAGATCTACGAAGAAATCCAACCAAGACTCGTCAGGATCCTGAAGGAAACCTCTGAAACCCTTACCAGCATAAAGGACAAAATAGTGATTCTGAACGTCCTCAACAAACGTCTGGAGGATCTGAGACTCCAGGAAAAAAGTCTCTCTGAAAAACTCTCCGAATACCAGCAAAGCATATCAGAAATTCATAAAAGACTTCTTGAACCCCAAAGAATCCTCAGTCTGAAAGTGTTCAAATACGACCTTCAACGCTCTATTTCCACTCTTGAGAGGGTGAAATCTTTCGGAAAGACAGATCTTCTCAGATACTCCTCTGTTTTGAAGACACTTCGAGATTTCATGAACTCTTACTGGGAAAAGGACGAACTCTACAGCAGAATATCAAAAGTTGTCAGAGGGATGAGATGGATAGAAGAATACAGAGATTTCGCCAGCAAGTTCGACACCTTCCCCGAAAACCTCAAATCGATCCTTGAAGAGATGAGACTCTCACTGAGTGATCTTGAGAGATCCTATGAAGACCTTCTGTCTCTTTCGGCCCAGGGAGTGTACGTGTCTTCTGGCATACTGAACAGAATGTACGATATCGTGAAGATGGACTTTGTCAGCAAGGTCAGGGCGAACATGTCTGTTGCCTCAAGACGTGCGGGTATCTTAATGGATCTGGTCCCGTTTTCCGATTTGAAGGGCGATCTGAGAAACATCGACAAAGAGCTTTTCAGAATAGACCAGATATGGAAACAGAAGACAAAACACTATTTCTGGCTCTGGGTGCTCAACTCCGTGATCGTATCTCTGATCGTTGCTTTCATCACAACGACCGTGTGTGCGATAGCGGCCTATCCCTTCAGCAGGATGAGATTCCTTGGAAGGCGTTACGGAATCATGGCACTCCTTCTGATACAGATGTTCCCCGGTGTGATCTTCATGATCGCCATATACGATCTTTTGAACTTCATGGGAAAGTACATTCCCTTCATCGGAATCGATACGCTCGGTGGTCTGATCTTCGCGTACCTCACCAACATCGCCTACAACATGTACTTGATAAAGGGATTCTATGACACGATACCCACCTCGCTTGAAGAAGCGGCGATCGTCGATGGAGCAACGCGCTTTCAGAGTTTCTACAGGATCATCATTCCGCTTGCAAGACCGATCCTCACGGTCGTGTTTCTC
The DNA here is from genome assembly GCF_000832145.1 of Thermotoga sp. RQ7. Lineage (NCBI taxonomy): Bacteria > Thermotogati > Thermotogota > Thermotogae > Thermotogales > Thermotogaceae > Thermotoga > Thermotoga sp. RQ7. The sequence continues at coordinate 1,597,993 of NZ_CP007633.1, forward strand.
CTGGTCTTCATTGGAACGTTCAACGAGTACGTGGTGGCAAGGATCATTCTTCAAAACGTGCGTCACTACACCTATGCTCTCGGGCTTCAGGCGTTTGCAACAGGGCCCTACGAGACGGAGTGGGGACTCTTCACTGCGGCCGCGCTCCTTGGAATGACTCCGATGGTGATACTCTTCCTCTCACTCCAGAGGTATCTGGTGAGTGGTCTCACGAGGGGAGCGGTGAAAGAATGAAGGAGGCTGGTATGGTGAAAGGAGTGCTTTTGATGGTCATGTTCTCCTCCCTGGCGTTCGGATTGATGATCAATCCGGTGAAGGATCTTCGTGAGGATTTCATATTCGGGATGGACGTTTCCATGCTCTACGAGATAGAGCGGCTCGGTGGGAAGTTCTTCGATGGTGGTGTGGAGAAAGATCTTTTCCAGATACTGAAGGATCACGGGATAAACTGGATCAGACTGAGGGTGTGGAACGATCCAAGGGATGAAAACGGAAACCCGCTCGGTGGAGGGAACTGCGACTATCTGAAGATGACAGAGATCGCAAAGAGGGCCAAAAAGTACGGAATGAAGGTTCTTCTTGACTTTCACTACAGCGACTGGTGGGCAGATCCCGGCAAGCAGTACAAACCAAAAGAGTGGGATCACCTTCATGAAGAACTTCTGGAAAGGGCGGTGTATTCCTACACGAAACTCGTGCTGAATCATATGAGAAGAAACGGTGCACTGCCGGACATGGTCCAGGTGGGAAACGAGGTGAACAACGGCTTTCTCTGGCCAGACGGAATGATCGCCGGAAAGGATGCAGGAGGATTCGATGGCTTCACAAAACTTTTGAAGGCGGCCATCAGGGCTGTCAGAGAAGTCGATCCCGATATCAAGGTAGTAATACATCTGGCTGAAGGTGGAAACAACTCACTCTTCAGGTGGTTCTTCGATGAGATCACAAGAAGAGGTGTGGATTTCGATGTGATCGGTGTATCGTACTATCCGTACTGGCATGGCACGCTGGAGGACCTGAAGAACAACCTGTACGATATAGCTAAAAGATATGATAAAGACGTGCTTGTCGTTGAAACGGCGTACGCCTGGACACTCGAAGACGGAGACGGTTATCCCAACATCTTCAGTGGTGAAGAGATGGAACTCACAGGTGGTTACAGAGCGACGGTTCAGGGTCAGGCAACGTTTTTGAGGGATCTCATAGAAGTGGTGAACAGTGTTCCCAACGGCCATGGGCTTGGGATCTTTTACTGGGAAGGAGACTGGATTCCTGTGAAAGGAGCAGGCTGGAAAACCGGTGAAGGAAATCCGTGGGAGAATCAGGCCATGTTCGATTTCAATGGAAACGCCCTTCCATCTTTGGATGTCTTCAGACTGGTGAAGACGGCCACCCCTGTGAAGATCGAAATCAGGGACATCTTCCCCGTGGAGATCTCAACCAACCTGGGAGAAGTCCCGAAGTTCCCGGATGCTGTGAAAGTGCTGTTCAGCGATGATTCTATCAGATCCCTGAAAGTTACATGGGATTTTGATCCTTCTCTTGTTGAAACACCCGGTGTCTACAGAGTGGAAGGATACGTGGAAGGTATAGACCAGAAGATCTTCGCAACTTTGACCGTGAAGGGAAGCAGAAACTACCTGAAAAACTCTGGATTCGAAACGGGTGAGTTTTCTCCCTGGGAGGTATCCGGCAACAGAAAAGCGGTAAAGGTGGTGAAGGCCGATCCTCCAAGTAACGCACACCAGGGAGAGTACGCGGTGAACTTCTGGCTCGACGAGGCCTTTGAATTCGAGTTGTCACAGGAAGTGGAACTTCCAGATGGTGTGTACAGGGTGGGATTCTGGACCCAGGGTGGAAGCGGCGTGAAAATTGTCCTGAAGGTGAGTGATTTCGGAGAGGGTGAAAAAACAACGACGGTTGAAACGACCGGATGGCTTGAGTGGAAAAATCCTGAGATAAGGAACATAAAGGTCGAAACGGGGAAAATAAAAGTCACCGTTTCTGTCAAAGGAAAAGCGGGTGATTGGGGATTCATAGATGATTTCTATCTGTTCAGGGAGGAGTGAATGGGAGGAAATAGCATGAAGAAAAAGTATGTAACGATCAGAGACATAGCAGAAAAGGCGGGAGTTTCGATAAACACAGTTTCAAGAGCGCTCAACAACAAACCGGACATAAGCGAAGAGACCAAAAAGAGAATACTGGAGATAGCCAGAGAACTTGGATACGTGAAAAACGCAACTGCTTCGTCTTTGAGAAGCAAACGCACGAACATTGTGGGGGTCATCATAGCAGACAGCGCCAATCCCTTCTATGCAGAGGTGCTCAAGGGAATCGAAGTTGCTTCCAGGAAATATGGCTATCAGATCATCCTCATGAACACAGAGAGAATCTACGAAAACGAAGAAAAAGCGATCGATGTTCTCCTTCAGCGAAGAGTCGACGGCCTTCTCATAACACCAGTTCAGGACAGATCGGACGATATAGAGTTTTTGATAGAAAGAAAAGTTCCCTTCGTCGTGGTAGGAAGGCACTTTGAAGGGCTGGAAGTGGATGAGATCCACAGTGATGAGGTGAAAGGAGGATATCTGGCAACAAAACACCTCATCGATCGTGGAAGAAGAAACATACTGATGATCAGTGGATACCTTTTTAAGTCCGCTGCTTACATGCGACTTGAAGGGTACAAGAAGGCGTTGAAGGAACATGGTATTCCATTCAAAGAAGAGATGGTGATCGTGACGGACATCGACATAGAAAGCGGTTATCAGGCGATGAACGAAGCGATCGAAAAGGGGCTTCATTTCGATGCGGTTTTCTGCTATAACGATCTTCTTGCCTTCGGTGCTATGAAGGCGCTGAAAGAGCACGGATACAGGATTCCAGAAGACGTTGCTGTGGTTGGCTACGATGATATCGTCTATTCCTCCTTTGTGTGTCCTCCTCTGACGACGGTAAGGATAAAGAAGTTCGAGATGGGCTTTGAGGCGTTCAGGATGCTTCTTCAGAGGATGAAGGGAAGAAGAAAGAAGAGAAAGCGTGTGATACTCGACGTGGAACTCGTTGTGAGAGAGAGTAGTTGATATTGTTGATTTCTGGTCGTTAGAGACAAATATATTCATTTATGAGCGTTTAGAATCAAAATTCTCGGTTTTTCTTTCCTTGATCCTCTGTGAACGTTCACGGTATCATTTACATGGTAATACCAATCTTTTGTTGGGGAGGGTGGTACTATGAAATTCCGATTTTGGATGGTTCTGGTACTTGTTATCCTGAGCGTTTTCGCTGTTGCCAAAGAAAAGATTGTCGTGAACTCCTACATTTCTGATCCAGCACCAAGGATCGTTTTTGCGGAGTTAGTGAAGATGTTTGAGGAAAAATACCCGGAATATGACGTAGTAGTGAACACGTTCCCACACGAAGATTTCAAAACTCTTCTCAGAACCTGGTTGAATTCTGATGAGGCTCCCGATGTCGTTACGTGGTTCGCTGGTGAAAGAATGAGGTATTTTGCTAGCAAAGGACTTCTCGAACCTGTGGATGATATCTTTGCTCCCAAAAATTTTGAAGATTATTTCCCGACTTCTTTCAGAAGTGCCTGTGAGTATGATGGAAGGATCTATTTTGTTCCTCAGAGTTGGTACTGGTGGGGTGTTTATTATAGGAAGTCTGTCTTCGAAAAGTACGGTATAACTCCTCCAAAAACTTGGGAAGAGTTCATAAAGGTTTGTGAGACCCTGAAGGAAAATGGAATAACTCCAATAACCATCGGAACCAAATACCTCTGGCCAGCAGCGGGATGGTTTGACTATCTCGATCTCAGGGTAAATGGGCTGGACTTCCATATGAAGCTTACCGCTGGGGAAATTCCATATACTGATCCAAGAGTCAAAGAAGTTTTCCAATACTGGAAGGAATTGGTCGAAAAAGGTTTCTTCCTTGAGAACCATTCCTCCTATACCTGGCAGGAAGCAGCCGCATTCCTCTTCAGAGGAGAAGCAGGAATGTATCTTATAGGACAGTTCATAAAAGATGTTGCTCCTGAATCTGTAAAAGATGATCTGGACTTCTTCAGATTCCCCATAATAAAGCCGGAGATAGGCCTTTACGAAGAAACACCAATAGATGGATTCATGATACCAGCAAGAGCTAAGAACAAGGAAGGTGCCAAAGTGTTCCTCAAGTTCATTGCTGAAAAGGAAGTTCAGGAATACTTTGCTAAAAAACTCGGGAGACTTGCAGCAAACAAGAATGTAGAACCAGCAGACGAACATGCAGCAAAGGGATTGAAGATGATACTCGAATCTGATGGCGTCGCCCAGTTCTACGACAGAGATACAAATCCAGAAATGGCAACAGCTGGTATGAACGGCTTTGTTGAATTCATGATTTATCCTGAAAGACTCGATCAAATTCTCGAAAATCTTGAAAGAGAAAGACAGAGGATTTTTGGGAAATAATTCCGGGGAGGCGGTCCGCCTCCCTCTTCTTCTCCCGACAAAATGTGTCCACAAAGGAGGAATATCCCTGTGTTGACAAAGAGATGGTGGGTCCCGTATGTCTTCTTGGCTGTTCCATTGACGCTTTATTTTATCTGGGTGATTTCTCCCATAGCGCAGACAATAATTTTGAGTTTCACAAATTGGGATGGAGTCAGCACAAAATTTGATTTTATAGGGTGGAAGAACTACACCAGACTTTTCTCTGATCCTTACTTCTGGCTTTCCCTTAAAAACAACATAAAATGGCTTGTGTTTTTTGTTATTGTCGCCATTCCTGCAGGATTGGGAATGGCGATGCTCTTGGACCAAAAATTTCCTGGAAACAAAATTTTTAAAACCCTCATATATCTTCCAATGACTTTGTCTTTTGTCGTCATAGGACAAATATGGTCATGGATTCTTGAACCTAGAAGTGGTGTTTTGAATGAGTTTTTAAGAGCCATAGGTCTTGGTAGTCTCGCGAAACCCTGGTTGAGTGACCCGAAAATTGTAACATATGCCCTTATAATGGCTGCACTGTGGAGGCAGATCGCCTACGCTATGGTACTTTTCCTTGCCGGTTTGAAGAATGTTTCTACTGAATTAGTCGAAGCAGCGTACGTCGATGGTGCCAATGCATGTCAGAGATTCTGGTATGTGATTCTACCCGCTCTTAGACCAGCTATGGTAATAGCCATAACGGTGAATATTATAGATTCTCTGAGAGCATTTGACATTGTCTACGTTATGACTCGCGGAGGACCTTTCTATTCATCCAGTGTTCTGGCAAACTACATGTACATCCAATCATTCCATAACTATCGAATGGGTTATGGATCTGCCATTGCTGTGATACAGTTCCTTATAACGCTTGGTTTCATCATTGTGTACCTTTTCTATACGCTAAAAAGGGAGGAAGAATCCATATGAACAGAAAGAAAGTGTTGAAAGCCATTATTTTTTATTCCCTGTCTGTTGTTCTGGTAATTATGTGGATGCTTCCCTTCATTATATCGATATTCACATCGCTTAAAACAATGGATGAGGTTATATTGGGAATAAGATGGTGGGAACCTCCGAAGAAACCAACTTTTGAAAATTATGTTATAGCCTGGAGAGAAGCCAATATGAAGAGGTACTTCATCAATACATTTATAATAACGAGTTTGTCCGTGTTAGGAGCATTGTTTGTATCCAGTTTAAGTGCTTTTGCGTTATCCTGGTATAACTTCAAGTTGAAAAAACCTCTTTTGATAATGTTCGTTTCTGGAATGCTGATACCTTTCCAAATGTTGATGATACCCGTTTACAGATTTTCAGTTAGGACAGGACTTTACGATACTTACTGGGGGGTAATACTCTTTCATATTGCATTTCAGACTGGTTTTTGTACTTTTTTCCTGAGAAATTTCATGGTTACCATACCAAGAAGTCTTTTTGAAGCAGCGAAAATCGATGGAGCCGGTGACTTCTTGATCTACAGAAAGATCATGATGCCATTGATACTGCCGGCCCTGGCCGCTCTTGGTATCCTTGAGTTCACCTGGATATGGAACGATTATCTCTGGTCGCTGGTTCTCATACAGAGTGATAGTTTAAAACCAGTAACCCTTGGTTTGACAACTCTCCAAGGACAGTGGGTCACGAGCTGGAATGTGATAGCTGCTGGAGCAAACCTTGCTGCGTTAGTACCAATAGTTGTTTTTCTGATCTTCCAGAGGTATTTCATAGAAGGGCTGACGCTTGGAAGTGTGAAGGGTTAAAAACTATATGGGGAGGATCTGTCATGCTTGGAGTTTGTTATTACCCAGAACACTGGGGTGTTGAAAAGGTAGAAGAAGACTTCAGAAGGATGAAAGAACTCGGGATAGAGTACGTGAGAATCGGAGAGTTTGCTTGGAGCAGAATAGAGCCGGAGCGAGGAAAATTCAACTGGGAATGGCTGGACAGAACGCTGGAAGCGGCCGAGAGGATGGGTTTGAAGATCATCCTGGGAACACCCACAGCCACACCTCCAAAGTGGCTTGTGGACGAGCATTCAGAGATCCTTCCTGTCGACAGAGAAGGAAGAGTGAAGAACTTTGGCTCCAGAAGACATTACTGTTTCTCCAGCCCTGTGTATCGGGAAGAAGCAAAGAGAATCGTCTCCATTGTTGCAGGAAGGTACGGAAAGCATCCGGCTGTTGTGGGCTGGCAGACCGACAACGAGTACGGCTGTCACGACACGGTGAGGTGTTACTGTCCAAGGTGTAAGAAAGCCTTCCAGAAATGGCTTGAGAGAAGATACGAAGGAGACATAGATAAACTGAACAGGGCCTGGGGAACGGTGTTCTGGAGTCAGGAATACAGGTCCTTCGAGGAGATAGAACTTCCCAACCTCACACCTGCAGGTCCAAATCCTTCGCATCTTCTCGATTACTACAGATTCGCCTCAGACCAGGTGGTAGAGTTCAACAGGCTCCAGGTGGAGATCATAAGAGAACTTTCTCCGGGAAGGTTCATCACGCACAACTTCATGGCTGGCTTTACAGACTTTGATCACTACAAACTCTCAAAAAACCTGGATTTTGCCAGCTGGGACAACTATCCGCTCGGTCACACCCTCGTCTTTCTGAGAGCAAAGGGAGAAAGCAAAAACCCGTTCGACAGGGTGGGGCACCCCGACATAATCTCCTTCTCACACGATCTTTATCGTGGTGTGGGTAGGGGAAGGTTCTGGGTGATGGAACAGCAGGCAGGGCCTGTGAACTGGGCTCCCTACAATCTCTGGCCGGCAGAGGGTGCGGTGAGGCTCTGGACCTGGCAGGCTTTTGCACACGGAGCAGAAGTGGTTTCTTACTTCAGGTGGAGGCAGGCACCCTTTGCACAGGAGCAGATGCACTCTGGCCTTCTTGCTCCGGACTCATCTCCATCTCAGGGATATCAGGAGGTAAAGCAGGTCTTTGAAGAACTGAAAGGTGTTGATCTGAGCGAACCGGTAAAGAGTGAAGTTGCCCTCGTTTTCGATTACGAGACGGCGTGGGTGTTTTCCATCCAGCCACACGGCGAAGGTGTTAATTACCTTGATCTTGTCCTCAGGTTCTACAGTGCCCTCAGAGGGCTTGGCCTCAATGTGGATATCGTGTCGGCTGATTCTCCTCTAGATGGTTACAGAATGGTGGTTGTTCCAAGCCTTGCAATCGTGAGGGAAGAGGCCCTGGAGAACTTCAAAAAATACAGCGGTGTTCTTGTGATTGGTCCAAGAAGCGGTAGCAAAACAGAAACCTTCCAGATTCCAGAAGAGATGCCTCCCGGTCTTCTGAAGGAGATCATACCTGTGGAGGTAAAAAGGGTTGAAAGTCTTGGAACAGGAAACGTTGAAGTTCTTCTGTGGGATGGGAAAAAGTACCCTGTGACGATCTGGAGAGAGGATGTGGATCCCACCATCGCGGAAGTGGTGGCAAGATTTGAAGACGGTCCCGGAGCGATCTTTCGTAAAGAAAACGTGTACTATCTTGCTTTCTGGCCGGACAGGGAATTTCTTCTGGATCTCTTCGAAAAACTGATGAAGGAAACAGGGCACGTGGTGAGAAGACTTCCAGAGGGTGTGCGCATTCAAAAGAGAGGAAAGTACACGTTTGCTTTCAACTTTTCACCTCATGAAACAGAAGTGGAGATACCGGGTGATGCCCGGATCGTTCTGGGAGATCGAAAAGTAGAACCTTACAGTCTGGTTGTCTGGGAAGAAGTATGAGGAGGCGAGTGGATGGAGACGCTGGTAGAGGGTAAAAATCTGAAAGCTTACTATGTTCTGGAATTCTGGGGCAAAAAAAGAACGATAAGAGCCGTGGATAACGTGAGTTTGAAGATCTTCTCGGGTGAGATCTATGGTATTGCAGGTGAATCCGGTTGTGGAAAATCTACACTCTTGAAAACTCTTCTTGCAAACCTCGAGCCTCCTCTGAGATTGCTTGGTGGTGAACTGAATTATTGGCTCGACAGCAAACCTGTAAACGTTGTGTCACTGAAAGAAGAAGAAAGAAGACGTCTGAAATGGCGTTTCATCTCCTACATTCCTCAGGGTTCCATGCACGTTTTGAACCCGGTGAAGCGTATAAGGGACACGTTCATGGAAATCCTGAAAAGCCACGTGAGAAGGCAAAAAGAAACGTTTCTTGAAATGGCCGCTGAACACTTAAAAGCCCTGGGCCTTCCTTCCAGGGTACTGGACATGTTTCCCCATCAGCTTTCTGGTGGAATGAGGCAGCGCGTTACCATAGCACTTGCCACTCTCTTGAAGCCTCGCGTCATCCTCGCTGACGAACCAACAACTGCCCTGGACGTGGTAGCACAGCGTGCGGTCATACAGCTTATAAAGAAAATTCAAAAAGAGCTGAAGAACACCATTGTTCTGGTGACGCACGATATGGGTATCCATGCTCAGGTCACAACAAGAATGGCAATCATGTACGCGGGAAAGATCGTGGAAGAGGGTCCAACGCTTGAGATCTTTAAAGAACCTCTCCATCCCTACACGAGATATCTCATACAATCACTTCCCAGAGTGGGGGACAAGCAGTTGAGAGAGGGAATCCCTGGTTCTCCTCCATCTCTTGTTTCACCTCCTTCAGGTTGCAGGTTTCATCCAAGATGCCCACACGCAACACAAAGGTGTGAGGAAGAAGAGCCGGTTTTTCTGGAAGTAAACCCAGGACACAGAGCAGCCTGTTTTCTGCTGGGAGGATGAGAAGATGGTCTACGAATGGGAAAACCCTCAGCTTGTGAGTGAGGGAACAGAAAAGCCTCATGCCTCTTTCATACCCTACCTCAATCCGTTCACAGGAGAGTGGGAGTATCCCGATGACTTCATCCTGCTCAATGGAAACTGGAAATTCTTCTTTGCAAAAAATCCCTTCGAGGTTCCGGAGAACTTTTTCCTGGAAGGTTTCGATGACACAAACTGGGACGAAATAGAAGTTCCAAGCAACTGGGAGATGAAAGGCTACGGGAAACCCATCTACACAAACGTGGTCTATCCCTTCGAGCCGAATCCCCCGTTTGTTCCAAAAGACGACAATCCAACCGGGATATACAGAAGGTGGTTGGAAGTACCGGAAGAGTGGTTTGAAAAGGAAATCTTTCTTCACTTCGAAGGGGTACGGTCTTTCTTCTATCTTTGGGTGAACGGGAAAAGGATGGGATTCAGCAAAGACAGCTGCACACCCGCTGAGTTCAGGGTCACAGACGTTTTGAAACCGGGAAAGAACCTGATCTGTGTGGAGGTTCTGAAGTGGAGTGATGGGAGTTACCTGGAAGATCAGGACATGTGGTGGTTTGCAGGAATCTACAGGGATGTCTATCTCTACGCACTTTCGAAGTTCCATGTGAGAGACATATTCGTGAGAGCAGACCTCGATGAAGATTACAGGGACGGAAAGATCTTTCTGGACGTGGAACTGAGAAACCTTGGAGAAGAGAAAGAAAAAGATTTCATTATCACACTCACAGATCCACAGGGAAAAGAGATGACTCTGGTGGAAGAGAAGGTGAGACCAAAAAACGAAACCCTGTCTTTTGTCTTCGAGGTGAAAGACCCGAAGAAATGGTCAGCAGAGACTCCTCATCTTTACGTTTTGAAGGTGAAACTGGGAGAAGATGAGAAAAAAGTCAACTTCGGGTTCAGGAAGGTGGAGGTAAAGGATGGAAGGCTTCTTTTCAACGGGAAACCTCTCTACATAAAGGGAGTGAACAGACACGAGTTCGACCCAGACAGAGGCCATGCGGTGACCGTGGAAAGGATGATAGAGGACATAAAACTCATGAAACAGCACAACATAAACACCGTTCGAACCTCACACTATCCGAACCAGACGAAGTGGTACGACCTGTGCGACTACTACGGCCTTTACGTCATAGACGAAGCAAACATCGAATCACATGGTATCGGCTGGGATCTCGATGTGACACTTGCGAACAGACCGGAGTGGGAGAAGGCTCACCTTGACAGGATCAAAAGGATGGTGGAGCGTGACAAGAACCATCCCAGCATCATCTTCTGGTCGCTTGGAAACGAGGCAGGAGACGGAATGAACTTTGAAAAGGCCGCCCTCTGGATAAAAGAGAGGGACAACACAAGACTCGTCCACTACGAGGGAACAACAAGAAAGGGAGAATCGTACTACGTGGATGTCTTCTCTCTCATGTACCCGAAGATAAACGTTCTTCTCGAGTACGCCTCCAGAAAGAGGGAAAAGCCTTTCATCATGTGTGAGTATGCCCACGCGATGGGAAACAGTGTGGGAAATCTGAAGGACTACTGGGATGTGATAGAAAGGTATCCGTATCTTCACGGAGGGTGCATCTGGGACTGGGTGGACCAGGGAATCAGGAAAAAGGATGAAAACGGAAGGGAATTCTGGGCGTACGGCGGGGATTTCGGCGATGAACCAAACGACAAGAATTTCTGCTGCAACGGAGTGGTCCTTCCCGACAGAACACCCGAGCCAGAGCTTTACGAGGTGAAGAAAGTCTATCAGAACATCAAAGTGCGCCAGATCGCAAAAGACACCTACGAAGTGGAGAACGGGTATCTCTTCACAGATCTTGAGATGTTCGATGGAACTTGGAGGATCAGAAAAGACGGTGAAGTGGTGAAAGAAGAAAGGTTCAAACTCTCAGCCAGGCCAGGAGAAAAGAAAATTCTTAAGATACCACTTCCAGAGATGGAAGACTCCGAGTACTTCCTTGAGATCTGTTTTGCTCTCTCTGAAGATACCCTCTGGGCGAAGAAGGGACACGTTGTAGCGTGGGAACAGTTCCTCCTGAAACCTCCCATCTTTCAAAAAAGCATTGTTCAGGAAAAAGTAGATTTCTCAGAAGATGGAAGATACCTTCTGGTGAGGACAAAAGACGCGGAGTTTATCTTCTCGAAACTCACCGGACTTCTGGAGCGCATCGTGTACAGGGGAAGGGATATCCTGACAGGATCGATCGTTCCAAATTTCTGGAGGGTTCCAACGGACAACGACGTCGGAAACAAAATGCCAGAGAGGCTATCCATCTGGAAGAGGGCATCAAAAGAAAGAAAACTCTTCAAGATGTTCTTCTGGAAGAAAGAAGAAAACAGCGTATCCGTTCAGAGTGTCTATCAGGTACCCGGAAACAGCTGGGTGTACCTCACCTACACTATCTTTGGAAACGGTGATATCCTCGTGGATCTTTCCCTGATTCCCGCAGAAGGTGTACCGGAGATTCCAAGGATCGGTCTTCAGTTTGCCGTTCCTGGAGATTTCAGGTTCGTTGAGTGGTACGGAAGGGGTCCGCACGAGACCTACTGGGACAGAAAAGAAAGCGGACTTTTTGCTCGATACAGAAGGACTGTTCAAGATATGATACACAGGTACGTCAGGCCACAGGAGACAGGAAACAGATCGGACGTGAGATGGTTCGCTCTCTCCGATGGAAGGGTGAACCTTTTCGTGTCGGGCATGCCGGTGGTGGATTTCAGTGTCTGGCCGTTCTCCATGGAAGACCTGGAAAAGGCAGATCACGTGAACGAACTTCCAGAAAGGGACTTTGTCACCGTGAATGTGGACTACAGACAGATGGGACTTGGAGGAGACGACAGCTGGGGGGCACAGCCCCACCTGGAGTACAGGCTTCTACCAGAACCGTATCGCTTTTCTTTCAGAATGAGGGTAAGTGAGGAAATTCTATCCTGGAGGGTTCTTCCAGCGATCTCTGAAACACTTCACGCTGAGATGTCCTCAGAGGACATGATACGCGAAGGAGACACCCTGAAAGTGAAACTTTCTCTTCTGAACGATTCTCCACTGAGCAGAAAAGAGCAGATCATACTCTTTGTGGACGGAAAAGAACATTCGGCAAAGAAGGTGGTTATACCACCCTTCAAAGAAGAAACGCTGGTCTTCAAAGTGAACGGACTGAAGAGGGGAGAGCACCTCGTATCCACCAGTCTGAACACGGGAAAAACCATCTATGTGAGGTGATCTGTGTGGAGATTTTCAAAAGACCGTTCAGAGAAGGAAAATTCACTCTGAAGGGAAAAGACTACACCGTTGAGTTCAGTGTGGAAAAGATCCATCTTGGATGGAAGATTTCAGGGAGAGTGAAGGGAAATCCTGGAAGGCTTGAGATCTTTCGGGAGAGTGCTCCAGAGAAACTCCTTGTGAACAACTGGCAGTCCTGGGGACCATGCAGGGTGGTGGATCTTTCATCCTTCACACCACCCGAGATAGACCCAAACTGGCAGTACACGGCCTCTGTGGTACCGGATGTAATAAAAAGCCACCTTCAGAGCGACTATTTCGTGGCAGAGGAGGGAAGAGTGTACGGCTTTTTGAGTTCGAAGATCGCACATCCTTTCTTTGCGGTGGAAAACGGAGAACTTGTTGCGTATCTTGAGTACTTCGATGTGAAGTTCGATGACTTCGTTCCGATAGAACCTTTTGTCGTTCTTGAAGATCCAAACACCTCTCTCCTTCTGGAAAAGTACGCTGAACTCGTCGGAAAGGAAAACATTGCAAGAATACCAGAACACACACCGGTTGGATGGTGCAGCTGGTACCACTATTTCCTCGATCTCACCTGGAAGGAGACTTTGAAGAATCTGGAACTTGCAAGGGAGTTTCCCTTCGAGGTCTTTCAGATAGACGATGCGTACGAAAAGGACATCGGAGACTGGCTCGTCACGAAGAAAGACTTCCCATCTGTGGACGAGATGGCAAAAACGATACAGGAAAAAGGCTTTGTTCCTGGTATATGGACCGCACCGTTCAGCGTTTCGGAGACGTCGGACGTGTTCAACACCAACCCAAACTGGGTCGTGAAGGAAAACGGAAGACCCAAAATGGCTTACAGAAACTGGAACAGAAAGATTTACGCTCTTGATCTTTCAAACGAAGAGGTACTGGGCTGGCTCTTTGACCTTTTCAGCTCTCTCAGGAAGATGGGCTACAGATACTTCAAGATCGATTTTCTCTTTGCAGGAGCGATTCCGGGTGAGAGAAAGGAAAACATCACACCCGTTCAGGCGTTCAGAAAGGGGCTGGAGGTGATCAGAAAGGCAGTTGGAGACGACTCGTTCATACTCGGATGTGGCTCTCCTCTTCTTCCTGCCGTTGGGTACGTTGACGGCATGAGGATAGGACCGGACACCACACCCTTCTGGGGAGATCACATAGAAGACAACGGAGCACCCGCTGCAAGATGGGCTCTGAGAAATGCCATCACACGTTACTTCATGCACGACAGACTCTGGCTGAACGATCCGGACTGTCTCATCCTGAGAGAGGAAAAAACAGAACTGACCCCAAAAGAGAGAGAACTCTACTCGTACACCTGTGGAGTCCTCGACAACATGATCATAGAAAGTGACGACCTGTCACTCGTGAAAGAACACGGAAGAAAGGTTCTGAGAGAGACACTCGATCTTCTCGGGGGAAAGCCCCGTGTTCTGAACATCATGACAGAGGATCTGAAGTACGAGATCGTCTCGTCTGGCACGATCTCTGGGAACACCAAGCTCGTTGTCGATCTCAAAAACAGAGAGTACCATCTGGAAAAAGAGGGAAAGTCCTCTCTGAGAAAGAAGGTTGTCAAAAGAGAAGACGGAAGAAACTTCTACTTCTACGAAGAGGGTGAGAGAGAATGATGGAACTCAGGTACAACCCGCTCACAGACGAATGGGTGATCGTCTCCGCTGCAACACAGAAAAGACCGGTTCAGCCTTCGAAAACGGAGTGTCCCATATGTGTGGGAGGACTGGAACTTCCCGAAGAGTACGATCTGGTCACCTTCGAAAACAGATATCCTTCTCTCAAAAAGGACCCTCCCCCTGTGGACTGGAAGGAGAAGGGACCTTTCAGAAAAGAAGAGTCTCGCGGTGTATGCGAGGTGGTGGTCTACACCTCCGACCACAACACCGCACTCCCCGGTATGCCTCTGAAACAGATAGAAAAACTCGTTGAGATGTGGGTGGACCGAACCAGGGACCTTTCTCGGCACGATTTTGTGAAGTACGTCTTCATCTTCGAAAACCGTGGAAAAGAAGTTGGTGCCTCTCTTCCCCATCCACACGGTCAGATCTACGCCTTTCCTTTCCTTCCAAAAAGAATAGAGGTGAAGATAGATGCGATGAGAAAGTGGTACGAGGAAAAAAGAAGATGTCCCATCTGCGAGATCCTCGAGAACGAAGAAGAGGAAAGGAAGGTGTACGAAACAGAAAACTTCGTAGCGGTTGTTCCCTTCTACGCGCGCTTTCCGTACGAGGTGCACATATATCCAAAAAGGCACGTGAGCACGCTCCTTGAGTTTTCTAAGGAAGAGAAGAAAGAATTCGCAAAAGTATTGAAAGTGGTGACCGCCAAGTACGACAAACTCTTCGATCAGGAGTTTCCGTACATGATGATGTTCTTTCAGGCACCATTCAACGGCGAGGACGTTTCTCACTTTTTCCACTTCCATGTGGAGTTCAATCCACCAAAAAGAGACAGGGACAAGTTAAAGTGGATGGCAAGCGTTGAGACGGGTACATGGGCTTTCATAAATCCCGTTGTTCCGGAGGAGGCAGCAAGACAGCTCAGGGAGACGGAGGTGGAGATATGAGGGTGAAGGCACCGGGAAGAATAAACATCATCGGAGAGCACACCGACTACAACGACGGGTACGTCCTTCCTTTCGCCGTGAACAGGTTCGTTTTTCTCACGATAGAAGACTCGGAAAAGTTCGTCTTCCACTCGGAGAACATGAACGAGACGGTGGAAATGGAAAAAATAGAAAAACTGAACAGGTGGACGGACTACATCTCCGGTGTTATCAAAGCCTTCGAGAAAAAAGGCTACAGAGTGTCTCCTGTGAAGATCTCGATTTCGTCAAACCTTCCCATGGGTGCGGGGCTTTCAAGTTCTGCAGCACTTGAGATGGCAACCGCCTATGCGATCTCGGAGCACTTTGGTTTCCATCTGCCTAAACTGGAACTCGTGAAGATCGCACGTGAAGCGGAAGTGGAGTTTGTCGGTGTCAGGTGTGGGATCATGGACCAGTTCACTTCCGCTTTCGGGAAAAAAGACCACGCGATCTTTCTGGACACGATGACCCTCGAGTACGAGTATGTTCCCCTGAAACTGGAAGGCTACGAGATAAACCTCGTCGATTCCAACGTAAAGCACGAACTTTCCTCCTCCGAGTACAACAAAAGAAGACAGGAATGTGAAGAGGTTCTGAGAATTCTTGGAAAAAGAAGCTTTCGTGAAGTGACAAAGGAAGATCTGAAGAAACTCCCGGACGTTTTAAAAAAGCGTGCCCAGCACGTTCTGGAGGAAAACGAAAGAGTGCTTAGAAGCGTTCAGGCGTTGAAAGAGGGAGATTTCGAAACACTTGGAAGGCTCCTTTTCTCTTCTCATGAAAGCCTGAGAGATCTTTACGAGGTGTCCTGCGAAGAGACAGACTTCATCGTGGATTTTCTGAAGGGAAAGGAGGATATTCTGGGTGCAAGGATGGTTGGCGGCGGATTCGGTGGAGGTGTGATCGTTTTATCGAAAAAGGGCGCTTTTGAGAAGATCAAAGAAGAACTGAAAAATGCCTACAGTGATCGTTTTAAGATAGAACTCACCTTCCACGAGATAGAGAGTGCAGACGGTGTTCAAAAGATCTGAAGGGAGCGCAGGCTCCCTTTTTTGATGGTCACGATGCAGGTGATGATGTGTTGCGAAACCTGGTTCAGATTGTGAAGAAACATATAAGACAATCCAATGTTGTTGTTAGAATGGGTGGGGATGAATTTCTCATAATTCTCAGAGGGTGCTCTCCGGAAAAAGCAGAAGAGATCACCCAAAAGATCCTCTCCGATTTTGAAGAGTCCAGGTTTCATCTAACGTTTTCATATGGCGTTCATCCTTTCACGGGTTCCCTGAATGAAAGAAACCCTTGCAAAGGTTGGTGGACTCATGTACAGGATGAAAAAGGAGAAGAAGAGGGGGAGCACATAAAAACAAAAATGGCTCCGGCGGCAGGACTCGAACCTGCAACCACCTGGTTAACAGCCAGGCGCTCTACCGGTTGAGCTACGCCGGAACCTCCAGGGATAATTGTACTATATACTCTCAGAAATTTCAAGTGGGGACGATGGTAAAATGAAGGAAAAAGTTGGAAAAAACCTAAAAACCAGCGACCACCTTTCGAAGCGCTCTTGGAAGAAGTCTTGACAGTCTGAGAAGTATTTCCATGAAAGCGACAGAAAATCCCACCATGACCAGCACCCAGCACCATCCGGGAAGATCGATGAACGTGTCCAAAAACACGTAGAACATCCATTGGAACGGCATGTGTATCATGAAGAGAAGAAAAGAATACCGCCCCATCCTCCTCAGGATTCGAGAGTTCATTTTTTCGGCCATCCACGAGAACACTCCAATGCTGTATATCCCAAGGACCACTCCAGGAAGGGAGAACTGGTCTGCAACAAAACCATTGAACTTCCTGTGAGAATTCCAGTATTCTAAAAGACCAATGGTAAGAAAAACAATGTAGAAAATTAGAGAGGTTTTGTTCAGGGTACGTTTCTTTCCTTCATGAGTATCCTTGTATCCCAGGATAAAGGGAAAAAGCCAGTGAATGGGATTCAAATACGTGATGAGTGCTCCCTCAATCGGTGGAAGAAGTTCATTCTTTGTCAAAAACCAGAGGCTCACAATTGATGAATTGACAACAGCACCGGCAAAGGAAAAAGGAAGAATCCTTCCCGGATTTCTTATGAAAATGGATACAAAAAGCAGGATGATCACGACGAAAACAAAATAATACTGCCACGATCCACTGAAGGAAAAGACGGTGAGAAGATATTTTGAAAACAAAGAACAATTTTCTACGTTGAATATTTGCCTCGTTACCCATACTTCAGAGTATCTTCCATCCAGAATAAGATAAAGAAAAAACGCAACAGAACCCCAGAATAGATAAAAAAGAAAAAAAGACAGTGCCTTTTGAACGACCTTCAGAGGTCTTTTCCTTACTCTTCCCTGCGAATAGCCAAAGAGGTAGACGAACACAAATACGGACGGGCTCACAAACCTGAGAAAAGGGATGAAAAACGTCAGATCCCTGTACACTGAAACGATGGCATGTCCCACAAGAACGAACAGGATCAAAAGACCTCTTGTTGCCTCCACCCGAATTCACCTCTGCTAAAATAGTATCGAAAGGAGTGAAAGAATGAAAAACAGGCACTTTGCTCTTTTGTATCTTGCTTTGTTTCTGATTCTTGCAAAACTCTCTCCTTTCATTATAACCGCTCTGGTAATGGGACTGTATCTTTCGATAATAGTTGACTATGTGGCACGGTTTTTGGGGCTGTTCATAAAGAAACCGAGGTCTCTTTCTCGTGTTCTGGCGAATGTGTTGATATTTCTCATGATAGCCTACTCTGCTGTCAATTTCTTTCCCGTTATCATAAAAGAGGCTCAGAGGGTCTTTTCAGAGATAGATAGGGTCAGAACAGGGCTTGAAAACATGGAAATACCAGAATGGGTGAGTTCTATCATAAGCAACATCAGTGCTTCGTTCTCAGAAGGGGCGCTTTCCCTTGTGAACCGTATCGTGGGGTATGTACCGTCCTTCATAACGGCCGCAGTTCTCATAGTGATCACGTCTTTCATCGTCTCGTCACTGAAGAAACTTGTGAAGGAGAACGTTTCTTATCTTTTTCCGAAAGACCCTGAAGATGGAAAACGTTTTTTAAAAACCACCTACTCTGAGTTTGAAAGGTTCGTGGGTGGTCAGGTTCTGGTTGCGATATTCGTTGGGGTGTTCGTGGGTGTTGGTGCGTTTCTTTTCAGGATTCCCAGTGCCTTCTTTCTTGGGATGCTTGCGTTCATAACGGATTTTGTTCCATACCTCGGCGTTATCATCTCGGCTATTCCTCTTTTGATGCTTTCTTTCTCCGTGCACGGTCTGTACGGACTTCTCATAGGAACGATTATCCTCGTGGCGGCGAATCAACTGGAGATGTGGGTTCTGGCACCCAGAATACAGAGCAGTGCTTTGAACATCCACTGGTTCATAATCTTGATCACCATCCTCATATTCGGTGATCTTTTCAGTTTTGGTGGTGTTCTCATAGCTCTTCCCTTTTTGATATTCCTGAGAAACTACTGGGAGCACTATGTGATGGGAGGATGATATGATGCCCACTTACACGTTCAGATGTGAAAACTGTGGAGAGGAATACACCACGTTCACCTTTTACAGCAAGGTGGAAGAGGTGAAATGTCCTCAGTGTGGCTCAAAAGAAAAGGAAAGGGTGTACAAAAAGGTTTCCTTTTCCGTTCAGGGTGGTTCTTCTACCTCGTGTGGTGGTAGCTGTGGTGGTTGTTCAGGGTGTGGTTAGTCTTCTTCTCCCTCGACCACCTTTCTGATCCTTCTTTCCAGTTCTTCTTCGTAATCTATCTGGATCTTCTCGTACACGTCGTTCATGAGAGGTGAGGAGATCAGAAAGTCTGCCGTTGATCTTGTGATGGCAACGGGGATGTTGTACACCGTGGCGATTCTTATGAGAGCTTTCACGTCGACATCGTGTGCCTGTGGTTCCAGAGGATCCCAGAAGAAGATGAGAACGTCTATCTTTCCCTCGGCTATCATCGCGCCGATCTGTTGATCACCACCAAGAGGACCGCTTTTCAGCCTGTGCACCTTAAGACCGAGTTTTTCCTGAAGAAGGGCCCCCGTGGTGCCGGTGGCGTACAGTTCATGTTGAGAGAGTGTTCCAAGGTTGAAACTCACCCACTCAAGAAGGTCTCTCTTTCTTCTGTCGTGTGCTATGAGGGCAATTCTTTTCTTTTTGTCCATGAAGATCTTGTACCTTCTTGGCCTATCCATCATCCTTTTCCCCCTTCTTCCTGAATTTGTTTATGTACATTCTTTCATCTGCGACTTTCATAAGTTCCTCTATACTTTCACCATCATCAGGAAAAACACTGATTCCGTAACTGAATTTCACCAGAAAGCGGTCTTCATCCACGACAACAGGTTCCCTGAAACGATCTTCTATCCTTCTGATCATGGCTTCTGCTCCATTGAAGTCCGTCTCAGGAAGGACTATCCCAAACTCGTCCCCACCGAGTCTTCCAACGATATCGGATTTCCTCAAAAGCGTGGAGAGTATCCTGGCGAACTCCTTCAGGACACGGTCTCCCACAAGATGCCCCTTCGAATCGTTTATGTGCTTGAAATCGTCCAGGTCGATGAAAATAAAGGAGAGTTTCCTGTTGTACCTTTTCGAAAGGTTCATCAGATACGCCAGTCTGCTCTCGAACGCCTCTCTGTTGTAAACACCTGTGAGCGGATCGTGTTCTGCAAGCCAGAGGATCCTTTCTTCACCCTTCAGCTTCCAGTAAACAAGTTCCAACTGGTTCTTCAAAAGTTTTGCCATCTCAAGAAAGTCTCTGTCAGGTTCTCTGCATGTGAAGAGAAAGAATGCGAAAGTTTCTGTTTCGTGTTCCAGAGGAATTTTCAGGACACCGTTTTCACATGTGATGGTCTTTGGAACGTCAGACAGACTCTCTTCAAGAGAACTGCCAAGTGAGACTCTGAGGTGATACTTTCCATCTTCTTTCTCATAGAAAGCCACATCTTCTGCATCGAACACCTCTGCGATCAAAGGCAAATACTGTTTGAACACATAGTCACTCCATCCAAGTGATAGAAGACTGCCTGACAGGTTCAAAAGGAGATGGTAGAACTTTCTGTCCCTTTCCAGAGAAAGAAGGTTTCTTCTTTCCTCGGTTATATCGATGCCGGCTACCATCAAACGGTTCTCCTCGAGGGGGATGAACACCCATCGTACGATTCTTTCTCCTCCGTCTCTGATGATACCTTCGTGCACGACTTTTTCTTTGAAAGCCTTTTCAAAAAGACTCTTTGGGAAACTCTCAGGAAAGAGTTCGAACCAGTTTCTGTTCAGAAGGTCCTTTCGATCCGTCTTCAAAAGTCTGCATCCTGCTTCGTTTATGTCCTCCACCGTTCCATCTTCCCTTAGAATAACACTCAAAACAGGTATGTTGTTGAAATATGTGAGAAACCTTTGCCTTTCTCTTCTGATCTGGTTTTCTATCTTTCTTATCTCGGAAATAGGCCTTGCGATTTCCTGTATCAGAACAACCGTTTTTCCCTCATATATGGGTATCAACTTGCTCTCACATGGAACGATTTCTCCGTCCTTTGAAACGAACTCTCTCTCCAGCGGCTCGACAGAACTCTCAGGATATGAAAGCGACATCATCCGGAGTGTGACCGTTTCATCCGAAGAGGAAATGTCTTCGATGGTCTTTCCTATCAACTCTTCCTTTGTGTACTTCAGGAACTTCTCGGCAGCGGGGTTCACCTCGACGATCTTTCCGTTCACATCGTAGAAGATCACCATGTCGTTGTTTTCGTTGAAGAGTCCTCTGAACATCAGAGTGAGTCTTTTCAGTCTGAGCATCACTTTGAAGGTTTCAAAGAAGATCAGGAAAGAGCCGGCCAGGTAGAAAACGAACTTCACCAGATAAAACGAGTTGGGAAAGAGAAAAAAGACCTCCAGAAAGTTCATCAGTGCACCAAGAAACAGCAAAGCAGCACCCATGAACGAAACGTTCATGTCGACCAGATGAAAGAGAACGATAAGAAGAAAAGACGCAAAAAGGAAAACGACTCTGGAGAGAACGGTTCTCCAGTAGATCTCAAGATCCGTGTGAAGAAAGATTCCGTTCAAAAAGGAATGGATGATGAGAAAACTGGCACCTGCAAAGAGTGCCAGCCAGAGAATCTTCTTCATTTGACCTCTGCCAGCTCCCTGTGGACTCTTTTCAGAAGGTTCGGTATGTCGAGTTTCTGTGGGCATTTGCTGAGGCACTCTCCGCACTCAACACAGAAAGAAGCGGCAGACTTTTGACTCTCAAACCATCTGTACGTTCTTCTGCCACCTTCCCAGTCTTCGAACATCACGGTTTCGTTGTACAGTCTGAAGTTTCCAGGGATGTCCACTCCGTTCGGACAGGGCATGCAGTATCCACACTCCGTGCAATTTATGACTGCGAAAGACTCGAGCGTTTTCTTTATCTCCTCTATCATCTTCATGTCTTCTTCTGTAAGATTGTTCGGTGTGATTTTACTCATGATCTCCACGTTCTGCTTCACCTGTTCCAGTGTGCTCATACCACTCAGTATCGTGGAGACTTCTGGATGGTGTCCGAGCCACCTGAAACTCAGTTCGACGGGAGACCAGTCTTTTCCGTATTTTTCTAAGATTTTCATCACTTTCTCAGGAAGTCTTGCGAGTTTTCCACCCTTCAGAGGTTCCATGATCACAACGGCAAGACCCTTTGAACCAGCGTATTTGAGACCTCTCAGACCAGCCTGGTAATTTTCGTCCATGTAGTTGAGCTGTATCTGACAGAAATCCCAGTCGTATCCATCCACGATCTCTTTGAAGACAGGATACCTGTCGTGGAAAGAAAAACCGGCGAACCTTATTTTTCCTTCCGCTTTCATCTTCTCGAAAAATTCAAAGAACCTGAGTTCTTTTATCTTTTCCCATCTTTCCCTGTTCAGTGCGTGCATCAGGTACATGTCCACGTGGTCTGTCTGGAGTTTTTCGAGTTGTTCATCCAGATATCTGTAGAAATCCTCGTGTTTTTCCACCTGCCAAACGGGAGACTTCGTGGCAAGAAAGACCCTCTCTCGATAGCCATCTTTCAGGGCTTTGCCAACGACTTTTTCACTGTTTCCACCGTGATACGGATAGGCCGTGTCGACGTAGTTCACACCGTGGTCGATCGCATATCTGATCATCTCGATCGCCTTTTCTTCGTCGATTTTTGAGTGGTCCTCTCCTATCACGGGAAGTCTCATCGCTCCAAAACCAAGAAGAGACGTTTTCACCCCGGTTTTTCCGAAATCTCTGTACTGCATGCCTTCACCTCCTTCCATGTCAATTTTAGCATCAAAGGATGATAAAATCTAACGTGTAGGAGGGGATCGGTTTGAGATTGAAAAAACTCTTTTTAAAGGGTTTCAAGTCGTTCGGCAGGCCTTCTCTGATCACCTTCTCCGATCGTGTGACCGCCATCGTCGGCCCGAACGGAAGTGGCAAGTCCAACATCATAGACGCCATAAAGTGGGTCTTCGGTGAACAGTCAAAGAAGGAACTTCGAGCCAGCGAAAAGTTCGACATGATCTTCTCCGGATCTGAAAGCCTTCCCCCCGCAGGTTCTGCCTACGTAGAGCTCGTCTTCGAAGAGAACGGAGAGGAGATCACGGTTGCCCGTGAGCTGAAGAGAACGGGAGAAAACACCTACTACCTGAACGGCAGTCCCGTCAGGCTCAAGGATATAAAAGATCGCTTCGCAGGAACAGGCCTTGGAGTGGACTTCTACTCCATTGTGGGGCAGGGACAGATAGACAGGGTGGTCAACGCCTCTCCGGAAGAACTGAGACTCCTTCTGGAAGAGGCCGCAGGCATCTCGATCTACAGGGAAAAGAAGAAAGAAACGGAGGCAAACCTCGAGAGAACAAAAGCCAATCTCGACCGGGTGAAGGATGTACTGTACGAGAGAGAGCGTCAGATGAAGTCTCTGTATCTCAAAGCAAAGAGGGCAGAAAGGTACAGAGAGTACTCCTCTCAACTCGAAAAACTTCAGAAACTCTACTACGGAAACGTTCTGAAGAGGGAAAGGAAAAAACTGGAGTTCTACCAGGAAGAGGAAGAAAGGACCAACAGGAAGATAAGGGATATTCAGAAGGAACTTGTGGAACTCGAGACGAAATGGAGTACTCTGAGAAGTGAATTTGGAGAAATGGATCAGGAGATAGAAAGGTACACAAGGCTGCTCGAGGACTACAAAAAGAGGCAAAACGACCTTCAGGAGATGAAGAACCTTTATTCTTCGAGACTTTCAAGCAGTGAGAACAGATACGTCGAGATATCCACAAGGCTCGACGAACTGGAAAAAAGAAAGAAGGAGTACGCGAAGAGACTGGAGGAGATGGAATACATCTTCAAGGGGATAGCGGGTGAGTACGAGCAAAAATCACAGGAACTTGCCTCTCTGGAAAAAGAGAAGGAATCCATCCTTTCGAGGTTCGATGAAAAGGAAAAGGAGTTCATGAGGCTCAGAGAAGAAGTGTCGGGTATAGAAAAACAGATTCTCAAGATGGAAAACGAACTTCTCAGAATCGGTGAAAACCTCGAAGATCTGGAGAAGAGAAGGAAGATCACCGAAAATCAGATCTCCGCAAGAAGAAGAGAACTCGAGGAAAAGAAAGAAGAGTTCAGGGAGATATCAAAGCGAGTGGAAGAGTTCGATGAGGAAGAAAGAAGACTCACAGAAGAACTGAAGGCCATTCGAGAAAATATCGAAGAAACAGAAAGAAAGATCAGAGAACTTTCCCACGAGATAGAGGACCTGGAAAAGAGAGTAAGAGAACTTCAGTTCGAAAAAGAAATGCTGGAGAGGGAGATGAGGGAATACAGGGGTTTTTCAAGGGCGGTCAGGGCCGTGTTCGACGAGAAAGAGAGATTTGCTGGGCTCATCGATGTGGTGGCGAACCTTCTCGAGGTGGAAGAGGAGTACTCACTCGCCATCAGCGTTCTTCTCGGTGGAATGTCGCAGAACATCGTTGTGAGGGATGTGGATACGGCGAAGGCGATCGTCGAGTTCGTGAAACAAAACACGCTGGGAAGGGTCACCATACTTCCGCTCGATCTGATAGATGGTTCCTTCAATAGAATACCCGAACTGGAGAAGGAAAAGGGATTCATCGGTTACGCCGTAGATCTTGTGAAACTTCCCCCCGATCTGGAGGTACTCTCTGGATTTCTGTTCGGAAACTCCTTTGTTGTGGAAACCCTCGACGATGCGATAAGGATAAAGAAAAAGTACCGTCTCAATACGAGAATAGCAACTCTGGATGGAGAACTGATAAGTGGACGGGGTGCCATCACGGGTGGAAGGGAGGAAAGATCCGGCAACGTCTTCGAAAGGCGAATAAGGTTGAAGCACGTGGAGCATGAGATGGAAGAGACGGA
This sequence comes from Thermotoga sp. RQ7, assembly GCF_000832145.1. Taxonomy (NCBI): domain Bacteria; kingdom Thermotogati; phylum Thermotogota; class Thermotogae; order Thermotogales; family Thermotogaceae; genus Thermotoga; species Thermotoga sp. RQ7. The sequence continues at coordinate 1,622,536 of NZ_CP007633.1, forward strand.
AAAATCGATCCTCGAAAAGAAGGAAGCACTCGCCTCCCTGAAAACAGAGCAGGAGGATCTGAAAAAACAGGAAACGATCGTTCAGAGAGAACTCTTTGATCTCTCCAAAAAATCTTCCTCAACGAAGACGATCCTCTCCGAAATATTGAGATCCATAAACCAGATGCAGGACGAAGTACAGAACCTGGAAAATCTCCTCGCGGAGTACAGGGCAAAGGAAGAGGGCCTGAAGGCAAGAAGAGAGAAGATCTTCGGGGAGATGGACAGACTGAGAGAGAGAAAGAAATCACTCCAGGAGGTGCTCTCTGAGTATTCTGAGGAACTGGAAAAGGAAAGAAAGATCATAGACGAAATAAACGAAAAACTCTTCGGACTCAAAGCGGAAGTGGGGAACCTTCTTGAAACAAAAGAGCGTTACGAAAAGGAAATGCAGGACACACGAAGAACGATAGAGCGCTTCGATGAGGAGATGGAAGACCTGAAATCCCAGATGTCAGCACTCGAAGAAGAGATGGAAAAGTACAGACAGACGATAAGAGAACACGAACGGGAAATAGAGCATCTCAAAAAGGAGATGGACAGCATATTCGAGACCATGCGACTTCACAGAACAGGAAAAGAGGAAAAGATGAAAGAACTTCAGGAGATTGAAAGAAGAATGAACGATTTGAAAGAGGAAAAGGAGAAGCTGAGAAACCACCTTCACCAGGTGGAACTGGCACTTCAGGAAAGCAGAATGAAGATAGCAAACATCCTGGGAGAGTTCTCCGGAGACGAAGAAGAGGTGGAAGAACTTTCCGATGAAAAGCTTGAGGAGATATACAGATCCATGAGAGACCTTGAGAACAGAATAAAGTTCCTCGGTCCGGTGGATCTCACAGCGATAGATGAGTACGAGAAACTGCGGGAGGAATACGAAGAGATCCTGAAACAGAAAGAAGATCTCGAAGAAGCGAAAAGAAAACTCGAAGAGATCATAGAGAAGACAGATCGTGAAGCTGAAAGCCTTCTCTTCGACGTTTACCAGAAGGTGAACGAGAGTTTCAACAGGTTGATCTCACTTCTGTTCTTCGGTGGAGAAGGCAGGATCAACGTGGTTTCCGAGACAAAAAGCATCCTCGACGCAGGTTTCGAGATATCCATAAGGAAACCCGGTCGAAGAGATCAGAAACTGAACCTTCTCTCCGGTGGGGAAAAGGCACTCGTGGGAATCGCCCTTCTTTTTGCCCTCATGGAGATAAAACCAAGCCCATTCTACGTACTGGATGAGGTGGATGCCCCCCTCGACGATTACAACGCGGAAAGATTCAAGATGTTGTTGAGGGAAAACACCAGACAGACACAGTTCATTGTGATCACCCACAACAAGATCGTCATGGAAGCGGCGGACCTTCTGCACGGTGTAACCATGGTAAACGGTGTGTCGGCTATAGTGCCCGTTGAAGTGGAGAAGATTCTGGAGGTGTGACGGTGAAGTTCTACGAACAGAAAATTGAGAGCAAAAGGGTTTTCGAGGGAAAGATGATAAGCGTGAGGGTCGATCGTGTGAGACTTCCAAACGGTGAGGAGTCGACCCGTGAGGTCGTGGATCATCCCGGTGCGGTCGTGATCGTTCCGGTCCTGGGAGAGGAGATCATCTTCGTCGAGCAGTACAGATACCCCATCGAACAGATGCTCCTCGAGCTTCCCGCCGGGAAAATGGATCCCGGAGAATCACCTGAAGAATGCGCTAAAAGAGAACTCGAAGAAGAAACAGGTTATCGGGCAAAGAGGTTCTCCTATCTTGGAAAGATCTTCACAACGCCCGGTTTCACAACGGAGGTGATACACATATTTGCAGCAGAAGAACTGGAAAAAACCACCCAGAACACCGATCCCGATGAGTTCATCGAGGTGAAGAAAATCCCCGTGGAGAAGGTGTTATCCTTGCTCAGGAACGCGGAGATAGAAGATTCAAAAACGATCTGCGCTTTGACCCGATACTTCCTTTCAAAAGGAGTGATAGGATGAAAATCATTGTGAACGGTGAAGAGATCACCATCGACACGGAGAATGTAAAGACTCTTGGAGAACTTCTTGACCGTGTCAGAAAGGGAAAGGAGAACCTGGTGGTGAAGAAAATCGTGATAAACAACGAGGAATATCCTCTCGCAAGACTGGATGAGTTGAAACAACTGGAGCTCAGTGACGATATGGAGATAGAGCTTTCGCTTTCTCCTTTGAGGGAGTTTCTGCTTGAGACGATAGAGGAGGTGCTCAGATATATAGAACGGGTGAAGCCCCTGCTCGGAAAAGTGGCTGATGCCGTCGTGGCGGGAACGACCGAGGGATACAGGAGCATAAACGATCTTGCAGAGGGACTCAACGCTATGGAGAACGTTCGAATGAACACCATCAGGATCACCGGCATCAGTCCGAAAGAACTGGGTCTGAGCGTGAGCGAAGATCATCTTGTGGGTATTCTGACGGACTTTGTGAACGCTCTTCAGAGTAAAGATCTTGTGAAGATATCCGATCTCATAGATGGGGAGTTGAAGGACGTTTTCACCTATTACGAGGAGTTCTTCAGAAAGGTCGAGGACCTTCTCAAAAGAGAACCATCCTGAGAGGTGAAAGAATGAAGGAGAACACCTACCTTGAAAAGATGGTCATGACAGCAAGCCCGGCAAAACTCGTCCAGATGCTTTATGAGAAAGCGATAGAGGTTCTGAAAGAGGCAGAAAAATTACTGGAAGAAAAGAAGTTCGTCGAGTTCAGCGAGAAGATCACACGAGCACAGGACATAATCACAGAGTTAAACCTTTCTCTGGACATGGAAAAAGGCGGCACCATCGCTCAGAACCTGAGAGCGCTCTACAACTACATGTTCCAGAGACTGGTAGAAGGAAACGTAAAAAAAGATCTTGAGAAGATCAGAGAGGTTGAAGGAATGCTCTCGGAACTTCTGGAAGTCTGGAAAGAGGCCATGAAAAAAGCAGGAAACATAACTCCTTCGGAAAAGAAGCAGGGGGGACTGAATCTCATGGGGTGACCATAAAGAGGGCGAGTGAGGTTTCCGTCATCGACCTTGTGAACCTCGTGAACGAGATCTTCAAAGATTACGCGGTTCCTGTGAACTGGGACGTGTACAACTTCAACCTCGATGTGAGGGAGAATTCCATTTCCCTGGATGATTCTTTCGTGTTCTTCGAAGAAGAAAAGCCGGTGGGATTCGTTCTTCTGTGCATAAGAAAGGACCGGGGAAGGATAGATTCCATGGGAGTTATAAAGCCCAGGAGAGGAACGGGCCTTGCCGATATGATCCTGAAGCACGCTCTGGAACACCTTGTGTGGAAAGGTGTGAAGAGTGTCGTTCTCGAAGTGGTCTCGACGGATCAAAGGGCAGTTAGATTCTACGAGAAAAACGGATTCAAAAAGAAGAGGCATCTTCACAGTTTCGTTCTGGACAGAAACATCGAAGGAACGGGTGATGTGAGATTCTTCGAAACGGACGAAAAAAGGATCCACATGTATTCTCTGAAAGCGAGGACAGACTTCAACAGGAATCCAAACTGGCAGAGAGAGTGTTTGACTCTTCTTCTTGCAGACGGGCGGTACAGAATGGAAAGAGCGAGCTGGAAGGACGGAGAGGGGTACCTGGTCTGGGGGGAAACTCCTCAGAGTTCTTTCATCGTTGATGCCTTCGCTTTCCGTGGCAACATGGACGAGTTCATCAGAGAGTGTGTCGATCATATTCAGAAAGAAAGCAAAAAAAGCCTGGTGACCTGCACGGCCGTTCCTGAAGATGATCCACTTTTCCATGCCCTCGAGGCAAACGGCTTCCAGAGGGTGCTCACGCAGTACGAGATGGAGTTGAGACTGGTTTGAAGAAGGCTGTACTGTTCGATCTGGACGGGACCATTCTCGACTTCGAAAAGAGCGAAGAAACGGCGTTGAAAAAGACGTTTCTGAGACACGGGATTCCTCTCACCGAGGAACAGGTTTTGCTGTACAAAAGCATAAACAGAAAGTGGTGGAAGATGCTCGCAGAAAAGAAGGTATCGAAAGAGGAGGTTGTCGTTGCAAGGTTCGAAGAGTTTTTGGGAGAGATAGGATCTCTTCTGGATCCTGAAGAAGTGGCAAAAGAGTACCTTGAGTTCCTCTCGGAGGAGGCGTACTTTCTTCCCGGTGCAGAGGATTTCCTGAAGGAATTGAAAAGAAACGGCTTCAGAATGGCGGCCGTCACGAACGGTGTTCGTTTCGTCCAGGAAAGAAGAAGCAAAAAACTTGGCCTTGAAAGGTTCTTCGAGTTCGTTCTCACCTCGGAAGAAGTTGGGGTTGAAAAACCAGATCCAAGAATCTTCTGGATTGCTCTTGAGAGGATGGGACTGAAAAAAGAAGACGCGCTCTACGTTGGAGACGATCCGGCGAGCGATCTTGAGGGTGCCAGGAACGCGGGAATCGACTTTGTTCTCTTCTCACCCTCGGGAGATGTTTCAAGAGAATTTCCCGTTGTGAGAAATTTTGAAGAACTGAGAGAAATTCTGAGGATTCTTTGAGATTTCACACAGAAGTTATGTGTCTGGTCGTTGAAATGTTACTTGTATTATTGTACAACTATACAAGGAAGGTGGGAAAATGGGAGTTGAGGAGATCTTCAAGGCGCTTTCATGCAAATGGAGAGTGGAAATACTCAAGGAGATCGCAAAGAGGGACCTTTGTATGTGTGAACTGGAGGCGATGGATCATCTTGATCCGTCAACGCTTTCAAGGCACATAGCCGTTCTGAAGAGAGCAGGGCTGGTGGACGTGATCCGCGAAGGGAAGAGAAAAAGACTAGTCTTGAAAGATCCGCGCGTTCTGGAACTTGTGGAACTCGCGGAGAAAATAGCCGAAGGGAGGCAATAAAATATGGCGAAGAACTGGTATCCAGTGATCGATTACGGTAGGTGCACCGGATGTCTGACCTGTGTGAATTTCTGTCCACACGGCGTTTACACGGTCAGAGATGGAAAGCCATTGGTTTCAAATCCGGACGCGTGTGTGGAATTCTGCAGGGGTTGTCAGAAGATCTGTCCAGCTGGGGCGATAAATTATTCTGCGGAGGTGAACATCGATGGGTAAGAAGGGCCTTCTTCTGTGTGTCTGTCAGGGAACCTGCCCTTCGTTTCAGAAGATGAACATATTCGAAGTGTTGAACACCCTGAGGAGAGAAAAGGCGGTTGATTTTGTGGCGATACATCCTCAACTTTGTGCAGACGATGGTGATGTCTTTCTTCAGGAGCTCCTCAGAGGAGCAAACGTGGAAAAACTGTACGTGGCAGGATGCGATCCCACGATGCAAAGGAAGATGTTCAGGGATGCCTTTGAACTAGCGGGATTTGACAGAGAAAAACACGTGGGTGTTGATATAAGAAACATGACAACAGAAGAAGCTGTGAAAGCCATAAAGGAGGTCATGGAATAAAAAGCCCCGCCGGGCGGCGGGGTTTAAACTTTGAGTATTTCCTTTATGTCATTTTCCGGCTCTGAAATGGTCTTCAATCCGAACTCCGTGGTGAGCACTTTCAGGATGTCTTCGTTCACCCATGCCGGCAGGACAGGTCCAACGTAGATGTTTTTCAGGCCGAGTGCAAGAAGGGTCCACAGAATCGCAACTGCCTTCTGTTCCATCCAGGTGAGAACGAGTGTGAGTGGAAGCTCTGTAACTGGAACATCGAAGGTCTTTGCGAGTGCCTCTGCGATTTCTATGGCAACGATGGTGTCGTTGCACTGTCCTACATCGATGAGTCTCGGGATCCCTTCTATATCTCCAAGATCGAGATCGTTTATTCTGAACTTCCCACAGGCGAGGGTGATAACAACAGTCTCTTTTGGAAGTTTCTGAACGAATTCTCTGTAGTACTCGTTCCTCTTAAACGGAACGTCACATCCTCCGACAACGAGGAAGTGTTTGATCTTTCCGGCTTCAACGAGTTCTTTTATCTTGTCCGCAAGAGAAGCCACAACGGATGTTGAAAAGCCTGTTCTGAGCTTGTAAGCGCCTGGTCTTTCCTCCAGATCGGGAAGGCTTTTTGCCTTCTCTATCACTTCCGTGTAATCGTAGCCTTCTATATGTTTCACACCGGGAAGTTTTGCTATGCTCGTTGTGAACATCCTGTCCCTGTAAGAATCGCTGGGTATCAGCACACAGTTGGAGGTTCCCAGGATGGCGACTGGGTACTCCGCAAAGAGCTTTCTCTGGTCGTACCAGGCCTTTCCAAGGTTCCCTACAAGGTTTTTGTACTTTCTCAAGCCGGGGTATCCATGTGCCGGCAACATCTCGGAGTGAGTGTAAACGTAGATGTTGGTTCCCTCGACCTGTTTCAGAAGTTCCTCGAGAGCTTTCAGGTTGTGTCCTGTCACGATGATTCCCTTTCCTTTTCTGGTTCCTGTTTCCACCTCGACGGGGGTCGGCTCACCGTAGGTTTCGATGTGGGCTTTCTTCAGGAGTTTCATTGTCTTCAGATTCATTCTTCCTGCCTCAAGGGCGTACTCCACGAAAGACTGTGCATCGAAGTTCACGTTGGTCAGCGTGCTGTAAAGTGCTTTGTCGAGAAAGCCCGCGATCTCAGGGTCATCGTAACCCAGTTCTCTTGCGTGGTAGTAATAGGCAGAGATTCCTTTTATGGCGAATATGAGGTTGTCCTGAAGTCTTGCGAGTGTTGGGCTTTTCCCACAGACTCCGTACTCGGTACAACCCACACCCTTTGCCGTCTGTGAACACTGGTAACAGAACATCTGCATGCTTTTCCCTCCTCTTGTTAAAGCTTTCACGTAGATTATAATTAGGTTGTAATAACTCTGTCCGTAACAATTGTTACGGGGGTGGGGAGTGTTGCTGAAAAATCTTCTACAGCACGGTCAGGTACTCACGTTTAGAGAAGGGGAAATGGTCAGATATCAGGGAGATCCGATAGATGATATCCTTGTCCTTCTTGAGGGCTCTCTGAGAACAGAACACGTCTCTGAGAATGGAAAGGTTCTAGAGATCGATACGATAAGGCCCGTTCAGATCGTGGCATCTGGCCTTGTTTTTTCCAGAGATCCGGTGTATCCGGTGAACGTGATAGCGAAAGAAGATTCAAAGATTCTATCGATACCGAAGGAGAAGTTCCTTGACCTTCTCATGAAAGACAGAAATCTCCTTCTTTTCTTCCTCGAAGATGTGTCAGAGCACTTCAGGATCGTCTCTGAAAAACTCTTCTTTCTCACCACAAAGACGCTGAAAGAGAAGGTTATTCATTACCTCGTTCATCACATGAACGAAGATGGAGAGTTGGTGCTTCCTGTGAGTGTGGAAGAACTTTCCAGAATCTTTGGATGTGCCCGGCCGGCACTCTCCAGGGTGTTTCAGGATCTTGAGAGAGAGGGTTTCATAGAGAAAAAGGGAAGAAGGATAAGGGTTCTGAGAAACCCCCTGGAGGATGGTAAAATCTGAACAAAGGAGGGGGGTAATAGGATCAGGGGCGTTGCTTTTTTCTTTCTGATTCTGTCTGTTTTTGTCTTTTCTCAGCATCTTCGAATAGCCCTCGATGAAGATTACGCTCCTTTCTCCTTTTACGATGAAAGCGGAAATCTTGCTGGCATCTCCGTTGATTTCTGGAAACTCTTTTCTGAGAAGACAGGGATAGAGGTGGAACTCGTCCCAGTGAAGTGGCAACTGGCTCAGCAGATGGTCCTCGAAAAAAAGGTGGATGCCATCGATCAGATATTCAAAACACCAGAAAGAGAAGAGTTTCTCTCCTTTTCTAAACCCGTTTTTGAGATGAGATCCTGCGTGTTCTTCAGAAAAGACCTTCCTGTGAAAACCTTCTCCGATCTTTCTTCGTACGTTGTTGGTGCCCTCAGAGGAGAAGGCATGGTAGATGTCCTTCTTAGGAAGAACCCGGATGTGCGATTTGAATTTTTCGATAACTATTCCTCCATGATGGAAGCTCTCAAGAAAAGGGAGATATCCGTTTTCCTTGGAGACGACGTTGTTGCAAGATACTATCTTTCAAAAGAGGGACTTCTTTCTGATTTTCTAACACTTCACCTTGAAACGAACTATCTCCACGTTGCTGTTTTAAAAGGAAACGAAAGCATCCTGGAAACCGTAAACTCGGGCTTGTCCCTTGTGTCGGAAGATGAGAGGAACGAAATCATAAGAAGGTACATCCCACTCGTTGTGGTAACACCACCGTGGTTGATGAAGGTGGTCTTTTACGGTTCTGTCCTGTTCTCAACAGCCCTCGGGATTTCTCTTGCCTTCGTTTACCTTCTCAGAAGAAAGGTGGAAGAAAAAACCCTCCAGTTGAAGTTGAAAAACGAAGAACTGAAAGCCCAGAACGAAGAGATAGAGGCGCTCTATCAGGAGGTCTCGGCGAATCAGGAAGAGATAGAAAGGCTCTACAGCGAGATCAGAGAACTGAACGACAGATTCAGGCACTCGATCAAGGAACTTTCGAAACTGGTTTTCATAGAGGATACTTCGAAATTTGCCTCTGAACTTGCAGAGATAATCAGAGATCTTATTGAGGCGAAGAACGTGAAGGTGGTGCTGGACGGTCAGGTGACCGGAGAAGCGAGAGGAGAGACCTTTGAGATCTCCCATTCAAAGGAAAGTCACGGTTACGTGGTGATAGAAGGTGATCTGGGTGAGGATGAAAGAGAGGTTCTTCAGGCCTTTCTGAACATCGTCTCTGCCATTCATACTTACAGAGAACTGGTGAGAAAGGAAAAGAAACTGCACAGAGACATCGTGAGAACGTGGGTAAGGGCACTCGAGTACTACGATTATTACACGAAGGGACACTCTGAAGAGGTGGCGTATTACGCTGTTGAGATCGGAAAGATGTTCAACGTGGATGGAGAAAAACTGGAAAAACTCTACTGGGCAGGGCTCCTCCACGACATCGGAAAGATATACGTGCCTCAGGTTATTCTGAACAAGACAGATAAACTGGGCGAACGTGAGTTCGACGTGGTCAAAATTCACCCTGTGAAAGGGTACGAACTGGTCAGGGAGATAGATGGTTTCGAAGATGTGGCACTCTGGATAAGACACCACCATGAAAGATGGGATGGAAAGGGCTATCCCGATGGTCTAAAGGGTGAGGAGATAGAGTTCGAAGCACGCATTCTGTGCGTGGCAGACTCGTATCAGGCGATGAGAAGCGACAGGCCGTACAAGAAGGGAAAGACCGTCGAAGAGGCAATTCAGGAGCTTCTCAGAAACGCTGGAAGACAGTTCGATCCTGTGATCGTGGAAAGATTCGTTGAGTTTCTGAGGAAGGGGGGAGATCTTGGAACTGGGCATCAGGGGTAAAAGCGCCCTCGTTCTTGCAGGAAGCAGGGGAATAGGAAGGGCAGTTGCAGATGCCCTGAGGGAAGAAGGTGTCAGGGTTGTGGTCTGTTCAAGAAACGAGGAACTGTTGAAGAAAACAGGACACGAGTATGTGGTCTGTGATCTGAAGAGAGAGCCAGACAGGTTGTTTGAGAGGATAAAAGAGGTGGACATCCTCGTTCTGAACATGGGAGGACCAAAACCGGGATACCTCGACGATCTGACGGATGAAGATTTCAAAGATGCCATCGACGGTCTGTTCCTGAACATGGTGAAGATCGTGAGGAACTATCTTCCCGATATGAAGAGAAAGCGCTGGGGAAGAATCGTTGCCATCACTTCTTTCTCCGTGGTCTCTCCTCTGGAGAACCTCTACACTTCGAACTCTGCAAGAATGGCCCTCACAGGTTTTCTGAAGACACTTTCCTTCGAAGTGGCCCCGTACAACATCACCGTGAACTGTGTGGCACCCGGCTGGACCGAAACGGAGAGAGTGAAAGAACTTCTCGATGAGGACAAAAAAAGACAGGTGGAATCACAGATTCCCATGAAGAGGATGGCGAAACCTGAGGAGATAGCAAACGTGGTGGCCTTTCTGTGTTCTGAGAAGGCTTCCTACATCACGGGACAGACCGTTGTTGTAGATGGAGGCCTTTCGAGATTTCCCCTCTGAAAGAAAAAAGAGGGGCAGAGCCCCTCACCCGAGAACCTTTTTCCACACCACAGGTATCTCCGGCAAGAATCTGGTGGGAAGTTTCGGATGATAAGGTAGCACCCTCACCGCGTAGAACCATCCCGGAGAGCCAAGATGACCGAGGGCACCGTTGACATAACTGTAGATGAACAGATCCCCTTCCCTTCTGTGCTTTCTTATCTGTATCACCTTCCAGATCTCCAGATCTTCCATGCTTTCTCCTCTTCCAATCAAAAGTTCAACCAGTACATCATCAGGTGAAAGGTCTCCCAGTTTCACCGTCACCTCAACACTCCTTGTGTCCTCAAGGACGATTCTTTCTATGGAAACGCTGCTCCAGTTTCTGAGGATCCTTTCCTTCCATGCACCAAACCTTTCGGCGTTTTCTTTTCTTTCAAGCCATTCTTTGTTCACAAGTCCCTTTATGTAGAACTTCTCCGTGTATTCTTTGAGCATTCTGGTGGTGCTGAATCTTGGAGCAACACTCTTTATGCTCTCTTTCATCATGAAGATCCACTTTTCTTTGTTTTCGTAGTAGGTTGGGATGATTTCGTTTTCGAGGAGATCGTAGAGTGCTTCTGCGTCCCTGGGATCGTCCACTTCCGTCTCTGGAAGAACGCTTTCATCGCCTATGACCCAGCCGTTTCTGCCGTTGTACCCTTCAACCCACCATCCATCGTAAACACTCGCGTTAAGAACTCCGTTGGCTGCTGCCTTCATTCCGCTTGTTCCACTTGCTTCCATGGGTCTTCTCGGGTTGTTCAGCCACACATCCACTCCCGACACCATGAGCCGTGCCATTCCAATGTCGTAGTTTTCCAGTACGATGATCCTGTTTTTGAACTCAGGCATCTGCGAGACTTCGTAGATGCGTTTCAAAAATTCCTTCCCCGCATCGTCCCTTGGATGGGCCTTCCCCGCATAGACCACGTAAACGGGTCTTTCTGGATCGTTGAGGATCTTCTTGAGTCTCTCCAGATCGCTGAGCAGGAGAACTGCCCTCTTGTAAGTGGCAAACCTTCTTGCAAAACCTATGATGAGCGAATTTTCATCGATGTTCGGCACATCTTCGTCGATTCCCAGTCTCTCGTTTCTTCTTCTTACCGATTCTTTTATGTACTCGATGAATCTCTTCTTTGCCCTCAGGTGAGCCTGCCAGAGTTCTTCATCTGGAATCCTGTCAACACCGTACCAGATACCCTCAAGGTCGGTGTGATCTCTCCATACCCTTCCGAGATATCTGTCGTACAGTTTTCTCATCTCACGGTTGATCCAGGTTCCCATGTGAACGCCGTTCGTTATCCCTTCGATCGGTATTTCCTCCACGGGAACACCCTGCCACACGTTTTTGAACATCCTTCTGGAAACTTCCGCATGCAGTTTGCTGACACCGTTTATGAAGGAGGATGTTCTCAGAGCAAGATACGTCATGTTGAAACTGCCTGTTTCATCTTTCCCAAGATCCATGAGAAGATTTTTCTTTTCGAATCCTTCGAAGAATTTCGAAAGTTTCTTTTCCACGAGGTCAAAGGGAAATCTGTCGTGTCCAGCGGGAACGGGTGTGTGGGTTGTGAACACACTCGTCTGCCTCACGATCTCAAGGGCCTCTGTGAAGGAATATCCTTCTTCCATGTAGTTCTTTATCCTTTCGAGGGAAGAGAACGCCGGATGTCCTTCGTTCAGATGGATGACTCCTGGTTTCAGGTTCAGCGCCCTGAGAAGTTTCATTCCCCCAATTCCGAGGAGTATCTCCTGGGAGATCCTCACATCGGGTTCCGGGTTGTAAAGGTAGTTGCAGATCTTTCTGTATTTTTCCTCGTTTTCCTCAAAGTCCGGATCGAGCAGGTACAGACTCACCCTTCCTACCTTCACTTCAAAAACACGTGCCTTCACAACGGTACTGTCGAGAGGAACCTCCACGATCACCTGGTTTCCCTTTTCATCCTTCAGGGGCTTCATGGGTAAGTCCTCTGGGTTGTAATCAGGGAAAATCTCTATCTGTTTTCCATCTCTGTCGATCTGCTGGGTGAAATATCCATGTTTGTAGAGAAGTCCGATCGCTATGAGAGGAAGTCCAAGATCGCTTGCGGATTTGAGATGGTCTCCCGCGAGGATTCCAAGACCACCGGAATAGATCGGAAGGGCTTTGGTCAAACCGTACTCCATACACATGTAGACGATCTTCTCGTCCCATTCGGGGTAGTTCACGTTGAACCAGGTGTCTTCTTTCTCCATGTAGTCCTTGAACCTTTCAAGGGTGAGTTCATAGAGGGATATGAAATCGTCATCTTTTGAAAGCTCTTCGAGTCTTTCATCAGAAACTTCTTTCAGTATTTTAACAGGATTTCTGTGTTCCTCCCAGCCTTCCGGATCGATCTTTCTCCAGAGCCTTTGAGCGGGCCTTGACCAGCTCCACCAGAGGTTGTAAGCGAGTTCTTCCAGATGCTTCAGGTTCTCCGGAAGTTTCTTCGACACGGTTTCTCCTCCTCTCAGAGAAGTTTCTTTCAGAAGTATTCTACGTTGATTATAAGATGGTGTCAATTAAAAAATATTCTTGTAAAAAAGTGGAAGAAAAACTTTAAGGCAGGAGAGATGGTGGAATTCAAAACCCTGCTACTTCGTAGAACTTGTAAGCTATCTCGTGTGTTCTTTTCTTCAACTCTTCGAAGTTTCCGTGGAACATCTTCCAGAGGATCTTCGTTGTGTACATGAGTGAGAACTTCGAAAGCATGTTTCTGAGTTCTTCTGCGTTTTCACCTGGCACCTTCACCATGGTGGACTCAAGCCACTCCTCGTAGATTCCTATTGAAAGCCCTTTTGACTCGTCTATGAGAGAGTTCATGGAGGAGACAAGGTCGTAGAGATGGAAGTACCTGGCAAGTTGAGAGAGGAGATTTTTGTCCACATCCCAGTTCAGTTCGGCTGGAACGGGCTCGTAGTACGAGAAGAAGATGGTACCGTTTGGAAAATCCGCCGAGGAGATCTCGAGTTCCCTTTCCATGAAGGCCTTGCTGTCGTAGTAACTCATCATGAAAACGGGGACTTTCTTCATCAGAATTTTCAGATCTTCCGGGTGAACCTTCGCACTTCCGATCTTCATGTTGAGATTGAGTGAGATCTTCCTTGGTTTGACGAAGAAGTCGAGCCCTTTGTGGATTATGTGTGTCATTTTTCAGCCTCCCTGTACCATTCGATCAGATCTTCGAAGATCTTTTTCGACAGGTCCATACCCTCCTCGCTCAAAAAAATTTTACCATCTTTCACCTTCACATAACAAGCATACTCTTTTTGTAACTTCTCCACCAGAAACATGAGCCTTTCCACGCGTTTCAGTTCCACTCCTTCTTTCGTTCTGAGTCCCATGAAAAGGGTCTCCAGCGCTTCCTCATCCTCCGAATTTTCATGCCGGTAGTCGTATGGAAAGGTTTTTTCCTTCACCATTTTTGCGTACATGGAAAGGTCGGAAACGTTGGTGTATCGGAATCTTCCAAGGTGGCCACCTGCAGAGGGACCAAAACCCAGATAGTCATGATTTCTCCAGTAAAATAGATTGTGCCTTGATTCTCTTTCCGGTCTGGCAAAGTTCGAGATTTCGTATCTTTCAAAACCTCTGGACTTCAAAAATTCGACGAACACATCGTGCCTTCTTTCCACTTCATCAGAGTCTGGCAGTGTCAGAAGATTCTTCTTTAAAAGGCTGTATAGCGGGGTGTTTTCATCCACTTCGAGGAAGTAAAGGGACACGTGCTGCGGGGTGAACTCTTCAAGAAAATGAAGGTTTTTCTCCAGTGTTTCATCTGTTTCACCGGGAAGGCCGAGTATGAAATCGAAATTGACGTTGTCGAATTCCGCCAGAACGAGTTCCGCTTTTTCCTTGAGCATCTTCTCATCGTACAGACGGCCACACTTTTTCAGCACTCCATCGTCACAGGACTGAACGCCCAGGCTGATTCTGTTTATACCCATCTTTCTGTAAGATCTCAGTTTTTCCCGGTCAACGGACTCCGGATTGACCTCGATCGTTGTCTCAAGCGGTGAAAACTTCTTTGAGACCTCTTTCAGTTTCTCTAAAATCTTCTCCAGAAAAGAAGGGGGAACAAGGGAAGGTGTTCCCCCACCGAAGTACACCGTCTCTATCTCACTTTCTTTCAGTACATCCCTGTAGAGTTCTATCTCTTCAAAGACGAGAGACAGATACTCTTCAAAATCTTCGGAGGCAACGGAGTAGAAATCACAGTACACGCACTTTTTCTTGCAGAAGGGTATGTGAACGTACACTGCCAGTTTCATGATTTTTTGCTTTCGATCAGTTCCTTCAATTTCTCAAAGTTCACCTCGTACTCGTAGAGTGGTGTTCTATCTCCCTTTCTTGCGAGTTCTTCGAAGGTCTCTTTGTTTTTGTTCACGTAGAAGATTCCGAGGGGAAGTTTTTCTGTTTCTGTGGCCCTTTTGAAGGCAAGTTCTCTGTCTGTAGGATCGTGATCTTTCAGATAGTACGTGTTCTCCCTGTACCACTCGTAGGTGTTCAGTTTGTTGAAGGTAACGCAGGGCTGAAGGATGTCCACCAGAGCGTATCCTTTGTGCTTCATCGCCTCTTTCAGAATCTCCTTTGTGAATTCCACGTCTCCTATGAAGGTTCGTGCAACGAAAGAGGCATCCAGGGCTATGGCCACCGCTATGGGGTTGAACGGTTCCAGAATCACACCGTCCACCTGAACGGGTGTTCTGAATCCCTTCAAACTGGTTGGTGAAGCCTGGCCCTTGGTGAGACCATAAACCTGGTTGTTGTGTACGATGTTCACGATATCCGGGTTTCTTCTTATCGTGTGGATGAAGTGGTTACCACCTTCACCGTACATACATCCGTCTCCACTTTCTGCTATCACAAGAAGATCTGGATTTGCCGTCTTTATCGCAGTTGCCACAGGAAGGGCCCTTCCATGAAGACCGTTGAACATGTGGACTCCAACGTACTGTGGCATCTTCGCCGCCTGACCTATTCCAGAGACTATGACCACTTTTCTCGGATCAACGTTCATTTCCTCCAGTGCCTTCATCAACGCCGTTCTTATTCCGAAGTTTCCACATCCTGGACACCATGCGATGTCTCTGCTGATGTATTCATCGAGTCTCATTCACATCACCTCCAGAATCTTCTTTTTCAGTTCTTCCACGGTGAACTGGAGTCCACTGTATTTCAGGATTCTGTCCTTTATGTGATAGCCCGTTACCTGTCGGATCAGATTCGCAAACTGTCCGGTTGCGTTACCCTCTATCGCGACAACCTTCTCCGCCCTTTCCATGTATTCCACAGCGGACTCATCGAGCGGCCAGACTTGAGAGAAATGAAGAAGTGCTACGCCGTTCATGTCTTTGATTGCCTCCCTTATGGGTTCCAGTGTTGATCCCCATGCAACCAGAAGAACCCTGTAGTTTTCGTCTCCAATCAGTTTTGGCTTGACGATGTCTTTTTTCAACGTCTTTCCTTTTCTGAGTCTTTTGTCCACCATCCTCACGCGGGTGTCGAAATCCTCCGTGATGTGGCCGAACTCATCGTGTTCGTCGCTGTCCACTCTCACGAGTCCTTCACCGTAGCCCGGAACTCCCCGTGGAGAGATACCGTCTTCGGTGATGGCGTACCTGACGTAATCCCTGGTGGTCCTCACGATGTGTTTTTCAACCTTCAGTTCTTTCAGATCGAACCCGGGGAGGTTGTAGAACGAATCCACCAGATACTGATCGGTCAGGATGAAAACGGGTACCTGATACCTATCCGCAACGTTGAACGCCCTCTGAGTGAGGTAGAACGCCTCTTCTATGTTGCCGGGAGCGTATATGACCCGTGGAAATTCCCCATGTCCCGCATAGAGGGCAAGGTTCAGATCAGCCTGTTCGGTCCTTGTGGGAAGACCTGTGGCGGGACCGGGGCGCTGTGCAAGGTGTATCACAGCGGGAGACTCTACCATCCCTGCAAGACTGAGTGCCTCTTCCATGAGTGCAAAGCCACCTCCGGAGGTGGTGACGAGTCCCCGGGCACCGGCGTACCATGCCCCAACGATCATGTTCATGGCAGCGATCTCGTCTTCCGCCTGTTCCACCACGATTCCAAAGTCGTTCTTGTACTGGGCAAGAAAGACCAGAACCGACGTGGAAGGAGACATGGGATAGGAGGAGACGAAGTTACATCCTCCCGCTATGGCTCCAAGCCCCACCGCTTCCGCTCCGTTCAGAAGAACCTCATCTTTTATCGAAGGATCTTTTTCAACATCGAAACCGATCTTCTCTGAGAATTCCTGTCCTCTTCTGTACCCTTCCATCGCTGCCCGGATGTTGTCCTTCACTACTTCTTCTCCTTTTTCTCTGAACTGCGCTGTGATCTGCTCTTCGATGGCAGATTTTTCCGCTCCAAGGAGTCCAGAGAGAAAACCTATTGCCACAGAGTTTGCGTATATCCTGTTTCCGATCTGTTTTGCTATTTCCAGGAACGGAACCGCGATCTTCTCACCTTTTTCTTCTTTTATGAACTCCTCCTCTCCGACTATCAGGGTCTTTTCTGTGATGCGGTTTTTCAGTCTTTCTGTGGCACCCTTTCCAAGAGGGACGAGGATATCTATTCTGTCGACGAAGGCTCGCACCCTTTCGGAAGAGACCCTGATCTCTGTGGTGTTGTTTCCTCCCCTCACACGGGACATGTACTCTTTGGTGGCGAACACGTGAAATCCAGAGTTCTTCAGAATTCGGGTGAGAACGTGTTCAACCGTCTGAATGCCCTGCCCTGCTTCGCCACTGAGCACTATGCTAACATCCTTCATCCTTCCACACCTCTCTTTTTGAACTTGTTTTTGTACAGAAGATCATCGGCCTTCCCAAGAGCTCTCTCTATGGGTACAAAACCGTCTATCTCCTCGTATCCAAAAGAAAAACTGAGTTCAAAGGGAAGATCGAGCCTCTTCAAATTCTCCTTCAACCGTTCCAGAATGCTGTGAACGTTTTCTTTGCTGCTTTCTGTGAGAACGAGGAGGAACTCGTCGCCTCCGTACCTGAAGACAAGATCCGATTCTCGAATCGTGTCCTTCAGGGTTTTCACGAACTCTTTGAGAGCCCTGTCTCCCATGAGGTGGCCGTAGGTGTCGTTTATCATCTTGAGGCCATCCACATCCAGTATCACCAGAACGGACTTTTTCTGGTTTCGTCTGAGCCACGCCATGTGGGAGAAGATCCACTCGTTGAAGTAATGTCTTGTGTAAGCATCGGTTAATGGATCTCTCATTGCCATCTCCCGGTATTTTTTGTGAAGCTGGTACTCTTTGAAATACAGATAGATCACTTCGGAGAAGGTGTTGAGAACGCCAAAAAGAGAAGGTGGAATTTTCGTTTTTGAGGCAAACACGAGACGATAGAGCGGCAAACCTTCTCCCTTCAGCTGAATGGAAATGTAGTGAGTGTCGTCTATCTGGAACTCTTCTATCTTTTCTGTAATCTCCATGGATTCAAAAACGTTTTCTTTCAAACCGATGGAAAAAACAACCGTGTCTCCTTTGAAAACAGCACCTCCTGAAAAGACCTCGCTTGCTTCTATCATCTTTTGAAGTGATTCTTTCAGGAAATCCTCGACAGAGATCTGTTTTCTGAAAAGAAGCAAAAGTGTCAGGATCGTGCTCATGATCTTTTGAAAACGGTGTTCCTTTTCCAGGGATCTTTTCAAAAGAAGGTAGGTGCTTGCGAGGTTTCCAAGGAGTTTGAGGGTCTTCTTCGAAAGATCAGAAAACTGGCTGTGTGGGGAATCGAGGGCGATGTTTCCGAGGAATTCGTCTCCGGCAAACAAACCGACAACAAGACTCTTTCTCGTTCCCCGAAGAGTTCTTTTAAAGAACTTCCACATGTCGTCTGGAAGAAGATCTTTATCGTATTCCAGAAAGTTCACTTCGACAGGTTCCTTTCCAGCGCGAAACAGGTATCTTGAGGGAAACCTTTTTCCGTAGAGATCCACTGTGTGTCCCTTCGAGGCAACGAAGATCCAGTCCCCTTCATCTGTGATACGTGATACGCTCCCCTTGGTCGTTTCTGGTACCACAGACATGGCGATGTCGAGTATCACCTGAAAGAAAGCTTCCTCTGGCATTTCTGGATCGAGTTTTGACAGACCTTCCACGATGGCGTTGAATCTCTTTTCAAGTTGTGAGTAGTTTCTTGTTCGCTTTGCCGTGAAAAAGAAAAGAAAAATGGAAAAGGCAAGCACAGCAAGAGAAGAAAAAAACAGCACGTACACCATACCAGCTCCTCACAGCTCCAGCGACTCACCAGGTTCCAGAATCACGCACTCAACACCCATTTCCTCCACTTTCTTCTTGAAGAGTTCCACGTCGGCAAAGATGATCTCCCATGTTCCATAGTGCATGGGAACGACCTTCCTGGGGCTTATCATCGAAACTGCTCTTATGGCATCTTCCACGTCCATGACGAAGTTTCCACCGATCGGAAGGAAAGCCACGTCCACGTTTTCTTCCTTTAGAAGTTCCATATCTTTTGTCAGGCCCGTGTCCCCGGCGTGGTATATTTTCTTCCCCTCGAGCGTGATGAGAAATCCACCGGGATTTCCTCCGTAGATGATGTTTTCTCCATCGAGAATACCAGATCCATGAACAGCGGGTGTCATCTTCACCCTTCCAAAGTCGAACAGATAACTTCCTCCGATGTGCATGGCATGTGTTTTCACACCCTTTTTTCCAAGATACTGACAGATCTCGTAGTTTGAGATCACGATGGCATCGTTTTTCTTCGCTATCTCCACGGCATCTCCGAGATGGTCACCATGTCCGTGGGTCACTAGAATGTAGTCTATCTTCGGAAGGTCTTCCAGCTTCACAGGACACGCTGGATTTCCCGTTATGAAGGGATCGATGATGAGGTTTTTCTTTCCTTCCACAAGTACGGCGGCGTGCCCAAGGAACGTGATCTTCATGATACCACCCCCTATTTCAGATTATACTCTTTTTTGAAATTAACCTTCGAGAGGAAGACAGGGAAGTTTTTCTTTTCATTAACTGGATATTTTTTCCTGTGATGTTAGAATTGTTTTGCATGAACCCTTTCCGGGAGGTGATCTTCAGGTGGAAAGCACCAGTCTTCCTCCGTAGTGATGAGAACAAGGAGGTGTGAAGATGAAGGTAAGAGTGGAGATCGATCTTCAGGAACTGATCGAAAAAGGCGACTTCAAAACGTTGAAGAGGGTTCTGGAACAGCAAGATCCCGCCGACGTGAAAGAGATGATCGAAAAGCTCCCGCCCGATTTGAAGATTGTGGTCTTCAGACTCCTTCCCAAAGATAAGGCAGCAGAAGTGTTCAGTGAACTCGAACCGGATGATCAGATGGAACTCATAAAGCTCTTCAGAGAGGAACGACTGAAGGAGATTTTTGAGTCGATGGATCCGGACGACAGGGTAGAACTGCTCGAAGAGATGCCAGCGAACGTAGTGAAGAAACTCCTGTCCTATCTTTCTCCTAAGGAAAGAGAAGAGATCCTCGCGATACTCAACTACCCGAAGGATTCCGCCGCAAGACTTGCCACCACGGAGTATGTGGAACTTTTCGAGGACATGACGGTACAGGAAGCTCTGGATAGGGTGAGGAGAGAAGGAAAGAGAAAAGAGAACATATACTCTCTCATGGTGATAGACAGAACAAGGAAGCTCAAAGGAACCGTTGAACTCAGAGACCTGATCATCGCCGAGCCGAATCAGAAAGTCTCAGAGATCATGGATAAGGACCCCGTGTTCGTTCATGCCACCGATGATCAGGAAATTGCAGCAGAACTCATGAAGAAGTACGACCTGATCATGCTGCCGGTGGTAGACAGTGAAGAGAGATTGATAGGTGTGATCACCTTCGACGACATCGTAGACGTCATCGAGGAAGAGGCAACGGAAGATATCCAGAAGATGGCTTCAATGAGTGCCACCTACACGTCTTATTTTCACACTCCCATGTGGAAACTCATCCTCAAAAGATCCCCGTGGCTTGTTGTTCTGCTTCTGCTCGAGAGCGTGAACGGTAACATCATCTCAAGTTATGAAAAATTCCTCGCCTCAATACCGGTAATAGCGGCCTTCATTCCTACTATGATCGGTTCTGCCGGAAACACGGGTGCTCAGGTGTCGGCGCTCATGATAAGGGGTTTCACACTGAACGAGGTGACTGTGAAGGACTGGTGGAAGGTTTTGCTGAGAGAATCGCTGATCGGATCCACTCTGGGTCTGATCCTTGCAGGAGTACTTTACCTGAGAGCTTTTCTGATCTCTTCCGATCCCACGTTGAACTTTGCCGTTGCGACTGCCCTTCTTGTACTGATACTGTACGCAAATGTGATGGGGGCTCTTTTGCCGTTCATCGCCCGGGTTTTAAAGATAGATCCGGCCTTCATGGCAGGTCCCTTACTCACCACGATCGTCGATGTGACGGGTATAATGATATACTTCTACGTAGTTCATAGTTTCCTGACGTGAAGAGGGAAAACGATGATCAAACTGATGATCAAAACAGTCCTTTTGATATTCTCTTTTGTCGCACTCTTCTCAAATGCCCTCCTCGGGCTTTTCTTCTTTTTTCTTCTCTCACTGCCTCTGGTGAGGAACGCTTTACTTGGAAGGCTCCCTGTGAAACTCAAAAAGAGTGTCACAGGAAGGGTTTATACGTACGAGTACAAAGAAGGTCTGAAGATGGATATCTACTACCCATCCGTGAAGAGAAAAAGTTACCCTTTCGTTCTCTTTGCACACGGAGGTGGCTGGATCTCAGGCTACAGAAGACAACCCAACAACATCTCATGGTACAGATTTCTAAACGCGAACGGCTTTGCCGTGGCAACCTTCGACTACAGGTACGGTTATTTCCACTTCATCGAAGACATTCTGGAAGATCTGAAAAGCGCTATATCCTTTCTGAACGAAAACAAAGAGTACTTGATGATGAAGACACTGAACCTCATGGGGCTTTCCGCTGGTGGGCATCTGGTTTTTTACCATGCTATGAGGGTATCGAAAGAGGGAAAGAAGGATTTCGACGGGCACGTGGTTGCATGGTACGCTCCGTGCGATCTTCTTGATCTCTGGAGTCTGGAGACGACATCCCTTTTTGCGAGGTTCTCCGTTGCAACGACTCTGAAGGGTCTCCCACTGAGAAAGCGAGAAGATTACGAATTCTACTCACCCGTTCGCTGGGTGACACCGAAAGCTCCTCCCACCATGCTGGTCCACGGAATGAAGGACGAAGTTGTCCCCTACGTCTCTTCTGTTAAAATGTATAAAAAACTCAGGGAAAACGGTGTCACTGCAAAACTGAGACTTCACCCGAAGGGAAAACACGGCTTCGAATTCGTCCTGAAGGATTCCCTGACCGTGAAGTTCCTTTATGAAACGGTTTCCTTTTTGAAGAGGTGAAAAAGAGTGTTTGACGACGTGAGAATACCTTCCGAATACTCACTGGGGTACCTTCACAGGGGAAAGAAGATACGTGTTTCTATCTTAAAGTTCGATTCAACCTACTCCAGAGCAGAAAAAGGTACAGATCCCGTTGAGGTCTACATCTTCTCCCCAAAGAGGAAAAAGCAGGGCTCGGTGATGATACTTCAGGGCCTTGGCAGTCAGAACGTGCTCTATCTCATCTGGATGGCCCACTATCTTTCCAGAAAAGGAATAGAGGCGATTCTACCGGTCCTTCCAGGAAATTTCACGCGTGTTGCTGAAGGTTCTGTGAGTGGAAAGGATTACTTCTCCTCCGACCTGGACAGGATGAGCAGGTTCTGGGAACACGCCGTCGTGGATCTTCTGAGTCTTGTAGAGCTTTTGAAAGCAAAGAAGATGTTGCACGAGAAAAACTGTCTTTTTGGTTACTGTTTGGGTGGGATGATAGCCGTTTTGCTCAACGCCCTGAGCGGTGATTTCAAGAAGACGGTGATCATGATGGCAGGAGGGGACTTTGCCACACTGTTCTGGAAGTCTCCCACCCTGTCTTTTGTGAGACGGGAACTGCGGAGCGGAAAGGGAAAAGAGCATGGAATGACCGAAGAAAACGCATTCTTTGATCTTTACAGAAAAGATCTGGAAAAACTCAGCGGGTTTTCATCCGTTCAGGAGATGCTCTCTTCTGATATTCATCCCCTTTTGAAGATCGATCCCCTTGCCTACGCAAAGTTCGTGGATCCCTCCAGGATCGTTATGATGGAGGCCATGTTCGACAGGGCACTTCCAAAAAGCACAAGGGAAATTCTCTGGAAACATCTGGGAAAGCCAAAGAGAATAAAGGTTCCCTCAAGTCATGTAAGTTGGCTTCCTTTCCAGATGCTCGTTGCCCGGTACATAGTGAGACTGGTCAAGGAGCAGAGCGTGAAGAATTGAAAGATTCACCCTCTCACTCAACTCCAGCCGCCATACATCGACGGGATCGGGCTCTCCACAGATATCCGCTCCCAGGATCTTCCTTTTGGGGATGGATCGAAGAACGTTCAGAAGATCTTCAAGAGGGACGTTCCCTTTTTCCCACCCCGTCACTTCTATGTTCAGAACATCCTTGTCGATGCTCAGATACACCGGGTGCCTTCCAAGGAGTTTCAAAATTTTGTGTGGATCTGCTTCAGAGTAGAACACCCTGTGGATCTTTTCCTGTTCCTGAGTGCCGACAACCACCACCCTCATCAGGTGTTTCAGTTTCAGGGCTTTTCTGATCCAGTTGTCGCAGGTGAGAAACTCTCCTTCTCTGACATCGAGATGGCGGTCAAAGACGAGCAAGACAAAGGGCCTTTTTATTTTTTTGATGAGAAGATAGGTGAGATGATGGAACTCCCCGTCGCCAAGGAAGGTAATGTCAGGCCTTTCGGGAAGGATCCTCTCCACCTCTTTCATTTTCTCTGGAAGGATCATGTACCTGACACCGGTCATGTTCTCGAAGAAAACGTGTGTGGCAAGGCTTTTCAGAACGGTCTGGGCCTGGTACACTCCGTCGAAATCGAGTATATGAACCTGAGGAAGTGTCATAAAAACACCTCCTCAGCCCTTCACCATCCTTTCCAGAAGGGATCTCAAAAGATGTTTCAGGTTTTTCTCTTCTTTCTCTGCCGTTTCAAGAAGAACTCCAGGATCTATCCTTTTCTCTTCGAGTTCTTTTCTGTATGTCTCTATCCAGCGTTTCATGGTTCTGGCTCCAACCTCTATGTGGAACTGAAGCCCGACGGCCTTTTCATAGACGAATCCCTGATTTTCGTACCTTTCGGAGGTGAAGACCCTGGTCGCTCCATCTGGAAGATCGAAGGTGTCCCCGTGCCACTGAAACACCAGCAGCCTGTCTGGAAACTCCTCAAAGAGGTCATCATCAGAGACCTTTTCAACGAAAAACCAGCCTATTTCCTCTCCATTTTTCCCTCTGTAGACGTTTGCTCCAAGGACTCTGGCAAGCATCTGGGATCCCAGACAGATTCCAAGGAACGGGATTTCTTTTTTCAGAGTCTCTTCTATCAACTGGAATTCGTACTTCAGGAAAGGATATTTCTCTTCTTCGTAGGCTCCCATGTACCCTCCAAGGAGCACCACGAGGGAGTACTCCTCAACAGGTCTTTCGAGTCTTTCCCCTTCTGGAGTGTCCAGGTATTCAAAACTCCAGTTCTTCTCTTTGAAGATGTCTTCCATCATACCAAGGTCCTCTATTTTGACGTGTCTGACGGCAAGAACTTTCACACTAGACGCCTCCTTCAAGATGGATGCGGAAGACACCATCCTTCAAGTTGAAAAAGAGTCTGGGATTGAGACTGGATTCGACGAGGCTTCCTTCGATGGTTTTCAAAAGAAGGCCGTCTCTTTTCTCGACAAAATAAGACGTCCCATTCGGTACTCTGAACAAAGCCTCCAGAACACAATCTTCCGCTTCGAAGTAGAGAGGAACGGTCACTTTTCGAAAGTCGAATTTCACGTTCAGAACGCAGTCTTTCACTTCTACGCGCGTGAACCTGTTTTCTTCGAACTCACCCTTCACCGTGAAAGCCCCTTCTTCGAAAGAAAGTTCGAACGTGTCCTCTGGTACTTCGATCTCCACCGTCTTTGGACCAAATCTTTTCCAGGGAGAGCCTTCCACGACCAGATTCGATCCTGATTTCGACACCTCCACCCCGTAGGACGTGGACACTCTGAACTTCTCACCCTCGGAGAACCTAACCGTGAATCCTCCGTTTCTGAACGAGATTTTCTCCACACCCGTGAACACCTGAGACCTTTCAGTCACCGAAGAAGATTCATAGGGCCACACAAGAAGCAGTACCAGAAAGGCAGTGAACACTCCAACACTAAGAAAATACAGCCATCTTTTTTTCAGGCCAAGATAGAGAAAATAAACCCCGGCGGTTATCAAAAGCATGGGCCAGAACAGGCTCAGGTTTTGAAATATCCTTGCAAAAAACGAAAAGGTGAGAAAATCCAGGAACGTAGTCAAAAGGAGAAGAACACCGATGAAGACAAGAAATATACCGAATATCACCCTCATTTTTCATTCCTCCTCAAAAGAAGAAGAACACCAAATATCAGCAGCAAAACGGCTAGGACCACCTTCCAGGATACACTGAACAGAAAGGGAACGAACGCTGAAACAAGAAGAACTACTCCAAGGAAAACGAGTAAACCTCCAAGAAGAACCTTCAACCCTTCCGTGTTTTGAGATGGTTCGGCCTCCTCTCCATCTTTTTCCTCCGGCATGATCAGCCATGCGACAATGTAGAGCAAAAGGCCAGCACCCCAGGCGAGTGTGATGAGTACCCAGATGAGCCTCACAAGTGTGGGATCGACTCCAAAATACTCGGCGATTCCACCGCAGACACCCGCTATGATCCTGTTCTTTTTCGATCTTTTCAGCTGATTCATAAACATCCCCCCTTTTAGAGAATTCTAACACAGAAGAAATTAGATTTTCCTTATTTTATGGTAAAATTCTTCCCAAAGAAGGTGAGACGATGAGGTGCAGACTGGGACTGAAAGAATGCCCGAAAAACGATGCGGGAATCCTTCGTTGTTTTCCAAAAATCGAACAACCCTTTGGAATGGTGATATTCGGTGCTTCGGGTGATCTGACGAAACGAAAACTCGTTCCGGCACTGAACAGGTTGTTTGAAGCCGAAATCTTACCGGAGCGCTTCTTTGTTCTCGGTGCAGCAAGAACGAGGATGGGTGATGAGGAATTCAGATCCAGATTCAACACCCAGCCCGATCTTCTGAAACGCTTCAGCTACACAAGGGTAGACTATCAAAACCCCGATACCTTTAAGTCGCTGAAAAGAGTCGTTGACGACCTCATGAAAAGATTCGGAGTCAGGAATTTGATCTTCTACCTCTCTGTTCCACCCGATGTGTACGTTCCCATAATCGAAAACCTCTCAAAGGCCGGCTTGAACACAGAAACATCCCGCATTGTGATAGAAAAACCGTTTGGAAAGGACCTGAAATCCGCAAGAGAACTGGAGCAGGTGCTTCAGAGATCCTTTGGTGAACACCAGATATTCAGGATCGATCATTACCTTGGAAAGGAAACCGTTCAAAACATCCTGGTGTTCAGGTTCGCAAACTTCATATTCGAGGAGATATGGAACAACAAGTTCGTGGATCACGTTCAGATCACGATAGCAGAGGATATCGGTGTGGAACACAGGGCGGGATATTTTGAAAACACAGGACTTCTCAGAGACATCTTTCAAAACCACATGCTTCAGATCCTCGCACTCATCACCATGGAACCTCCTTCTTCCTTCAACGGGGAAAGCTTCAGAAGTGAAAGGGTGAAACTTCTCAGATCTATCAGACCGTTTCCCGTGGAAGATCTCGAAAACTGGATCGTCAGGGGACAGTACGGAAGAGGAACTGTGAACGGAAGAGTCGTTCCCGCTTATAGAGAAGAGCCGGGGGTGTCGAAGAATTCCAGTGTCGAAACGTTTGTTGCCATGAAACTCTTCATAGACAACTGGAGATGGAGCGGCGTGCCCTTCTACCTGAGGGCGGGAAAGCGACTTCCAAAGAAAGTGACGGAGGTGGCGGTGGTTTTCAAGAGGATTCCGCACTCGATATTCCCCAACGTACCCTCAAAAGACCTCGAACCCAACACGATCATTTTCACCATACAACCAAACGAGGCGATCTCTCTGGAGTTTCAGGTGAAAAGACCATGTCCCGGTATGACCCCTCAACTTCTCAGTATGGACTTCAGATACGAGGACTACTTCGGAGTGAAACTCCCGGACGCCTACGAAAGACTTCTTCTGGATGTGATACTCGGGGATACGACGCTTTTCATGAGAAGGGATGATCTTGAAGTCTCATGGGAACTCCTCGATCCTGTTTTGAAGGCATGGGAGAGCGATCCGGTGCGCTTCGAACCTCACATCTATCCATCCGGAACCTGGGGCCCGAAGGAAGCAGATCTTCTCATAGAAAGGGATGGCAGAAGATGGCGAAGACCGTGATATACGTACTCGATGAAGGATACATCGAATTCGCTGTAGAAAAAATCCACGGAAAGTTGAAAAAACTCCTCGAAGAAAAAGAGAGGATCTATGTCGTTCTGGCAGGAGGGAAGACCCCTCTTCCCGTTTATGAAAGACTGGCAGATCTGAACCTCCCATGGAACCGCATTCATTTCTTCTTGAGCGATGAACGGTACGTTCCTCTCGACTCGGATCAGAGCAACTTCAAAAACATAAACGGGGTTCTTTTCAGTAGAATAGAAGTCCCCTCCGAAAACATCCACTTCGTTGATACCTCCCTTCCTGTTGAGAAAGCCTGTGAAAGGTACGAGATGGAGATAAGAACGGCAGGTCAATTCGATCTTTCCATCCTCGGAATGGGGCCTGATGGACACGTTGCCTCCATTTTCGATCCGAAGACGGGAAAGATTGAAAGAGCGGTAACCTTCACCCCGCCGTCTGGCGATCCGATGGTTCCAAGGATCACCATGACCTTCAGGGCTTTGAACTCCTCCCGGTACGTCCTTTTTCTCATCAGGGGAAAAGAGAAAAAGAACAGACTGGCCGACATCCTGAAAGGAGTACCACTTTCCGCAAGTTTCGTGAAAGGCAGAGAGAAAACCGTCTGGTTCGTGGAGGAATAATTCGGAATTTGAAGGTTATTCCAATATGTGGTATTATTATGAAAAAAGAAAAGTGGGGTTGAAGATTGTGGTCTCCGAAAGGATCTTTGGACCAGTTTTCAGGTTGTTCAGACGAAGGACGGGTCTGCTGGCTTTCATTGGAATGGTCATTCTTCTGTTCTACGTCTTTCTTGCAATCTTTGCACCGCTCATCGCACCCTATGATCCCACCGTTCGTGTGGGAAGGTCCCTTCAACCTCCTTCTGAGAAGCACCTGTTCGGAACGGACAACCTTGGTCGTGACATCTTCAGCAGGGTTATATACGGCTCAAGGATCGCCCTCATGGTGGCGTTCTTTGCCGTTCTCATAGCGTCTGCCATAGGTATTCCTCTGGGACTCCTTTCCGGTTACATCGGAGGTATTTTTGATCGCGTTTTGACTCTAGT
This sequence comes from Thermotoga sp. RQ7, assembly GCF_000832145.1. Classification (NCBI taxonomy): domain Bacteria; kingdom Thermotogati; phylum Thermotogota; class Thermotogae; order Thermotogales; family Thermotogaceae; genus Thermotoga; species Thermotoga sp. RQ7. Next base: position 1,650,132 of record NZ_CP007633.1, read on the forward strand.
GATGGACGCTATCTACTCTTTTCCTGGTCTGATCCTTGCCATAGCGGTCGCAGCAGTGCTGGGACCGGGGATAATGAACATAGCCGTTTCCATAGCCGTTGTCTATGCTCCCACCTATTTCAGGGTGGTCAGGAACCAGGTTGCAAGCGTGAAAAACGAACTCTACGTGGAGGCGGCAAGAGCCCTCGGTGCGAGGGACTGGGAGATCCTCGTGAAATACGTGCTTCCCAACGTGCTTCCCTCCGTTGTGGTGGTCCTCTCCATGAACCTTGCGGATGCGATCATGACGGAAGCAGGTCTCAGCTTCCTTGGACTTGGAATAGCACCTCCCACCCCGGACTGGGGATTCGATCTGAGCAACGGTCAGAGGTTCATTCTGAGCAGGGCCTGGTGGGGCGTTCTGTTTCCTGGTCTTGCCATCATCACGTCCGTTCTTGGCTTTTCCATGTTCAGCGAGGGAATGAGTGAGATCATAAACCCGAACGTTGGGGAGAGAAGCAAATGAAGGTGCTCGAATTGAAGAACGTAAGCGTGAGGTATCGAACGGAGAAGGGTTTTGTAAGGGCTGTTGAGAATGTTTCTTTCGACCTGGAAAAGGGAGAAACGCTGGGACTTGTTGGTGAGTCCGGCTGTGGAAAATCGACCCTCGGCTTTGCCATCATGAAACTTCTTCCAGAGGGAACCATCGTGGAAGGAAGTATAAAGGTGGACGGAATAGATGTTTCTTCGCTGTCGAACGAGGAAATGAGGAAAATCAGAGGTTCGAAGGTTTCCATGATATTCCAGGATCCGATGACATCGCTCAACCCAATCCTCAGAATAGGAGACCACTTTGTGGAGATGATACTCACACACAGGCCCGATCTCAGTGAAGAAGAGGCCAGAGAACTTGCGGCTAGTGCCCTTGAAGACGTTGGTATAAACAGAAACAGGTTGAGGGATTATCCGTTTCAGTTCAGCGGCGGCATGAGGCAGAGGGTGATGATCGCTCTCTCCATAGTTCTGAATCCAGCCGTTCTGATAGCGGACGAGCCCACAACGTCTCTGGACGTGATCGTACAGGCCCAGATAATGGAGCTACTTGAGAAACTCTCCAGAGAACACAGCACATCCATGATACTGATAACCCACGACATGGGACTGGTCGCCGAAGCGGCAGATAGAATCGGTGTGATGTACGCAGGCCATCTGGTGGAACTGGCAACCAAGGAAAGGATCTTCACCGAGCCCCTTCATCCCTACACAGTGGCACTGCTGGAGTCCATACCGAACACCGATATAAACGACAGGGAACTGAAGTACATACCTGGCTCTCCCCCCGATCTGTCGAATCCACCGAAGGGTTGTAGATTCGCTCCAAGGTGTGAAAAGGCGATGAAGATCTGTCGAGAAAAAGAGCCTCCGGAGTTCGAAGTGGACGGAACGCGTGTGAAATGCTGGCTCTATGGAGGAGATCGGAATGGCTCTGATTGAAGTGAAAGACCTGAAGAAGCACTTTCCTGTAAGGCGCGGACCGATCGATGCGATACTGAGAAAACCAAAAAAGTACGTGAAAGCGGTCGATGGTGTGAGTTTTCGTATCGAAGAAGGAAAGAGTCTGGGACTGGTGGGGGAGTCCGGTTCCGGAAAGACCACAACCGGTAGAGTAATTCTGAGACTGGAAGAGCCGACTGCTGGCACAATACTGTTCGATGGAAAAGACATCACGAAACTCTCAAAGGAAGAGATGAGAAAACTCAGAAAGGAAATGCAGATCATCTTCCAGGATCCGATGGCCTCGCTTAATCCGTACATGAGGGTGGGAAAAGCAATAGAACACGCCCTTGAGATACACGGAATCGGTGACAGGTCATCGAGGAAGGAAATGGTTCTCGAGATGCTCAAGAAGGTCAACCTGGAGCCCGCAGAGGAGTTCTACAGAAGATACCCGAGGGAACTCTCAGGGGGACAGAGACAGAGGGTGGTCATAGCACGCGCCCTGATTTTGAAACCCCGCTTTGTGGTCGCCGATGAGGCGGTGGCCATGCTCGACGTGTCCGTGAGGTCTCAACTGCTGAAACTTCTTCAGGATCTTCGAAAAGAGTTCAACCTCACCATGCTCTTCATCACACACGACCTTGCCACAACGAAGTACGTGTGCGACGAGATCGCCGTTATGTACCTTGGAAAGATAGTGGAGATAGGCAGTTTCGAAGACATCTATGTGAACCCAAAACATCCTTACACCCAGGCACTCATCTCTGCGGTGCCCGAGCCCACGCTCAAGAAAAAGAAAAAGTTCATACCCGAAGGAGAAACCCCAAACCCTATAGACGTTCCATCTGGATGCAGGTTCCATCCCAGGTGCCCCTACAGAATGGATGTTTGTACAGAAGAGGAACCTCAGCTCAAGGTGGTCGAAGGAAATCACAGAGTGGCGTGTCATCTCTACACTTGAAGGGAGGTAGTGGGTATGAAAAGGCTTGTCTGGTTGTTTCTGGTTCTGGCGGTGACTCTTTCTTTTGCAGCAAAGGACATCATCGTGGTGGGTACCACGGACAAGATCAGAACTCTCGATCCTGCAAACTGCTATGACTACTTCTCCTCGAACATACTCCAGAACGTCCTGGTCGGTCTGGTTGACTACGAGATAGGAACCAGCAACCTGAAACCGGTGCTCGCAGAAAGATGGGAAGTCGATGAAACGGGAACGGTCTACACCTTCTATCTGAGAAAAGACGCAAAGTTCGAGGATGGAACACCGATCGATGCACACGTGTTCAAGTATTCCTTCGACAGGGTTATGAGACTCAACGGAGATCCCGCATTTTTGCTTTCGGACATAGTCGAAAAAACGGAAGTGGTGGACGATTACACGTTCCGTGTAACACTGAAGTACCCGTTCTCCGCGTTCGTCTCCGTTCTTGGCTACACCGTGGCCTATCCGGTGAATCCAAAGGTTTATCCAGCCGATTCCTTCTACGAAGGGATACCTTCGGCCTCTGGGCCTTACAGGATCAAAGAGTGGATCAGAGACGTGAGGATCGTTCTTGAGGCCAATCCGAACTACTTCGGTGAAAAGCCAAAGACAAAGACCATCGTGATCAACTTCTACGAGAGTGCCTCCACCCTCAGACTGGCACTCGAAACAGGAGAGATCGACGTTGCATACAGGCATCTCGATCCAAGGGATATCATCGATCTTGAGGGAAGAGAGGACATTGTTGTCTACAAAGGAAACAGCCCGCAAATAAGATATCTCGTGATAAACGTGACACAGCCTCCGTTCGACAACGTGAAAGTGAGACAGGCACTCGCCTATGCGGTCAACAGGTCTGTCATCGTCGAGGACGTGTTTGCAGGGCTTGCAAAACCGCTGTACTCGATGATTCCAGAAGGCATGTGGGGACACAAGAGTGTCTTCCCTGAGAGAGATCTGGAAAAAGCAAAAGCATTACTCAAAGAGGCTGGCTACGACGAAAACAACCCGCTCGTGATCGATCTCTGGTACACACCCACACACTACGGAACAACGGAGGCGGACGTTGCACAGGTGTTGAAAGAATCCCTCGAGGAAACCGGCGTCATAAAGGTGAACCTGAAGTACGCCGAATGGTCCACCTACGTGGAATATTTCCTGAACGGTACCATGGGACTGTTCCTGCTTGGTTGGTATCCGGATTATCTCGACCCAGATGACTACGTGTGGCCCTTCCTGAGCGAAAGTGGTGCAAAATCTCTGGGAAGTTTCTATTCGAATCCCGAAGTGGAAAACCTCATGATAGAAGCCAGAAAGCTCACCGATCAGGAAAAGAGAGCCGAGATCTACTACAAGGTCCAGGAGATCCTCGCCAGGGACGTTCCCTACATACCGCTCTGGCAGGGTGTTGCCACCTGTGCAGCGAAAAAGCAGGTGAAGGGGATCCTGCTTGAGCCCACACAGATATTCAGATACTACATACTCTACTGGGAAGAGTGAGTAATGCCGCCCCCCTGGGGGCGGCTTTCTGGAGGTGCCGTGATGTCCCTGAAGAACTACGTGATAACAAGGATCGTTCTTGCTGTTCCGATGATTTTCATCCTGCTTGCTCTGATATTTTTGATTCTCAGGATCATACCTGGTGATCCTGTGCTCGCCATCCTCGGAGGAAAGGCTCCAAAGGAAGTGATAGAACAGAAAAGGCACGAACTGGGCCTGGACAAACCCATCGTTGTTCAGTTCTTCGACTACATCGGAGATCTTTTAAGGGGTGACCTCGGGAAATCCACACTGACCGGAAGACCCATCTGGGATGAGATCAAAGAGAGGTTCCCCGCAACGCTGGAACTCACACTTTTTTCCTTTGTTATAGCCGTCCTTGTTGGTATCTTCTGGGGAAGTTTTGCCGCGTACAGAAGAGACAGCGGTATCGACATAGGTGCCAGGATGTTCTCGATGGTGATGTACGCCGTCCCGGTGTTCTGGTTTGGTCTCATGATGCAGTATGTTTTCGGTGTTGTTCTGAGATGGCTTCCCGTGGGAGGAAGGATCTCCCCCACAATCGATCTGAAGGTGATAACGGGTATCTATTCGATAGATGCTCTTCTGACAGGAAACTGGGAGGCTCTGAAAGATGTCTTCGAACACCTATTTCTTCCGGGACTCACACTCGGTCTTGTGATCTCCAGTATCTTCGTTCGCATGGTGAGAAACAACACCGTTTTGACGCTGGCTCAGGATTTCGTGAAGGCGGCTCGTGCCCGCGGATTGAAGGAAAGGGTGGTTCTGTTCAGATACGCCCTCAAGAACGCTCTGGTTCCCATATTCACCATGATGGGTCTTCAGTTTGCACTCCTTCTGGGAGGAGCGGTCCTCACCGAGACCACCTTCTCGTGGCCTGGCCTTGGAAGCTATCTTGTTATGAAGATCAGATACAGAGATTTCCCTGCCATTCAGGGAACGGTGGTCTTCTTCGCACTGATCGTCGTGGTGATAAGTATCCTCGTGGATGTGATAAACGCCCTGATAGATCCAAGGGTGAGATATTGAAAAAGAGCGGGAAGGCCCCGCTCACAGAAGTTCTTCCAGGTTCTTTTTCACCTCTTTTATGAACTCCTCCAGCGTCACGTACCTGTCGATGGGTGGGTCTGTGAAGGGCTGAAGGTCCTTTGTGATCACACCAGACTCTATGGTGTTTATGACGGCTTTTTCCAGTTTGTCTGCGAAATCACACACCTCGGGTGTGTTGTCGAGTTCTCCCCTTTTTCTTATCGCACCTGTCCAGGCAAAGATGGATGCGGTTGGATTCGTCGAGGTCTTTTCACCCTTCAGATATCTGTAGTAGTGTCTTCTAACCGTGCCGTGGGCGGCTTCGAACTCGTAGACACCATCGGGCGAGACGAGAACAGATGTCATGAGCCCAAGGCTTCCAAAACCAGCGGCGATCATATCGGACATGATGTCTCCTTCGTAGTTCATACAGGCCCAGAGCATTCCTCCTTCACTTCTCAGGATCTGAGCGGCTGCGTCGTCGATGAGCATGTACCTGTAGTTCACCCCAGCCTTTTCGAGGTCTTCCTTTCTTCTGTCCACCTCTTCCTGAAAGATGTCCTTGAAGTACGCGTGGTAGACCTTCGAGATCGTGTCCTTCGTTGCAAACCAGATGTCCACCTTTTCCGAAATAGCGTAGTTGATACATGAACGTGCAAAACTCCTGATGGATTTCTCTAGATTGTGCATTGCCATCACAACACCGTTTCCTTCGAACCTGTGGACCAGCAGGACTTTGTTTTCCCTGTTCTTCACGACAAGTTCCACTTCTGCAGGGCCTTCTACTTTTGCTTCCACCGCGTTGTATATGTCTCCGTAGGCGTGTCTTCCTATGATGATGGGCTTTTTCCAGCGCTTTACAAGGGGTGGGACGTTCTTCACCATGATGGGCTTTCTGAAAACAGTGCCATCGAGGTAGGCTCTGATCGTGGCGTTTGGACTCTTCCAGGCCTTCTTCAGGTTGTACTCCTTCACCCTTTCCGCGTCAGGCGTGATCGTTGCACATTTCACACCGACCCCGTATTTCTTGATCGCCTTTGCCGCCTCGATCGTTATCTGATCGTCTGTTTCGTCCCTCTTTTTTATCCCAAGATCGAAGTAAATCAGAGGGATGTCAAGATAGGGAAGGATGAGTTCTTCCTTGATCATCTTCCACATCACGCGCGCCATCTCGTCACCATCGAGCTCGACTATGGGATTTTTGACCTTTATCTTCTCCACGCTTCGTACCTCCCTTTCTGTGATGTTTTCTAGAACTAATGATAACAGATCCTACGCGATGTTCTTAGGATTTTAATCTTTGATCAGAAGAATTCTCATCGCTCCCATGTCTTTGAGCTTGCTCGCCAAACCAGAATCTTCTGTTACATACACTCTGTCTTTTCTCACCTCATCCGGTACACTCTCCACCTTCACAGCGTTCTTGTCCTTTTTCAGAACAAAGTCTGCATCTTCTTTGGAAACTTCGATGATCACCGGCTCTCCCACGAATGGATCGTTCTTTTTCATGTAAGACTCGAAGTCCTCTTTCAATTCCTGAGCAACGTATTTCAGTATCTTTATGAACATGTCCTTTTCCACGTAACCGGGAAGGTACCCAAGGTATTTTTTCCCCTTGAAGAAAAAGAACGTGGGTGTTCCCCTCACACCAAACCCTTGGAAGAGTTCTCTGTAAGAAAGAGAGGGCTCGTTCAAAACTTCACTCGCAAAGAGCGTTGTCTTCTCGTCGGTAGCGTAAATTTCTGCCAGAACGAAGTTTGGCACGAGGATCTCCTGAAAGTCTTCTTTTGGAAGAACTTCCTTTTTGAACAGGTTGCAGTAATAGCAGGTCGGACTCGAGAACATGATGATGAGTTTTCTCTGTGTGATGTTTGAAAGTCTGTAAGCGTCGTCCAGACTGAGAGCGAAGGATAAAACACCAAAAAAGATCAGCATGAACATTACAAATTTTCTCACAGTATCATCCTCCCATCAGTACGTGATGAACTTTCCTGAAAGTATGAGTATTCCAACAAAAATGAGAGAAGAAGCCCCCACCATCTTCAATACTCTCATCCACACCGGTCTTTTGAAACTGATGCGGTTCAAAAGCCTGTTGATGAACCCCCCTGCCAGAACGAACGGAATCGATATTCCAAGTGAGTACAGAAAAAGAAGCACGCCACCTTTCACCGGCTCTTTCCCGCTTGCCACAATGGCAAGAATGCTTCCTAAGATGGGACTCGAGCAGGGAATCCACACAAGCCCCACACTTCCTCCAAGAAGAAAACCATTCAGAAATCCCCCACCCTTGAACCTCCAGACGTTTGGATTTTTCCTCACTCTCAAAATTTCAACGTCGAACAGGTAGAGCAGACCAAAGACTACAAGGGCAAGTCCAGAAATCCACGTGAGAACGTACGAGGGAATGAAGTTCCCAAAGAGTCCAAAGAACACTCCCATGAGAGAAAAGAGTGATGAGATTCCAAGGAAAAAACCAAGCAGTTTGAAAAAGTCACCCCTCGACGAAAACAGCACACCGAAGAAAGCTGGTATCAGTGGAAGAACACATGGACTGAAAAACGCAAGGATCCCATACCCCAAGGCCATCAAATAACTCACTTCTACGACAGAGAAGGCCATGCTCTCTCTCCTTTTTCTACCAAAAAAGTCTAAAATAATTATAACACAGAACCTCCCCCTCACAATGAGGGGGATCTGATCAGTTCGAGTGGTAGTACAGGAGTTTCACGTTGATCTCATCGAGTGACCTTATGAACTTTTCGTGGTCGATGTTTTCGACCCTGAGAGTAGCCAGGTACGAGTCTTTTCCCTCTTCAAAGAGCGTCGCTATGGAGATGATGTTTCCACCTGCCTCGTATATCCTCTTTGCTACCTCGAGAAGCTCTCCCGGTCTGTCCGGCATCTCCATCGTGTACCTTATGGTTCCCTCTCTCTTCGTTCCGAATATCTCCACGAAGACCTTGAATATGTCTGTCTGTGTGATGATCCCAACAAGCCTTCCCGAATCATCGACCACAGGAAGTCCGCTTATGTCACGTTCTTCCATTATCCTTGCTGCGTCTTCTATCGGTGTGTTTTCGTTCACCGTTACAACGTCTTTCGTCATGATCTCTTCCACCTTGAGCTTGGACAGAAGGTAGTGAAGCTCCCACACGTTCAGGGTGGTGGCTTTCGATGGAGAAGCGTAGAGCAGATCTTTTTCCGTCACTATTCCCACGATTTTACCATCTTTCATCACAATGAGTCGCTTGATTTTGTTCTGCTTCATGAGTTTCAAAGCCTCGTTGAAAGACGTTTCTGGAGCTATGGTGATCGGGTTTCTCGTCATGAAATCCTTGACCAGCATGCTTTCCCCCCTTATGCAACACCAAGGTAGGCTTTTTTGACCATCTCGTTGTCCAGAAGTTCGCTGGCTTTGCCTTCAAGTACGATCCTGCCCGTCTCCAGAACGTATCCGTAGTGGGCTATTTTGAGAGCGCCAAGGGCGTTCTGTTCCACAAGAAGGATCGTGGTTCCCTCCTGGTTGATCTTCTGAATGACTTCAAAAACTTCTGAGACCAGTATGGGAGCAAGTCCCAGTGACGGCTCGTCCATCATCAGAAGTTTTGGCCTGCTCATCAGCGCTCTTCCGATCGCAAGCATCTGCTGTTCTCCACCCGAGAGAGTTCCTCCCAGCTGCTTCAGTCTTTCCTTCAGCCTTGGAAAGAGAGAAAAGATCCACTCGAGGTCCCGTTTTATACCGTCCTTGTCTTTTCTGTTGTACGCTCCCATCATGAGGTTTTCGTACACTGTGAGTTCTGGAAAGATCCTTCTTCCCTCCGGAACGAGGGCTATCCCCATTTTGTTTATCACATGGGCGGGTTTGTTCGTGATGTCCTGACCGTTGAAGATGATCTTTCCCTTCTGAGCCTTCACAAGCCCCGCGATGGCAGAGAGGGTGGTTGTTTTTCCCGCTCCGTTTGCACCGATGAGCGTTACTATCTGTCCCCTGGGAACTTTCAAGTCTATCCCCTTGAGGGCGTGTATCGCACCGTAGTAGACGTGCAAAGACTTCACTTCAAGGACAAGATCAGACACTTTCCCACTCCCTTCCAAGGTAGGCCTCTATCACCCTGGGATCGTTCTGTACCTCCTTTGGCGTTCCCTCTGCTATGATTCTGCCATAATCCATCACGATAATTCTCTCACAGATTCCCATGACCACCTTCATGTCGTGTTCTATCAGAAGAACGGTCAGGTTGAAGTCCTTCCTTATCTGTTTTATGAACTCCATGAGATCTTCTGTTTCTTTCGGGTTCATACCCGCGGCGGGTTCATCGAGGAGGATCAGTTTCGGCTTCGTTGCAAGGGCGCGGGCTATCTCCAGTTTTCTCTGATCACCGTATGGAAGCGAAGAGGCTTTCTCGTACATCACCTTTTCCAGTCCTACTCTTCTTATCAGATCCTTTGCCTTCTCCACCATTTCCTTTTCTTTTTTCAGGTACCCGATCTTGGTGACTGCTCTCCAGAACCAGAAACGTCCTTCTCCCTTCTTCTTTTTTCCATGTTTCACCAGGATCCTGTCTGCGTCCGGGTTGGAAAGGATATGGTGCTGTGCCACAAGGACGTTTTCCAGGACAGTCATGTCGGAGAAGAGCCTGATGTTCTGGAAGGTCCTTGCAATTCCAAGGTGTGTGATCTGATAGGGCTTCAGGCCAGTGATGTCGATTCCATCGAAGATGATTCTACCCTTTGTGGGAGTATATATGCCCGTTATCACGTTGAACACCGTTGTTTTCCCGGCACCGTTTGGCCCTATGAGTCCGACGAGTTCTCCTTCTCTGATCTCGTTTGTGAAATCATCGACCGCAACGAGTCCGCCGAACTGCATCGTCACATGATCCAGTATGAGAAGGGGTTTTCTCGAAAGATCCGTGACCGTCATTTCTTTTCACCACCTTTGCGACGAGCAAAGAGCCACCGATAGAGGTTGTTCCAGGTGAGTTCCTCTCTTCCCATGATGCCCCTCTGCCAGAAGATCATCACGAGTATGAATATGGCAGATATCACAAGTATCCTCATTCCCTTTATACCGGGAACGTGTATCCCGAAGAACGTGAAGGGCTCTTCCAGATCTCTGAGCCATTCGAAGAGGATCGCAAAGAGTGCCGCTCCTATGAGTGATCCCGAGATGCTGCCAAGACCTCCGAGCACGATCATGATGAGGACGTAGAAGGTGAGCATGGGTCCGAGTGTGGTGATCCTGGGATCTATCGTCGTGAGCCAGTGAGCGTAGAGAGAACCGGAAACTCCTGCAAAGAACGCCCCTATGACGAAAGAGAGAAGCTGGTGTTTGAAGACGTTTATTCCCATAGCTTCTGCCGCTATGCGATCTTCCCTGACAGCCTTCAGGGCTCTACCGTAACTGCTGTTCACGAGGCTTGCCGTGAACAAAACGGTGACAAAAAGCCATCCGTAGCACCACCAGATGTTTGAGTACTCAGGAATTCCCTTCAGCCCCAGCGGGCCGTTTGTGATGCTGATGGCGTTCAGTGCAACGATCCTGATCACTTCGGCAAAACCAAGCGATGCTATGGCAAGATAATCACCGGAGAGCCTCAAAACGGGCCATCCTATGAGAAAGGCAAAGAGCGCAGCCAGAGCTCCCCCTGCTAGAGTGGCAGTGAGAAAATCCGTGTGAACGTTTGCAAGCCACGGAACGATGGGTTCTATTATGAAAGACATCGCTTTCTGTTCGGGTGAAAGCGTAAGAAGCGAGGCAGTGTAGGCACCGATCAGGATGAAACCGGCATGACCAAGCGAGAAAATACCCGTGATACCGTTTATCAGGTTCAAACTCACCGCCATGATCCCGTATATGGCGATGAGTCGCACCACCCTCAGTTTGTAGCTGTCCATGTACCTGTTGGCAAGATAGAGAAGAAAGACCATGAAGAGGACAAAGATGACCGTGAGGATGAAGTTCGTACGTGTTGACTGTCTCTTCTCCATCTCCATCACACCTTTTCCACGATTTTTTTGCCAAGAAGGCCTGACGGTTTAACGAGCAAAATGACTATCAGTATGATGAAAGCAAAAGCATCCCTGTATCCCATAACGGATGGGAAATAGGCCGCAAGGAATATCTCTATGAGTCCAAGAAGAACACCCCCGAGCACGGCTCCGGGGATCGAGCCTATTCCTCCAAAGACCGCGGCAATGAACGCTTTGAGTCCCGGCATGAATCCCATGTAGGGGTGCACGTTCGGAAATCTCATCGCCCACATGATCCCGCTCGCAGCAGCCAGGGCAGAACCGAGGGCGAAGGTGAAACCAATGACGGCGTCCACGTTGACTCCCATCAGGGATGTCGTTGGTATGTCCATGGAAATTGCCCTCATCGCCATTCCGATCTTTGTCCTGTAGACTATGAAGAAGAGCACCACCAGGATGACAGCGGTGATGAATATGACGAGGAACGTGAGAAGGGGGATTCTGGCGCCGGCAACGATCAATACCTTGTTCAGGATCGTTCTGTCTTTGAAAACGTTCAGAAACGACTTGGGAATGGCACCGAAAATCACAACGGCAAGACTCTCAAGAAAGAAGGAAACTCCAATTGCCGTGATCAGTGCGGAAATCCTCGGAGCGTTCCTCAGAGGTTTGTAAGCCACCCTGTCTATGAGAAATCCAAGAAGTGCCGCACCGAGTATCGCAACAACGGCAGAAAGAAAGGGACTCAACGAGAGAAGGGTGGCAGCGTAAAATGCAAAGTACACTCCCATCATCATCACGTCACCATGGGCGAAGTTGATGAGTCTCAGAATACCGTAGACCATCGTGTAACCTATCGCTATGAGTGCGTAAAGCCCACCGAGCATGATCCCGTTGAAGAGGTTCTGCAGGAAAAATACCACCCTTTCACCTTCCTTTCTCAACTAAATAAAGCGAAGCCCCATATCGGGGCCCCGCCTGACTGGTCTTTTGAGTAGAACTATTGAATATCGGATGGATTTATAATGGCTTCGAAGTCGAAGGTTCCGTTCTTTACCACGTTCACGACCACGGATTTGATGGCATTCCCGTTCTCATCGATGTTGATGATACCCGTTGCTCCCTCGAAGTTTCTTGTCTTTCTGATCTCTTCGGCGATCTTTTCCGTGTCGAAGCTTCCTGCCCTTTCTATCGCATCGAGAAGGACCATGTACGCATCGTATCCGAGTGCGTTGAGTGCGGCCGGATCTTTTCCGTACTTTTCTCTGTAGGTTTCAACGAACTTCTGGGCAACGGGGTTGCTCGCTGCCTTTGGATGGTAATGGGTGGTGAAGAGAAGCCCTTCCACCGCTTCTCCACCGATTTCGATGAGCTCTGGTGCATCAGCCCCGTCACCGGCGAGGATGTAACCGGTGAAACCAAGTTGTCTTGCCTGTCTTGAGATGAGGGCGATCTCCGGATAGTACCCTGTTATGTAGATCGCATCAGGATTGAACGCCATTGCAACGGAAAGCTGTGCGGAGAAGTCCTGGTCTCCGCTCTTGAAGTACACCCTTTTTACCTGTCCGCCGAGTTCGGTGAACTTGTTTATGAAGAAGTTCGTAAGACCCACGCTGTAGTCCTGTTCAACGTCTGTGAACACGACCACCCTTTTAACACCGAGGTTTTTGTAGGCAAAGACCGCCATTGCCGCTCCCTGGAACGGATCGATGAAGCACACCCTGGAGACGAACTTTCTTCCCTGTGTCACGAGTGGATTCGTGGAAGCAGGCGATATCATCGGAACCTTGTTCTCTTCTACAAGTGGTGCAATGGCAAGAGAGTGTGCACTTGCAACTTCACCGATTATGGCAAGAACTTTTTCTTTGTCTATGGCCCTTGCCGCTGCGTTGGCTGCCTCCGTCTTTTCACTTCTTGTGTCAAGAAGAACGAGTTCCACTTCTTCCCCGAGAACGGTGGGTTTCTCTTCGTGGGCAATCTGGATTCCTTCCCACACCATCCTTCCGAACGCGGAGATCCCACCCGTCATCGGAAGAATCACGCCGATCTTGACCGCAGAAAAGAGACTCACAACCATCAGAGCAAGAAGAACAGTCAAAACGGCTTTCCTCATGATCTTTCCCTCCCCTTTTGAGAATGATTTTTATAAGTATTTTACAGGCTCTCCAGAGAGCCGTCAAGAAATCTTTTTGAATCTTAATTCAAACTTTTCTGTGGGTTAATTTTCTCGTCTTCGATTTTCCTGGGCAATTTTCGATGAATTCTGTTCGTTTTTCTGTTTTGAAGATTTATGCTTCTTTTTGCATATTTTTCTCATGGTTGCTTGTATGATAGCGTTTCAGTTCCTTTTCCGATTCCAGGAAGAGTTTTTTCAATTCGGAAAAGGGAGTTTTTTCTCTCATGCGTGAGTATCTTATTTTTGCAAACTTCTCTGTGAGTTCTCTGAAGTGGTGATACCTTTTTCCTTCTATCAGTTCATATGGGGTGAGGTGGTCCTTTCCAGGGAAAAACCTTTCTCTTAAATACAGATAAGCCTCTTCTACACTGTGGATTTCTTTCCGCTCGGTCTGCTTTTCATCCTCTGGGGATTTTTCCAACTTTTCTTCCACCATCTCTTCTGTTTCCAGTTCACTGTCTGTTGATCTTGTCGTTTTCAGAAAGATCTTGAGTGCGTTATAAAGGATCAGTATTGCCATGACGAAAGTGGCAATGGTCAGAACCCATCTCACACCGTTCCACGAGGGATTTCTTTCGATCTCTACGATGGTTACAGAGGCAGACGGAGAGGAGGAGAGCATCTGACCGATCGGGGTGAGTTCCGGAACACCGATTTCGAGGTTCACGTTCTGGACCACAAGATTCACAAACAGAAAGAAAGCGTACAGAGCTACCACGAGAACGGCAAGAAAAACAAGCACATAGTGGGTAATCTTCATGTTGATACGGACTTTTTTCAGAAAGGCCAGAAAAAGAAAGATCGCACTCGCCGCGACAACCCAGAAGATGATCCCCCACAGTATTCCCATGAGTGGGTTTTCTCCCTGAAAGAACTTTTCCATCATCACAACCACGTTTCTTGTCGACTGCTGTGAAGATTCTGCAATTTCATCTACTTGTTTTCCTCCAAACGAGAGTGAAGGAAGATCGAAGGGTGGAGCAAGCATCAGAAGGGGAGAGGCCAGAGCGTACAGGTATCTTCTCTCGTAGAGAAAGTAAAGGGATATCGCTCCAGAAACAAGCGCTGGAGAGAGCGAATTCTTCCCGAAAAATACCATCATTGTAAAGAAAACAAGAAGAGACGGAACCTTCGATCTTTCGTTTTCAAAGTCAGAGAAGATCAGAAAAAGACTGGTGACAAGGGAAGAAATCATGAAATCTTTGTTCTTCAGAACGAGCCAGAAAAGAAACCCGAAGGCCGGAAGGATTATCAGATAGGTTCTGGAAAATCTTTTAAGGGCGATCACCACGGTCACACCGGAGAGTGCCCCCAGAACGAACAGGTCGAAGTGTTTCATACCGGACAGAAAGAGCACGCTTGCGAACAGCACATCAGGGAACACTGTCCAGAGCCTCCTGGAAAGTCATGTTCTCCTTTATCCCTCTCACTATCACGTGGTTTTCCTCCAGTAACTTTGCTTTCTCCAGAAGATCCTGTAGATCTCTTCGCATGAGAAGGTAACTTCTAAAAGGCTTCGTGTTCGGATCTCGCAAACCGTAGGGGATGACAAAAACGATCAGTTTTGAAACTTTTGATCTCACCCTGAGAAGAAGTGGAAGTTCCTGCATGGTCAGATGCACACAAAAGAGCAACACCGTGTCCGATGGATCGAACCTGTGGACTTCCAGAATGTCCCTCGTGTCGAGAGAAGGTGTGTCCGTTCCTTTCACGGTGGCAAGCAGTTCAAAATCTGAAACCCAGTCTTTCTCGTTGTTTTTCCACACCCTCTCACCGATCACCACCAGTTCCACGGGCGTGTGGCTTTCTTTCAACTCTTTCACAACGCTTGCAACGAGTTTCACCGCTTCTTCCTCGTAGTGCTTTCTGAGTTCTTTCCAGACCTCTCCAAGTTCTGCATTTTTGGAAAGGTTCAGATCCAGAAAGATCTTCACTTTTCCAAGAGCGGTGTGATCGTGCTCTTTCACAAGGAGTTTTCCGTACCTTGCGGAGGCCTTCCAGTGTATCCTGTTCATCGGCTCGCCGTTGTAATCTCTGAGGCCCTTCAACATCGTGTTGTCTTCCAGAAGTTTCAGTGGGCTCTTTCTGCCAGGAAGCAGTTCTTTCAGGGATTCTTTGTAAAAGGTGATGGGCAGGTATTCTGGAAAGACTATCACTTCGTCCTCCACCTCGAAGACCTTTTGAACGGAGAACATTGCGAACGTGTCCTCGAAGGTGATGGAAAAGTCTTTCAGGATCTTCTTTCCGCGCGTGCCGTAGGAGAAGATGAACGTCAGTTCTTTCGATGAAAGAGGATCCAGGATTATCCTTTCAGAATCCTTTTTGAAGAACCTGACGGGGGAGAGACTGGGCTGGAGTTTGAGGAAAAGCTTCATGTTTCCTGTGTTAATGATCTTGAAGACCATCCTGGCTTTTTCATCCACGAAAAGTCTCGTCTTTGTGATGTACCTTTCCACCTTCAACTTTGGAATGTTTCTGAGCACAAGAAAAAGATCGATCCACCTTGTGACGGCAAAGAAAACAAGAAACAGCAGAAGGTTGTTCTGTGTGAGTATCCAGGCCATCACAGAAAAGATTGTGAGGATCACAAGACCTTTTTTTCTTACCCTCATTCAACCACCTTCACATGATCGAGTATTTCTTTCACTATGTCCTCCTTCTTTTCCCTCTTGAGTCTGGATTCGGCAGACTGGATCACCCTGTGCGGAATCACGTACAGGGCTGCTTTCTTCACATCGTCTGGAAGGACAAAATCTCTTCCTTCCATGAACGCAAGGGCCATGGAAAAGTGCATGAGGGCAACGCTTCCCCTTGGACTCATACCCAGAAGAAGGCTTGGGTGGTTTCTCGTTGCGTTCGCTATATCAACGATGTATCGTTTCACGTCATCGCTGACAAAGACATTTCTCACCGCTTTCTGAAGATCAGTGAGTTCTTCAGCGTTCAGAACCGGTCCCAGGTGTTCTACGGGATGGTCCTTTTCCTGAGAGGTGAGCATCTCCATCTCTGCTTTCTCATCTGGATATCCCATCTTCACACAGGTCATGAACCTGTCCAGTTGAGCCTCGGGAAGTGGAAAGGTTCCCTCGTACTCGATGGGATTCTGTGTGGCGATGACGAAGAACCTGTCGGAGAGTCTGTGGGTGATTCCATCCACGGTTACCTGTCCCTCTGCCATCGCTTCGAGAAGGGCAGACTGGGTTCTCGGAGTTGCCCTGTTTATCTCGTCTGCCAGAAGAACATCGGTGAATATGGGTCCTTTTTTGAAAACGAAGTCCTCTTTTTTCCTGTCGTATATGTACAGCCCGGTGAGATCCGTTGGTAAAAGGTCCGGTGTGAACTGAACCCGCTTGAAATCAACCCCCAGCGATATCGCAAGGGATCTTGCGAGCATGGTCTTTCCAACACCCGGCACGTCTTCCATGAGAACATGGCCCTTCGCAAGAAGTGTTGCGACAACCGCTTTTATCGCTTCCCTCTTTCCCTTTATAACTTTTTCGACGTTCAAAATCACTTTTTCGATCTTTTCTCTCACAGAACCACCACCCGATCGGTCGTTTTATAAAGTATATCAAATAACACATCGAAGAAACGCTCCGTTTGGTGTATAATTCACCAGAAAGGATAGGCAGCAGGGGGTGGCCGTGTGAATCTGGAAAACAAGGTTTCAAAGATCGGAAAAAACATGAAATCTTCGATCATAAGGGAGATCCTGAAGTTCGCTGCTGACAAAGACGCCATTTCCTTCGGTGGAGGAGTGCCGGACCCGGAAACCTTCCCGAGGAGGGAACTTGCCGAGATCGCAAAAGAGATCATAGAAAAAGAGTACCACTACACACTCCAGTACTCGACAACAGAAGGGGACCCTCTTTTGAAGAGACAGATTCTGAAACTTCTGGAGCGAATGTACGGTATCACCGGCCTCGACGAAGACAACCTGGTGTTCACCGTGGGATCCCAACAGGCACTGGACCTCATAGGAAAGATATTCCTCGATGACGAGAGTTACTGCGTTCTGGATGATCCGGCCTACCTTGGAGCCATAAACGCTTTCAAACAGTACCTTGCGAACTTCATCGTGGTTCCACTCGAAGACAATGGAATGGATCTGAACATCCTGGAGAGAAAACTCTCAGACATGGATAAAAAGGGAAAAATAAAACAGGTGAAGTTCATATACGTTGTGTCCAACTTCCACAACCCCGCAGGTGTCACTACCTCTCTGGAAAAGAGAAAAGCGCTCGTTGAAATTGCAGAAAAATACGATCTTTTCATCGTGGAAGACGATCCTTACGGTGCCCTGAGGTACGAGGGTGAAACGATAGATCCTGTGTTCAAGATAGGAGGACCTGAGAGGGTGGTGCTCCTCAACACCTTCAGCAAGGTTCTCGCACCGGGTCTCAGGATAGGAATGGTGGCAGGAAGCAAGGAGTTCATCAGGAAGATCGTTCAGGCAAAACAATCGGCGGATCTATGCAGTCCCGCGATCACACATCGCCTCGCTGCACGTTACCTGGAAAGGTACGATCTTCTCGAACAGTTGAAACCCACCGTTGAACTCTACAGAAAGAAGAGAAAGGTGATGCTCGATGCACTCGAAGAGTACTTTTCCGACATACCCGGTGCGAAGTGGGTGAAATCTGAAGGGGGACTCTTCATCTGGATCACACTTCCGGAGGGTTTCGACACATGGGAGATGTTCGAGTACGCGAAGAAGAAGAAAGTCTTCTACGTTCCTGGAAGAGTGTTCAAGGTTCACGACGAGCCCAGTTCCTCCATGAGACTCTCTTTCTGCCTGCCACCGGATGAGAAGATAGTGGAGGGGATCAAAAGACTCAGGGAGGTAGTGCTGGAGTACGGAAAAGAGAAGCATCTTCTGTGAGGGGATGAGAGTGTGTATCTGGAAAAGCTGGCAGAGAAAGCGCATGGAAGAGGAAAAAAACTCGCCGTTGCGGCTGCAAACGACGATCACGTGATAGAGGCCGTTTTCAGAGCGTGGAAAGAAGGTATATGCGAGCCCGTTCTGTTCGGTCCAGAGGATGAGATCATGAAGATCGTGAAAGAATACGTCCCGGAGTGGGAAAGTCCCCACATCGTTGACTGCGACATGGAAGAGTCGGGGAAACTCGCTGTGGAGTCGGTTTCGAAAGGTGAGTGCGACTTTTTGATGAAGGGAAAGATAAAAACGGGGGATCTCATGAGGATCTATCTGGACGAAAAGTACGGTCTCAGAACGGGAAAAACACTCTCCATGGTGAGCGTGATGGAAATACCTGGATTCGACAGGCCCCTGATCATCTCAGATCCCGGGATGGTGATAAACCCAACTCTGGAGCAGAAAGTGAACATGATCGAACACTGCGTCCGTGTGGCGGATGTTCTGGGAATAAAGATGCCGAAGGTTGCGATAGTGGGAGCCATAGAGATTGTGAATCCGAAGATGCCCGTTACAATAGAGGCCGCTGTTCTTTCCAAAATGAACCAGAGAGGTCAGATAAAAAACTGCATCGTCGATGGACCCTTTGCCCTGGACAACGTGGTATCTGAGGAGGCGGCAAGAAGGAAGGGAATAGAAAGCCCGGTGGCAGGAAAGGCAGATATTTTGATCCTTCCAGATATAGAAGCGGCGAACATACTCTACAAGGCACTGGTCTTTCTGGCAAAGGCAAGGGCGGCATCCACCATCCTTGGAGGAAAGGTACCGGTTGTTCTCACCTCGAGGGCAGATTCAGAAGAAACGAAGTATTATTCGATTGTCCTTTCTTCCCTGTTCGCTTAAAGGACACACCGCTTCAAAACGTCCAAAAGAACAAGATTCGACAGAAAACCGTACTTTTCGTAGTTCTTCTTGAAATCCTCTTCGGTATCTTTTCCGCAGAGATCGACGATGGTCTTTATGGCGAGAAACTTCTTTTCGTTTTCATAACAGACCTTTGCCACAGCGGCAGAATCCATGTCGACGCAGAGGGCTTTCGTTTTTTCTTTTATCTTCTCTGCCTTCTCCTTTGTCGTTACAAAAGAGTCTCCGCTCGCTATCAGCCCCGTTTTGATTTCTCTGCTTGAGTAAGCTATCACTTTGTCCTCTAGATCTTCGCTTCCCGGGATCACGATTCCTTCATCACCCAGGGCAGTTTCGAAGTCGTACTCCGTGTAGGAGTCCCCAACTATCACATCACCCACTTCGACATCTTCCAGACCACCGGCGTTTCCCGTCAGAAAAACGGCGTCTATGTTGAATCTGTCCAGAAAGGCCTGTGTGACGAGGGCTGCTTCCACCTTTCCGATGAAGCCGTAACTCACGACAACCTCGTTTCTTCCGATGATTCCGCGCTGGTAGTATCTTTTCAAAAGGCGTCCTTTCTCAAGCACCTCCATCTCTTCCAGCATGGGCTCCACTTCTATCTTGAACACTCCGAGTACCAGTATCACGTTTTCACCTCCACACAAAAAAGGGGGCGTACTGCCCCCTCATTCCCTCTGCCCAAGGTATCTGTCCAGTTGGAAGATCACGGATATCTGACCGTTTGCCTTTTCAAGAAGGTCCAGAATCTCCCTCACCTGTTCTTCCTCTTCCACCTGCTCGTCGACGAACCATTTGAGGAAACTCACGGTGGCGTGGTCTTTCTCCTTCGAGGCAAGTTCCAGTATTTCGTAGATCGACTGGGTAACGAATTCCTCGTGTTTCAGAGCAGCTTCGAACGCGTCTTTTACATCATTCCACTTCGAGGGGGGTTTTTCCACCGCTTCGAGTTCTACCCTTCCACCCCTGCTGTAGATGTATTCGTAGAATTTCATTGCATGCGTGAATTCTTCCTGTGCCTGCTTCTTCATCCAGTGTGAAAAACCCTTGAAACCCTCCGCATCGAAGTAGGTTGCCATCGAAAGGTAAAGATACGACGAGTAGATTTCTCTGTTCAGTTGATCGTTCAGTGCCTTTCTCACTTTTTCTGAGATAACCATCTTTTCACCTCCCTGTATACGATTCTATCACCTGCCACATTTTTGCCATATTTTTCTGATAGTAATTACATGTGGAGGTGGAACGATGAGAGATGGATTCACTATCACAGAGATGCTGATCACAATAGCTGTTGTCCTTGCAGCAGTTCTTTTGATTCTGGGTATTGCAACGAGAATGATGATTGTTTCCACTCAGTCTCTAACCACAATTGAACTGGCTGATGAACTCTTGAAAGCGGCTATGGAGTTGAGAAAAGAGATCATAAAGGCAGGGCCAAGGGCGGATCAAGTGTCTTTTGATCCAGACGATCCTGCAAGCATCTCCTTTCGGGTGGACGTACCTTTCGGCGGTGAAAATTTTGGTTCTCAGAGTTATCTATACACCATCGTATTCAGAAGACCCAATATCGAACTTCAAATCTATCGGATGGATTCCAACAATAAATGGATCTTCGAAAAAGAAAAGCTCCTCGTGTCGGACATTTCCACCTGCACCTTCTTTGTCAACCCCGGTACGATCTCTTTCACCATAGGAAAGAAAAAGAACAACATCGAGAGAACTTATTTCATGAGTATTGCTCTTCCAAACCTGGAGTGAGGTGGTTTTCATGAGGAGTGGTTCTCTTCTTGTAACAACCGTTGTGATTTTGCTGATCGTTTCTGTTCTGGGAACGTCTGTGTTCCTCGCGTTCAAACAGTACGCTGAAAACGTACAGATGACGTCTCATAGGCTCGAAGCCACTTACAGGGCCTCCAATATTTTGAATCTGGGAATTGCCTGTTTGAAAAAATACTTCGGATTTTTAGGCATAAGCATTAGCAACTGGTCTACAGGGAATGTAACGTGGTTTGAGGACTTCAAAAAAAGGGCTTTTGCCCAGTCGGATGGTGAGGCGTGGAGAGAAACGTTTTCGTTACTTGATACAGAAAAACACTTCGATC
This sequence comes from Thermotoga sp. RQ7, assembly GCF_000832145.1. Lineage (NCBI taxonomy): Bacteria > Thermotogati > Thermotogota > Thermotogae > Thermotogales > Thermotogaceae > Thermotoga > Thermotoga sp. RQ7. The sequence continues at coordinate 1,671,194 of NZ_CP007633.1, forward strand.
TTTCTTCAGATAGCGATTTTTCCATGGAAGCATCGAAACTCGGTTTTTCCAATTTCGATGCTGTTGTCTTTCCTTTCAAGGATAATCCCTTCTACGCTTTGCTCGTTGTGAGAGTGCAGTTGGGAAAGGCTGTGGTTTACAAATACGCTGTTCTCTCTTCGGACTTTTTGAACAAGTACGCGTATTTCACAGAAAAGGAAACAAAGCCAGGTGGTAAAAAGATATACTTCATCACTCAGGATACCATAGATGGTCCTTTCAGATCGAACGACGTGATACATGTGGAAGGAGAGCCGTTGTTCAAGGCGAGTGTGGAGTTTAAAGGCATCGAAGTGGAAGCGGGAAATGGTCCAAGATACGAAAATCCTCCTCCAAAATACCTGACAGAAGAGGACATAGAGAAGTACAACATGAGTAAGATAAAAGACTATTACGCAAGAGAGATCGAAAAAATCGTAAAACCCGCCAGCGAAGCGGTCAACTCGGTTGAGCCGGTGGGAATAGAGCTTCCTGCAGCCAAGATAGTTGATTATGATTACGATGAAAAAGATGGATGGTGGCGGTGGAAGCGACGCTGGTGGAAGTTTTATAAAAAACAGTTAGAACCGATTTATATAATCGAATTCAACACACCAAGAGGTAACAGTGAAAACGACTATTTGATAAAAGTGAAGTACAAAGAAATATACAGAGAGTATGTGAGTAACGATATGAACGACTGGTTTTTCGTTGGAGAAAGTGAAGGAAAGGAAATACCTCTTTTCCACCTCAAGCGGGAGCCAAACAGCGATCTGTATCACCTCGTCATTCAGGGGAACGAGGCAAAGAAACTTCTTGGTCTTGACAGAAACGAGTACGATATCTATTTCAACGGTGTGATCAAAACAGACAGCGATGTTTACCTGAGGAACATGAGTGAAGGAAGAGGAAAGCCCATGTTCGTTGACGGGAAATACACCATTGTTGCTAAAAACATCTACATAGAAGATCCCATCATTTACAACGATTACAGAGAGGTTCTGGAAACGATAGCTGATCTGGAGGGAATAAAAGGAAACTCTGATCAAAAAATCGCAGAAGTTGAGATAAGACCTCTCGGTGAAAACGGTGATGTCAAAACGGAAGAATACGCAGAGATGATCAAAAATCACGAATCCGACGACTTCCTCAACCTGGTTTCATTCAACGACGTGGTGGTGAAAGAAAAAAGGAAAAATATGAAGATCTTTGCCAGTATATACGCCTTCGATGGGAGTTTCTACGTGGAAGGTTATGACCGTGGAGAACCCAAAGGTGAACTCACCATCTTTGGCTCTCTCATGCAGTATGTCAGAGGACCGGTGGGAACCTTCTGGTGGTCATGGAGTGGAAAACCTGTTGTTGCAACAGGCTACCGAAAGAACTACATATACGACTGGAGAATATTGAAAGGTATCTCAGTGTTTGGAACACCCACTATAGAAGAAGAGTCAATGATTCTCAGTATAAGAGAGGTGTATTAACGTGAAAAAAGGAAGCCTAATGATAGAAACCCTGATCAGTCTGATTTTGATCCTTCTGGTCATAGCGATCTTCATGACCATGATTTTGGTGGTGATAAAAAATACAGCAAACACAGAAAGGTCTACAAAGGCGTTTCTCCTGGTGAACTTTGCGTACGATTATCTTTCCAAATTCAGGGTGGGGCATAAAATCCTCGAGAGTGAATACAATGTGGTTGAAAACATGAACAAGGGTTTCTGGAACGATAGATGGAGTGACGGAAATCCCCCATTTCCCTACATTGAAAACCTTCAGGAGGAGAACATTGCACTTCCAACATCGAACGGAACGATAACTTATAAGAAAATCACTCTAACAATAAGAACCGATGAGCAAGACACAATAACACGTGTGGTGATAATAGGTGACTAAAGACTCGCAACCGATGGTCGATATTAAAGAGTGAGAAAAGAAGTTCTGGAGGGATCCACAATGAGAATAGACCCCACGGACGGGAAAGGAAATACTTTGCTTCATGGAGAAATAACAAAAAAGGAACTCCACGTGAATGAGCAGTCACCTTCCGTTTCCGAGATGAAAAGACAACAGGAAGAAGATGTCCAGAAAGCCATAGAAGAATTCTCAAAAAAACTGGAAAAACTGAAAAAAATCTTCAGAGGAGAAGCAGAATTCAAATACGACGACGAACTAAACATGGTTATTGTGAAGATAAAGGACACAGAAACGGGTGAACTCATCAGGCAGATTCCTCCAGAGGTGATCGTGAAACTGGCAAAGAGTATAAACGAGTTACTCGGTATCCTGATGGACGAAAGGGTGTGATACGATGGACCTGAGTAAAATAGCCAGCACCATAAACATGAGATACTATTCTCAACTTGGAGGATTCCAGGTGGGGGGAGCTGTCAGTGGACTTGATACACAGTCGATCATAGATGCCATTCTCGAGGCAGAAAGCCAGCCGCTTCAGGATCTGACAGAAAAATACGAAAAGTACGAACTCATGCAGAAAGCCTACGAAGAGGTAAAAACAAAACTGAGAGAATTCAGAGATCTGGTCTATAGTTTCAAACTCCAGAGCACGATTGTTCAGAAGACAGCCCTCTCATCGAATGAAACGTTTCTCTCTGCTGAGGCTTCCTCTGTGGCCATCACAGGTGTGTATCACGTGAGGATCGTTCAGACCGCAACGTACACCACCCTGGTAGGAATGAATGAAGTGGTACCACCACCCGATTCCACAAAGACATTTGGAGAACTCGACTACATGTACTTTCCCCAGGAAGGGACGGTGAGACTCTACAACAACGAATCTGGAAACTACCAGGACGTTCAGATTCTGTCCAGTGACACCATAGACGATATCGTGAACAAACTGAACAGCGCTCTTTCGAGCCTTGGAATCACAGGAACGGTGAGTTACGATACCGCCACGGGAAAGATCAGTATCACATCGGACAAGAACTTTGCTCTGGTAGATATCTCCGGAAACTTCACGAAGGTGTTTCATCTCGATGAGGCCAGTTTGAGCTTCGATGGAACCAGTTACTCCCTCACCAGCACGGCTTCTGTGAGTAGTCTTTCCACCGCAAAGACCCTGGTACAGATCGCCACGTACACGTCCAGAACCATCGTCAGCGGAAAGGTGAAAATAAACGGTGTGGAGATAGATGTTGACCAGAACGACACACTGTCTTCGCTGATCGAAAAGATAAACGACAGCCAGGCAGGAGTTACCGCCAGTTACGACTATCACACGAACAAACTCGTGATCGTGTCGAAAAACTCTGGCCCAGGCTCCATCACCCTGGAAGACACCGATGGAACGGGGCTCTTTTCCCTCCTTGGAATAGAAAGCCACAGTTTATACGTTGGACAGAAAGCGCACCTTCAGATAAGCACGGACGGCACAAACTGGACGGACGTTTATTCGGACACCAACGATGTGGAGTACAACGGCGTGACCTTTCACGTTTCTGGGGTGACATCCGAGACGATCACCGTTGATGTGAAAACCGACACCGATGCCATAGTTGAAAAGATCAAGGAGTTTGTGGATAAATGGAACGAAATAATGGATTATCTGAACGAAAAACTCACAGAGGAACCGGTAACCGACAAGTCCGAAGAGGAGATGACCGAGGAAGAGAAGATGAAAGGCGTTTTGAAAGGAGACGATTTCCTGGAAGGGGTTTTCACTCGTTTGCGCGGCTTCATCACTTACAGGGTTGAGGGAGAAATAAACTACCTCTGGGAACTCGGCATCACCACGGGAGACATAGGTACAGGTTACGAGAACATGATGAAGGGCCACCTCGAGCTGGACGAAGAAAAATTGAGGCAGATCATAGAGGATGATCCAAACAAGGTGTGGGAATTTTTCGGCAGCGAAAACGGTTTTGCCACAAAACTCGACGACTATCTCTGGAACCTTGTGAAGTTCAACGGCGAAATAGACCAGGTGGCAGGAATCAGTGGGAGAATAGAAAGAGAACAGCGTTTCCTCGCAATGCAAATAGCAAGCTGGATTGAAAGACTTTCAAAAAGAGAACAGGAACTCTGGAGAAAGTTCTCCGCTATGGAGGAAGTGATCTCGCAACTTCAGACCCAGGGAAGCTGGATTTCCCAGGCCTTTCAGAGTAACAACAAGTGATTTCATCCACAGATACCAACAAAACAACGGAAGACAGCCGCTTGCGGCTGTCTTTTTTTGGTTCGTTGTTTTTTCTATCTTTTCATTTTATTTTCAGCCAATTTTCATAAAAATTAGTGGTATAATACTAAAAAGATTCAAATTGTTTTAAAATTCGTAGACTATGGGAGATGGGGATTATGAGTATTTTTGTGAAAACCTTTGGTGGAACGAAAATTATCAGAAAAGACGACGTTATAAGCAACAGAGACTGGCCTTCGCAGAAAGCATTCTCACTGTTTAGATATCTGATCTTCAGAAGAAACGAGGAGGTACCTGTTGAGGAGGTCTACGACCTGTTCTGGGAGGGAATGGAAGAAAGGTTCGCAAAGACCAACCTGAACACCACGCTCCATCTGATCAGAAAAACTGTTGGTATAACGAGTGAACATCTCTTCGTCAGGGGAAACATATGCTGTTTTGCTCCTGGCGACGATATCGTTGTGGACGCAGATATCTTCGAAGAATGCCACAGAAAATTGATGGGAGAAACGTCGGTTGATGAACGAGAAAAACTCCTGAAAAAGATGTTTGAGATCTACGCGGGACCTTTTCTGATTGAAGACGCCCTTGCAGAATGGGTTCAGGAAATCAGAGATACGTACGAATCATGGTATTCAGATGTTCTGAAGGAACTTTTCGAACTGTACCTGTCGAAAAAAGACTACGAATCTGCCCTCGAGATGGTGATATCCTACGTTCAGAGAGAACCTTACGACGAGGGAATGTACTACAGGGCAGTGGAAATTCTCCTGAAGAAAGGAGACATCACAAGGGCAAAACACATGTATGACAAACTATCGAAGCATCTTGAAGAGATAGGTATCAGACCTCGTTTGAAGTTCAGCGATCTTCTTTCAACCGGGGACACAAACTTTCTGATGAACGGAAACAAAGCGGTCGTTGTCGATGAAAAGTTGTTTGAGAAGATCCTTTTCCTTGAGTCCAGGAAAAGGAAAAAAACGTTTGTTCTTCTTGAAGTGATGTTCAAACGAAAAGATGTAAATTCTGAGACGGTCGCTCAAAAAATAGCGCCGCTGTTCCGGAGGGGAGATGTGATCACCTTCTCGAACAAATCGATTCGTATTCTCGTTCACTGCCCGGAACGGCGGCGCCCAACTGTAGAAAGTCGTGTAAAGAATGTATTGGGAGAAATGGGGATAGAGAAGGATCACTACACCGTTCTTTAAAACAAAAACTTTACCCCGATGAACACCCCGTACTTTGAAAAGTCGTAAACTACCCCCAGTACGACCATCATGTGCTCGTTGATGCTGTACCCAGCACTGAGAATCAAATCCTGTGACGTTTCCTTGAGTGTCCAGTGACTCCTGAAAGATAGGCTCACAGAAAATCTGCCGAGTCTCAGATCCCCCCTACCCCACCAGAGAATTCCAGAGAACTTTGCGAGATCGAAGAGAGCGTACACTCCCGCCGACAGGGTCAGTGGTTCTACTTCCGAGTAATCGGAAAAGCCCACGCCCCACCACCTGTAGCGCCAGAAGATGGTTCCGAACCTTAACTGCTCTCCGAAGATTCTCGTCTCCAGAATAACTCCCTCCGAAGCGGACACGTCAATGTGAACGATACTTCTGATCCAGAGACTGACTCTGATGTCTGGGACTGAAGAGAGGAAAATGAAGTTCTCTTCCTTCTCTTCTTTTTCTGGCAGAAATTCTTCCAGGCCAGAGACATCTCCTGCCACGAACACCTTCTCCTTCGGTGGTTCCTCAACAACGATGGCCCTGGCAAAGACGATCATTTTTTGCTCTTTACCATCGGTTTTGAATCTGCAGTAGAAAATCGGCTGGAACTTTTCCTGGGAAAGCCACAGGGTTGTTTGAAGTTGGGAACCGTCCAGCCTCACTCCTACGTCCGAGAGAACGTTTCCCTTCTCGTCCATCTGTTTCGGTGTCAGAGAAAATGAAATCTCCTGTGTGGTGGTGGTGAGACCCTGTGTTGTGAGGATCTCTTCCCTTCCCATCTTCATCGTTGCGCTCTTTCCGAAGGTAGTGATGATCCACGGTCTGGAAAGGATTCTGTAGGAATCGTAGATCACCGGAAGTTCCACTTTTATGGAGAGAGGAAAGAGCTTCAGTTCGATCGTGCTGTCAGAGTAGGAAACTTTTTTTTCACCAGAATCATCGATGGTGACGAGAAGTTCCTTCAACAGAACGTCCTGATTCTCTGCCTCCTTCACTTCTGCGGTGATGAACTGATAAACGACCATAGAATTTGCCATCAGCGTGGTGATAGAGAATATCAAAAAGATCAACAGCCACTTCATGGTCATTCACTTCCCTGGATTTCTGCCTTGATGAATATGTAAAGTTCTTTTTCTGCTTCTTTCTTTGTGGTTCCCCCAAAGAGATACCTTATGAGGGGTATCTTGTTCAGTATGGGTATGCCAGAACTGGTCTGGGAGTCATCTTCTACAGTGGCTCCGGAGATCACAACGGTCTGACCGTTCCTCAAAAAGAGTGTTGTAGAAAGCTCGTTCTGTTTCACAGCAAAGGTTCCAAGTTTTTCTCCCGCAAAGTGACTGACTCTGGGAGAGAGGGTGAGTTCCAGTTCTTCTTCATCCATCACGCGAGGCTGAATATCGATACTCACTCCAACGTCTATGGACTCGATCCTGCTCACCGCTCCTTCGGCCTGAAGAAGAACCACCTGCCTTTCTCCCAGAAACAAAGAGGCCTTTTCTCCACTTTTCACGATGATCCATGGATCGGCCGTGATTTTCGCCTTCTGTTCTTCTTCGAGAAGCTTCAGCTGAGCTAAGATCTGTCCAAAGGCATCTGTCTGGAGGTTCAACACCCCTGTCACCAGACCAAGGGTAGCCGACCAATTCTCGTTGAACTCCTGTCCGGAGCCAAAGGAGTAATCCAGACTGTTCAATCCCAGTTCATTCGAATAATCCTTTGAAACTTCTGTGACGATCACGCTGACCTTCACCTGAGGTATCGGGATGTCTATCTTTTCAAGATCTTTTTCGAACTCCTGGATGATCTCCTCAGGCGCGGTGATGGTTATCATGTTGTTCTTTTCGTTGAATTTCACGTAATTTCTGTACAGTGGTGGTAGCAACTCTTCCGCGTCGACAGTTGTTATGTACTTCAACTTGTATGTTTTTGTCTCCACCAGGTATCTGAAAGCGGGGTTCGCTGGATCGGGCGAACCCACAAAGTAAAATCCGTCCATTTTCCTGTAGACGTAACCTCCTGGCATGAGTATCATCTTCAGTGCCTGTTCCAGAGGAACTTCGTTCAGTTCCATCGTGATGAAACCTGTTACGGTGGTATCGGCTATGATCGGAACACCGGTCTGTGCGGAGATGTCTGCCAGGGCATCCAGAATGTAGGTGTCCTGGAATATGTTGCTCACAAGAGGTTCTTCCTGTGAGAAAATCAAAATCGTTATCAGTGTGAGAGAGATGAAAAACAGTCTTCTCATTCCCCATTCCTCCCTTCTATGTGAAAGGACTTTTTCAGAACAATCGGACTTCTTCCGTAGTCACACCTTGCAAGTAGTTCGTATTCACCTTCTTCCAGAACAACAGGTATGAAGATGCTGAAGATTCTCTTTGTTCCAGGCAAAACAGGGGCAGCGGAGCTGATTTCCTCTTGGATGAGAGACTCCACTTTCTCCGGTATTATGAGCCCTTCATTCGTTACCTGCTGAGGTGTGATCCTGTTCAAACCAAACGTCACCTTGGGTACGAGGTGATAATTTCCTGTGTTCTCAAAAACGATATCCGCGTAGATTCCATCTTCCTTTATCTCATATACGATATCTGCACTAGCCTTTCTAGTGATATCTTCGTCTCTTCCTGAGAACACGAGAAGGTTCACACCCGTTTCCGTCTGAAGAGAACCACCAGCTCTGAAGAGCACATCGGCGTAGTATCCTCCCGTGAAATCCTTCGGAATTCTCACTGCGATACGCACGTTCCTTGATTGTCCGGGCCTTAAAGTGAAAGAGGAAGGGGTGAGTTTTATCCAGTCAGGTGGTGTGCCTCTTTCTTCTTCTGGAAGGAGATCACCGTAGAGGTCGTAAGCCAGCGGCAGGATCTTTCCCTTCACCTGAAGTGTCTCTTCTCCGAGATTCGATACCTTCACTATCTCAGACCTGTAGGATCCTGGAACTGCCTTTATTTCGACGTTTGCAGGGTCCACTGTGATCATCACGGGACTCGTCTCTTTTTTTTCTTCTCCTGTTTCCACCTTTTCGGTTGTGATCGTGAACGGAGTCTCTGCCACGATGGGTCTTCTTCCACCGTAATCGACAACGGCCCTTGCGATGTACTCTCCCGGTGGAAAGAATCTTCTTGTGATCGTTCTCATGTTGACGGTGCTTTCTGGAAGGATCACTCCTCTTCCACCACCGAGAGGCATTTTTGCTATCGTTCTTCCTTCTTTTGTCTTTATCGTGAGAGTTCCCTTTGTGACTATGTGAACGTTACTCCTGTTCAACACGCCGAGTGTGAAGACAAGAGCCCCGTTTCCAATCTGCATCCTTATTGAAGGAATGTCATCTGATCTTTCCACTTTGAAATAGGCTGGAAACGCCTCCACCCTCTGTCTTGTTCCAGAGAGAACAACTTCCAAAAAGCTCGCCATCCTGTACCTGAACTCGACTTCACCGTAGGCTCCCTCTTCAGCGGGTCTCTGGGTCTCCGGTGTTTGAGGTCCCTGAATCTCGAATGTGATCGCCCCGTACAGTCCTCCAGAGACACCCCTTGGTACGTTCACCGTCACGATGACCGTCTTTGTTTCTTTCGGCTGTACGGTGATGGTGTCTGGTTCAACCCGAACCCATCTTGCGATCGAATACTTCGTGCTTCCCGGCTCTCTCAGATCGTACGCTCCATCCTCAGTTTCCGTTATGTCCATCACCATCGCTTTCAGTGTGATGGATTCGAACTCACTGTCGTTCTCCAGAAAGATCTCGTAACTGAAACTGGTTCCCGGACTCACGGTTTTGCTCACCACGATGGGATCCATTCGAACAGATATTCCCTGAGCGAAAAAAACCGCACTAACAAAAACAACTATCATCAAAACTATCCTTCTCATCCCCATCACTCTCCCAAACAAAATAAAAGGCGAGGGGAGGACCCTCGCCTTCTCTTTCTGAAGAGACTTATCTTTCGCTGTTCACGTAGTTTTCCAGATCTTCCACGTAGTTTCCTTCCTCGTCGATCCACGGTTTTTGGTTCTTAAGTGTGAGTGTGATCGTGCCTGTGTCTCTGTAGGTAGATGCACTGTTACATCTCACAACGTGTATTCTGTTCCAGAGTTTGTAGGTTGCACCGTTGTGGAGAATCTCGCTGTCGGGTACCAGCAGGGTCACGTTTTCGAGATCCGGAGCGGGTGTCCATATATCTTCTGATATAGGAAGCTGAGGACCGAACGCGTATTCTACCTCGATCGTGTCGTTAACACTCGTTCCCGTTGCGTACTTCAGGTGATCAAATCCACTGAAGGTGATCTCAAGATCGCTGTTGCTATGAAGTTCTGCTGTTATACAGTTGGCGACGTAGGTTCCGGGTTTTCTCACAAACCAGGTCCACTTCGTTCCCGTAAGGTGCCATTTCACCCACTGGGCGACCTGAACTTCCAGAGTCATGGGAATTTCCCACTGGTGTCTGTTACAGTTTCCGCTCATTCCTTCACTGATTAACGCTCTTGCGTTATTTGGATCACTATCTCCGTAAGCGTAAACCGGTATTTCTTGCTGGGCGAAAAACAGAGAACCCACTATCAAAGCCAACATTATCAACAGAAGTCTTCTCATACCAATCCCCTCCTCAATTGTTCGTGATGTAACACTTTTCGACTCATCTTTCGTCGGTCACGTAATTTGTCAGATCCTGTACGTAGTTTCCTTCTTCGTCGATCCAAGGTTTCTGGTTTTGAAGCGTGAGCAAGATGTATCCGGTGTCTCTGTAGGTGGATGCACTGTTACAATTCACTACCTTGATTCTGTTCCATAGATAGAAGGTCATCCCATCGTGGAGTTCCTGGCTGTCCACCAACGTATAGGAAAGATCGTTTACATCGGGTGCTCTCACCCAGCTGTTCTGATCTGGCATACCTTCTGTTGTCATCACTGTGTAATACGCTTCGATCTCTGGATTGACACTGCTTGTTCCTGTGTAGGTTGGGTCATCAAAACCACTGAATGTTACCAGAACATCTCCGTTGCTTGCGACAGTTCCCACTATGGAGTTCGCGTAGTAGTCTCCAGGTTTTCTCACAAACCAGGTCCACTTCGTTGCGTTCAGACTCCACTCGAGCCACTGGGCAACCTGTACTTCTGTTGTGAATTCAATCTGCCACTCAGGTTTGTTACAGGATCCATCGGCCGGGTACGCACTGAACGCTCTTGCCAGGTCGTTCGTTGCTGGAAGACTGATGTACTGACCATCCTCGTACTTCCAGACCTCAAGTGGTGTCTGTGCCAGGGCGAAAGAGAACAACGCTCCCATCAAAACTAACCAGAGTAACTTTCTCATACAAACCCCTCCCTCTACTCACCTTCTGGTGAGGTATCGACGTACAGTTTAGAGTTGTTGATGGTGAAGGTTATCACACCCTCGCTGATGTAGGTATCCGCTGTGGAATCTCTTGAAACGGTTATTTTCTGCCACAGGAAGAATCTGTTTTCTACAAAGTCAAGTTCGTCGAACCATTCCGAAGGAATCTGTTCCCCCGTTCCCAGTTTCAGTTCCAGAACTTTTGAGTTGCTTGCAGGATCCGGTAGAGAGACGAAGACATGCAAATCTCTGCTTGCACTCACTTCCAGCACTTTTGAGACGTACACACCGGGCTTTTTCACAAACCAGGTGACCTTCGTTCCACTGAGATGGATCTCAACACAGTTTGATCGCCTTCCACCCCACGCAGTCTCCTCCTCGGTACCATTTCCTACCACACCGTGAAGAAGAACGTAGTATCTGGTGCTTGCTTTTCCTGATCTGCTGATACTTTTCTGGAGAAGGAAAGAGAGAGGCACTCTGTAGGTGTAGTCTTTCACAGGGGGATCGAACTCTTCCTTGAACGGAAACTGACCTGGAGACTGATTTCCTTCCGGTTCATCTGTCTGGATGTTGAGATGTGTTTCTTTCAAAAACCATCCTTCGTCCAGTTCGACCTTAACGTAGAAGAAATCAGAATCGTTCCAGATGGTGACCGTTCCCACGTCTGTGCTCTGTCCCATCCAGAAACTGAAGATCTGCTCCCCATCTCCCAGTGTGTACTCCATGTAGTAATACCATTGCGCCCTTCCCCGGAAAGACTCCGTCGCCACAACACTTCCAGCCTGCTCCGGGGTGGATGGAAAAACGAGTATGTCCTCTCGAATCTCCTTTTCCCACCTCCCGGTTTCACTGTCGTATCTGTAGGTTGTGATGGAAAAAGACAGACTGAAAAGAACAACGATGAAAACCCCCAATCCCCACTTCTTCACGGATTTCGCCCCCCTACGATTCAAACTCTACCCACTGATCTCAAATTGCGAAGAAAGGAAAGGAAAACTTCAATGAGTCTTTAATGAAAAAACAATAAAGATTGGTACACTTTGTTCGGGGGTGATGAACATGGAAGTGAAGATAGAAAAACCCACACCGGAAAAACTCAAAGAACTCGGTGTGGAAAGGTGGCCTATCTGGGAAAAGGAAGTCAGTGAGTTCGACTGGTACTACGACACGAACGAGACCTGCTACATTCTGGAAGGGAAAGTGGAGGTAACAACGGAGGACGGAAAAAAGTACGTGATCGAAAAAGGAGATCTCGTCACATTCCCTAAGGGCTTGAGGTGCAGATGGAAGGTCCTGGAGCCTGTGAGGAAACACTACAACCTGTTTTGAACTTGAAATATCCCAAAAAGTGTCGTAGAATAGTGGTGCACCACGCTAGGCGGGGGGTTGGCGGTCCCCTGTACCCGAAATCCGCCATATGCGGGGCCGAACTCCCACCCGAGGCTCTTCGGGTCGGGAAACGGTGTGGTTCGGAAGCGATGAAGGTCGGGTCCTACGCAACGGAGCCCTGTGAACCTGGTCAGGCCCGGGAGGGAGCAGCCATAAGCAGGTGTCTCCGTGTGCCGTGGGGGTGCCCGACCGGAGCTCTCCGACCACGTACGCCCCGGTCCGGGGATGTCGACGGTGGGTGCGTGGTGCATCTTTTGTTTGGCTACACCATCGTCGAGGTTCTCAGTTTGCTTTTCTGTTTCTGCACGATCGCACTGATCGGCTTTCTCTCCCTCTCTCTTGCCCTGGAGACAAAAGCCCACCTTGTGAACGATCTGGACAGAACACTCGATGAACTCTACGCTGTGGATTTCATGAGGCACGAGTACGAGGTGAAAAAGGCAGAAACACCTTCTTCCTCCGTTACTCCATCCTGTCTGAGTTTCAATGCAGATTACAAGGGAAAAAGCGGCAGGATCTCTTATGTTGTAAAATTTGATGATGGGCTGTACAAAATCATTCGAAGGGGATTGAGCGGTGAGGGAAACAACTATCTACTCGAAACGAAGAAGAAGATAGTTTTCCTTCAGGATGGAAAGGTGTTCTCCGTGAGGATAGGAGGCACAACCTACGATCTTGGGGTTTCAGAGTAGTCCTCTGTGTTTTATGAAGTAGTACACCACTATCCAGCTTCCCAGCATCACCTTCAGATACACGATCACGTTGGCTAAAACGATGAGGTTCCTTCCAGGAAGAATCAGGAAAGCAAGGAAAAGAAAGAGAGCCATGATCATCTTCTCGAGAGAGTGTACACGCATCCTTTCGAACTTCCTCTCGAAATTTTCGAACTCCTCGACCATGGCTATCAATGCAAGAGCCGTTCCACCCGCAACTCCGGCCGAGAACCCCCCACCGGGACTCACATGACCCTCGATCGCAAGGTACAGAGATCCCACCAGAAGAAAGAACGCGATGAAACGTGTGAAGATCCTGATGGAAACGTCTGATATACTCTTTATCTCTTCAGGAGCGGGAAGGTACGACATGTGAAAGGAGACTCCCAGAACCGCAAGGGAAAAGATGAGCACCTCGAACACCGTATCGTACACCCTGTTCAGAAGGTATATCTGCGTTATGGGATTTTCCACCACAGTATCTCTGAGATCTATGGGAATCTTTTCGAAACTCCCACTTGCAACCAGCACAGCCCCAAAAATCACAAGCACCGCTATCCAGACCCATCTCATCTGCTCTCCTCCCCAAAATACTTCCTCTTGAGCCTTTCTACAAATTCCTTTTCTGTTTTCAAAAAGCGTCTGAACCGGCTCTTCAGTTCCTCGTCGGCAAAGAGTATATGGTAGCTTCCTTCCTTCTGAAAGATATGGTTCAGTTCTTCTCCTCGATAGGTCCTGTCCATGTACCTCAGAAGGTCGATCTTTTCGTCTTCGAGGTAAAAGATCTTCGTTTCCAGGTATCCCTTCCTGTCTTCTCTGAAAACACCACCGCACCCGATGTCTATCCTTCCATCATTCAGTGCCTTCATCAGCTCATCGAGAGAGTCGTATTCCACGAACTCCATCCCGTAATCGTACTTTTCGCAGAAGCTCTTCACGAGTTCGTATTCGAAGCCTGTGAAAGCTTCTCCGATCTTCTCAAAGAGCAGTCTCACGGGTGTGAATCCAACTTTTATTCTGTCTCTGGATTTGAGAGCTATGAGATAAACAAGGGTTGTGAGAAGGGCCCCTAGGAGTGCCTCGGCTATGGCGACGTCTGGTGCGGCAAGAACTGTGTAAAGTAGTGTCGCCAGAACGCTGATGGCGGTCCTTCCAATGACCGAAAACATTCTCACCGGTGTGAAGATCGTGTAGAAAGAGATTGTTATCATCGAAAGGAGAACGATGTACTCTATCAAGAGGATCCCTCCGTGTACATACGCGCTATCACGTGGGAGATGAACGGTCCCCACACGAGCAGAATCACCATCATGAGGACGGTCCTTGAGACATCCTCCCAGAAGTTGAAAACCACAAAGAGCGATCCCACCGTGTCGGATATACCTATGAAGTGTATCTTCAGGTAAAAATCCCTCTTTATGAGAGCAAAGAAAGTACCAAGGCACATCAGTGCCACACCGATGTAGATCATTCCTTTCTCCCCCTCAGAAAGTATGAGAAAAGAACCACACCACTTCCACCGGCAAGCAGGTAGAAGATGGCAACATCCCGCACCTGGGAAAGTCCCGGAACAAGGTACGACAGTGCGTATATCAGAACACCCGTTTTGGTGGAAAGTGAGGAGATCCCGAGTAGTTTCTCCCACCGGTTTCTTCCCAAAACAGCCAGGATAACACTCAAAACGAGAGGAACGGTGAGTATCCAGATCATCTTCTCCCCACCCGATGAACCACTATGTACCCTTCATCGGAAACGACAACCAGCGTTTTTGGAGTGAGAGTGATCGTGAGGGTCTTTTCCAGTTCTTCCCATTCATCCTCCACCGAAACCTCGTAGGCACTTCTCTCCCTGGACGACAGCATCACCACAATCGATTCGAGGATCGCCTTCGGCATGTGGTAGATGAGTTTGAGAACAAGAACCGGAAATCTCTCAAAATGCGTGGGTCTTGTGAACAGGTAGGCAGCGAGGCTCATGAGAGCCCCAAGGACAACGGTCAGAATGGTGACTTTTTGGGAAAGAATCACAAAGAAAACTGTCCCCGTCACCACTGCAGCGAAAACAGACACATCATCACCGTCCCAAGAAGGTAGATTCCAAGCATGGAATCGAAATCCTCCAGAGGGTACCTTTCGATCCTGCACCTTCTGAAAAGAAGATGAACCAGAAGGCCTGATCCTATCAAAAGAACACTCTCAAGCGATGATTTCCAGTTTGCAAAGAAAATTCCGATCACAACGGATGAAGCGGCAAGTATTACGCTGTAGGGTTTTATCCTTCCCTGACCTGAAAAAACAAACGGCTTCATCAAAAACCGCCAGAACGTGGCGGCAGTTCCAGCGAAGGCGATCTCCATCAGAAGTTTTTCCCAGCCGTGGATTTCCAGAAGCACCATGTTCTTCGAAAAACCCGAAAACCCGGGAAAGCCCATGATCGAAAGACTGGCCAGTGCAAGCGAAAGCCACGTCCAGAAATCGAGTCTTTCCCATTCTTCTGTGTTCCTGCCGGGAAGTTCGTCTTTCAGAAGAAAGAGCCACGACTTGGAAACACCGTGTGCCAGCGAGTACACAGGAGCGGTTATGGGAGACACGAGGACTATTCCGATCTGCGAGAGCGTGCTGTAGGCAAGCGTTCTTTTGTAATCCCTGGAAAGAAAAGCAAGGACGGCTCCGGAAAGAGCCGAGAATATTGCAAAGTACTCTATCAATTCCCAGTTCACAATTTCTTCCATCCTCAAAAGGCCGTAGACCGCACTCTTTACGACCACACCAGAGAGAATGGCAGAGATCACCGTTTCGGCTTCGGAGTGAAGTTGTGGAAGCCACATACTGAACAGAAAAACTCCCGCCCTCAGAAGAAGTCCGGACGTGATCAGGGAAGCGGCAAAGGGATTTTCGGATAATCCGGATATGGAGAGGGTGCCGTTTTCTGCGTACAGAATGGCAACACCTGTGAGGTACACGTTCATACCGATCGTTCCAAGGATCAGGTATTTGAAAGCGGACCAGTATTGAACCTTCTTTCTTCCCTCCACAACCAGCAGAAAGGTGAGAAGAGATACCGCCTCGATCGTCACGTAGAGGTTGAACAGATCGGCGCTCACGAAAGTGAGATTAAGAACCCCAAGAAGGACAAGGAGAAGATTCGAAAGATTCACACTCATCTTCCTGGTGAAGACGGCAAGAAAGACCAGGGCGGTGAGCAGAAGGAAGTAATGTGATATGTGATCTAGCAGAAGGTGTACACCGAACTCCCCTGTCAGTGTGAGATCGAATCTGTAATTGCCGAAAACAACACCGAGAATGAAAAGAAAGTTGATCCACACCATCCACACCGGAGCCTTTCTTTTTAAAGAAAGAAGAACAATACCGAGTGCCACAAGAAAGAAGTTGTAGAAAAGGAAAATCACTCTTTCTCTCCCCCTTGATCTCTGTCGAGTTTCTCGGAAGAAATAGAAGAATACTTTGAAGAAATAACGCTCGCTATGGTGACGAGAAGAGCGACGGTTGCAAAACCGATCACTATCGAGGTGATGATAAGGGCCTGCGGAACGGGGTCGGCCGCACCTGGGTGAAATGGTATTGGAACGTCCTCTCCCTGCTTTCTTGACACGATCACGAAGAAACTGACAACTCCAGTTCCCATGATATCGAGTGAGATGATCTTCTTGATGAGATCCCTGTTCACAAGAACCCCCAGAAGACCTGCCAGTACCACCATCAAAGAGAGCCGTTCAAGCATCTTTCTATCACCTCTTTTCCCACAAGGAAAAGAGCATCGGCGTAGGTCAGTTCGTCGAACAGAAATTCATCTCCCACCTTCACTTTTTCTGATTCAAACCACACGAGGTAATTTTTCGGAGCAACCACATTGGTCGGGTTCAATTTCCTCATCACCTTCTTCATGACTGCCCTTCTCACCCTGTCCCCAAGGGCAGGATCCAGGGGACCTGCCACCACGTATCTTCTGAGTTCAACCGGAACGTGGTATCCTATCCTAATCACCCGAACCCCCCAACCTTCCAGAATACACACGAGGTCAGAGCAAATATCTATCGCTTCCTCCAGGTCGAGCGGACTGTATTGAGAAGCCTCCATCATTCTGTGAAGCTCCGTCCCTTCAAAGACCAGAGTGGGATGTATCCTCACCAGGTCAGCACCACACTCTATCGTTCTCAGGGCAGAAAGTATCTCGCCTTCTCTGCTGCTTTTCGGCAGTCCCACCATCAGATGCACGCTCAATCTGAACCCCATTTTCTTAATGAGTTTACAGGCCTTTTCTGCCTCATCGGGGGTGTAACCCCTCTTTGAAGCCTCCAGCACCTCGTCCGAGAAGGACTGAACTCCCACTTCGATCGTTTCGACATCGTATTTTTTCAGAATCTCGAGTTTTTCCACCGTCACCTCGTCTGGACGGGTGGAGATCCTGATCGATTTCACCACGGAAAACCTTCTGACGAAACTCAGGTACTCCTCCATCTTCTGCTCGGAAAGGCCGGTGAACGTTCCACCGTAGAATCCCAGTTCGTATTCTTTGGATGTTTTCGAATACTCCTCTATGAGTTGTGCAATGTCATCAAGAGACGGGACCTTCACCTGTCCCGTCGCTTTCACCTGGTCGCAGAAGACGCATCTTTTCCTACAGCCTGCATAAGGAAGAAACACAGGGATGATCTTCATGTTTTTTCCGCCACCAGCTTTTCGTAGGCTTTCCTTGCTGCGTCTTTCTCGGCTTCCTTCTTCGTTCTTCCCCTGCCAACGGCAAGTGTCTCATCGTTCACACGGACTTCGACAACGAACAGTTTCTCACTGCCGTTTTTCTCCGTTCTCACCAGCACGTATTCCGGTGGTGTCTTGTGTTCCCTCTGCACGATCTCCTGAAGTGCGGTCTTGTAATCGAACAGTATTTCTCCCTTCATGATCTTTTCTATGTAGGACTCGAACTCATCCTCGAAGAGATCCTTGATCTTCTGGTAGCCCTGGTCCAGATAGAGTGCGGCAAGCAATGCCTCGAAGGCATCCGCAAGGATGGAATCTCGCTCTCTTCCTCCTGTCTTCTCCTCTCCTTTTCCAAGAAACAGGTACTTTCCCAGTTCCAGCCTTCTGGAAATCCTCGCGAGGACTTCCTCACTCGCAACGGCGGACTTCACACGGGCCAGATCGCCCACTTCCGCTTCGGGATATTTCCGGTACAGAATCTCACAGACAAAAAGTTCCAGAACAGCGTCACCGAGAAATTCCAGTTTTTCGTTTGACTCTACATCTTCCCTTCCGGCCTGTTTCTGCTCGTTCGCATAGGAACTGTGACAGAGTGCACGAAAGAGAAGTTCTTCATCGTTGAAAAGAACTCCCAGTCTTTTCTGAAGTTCTTCCACTGTTCTTCTCTCACTCTCAGTCAACGAGACTCACCTCTTCCAGAAGGTCTCCTTCCAGTGAACGAAGCTGGAATTTCTTCCTCTCCGTATCGATGATACCAAATGTTGGACCGTCTTCTGATTTGGGCAGTGCGGGTGATCCAGGGTTTATCAGGAGTATTCCCCCTCTTTTCTCGACCATGGGAACGTGTGTGTGTCCGAACAGGATCACTCCACAGTCATGGGATTTCGCAAGCAAGGTAGGATCTCCTTCATCGTACTCGAACTGGTCGCCGTGGACAAGAAGGATCTTCACATCATCGAGGTACTCTATCCCTATTCGTGGCATTTCTGGTATCCCCAGAAATCGTACATCCACGTCCGCATCACAGTTTCCACGGATGTACCTGATGCGGTATTTCTTCAAAAGAGAGGCAAGCTCCTTCGGATTGTAATCGTCCGGCAGAGGATTTCTTGGCCCGTGGTAGAGAACGTCTCCAAGGTGCCATATCTCATCGAAGGCACCGGCGATTTTCAGGATCTTTTCCACGGGAGAGAAGGCCCCGTGGGTGTCCGAAACAACGAGAATTTTCAACCTCAACCCCTCCTTATGACAAGCCTTCCGGAAAAAATCGATAGGGCAAGAAAGACAGCAGTCCAGACTCCGACGTAGAATATCGAGTGTATGTCCACAGCGCGCTCCAGCTGGTAGAGCCTGAGGGTATACATGGTTTTGAACACGGGAGTGGCCATGGCGATTCGTTTCAGATACTCTGGAAGGTTGCTGATGGGAATGGCAAAACCACTCGAAAAGAGAGAAATTCCTATCACGGAAACTCCCAGAATGTTCGCAAGACTCTTGTCAGAGGATACCGCAGAGACTATGAATCCAACTGAAGTATGAAGAAGAGAGTTGAGAGCAACCAGCAAGAAAACAAGAACAAAGCTCATACTGCTTTCGGTGAGAAGTCGTGTGAGAACGTACGCTGCCAGTGAGACGGACACGCCGAGGATCGTGTAAGCAACGATCTTTCCAAGGGCATACTCCCACCAGGAAAGGTTGTAAACGAGGAACATCTCATGGAGGTTCTTCTCCCTGTCCAGAAAGGTGGATACACACGCAAGAGAAACGGTTATCAGGATCCCGGTGAAGAATATGATGAACGGTGAGACAAGATCGGAGAATCTGAGGCTGGAATCCTTCAACGCCAGCCTGGGAACGGGATAATCCGAACTGGTGAAGATGTACCTCAAAACCTTTGGATCGAAGAAGGCACTTCCCTGAAAGTCCTCAAGGACAGAATCCAAGACGTTGTAGATGGCGGCGGCCAGATGAAGGTCCACTGGACTCGGTATGAAAACCATTCGGGTCGGCCGCTTGGCATAGAGTTCCGCCGCAAACCCTTTGGGTATGATGATAACGGCGTTGAGTTTACCTTCTTTCAGGAGATCTTCGTAATCCTCTCCGACTTTGACGATGTTTTCCTGTCTCAGAATGGTACCGATGAACCTCATGACGAGGGAAGACCAGATACTGTTGTCTTCGTTGTATATTCCGAGTTTCATAGATTGAAGGTTGTATCCCTGCATGAAGAAAAGGGAGATCAGCACCACCAGCACCGGTGTGATGATGATCGTTATGAGGGACATCTTCCTCTTGAAGATTCTCTTCAGTTCTACCAGCGCCAGTTTAACCGTCAAATTTCCACCTTCTTTCGATCTCTTCCACCACCATCCTGTGTATCTCCTCCACGGTTCTGTTTCCATCGAGTATCACGATCCTCTCCGGATGCTCTTCTGCTAGAAGAAGATAACCCTTTCTCACCCGTTCCAGGAACTCTCTTTTTTCAAAGCGGTTCAGTTCTCCCTTTC
Organism: Thermotoga sp. RQ7; assembly: GCF_000832145.1. Taxonomy (NCBI): domain Bacteria; kingdom Thermotogati; phylum Thermotogota; class Thermotogae; order Thermotogales; family Thermotogaceae; genus Thermotoga; species Thermotoga sp. RQ7. The sequence goes on from NZ_CP007633.1 coordinate 1,691,257, forward strand.
TCCTGAGGGCCGTTTCCACATCTATGTCGATGTAGAAGGTCACATCGGGTATCAGTCCATCCGTTGCGAAGGCGTTCAACTTTTCCACGACTTCCTTTCCAAGACCCCTTCCGAATCCCTGGTACGCGACGCTGGAATCCACATATCGGTCGAGCACAACGAAGTACCCTCTGAAAAGGTAGTGCTTGATGTCCTCCACAAGTAGATTCCTCGAAGCAAGAAACAGAAGAAGTTCAGCCTTTGGTGTCATCTCTTCCTTCATCAGGATCTCTCTGATCTTCTCTCCTATCTTCGTTCCCCCCGGTTCCCTCCTCAGGATCACCTTCTGTTTCCTCTCCTCCAGGTACCGTACCAGCAGATTCGCCTGTGTACTCTTCCCACATCCGTCTATCCCCTCGAAACTCACGAGCATTCCTTCCCCTCCTGGTCATCAGGATGAAAGCGACAAGATTGTTGGTCACGTGGTAAAAAACGGCCGGAAACAGCGAACCACTGATAGCGACACTGTGGGCAAACACGAGGGCTACGACAAATCTGTAGATGAGGTTCACCAGAAAGAACCTCTCAAATCCAACGATCACGTTGAAAAGATGAAGAGACGAGAAGATGAATGCGTTCACCCATATGTTGTATCCGTTCAGTTTCAGAAGAACTCCCCTGAAGAAGAGTTCCTCAGAAAACGGTGATATGAAAGCCACAGAGATCATCACAGTGAACCAGTTCATGAACGAAGGAAAACCCGCTCCACCGTTTTTCATGAAGAACACGTTCACGAGAAGAAGGAGGAGAAACCAGTGAAGATCGGCAAAACTCACTTTGAAAGACGGTGTATATCGAAACGCCACACACGTTACAACGGCACCGGCCAGCCCAAGTATCGATTGAAAGAAGATGGCCCTCTCAAAGCGCCTTATTCTGAAGAGATTTATTGAGAACATGAAAAGAAGATACAGTGCAAGTGCGATGATGGAGTACAGAAAGCTCATCTGCTCACCTCACAGTAAGGTCGCTATCATGATGGCCTTTATGGTGTGTTTTCTGTTCTCCGCTTCGTCCCAGACTCTGCTCTGCTTTCCTTCTATCACCTCGTAGGTTACTTCCTGCCCTTTTACGGCGGGCAGGCAGTGCATGAAGATCGTCTCCGGTTTCCCAGTCATCTCCATGACCCTTTCGTTCACCTGATACGGTTTCAGGAGAGCGATTTTTTCCTTTTCTCTGTCTTCTTCTCCCATGGATGCCCACACGTCCGTGTAGACCACGTCCGCGTCTTTCAGGGCTTCTTCCGGGTCCGGTGTGAACGATACGCTTCCTCCTGTTTCTTTTACTATCTCTTCACACTTTTTATATATCTCCGGCCTTGGTTTCAATTCCTCTGGTCCACAGGCCACAAAGTTCATCCCCATCTTCGAGCAGGCGATCATGAGCGATGTTGCCACGTTGTTTCTGGTGTCACCCATGAAGACAACCTTTATCCCCCTGAGTCTTCCGAAGTTCTCTTCTATCGTCATCAGATCGGCAAGCGCCTGGGTGGGATGGAACTCGTCCGTGAGTCCATTGTAAACGGGCACCCCGGAGTACTTCGCCAGCGTTTCCACCGTTTCCTGTCTGTAACCCCTGAACATGATGGCGTCCACCATCCTTCCGAGGACACGGGCGGTGTCTTCGAGGGATTCCTTCGCACCGAGGTGTATGTCGTTCGGTGACAGGAAAATGGGATGTCCCCCCTCCTCCGCGAAGGCAGTTTCGAAGGCAAGTCTTGTCCTCGTGGAGCGCTTTTCGAATATCATGGCGAGTGTCATACCCCTGAACCTTTCCGTTCTCAATCTGGATCTACTTTCCCTTTTCACCTGATATGCTATATCGAGCAGATATCTGATCTCTTCAGGAGAGAAGTCGAGAAGCGTCAGAAGTGACCTTCCTTTCAAATTGAAAGGCATCCTCTACACCTCCACGATGTCCTCTATTTTTTCGCCCGTGGATATGTACTTTATCGGTTTTCCTGTTTCCTTTTCTATGAAGTTCACGAAGCGATCGAACTCTTTGCTCTCAAGCGACTTCCATCCATCGAAGGCTTCATACACGGGCTCTTTTTTATCCAGGTCCCTGAGAGAAAGCAGTTCTCTGCCGTCTTTGTATCTCACACAGACCTTCACCTTCTCAAAACCGTTCAGTACGTCCGCTTTCGTCATAACGAGCGTGTCAACACCGGCCACCTCTATGGCGTAGTTGAGGAGCGGAAGATCGAGCCAACCACATCTTCTTGGACGGCCCGTGGTGGACCCGTATTCGTGTCCGGCCTTCCTCAGCGCTTCTCCTTCCTCTCCGAAGAGTTCCGTCGGAAATGGCCCTTCTCCCACCCTCGTCGTGTACGCCTTGAAGACACCGATCGTTTCGTCTATCTTCACCGGGAAACCCATACCAGCGCTCACACCCGACGAGGAACAGTTCATGCTCGTAACGTACGGATATGTTCCCACATCAAGATCGAGAAGGACACCCTGAGTGCCTTCAAAGAGAGCGCTTTTTTCTTCGAGGATTCTCTTCATCTGGATCGAAGAAACAACAAAACCCTTTATGACGTTGTAAAAGTTCAGAAGGTCGTCCAGTACCTCTTCAACATCGAAGGTGAGGTTGTAGAGGCTTTTCAGGGAAAGGTTTTTCTCAAGGAGCGATCTGGCCTTTTTTTCATCGTGGAGTTCGGCGATTCTCACGTTTGCTCTCATGACCCTGTCGGCACATGCAGGACCAATTCCTCTTTTTGTGGTACCTATCTTCAGAACCTCGTCCACCCTCTGGTCCACTTCTTTGTGCACAGGAAGAACCACGTGCGCGTTCTCGGAGATGAAAATATCCCCTGAGTATTCAGGAAACCTTTCCTTCAGCTCGATCAGTTCCTTCGTGAAGACCTGAGGGTCCAGGAGAACACCGTTTCCTATGGCCACTCCCACGTTCCTGGTGAAGTCTGCGGATGGAAGAAGGTGGTGGACCACTTTGAACGTTCCGTAATTCACCGTGTGACCGGCGTTTGCTCCACCTGAGTACCTTACCACGATGTCGTGATACCTGGAAAGGTACGTCACGACTTTTCCCTTTCCTTCGTCTCCCCACTGAAGTCCCACAACGACACGGTTCATTCACTTCACTCCTTTTCGAAACGTTCGAAGATCCTGTCCACGTACCTCAGATAATAGGATGTGTCGAAGAGTTCTCTCAGTTCCTCTTCGGCAACGAGTTTTTTTACCTCTTCGTCCTCGAGCAGGTGTTCGAGGAAGTGTTTTTCAGATTCCCATGTTTTCAGGGCGTTTCTCTGAACGATATCGTACGCTTCCTTTCTCGTCAGGCCTTTTTCTATGAGTTTCAGAAGAACCCGCTGGGAAAACACGAGCCCTTTCGTGAGATTCAGGTTCTTTTTCATTTTTTCCTCGTTCACTCTCATGTCCCTGATCACCTTCGTTGCAGTGACTATCATGTAGTAGAGAGTTTGGGTCGCGTCCGGGAAGATGTATCTCTCAACTGAAGAGTGGGAAATGTCCCTCTCGTGCCAGAGAGCAACGTTCTCCAGGGCAGGTTCCACGAAGGCCCGCATCATCCTGGAAAGTCCCGTCAATCGTTCGCAGGTGATGGGATTCTTCTTGTGGGGCATGGCACTTGACCCTCTCTGGCCTTCTTTGAAGGGTTCTTCGACCTCGAGTACTTCTGTTCTTTGAAGGTGTCTTATCTCAACGGCGATTCTTTCGATTCCGGCTGCTATGATTCCCAGCGTGGCAAGATAATGAGCGTGTCTGTCGCGCGGGACCACCTGGGTCGAAACGGGCTCTGCCTTGAGCCCGAGGTAGGAGAGAGCCCTCTCTTCAACTTCAGGGGGCACGTTCGCATAGTTTCCAACGGCTCCGCTTATTTTTCCATAGGATACTTCTTCGATCGCCCTTTCCAGTCGAAGAACGTTTCTTTTCATCTCTGAATACCAGCCGAGCACCTTCAGTCCGAAGGAAGTAGGTTCTGCGTGTACGCCGTGCGTTCTTCCAATCGTGGGGGTGTACCTGTATCTGTTTGCTGTATTCCAGAGCACGTCGCAGAGTTTTTTCAGAGCGTCAAGCAGAATCTTTCCGGCTTCGACGAGCGCCAGAGAGTTGGCGGTGTCAAGAACGTCCGAGGAGGTGAGACCGTAGTGGAAAAACCTGGAATCTTCCCCGATCATCGTTCCGATACCTTCCACAAAGGCCACAACGTCGTGGTTCGTCCTCTCCTCTATTTTCTTGAAGAGTTCCACATCTATTCTGGCCTTATTCCTTACCCTTTCCGTCACGCCTTTCGGAATCGTTCCCAGTTCCTCGTAGGCCTTCATCACCGCCAGTTCCACTTCCAGCCACCTTCTGTACTTCGCCTCCTCCGTCCACAGCTCCTTCATTGGAGACAGGGCGTACCTCTCTACCATCTCTCTCCCTCCTGAAGACATCTCTCAGAAATATGAATGCCACGGCAGGAAAAACAAGATAAGAGGCACCGGGATATTTTACGCTTGCCACCTTCCAGAGCGATAGTGAAACGAAAAACCAGAAGACCGCCATGAAAATCACATTTGCCACTCTCTTTCTCACAAAATCAGAGACGACGAGAAAGATGAAGGACACCACAAGGTACGTCTCTGCCAGATCGTAACTCACACCTCTTACATATTCGAACGCTTCGAGTATCAAAAGGAACACAAGACTTATGTAGAAGATGTTCCTGTTTTTTTCTCTTTTGTCCGAAAGAAAAAACAGGGAGATCACAGGAACAAGGATAGAAAGCAAGAGGCTCTCCTTCCATGAAAGAACAGAAAAGATCAGAGAGAGCGCAAGTCCAAGCATCATCGTTCCCCCTTCACCAGCGTCACGACCGTCTCCACATGGTAGGTCTGAGGAAACATGTCAAAGGGTTTTACCCGTACAACGGAGTAGCCTTCATTCTGGAGGAACTGAACATCCCTCACCAGTGTGGAGGGTTCACAGGAGACGTAGACAACTCTTTCAGGAGAAAGTCTCAGAATCTCTTTCATCACATCAAGCCCTGCTCCCGATCTGGGAGGATCCAGGATCACCTTATCTGCCCTACCCTGGTAAGATTTCAGGAAATCCAGAACGTCACTTTCTATGTACTCTATGTTCCTTCGACCGTTCACGTTTGCGTTGGCCTTTCCCGCCTTCACCGCCACTCTGCTTGACTCAACGGCGATGACCCTCGCCGAAGAGTAAGATGTCCTCATCGAGAACGTTCCAATTCCTGCGTAAAGATCTAGCACCACTTCGTTTCCCTGAAGATCAAGTTCCCTGTAGACGTGGTCTATCAGTTTAGAGGTGACCGAATAGTTGCTCTGAAAGAAGGCGGTAGGTGGGATCTGGAATTTTTCCCAGTCGAACTCTTCCACGATCACTCCTTCTCCGTAGAGGGTCCTGTAGGGCCCTCTCAAAACAACGGAATCCTTCGAATTCATCACATGTATGATTGAGTGTACTTTTGGAATATCCTTCAAAATGGCCTGAACCAGGCTTTTTCCCCATGGGAAGGACTCCGTTTTGGTCACGAAGATGACCATCAACTGGTCCGTGCTGAAAGCGTATCTGATGACAACATGTTTCAGCACGCCTTTTCTCGTCAGGCGATTGTAAACCGGTATGTTCAGAACCTGAACTGCCTTTCTGACGATCTCCAGTATTTCACCGGTCCCCTCCGGAGCAACCTCACAGGATCTGATATCTATCACAAAATCAGAACCTCGCCGTTTCAGACCGAGCCTTTTTCCCTGAAGATGGAACTCCATTTTCGTTCTGTAATGAAACACAAGATCACTCGGTTCCACGTCCTCCACTTCAACGTCCAGTTTCATTCTTTCGAAGAGATCTTCAACGATTTCTTTCTTGTAGAGGAGCTGTTTTTCGTATCTGATGTCCATCCAGTGACAGCCACCACAACGACCAAAGTACCTGCAGGGAGGTTTGACCCGATCCTCCGATTCTTTTATCAGAGACACTACCTTTCCGAACGCAAAGTCCTTCTTTTCTCGGAACGTTTTGATCAATGCCTCTTCTCCAGGATATGCGCCTTCCACAAGGACGATCTTTCCATTCTGGAGGCGGGCAAGTCCGTATCCTCCGTTGACCATTTTGTCTATTCTGACGTGCTCCAGCATCTGTCACATCCTTTCTGGTGCTGAGATTCCAAGGAGTTTCAGGCCCTTTTTCAGAACGATCTTGGTCGCAAGTGCGAGATTCAACCTGGCGTTCGAAAGCGCTTTGTTTTCAGGGTCAACGATCACGTGCTTTGTGTAGAACACGTGGAAAGATTCTGAAAGCATCTGAAGGTAGTTGGTGAGTCTGTTGGGAGCAAACATCTTTGCCACTTCTTTCAAGGCGCTGCTGAACATACCGAGGTTTCTCATCAGAGTCCTCTCTTCTTCGTTTCCAAGAAGGTCAAGATCCTTTCCCTGTTCGAACTCAACACCTTTTTTCTCTGCGTTCAGGAAAAGGTTCGATATTCTCGCGTGTGCGTACTGAACGTAGTAGACGGGATTGTCCATGGTCTTCGCTTTGGCAAGGTCGATGTCGAAAACCATGTGGTTGTTCGGGTCCACCATGGCGAAGAAGTAACGTGCTGCATCCTTTCCCACTTCGTCCAGAAGTTCGTCCAGGGTGATGAACTCTCCTGCTCTTGTGGACATGCGGACGGTTTCCCCACCACGCTTCAGTGTGACGAACTGATGGAGAATGACGTTGAAGAAATCATCCGGTATGTCGAGTGCTTTCATCGCTGCTTTCATTCGCGGGATGTGTCCATGATGGTCACTTCCCCAGATGTCGTAGACCCTCTTAAACCCCCTCCTGTACTTTTTGTAATGATAGGCGATGTCCGTCATGAAGTACGTGTAAGTTCCATCGCTTCTCACAAGCACCTTGTCATCTTCTTCTACAAACTTCGATACCCTGAGCCACAGAGCACCGTCTTTTTCGTAAACCAGATCTTTTTCCTTCAGTATCCTCAGAACCTCTTCAACGGTGCCATCCTCTATGAGACTCATCTCGGAGTAATAGACATCGAACGACGATCCCATCCTCTCCAGTGTGTTCTTCATGGAGGAAAGGATTCGATCGAGTGCGGCATTTTTGAAGAACTCTTCCACCTCTTCGTTCCACACATTTTTGTATCTGTCTCCTATTTCGCTTGCCAGTTCTTTTGCTATATCCACAAGATACTCACCGCGGTAACCACCCTCCGGTATTTCCATCTTCACTCCGAAAATTTCGTTGTACCTTACCCAGAGCGACTGTGCAAGGAGTTTTATCTGTTTTCCTGCATCGTTTATGTACATCTCTCTTGTGACGTCGTAGCCGAGTTCCTTGAAAACCTCCGAAAGCACATCTCCGATCACGATTTGCCTTCCGTGTCCCACCGTGAAGGGACCCGTGGGATTTGCGCTTCCATATTCGAACTGTATCTTCAATCCCTTTCCCACGTTCTCTCTTCCGTACTCTTCTCCCTGCTCGAGGATCGTTTTCACGACTTCATGGAGAATTTCGTTCGAGAGAAAGAAGTTTATGAAGCCAGGTCCCATAACCTCTATTCTGTCGAACACACTGTCCTCGATGAGCAACCCGGCGATCTCCTGTGCGATCTCCCGTGGATTCTTCTTCAGTTGCTTTGCGAGTTTCATGGCAACGTTGGTGGAAAGATCACCGAACTCCTTCCTTGGAGGCACCTCGATTTCGAAGTCCACGGTCGTACTGTATTGCTTGGAAACAACCCTTTCGACCCTTTCACTGACCATGTTCACCAGCACATTCTGCACCTCCGCGTCTGCAGTATCTCATCCTCTGAAAAGGATGTGTTTTACCGTATCTATCCTGTGCCTTCTTTCCTTCAGGAGTTCCAGTTCAAGATCGGCTGACATCTTCACACCACCGTCCTGTCTCAGAAAGCCCGTCAGATTCGGCGTGAGGGGAATGGGAGCACTGATGTAGCTTTTTCCTTTGTAGGATCTGCCTCGAAAGGTCCCCTTTGGAGAGAGCTTTATTCCAAAGACCTCGAGGCTCTGAGATCTGGCCCACAGACCTCTCTTCTCATTCCACCAGTCCTTTTCCTCCGTTTCCAGTTCAAAATGTATGAAGGTGAACACATCTTTCTCCACAAGAGGCCTCAAACTCTTTGAAGAAAGTGTTTCCTCTTTTTTTAGAATCGCCACTCGCCAGTCGTCCAGATCAACAACGAGATGACCAATGTCGGGTGCATGACGTTGCTGGATCTCTCCGTTCTTCACCACCAGAACATCCGGGACCGATCTGAAAGTTTCCACACCGGGCGAGATCACAGGAATGTCCAGATTCTTCGATATGTACCGGAGCAGATCCACATAGAACGGTTCCAGTTTTTCAAACTTTTCGATCTTGAAGGGCAATACCCCCATCAGTAGATTTCCGGTCAATCTTGGAAACACCAGCAGATCGGCGAAGGGAAGGTCCTCACGAACGACCTCCATGAGGTTGTCGATGAATTCGTCCGCAGATCTGAAGGTCTGACTCAGAGGAAAAAGCACGCACACAACCCTCTTTACACCTTTCCTCTTTCGGTGCACCCGTGAGATCTTTCTTTTTGGGATCAGTTTCTTCTTTGCCAGACTCCATAGCAATCCTTCAAACATTCTCGGATTCTCCCAAGGCTAATCACTTCCAAACTCAAGAAAAACAGGAGCTATCCCTTCCGCCACGACACCGGTTTTGTTTTTTGTTTTCTCCAGAGGAAAGTAGACGTTGTTGTAGACCCTTCCCTGGAAGTTCAAGAGCGAGATGGAAATGAGTTCCGTTTCCTGCGTGTGCGCCCAGAATTTTGCTTTTATAAAGTTGAAATCTGCGAAATTGTGAGCCTCACTGAAACCAATGACGAGTTTTGCACCGTTTTCTTTCGCTATATAGAACGCTTCCGGATAGAGGGCGAGTTCCCCGCCCACCACAAGTGTCCTCACACCGATGTCCACGATTCCAAATTCGTAACCTTTCTTCCACTCTCTCCCGTTTCTTCCCACGATGAAGAACTTCTCAGTGCCCACAACGGAAAACGTGGCGTTGTCCGGTATCACGTCCAGCCACGACACGAAAAGATCTACAGATTCGAATTCCTCCAGAGACACCGGTGAACCCACCAGGATTTTCAATTCGATCCACCCAATTTCAAGTATAGCATCATTCTTTTGAAGCCTTTTCGAAGATGTATTCGATGGCGAATTCTTTGTCTATCTCCACCTGATCTCCCGTTTCAAGGTTCCGGAGTACAACCACACCTTTCTCCAACTCTTCATCTCCAACTATGACCACGTACTTTGCGCCGAGTCGGTCTGCGTGCTTCAACTGTCCTGATAGGTTCCTGTTCATGATATCCACATCCACGTTCAACCCTTTCTTTCTCAACTCCATGGCGAGTTTCATACCTTCTTTGAAGGCATCCTCACCTATGGTTGCAACGTAGATATAGTGAACGTTTTTCCTGGGAACCTCTATTCCTTCCGCCTTCAGGGCGAGAACAATTCTCTCTATTCCTCCGGCAAAACCCAGCGCAGGAACGGTGCCACCGCCGAGATCGGAGAACAATCCATCGTACCTACCACCGCCAGCTATAGCGTTCTGTGCGCCGAGCCCCTCGTGTCTCACTTCAAAAACAGTTCTTGTGTAGTAGTCCAGCCCTCTCACGAGCGTGTGATCTTCCACGTACTTTATTTCGAATTCGTTCAGATAGTCTTTCAGTTTTTCGTAATGTTCCCTGCACGGTTCGCAGAGGTAGTCGGTACTCTTCGGTGCGTTCAGAGCAAGTTCATGATCTATTTTGCAATCGAGCAACCTCAAGATGTTTGTCTCGTAGCGCCTTTTGCAATCGTCGCAGAGATCGTTCAGATGCTTTCCGTAGTATTCTCTCAGGGCTTCACGGTAATTTTTCCTGCACTCCGGACACCCTATGGAGTTCAGATGAATGGTGTACTTTGTGAGACCGAGCCTCTTCAGAAAGTTGTCGACCGCCAGGATCGTTTCGAGGTCTGCTCCGGGAGACTCAGATCCGAAGATCTCAAACCCCACCTGGTGGAACTGCCTCAACCTGCCGGATTGAGGTTTCTCGTAACGAAACATCGGACCTATGTAGTAGTACCTCTGCTGGAAACCCCTGTTCACGAAAGAGTTCTCGAGAAAAGCCCTCACGATGGGAGCTGTTCCTTCCGGCCTCAGTGTGATGCTTCTGCCACCCTTGTCTTCAAAGGTGTACATTTCTTTTTGAACGATGTCCGACTCTTCTCCAACGCTTCTCACGAAGAGCTCCGTCTGCTCAAAAATAGGAGTTCTGATTTCCTCCATCCCGAAACTTTCACAGACTTCTCTGAAGGTCTCCTCCACGAACCTCCAGTACCATATCTCCTCCCCGAAGACATCGTTTGTTCCTTTTATTCTCCTGTATTTCAACTGTTCTCACCTCCACTCTCCTCAAAGAGGATCTTCACATCCCTTATGATCCTTGCTATCGCGTAGAAGACCACCAGAAATTCCAGCCTGCCAAGGAACATTCCCACGGTCATGGTCCAGAGTACGCCTCTGGGAAGATCAGGTCCTGTGAGTCCCACCGAAAGTCCTACTCCGTTCATGGCAGAAGAAAACTCGAACATGGAAACAAGAGGACTGTACCCATAACTCATGAGAATCAAGGCACCGATCAGGTAGGTCAGGGCGTAAATCCCGAAGAAAACGAACATGTCTTTGATGATACCGTTGTCGATCGTTCTTCGAGATTCCCCTTTCCAGACGATGATCTTTTCCACCCGTCTCCTTGGGCCGATGAAGCCCCGTATCGACTGGTATATCATCTTCAGCATCACGAACACCCTGAACTGTTTCAATCCACCCGCTGTCGAATCCATCATACCTCCGAGCATCATAATGACCGTGAGCAGAAAGACCCCAATGGGAAACAGACCCACCCACGGTGAAAGGTCGGCGTTCGAAAACCCGGTACCCGTTATGGCAGACACCACCTGAAACACAACGTATCTCAGTGCTTTTTCTTGAAACACCTTCTTTGCCTGGGGAAGCAGAAACAATGATGTGATGACAACGGTGGAACCCATAAGCCAGGGTTCACCGTTTTTCAAAAAGGCCTTGAGGTTTCCCTTCCAGAGGGTATAGTGTATTCCAAAGCCCGTTCCTCCGAGGATCATCAGAACGATCGTTATAACCTCTATCGGTACACTGTTGTAGTAGCCTATGCTGGTGTTTCTCACAGAAAATCCCCCCGTTGCGAGGGCGGTTAGTGAGTGATTGAAGGCGTCGAACCATGGCATGCCTGCGAGATGGAGTGCCAGCATACCGGCCGCAGCGTAAGTCACGTATATGACCATTATCACCTTGGTGGACTGTGTCACGTTGGGAAGAATGTTGTCAACTCTACCCTCTGAACCGTAGAGGGAAGCCCCCAGAGGACCTATGAGGGTGGCGAGCATGATGACCGCAAATCCTGCCCCTCCGATGAATTGCATGATGCTTCTCCAGGCAAGGAAAATGTGCGGAAGACTTTCAACATCAGGGAACATGGTGAGTCCGGTTGTCGTCCAGCCGCTCGTTGCCTCAAAAACCGCCTGATGAAAGTCCAGAAAACCCGCCACAACAAAGGGTATCGCTGAGAGAATCACCGCAACCACCCACGTCGTGACGACGATGACGGCCCCTTCCTGGTATCCCACCACGTGCGTTTCTTTCAGCCTGGAGACCTTTTTGAGAAGTATTCCCAGGATAAAAGAAACGACAGAAGGTACAAGAAACGAGGTTATGTAATACCATTCGTCTGGATAGAAGAACACGAAGATCACCGGTGAAAGCAAAATAATCGGAAACCACACAAGAAGCTGGCCCACGTACCAGAAAATCACCTTCAACCTGTGCTTCGTGCTCGTCAGGATGTCTTCCAATTTCGGTCACCTTCCAAGCAGAACTTCTTCCACTTTTTCTTTGGTTTCTCTGTTCGTTATCACGTACAGTTTATCACCGGGAAGGATCTCCGTATCTCCTCTGGGAACAACAAGAACTCCCCCTCGAACGATGGCCGCCACAATGCTGCCCCTGGGCAGATTCAGGTCTTTCAACTTCTTACCAGCGACCGGGTTTTCCTCATCCACGGTCACGTTCAGAAACTCAATTCCCTGCTCCAGTGGAACAATGCTGGAAAACTCTTCGGGAAAGATCAAGGCCTCCACCGTGTTCGTTATCAACGTGGTGAGGTTCAAAACGGTTGTAATGCCCATTCTTTTGAAAATCTCTATGTTTCCGGGATCGTTCACCAGACTCACCACACGCCTTACACCGAACTCTTTCATCGCCAGCTGGGCTATGAAGAGGTTCACCTCATCCCTGGGAGTGAGGATCACCACCACATCGTTTTTCGAAGGTTCTGCGTCTCTGAGCACCTCTTTTTGACTTCCATCTCCGTGTATCACCGTTGCCTTCAACTTCTTGGCGAACTCTTCGCAGAGTTCTCTGTCCTTGTTTATCAACACCACACCGTACCTTCGGGATGTCATGGAACGCGCCAGATAGTACGCTGTCGTTTCTCCTCCTATTATGATCACCTTCAATCCTGGTCACTCCCCACAACGTATCCTTTCACTTTCTCCATCATCAGAATGGCAGGGCATATCGTGTCTATTCCGTGCTCCTCGAAGATCCTTATCTTCTCGGGATCGTAAACTCTTGCGATCACCTTCTTAACTCCGAACATGTGACGGGCGTTCATGGCAATGAAAAAGTTCGTGCTGTCGTCGTTTGTGAAGGCAAAAACCATATCCGCTTTTTCCATACCGCTCTCTTTGAGGGTTTCGTACTCCGCAGCGTCCCCAACTACAGTGAATCCTGAAAATTCAGAATTGAGCCTGTGGAAGGCATATTCGTTCCTGTCCACGACCACCACACTGTGTCCCAGCGATGAAGCAAGATTTGCTATCGATGCACCGAGTCTTCCACATCCAAAGACTACAATGTATTTACTCTTTCCCCTGGTCATGCCTGACTCCTCCAATCAATATCTGTACCTGCGATATTTTCTCATCCTTAAAATATACCCCCACAGCATCCCGTAGACAAATCCTCCTATGTGTGCCCACCAGGCTACGCCGTAAGATCCGACAAGACTGTTCATCACCTGTATGAAGAACCAGATCATGAGGTAGTAGAAGGCTGGAATCTCAACCAGCGTCAGGAAGAAGAAAAAGGGAAAGAGTGTCACAATCCGTGAGTACGGAAAAAGAACGAAATACGCTCCCATGACTCCCGAAACAGCACCGGAAGCTCCGACCATGGGTGTTGTTGAATGAAGGGTGAACACAAACTGGGTGAGGGCTGCAAACACACCGGCAGACAGATAGAAGAACAGGTATCCTACATGTCCCATCTCATCTTCCGTGTTGTCACCGAAGATCCAGAGAAACCACATGTTTCCAAGGATGTGCCAGAACCCACCGTGAAGGAACATGTGGCTTATGAATGGAAAAAGTGAAAACCCCAGAGCCTCCCGCACCCGTTCCACAGTGTACCGGGCGGGAACGAGTCCGTATCTGTACATGAAAACGAGGAGTTCTCTGTCGTTCAAAATGAGTTCATAGATAAAAACGATGACGTTCACCACGATCAATGCGATCGTAATGTAAGGCCTTTTTCTGCTTGGAAGAACATCGTAGAGGGGAAACATTCTATCACCTCAAATAGTCAGATATGTTCGATCTTTCCACAACCTCAGGAACCAGTACCGATTCCTCCCCCGTCATGATCACGACCACACCGGGACCGTGCCCTGCCGAAACACACGCAGAATGTACCACGATACCTATTGAAATCATACCCTTTCTGTACTTTCCAACTCCGTAGGAGTTGTCGTGATCCATTATCGCCACGATATCACCGAGCCTGAGATCTTCCACTCCCACCTCACGGGGATCCAGAGCCATTATATCGTAATCTGTTGAGGCACTGCTTGATGCACCGATTCCGGAACCCATCAAATGGGCGGGAACTTTCGCCACAACTGGAACATGAAGCTTTCCATCCTTTTCAACGATTCCGATCTTCTCAAAGAGATCTGGATCGATGTTCATCACTTTCACATCGGGATGATCCAGAAGTTTCATTCCCTGCCCCCACGCCTTTATCAAAACTTTGTCTCCCACCATGAGTTTTTCCAGAACCTCGTCATCGAAATGAACGATCACGTGGTTCACGCCACCGTGTTTTCCTGTTACCACCCCCCTGCTTCCCTTCGCATCCCCGGACATCACGATCACCTCGTTCCCTATACAGGGCAGTGTCATGAAGGGTATTTCTTCTTCTTTCTTTCTTGCCATCACGGAAACTCCCGGTTCCACATGATCCCCTTCCCATCCATAGGCGCTGTCTCCCACTCTCACGTTGTAGGTGATCCCCCCAAGGACTGGTATGACCTTCACCTTCCCCTCAGTCGTCACACTGTACGGTGACCTCATCCTGGCAGGTGCGATCTCTCCTGCGACCGATATGAGAACCAGTCTGTCTTTGTTCGTCCTCACGAATTTCACCTCCAGAATGTGATATCATTGAATAGAAAAGGCGTGTTAGGAGGTGACATTTTGAAATTTTACATCACCACCCCGATATATTACGTGAACTCAGAACCACATATTGGAAGTGCCTATACCACTATTGTAGCGGATATCATTGCCCGCTACAAACGATTCATGGGATACGATGTGTTCTTCCTCACCGGAACGGATGAACACGGCCAGAAAGTTCTTCAGGCAGCCCAGCAGGCGGGCAAGGACCCGCAGAAGTTCTGTGACGAACTTGCAGAAAAGTTCAAACAACTCTGGAAAGAACTCAAGATCACCAACGATCACTTCATTCGCACCACCGACGAAACCCACATGAAGACCGTTCAGGAGTTCGTTGCGAAGATGAAAGAAAACGGCGATGTGTACAAGGGAGTGTACAAGGGATGGTACTGTGTCCCCTGTGAGACTTTCTGGAACGAGGATGAGGTCGTAAAAGAAGGGGATGAGAGGCTCTGCCCTGAGTGCAGAAGGCCAGTCAAATGGGTGGAAGAGGAGAACTATTTCTTCAGGCTTTCGAAGTACAGGGATGCCCTTTTGAAACACTACGAAGAGCATCCAGATTTTGTAGAGCCAGACTTCAGAAGGAACGAAATGCTCAAGATCCTGGAAGGAGGACTAAAGGATCTCAGTATCACCAGAACCTCCTTCAAATGGGGCGTTCCGATGAAGGACGATCCAGAACACGTGATTTACGTCTGGGTGGATGCACTCATAAACTACGTCTCTGCCATAGGATACGGCTGGAATGAGGAAATGTTCAACAGATGGTGGCCAGCAGATCTGCACCTGATAGGAAAGGAAATAAACCGGTTCCATTCCATCATCTGGCCCGCCATGCTCATGTCCGTTGGACTGCCTTTGCCTGAAAAGGTCTTTGCCCATGGCTGGCTCACCGTGAACGGCCAGAAGATCAGCAAATCCCTTGGAAACGCGATAGATCCGAGGTTTTTTGTGAAGCGGTACGGAAACGACGTGGTCAGGTACTACCTGATAAGAGACATCGTGTTCGGTAAGGACGGCGATTTCTCAGAAGAAAGACTGGTTCACAGGTTGAATTCAGATCTTGCAAACGACTACGGGAATCTCCTTCACAGGATCACGGCGATGATAAACAAGTACTTCAACGGCAAACTTCCCTCTCCAGCGAATGAGGAAGGACCCGATGGCTGGCTGAAGGAGAGGTTCTTCGAAACGAAGAACGCGTACTACGATCTCATGGATTCCTACAGGCTGACGGAAGCACTCGACAGGATATGGGAGTTCATAGCGGATGCGAACAAATACTTCAACGACACAAAACCGTGGGTACTGGCAAAGGAAGGAAAATCAGAAAGACTGGGAACGGTACTCTACAACTCGCTCGAGGCTGTTTTCAAGGTGGCTCTGATGACACTACCCGTGATGCCTGACACCTCGCAGGAGGTCTTCCGCAGGGTCTCCTTCGATGAGAATCCTCACAGGAACCATCTTGAAACCTGGGGAGTTCTGAGAGCGGGAAGAAGTGTACACCACGGAGAGCCACTCTTCAGGAAAATAGACACGAAAACGTTCAAAAAGGTGGTGGAGACGGTGTCGGTTGAACAGAACCTTATCACCATAGACGATTTTGCGAAGGTGGATCTTCGCACCGCCAGGGTTCTCGAAGCCGAAAAGGTACCAAATTCCAGAAAGCTCATCAAACTGATCGTTGACCTTGGAACGGAGAAAAGACAGATCGTTGCCGGGATAGCCGAATACTACAAGCCAGAAGACCTTGTAGGGAAAACCATCATCGTCGTTGCGAACCTGAAGCCCGCAAAACTCATGGGTATAGAGTCTCAGGGAATGCTTCTTGCCGCAAAAGCGGGTGACACGTTGAGACTCTTGACTGTTGACGGGGATATCGCACCGGGTGCCAGAGTATCATAACGGAGGGATGTGAATGCCGGAGATTCTGATAAACAGACCGATCGAGGACGAACTTGTTGACTCGTATCTTCTCTACTCCATGAGCGTCATAGTGGGAAGGGCCATTCCCGATGTGAGAGATGGCCTCAAACCGGTTCAGAGGCGCATTCTGTACGGAATGTACGAACTTGGCCTCACCCACAACTCGCCGACGAAAAAGAGTGCAAGAATCGTCGGTGAAGTGATGGGTAAGTACCATCCCCACGGAGATGCTCCAGTCTACGATGCCCTCGTGAGGATGGCCCAGCCCTTCACGATGAGATATCCCCTTATAGAGGGACAGGGAAACTTCGGTTCCATCGACAGGGACCCTCCTGCCGCCATGAGGTACACAGAAGCAAGACTCACCCGACTTGCGGAGGAAATGCTTGAAGACATAGACAAGAACACGGTGAACATGGTCGACAACTTCGACGGTACCTTGAAGGAACCAGAAGTACTTCCCTCGAAGGTTCCGAACCTCATAATAAACGGCGCCTCCGGTATAGCCGTTGGAATGGCCACCAGCATACCTCCACACAACCTGTCGGAAACCGTGGACGCTCTGGTGTACCTGATAGATCATCCGGAAGCCAGCGTTGAAGAACTCATGCAGTTCATCAAGGGGCCGGACTTTCCCACGGGTGGCATCGTGGTGAACGGTTCTGAACTCAAAAACGTGTACGAAGAAGGAAGAGGAAGGATAGTAGTAAGGGGAAAAGTACACGTTGAAGAGGGAAAAAGACTGAAGAGGATCGTGATCACCGAGATCCCCTACGGCGTCAGCAAGGCGGGTCTTATAGAGCAGATAGCAAAACTCGTGAAGGACGACGACTCCCTTCCTGTGAGAAACATAAGGGATGAATCCGACAAGCGTGGGTTGAGGGTTGTCATAGAGATACCGAAGGATACCAACGAGGACATCATAATAAACAACCTTTACAAGCGAACTGCCCTCCAGGATTACTTCAACGTACAGATGCTGGTCATAGACAAAAACAAAAGACCAAGGTTGATGAATTTGAAAGGGCTGCTCGAGGCCTTTCTGGAACATCGCTTCGAAGTCATCAGAAGGAGAGCCGAGTACGAGTACGAAAAATTCACAAAACGTGCCCACGTTGTGGAAGGCTTGCTGAAAGCGGCGAGGGCAATAGGAGTGGTCGTCGATATCGTCAGAAACAGCAAAGATGTCGAATCGGCCAGAAACTCTTTGATGGAAACCCTTGAGATAAGCGAGGAACAGGCAAAAGCGATTCTTGATATGAGGCTCTCAAGACTCACCTCCCTTGAAATAGAAAATCTACAAAACGAATACTCGGACCTGGTGAAAAAGATCTCAGAGGTGAAGGAGATCCTCGAAAAGGACGAAAAAGTAAGAGAGATAATGAAAAAAGAATTTCTCTATTTGAAAGAACGATACGGTGATCCAAGAAGGACGGAGATAACGGATGAAGAACTCAGGTACGACGTGGAAGAGCTCATAGTGGAAGAGGACGTGGTGATCACCCTGAGCCACAAGGGATATCTGAAGAGCACACCACTGAACAGCTACAGATCGCAGAGGCGGGGAGGAAAAGGAATCACCGTGTCAAAACTCTCAGAAGACGACGAAGTGGAGTTCGTGGTTGTGACGAAGAACACTTCTTCGACTCTCTTCATCACCAACTTCGGAAAGGCTTACGTTTTGAAAAACTATCAGATCGAGACCACAGGACGAAACACCCGTGGAAAACACATCTCCGCTTTCCTGAATCTTGAAGACACAGAAAGGATCGTAGCACTCGTTCCTCTGAACGGTAAAGGAAAGGATCTTGTGATCGTCACAAAATCGGGAAAGATCAAAAGAACGTCCCTTGAAGAGTTCGAAAATGCAACGAGCAACCGTGGAGTCAGAGCGATCAGGATAGAGCCGGGAGACGAAATCGTGAGTGCCAGGGTGAGCACCAGTGAGAAAGAAACTCTCGTTGTTGCAACAAAACTTGGTATGATCATAAGATTTCCTGTAAGCGATGTGAGGAGGATGGGAAGAAACGCCGCTGGAGTTCAGGCCATAAAACTTCAGCCGGGAGATGAGGTTGTGAGTATGGACGTTGTTCCATCGGAAGAAGGAGAAATCCTCACGGTGACCGAGAAGGGATTCGGCAAAAGAACTCCCGTTCAGCTCTACAGGGTTCAGAAAAGGGGTGGAACGGGTCTGAGGAACATCTCCGATGTGAACAAAACAGGACACGTGGTGGCTGTGAGATACGTGAAAGGAGACGAAGAAATAGTTGTGGTCACACGAAACGGTATGATGATAAGAATGCCCGTGTCGGAGATCGGAGTCATCGGTCGTGTGACAAAGGGTGTGAAACTCATCGAACTCGGAGACGACACCATATCCAAGGTGGCGGTGGTGAAAGATTGAGAAGGCCGATAGAACACACCGCAGACGTTGCCTATGAGATCTCAGGACGGTCTTATCTGGATCTTCTCGAAGAGGCAAAGAACATCCTCCTTGAGGAGGAAGGGATCGTTTTCAGCGAGGGTGAGGAAAAGAAGAAGATCTACCCGTGTGAAGAGACAGAGGACAACTTCTTCGACACGGTGAACGACTGGATACTCGAGATCTCAAAGGGATGGGCTCCACACACCATCGAAAACAAAGAAGGTAAATTAACGGTGACGTTCAGAAAGATAAAGAAGAAGGAAGGAACGGAGATAAAGGCTCTCACCTACCACCTTCTGAAGTTCGAACGGAAAGACGGTGAGCTGAGAACGAAGGTGGTGTTCGACACTTGAAGGACCTTACCGCAAAACAAAGGAGTGTTCTGATTTTCATAGAAGAGTTCATAGAGAAAAACGGATACCCTCCCTCGGTGAGGGAAATAGCACGACGTTTCAGAATCACACCCCGGGGAGCGCAACTTCACCTTGTGGCACTGGAAAAGAAAGGCTACATCGAAAGAAAAAATGGAAAACCCCGTGCAATGAGAGTGACAAAGAGCGTGAAAAACAGAGTACCGCTGATCGGAGAGATTCGGGCTGGAGAAAAGAAAGAAGCGATCGAGTATCTGGAAGATTACATAGAAGTGCCCGGCAGTTTTCTCTCGAGCGGCTACGAGCACTTTCTTTTGAGGGTAAAGGGCGAAAGCATGATAGAAGAACACATCTGTGACGGGGATCTTGTCCTCATCAGAAGACAGGACTGGGCTCAGAACGGAGACATCGTGGCGGCGATGGTTGAGGGAGAGGTCACCCTCAAAAAGTTCTTCCAGAGAGGCGAGATGGTCGAGTTGAGGCCGGCGAACAAAGAAATGTCACCGATGTTCTTCAGAGCAGACAGGGTGAAGATACTCGGAAAAGTGGTCGGGGTGTTCAGAAAAATATGAGGGGGGAAGGACATGTTTCCTTACAAGATAGTAGAAGACGTTGTTATACTCATGCCCAACAAGGAACTCAACATAGAGAATGCACACCTGTTCAAAAAGTGGGTGTTCGACGAGTTCTTGAACAAAGGATACAACAAAATCCTTCTTGTGCTTTCCGACGTGGAGAGTATCGACAGTTTCAGTCTGGGAGTCATTGTGAACATATTGAAGAGCGTAAGCAGTGTAGGAGGCTTTTTCGCGCTGGTGTCTCCGAATGAGAGGGTGGAAAGGGTGCTTTCCATAACAAACCTGGATCGAATCGTGAAGATCTACGATACGATATCGGAGGCGCTGGAGGAGGTGCAGGGAAGGTGAAGATCGCCATAGCATCAGACCACGCTGCGTTTGAGTTGAAAGAGAAGGTGAAAAACTACCTTCTGAACAAGGGTATCGAAGTCCTGGACCATGGTACACACTCCGAAGAGTCCGTTGATTACCCGGACTATGCAAAGAAGGTTGTACAATCCGTCCTGTCAAACGAGGTGGACTACGGGATACTGCTCTGTGGGACTGGACTCGGTATGTCGATTGCCGCAAACAGATACAGAGGCATAAGGGCTGCTCTCTGTCTCTTTCCGGACATGGCAAGGCTTGCAAGGTCACACAACAACGCGAACGTGCTCGTTCTTCCCGGAAGACTGATCGGTTCAGAACTCGCTTTCTGGATAGTGGATACCTTTCTTTCAACACCCTTCGATGGAGGAAGACACGAAAGGAGAATAAGAAAGATTGATGAGGTTTAAAGAACTGGTGTTCCTTTTGAAAATAGACGAGGAGGAACTTCTGGAAAAACTTTACGAGGAAGGCTTTTTCAACTTCGCGATAGAGGAAAACAAAGAAGGAGACAGGTTGCTCAGAGTGTATCTTCGGGAAGGGGAAACTCTTCCTTCTTTTTTGAGCAACTGGAAGATCCTGGATGAGAGGTTAACGACTCCGAAGGACTGGATGGTTGAACTGGAACCGTTCGAGATCGTAGAGGACGTGGTGGTCGATCCCACAGAGAAAGTGACAAGAACGGACAAGATCGTGGTGAAACTTTCCCCGGGAGTCGCTTTCGGAACGGGACTTCATCCCACCACTCAGATGAGCGTGCTCTTTTTGAAAAAATACCTGAAAAAAGGCGACAGAGTGGTTGACGTGGGGTGTGGAACCGGAATCCTCGCCATAGTGGCAAAAAAGCTCGGAGCCTCGTACGTGCTGGCGGTGGATGTGGATGAGCAGGCGGTTGAGGTTGCAAAAGAGAACGTTCAAAAGAACAGCGTGGATGTCACTGTGAAGCGATCCGATCTTCTTTCGGAAGTTGAGGGTGTCTTCGATCTTGTTGTTTCCAACATCCTTGCGGAGATCCACCTGAGGCTTCTCGAAGACGTAAGCAGAGTTACACACGAAAAGTCCATCTTGATCCTCTCCGGCATTGTGGATACAAAAGAAGATATGGTCAGAGAAAAGGCCAGCAAGAAGGGATGGAATCTTTTGGAAAGGAAGCAGGAAAGAGAATGGGTGACCCTCGTGATGAGAAGATCGTAGAATGGCAACTTGGTAGAAAGATCACGAACATGAGACGTGTTGTCTTCCGGTGTCCTCACGGATACCCTGTCGTCATAGAGAGCTTTCCCATCAAAGACGGAAAGCCTTTTCCTACACTTTACTGGCTCACCTGCCCTCATCTGAGAAAGGAAGTCTCAAAACTCGAATCACAGGGATATGTAAAAGAGTTCGAGGAAAAACTGGAAAGAGAAGGCAAGCTTCGAGAAAAGATGAAGAAAGCTCACGTTGAGATCATAAAAAAAAGGGCAGAACTCTTGCCAGAAGATCACCCCTTCCGGGAGATTCTTTCAAAGGTTGGAACCGGTGGCATCAAAGATTTCACCAAACTGAAATGTCTCCACCTTCATCTTGCAGACTATCTGGCCGGAGTGAAAAACCCCGTAGGGGAGATGGTGTGGGATCTTGTGGAGAGAAAGTTCTGCGAAGAGAAGCTTTGCAGAGCGGGGGAGGCGAGAGAATGAGAATCATAGAGACTATCGAAGAGATGAAGAAATTCTCCGAAGAAATGAGGGAAAAGAAGAAAACAATCGGTTTCGTTCCCACAATGGGATATCTTCACGAAGGTCATCTTTCACTCGTGAGAAGAGCAAGGGCAGAGAACGACGTGGTCGTGGTGAGCATCTTCGTGAATCCCACTCAGTTTGGCCCAAACGAAGATTACGAGAGATACCCGAGGGACTTCGAGAGAGACAGGAAACTTCTTGAGAAAGAGAACGTGGACTGCGTTTTCCATCCATCCGTGGAGGAGATGTATCCACCCGACTTCTCCACGTTCGTTGAGGAGACAAAGCTTTCAAAACCGCTGTGTGGTAGATCCAGGCCCGGACACTTTCGAGGGGTGTGTACCGTGGTCACAAAGCTCTTCAACATCGTGAAACCACACAGGGCGTACTTCGGTCAAAAAGATGCACAGCAGTTCAGGGTACTCAGGAGAATGGTGAGAGATCTGAACATGGACGTTGAGATGATCGAGTGTCCCATAGTGAGAGAACCAGACGGTCTTGCGATGAGTTCAAGAAACGTCTATCTCACACCTGAAGAGAGAAAACAGGCTCTTGCCCTGTACCAGTCGTTGAAAATCGCTGAAAACCTCTTTTTGAACGGTGAGAGGGATGCTGTGAAGATAAAGGAAGCGATGATCAATCATCTGTCCAGATTCGACAGAGTGAAGATAGACTACGTGGAGATCGTCGATGAGGAAACGCTGGAGCCCGTTGAAAAGATCGATCGAAAGGTGATCGTCGCGGTCGCCGCCTGGGTGGGAAAGGCAAGACTGATAGACAACACGATACTGGGGTGATCCACAGTGAAGCGCTTTCTTGTAATATCTGACTCGCACGTTCCTGTACGAATGCCAGATCTTCCCGATGAAATCATAAACGCCCTGAAAGAATACGACGGGGTTATAGGACTTGGAGACTACGTGGACCTTGACACGGTGATCCTTCTGGAGAAATCTTCCAGAGAATTCTACGGAGTCCACGGAAACATGGACTATCCGGATGTGAAGGAGCATCTTCCGTTCTCCAAAGTGCTTCTTCTGGAAGGTGTGAACATCGGAATTTGTCATGGCTGGGGTGCTCCCTGGGATCTGAAAGACCGCCTTCTCAGGGTGTTCAACGAAAAACCAGATGTGATACTGTTTGGACACACACATGAACCCGAAGACACCACGAAAGCGGGTGTGAGGTTTTTGAACCCTGGAAGCCTCGCAGAAGGATCCTACGCTGTTTTGACTCTCGATGGAGGTGAAGTGAGATTCGAGTTGAAGAAACTGTGAGGGAGATCGTTGAAGACATAAGAGAGACAGTGAAAGATGGAAAACTCTACGTTGCCTTCTCTGGAGGGAAGGATAGCTCTCTTGTTGCGATCCTTGCGAAGATGGCCCTCGGAGAAGAGAGGGTGGAACTCGTCACCGTCGACTGGGGACCTTACACCTACGAAAAATCAAGAAAGATCGTTCGAAGTTTTGCGGAAAAGTATGGGCTGAAGCACACCTTCATCCCGTCCAACGGACTTCAGGAGAAGGTCTGGAGATACGGTCCTTCGTGTAACGCCTGTACGAGGGATGTGAAAACGCGTCTTGTGAAAGAGTACGCCGGTGGTTGCCTTGTTGCGAGCGGTGCCAACGCCTCAGATAGTTGGGGGAAAACGGGGCTGAAGGTCTTCGATGGAGTCTACTCACCCCTTTACAGGGTGGGAAAGGCCGAGATAAACGCGATGATAGATCATCTCGGAATAGAAGTGAGAAAGATAGGAGAGTCTGCAGGAAGAGAAGGCTGCAAACTGAAGCATCTTTTGAAGATGCTCATAAACCCGAACTACCATGGAAGAGCGGTTTCGGTGGCAAACGAGATCCTTCTGAACGTTCTGGAAAAACACGGTTTCGCTCCAGAACTTGCGAACGTGAAGATCATAGGACCCCTCTCCAGAAACATCGCACTGGTGAACGTCAAACCCTTTCCACCAGAAGAAATCGTTGAAGAGATCGTTGAAAAACTTTCAGAGGAGAAGACGATAGACGAGGTGGTGGTCGTTGACGGGCCAATGAGACTCTTTGTTCTTGCAAATCCTGCGATCTACAGAAACGAAGAGTCAAGAAAGTGGATAAAGGAGGGAAGGCTCCAGCCAGAGTTTGCCTTCCCCATAGAGGTGGAATGGAAAGAGTCCAGAAACAACAGGCTGAGAACCTTTCAGGTGATCGACTTCAGGAAGGAGTGAAAGAATGGCATTCAGATGCCCCCTTCTTCTCTTTCTGAGAAGGATCTTCAGGTTTAAAAGAAGACCGAAGTTCAGGGTGAAAAAGAACTGAGCACAGCGGCATTTTCCAGACCAAAGGGCAGAAGAATGTATCTGTCCGTGTGATGCTCAAAGTCTATGAAACTCCACGGTCTTCTGAACGTTTCTTCGAGCACATCGGCCTTGTGGTTTGCCTCTATCAAGTTGAAGAGTGTGTTGGTGAGAACAAGTTTCAGTTCGTTCTTTCCGTCGTGAAGGTTGTCTGTGATCTCCACCATGAACGGTTCCCAGAAGAGACTTCCCACGAATTTTTCGTTCAAAAACACCTCCACCGACGCGGCCCTCACGCTGTTCAGTTTGAGAAAGTACCTTCTTTTCGGGTCTTTTTTCATCTCGAAGGTCTTCCTCAGAGTGAAAGAGCCCACATAAAACGGGTATCCACTCCGTGTGATATCCTTGTGGTCTGGTGTTTTTGGAGCATCGATCACGTACTTTGTTTCGTCCACGTTCACAAGGGAGAATTTCCCAACAAGATAGATCGTTTCCACTTCCGTGGGTCTGTGATTTTCGGGATCTTTCACCCTCTCGTGGCAGCCTGGTCCTGTGATGTTGTTACTCTTTTTTCCTTCCAGAACGACGATGTTTTTCCCCACCTGAACAAGTTCTGTAATGTCCATCTTTCCGAAGTTCACATCCAGGAAACACTCCTCCTCGGTGAAAGTGCAACCCTTCTTTTTGAACACCGCTTCGTGGCCGTTCACCGTGATTCTGTCAAGATTCTCCGCACACTCAACAACGAGAAAGAGCTTTTCTGGTTTTTCCCTGATCTCGAACGAATACACCACTCCGAACGGTGTTCCTTCTGGCAGTCTGTAGAACTCGTACCAGATCTTCGAAACGTACTCATCCCTGAAGACCTTCCCGTCTGCTTCGAACATGTCTACCCTGTCCACAGGCAGCACGTTGAAACCGTTCATCTCTGTTTCGAACTCAGAAAACGCCATTTCAAGTTCGAATTCTCTTTTCAAAGTCACCCCCGTTGAAATCACGCTTCTTCTCTGTGACGGAATCTCTTCGTCCGTTACCCAGATCAAAAGGCTCGATGCCGGGTGCATGGTGAACTCTCTTTCGCTGAACTCCACCACAGCAAAGTCAAAGATGTCGATCGCGTAAATGTGTCTTTTTTCCTCCTTCAGATTCAACTGGCAGTGCACTTCCCGGTTGATGTCCGTGTTCGCAAGAAAGATGATGTATGAGCCGTTCTCAAGCAACCTCTTCTGTGCAATCACAGATTTTGCGTTCTTTCCGGTCTTTTTGTCTATGACCTCGACGGCAGCCACATCCCTGAGTGAATCGATAAGACCCTGAAGATCTTCAAAAACACGTGCTCTTTTGAGGAACTCCGGCTTTTCTTTTCTTCCTTCCACCCTTTCCGGGAAGAAGTTTCCATCTTTCAGGACAAGGATCTTACCACCGTTTTTTGAAAACTCGTTCAAAAGATCCACCGTTGAGCGTCTCAAGTTCAGCAGGGGAGGTACCAGAACGATATCGTACTCACAGTTTCCCACCACAAGTTTTTCTCCGCTCACCCTTCCGTGTTTCGAAAGGATCGTCTCATCGCCAAAGTGGAAATCTATTTTGTTTGAGACGAGTTCTTTCACGGTCCTGTCGAAGGATTCGTTGAGTTTGTCGATCTCGTCGTCGAACTTCGAATAAACACACCAGGCAGAGGTGATCGGATGGATCATCAGCACCTTCACTTCTCTCTTTCCCTGTGTCATCAGGTAGTTCAATCTGGCGAGGTAGTCAGAGAAGCGCTTTTCGTTCTTCCACCAGGGCTGTTGATAGAACAGGTTCGGTGGGTAGTCTCTTTTTCTTTCTCCCCTCATCGAGTAGAGGCTGAGGTGTGGATTTATGTAGGTGATCCCAAGGACAGCCTGCCAGTCTGCAATCCACTTTCTGTGGAGGAAACTCACGTGCTGACCCGTGGTTCCGAACGTTTCACAGAGCACCCATTTCTTTCCCAACTGTTCCGCCACCGATGAGACCTGCTTTATCGTGATCACCTGTTCAAGATGACGTGCGAGTTTGTCAACTCCCGGTATCTGCATGTATTCGTAGTGTGGCATCGCAGCCCCTATCCATTCGACCTGGCCCCTGAGCGTGTCTTCGGCCATGTAGTGGCCCGTCATGGAGATACCGTTTTCCTCGCACCACTTCGCATATGGTATCGTGAAATTTTCGATGAAGAGTTCAGTTGCAACATCGAAGAAGTCGTACCGCACCTTCATGTAGTCCTTCGTGTTGAAAAATAGCTCTTCAAAGTGTTCCCTGATGTCGTATCCCTTTCTTTTCAAGAACTCCTCCGGGAATCGATCCGTCCAGGGAAGGGTAGGAATTTCCGGGTAATGAACTCTCAGATAGGTGGGTTCGTCAGTGAAGATCCCAGGGATCGAAGAGCCAAAGAACTCACCACACACCTTTCTGTACTTCTCGTGGGTCGATCTGATGAAGGCTTCAGTGACCTTCTTCGAGAGAAGATCCACGTAGCAGGTCCCGTTGAACCAGGGATCTCCCAGTTTCATCGTGCGCTTCACAACGAAAAGTTCTTCATTTCCTCTTTCTATCCTTTTCAAGATCTCGTCGCCTGGTTCGATCTGCTCTTTCTTCAAAAGTACAAGAAACCTGTGGCGGTATTCATCACTTTCGAGAGGAACGATTCCACCGGCAAATCCAGAAGGCCACTTGTCCTCGTCGTAAAGCCAGGCCAGCATTCCAAGTTTTCTAGCATGCTCAGCACACCTTTTCACAAGGGCCATCCATTCATCGGAGAGGTATTCCGTCACAAGCCCCACCCTCGAGTGCATGAAGAAACCGCCGTATCCCTTTTCGCACATCTCGTCTATCTGCCTCAGGAGTTCTTCTTCGCACAGTTTGTCGTTCCAGCTCCAGAAAGGTGCGGGCCTGTACCACACTCCAGGGTTTTCCAGATCCTTCAGGTTCACACTCTCATCCCCTTGTACCTTCTCCATTCTTCGTACTTTTCGCTCCACAACTCCGGATTCTTCGGCTCGAACATTTTCAACTCAAAGGACTTTCTCACAACTTCTCTTGCCTCGTCGAGATCTTTTATCTCACCCATGGCGATGAACTGAACGAGGGCGTTTCCGATGGGCGTTGCATCCACAGGGCCTGCCACCACGATCTTTCCCGTTGCATCGGCAATGAAACTCATCAGAAGATCGTTCTTCACGGCTCCACCCACTATGTGGATCTTTTCGTACCTTCTACCGGTGAGTTCTTCGATCTGTTCCACGATCCATTTGCTGTTGAACGCAAGGGACTCGAAGATGAGGCGGGAAATTTCTCCGATTCCCCCCAGTGTTCTCTGTCCTGTCTTTTCAAGATAAGATCTGATTCTCTCCAGCATGTTCCCGGGGTGAAGAAACTCTTCTCTGTCCGGGTCGAGAAACGCCTGGAAAGAAGGTGCGTTCTCTGCCATCTCCACGATCTCTGAGTAGTTCTTTTTCCACATCCTGTTGCACTCTTCAAGAAGCCACATACCGGTTGCGTTCTTGAGAAACCTGATCTTTCCGTATCCACCTTCGTTTGTGAAGTTTCTTTCCATCGCCTCTTCCGTCAGAAGAGGTTCCTCCAGTTCCGTTCCCACAAGAAACCATGTTCCAGAACTGATGTAGATCCCTTCCTCTTCGAACGGCACGGCCACAACGGCGGATGCGGTATCGTGGCAGGTGGTGGCGATCACGTTCATTTCCCTTTTTACCCTGCATTTTCCCAGGACGGTACCCGGTGAGACCACCTCCGGGAAGATTTCAGTGGGAATGGAAAGTTTTTCGAGAAGATCGAACGCCCATCTTTTCTCCGGCACACTGTAGCACTGGGAAGTGCTTGCGATCGTGTACTCACTCACCACCTCACCGGAAAGCCAGAAGTTGAACACGTCTGGTATCATCAGGATCTTCTTTGCCACTTTCAGGAAAGGATCTTTCGAAAGAACCATCGAGTAGAGCTGATAGAGGGTGTTTATCTCCATGAACTGTATCCCCGTTCGCTCGAATATGTACTTCTTTGGGATGATATCGAAGACTTTTTCCATAACTCCCTCTGTTCTTATGTCTCTGTAATGGTACGGAAGGGAGATGAGCCTTCCCCTCTCGTCAAACAGCGCAAAGTCCACACCCCACGTGTCCACTCCCACCGACTGCGTGTCGGAGGTCTCAAGAACACTCTCTATTTCCTCATAGAATTTCGGAAGATTCCACAAAAAGTGATCTCTGTCTCTTCCCGGAAGGAAAATCCCCTCCGTTCGAAACCTCTTCAGCTCCCTCACCGTCAACTTTTCCCTCAGTTCCACCTCGTAGATCTTCCCGTTCGTTGCACCAAGATCCACGGCGAGCACCTTCACAACCATCCCTCCGGAACACCCGTTGGATCCCTTCCAAGGCTGAGCACCCTCAGAAGGATCTCTGCTGCTTTCTCCAGAATCTCAACCCTGTCGTAGGCTTCTGCTACGTCCTTTCCAAACGCTACAACTCCATGTTTGTCCCACAGGACGGCATCCTTTCCCCGAGCTTTTTCGACGGTTTTCAAACCGAGTTCCACGCTCCCTGGTTTTTCAAACTCGACAACGGAAATCCCCTGGGGAAAGAAGATGAGAACCTCAGGGTGAATCTTCATCATCTTTGGAAGAAGGTCCTGAAAGTCCTTCAAGTTCATCAGAGTGAGGAGGTTTAGCGGGTGTGTGTGAACGATCGCTCTTTTCTCTGAGTTCATCTCCTTGAACCGTGCGTGGATCATGAGATGTGTTGGAAATTCACTGGTGGGTTTTCCTTCACCGTGCAGGATTTCATAGTACCTTCCAGGAAGGATGTGAAGAAGACAGATCTTACTTTCATCTTCGAAGATCTCCCTCATTCTCGACCCTGTAGCCGTGATCAGAAGGTACATCTCAGGACCATTGTACTCGAAACCGTACGCCTCCATGGATTTCACTTCGTAACTGGTTGGTACTTCATCGATCCTGACAGAGATGTTTCCCGCGTTCGCCTCAGAAAGACCCTTTACAGCGAGCCAGTAAGCAACCTTTTGAATTTCCTTCACGATCTCCTTCATCTTCTCTCTCTCCTTCTTTTCTCCATGTAATTTCCTTCCCTGAACACCTTTATCGGATCTTCTGGAAGGTTCTTTCGTCTTCTGTACTCCCTAAGAAGTGGCCTCACATCCGTTCGGAAGGCATCCATCAGAGTCTCCTCGGCCTCCACCACATCGCACTTTTTTTGAGCTTCTCTCAATCGATTTTCGTCCACAAGAAGTGCCTTCGCAAAGAGTTCCTGGGCCATCACGACGGATTGTACCATCGCGAGGATCTTCGGCTTTGTGATGTGTGCCTGATCGAACATGAAAACCACTTTCTTTGAAAAGTCAGAAAGCTCAGGATCTCTCCAGGCAAAGACGATCTCCTTGAAGATCAAAAACACCTCATATGGGTTTATGGAAGCGATCGTGAGATCGTCGTCTGCGTACTTTCTGTTGTTCAGGTGAAATCCTCCAAGTTTTCTCTCCGAAAGCAGTGTGGCCACGATGTACTCTATGTTCGTTCCCTGAGCGTGATGTCCCAGATCGACCAGCACGAGTGCTCGCTCTCCCAGCTTTTCAGCGAGAAGATAACTCGTTCCCCAGTCCGGTATGTCCGTGTGGTAGAAGGCAGGCTCGAAGAACTTGTACTCTATGAAGAGGTACATATCCTCCGGCATGTTGTCGTAAATGTACTTCAGGGACTCTTCGAGCCTTTTCTTTCTGGAACGGAAATCGTCCTGACCTGGATAATCCGTTCCGTCTGCAAGCCACAGACTGATCACTTTTGAGCCCGTTTTCACCGCTATGTCCACACATTCCATCACGTGTGCGATCGCTTTCTTTCTGATCTTCTCGCTGGGATTGGTGAGACTTCCGTACTTGTAATCTGGATCCTGGAAGAGATTCGGGTTGATGGCCCCTATCCTCAAACCTTTTTCCTTTGCAAACTCTTTCAGTTCTTCCCAGTTTTCCACCCTGTCCCATGGAATGTGGAGGGCAACGGAAGGACAACACCCTGTGAGTTCATGAACGAGCGCAGCATCCTCTATTCGCTCGAAGACGTTGCAGGCCGCTCCTTCTTCGTGAAAGACGGCAAACCTCGTTCCTGCATCAC
Source organism: Thermotoga sp. RQ7 (assembly GCF_000832145.1). NCBI lineage: Bacteria > Thermotogati > Thermotogota > Thermotogae > Thermotogales > Thermotogaceae > Thermotoga > Thermotoga sp. RQ7. Next base: position 1,721,723 of record NZ_CP007633.1, read on the forward strand.
TGAACGCCCAGGAAGGAAGTTCGAATTTCAACTCGTCCAGTTCTCTGAAGATCTCTTCCATGTTCATCCCTCCTCCCAGTAACCGATTGTTGTCATCAGGGTGTGATGTTCCTTTCCAACATCAAGTCGTGAAAGCTGCTTGACGTCCTCCCAATCCCCTAAAAGAATCAGGAGGTTTTTACCCACTCGAAGGTGGGCTTCCACGGTGACCACATGACCACCGGGCAACGAAGGTGTGAGTTGTACATCACACCCACGGGGGACGCCAACGCCCCTACTACCAGGCTCTCGCCTGTATACTTCCTTTTGATGTTCAATGCCCCCACCGCATCCCTGTGCCATTCAAAACCACAACCCAAGCACCTGAAGTTCCTCGTCGATGTTTTGTGTCTTTTGCCACAGACAGGACACGTCTGTGATGTGTAGGACTCGTCAACAAAGACCACTTCGATACCGAGTGCTTCTGCCTTGGTCTTGATGAGATCAGAAATCTTTCTGAACAGCCATTGATGGATCTTTTGATTCACTTTGGTACTGTAATCAACCCTGTCTCGTATACCTCGAAGGTCTCCTATTGCGATGGTGCCTACTCCAAGTGACAGGCACCATCCAACAAAGTGTGTTGTGTACTTGTGGAGGATGTCTTTGATCTGGTTTTGAATCTTTCCAAGAAGCCTTCTTTTTGCCCTCACAAGTTTTCTGTAGCGTCTTGAACCAACCTTTTTCCTGGACAGTTTCTTTTGAAACTCGGAAAGTTTTTTGTTTCGATAGCGAAGTTTTGAGTTCATCACCCCTCCGTTGTAGAGAACTGCTTTGTCTTCTGTTGAGGCAGTTATCGGATGAACAACTCCAAGATCGACACCGACTACTTTGTACTTGGGTTGTACTTCAAACGCAACGGTCACGTGGAAGAAGTATTTGTCTTGTCTTTTGTCGTAGACAAGTTCAACCCGTCTTATGTCCACCTCTTTCGGAAGGGTTGTTGGTATGTAGAGAGGATCGTTTCCATTTCCCATCGAAAGTCTCAACGCGCCGTCTTCAAGGAGTTTTACTGCCTGGTTTTTCCAGACAACGTTTGTGTACTTTGGTGTTCTAAAGGGTGGTCTGAGGTCTTGGTTTGTTTTACTTGCCTTGAAGTAACTCTTGAGGGCTTCAAAGTATCTTTCTACCAGGGCTTGTTTGGTTTGAGAGTGAAGGGGAATGTTTTGTGCCCATTGAGAGATGTATTTTTTTACTGTACCCTCTGAGAGCCAAACGTTTTTCTTTCTGTGGATTTTTCTGACAAGAGAGACTGTTTTGCTGTAGACTCGTCCAGCAAGTTTTGATAGCTTTTTGCATTTTGTGTAGTACTCAGATGATGCCGGGAATTTGTATGTTTTCATGTGTTTTGCCATGTTCTGCACCTCTCTTCTTGCCATTCATCACGATCCTATAAATGGGATGTGTTTTCTGGCAAGTTTTCTGTAACCACCGGGAAAGAACCATCTTTTTGCACCGTTCATTCTTCATCACCTCGTGGATATGAATTCAAACATAAATTTATCATAAATTAATCACAAAAGTCAACGATATTTGTGATAAAATCTCTCGAAGGGAAAGGAGGGTGATGATATGAAGGAGGAAAGATTGAAGGAGATTCTCGATATCGTTGACAAAAATGGTTTTGTCAGCATGAAGGATCTTCAGGAGAAACTCGGTGTTTCGATGATCACCGTGAGAAGAGATGTGGCAGAACTGGTGAAGAGGAATCTGGTGAGAAAAGTACACGGCGGTATAAGAAAGGTGAACTACTTCGAGAAGGAAACAGATTTCATGAGAAGGCTTTCGATAAACAGGGAGGCAAAAGAGAGGATCGCCCAGCTTGCGCTGGACTTTGTGGAGGACAACGACATCATCTTTCTGGACGCAAGCACCACTGCACATATCTTTGCAAGACATCTGGCTTCGTCTCAAAAATCCGTTCACGCCATCACGAACAATCTGCTCACCGCCATGGAACTTTCGAAAAACCCCGGTATAAGTGTTGTTCTGCTCACGGGAAAAGTGAACCCGGAGAACCTGGCGGTGGAAGGCTCCCTGACGATAGAGTGTGGAAAGAAGTTCTCTGTGAAAAAAGCGTTTGTTTCATGCAGAGGCGTGACCGCAGAAGAGGGAACCTACGAAATAAACACGATGGAGATGGGAATAAAGGGAATCTTCGTTGAGAAAGCAGAAGAGATTTTTGTTCTTGCCGACTTCAGCAAGATAGGAAAAAGATCACTGGCACATCTGATACCCACAGAAAGGATTGACTATCTGATCACAGAAAGAAAACCTCCTGAGAATCAGTATGAAATATTCAGGGAAAAAGGTGTGAAAATTGTCCATTGAAAGGAGGAATCCACATGCCCAACATCGTATTTGTAGGTGCAGGGAGTGTGAGGTACACGATAAAACTAGTAGGTGATCTGGCAAAGACAAAAGAGCTTTATGGGTCAAGACTGGTTTTGATGGACATCGACGAAGAGAGGCTGAAGGCAACCTTCACACTTGTGAAGAAGTACCTGAAGGAGTTGAAGGCAGAATACGAGGTGGAAGAGACGACAAGCCTTGAGAAGGCACTTGAAGGGGCAGAGTTTGTCATCAACACAGCACTCTACAGGGCACCTGGACATGAAGACGGGTACGTGCACTACGAGATCATGAGGGAAGTAGGGGAAAGACATGGTTACTACAGGGGGATAGACAGCCAGGAGCTGAACATGGTATCGGACTACTACACTTTGAGCAACTACAACCATCTGAAGATGAGCCTTGATATAGCAAAAGCTGTGGAGGAAATATCTCCGGATGCATGGATACTGCAGACGGCAAATCCCGTCTTTGAGATCACCCAACTTGTGAAGAGGCTGACGAAGGCGAAGATAGTGGGGTTCTGCCATGGATACGCACACGTGTTTCACCTTGCGAAGGTGCTTGGGGTAGAACCAGAAGAGCTCGACTGGCAGGTAGCAGGGGTGAACCATGCGATATGGCTGAACAGGTTCAGGTGGAAGGGAGAGAACTTATATCCCAGGCTGGATGAGTGGATAGAGAAGAACGCGTCGAACTGGGAGCCAAAGAGTCCATGGGACGTGGACTTTTCACCTGCTGCGATAGACATGTACAGGTTTTACGGGATGTATCCGATAGGAGACACGGTGAGGAGTGGGACGTGGAAGTACCACTACGATCTTGAGACGAAGAAGAAGTGGTTCGGAAAGTATGGGGGAATAGACAACGAGGTAGAAAGGCCGAAGTTCTACGAGAGTTTGAGAAAGCAAAGAAAGAGGCTGATGGAACTTGCGAAAGAAGTGGAGAAAGATCCGACGATAGAGCTCACGAAGGTATGGCCCGAGGTGTTTACAACAGGAAGTGAAAGTGTAGAGCAGCACATACCTTTCATCAACGCACTTGTGAACGGGAAGAAAGCAAGGCTGGTTTTGAACGTGGAGAACAGAGGGACGATAAAGGGGATACCGGACGATGTGGTTGTGGAGGTACCGGTGATAGTGGACAAGGAAGGGATACATCCGGAGAAGATAGAGCCTGATCTTACGGAGAGGATCAAGAAGTTCTATCTTCTTCCTAGGATTTTGAGGATGGAATGGGCACTTGAGGCGTTCATCAGTGGTGACAGGAGGGTTCTTGAGGAGATTCTCGTCAGAGATCCCAGAACAAAATCCTACGAACAGGTCGTCGCTGTCATCGATGATATCCTCAACCTGCCTTTTAACGAGGAAATGAAAAAGCATTATTCAGGATGAGTTTTTCCTCTCGAAAAACCCCAGCGCCCCTTTCAGCGGGGCGCTTTTTTGTTGTAAGAGGTTGTAAAAAGGAAAAAACGTGAGATAATCGAAGATAACCTCGAATAATTGATCTTAATCGATAGACATCAGAATTATTTGGTGTCAAAATCGTTTGACTTAATTGCACACTTATTGATACTATATTGATAGACTTTGGATAATTTTAGTTTGCTTTTTGTGATCTTTAGCGATATCAATTTCAAAACTGGGAGGTGGTGGTACGATGTTTAGGAAGGTCCTGTGGGGTTTTATCATGGTGATCTTTGTAGTTCAGATTCTTGCCATTGGACTCAACGAGATCGTTCCTGGAGAGTATTACAATCTCACTGATTACGAACGTCTGACGGGGAAGAAGATCACGAAATTCAACGAAGCTCCCATGTTGAAAGAGATGGTTGAGAAGGGATTGTTACCTTCTGTTGAAGAGAGATTACCGAAAAATCCTGTTGTAGTAGTCCCATACGAAAGTGTGGGAAAATATGGTGGTATTTGGAACAGAGCATGGTATGGACTTTCAGACGAGTGGAACGCGGGTCGTATTTGTTATGAATTTATGGTAATCTCAGACAAAGCAGGTAAGGAATTATTGCCTGATATTCTTGAAAGTTTGCAAGTTTCAGAAGATGGTAGAGAATACGTTATGAAAATTAGAGAAGGTTTGAAATGGTCTGATGGAGAGCCAGTAACTACAGAGGACGTGAAATTCTGGTACTACGATGTTCTTCTAAACAAAGAATTAACACCATCTGTACCTGCTGTTTTTCAACCAGGTGGAGAGATTTTCAATCTGGAAATTGTCGACGATTATACTTTCAAGGTAATTTTCAAAGAACCATATCCATTATTCTCTCTCGCACTAGCAGGAGATGGTGGAAGAGCCGGGCTTGAGTTTGTTGTTCCATCACACTACATAAAAAAATTCCATCCGAAATACATTGGTTTGGAAAAAGCCAACGAAATAGCAAAGAATAACGGATATGATATTTGGTACCGATTCGTAAAGGATAAGTGCCTCCAATCTAATTCCTGGCTTGTCAATCCCGATTTACCAGTTCTCTTCCCCTGGAAATTATCCAAGGATTCTTCAGAGAGAGCTCTCATACTCGAGAGAAATCCATTCTACTTTAAAATTGATCCCGAAGGAAATCAACTCCCTTACATTGATAGGATAGTATTTCATTATGTTGAAAATCAGCAGATGTTACTGATGAAAGCGATATCGGGAGAAATCGATATGCAAGGTAGGCATTTGACGGTTGCAGACTATTCAATTCTTGCTTCTAATAGAGAAAAGGGAGGTTACAGAATAATTCTTGCCAGACAAGCGGTAGGAAGCGTTGACACTCTCATGATAAATCAAAATTATACAGATGATCCTGTGATCGGTGAAATTCTAAGAGATGCTAGGTTCAGGCAGGCTCTGTCTCTAGCAGTAAATAGAGAAGAAATTTGGCAGTTGGTTTACCAGGGACTTGGAGAACCACGTCAGGCATCATTCGTAAAAGGTGTCAAATACTATGACCCTGAATGGGAAAAAGCTTTCGCGGAATATAATCCTGACAGAGCAAACAAACTCCTTGATGAAATGGGACTTAAATGGGATCCTTCGCACTCCTACAGACTGAGACCCGATGGTAAAAAACTTGAAATTGTTATCGAATATACAACTCCTACTCAAACAAGAGAAAAAACTATGGAGATGCTAAAGTCATATCTCGAAAAAGTTGGCATAAGTGTTGTCTTAAAACCCATTGACAGATCATTATATGTCACAAGATTGGAGGCTGGACAATTACAAATAGGCGTATGGGAATTTGACAGAAACGTGGATCCTGTTGGAGATCCTGCTCACATCCTTGGAAGTCAATGGGCACCTCTTACATGGCAATGGTACAATACTGGCAAAAAAACAGGTATGCCGCCTGAAGAGGGAACAGATTTGTGGAAACTTTTCGAAATATGGGATCAACTTGTCAAAGAAGTTGACTCAGAAAAGCGTGATGAGTTAATGAAAGAGGTAATAAATCTCCACAAGAAAAACATCTGGATGGTTGGTTTTGTAGGAGCTCTTCCACAGCCAATTGTTGTGAAGAACAGCATGAAAAATGTTCCACAAGGCTTGCTTTGGGATTTCCCGCTTATAAGAAGTCCTAAGAATCTCAGACCGGAGCAGTTCTATTTCGAGGAATAGAAGGGGGAGGGGTTCCTCCCCTTTTGTCAAACCCATCATTTTTGTAGATCTCAGCGAGTGAGGTGGCAATTATGATAATGTATATTCTAAGAAGGTTAATAAATGCCTTCATAACATTGTTGATCATCTCCATTATTTCCTTTGCTATAATTCAACTCCCTCCTGGAGATTTTCTGACATCCTATATTGCACAATTAAGAGTTTCTGGTGAGGACATTGATTTGGCTACTGTAGAAGCGTTGAGAAAACAGTATGGATTGGATAAACCTATTTATGTTCAATATTTAAAATGGATCTGGGGAATCCTGCATGGAGATTTTGGATACTCATTTTCGTGGAAAAAGCCTGTGAATGAATTACTCTGGAATAGATTAGGGATAACGGTTTTAGTAGCTGCATTATCACTTGCGTTTAGTTGGTGTTTCGGATTTATTATTGGCATGTACTCGGCGGTCCATCCTTATTCCATTGGGGATTATTTTGCAACTGTTCTTGGATACATTGGTCTAGCAGTTCCTAACTTCCTTTTAGCTCTCATTTTGTTGTGGGGAATTTACGTTCTGACAGGAGAAAATCTGAGTGGTCTGTATTCCATAAAGTATCTCAGCATTCCTATGAATTTCGAAAAATTTCTGGATATCTTAAAACACCTTTGGATACCTGTATTGGTTTTGGGAACTTCTGGCATGGCAGGGCTCATCAGGACACTGAGGGCAAACCTTCTCGATGAACTTCACAAGCCCTATGTGGAGGCAGCACTCTCCAAGGGGCTTCCTGAGAACAAAGTGTTCTGGAAGTATCCTTTGAGGATAGCGATGATACCGTTCATCAGCACAGTGGGATGGTCATTACCTTGGATCTTCTCAGGTGCTACGATAACCGCGATTGTTTTGAATCTACCCTCGGTGGGGCCATTGCTTCTTAATGCATTGAAAAATCAAGACATGTATCTTGCGGGGAGTTTGGTGATGTTTTTGAGCTTTTTCACGGTGATAGGGACACTGATCTCAGACATACTTCTTGCGTGGGTGGATCCGAGGATCAGGTTCGAGTAGGAGGGGAAGCATGAAGAAGAAAGAGAGGATGGAAGAAAAGTTCTATTACGCATCACAATGGCAGCTCATCTGGTGGAGGTTCAAAAAGCACAAACTTGCGGTGATAGGAGGAGTGGTGCTTTTAATAATCTACGTTCTTGCGATATTCTGCGAGTTTTTTGCACCGTACGATCCGAACAAGTACAACTACAGGTTTCCCTACGCACCGCCGCAGAGGATACACTTTTTCCACGAGGGAAAGTTCATAGGGCCTTTTGTGTACGGCTACACTTCCACGGTGGACCTTGAGACCCTGAGGAGGATCTACAAGGAAGATAAGAGCAAGATCTTCAGGATAAAGTTTTTTGTTCGGGGAGACGAGTACAAACTTTGGGGCATATGGAAGACGAACGTACACTTCATCGGAGTGGAAGAAGGCTACATGTTCCTTCTTGGAACAGACAGACTGGGAAGGGACATGCTCTCAAGGATCATCTACGGTGCTCGCATCTCGACATCGATTGGTCTTATAGGGGTCTTTTTGAGCTTTGTTCTTGGTATCACCATAGGGGGCATCTCAGGATACTTTGGAGGTACAGTGGACAACTTCATCCAGAGAACGATAGAGATCATAAGGAGCATTCCCACGATTCCATTGTGGTTAGCTCTAAGTGCTGCTCTTCCACAAAACTGGCCTCCACTCAGAGTTTACTTTGTCATATTGATTATTCTTTCGTTGACGGGGTGGACAGATTTGGCAAGGGTTGTGAGAAGCAGATTTTTGTCTTTGAGGGAAGAAGACTTCGTGATGGCAGCAAGGTTCATGGGGGCTTCGGAAGCAAGGATCATCTTTCGTCACATGCTTCCTTCCTTTATGAGCCATCTGATAGCGAGCATCACACTTTCCATTCCCGGGATGATACTTGGTGAGACAAGTCTCAGTTTTCTTGGACTTGGTCTGAGGCCGCCTGTGATCAGCTGGGGAGTGCTGCTTCAGGAGGCACAGAATCTGACGGTTGTTGCCCTGTATCCATGGCTTTTGATACCCGTTGTGTTTGTGATCACAACCGTTCTGTGCTTCAACTTCGTTGGGGACGGGCTCAGGGATGCAGCAGATCCGTATGCGAACATGTAGGAGGGAAGAGGATGGCACTTCTTGAGGTGAAGAACCTGAAGACCTACTTTTTTACAGACGAAGGCGTTGTGAAGGCGGTCGATGGGGTGAGTTTTGAGATAGAGGAAGGAAAGACACTGGGTGTTGTCGGTGAGAGTGGCTGTGGAAAGAGTGTGACGGCAAGGTCGATCATAAAGCTTCTTGGCACAACAGGAAGGATAGTCTCCGGAGAGATCCTCTACAACATGGACGGGAAGGTGGTGGATCTTGCGAAGTTCTCAAAGGAGGAGATCAGAAAGGTCAGGGGAAGACACATAGCGATGATCTTTCAGGAGCCGATGGCTGCCTTCTCTCCTGTCTACACGGTGGGAGACCAGATCATAGAAGGTATGGTCTATCACTTCAAGATATCAAGGGAAGAGGCAAGAGAGCGTGCGATAGAACTCTTAAGAAGAGTTGGTATTCCAAAGCCGGAGAAGATGATAGACGCCTATCCGTTCGAGTACTCGGGTGGTATGAGGCAGCGTGCGATGATTGCGATGGCCCTTTCGTGTAATCCGCGTCTTTTGATCGCAGACGAGCCGACCACGGCCCTCGATGTGACGATACAGGCTCAGGTTCTTGATCTTTTGAGGGAGCTTCAAAAAGATTACAACATGTCGATCATGATGATCACACACAACATGGGAGTCGTTGCGGAGATGTCTGATCATGTTGTGGTGATGTACCTTGGAAGGGTGGTGGAGAGTGCACCCGTTGAGGAGCTCTTTTACAATCCAAAGCATCCATACACGTCGCTTCTTTTGAGGTCCATTCCTGTTGTGGGAAAGAGGGTGGAAAGGCTCGAGGTGATAGAAGGGGATGTGCCAGATCCAAGGAACATGCCAAAAGGTTGCAGGTTCCATCCAAGGTGTCCCTACAGGATGAAGGGTCTTTGTGATGAGAAAGAGCCAGTTGAGGTTGAGGTAGGACCAGAACATAAAGTCAGTTGTTTTCTCTATGGAGGGACAGAAGATGGCGCTTCTTGAGGTGGAGAACTTGAAGAAGTACTTTCCCATTGTAAAGCGTGGCTTTAGAAGGAAGGTTGTTGGATATTTGAAGGCGGTGGATGGTATTTCTTTCCACATAGAAGAGGGGGAAACCCTCGGGCTTGTTGGAGAGAGTGGTTGTGGTAAGACCACAACGGCAAAGATCATCATGAGAGGGATCGAGCCAACAGAGGGAAAGATTATTTTGAGTATGAACGGAGAAAAGGTCGATATCACAAAGCTTTCTGAGAGAGAACTCAGGGAAAAGGGTGTAAGAAGGTTCGTTCAGATGATCTTCCAGGATCCTTATTCTTCTTTGAATCCAAGAATGACCGTGAGGGATATCATAGCAGAACCCCTTGTTGTAAACAAACTGGTGAAGTCGAAGGAGGAGATAGACCAGATCGTATCAGATCTTTTGAGGGCTGTCGGCCTGAGGCCAGAGTACATGCAAAGGTATCCCCACGCTTTCTCGGGTGGGCAGAGACAGAGAATCGCCATCGCACGTGCGATCGCTTTGAAGCCAAAGCTTGTTCTGTGTGATGAACCAACTTCCGCTCTGGATGTGTCCGTTCAGGCACAGATCATAAATCTTCTCAAGGACCTTCAGAAAGAGTACAATCTCACCTATCTGTTCATCTCACACGATCTTGGTGTGGTGGAACACATCACAAACAGGGTGGCTGTGATGTACGTGGGAAGGATCGTGGAGCTTGCAGAGACTGAAGATCTCTTTTCTTCTCCAAAGCACCCCTACACGGAGGCTCTCCTTTCTGCCGTTCCAAAGCCAGATCCAAAAAGAAAGAGAAAGAAGGTGCATCTCACAGGTGAGGTCCCAGATCCATCGAATCCACCCTCTGGTTGTTACTTCCATCCAAGGTGTCCTTATGCAAAGGCCATCTGTAAGGAAGTGTACCCAGAGCTCAGAAACGTCGGCTCTGACCAAAATCCTCACTTCGTGGCGTGTCATTTTGCTGATTCGTTGAAATTGGAAGGGGTGTGAGATTTTTTAGATTGATAAAACCAGGTTGGAAGATTCTTGACAAAACAAGTATATTTTCAAAACCTTTCTATTGCCTGGCAACATGTGATTCTATCTCTAAAATTATAGTGTTGTTATTGTAAATCCTTCGGAAGAATCTTTGATATATGAGTTTGTGGTAAATGATGAAAAAGCATCAAGAAAAAAGGTTCACGTTTGGAAATCGACGGAGGAAGAAAAATTTATGTATTCTGGAAGTATTACACCTGAGAAAGGAACTTTCATTGTGGAAATAGAACCGTTTTCCATCTATTCTATAACAACCACTACAGGTCAAAGAAAAGGAAATTTTGAACCTCCTCCTTCTTGTCATCTGGGACTACCTTATTACGAAACTTTCGACGAGTATGCGAATGGATCTCAGCCTAGATATTTTTGTGATCAAGGAGGAGCATTTGAAATATGTGAAAATGGATTTAGAGGAAAAGGATTGAGTCAGGTAATAACACGAGACATACGACCCATTGATTGGGTATATAGAAAAACACCAGATCCTTACACTATTTTCGGCGATATTGATTGGTCAAATTACAGTGTGAGTTGTTGGGTAAATCTGGAGGGGCAAAATGTGGCAACTGCTTATGCAATGGTCGGTGGAAGAGTTATTGATTCTCCATGTAATGAGAATCCTCCTGTTGGTTATTATTTGAAGATCCATGGCAATGGTTTTTGGGAACTCAAAAGATACACGACTACCTTAATTAAAGGAACAATTGAAAACTTTGATGCTACAAAATGGCATCACGTTAAGATAAGCTTCAAAGATTCAAAGATAGAAGTGTTTCTAGACAATGCAAAGTTGTGCGATTATTTCGATGAGATAGGAGGTATTTCAAGTGGGTTAGTTGTTCTGGGTAGTGGATATCACAAAGTTAGATTTGATGAGATATCAGTAGAGCCGCTGGAAGACTTTACCCCAGCGTATGCTCGAAAAATCGACGATAGAGATCCATCCATTAGATATATCGGCAAATGGAATCATATCTTTGCCTCTTACTCTGATTATAGACGTACTCTCAGCGAAACTCCCGGAAATGGATTTTCTTACTTTGAATACACCTTTGAAGGCGCGGGAATCAACATTATTGGAAATATTGTAAATAACCGGATAAAAGCAGACATTTTTCTCGATGGTGTGAAAGTGAGAAGTATAAACGTGGATGATATTGAAAATGGACCAAAAAAAAATTGTTCTGTAGAATCACCAATTTGTCATCTGGAAAACATACAATCAAATTTGTTCTGTATACTCCTTTGAAAATAGATTACATCGAAGTTCTGGAGAACCGATGATTCGTAAAATTCGGAGGTGATTAATATTATGGTAAGACCCCAGCAAAATTTCAAAAGAACGATTATGAGTCTGAGTGAAATTTGGTCCCTTGAAGTGAACGGAGAGGAAAGGCCGATAGCCGTTCCTGGAAGCTGGAACGAGCAGTATCAGGATCTGTGCTACGAAGAAGGGCCTTTCACTTACAGAACTATCCTTTACATTCCGGAAGAACTCTCCAAAAAACACGTCAGGCTCTACTTCTCCGCCGTGAACACAGATTGTGAAGTCTATCTGAACGAAGAGAAAGTGGGGGAAAACCACATCGGCTATCTTCCCTTCGAGATAGACGTGACAGGGAAGATGAAGCCAGGAAAGAACGAACTCAAAGTGGTTGTGAAGAACGAGTTGAAGGTGGGAGGCTTTCCTTCAAAGGTACCGGACAGTGGCACACACACGGTGGGATTTTTCGGAAGTTTTCCACCTGCAAATTTCGACTTCTTTCCATACGGAGGAATCATAAGACCGGTTCTTGTAGAGTTCACAGATCACTCAAGGATCCTGGATATCTGGGTGGACACAAGCAAGTCTGAACCAGAAAAGAAACTCGGAAGAGTGAGGGTGAAGGTGGAAGTCTCAGAAGAGGCGATGGGGGAAGAGATGACGATCAAACTCGGAGAGGTGAAAAAGAAACTCAAAGTGACAGACAGGTTCATCGAAGAAGAATTCATAATCGAGGATGCAAGATTCTGGTGTCCAGAAGATCCTCATCTTTACCCTCTCAGAATAGAGCTCGAAAAGGACGAGTACATTCTGGACGTTGGAATTCGAACGATCAGCTGGGACGAGAAAAGACTTTACCTGAACGGAAAACCGATCTTTTTGAAGGGTTTTGGAAAGCACGAGGAATTTCCCGTTCTGGGGCAGGGAACGTTCTATCCCATGATGGTGAAAGATTTCAACCTTTTAAAGTGGATCAACGCAAACTCCTTCAGAACATCTCACTATCCTTACAGTGAAGAGTGGCTGGACCTTGCGGATCGACTGGGAATTCTCGTGATAGATGAAGCACCCCATGTTGGTATCACAAGGTATCACTACAATCCGGAGACGCAGAAAATTGCAGAAGACAACGTGAAAAGGATGATAGACAGAGACAAAAACCATCCCAGTGTGATCATGTGGAGTGTGGCGAACGAGCCTGAATCCAACCATCCCGATGCAGAAGGTTTCTTCAAAGCTCTCTATGAGACGGCAAAGAAGATGGACAACACTCGTCCTGTTGTCATGGTGAGCATGATGGACACGCCGGACGAGAGGACAAGGGATGTGGCTTTGAAGTATTTCGACATCGTCTGTGTGAACAGGTACTACGGATGGTACATCTATCAGGGGAGGATAGACGAGGGACTGAAAGCGCTGGAAGAGGACATGGAAGAACTCTACAGAAGGCACAAAAAACCCATCTTCGTCACGGAGTTTGGAGCGGATGCGATAGCAGGTTTCCACTACGATCCACCCCAGATGTTCTCCGAAGAATACCAGGCAGAACTCGTTGAGAAAACGATAAATCTTCTCATGAAAAAAGATTACATCGTGGGGACGCATGTGTGGGCCTTTGCGGACTTTAAGACACCTCAGAACGTGAGGAGACCCATCCTGAACCACAAAGGTGTCTTCACAAGAGACAGACAGCCAAAACTGGTTGCCCATGTGTTGAGGAGGTTGTGGAGCGAAAGATAATGACGAACGTTCGCCGTTACTGGATCTTTCTTCTTCGAAAGATATGTGAAAAGCCTCTTGAACTCTGTGCATCCGATCGCTTGAAAGAGTTGATGCCCATAGAGGGAAAAAGGAGCAAGGAGAGGGAGAAATTTGCACCTCTTGAATTACTTGGTAGAATCCTCTGTGGGCTCTCTCCTTTTCTCGAGTTGAACAAAAAGGCTGTGAACACCGATCTTGAAGAGAAAAGAATAGCTTCCTGGTTATCAGAGCTGGCGATAAAATCTCTTCGTGTGGCAACCGATCTCGGTTGTAGAAGTTACATGAACTTTAGAGAGGGAAAACAACCTCTGGTCGATTCAGCCTTTCTGGTAGAGGGCATACTGAGGGCACCGAAAGCGTTGTGGGAAGATCTCGACCCTTCCACAAAGGAAAGATTGATAAAAGAATTGAAGGAAACAAGAAGGATAGAACCTTACTACTCGAACTGGCTTTTATTTTCCGCTATTATAGAAACTTTTTTCTTCTTTGTGGGTGAGGAATGGGATAGCACAAAGATCGATCTGATACTGAAGATCGTAGAAGGATGGTACAAGGGGGACGGGGTTTATGGAGACGGTCCTCACTTTAGGTGGGACTATTACAACAGTTTTGTGATACAGCCAATGCTCATAGACGTGCTGAGAATCCTTTCTGAAAGAAAATCAGAGTGGAAAGAACTGTACACGAAAGTTCTCAAACGTGCTCAAAGATACGCCCTTGTTCTTGAGCGAATGATCTCTCCTGAAGGAACGTTCCCGATCATCGGTAGATCGATAACCTATAGAACAGGTGTTTTCCATCTCTTGAGTCAGCTTTCTCTTCTTCACCTGCTTCCACCAGAGCTTAATCCTGCTCAGGTCAGATGTGCCCTCACCACCGTTCTCAGAAGAATCTTTGAACATCCCGCTACGTTCGACGAGAACGGCTGGTTGAAAATAGGTCTGGTGGGTTCTCAACCATCTCTTGGTGAAGAGTACATCACCACAGGAAGTCTCTATCTTTGTACAACCGTTTTCCTTCCTCTGGGACTTCCACCCTCTGATCCTTTTTGGAAAGATCCCTGTGAAAGCTGGACAAACAAAAAGGTATGGGAAGGAGAGGACATTCATCCAGACAAAGCTCTGGAAGATTAACACACATTAAAACCCTCTGAATAAATCCATTAATTTTCCAGTGATACCATGTCTAAAGTCCAAATGTTCCAGGGAGGAAGCGGGGTTGGATCCGAAAATAAAGAAAGCGCTGAACATATCCATTGTGGAAGGAGCACTCGCTGTTCTCATCAACCAGTTCTTCGGAGGACCTTACCTGACTGGATACTTCCTCTGGATGGGTGCTTCCAGTTTCTTCATAGGGCTCTTCGGATCTATTCCCTTTCTGGCAAATGCCCTTCAGATCGTCACAGTTTACTTCTCAAACAGGTTGAAAACCAGAAAACAACTGATAGTTCCTTTGATGTGGACTGCCAGGACTTCGATCACATTGTTTGCTCTGTTTCCTCTTATCAAACACGGACTGTTTCTGGCGTACATTCTGTACTTCTACATTCAGATCGCTGGAGCCCTTTCCGTTCCCCTGTGGCAGAGCTGGATGTCAGACCTTGTACCCAGAAACATGATAGGAAGCTATTTTGGTTTCAGGAATCTGATTCACGGACTGGTTCAGATACCTGCCATGTTCGCTGCGGGAGCGATTCTGGACTCTCTGGGAGAGAACTGGAAGGGTTTCAGTGCGCTGTTTTTCATAGCGGGATCTCTGGGATTTCTGAACGGATACTTCCTGAAAATCCAGTACGAACCCCCATACAGACCAAGAGAAGCTTCTCTTGGGTTAACTAAGGTGATTGGAATCCTGCTGAAAGAAGAGCATTACAGGAATCTTCTCCTGGGTTTTGCTCTCTGGAATTTTGCTGTCGGTGTTGGAACTGTCTACATAAACGTCATGCTCCTGAAAGAAGTCCAGTTCAGTTATCTCCAGATAAGTGTTCTGAACGCGGTGGGAATGTTCATAGGAACACTCTTTCAGCCGTTCTGGGGAAAACTGGGTGACAAATACGGTTTCCAGTACTTTTTAAAACTCTGTCTGTGGGTTCACGCAGCTGTCATCCTGCTCTGGGCACTTACTCCCAGATCCTTTCTATACGTTTTCTTCCTTCAGGTTATCATAGGTATTTTCGTGACTGCGGGGACAAGTCAGCTCATCTTCTATACCCTCATGTACAGCGTTCCTTCCTCGCTCAGTGCAGAGGCGTTTTCCGTGTTCAACAGCCTGTCCAATCTCATGCTGTTTGCGGGCTCTCTGACTTCAGGCATCCTCGTTTCCATCCTTGAAAACTTTACTCTCCCCTTTGAAATATCCGCTATAAGGCTCACAATGATCATTTCCTTTTTCCTGAGGGCTTTTGCAGCGTACAGGATTTCCAGAATGGACCTTGGAACCCCGCAGAAAGTCACCCTGGTACAGCTGGTCAGGGAGTCCTTCTTCACGGGTGTTGTTCCCTGGTTGAGGGAGAGATTGAACACCTTGAACATTTTCAAAAGGAAGCGTTGAGACATGGTAAAATACGATTGAGATCACACAACAAAGGGGGTTAGTCACATGGAAGTACTTAAGGTATCGTCGAAGTCGGATCCCAACAAGGTCGCTGGTGCCATCGCCGGTGTTGTGAGGGAACACGGAAGGGCAGAGATCCAAGCCATTGGAGCGGGTGCAGTGAACCAGGCAGTGAAGGCCATCGCCATCGCTCGGGGGTACCTCGCACCGAGTGGTATCGACCTCGTGTTCGTTCCCGCCTTCACAGATGTAGAAATCGAAAACGAAAAGAGAACCGCCATCAAGTTCATAGTCTTTCCAAAAAGCTGAAGGGGAGCAAGAGCTCCCCTTTGTTTTTCATTCCTCGAGAATTTTCTCTGCTTCTTCTCTGTAGGATTCCATAACGTATGGAATACCAGAAATTTCTGCTGCTTCCTTTGTAAGTGCGATGAGGTCTTTTCTGGAGAGGACAGACAGGCTGAACTTTCTTGCACCTGCCATGAGTTGTTGCAGACCCGTTTTGAACTTCTGAACAAACGTGTAGACGCCTATGGCACCGAGTGGAAGTTTCTTTACCTCCTCTGACCCGAATCTGTTCCTCAACTCTTCGTAAGTGATGAAGATCTCTTCCACCGTTTTTCCATACTTTGAAACCGTCTTGGGAAGTTCTCCCTTTTTGAGCCATTCTCCTATGTTCTTTCCCACCATCGCTGGTATCATCAAAGCTCTTCCCATACAAACTGCTTTCACGTAAGGAGATCCCATCATCAGTGCCTTGAGAACGGCATCTTCCGTCGAAAAACCACCGGCTATGGCAATATCGGGAACTCGAATTCCTCTCTTGCTGAGTTTTTCGGCGAACTGATAAGTCAGAGATTCAAGATAGAACGTTGGAATGCCCCACTCGTTCATCATCGGCCAGGGGCTCATACCCGTTCCACCCGGCGCACCGTCCACGGTGATCAGATCCACCTTTGCTTCGGCTCCGTATCTGAGGGCCATCGCAAGGTCCACAGCGGAGTACGCACCCGTCTTCAATGTGATCCTCTTGAAACCAAGACTTCTCAATCTCTCTACTTCCTTCAGGAAAGATTCTTTTGAAACAAAGCCAAGTCTTGAATGTCTTTCGAATTCCCTGATCTCGCCCTCTTTGAAAGCCTGCTGAACCTCAGGAAGTTCGGGATCTGGCAGGACAATGTAACCCCTTCTCTTCAACTCAAGAGCGTCCTCAAGGGACCGCACCTTTATCTCACCGCCGATGCTCTTGGCACCCTGTCCCCACTTGAGTTCTATCGTTTCAATACCGTGTTTGTTTATCACGTACTCGGCCACACCTAATCTGGTGTCCTCGACGTTCATCTGAATCAGTATTTCTCCATACTCTCCATCGTGATATCTTTTGTATATCTCTATCCTTCTGTCCAGTTCCGGAGATTTCTTCACCTTTCTGTTGCTGTCCAGTTCCAGATCCGGATCAACTCCAGCCACGTTCTCTCCGCAGACAACCGTTATCCCACTGATGGCAGCTCCCACAGCTATATGTTCCCAGTTTTTCCTGGCGATCTCTGTTGATCCGAGTGCGCCGGTGAAGATGGGTACTTTCATCTTCACTTTGATGTCCCAGCCGTACTCGGTGGTTGTATCAACGTTTGTGAACACCGCCGTATCCGGTCCCGGTTCCACACCCTCAGGAAGACCCTCTGCGCCGTGGGCGTATCCAAGTATGTTCAGGTGAGAGTAATCGACAGGATAATCTTTAACCGCCCCGGCCGTGATCTCACCGAACGGTCCCGGATAAAGCACTTCCCTTCCTCTGAACGACGCAAGCCAGATCTCACAGCCTCCTGTACAGCCATCGATACATCTGGAACATATTCCGGACACAGGAACAACATCTCTTGAACGGTTGAAAGTTCCGGTTGCCTCGTTTGCATTTGGCCTTCTCAGGTTTCCCACAACAATCCCCCCTGCATCAGGTATTTTTATGCTTATGCATGGAATATTCATAGGTTATTATATCAAAAACCAATCTGGATAGAAGAAACAAAACATGGTGTAATATTTATCTTGAGGTGGTACGAAGTGATAAGAAAGAACATCGCCGTTCTGGTGTCTGCAATAGTTTTTATCTTTGTGTTTGGGACCGTGGCGTTCCATCTAACAGAAGGATGGGATCTTTTTGACTCGTTTTTCTTCACCCTGATCACCATCTCTACGGTGGGATATTCTCTTCCAGAGAGCATCTCTCCTGTAGGAAAGGTGATTGCTTCTGTTCTCATAGGAGCTGGCGTGACGATCGTACTGTACGGATTCACCTCGATCACGTCTTTGATAATCGAAGGTCATATTGGAGAATACTTCAAAAGCAGGAGGATAAAGAAGATGATAGACAGATTGACCGATCATTTCATAGTGGTGGGGGCAGGAAGAACAGGAAGACACACAACCCTTGAGATAATGAAAGCCAGAAGACCTTTTGTCGTGATAGACGTTTCTGAAGAAGCGATCAAAAGGCTGGAAGATTTTCTTGGAAAAGAATTCCCCTACGTTGTGGGAGATGCCGTGGAAGAAGAGGTACTCATGAGGGCGGGGGTGGAAAGGGCAAAGTCCCTCATCGTCACCCTTCCAGACGACGCAAAGAACACTTTTGTTGTTCTCACCGCAAAATCCCTGAATCCCAACCTCGAGATTGTCTCGAGAGTTTCCGATATGAAAGCCCTCAGCAAGCTCGTCTACGCCGGAGCAGACAAGGTAATAGCCACCTCGGAACTTGCAGGAGTGAGGCTTGCTCAGATGGCACTCAACCCCACCACCATAAGTTTCCTGGATATTCTCTCGTTCGGTGAAGAGTCTTTCAGGATAGAAGAAGTGATGATTCCTCCTGAAAGTCCTATAGCGGGCAAGACACTCGGAGAGATAAACCTCTCAAAAAGAGCCGGTACCATCGTCATAGCGATAAGACGTGGTGGAGAGGTGATCTTCAACCCAACGGGAGAGACGAGGATACTTCCCGAAGATAGACTGATGGTGGTTGGAAAGAGCGATCACTTTGAAAAACTCCACAGGCTCATCGAGGAGGGATAGCATGGTGATCGTGTACTCCACCTTTCCAAGCGAGGAAAAAGCCCTGGAGATTGGAAAAAAACTCCTTGAAAAGAAACTGATCGCCTGTTTCAACGCGTTTGAGATAAGATCCGGATACTGGTGGAAAGATGAAATCGTTGAAGACAGAGAATGGGCTGCTTTCTTCAAGACCACCGAAGAGAACGAAAAAAAGGTTTACGAAGAACTGAAAAAACTTCACCCTTACGAAGTCCCGGCGATATTCACACTGAAGGTAGAAAACGTTCTTCCGGAGTATTTGAAATGGCTCACGGAATCTGTTCGATGATCCTCAGGACTTCTTCCACCGTCCAGGCCTGGTGGACCTCCACGATTTTTCTGTTGTCCAGGTATTTTCCCTCTATCAACACCTGAGCGATCCTGTCCGTCCATCCACCAGTTCCCCTCATCAGGATCACAGGCTTTCCAAGAGCATAGGCACCCAGTATCTCTATCGCCGTTCCTATTTCCCCACCGATCGAAACGACAACGTCCACGTTCCTCAGAAGAACGAAAGATCTCATCTGAAAATCAAGCCCCGTCTTCACAGCAACGGACAGATGAGGATTTCCTGTTTCTTCATCGGGGAGTATTCCCACCACCGTTCCGCCCGACTCTCTGGCACCCTGAGACACCAGTTCCATCACACCGTCTCTTCCACCGTTGAAGATCACAAAACCCTTTTCAGCGAGTTTCATTCCAAGGTCAAGGCAAAGTTTCCTGAGATCTGACACGGGAGGCCTGTCGATCGGTCCGGAGTATCCCACTACACCGACTCGTTTCACGATCCGAGGTACACCTCCTTCACGGTTTCGTCTTCCAGAACCTCCTCCGGTCTTCCCTCGGCAAGTATCTTTCCTTTGTAGATGACGTATATTCTGTCTGCGATCTCTGCAAGTTCGTCCACGTTGTGATCGGTGACAACCACTCCAAAATTCCTTTGTTTCAGTTCAAGGACCATCTTCTGTATTTCCTTGACGGTCTTTGGATCTATCCCACTGAAGGGCTCGTCCAGAAGCACAAAAGATGGGTTCAGACACATCATTCTTGCAAGTTCCAGTTTTCTTTTCTCACCACCGGAAAGAAAACTCGCCAGCTGGTTTTCGAGGGGTTTCAGGTGAAATTCGTGGAGGAGCTGTTCGATCTTCTCTTCCCTCTTTTCTCTGTCTTTTTCGAAAAACCGAAGTACAAGTTCTAAGTTTTCTCTGACAGTGAGTCCACCAAAAACGGACGTTTCCTGCTGAAGGTAGGTGATTCCAAGTCTTGCTCTCTTGTAGACAGGAAATCTCGTTATGTCAGTGTTCTCAAAAAAGATCTTTCCGGACGACGGAACCACCACACCGAGTATCATGTTGAAGATGGTGGTCTTCCCGGCACCGTTCGGTCCGAGAAGACCAGTAACCTCACCCTGATTGAACTCAAGATTCACCCGATCAACCACGACTCTTTTTCCAAACCTCTTTGTGAGATCCACACACCTCAAAATCATTGCTGGTTTATGTAGGCAATCACCTGTTCTGTGATGTCAAAGGCAGGATTTCCGTAAACGACAATCTCATTTGTGAGAACAAGATCGTACCCCATGACGCTCGCGTACTCCTGGATCTTCTTAACAACTTCGTTTATGATCTCCTGAAACTTTGGCTGGTACTCCGAGTTGAGAAGATTTTCGTACTCGGTCTTCTTTGTGAGGATCTCTTTTTGTTTTGCCTGGATTTCTTCCTGGGGTCTTCCTTCTTCCTGCATCTTCTTCAGTTCGTCTTCCATCTCCTTAAGTTTACTCTGGTAAAAAGAGGAATCGCGTTTGAACTTTTCGTTCAGATCCTTCCACTTTTGGTAGTTCCCGATCGCCTTTTTGACATCCACGTATGCCACTCTGAGAGAAGATCCCGTGGAACTCTGAGAAACAAGGAGTGTTGCAAGAAGAATTCCCACCAGGACAAGAGGCAAGAACAGCTTTTTCATACCTTTTCCTCCTTTCAAAATGTGATTTTTCCTCTGATTCTCTCCAGCGTTTTCTCACCGATTCCGGGAACGTTCAGAAGATCCTCGGGAGAAGAGAACGGGCCGTGTTCTTCACGATATTCGATTATGGCCCTCGCCTTCGCTTCTCCGATGTAGGGCAGTGTCTCCAGTTCCTCCAGAGACGCTGTGTTGACGTTCAATTTTGTGACTTCACTTCTGAAAGGTTGTTCAACTCCCTCGACGGTCACGTACTTTGAGATCTTCTCCAGCGTCTTTTCACCAATGCCGGAAACGTTCGTTAATTCCTCAACCGTTGAAAACTTTCCGCGTATCCTTCTGTACTCAACTATTCTCTGGGCTTTCACGGGGCCTATCCCTGGAATGCTCATAAGATCCTCAACGGACGCACTGTTCAAATCAATGGGAAAGGATGTGACCTTTTGAGGCGGAACATCTTTCTCTTCCTGGTTTCTACCTCGTTCCACGACTATTCCCAGAAGGATGAAGAACACGAGTGCCAGAAGTAGTGCTATCCTCTGGTGTTCTCGCTTGATCTTCAAGGAGAGATCAACCCCCCGGCGTATCCAGGGCTGTTTGTTCCGATCCTTTTCATGATGTCGTCCCAGTTGAGTTTTTCAAAGTACTCCAACGCAAGATTGCGGGTGGGAAACGCCCCCACCACCACGGAGTAGTACTTCTTATCCAGTTTCTGGAAGGCGTAAACGTAGGAAGGATAACCTGCCACTCTCAAATCGTAAGCGAGTTCTTTTGAAATACTCTCAGACAGCGTTGTTATCACAAAGACTCCATAAAGGGACCTCTGGGCAACCTGCGAGAAATCCTCGAACTCACCGAGGAGCACCACCGAATAGGTGTCCGTTGAAACAGGAGAAATGAGATACGGAAGACCCGACCTCCTGATGATCCTCAGAGCATCTTCCTTCTTCACAACGAAGGAAGAAACCACCTGATCTTCAGAGACGAAATCCGCCATCTCGTCTCTCAACTTCTCGTAGTCGAACTCCTCGAATCCCACGAGGAGGGGAGTCGGTGGAGGTGTTACCGAAATGGATGCCTCTATTTCTTCAGGTATCTTCAACTCCACGGGCTTTATCTCCACGATCTCTACTTTCACGTTCCTGAGCTGGAATTTCAAATAAATATTCCAGGACAGCAGAGCTATAGCCACACCGAAAATAACTACGATCAGCCAGAACAAAAACCTTGACTGGCCATCGGAGAGAGTGATTCTGGCCATCTCTCACGCCCCCAGATACCTGATGAGAAGATCGACCGTTGCCTCAACGTCATCTGGTGCGATCATCTCACTGGGTGAGTGAACGTATCGTGTGGGAATAGACACCGTGGCCGAAGGAATTCCTTCTTTAGTCCGCTGGTACCCCATGGCGTTCGTACCGCCGAACGTCAGAACCTCCATCTGATACTTTATATCGAATTTTTCCGCGATTTCTATCAAATTTTCGAGGATGCGTTTGCTGCTGATCGATGCCCTGTCTTTCACTTTCAGAGCGGGTCCACCGGAGAGCCTCATTGCGTGTCTCTTGATGGCCTTCGGAGTGTCTGCCGAATCAGTCACATCGATCGCGATGGCCTCGTCCGCTGGTACGCCGTACCCCGCTACCGAGGCACCGACCAGTCCCACTTCTTCCTGAACACTGAAAACACCGTAGAGCGTAACAGCGGGTTTGATTCTTTTGAAAACTTCCACGATCACGGCACATCCTATCCTGTCATCCATCGCCTTCGAGACGTATTTCCCGGAAACCTCAACGAATCCACTGTCGTAGACACCGAAGCTTCCAATCGGACACATCTTCTGCGCTTCTTCCCTGGAATTTGCACCGATATCGACGAACAGCCTGTCGAATGAGAGCTTTCTCACATTCTCCTGCCTTTCTTCTGTTGTTTCACCTTCCATACCAACAACGCCTATTGTACCGTTTTCAAAGCGGATCCTCTTTCCAAGAAGCATGTAGGGAGAAAGACCTCCCACGGGTTCTATCATCAGAAAACCTTTTTCATCTATGTTCGTGACTGCCACACCTATTTCGTCGATGTGCGCGTCAAGGATCACCTTTTTCTCTCCAGATCCCTTCCAGACGATGAGATTTCCAAGTCCATCCTCCCTGTAACCATCTATGTGCCCTTCGAGTTCTTCCAGAAGAATCTTTTTCACCTCTTCTTCCCGACCGCTGGGTCCAAAAGCTTCCGTTAACCTCTTGATCAAATCCTTCATCGAATCACCTCCACGATCTTTCCTTCTTCGACGAGAACTTTCACGAGTTTCATGGTGTTTCTGTAATCGTTCAGGTCCAGAACAGACTGTGGACTGTGAATGTACCTTGCCGGAACAGAGACAACACCGGCTGGAACTCCATAGGCGGTTCTTGCGTAGCGAGCGGCATCCGTTCCACCAGCGCTTCTTCTCTTCATTTGAAATGGAATCCCCATTGTCTTCGCTGTGTCCACAATGGTCTGGAAGATCTTTCCCGGTATCACATAGCCTCTGTGGTAGAAGGTGATCGCAGGACCGTCACCCAGGTGAGTTGCCCACCTCTGTTTTTCCAGTTCCGGGTTGTCCCCAGCCGTTGTCGTCTCCACGACCAGGGCACAATCTGGCTTTATCTGTTCCACCACCACGGCGCTTCCACGAAGTCCTGTCTCTTCCTGGACCGTGAAGGCAAAGTAGGTGTCGCAGGCAGGTTCTACTCCTTCTTCGAGAATGTCCATGAGAAGAGAACAACCCGCTCTGTCATCGAAGGCCTTTCCCGTTGCCCTTCCGTTTCCCTCCACATAATCACTCACGAAAGCAACGTAATCTCCCACAGAGATATGCTTTTCTGCCTCTTCTTTCGAAGAGAATCCAAAATCAATCCTCAGGTTTTCAAATTTCGGGGGTGTCTTTGCTTCCTCGTTTTGAAGGTGCACGGGTCTGTAACCGATGACCCCCTTTAGATCCTTCACCTGAACGACCTTTCCTGGAAGAATTCGAGGATCCACCCCACCAACGGGTAGAAACGCTACCTTTCCATCTTTCTCTATCTTGCTCACGATCAGTCCCACTTCGTCCATGTGGGCGGAAACAAGAAGTCTTCTGGAGGAATTCTTTCCCTTTTTGAAGGCGATGAGATTTCCCATTCTATCGACGAAGAGGTCGTCCACGAAGTTTTCTATCTTTGACCTTATGAACTCTCTGACTCTTTCTTCGTCTCCGGAGACTCCCGCCATTGTGGAAAGTTCTCTGAGGTACATCACCTACACCTCCAGTTCGACTGCGATGATGGAGAGCAGCCTTGCCAGTTCTTCGACATCTCCTGGATCGACCATCTCCACCGGTGTGTGCATGTATTTCAGAGGAATCGAGATTAGAGCGGTCCTTACACCTGCTCGCACAAGTTGAACAAAGTCCGTTTCCGTCCCGGACCTTCCTCCCACCGCCTCTTTCTGAAGGGAAACGTTGTGTTTCTGAGCGATGAGAGAGATCTTTTGAACGAGCGATCTGTCAACGACAGGTCCCAGCCCAAGGACGGGTCCCTTTCCCAGTTCTATGTGATCATGAGAGGGCGGTTCTGAAGCGAACGTGACGTCCATCACAACGGCAACATCCGGGTTTATTCTGTAAGCCTCCGTAAGCGCTCCAAGACACCCCGTTTCTTCCTGAACGGAGAAAACAAAGTAAACATCCCACGGATGGGAATACCTTCTGAGAAACTCCAGTGTTTTTATCAGAGAGGCACAGCTTGCCCTGTTGTCAAGGGCCTTTCCAACCACTTTTCCAGCGGCTTCGAAGGATTTTTGGTCTATCACCGCTACATCGCCGATTCGAACGGTACGATCGGAAAGGGAAAGATCGAGGAAAAGCTCATCGAAGGATGGAACCTTCTCTCTGGAGTCCGGTGACTGAAGGTGTGGTGCAAGCATTCCGATCACACCGAAAGCAACGCCTTCTCTGGTATGAACACGCACCCTCGAGGCACAGACGACCTTTGGATCTACCCCACCAACTGGCTCAAGACGTGCGAACTCCCCCTCCACCTTCGAGACAACAAAACCTATCTCGTCGACGTGTGCAAAAAAGGCAAGTTTTCCCTTTCCTTCTCCCCTTTTGTATCCAACCAGACTCCCATGTCCTGTAATTTTCGTCTCATCCACGAAGGGTTTTATGAGTGACTCGATGTAGGAAACAACACTGTCTTCGTAACCTGAGGGACCATCGAGATCCGAGAGTTTCATCAAAAGTTCTTTCGTTGTCAACTCATTCACTCCTTTCAAAATCCACTCTATCGAACGGTTCTATCACGATACGGTTTCCTTTCACATGGGCAATGGATGGAACATTTTCTTCACCTTTTGAGTGGGTGATGAAACCCGCTATCTGGATGAGAGAGGTTTGAAGATCGAGGGCGGCGACAACCGCCTGTTCTCCTTCGTTCAGGCCGGCCCGTATATTGCCCTGAGCCTTTCCGAAAACCACCACAGAACCACCGGCGAGAATCTCTGCTCCTTTGTTGACGTTTCCAAAAACGATCACATCACCTGAGTGAACAACAGTTTGGCCTGATCTTATGTTTCTCTTTATCACCTTCCCCGTACTCTCCACGGTGGTCCTGGACTCCACTCTCACGTCGTTTTCTTTTCCTTCAATGGTGCTTCCGACCAGTATCTGAGAGACCTCAAGGCCGAGTTCTCTGAGACGAGAAACGATTTTCGGTATGTCCTGGGAATGCTTGGTGTGGTTTTCGATCATGAGGGATATTCTGTCTCCCTTCGCAAAGAACCCCCCCATCTGGGTGACACGCGAGGTGATTTCGTTCAGCACCTCTTCGAGGTTCTGGTAATCTCTTATCAGGAGGATGAGCCCTTCCTTCGTCATCTTAAAATCTATCATGCTCTCACCTCTCTTTAGATTCTATCACGTTTAAAATATTGATCGGAGGTGTTGAAACGTGAAACTGGTCACGTTCCCGGCTTCTTACAGTCCCATCGTGGAAGAAAGCAAAACCGTGCGGGTTTACGTCTTCGAGCCAGAAAGGATAGATCACAACCTGATCTTCGTTCACGGCATCGGAAACGGAAACATTCCGTATCTTCTCTGGTTCGGAGAAAGGTTCAAGGAACACAATATAAAGACCTGGTTCCTTGTTCTTCCCTATCACGAAAAGAGAGCACCTGAAGGTTGGACCGGTGGTGAACCCTTCTATCATCCATCACCGGCCTACTGTGTTGAAAGATTCGATGAGGCAGTCCAGGATGTGATCGATCTGGTGGATCTGATAAGGAAAGAAAACGACAGACCCATATCAACGATGGGATTCAGTTTCGGAGGTATGATAACAACCATCGCCCTTGCACGGGAAAAACGCATAGAAAAAGGAATCATCTGCTGTTCCGGTGGAGACTGGCGCTGGATAAACTGGTACTCTCCGTACACGAAGAAACTGAGAGACCTCTACAGAGAGAAGGGAAACGAATTCGGTTGCAGATCAGAGAAAGACTGCATCAAAAACAGAGGAAACACCCTGGAAGTGATAAAAAGCTTTGAATCCATCGAAGACATCAGAAAGAAGCCTCCTGTTTTCTGTTACTTCTACGATCCTGCTTCTTTTGCTCCCTTTGTTGAGCAAAAGGTCCTCTTCTTCTGGGCGTTGTTTGATCGTGTGATACCGTATCGATCTTATGCGACTCTTCACAGTCTTCTGAAAAACAAAAAGACCGTCTTTTTGCCGGCAGGCCACAAGAGTTCTTACTTCTTCAGGCGATACATCGCAAGGAAAGTGGTTCGCTTTTTAAAAGATGATGAATGAGTAGAGTGTCGCAACGATGAAAGGTATGAACATGTAACTCCACGCTGTTTTTAAAAACTCTTTGAAACTCACAGTGTGGTGCGTGTACCTTTCCAGAAGAGAAAGTCCGACTATGTTCTGGACGGCCCCAAGGGGGGTCAGGTTCGTTCCAAGGTTTGCCGAAGCAGCGTACACCCACCACAGCGATGTGGGAAATCCCTGTGAGATGAGGATTTTCAACGTGGGGGCAAGGATCAGAGTGGCGGGAACCGCACTTAAGAAGGCGTTGGCAAAAATGGAAAACCAGACGACAACAAGAACGAAGAGGTATTCGTTGAAGGAAAAGATCTTGAAGAAATTTGCCAGTGCTTCCATGGCTCCTATCTTCTCCAGAGAGTAGGAGATGATGAAAAGTCCCACGTAGAAAAATAGTGAATCCCAGTCCACACCTTCAGACACCTTCTCGAAGTTCTTTCCAAGTAGGAGAAGAAGAACACAGGCGGCGATGAGGGCGATCAGAGAGAGTTCTACCTCCACAACAGAGTGAAGACCGAACATGACAAGCGTTGAAAAAAAGACGATCAGGGATTTTTTAAGAACCGCAGGATCTGTTATCGACCTTTTTGGATCGACGTTCATGAGGTTTTTCAACTTCTCTTTTGCCTTTTCATCGATGTGTATGTACCTTTTGAACAGGAAGAAAACGATCACAAAAACAAGGACAGCAACGGGTCCCATGTTCTTTAGAAAATCGTTGAAACTCAGGCCACTGATCGATCCAAGGACGATGTTCAGTGGGCTACCGATGAGCGTGGACATCCCACCGATGTTGTCAACGAATATCGCAAAGAGGAAGAACGGAACAGGGTTCACTTCCATCGTGTCGAGGATCAAGAAAAGAACAGGTGAAAGAAGGATGATGGTGATCAGATTGTCGAGGAAGGCGGATGTCAGGGCGGTGAGTATCATGAGAAAGCCAAACAGAAGCCAGAACCTTCCCCTCGAGATCCTGATGGCGGAGATGGCCAGATACTCGAAAAATCCCGTTCCTTTCAGGATGTGAACGATGATCATCATGCCAAGAAGGAGTCCCAGTGTGTTGAAATCGACGACTTCACCTATGTTTCGAAGGTCCAAGCCTTCAACGATGCGTATGGCCATGAGGACGAGCGCTATAAGAAGGGTCACAACGGATCTGGCAACTTTTCCGAATATGATGAAATAATAGGCAAGAATCGCAAACGTTAGCACAAGCAGTGCTTCGTTCATCTTCTTCGCCTCCTTGACATGGGATTATTCTAGCACCGGTTTTTTTAAAAGAATTATTCAAAACGGTGAATTTCCTAACAAAAATGGTAGAATAAGACTCAAAGGAGCGATGAAGCATGAGGATTCAAAGGAGAATCATAAAAATGTTTGCTTCTATACACCATCATCACCGCTTCGGCCCGGCGGTTTCTCCACCGGGAGTTTGGCGGTGAGAAATCGTACGGGCCACGTCGAAAAGACGTGGCCCTTTTGTTTATTCGAGGAGGTGGACTTCTTGGATTTCGAAAAGGTGATTTCCTTCTACAGAAAAGCCTCAAAGGTTGGTTACGCACCTTTTTTCTCTCCTGCCTTTGAGAAAATGGAAAGTGTGTCCGGTGAAAGTGACTTTTTCCTTGACAGAAAAGGGAATCTCTATCGTGTGCGGAGTGATTTCACAAAATCTGTGCTAAATCATAGAAAAAAACAGGCTTTCACTTCCAAAATGAAAGTGTGGTACGCGGACTTCGTCTACAGATATTTCGGAGAAGAGATGGTGGCGGAGTATCAACTCGGCCTTGAAAACATTCCAAGAGAATCCCTCAACGATACGTTCGAGGTGCTCGAGATCATAACAGAAAGTGTGCTTGAGATGTTCACCGGGCCACTGATAGTGGAAATAGGTCACACGAAGGTCTATGAAGATTTGCTGAGGACCGTCCCAAAGGATATTCACGAGAAGGTGCTCAATCTGATCGACACAAAGAACCTCGCGGAGATAGAGTTCCTTTCTCGAATGAAAGGTATCGATCTTTCTCGAATAGAAAAGATCATAGAGGACAGCATATACAGACGATCTCCCGAAAACCTTGAGGGGATGAATCTTCCCTCTTCTGTGAAAGAAGACCTCCTTTCCGTTTCTTCCTTCCTTCAGCGAAGATTTCCGAGTGTCCTTGTTGAAGTGGATCTCACTCTGGCAAGGACCATAGAGGAGTACAGCGGTGTGATCTTCACCATCTATGACACATCGGCCTCCAAACTCGTGGCAGCCGGCGGTGAGTATTCGATAAACGGAGAAAAGGGTGTGGGAGGATCCATCTTTCTGGAGGGGAAAACATGTTGAAACTCGCGATTCCAAAAGGAAGACTCGAAGAAAAGGTAATGGAGTTGCTCAAAAAAGCAGGATACACTTTCCAAAAAGAGTCCTCCATCCTTCGTGAAGGAGAGGACGTAACCTGCTTCATGGTGAGACCGTTTGACGTTCCGACGTATCTCACCTACGGAGTAGCGGATATAGGTTTTTGTGGCACGGACGTGCTCCTTGAGAAGGAAACAAGCCTCATACAGCCGTTCTTCATCCCAACGAACGTGAGCAGGATGGTGCTGGCAGGGCCGAAAGGAAAGAAGATTCCAGAGGGCGAAAAGAGAATAGCCACCAAGTTTCCAAACATCACAAGAAGGTACTGTGAATCCAGGGGCTGGCACTGCAAGATCATACCGCTGAAAGGATCCGTGGAACTTGCACCAATAGCCGGGCTTTCCGATCTCATCGTCGATATCACAGAAACGGGAAGAACCCTCCGGGAGAACGATCTTGAAGTCCTCGATGAAATATTCATCATAAGAACCCACGTTGTGGTGAATCCCGTGAGTTACAGAACGAAAAGAGAAGAAGTGATCTCCTTTCTGGAAAAACTCCAGGAGGTGATGAAAAATGATAATCATGAGAAATCCCACCGATGAGGACATTCTGAAACTCCTTGAGAGAAGAATGAAGGCCGCCTCAGAAGTGGAAGAGATCGTCAAGGAGATCATAAAAAGGGTGAAAAACGAAGGGGACAGAGCCCTCGAAGAGTATCTGAAGCGTTTTGAAAAATACCCTCTTAGCGTGAGAGAACTTCTTGTCTCAGAAGAAGAAATGGCAGAAGTGAGTGTAGAGAAAGATTTCATCGAAACCGTGAAAATCGTGATAGAGGATCTGAAAGAGTTCCATCAAAGGCAGAAAGAGACTTCCTTTTTCTTCACAACCGATGGTGGAAGTTTTCTTGGCGAGATGGTGGTTCCTCTTGAGAGCGTTGGGATATACGTTCCCGGAGGAAAAGTCCCGTACTTTTCCACCCTTCTCATGTGCGCCGTTCCTGCCATTGTGGCAGGTGTTGAAAGAATCGTCGTCACCACTCCACCCGATGAGAAGGGAAAAGTGTCCCCTTACATCCTGAAGGTGTGTGAAATTCTGGGTCTGAAAGAGATCTACAAGATGGGAGGAGCACATGCGATTGCTGCCCTCTCTTACGGAACAGAGACGGTGAAACCCGTTGACAAGATCGTGGGACCGGGTGGGGTTTTTGTTACACTCGCGAAGAAACTCGTTTATGGAGACGTGGGGATCGATTCCATAGCGGGTCCAAGTGAGATCACGATAATCACAGACGGAAGCGTTCCTTTAGACTTTGTGGCAGCGGATTTTCTGTCCCAGGCTGAACACGATGAAAACGCCATGAGCGTGGTCATAACGACCTCGAAAGAAGTTTTCGAGAAACTTCCAGGGGTCATAGAAGAGCATCTTCAATCCCTTCCTGAAGAGAGAAGGAAAACCGCCGAGATATCCACGAGCAACTTCGGAATCATCGTATTCACCGACGATCTGAAAAGGGCCTTTGAGATCTCCAACCTCATCGCCCCAGAACATCTGGAAATACTCGTGGAAAAACCCTTCGAAGTTCTGAGTTATGTGAAGAACGCAGGTTCCGTGTTCCTTGGAAGGTACACCTGCGAATCCGTGGGAGACTACGGTGCGGGGCCAAACCATGTGCTTCCCACGTTCAGGTCCGCAAGGTTTTCTTCTGGACTCAGGGTTTCTGATTTCACAAAGAAGATCTTCGTCACCCACTTTTCCGAGGAAGATTTCAAGAAGAAAAGTGTGCTCTACTCCAGAATGGCACGATGGGAAGGCTTTGAGGCACACGCGAGGGCTGTGGACGTGAGGAGGGAATCGCTGTGAATCCCGTTGATCTGATCATAAAAAGGGCTTACCCGTACGAGACAGAGAAGAGAGACAGGATCTACCTCGCCCTGAACGAAAATCCGTTTCCCTTTCCGAAAGAACTCACAGAGGAGGTCTTCAGAAAACTCGAAGGCGACAAGATGAGAATATATTACGATTCTCCGGACGAAGAACTCATCGAAAAGATTCTTGAATATCTCGATGCCGATTTTTTGAGAGAGAATAACGTGTCGATCGGAAACGGTGCCGACGAGATCATATACGTGATGATGCTCATGTTCGAACGAGCGGTTTTCTTCCCCCCCACCTACAGCTGTTACAGAATTTTCGCGAAGGCGGTTGGTGCAAAGTACCTCGAAATTCCTCTCACGAAGTATCTGAAAATACCAGAAGTCGATGTTGGAGAGGGAGACGTTGTCTTCATCCCAAATCCCAACAACCCGACGGGTCATGTCTTCGAAAGGGAGGAGATCGAAAAGATCCTGAAAAAAGGAGCGTTCGTTGCTCTGGATGAAGCCTACTACGAATTCCATGGAGAAAGCTACATCGACCTTTTGAAAGAGTACGAAAATCTTGCCATCATCAGGACATTTTCCAAGGCGTTTTCTCTCGCTGCTCAGAGGATCGGATACGTCATCTCCTCTGAAAAGTTCATCGACGCGTACAACAGAGTGAGACTGCCGTTCAACGTGAGTTACGTCTCCCAGACCTTTGCGAAGGTGGCGCTGGAACACATCGATATCTTCAAAGAGCGGATAGAATACATCGTCTCGGAGAGGGAGAGAATGAAAAAAGCACTGAAGGAGCTGAACTATTCCATTTCCGACTCGCGCGGGAACTTCGTTTTCATATTCATGGACAGAAAAGAGCAGAACAAACTGATAGAACAGCTCCGGCAGAAGAACATAGCAGTTCGAAGTTTCAGAGAAGGTGTTAGAATCACTATCGGAAAAAGAGAAGAGAACGAAACTATTCTGAAAGAACTGGAGGTGTTCAGATGACGGTGGAAAGGATAGAAAACGGTGTCATTGTTCAAAGAAACACGAAGGAGATAGAGATCTCCATAACACTGGACACGGTTCACGGAAAACTCGAAGGAAGCACCGGTGTGAACTTCTTCGATCATCTTTTGAACACTTTCTGTCACTATTCGGGACTGGGTCTCAGGGTGAGCACCTGTGAGAGCAAAGACGGTATCCTTCACCATCTGATAGAGGACTTTGGAATCTCCCTGGGACAGGCGTTCAGGGAGCTCTTCGACTACACGAAGGTGAAAAGGTTCGGCGAGGCCTCCGTTCCTATGAACGAGGCGCTCATAGGATGTTACGTGGATCTCTCTGGAAGGCCCTTCTTCCAGAAGAATTTTGAATTCTCCGTGGAGAAGATAGAGGACATGCCCGTTGAAGGTTTCGAGGAGTTCATGAACGGCTTTGTCAACCATGCAAGGATCACAGTTCACTTCTTCAAGTTCTTTGGAAAGAACGACCATCACATCTCCGAATCTGCCATGAAGTCCTTTGGGCTTGCAATCGCCCGTGCACTGGAAAGATCGGACACCAGAACCACCAAGGGTGTGATAGATTGAGGATCGGAATAATTGCCGTTGGCCCCGGCAACATCATGAACCTCTACCGAGGAGTGAAAAGAGCGGCCGAGGGCCTTGAAAACGTCTCCATAGATCTGGTAGAAAATCCTCAGAAAGATCTGTACGACCTTCTCTTCATTCCCGGTGTTGGGCACTTTGGAGAAGGAATGAGAAGGTTGAAAGAAAACGGCCTGATCGACTTCATAGAAGAACACGTGGAAGACGGAAAGTACGTTGTCGGTGTCTGTCTTGGTATGCAACTTTTGTTCGAAGAAAGCGAAGAGGCACCGGGTGTGAGAGGGCTTTCCCTGATAGATGGAAACGTTGTGAAACTGAAAAGCAAAAGACTTCCCCACATGGGATGGAACGAGGTGATCTTCAAGGACACCTTTCCGAGCGGATACTATTACTTCGTTCACACTTACAGGGTCGTGTGTGAAAAGGACTACGTTCTGGGAACGACAGAGTACGACGGGGAGATCTTTCCTTCATCCGTCAGAAAAGGAAAAATACTCGGTTTCCAGTTCCATCCGGAGAAGAGTTCGAAGATAGGAAAGAAACTCCTCAGGAAGGTGATCGAATGCTCGTCATCCCGGCCATAGACCTGTACAGAAAAAAGGTCGTGAGGATGGTCAAGGGTAAAAAGGAAAACACGATATTCTACGAGAAGGATCCCATTGAACTTGTGGAAAAACTCGTCGAGGAGGGATTTTCTCTCATCCACGTGGTGGATCTTTCAAGAGCCATAGAGGAAAGCGATGAAAACCTGCCGGTTCTGGAAAAACTCTCATCCTATGCCGATCACATTCAAATCGGCGGTGGAATAAGGATACTGGAGTACGCAAAAAAACTCCTCGGAATGGGATTCAGAAGACAGATCGTGAGTTCAAAGGTGCTGGAAGATCCCTCTTTCCTGAAGAAGTTAAAAGAAATCGGAGTGAATCCAGTCTTCAGTCTCGACACAAGAGAAGGGAAGGTGGCGTTCAAGGGCTGGCTGGATGAAAAAGACATCGATCCTGTTTTTCTTGTGAACAGATTGAAAGAGTTCGGCCTTGAAGAGATCGTCCACACGGAGATAGAAAAGGATGGCACCCTGAAAGAGCACGATTTCTCTCTGACGGAAAGGATCGCCCTGGAAACGGGTGTGAAAGTGATAGCAGCGGGTGGTATCTCCTCAGAACGTTCCCTAGAGGAGGCTCTTGAGGTCCACAGAAGAACGAACGGTCTTTTGAAGGGTGTGATCGTGGGAAGAGCGTTTCTGGAAGGCACCCTCACAGTCGAGGTGATGAAAAGGTATGCTTGCCAAGAGAATAATAGCGTGTCTTGATGTGAAAGACGGTCGCGTGGTGAAGGGTACGAACTTTGAAAACCTCAGAGACAGTGGAGATCCCGTTGAACTGGGAAAGCTTTACTCCGAGATAGGAATAGACGAACTCGTCTTTCTGGACATCACCGCGTCTGTGGAAAAGAGAAAAACGATGCTCGAACTGGTGGAGAAGGTGGCAGAACAGATCGACATTCCCTTCACTGTGGGTGGAGGAATACACGATTTCGAAACGGCATCGGAACTCATCCTCAGAGGTGCGGACAAAGTGAGCATCAACACCGCTGCGGTGGAAAAACCGGATCTCATCACCAGGATCGCCGAAACCTTCGGAAGCCAGGCGGTCGTTGTGGCGATAGATGCAAAGAGGATGGACGGTGATTTCATCGTCTTCACCTACTCGGGAAAGAAAAACACCGGTATTCTCCTCTCGGACTGGGTCCGTGAGGTGGAAAGAAGGGGAGCCGGAGAGATACTTCTCACCAGCATCGACAGAGACGGTACGAAAATGGGATACGACACGGAGATGATCGAATTCGTAAGACCGCTGACGAACCTTCCCATCATCGCTTCGGGTGGTGCGGGAAAGATGGAGCATTTTCTTGAGGCGTTCCGGGCCGGTGCGGATGCTGCACTTGCGGCGTCTGTGTTTCATTTCAGAGAGATCGATGTGATGGAACTCAAAAGATTTCTCAGAGAAAACGGTGTGAACGTGAGATTGGAGGGAATGTGATGGAACTCTATCCCGTGGTGGTTCAGGAGAGAACAACCGGCGAGGTGCTGATGCTCGCTTACGCGAACAGAGAGGCACTGGAGCTCACGAAGAAAACGGGATACGCTCACTTCTTCTCCAGAGAAAGACAAAAGATCTGGAAAAAGGGAGAGACCTCTGGAAACACCATGAGGGTTGTGGAAATAAGGAGAGACTGCGATGATGATGCGTACCTTTATATCGTGGACTTTCCGGAGGAGAAGGTGGCGTGCCACACAGGAAACAGGTCCTGCTTCTTCAAGGTGGAACACAGATTCGAAGAGACAGGCTCTCCCACCTTCTGGCTTGAGCTGTACAGACTGGTGAGAGAAAGAAAAGAAGAGATGCCAGAGGGATCCTACACCGTAAAACTCTTTAAAGAAGGAAAGGGAAAGATCGCAAAGAAGTTCGGAGAAGAAGCAGTCGAGGTGATAACTGGCTACCTTCAAAACGACAGGGAAAACCTCGTCTGGGAGATAGCCGACATGGTGTATCACCTCACGGTCCTCATGGTCGAGGCGGGGATCACCGTTCAGGATGTGATGAAGGAACTGGAAAAGAGAAGAAAGTGATCAGCCAAACTCTTCCGGAGGATCGGAAAGTCCAAATTCGTGCAAAATCGCCTTCACGATACGATCTGATGCTTTTCCGTCTCCAAAAGGGTTCACCGCCCGTGCCATCTTCTGGTAGAGTCCTTCATCGGTGAGGAGTCGTTCTGCGATCTCGAATATCCTTTCTTCTTCCACACCACCGAGGACGGCAACACCCGCCTCTATAGCCTCGGGCCTTTCTGTCTCCCTTCGAAGTACGATGACCGGCTTTCCAAGGGCCGGCGCTTCCTCCTGTATCCCACCAGAATCTGTCATGATGAGATAGCATCTTGCCATCAGATTGTGCATGTCTATCACGTTCACCGGGTCGATCAAAAGCACCCTTTCCGTGTCTCCGAGGATTGGAAACACGATTTCCCTGACGGCGGGGTTCATGTGAACCGGATAGATCACCTTCACATCGTCGAACCTCTCAACGATTCTCTTCACCGCCCTGCATATGTTCTTCAGGGGTTCTCCTATGTTTTCTCTTCTGTGTGAGGTGAGAAGGATGTATCTTGCAGAAGAGAAATCCTCATTTCTGAGAACGGGATTTTCAAAGACGTAATTGTCCCTCACGGTGTACCTGAGGGCGTCGATCACCGTGTTTCCCGTCACGTAGATCTTTCCCATAACGTTTTCCTTCAAAAGATTCTCTCTGTTCCTCTTCGTGGGAGCAAAATGCAGAGTTGCAAGAACGCCAGTGAGCCTTCTGTTGATCTCTTCAGGAAAAGGTGAGTACCTGTCGTTCGTTCTCAGCCCCGCTTCGACATGGCCAACGGGTATTCTGTGATAGAAGGCTGCAAGCGCCCCGACGAACGTGGTCGTTGTGTCTCCCTGAACCAGAACAACGTCGGGCTTCACCTCTTTGATCAGGTTGTAGAGGCCAGAAAGGGCGTTCACCGTTATATCGGAGAGGGTCTGCCTTTCTTTCATGATGTTCAGGTCGTAGTCTGGTTCTATGTTGAAGACCTCGAGCACCTGATCGAGCATCTCCCTGTGCTGGGCCGTCACACAGACAACACTCTCCACGTTTGACTCTTTCTCGAGTTTTTTCACCAGTGGAGCCATCTTTATTGCCTCGGGCCTTGTGCCGAAAATGCTGAGAACTCTGATCACGTTCTACACCTCCTGTTAAAATTGTACACGAGGAGGTGAAACGGTGAAAGCACTGATCCTGGCTGGAGGATCTGGAGAAAGATTCTGGCCTTTTTCCACTCCGGAAACTCCAAAACAGTTCCTCAAACTTTTCGGTGACAAAAGTCTCATAAGGTGGACATTCGAGCGCGTTTTGAAAAGGCTCGACCCGAAAGACGTGATCGTTGTAACCCACAGAGACTACGTCGAAAGAACAAAAGAAGAACTTCCAGAACTTCCACCGGAGAACATCATCGCAGAACCATTGAAGAAGAACACCGCTCCCGCGTGCTTTGTCGGAACAAAACTTGCCGAAGATGATGAGCCCGTTCTGGTCCTGCCGGCAGATCACAGAATTCCCGATGTGGAGAAATTCTGGGAAACTGTGGAGAAGGCACTCAAAGCTGTGAAAAAGTATGGAGGTCTTTTCACGTTCGGTATCGTTCCGACAAGACCGGAGACTGGTTATGGATACATAGAAGTTGGGAAAGAACTGGAAGACGGTGTGCACGAGGTTGTCCAGTTCAGAGAAAAACCCGATCTTGAGACTGCAAAGAGATTCCTGGAGAGTGGAAGGTTCCTCTGGAATAGTGGGATGTTTCTCTGGAAGGCAAAAGAATTCATCGAGGAGGTAAAGGTTTGTGAACCTGCCATATACGAACACCTGAAGGATGTGGATCCGAGGGATTTCGAAGCGATGAAGAAAGCCTACGAGAAGGTCCCGTCGATCAGTGTGGACTACGCGGTCATGGAAAGGTCAAAGAAGGTTCGCGTTGTGAAAGCAGATTTTGAGTGGTCCGACGTTGGGAACTGGTCCTCGGTGAGAGAGATAGAGGGTTACACAGAGGAATCGGAGAATGTGGTACTCGTGGACAGCGAACGTGTCTTCGTGAAACCCCATGACAAACCAATAGCCATCGTGGGTCTTTCGGATGTGATCGTGATCGACACTCCCAACGGGATATTGATCTGCAAAGAAGAACACGCACAGAAAGTGAGGGAAGTGGTCAGGAAACTCTTTCGTACCTCCTGAGAAAGAGAAAGACGAGAAGAGAAACGACCATAGGAACCAGTCCAAAGATTCTGTACGCGCCGATCATACCAAGGCTTTCTGCGAGTATTCCACCGGTGGACGATCCAACGAACGGCCCTATTCCCATGGCGATCCAGAAGTATTTTTGTGCTCTGATCCTTGCGGGACCGAACGTGCGAATGAGTGACATCATGGAGTAATAGATCACGATGTAGGTCCAGCCCTGAAGCAACTGCACCATCAGGAGAGAAGACGGAGAATTCGCCATGGTAACGAGAAGATTCCTGAGACCAACAACGAACACCCCTGACGAGAGCAAGAAACCCACACCGAGTTTTCCCACGATCTCATCGGCCCATAGAAGAAACGGTGTCTCCGTGATGGCCATCAAAGAAAGTGCTAGACTCGCAAGAGAGACATCGTATCCCCTCTCTTCTATCAGAACGGGCAGAAAAACGAAGTTGAAGTTGTTTGCAGCTATACCAAAGATCACCACCGGAAGAAGAAGCCAGAAGAAGATCGGCAAGGGCTTTTTGCTCCTGCTCTTTTCTTCGTCTCCCAGTTCAACCTCGTCCACTTTCTTCAAAACAAAAAAGGTGAGTATCATGAGAGATGCAAAGACAACGAATATCACAACGTATCCTATTCTGATCAACGCACTCATCAACAGTGCCGTGAAAGAAAAACCGAACGTTCCAAAGAGTCTGATCCTGCCGTAGTTCATCCTCGACTGGTGCGTGATGTCTACGATCACAGACTCTGCAAGAGGCGCCGTTGCTGAAAAGAAAAAGGCAAAGATCGCCATGAAGAGAAGCTTCACATAGAACTCTTCGAAGAGAAAAAGGCCCCACAGAAGAAATCCAGCGGACAGGATTACTCTTTTCAACCAGTTCACTCTTCCAATAGCGGAGGCGATCTCGAAATTCAGGTGATTTGCATAAAGAGAGGAGATGGGCATGATTGCCATCAAAAGGCCGATCTGAGACTTTGCAAGTCCCTCGCTTGCGAGGAATTGGCTCAAAAGTGAATAAACCGCCATCGATCCGTACACGAGAAATTCTATCGATACGAGTCTGTATCGCACAGAATCCCTCCTCGCACAGGAAAGATTGTAGCACGATGATTCGCATTCAGAACTTTTCAGTTCTGTGAGAAACAGTTGAAAGTACCTCCAGTCTGTAGTAAAATAAATTTGGACCAAATAGGTAGAAAATGGAGGTGAAAAGGTGCAGCACCTGAAAATTAAAATCTACACGACGCCGACCTGTCCATACTGTAGAAAGGCAAAAGAGTACTTCAGATCCCTGGGATTGAAATTCAAAGAGGTGGATGTTACGAAGAATCCAAGAGAAGCAGAACTCATGGTGAAAAAGACGGGACAGATGGGAGTTCCCGTGATCGAAATCGGAAACAAGATAGTCATCGGATTCGACAAGGCAAAGATCGACAGACTCCTTGGAATATCTTAAGCGGGGACAGCCCCGCTTTACTCTTTCAACATGCCCCTCTTTACGATCTTCAGCATCACTTTCACTTCCTCAACAAGGTTTCTGGTATCTTTCTTCAACTGATCTGGCCTTCCCTGATAGGTTCTGAGATAAATCTCTTCAAACCCCTTGAAAAACCACATCAGAAATTTCAGCGCCACTTCTTCAGTTACACCTTCTGCTAGTTTCAGGTCCTCCAGTTTCTCTCTCACAAAACCGAAGAACTTTCCCTGTGCTTTTTCAAGATCGGAGAGGATCTTTCTTCTCAGATTCTCGTTTACACCAACAAGCGTCACCAGAAAGTCCGTCTCCTCGGGATGGTTTGCAGAATACTCCAGTTTTTTCTCCATCCACTTTTCCATGAAGTCGAAGATATCTCTGTTTTTGTTTTCCCTCAAGAAATTCTCAAACTCTCCCTGAAGTTTCTCAACGACGTACCTGTAAGCCTGATGGTAGAGATTTTCTTTACTTTTGAAGTGATGAAAGATCAAACCCTTGGCCACCCCCGCTCTTTCTGCGATCTCATCGGTTGTGGCCCTTTCATATCCTCTTTTTCCGAACACCTCTATCGCTGCTTTCAATATCGCTTCTTTCTTCGACAACACGATCCCTCCATCAGACGAGGATGTCCTTTCGTGAGAAAAAAGCAACTGTGATGATCAAAAGTGATACATTCACCAGCGCAAAGAAGAGCCCGGAGTATTCAGGAAATCCATATCTTATGATCTTTGAAGGGTCTGCGTAAGAGAAGGGGGTGAAGTACTTCAAAAATTCAGCAGAATCTGTGAGTTTTGAGATCATATTCAGCACGTACAGAACGAAGGTTGTGCCAAGACCGAGTGAAAGGGCGTTGTCTGATCTCAGGGCACCCACAAGAAAAGAGATGTTCATGAGGGTAATGTGAAGTATCGTCTGACTGAGAGCGAAAACGGTGAATCTACCTATCTCCACGGGAGATGAACTGTAGGCGTTTGCAAAGAAAAACAGACTCGTGAACAAAAGCACGTCAAAAATGAGGATGTGTATCAGTGACGAGGCAAATTTCGACAGGACCACTTCGTACCTTGTGATGGGTTTTGAGAGGAGAAACTCCATGGTCTTTTCGTTTTCTTCCCTTGAGATGCTTCTCACTCCGGTCAGGGACGCAAAAACTCCTCCCACAAGTGTCACATAGATACTCGACACCATCGCAAGATAGTTCATGATGTTGGAAAAGTCCATATCCTCCAGCCCAAAGAGTTTCACAAAGGCTTTCGGCATGACTCTTATCCATCTGGTTATGAGCTCTGTTTCTTTTGCCATGCTTGGATAGAACGCAGCGTACATGAACTGAAGAAGTATCAAGACAATCGTCCACGCGAGTGTACTTTTTATGTATCTCTTCAAATCCCATCTGAGAACGTTCATTTCTCTCCCTCCCTGTAGTAGGACATGAAGATCTCCTCAAGAGAAGGTTCCTCCACCCAGAAATCAGATGGTTTCAATCTCTGAAGAATTTCTATGAGTTTCTCTGTTGTTCCAGAGAAAAGAAACTCCGCAACGCTGTTTTCGATCTTCAGGTGAACCACTTCAGGGAGTTTCTCCAGCATCTCAAAGTTTCCCTCTCTGATCCTTACTACCTTGTACTTTTCTTTCTTAAGGTTCTCCACACTTTCTATCTTGACGATCCTTCCGTTCTTTATCATCGCAACCCGATCGCAGAGTCTCTCGACCTCGCTGAGTATGTGGGAAGAGAAGAAGATCGTGGTGCCTCTTTCTTTCTCCTCCTTCAAGATCTCGAAGAATGTGCTCTGAACGATGGGATCAAGGCCGTTCGTTGGCTCATCCAGGATGAGAAGTTTTGGCCTGTGCATCAGAGCCTGAACGATCGCTACCTTCTTTCTGTTTCCCATGGAAAGTTCTCTGATACGTTTTCCCGTGTCCAGCGAAAAGATGTTGCATAGTTTTTTCACGTAGCTCTCATCAACGCTTTCGTAAAAACTCGATGAGTACCTGAGAAACTCCTCCACCGTCACCTCGGGATAGAAACTCACCTCTCCTGGAATGTAACCAACACCCTTTCTGATCTCTTTTCCTTCTTTCACAACATCCCTGCCGAATATGCTGGCACGACCGGACGTCGGAAAGATTAGACCAAGAAGCAGTCTTATTGTGGTGGTCTTCCCGGCACCGTTTGGCCCGATGAAACCGAATATCTCTCCCTCTTCAACCGAAAAGGTCACACCTTCTACACCTCGGGACTTTCCGTAGTACTTGGTGAGATCTCTCACCTCAACTACCGACACCTTAACACCTCCCTGATTGACTGGTCAGTCAAATTATAACAAAATAAAATCAAGTAAGGTAAATCTCCTGAATTGAAAGCATTCATAATCGAAGAAACTCTAAAATTTTACTCTCGATCTTTTCCCTTTTCAGTTTTGCTATCCTCTCGAGTGAAAGCTCATCCTCAAGCCAGCGAATGAATTTGTACTCGAGATAGTAACCCAGGAACTGTTTCTCAAAAAGCTCATACCACGAACCAAAGAATGGATTCAGGGGTTCTTTTTCTCCTATTCTTCTCAAAAATTCCTGTTTGAGTAAAGCCTCGTTTTCTTCACACCAATCGAACCATTCATCTTCCTCAAAATGCCATGGTCTTCCAACTATCAAATCTTCGATCCTTTGGGCGAATCTTTCTGTATAGAGCCAGAACTTCTCGTCGTTTTCGAGCTCTTCCATGTTTTCTCTTCTCAAAGACCAATGAACCAGATGGCCAAATTCATGAGCAATTAATCCCTCGAGTTTATCGATCCATTCGAGATTAACAATTGCTTTCAGTCCAAAAAGAATGGAAGGCTTTCTCATAAAATCTGTTACCCAGCCAGCACCATTTTCTAGTCCAACGTAAATGACTATGTTGTAATCGTCAATTTCAAAATAATCTTTGATCCTTCGTTCAATACTGGGAATAATGTCCAGTAAATTTCTGTGAGCTAGTTCAAGATACTTCGTGTTTATATTTGCAAAGAACACCTGTGAATCTTTCCCAGTTCATTCCGTACCTTCTGCAGTCCCACTTTATTTTTTTCAAAAAGCTCCGGATACTGGCTAATATATTCCAGCCAGCTATTTTCACTTTCATCCTTTCTCATTCAACAAGCTGTTGAACGATAACAAGACCCATCTGGACAGTCTTTATCTCTGCAGCGAGGCCGTTCTCGTAGCATGATGCCCTGTAGCATTCCTGACCGTTGAAGTAGATGACAGAATCCACACCGTAGCTGCCGGGTTCATTCTGCCAGACAAAGCCGATGTCGGGTATTTCCAGAACCACATCCCTCTTCAAAAGATCGGGGTGTATGTAGAACGGCCCTATCGAAGGAAATCCTATCAATTCTGCTTTCTGTGGAAACGCAGTTCCCATGCTGTACGTGGCGCTGTATCTTGCGATATTTCCCTGGACCCCTAAAAATTCACTGCTCACACTACCCTGAAGAGCCATGAAACCAAACGCTGCAGAGTAAATATTGTAGGTGTGATTCTCCTGGGCCACAGGTGGAAAATCCTCATCAGGCCAGTCGATGTAGAAGTGTGTCAAATATTCTCCTCGAACGACACCTGATCCCTGATTCTGTCTTTCAAGAAATTGATATCTCTTAACAAGACCATCCTCTGAAATCCACACGGCCGTCGATGAGAAGTTGTCTGCGATTTCTATCCAGATAGAGTTGTCTATATCACGTCCACCCTGTACAACCGTTCCTTCATATACATCTGCGTTGTCGAGTGCGTCCTGAATCTCCTGAGGATGGACGAACACCGGAACGGGATTCAGCTCCGAAGTAAACATGATAGAGTAATCAGTTGGATGAATGAGTAATGTGATGCCTATTCCATAAGATACGTTGTTTTGAACATCCGTTACTATCAAAATTCTGTAGCCAGTTGCGTAGAGAGCACTTTCTCCGGACTGAGTACCTCCCTCGTGCTGGTAGACAACCACAAGACCCGGCCTAACCCATTCAGGAATGGGATATTTTGAAGAAAAGAGAAAGTCTGGCACCTGGGCGAAACACGAGACAAGGACAAGAACCACTAACAACATCACAAATTTTTTCATACTATCCCCCCTCCCCGGCGGACATTGTACGCTCGGGTGATCAACCTCACAACAACCAGCGTCAGAAGGGCAATCACCACTCCAAACAGGGCACCGTTCATGTCTATGAACACATCGTACAGTGAAGATCCTCTGTTGTGAAAAATCTGGTTGTACTCATCGAGAACGGCTATCAATGTAGGTAGAGACGTTCCCATCAAAATAGAAAACACATACTTTCTAAGATAAGTATAACTGAATACGAAAGAAAGAATACCCATTATAAAGTAAAGTCCAAAATGGGCTGATTTTCTGACAAGATCTTCCCCCGTTGGCTTCTTGTCAGGGAACCACCATTTTTCGAGTAGGGATCTCAAATTTTTGTACCATCTCGTCTGGGTGAAGTCGAGAACGTTATCTACCTTTTTGAGGAATTTATAGACGTTTCCGGACTGCCTTCCAGAAACATCGGGAGGCTGCGATGAAAAGTAAAAAACAAGACCGATCCACATCAGTATTAGGGTTAGAACCAGAAAAGACCTTTTCATCCTACCACCTCAACAGGAATTCTACCATCGTTTCATATTCCTAATAACTAAATGTTAAAATATTGTTGTATTCAAAAACTCAACAGGGGGTGCTCCTATGAATTTTCCACGATGTAAAACTGTGAAGAAGTCGCTTCCGATCTTTCTTGAGGGAGGAAACGAAGGTGTTTTATTCATCCATGGATACACCGGCTCTCCACACGATTTCGAGTACATGGCAAAGGAGGTAAACAGAGCCGGCTTTACTGTTTCTGTTCCGAGACTTCCAGGACACGGAACCTGCGGTGAGGATTTCCTGACGACAACCGCTCGAGACTGGCTGAGACGCGCCTTCGATGCATATTACGATTTAAAAGCCATATGCGATAGAGTCTATGTGGTGGGACTTTCCATGGGTGGTGTGATTGCTTTGATACTCGCATCTCAGATGAATCCTCTCAAACTGGTTACACTGGCTGCAGCAACTCATGTGTTCGACAAAAGAATAGTTCTCACACCGATTCTGAAGTTGTTTACGAAGAAGATGCCTCGTGAAAACATAGAAAAGTACGAAGACCCGGACATCGAATACCTGAGAAAAGAGTACTGGTCTTACAACTGGCCAAAACAGGCAGCTGAACTTTACAAACTCATGAAACTGGCAAGAAAAAGTGTTTCAAAGATCACATCAGACACTCTCGTCGTCGCAGCAAGAAACGACAACATGGTTCCCATGAAGGCAGCCGAGTTCATATACAACAACATCAGATCAGAAAAGAGGAAGCTTCTTGTTTTTGAAAAATCCGGTCACGTTCTGAGCAACGATGTGGAAAAGGAAGATGTCACCAGAGCAGTTATCGAGTGGCTGAAGGGGG
The DNA here is from genome assembly GCF_000832145.1 of Thermotoga sp. RQ7. Lineage (NCBI taxonomy): Bacteria > Thermotogati > Thermotogota > Thermotogae > Thermotogales > Thermotogaceae > Thermotoga > Thermotoga sp. RQ7. The sequence goes on from NZ_CP007633.1 coordinate 1,766,035, forward strand.
AATGAAAATGGCAGTTATATTCATTCTGATTCTCATGGTTCTACTGAACGCGGATCAGATGGTGATGTCTCCAAACATAGGAGCGATAGAACAGGAATTCAACATCACGGATGCTCAGATAGGTCTCGTTGCTTCGTCTTTCACGGTGATAGGAGCCCTTGTGAGTCTCGTATGGGGGTACCTCGCCGACAGATACAGCAGAAAAAACCTGCTCATCTACTCCATTCTTGTCGGTGAGATTCCCTGTCTCATGAGCGCATTTTCTCATTCTTACGGTGAACTCTTTTTCTGGAGAGCACTCACCGGAATAGGTGTGGGAGCGTCCTTCCCCATCGTTTATTCGATGATAGGAGACATGTTCGACGAAGTGAAGAGAGGAAAAGTCGTGGCTCTCATATCTTCTGCGATCTCCATAGGAAGTGTTCTTGGAATGATCGTTGGAGGCTTTTTGGGACCGAAATACGGCTGGAGAGTTCCCTTCATCGTGGTTTCTGTTCCCAACATCGTCTTTGCGATCTTATCCGTTTTCGTTCTGAAAGAGCCAAGAAGAGGTGCTTTTGAAAAAGGAATTGGAGAGCTCGTTCAATCTGGGTATGAGTACCCGAAAGCACCAAAACTCTCTGATTACGCAAAACTCGTGAAGGTGAAAACGAATCTTCTTCTGTTCTTTCAGGGCATAGCAGGGACGATTCCCTGGGGTGCCATTCCTTATTTTCTCGTGGAATTCTTCAGAAGAGAAAGAGGTCTTTCGGTGGAGACGGCCACCCTCGTTTTCCTCGTGTTCGGTCTTGGAAATATCGTGGGGATCATCCTTGGAGGGCTGTGGGGAGCGAGCATCTACGTGAAATCCAGACCATTCCTACCGCTGTTTTGCTCGATCACAACCGCTCTTGGAACTTTCTTCACTGTTATGACCCTGGACTACACAGGAAGTCTTCTCGTGCTCATGTTACTTGGTTTCGTTGCTTCTTTCACCGCGAGCCTCACGGGCCCGAACGTGAAGTTCATGCTCTTGAACGTCAACGAACCCCAGGAGAGGGGAAGAATATTCTCCATATTCAACCTCACTGATTCGCTCGGAACGGGATTTGGAAAATTCGCGGGAGGAGTGATGTCCGTTGCACTTGGATCTCTTGGGGCTGCCTTGAAGGTCTCCGCGTACTTCTGGCTTATCTGTGCGGTGCTGCTTTTCGTTCTGGTTTTTTACTTTGCAAAAGACGTGGAAAGGCTTCAGAAGACCATGATAGAACTTGCCAAGAATTCCCAGACAAGATGAATCTCTGCTTTTCTTTGACAAACAGCAGTTAAAAATGATATACTGAGTTATCTCAATCAAAGGGAGATGTTTATAAGGTGTTTAGATTCGTTATCCTTCCATTGCTTCTTGTGGCCTCCCTTTCCGTTGCTCAAATTCCCACTTACCAGGAGGTCAGAAACGATTTTGGAATGGCAAAGGATTTTGCGAGTCTTCTCAAAATACCCGCTGAGGAGTACAGCTTCTTTGTTTCAGGAGCCTCCAATTTTCTCGATGTTCTCGATGTCAGTGAAGGAATCTCTTACTTGAAAGAAGGAAATTACGACAAGGCTTTCGAAAATTTCTCAAAAGTAGGCGTCTCCCAGATTGTGAACCTGATTCCTTACGTCAACACAATGCTCACCGTTCTAAGCTTCTCCCAGCCTTTCTGGGACAAAGTGGAAAAGTACGTTTTCGATCAGAGAATACAAGAGTCTTCGCAGAAATTTGTGAATTTGAAGATGAAAGAACTGGAAAAAATCCTCGAGGAAGATCCGCTCGCTTTCAAGGGAGAGGATTTCAAAAGATGGTTGGAGACAGATGATTCCATCGAAGTCAGAGATTTCCTTGAAGACATATTCGTAAACGAGGGAATGAAGCACGGACTCTACAACGTGGGAAACAAGGTTTTGAACGAACTCGACTTCGCATCCAAACCCTGGTATGAGAAACTGAAAAAGCTGTATTTGAACTTCTCCTACAAAGCGTACACAGTAGACGAAGTCAAGCACTTCTGGATCACACAGTGGAGGAGGGAACTTTTCAAACGTGGAGCGGAATACGTTCTCAAGAGAAAAAAAGAAGCGCTGAACTACTTTCTCTCAGAAAGCACCGTGAACATCACTCTAAAAATCAACAGCCCTGAAATGTTCGTTCTCACAGTTCCCGAACTCAACCTGAGTGCACAGGTACGGAAAGAACACAAGATCTCTTCTTCACTGAAAGATATGAAATCAAGACAGATCACCATCGTTTTGAAAGATCTCAAAGGCAACACTGTTTACACAAAGGTACTCGATGAGAAAGATCTCTTCTCAAGATACGATCCGTGGCTTTCAGACAAGAAGAGCACCTATTACGTTAAAACCGTCAACATAACTCCCACTTACAAGAGGGAAATTGTGAAAAATCTTCGCGTTCAACTTCCTGAGGAGGTCAAATCTGCCACGGTCACGATCAAGACTCAAAAAACAGATCTTCACGTTGAGAACTCTCCTTCTTTCTCTCTGTCAGACCTGGTTTTAACCCTGGACGAAGAAATAAGGGTGGAAGCCGAGATAGTCGATTCTGCCACAAAAACACATCTGATGGTTTACGAAACGTTTGTTCCATCGTCCGGCGAAATCGTGTTGGATGAACCGAAGATGTCCAAAATACAATTCGAAAGTGAAGAAGAGTACAGTGCGTACCTCAAAGAATTAAAGAAAGAATTCCTCGAGAATGTGGATGATCCAAACGCCGTGAAGGTATTTCGGAAAAAACTGGAGGAAGCCTTCTACGCTTTTCACGCTAACCCACTCGCTCGGTCTTCTTTTGAAGTCATCTCGTATTCGCGAAAATTCATAGGTGATGAATACAGACTCACGGACGAGGAATTTCTCTTCGAAAGTCTCGACGACGAATTCTCCTCCCTGAACCGGAAGTTTCAGGAAATCGATTCGGAATGGGGGAAAATCAGCTACAACGCTCGAAATCTCGAGCACATCTCTTCCAGAACACTCGATAAGGGAGCGGTCATACCGGCCTACTACAGGTACGTCGTACAGGCAAAAGAAGACCTCCAGAAAGAAATAGAAGAAATGAAAAGCAATCTTGAAGGAATTCTGAACAGATTCTCGGAAATTTTAGAGCAAGCAGAAGAACTCAGAAAGAATGTTGACCAAAAGATCGCACTCGATATTCTTTTCGAGACTCATCTGATCATGAAAACTTCACAATTGATAGGGAAAATTCAGGAGAAAATCGATGAAGCGATGAGCAGACTGAACGATCTGGAGAGTATGGAAATCAAAACCGAAGAATATCTCGATACCTTTTTGGCTCTGGTGAACAATACCTACAAAAAGGCGGAGATTTACAATACACTTGTCGATCAATGGAATCTTCTGATGAAACAGGGCGATGAGATAAAAAGGAGTATTGAAGAATTCAAACCCGAGTACGTTCATCATCTGACAGAGCTGATGAAATACGAAGGTATCAACCTCTTTTATCTGAGAGAAAACGAGCATCTTGGAGCGATCGGAATCGACGAGATAGCAGCCAGAACTCTCCAGGAGTTTCTGAAAGAAGAAGAGCTCGCAGAGCGATCTGAAGCGTTCAACCAAGCCGTGAGAAAGACTCGAGAACAAATACAACAGTATCACGTTTTTCACTATTACATCTCTTTGACAGACAACGACCTGAAAGTTGACAAGAACTACAGATTGGTCGGTAATTATTATCGCTATTCGATCGACTTCTTCGACAAAAATTTTCCGTACAAGAGCATAGGGATTTCACGTGAACTGGAAAACGTTCCTGAACTTTTGGAAAAGTTCTTTCGGCTCAGGGAGAAACTAGAAGGAGAAGATCCGGAAGGAGACAGATTGAGAAAAACACTCGAAAGACTCTACAGCCTGTCTTCGTTTGACACCGTAGAGGAATTCAACGCAATTATAGACGAATGGACAGATCTATACGAAGCCTACAAACAGGAAGATCCCTTCAAAACCAGCGTACTGTCTTACTCATACATAAACAAAGACGGTCGAACAGTTCAAAAAACATATCCAACCTATGACTTTCTGAGATGGCTTTCACAGAGAAACAGAAAAAATCAGGAGTACATCCTCAACAACTATCTCAGAAGAATCACTGACGATCCAACAAGGGAAGGTTACGAGATTCGAGATCCCAGTGCTATTCTCGAGAATCACCTGGTCGAAGCCACAATAAAAGCCCTCACGAACTACAAATCCGGAATAATGTCGGAAATAGATTCCCTCAAAAAAATGAGCAGGATGAAAAGAAAGAGGAAAGAGGAAGAGATACAGAAGAAAATCATGACAGATCCGTTCGCTGCCGTGGGAGCAAAAGTGCCAGAAGAAATCAAAGACTGGCTCTTGAGACGTTTGGACGTCACACACCCGGATCTCTACGAAGAGTGGAACAGAACCACCTCTGAACTTCAAGCGTATCTCGAGGAGGTGACAAAGCAGTGAAGAGGGGTATTTTGATCCTGTTTGTTCTTTTCTCGGCTGTGCTCTTCACTCAGAGCATCGACAAAGTTAGATTCGATTCCGGGAAATTTTTGGTTTTTGTGGGATCTGTGTCGAAAGAATCCGTTTCGTTCGAAGGAGTGGATCTGTGTTACATCGGGAACAACTACAACTACGTTGAAGATGCCATCATTGATGGAGAGAACATTCTCGAGATATACGCTTACAGGCGGGCAAGCGGAGATGGTTTCATCGTGAGGTACAGAAAAATCGACTCCAATGTCTGGGATTACAGAGAACCAACCTACAACAACATCTGGAACATTCCTTATGAAGATGTATCGCTCTACCATGGAGAACTGTACAGTCTCAACAACGACTTTCTGTTTCTCGGAAGTGTCGGGCTCGATGGAGAGAATTTTCTATATCTGATGAGAATCGACAAGGAAGGAAACATTCTCGATGAGAAAGAACTGGATTTCGAGAATTTTCTGATCAACGAAGCGAGCGAATCAGGAGTAGAATTTCTTGCCTACAAGAGCATCGGTTCTGGACATTCCTCTGCTTACCTCTGTCAGGTGTTCTCTTATTCAGGTTCTCTCTCTGAGAAAGGAAAACAGTTCAAGCTGGATTATCTTCCGGACTTTTTCGCAAACGGAAAGTACTACAGAGCTGAAGGATGGATGAACAGAGAGATGACCGTTTACGAGTTCGGAAAAAAGAAGAGGAAAAGAACGGTGAAGATTCCTTTCTCCATACCAAGCGGTGGCGGTGGATATCCGGTTCTCGGTCACACGGATGATTCTTTTTTCACTCTGGGCTTAGATTACTCAACGTCCCACACCGTCGTTATCGAAATCGGTTTGGATGGAAAATTGAAAAAGACCTTCGACCTCACAAAGGCCATCATGGAAAAGTACGGCCTTGAGAGCCTTGACTATTTCGAGATTGGAGAAAAGAGGATATTTCCTGTTCCCTGGAGCATAAATCTGATACATGAAAACAACAGGTTGCACATCTTTTACCTTCTTGGCTTCACCGCGTACAATTATTATCGCGGAATAATGGTCCAGAGAATCTCTGTGGAATGGTAGTTAGCTTTTCGAATTTCTTATAGTAAAATTTCAACTGTGATGCCATCACAGACAAAAACGCTGGAGGTATAACATGGATCTAAGAGTTCTTCTTTCAGGTCTTGCTTATTCCACGATATTCGGACTTTCTTTTCTTTTCACGAAGAACGCTCTCGATTATGTAACTCCCCTGACTTTTCTTTCATTGAGATTCATCGTGGCTTTTCTCTCTTACCTTCTCCTCTTGATAACTGGTGCTGTGAAGCTTGGAAAGAAACCCTACTGGAAGCTCTGGAAACTCGTCCTGTTCCAGCCTGTGCTTTACTTTCTTTTCGAAACGTACGGTCTTCAAAGAGTGAACTCCTCAGAAGCCGGTATGATAATCGCCCTGATCCCAGTTGTTGTCAACCTCCTTGCTCCTTTCATTCTCAAAGAAAAGGGAGATCTTCTTCACTACCTTCTTGTGGGAATGGGTTTTCTTGGAGTTTCATTTATAGTTGGTTTCAACATCACACCGGGAAACATCGCCGGGAAAGTCTTCATGCTCCTCGCCGTTCTCTCTGGAGCGATGTACAGTGTGTTCTCGAGAAAGTTTTCAAAGGAGTTCACGCCAACTGAAATCACCTTCTTCATGATGATGACCGGAGCAGTTTTCTTCACCCTTTTGAGTCTTTCAACGGGCGATTTCAGACCGGTGTTCAACGTTCATGTGGTAATCGGTGCCCTGTATCTCGGTGTTCTCTCTTCCACCGTCGCGTTTTTCCTCCTCAACTACGCCATAAGGAAAATGTCTCCCATCTTCACCACCCTCTTCTCCAACTTCACAACGGTGGTTTCTGTGATAGCGGGGGTTGTTTTCAGAAACGAAACGGTTGGCACTCAACAGATTGCAGGGATGGGATTGATAATATCTTCTCTGATAATCATGAGTCTCAGAAGGAGTTATAAAAGGCTATCAAGAGCGCAGAAACTTTAACGATCTAAAACTTTCAAACACCACCAGGAAGGCAAAGAAGTGGTAAAGAACGATGAATGTGCTCACAATGAACAGATGCGTTCCTGTAAGTTCAGTGTTTCCATGTGCAAGTCCACTTACGTTGGCATAGACTTGTGAAACGATCAGATTGAGAAGCGCCAGCGAAAGGGCCACTGCCAACCTTCTGAAATCTTTTTTCATCAGTGCAAGGACAACTACAACACCCAAACCTCCCACCAGTGTGAAAACGAAGAGCTCCGCCGGCATGAGAAAATCGTAGAGAAATTTTCCCCTCATCACAAGAACCAACAACGAGAGAAAGACAGGAATCGCAAGTGGAAGTACTGTCAGTGTCGAAAAGACAGTGCCGATAATTTTTGCAATTTTATCTCTATACATCTCACATCACCTCCGGCTATATACTAAACCCTTTTGGTCACAGAATTCAAGAAATTTTTCATGAAATTTTTATTTTTGTTTCCAAAAATGATATAATAGGTAACGATATGGTTTATATCGCATACTTCTGTTCGAGGGGGGAAATGTATGCCGGAGAAAAGCCTCTACGAAATGGCAGTCGAACAATTCAACCGTGCCGCATCACTCATGGATCTGGAATCAGACCTTGCAGAGGTTCTCAGAAGACCAAAACGTGTTTTGATCGTTGAATTCCCAGTGAGAATGGATGACGGCCACGTCGAAGTCTTCACCGGATACCGTGTGCAGCACAACGTTGCGAGAGGTCCAGCCAAAGGTGGTATCAGGTACCACCCCGATGTCACACTCGATGAGGTGAAAGCCCTCGCATTCTGGATGACATGGAAGACTGCTGTGATGAATCTGCCTTTCGGTGGAGGGAAGGGAGGAGTCAGGGTAGATCCAAAGAAACTCTCAAGAAACGAGCTTGAAAGACTCTCAAGAAGGTTCTTCTCAGAGATTCAGGTGATAATAGGCCCGTACAACGACATACCTGCACCAGATGTGAACACGAACGCAGACGTGATGGCGTGGTACATGGATACATACAGTATGAACGTGGGTCACACCGTTTTGGGAATTGTAACAGGAAAACCCGTGGAACTGGGAGGATCAAAGGGTCGTGAAGAAGCCACGGGTCGTGGTGTTAAGGTGTGTGCAGGGCTTGCAATGGATGTTCTGGGAATAGATCCAAAGAAAGCAACAGTTGCCGTTCAGGGATTTGGAAACGTGGGTCAGTTCGCCGCTCTTTTGATTTCTCAAGAACTCGGATCGAAAGTCGTTGCGGTGAGCGACAGCAGAGGCGGTATCTACAATCCCGAGGGGTTCGACGTGGAGGAGCTGATCAGATACAAAAAAGAACACGGAACGGTCGTCACATATCCGAAGGGTGAGAGAATAACCAACGAAGAACTTCTGGAACTGGATGTTGACGTTCTCGTCCCTGCAGCTTTGGAAGGTGCCATCCACGCTGGAAATGCGGAAAGAATAAAGGCAAAAGCCGTGGTGGAAGGAGCAAACGGTCCCACAACACCTGAAGCCGACGAAATCCTGAGCAGAAGAGGAATCCTTGTGGTACCAGACATACTCGCCAACGCCGGTGGAGTTACGGTTTCTTACTTCGAATGGGTTCAGGACCTTCAAAGCTTCTTCTGGGATTTGGATCAGGTGAGAAACGCCCTTGAAAAGATGATGAAAGGAGCATTCAACGACGTTATGAAAGTAAAGGAGAAATACAATGTCGATATGAGAACAGCTGCCTACATTCTTGCGATCGATCGAGTTGCGTACGCCACGAAAAAGAGAGGTATCTATCCCTGAAAAAAGCCCCACCTTCCCGGTGGGGCTTTGTATTCATCGAACTTCAACCCACGGATACTCTTTTCTTGCCAGTTCATCCACAGCCTGAAGTAGTGCCACTCCCGCTTCTGTCAACGCGTTTTCTGTGATGAATTTAGATATTCTGGCGAGGTTGACTGTATCATCGAAGGTCTCCGGATCAACACCGAGTTCTTTTTCTACGACTTTCCAGCTCTCCGGGTTTATCCTGATCCTTTTCTCCTTCATCTGAAGTCCGCCGTGCGTTCTTATAGCCTGAAGAAGTCTGATCACAAGGGGTGTCACCGGTGCTTCCACATCATCAGAAACAGCAGAGAGAGCTCTCTTCATGAGCTGACCCGCTTCTGTGAGCCTGACAACGTCTGTGGGCAAAATCTCCACCAGATTCTTCGCTTCGAGACTGTCGAGCGCAATTCTTTCCTCCTCTGAAAGATTCATATCTTCGATGAAAACACCCGCTTTGTACGGAACCTTTCTGAGAACCTTCATTTCTGTGTTCGTTATGAGCGGTCTTCTCTCGGCTTCGACAGAAAGCCTCGCGTAGAGGCGACCAGAAGAAGTGGGAGCAGCATCGCTGACAAGACCTTCTTTTCTTGCCTGTTCATACCATTCCACGTTTGGAGCTGCGAATTCTTTCTTCGTCATAGTGATTGATTTCACACCGACAGCCGTGACACTCCTGAGGTTCTTTCTCTGATCTTCAAGCACTTCTTCACCATAGCTGGTCAACTCGTAAACGAGCGTCCTCCTTGCTCCGTGTCTGTGTTCCCTCGATTTCAAAAGGCCAAAACCTTCAAGGTTGTAGAGTGCAAGCTTCACGGTGAGATCCTTTCTCTTCCACTCCCAGTCCACTGCCTTCTCTATCTGCTTTGGTTCTGGGAAGACATCATCTTCCTTTTCATGCCTCTTCCAGAGCTTGACGATCACTTCCAGGAGCCTCGCTTCGTCCTCCGAGATCTGGAAAGCGGGGGTCATGAGGTAAGGACCCTTTTTGTATATCTTCCACGCAAGGTAGAGATGCTCCGCCAATGGGTGAAGCTCTCCCGTCCAGTCGATGAGGCCTCTTTCGAGAAGTGCGTTTCTTTCAAAATCACTCAACTGATTCCCTTCGTAAGCCTTCGCGACGGTGTCCAGAATGAGTTCGTCGAGAATCAGTTCATCCGTCACAACAAGACCCTTTCTGAGTGCCGCTCTGATCTGCTGTCCTAGTCCTGTGAGGGCGTAAACATCAGACCTTGGAACAGAGAAGGCTATCATCCTCATCGCTTCAAGCTGGAGAAGTTCATCTCCTCCCACAGGAAGCGTGCTGGACTCCCCCGGACCCTCCACCATCTTTCTCAGGTACTCCGCAACTTTCGAGTTCACGACCAGTCTGGGATGTGACGCATGGTAAATCTCATCGAGAGTGTAAGCGTAAGGTGTGAGATTTCCTTCCTTCGCGAACCCTCTCTCTTCAAGCGCTTTAGTGACTTCTCCTCTTACCCTTGACTGAGCTAGCTTGGAGTATCTGATCATGGAAATGACTTCCGAGCCGATCCACCTGAACGAGTCGTCCCATTCCTCCGGGTCTTTCAAAACACCTTCTTTGATCATGTTCGTGAGGAGTTCCCCGAGAATGTTTCCTGAGAACGTCAGATCGTACATCTCAACCCCGACGGGTTTGACCAGGCCGGCAAGTTCAAGGTGCCACAGCGTTTCTCTGTCGAAAGCTTCCCAGTCACTAACACTGAACTCTTCTCCCTTTTCGTAGAGTCTCTTTAGAACCACGGCGTGCCTCTTTGTTATGACCATCCATGCCACCTCCTTTCCATGGTGATGTTGTTAGTTCTATACTATAAATATTTTATCATCTGAGATCGATGAAAGCTGGAAAAGAGGGAAATCCATTCGGACTGGTACTGATACCTATGTAAAAACCTGCAGGCTGAGAGTCCGGTGAAGGGGAAAGATTCAGGAAGGCACCGGCAGTCAGATAGAATTTGAGTTCCTTCGTGTACGTTTCCATGAAAATATGATCATAAAGAACGTTGACTTTCTGAGCCTTGCTTGATAGTTCAAGAGATGTTATACCGATCGTGTTTCCGGTGTTTTTCACAAGGACAAGCCCATCGAAGAGCTCTGCCTGATCTTCAAAGAGTGTATGAGCAAGCGATATATCGTATCTGAAGTTACCCGGATCCGTCAGTTTAAAATCGTACCTTACAGAAAAACTGCTTTCTCTTCCCAGGGCAACCTTCAGTTCGTTGAAAGAGTAAAGACTGTCCAGTGTGAAGAGATCTTCGATATCTTCTGAGCTGAACGTAAGGTAAGTCTTCAGAGAAACTGGAAGGTCAAGAAGATATGTTTTTAACCCAAGGCCAGCTCCCACGTTCTTTGATTTCACGTTTGGAATGACGTCCAGCGTGTTTGAAACACCAAGGCCGATCGAGTCAAAACTCATTCCCAGAACAAGTTCCAGTACAGAAGATGGAGAAAGCATGAACCTTCCGGAGTTTACAGAGAGCCCAAGGCTGTAGATTTCATGTGGATAGACATAACTTCCATAGGCCGTGAAAGTATCCTTCACCATAGAGAGTCCGACGTACTGGCTAAATCCGTCTTTCGAGTTCACGTTCGGGGCGAGAAAGAGCTGAACATCGTTTTCCACACCGGAGAAACCAAGAAGAAAGGAAAAATTGTGAGCCACACCTTCCCCTCTCACTTCCGGAACGTACAGCGGAACGTGCAGAACGGGCCTGAGAAATTTCTTTATCCTGAACAAAGTTTCACTGGAGGTAGTGAAGACAGCTTCTTCTTTTGAAAAGTGAAAGTCTTCTTCGCTTGTTTTCATGGGTTTTATTTTCAGGGCCTTTCTGTACACACCCATTCCACCAGTTTTTCCGTACGGAACGTAGCTGGTGTAGTAGAGAGTATCTCCTTCAACCAGGAAATCACTGAGAAGAGTTTTTTCTGCCAGTGAATACAGCCTTTTTTCCTTCAGATCGTAGTAACACGGTATCGTGTAACCCTCTTCCACCTGAACGAAGATCACACCGTCTTTCCAGAAGCGAACGTACGGTCCCTTCATCTCCGGTGTATCGATCTTTGAAACTTCCCTTCTTGTTTTCCTGTCCAGAACGACGATTCTGTTGTCAAGCGTCAAAAGCACGATGTAATCTTCTGAAACGTCCATGTACCTGACGAACCCATCGAACACGTACTCGAACCGTGGTCCTTTCACTATGCTTTTCATCGACTCTGGGTCGTAGAAAGAAAGATAAACTCTGCCATTTTGAACGGCAAAAGCGCTGATGTTTCCTTTTTCCACGATTCTTCTCTCCGTCACATCCCAGAGAACGTTTTCGTATCGATCGAAAGAACGTTCCTTGCAGAGGGCGTAGATCTTACCATCGTCGTACTTCACATCGATTGTGTTCTCCAGAGGTATCTCCTTCACCTTCTTTCCATCAAGATCGATGAACCTGAGCGATTCCTTCTTCATTCCCGTGTAAGAGGTGAAGGGACCGTACTCTTCACTCAAAACCACGAGGTTGTTTTCGAAGAGGTCAAGTTTGTAAAGCCTTGTGTTCTTTGCCGTGTAGATCAGATCTCCCTGATCGTAGCTGAGATTTGTGAGAGAAAAGATCCAGTCCGTGTAAATCTCGTTCAAACTCTTTCCGAAAACCTTTCTGTAGGCGTCACCACTCATTATCTTTGAAGACTCACGGAAAAACTCCTTCACCTTTTCAAGACCGTATGTTTCCACAAGATACCTGTAAAACCCTCCGGTGAAGTTGTAGTAGAGGAGACTTCCCCGATAGTCGTCTTCTGGTGCGATCTCGCTGTAAGAAGGAGAGGGAAAGTTCGAAAGGGAGTAATAGAACAGCCCATCCGAGTAGAAAGGATTGTTCAGTCTTCCTGAAGAGGAAGAAAAAGAACTCTCGTTGAAGAGAGTTACTCCTTCGATCAGCCCACCGAAGATCTGTGGGTAAAGAGGAATCCCTGTGAGTTCCGTGAGGGTTTTCTCCAGATCACCCTGGTAGGTGAGATGGCACATGTGTGAGAACTCGTGGATCAGAACGTAAGTGTACCAGTCTTCGAGCGGAAGTTGAAAGTGCATCCAGCCTTCTGGTGGCCACAGATAGATCACGATTGTTCTGTGAAAAAACGGCATCGTGTAACCGTTGGAGACGGTGCCTTTGTCTTTGAGAACGATCGTTATCCGTCCAGGATCGTTTCCGACGAGTTCCACAACCTTCGGCCTTATCGTTTCAAAGATTTTTCCAACAAGAACGGCGTTCTCGTAGTATCCCTCTGGATAGACGATATCGGCGTGTTCAAAGTGAAGAACTCCCGCAAAAGATGAGACAACAAGCACAGAAAAAATCAGCAAAAACGTTCTTTTGATCATTTTTGTTCCCCCAGGTGCGCTCACCAGTTCGATTCTAGCACCTTTCTAACCCAGTCTGAAACCAGTCTTTTTAAATCTTTCCCTCCATCGTAATACACAACAAGTTCCATCAGAACCTTTGAACCTGGGCACATTCTCTTTATATCCTCCACGATCCTCTGTTTTCCTCCCCCTCCGTGGCTGATGAACGGCGCGATCTTTTTACCAGAAAGATCATATTGAGAAAGAAATGTGGCAACGGGTGGTGCCACCGTTCCCCACCAGTTCGGTGTCCCAAGAAAAATAAGGTCGTAGCCTTCAAGAGATTCGATCTTTGTCTTCAAGGGAGGTTTGTAGTTTTCCCTTATCTCTTTCTTTGCCTGTTCAACGGTTTCCCTATAGGAGGAAGGGTAGGGCTTTTCAGGGACCAGTTCGATGATGTCCCCACCTGTGAGTTCCTGGATCAATTTTGCTATTTTTCGTGTGTTGCCAGACCAGGTGTAATAAACGATCAGGGGTTTCATTGCAGAACCCTCCTTTGCAGAAAAGTCCCCGCCCAGGCGGGGACGTTTCATTCAGGCAGTTTGAATTCACATATCCACTTCACGAACTGCGGATCTCTGTGAGACACAAACAAACTCTTGCCGGTATCCAGCGAGGAAATCTTTTCCATGTCCTCCTGAGTCAACTCAAAATCGAACACACTGATGTTTTCAATCATTCTCTCCTTTCGAACGGTCTTTGGAATCGTAACGATTCCTCTCTGAATCTGCCATCTCAAAATCACCTGAGCAACCGTTTTGTTGTATTTTTCTGCGATAGATTTGAGCACCTCGTTTTCGAATATGTTGTTTCTTCCTTCGGCAAAGGGTCCCCAGGCTTCGGGCTGAATGCTGTAATTTCTCATAAACTCGATCTCATCTTGCCTTTGATAGAACGGATGTATCTCGATCTGGTTCACCATCGGAACTATCTCGTGATGAACCATCAGGTCCATGAGTCGATCGGGATAGAAATTGCTCACACCTATGGCTCTCACCAGTCCATCCCTGTACAGTTCTTCCAGGGCTCGCCAGGCACAGTGCACATCCCCAAAGGGTTGATGTATGAGATAGAGATCGATGTATTCAAGTTGAAGCCTCTTCAAGGATTTTTCGAAGGCCCTCTTTGCAGACTCATATCCTGCATCCTGTATCCAGAGTTTTGTGGTGATGAAAAGTTCTTCCCGTGTGGTTATTCCCTCTTCTATGGCTCGTTTGATGGCCCTTCCCACTGCCTCTTCGTTCATATAAGCTGCCGCGGTATCGATGAGTCTGTACCCCACCTTGATGGCCTCATACACACATTCTTCGGTCTGTTCCGGAGGTATTTGAAAAACACCGTATCCAAGGATGGGCATTTCAACACCGTTGTTCAGAGTGACCTTTGGAATTTGCATACCATCACCCCCTGTACAGTTCAGATTGCCATCTTCAGTATCTCCACAATGTCTTCCTTACTGAGAGGTGGAACTCCCGGCAGTCTTCCTTCTTCGTCACAGAGCACCTCAAGAGTTTTCTCAGCCCAGTGATAGAGCATGTCCTCTGTGATTTCTCCGATTCCCAACTCGGATAGACGCGTTGGGCATCCAATCGAGCGCAGAAATTCCTCAAACCTGTCGATACCTTCCATAGCAACTTCCAGTTTGTCTCTACCTTCCACGGGCACTCCGAATATGCGTTGTGCAAACTGAACGAAACGATCCGGATTGTACTTTGCTGCAAAGCGCATCCACGCGGGATTGATGACCGCAAGACCAGCTCCATGGGGAACATCATAAAGGCCAGAAATGGTATGCTCTATCTGGTGGACAGGATAAGGAGCGTTAACACCCACCTGCACCCATCCGTTCAGGGCCACAATGGATGCCCACTGAATCTGCGTTCTTGCATTCAAATCCTGTCCGTTTTCAACGGCCCTAGGGCCATACTCAATTGCCGTGAGAATAACTCCCTCTGCAAATCTGTCCTGAATCGGTGTTTCTTCAGTGTTGTTGAGGTAGCTTTCAGTAACATGAGTTATAATATCTGCAACTCCATAGGCGGTGTAATTCTTTGGAACTGTCAGTGTGAGTTCTGGATCAACTACCGCAGCACGAGGGTAAAGAGCTTCTGCTATAACAAAGGTCTTCAGTGGCTCATCCTCATCGTCTATTGTGATGACGGCACCGTTGTTCATCTCCGAACCCGTGGCTGCGAGTGTGGGAACGGTGACAACGGGAAGTGCCTTCTCTGGAAGCCTCGGCATTTTCCCGGATCCAGCTCTCATGAACATGTCTTTTGGGTTTCCTTCATAGAGAACCGTTGCTGCTATGACTTTTGACGCATCCATAACGCTACCACCACCAAGTGCAACCACCACGTCACAGCCGTGTTTTTTTGCAGTTTCTGCACCTTTCAGCACTGTTGTAAACCTTGGGTTTGGTTCTACTCCGGAGAATTCCACCACCTTGACTCCTGCTTTCTCAAGACTTGCCACAGCCCTGTCGAACGTGCCCGTTTTCTTGACGCTCCCTTTGCCTATGACAAGCAGCGCCTTTTTCCCGTACTTGCTGACAACTTCTCCAAGCCTTTCAAGTGAACCTGCACCAAAAATGAGTCTCGTTGGATTGTAATACTCGAATTTCATCATGAACACCACCTCCTCAAATTTCTCCAGTTACACTTCCGTACTCCTCATCCGTGACAGGTCCAAACCACTTCGCTGGACCAAGATGTACCCTGGTACTGATACCAATGTGGACGAACTCTCCATCCGGTGCGGCACCGTGCCAGTGAACCACGTTCGGTGGGATTTCTACCACATCACCCGGCTTGAGAAGGCGTGCGGGTTTTCCCTTTTCCTGATAAAATCCCTTCCCTTTTGTTACAATCAGGATCTGTCCACCCGGATGTGCGTGCCAGTGGGTTCTGGCAGCTGGTTCGAAAACAACGTTGTACACCTGGGTGTCAAAAACTCCATCTTCGTCTGTAACGAGCATCTTCAACCAGACCGTTCCCGTGAAAAAATCGCTCGATGCTTTTGTACCTTTCCCAAATAGATCATCGGACATGGTTTCACCTCCAAAGGTGCTCCTCGAGCCACTCAAAGGCAAGATCTATCCACTTTGCCACGTGGGGATTAATCTGATCGCTCGTTCTGGCAGTTGTTCTGTCTGCAAGGGATAGACCATGCCCACCCTTTTCAAAGACATGGAATTCAAAAGGAACTCCATGCTGGGCAAGAGCCTGAACGTACGTGATCACGCTCTCCACAGGAACATATTCATCGTCGGATGTGGTCCAGATGAACGTGGGCGGAACATTCTTGTCAACGTGGTAGGTAGCAGAGATCTCCTTGAGTGATTCCACAGAGAAACTCTCCGTACCGAGGACCGTGATAGTCGATTTGAAAAACATCTCCGAAGCCGGGCCATCGCTTTTTTTGAAGATCTCGTACATTTTCACATAGTCCACCCCGGGATAGGCGAGGATGACCGCTGATGGTTTCAAGACGTCAGGTGAAACGTTCAGTGTTTCAGAAAGCCATTTTCTGTGCCACATGACACTGTACAGAGAGGCCAGAGCTCCTCCAGCGGAAAAGCCGACAATCACGACCTTCTCAGGATCGGTGTTCCAGTCTTCTGCTCTCTTCCTGATAGTGACAACGGCATTGGCGAGGTCGTAAAGGACATCAGGATATACCTTTTCTGTTCCCATACTGGCTGTGGTGTACCTCAGAACGAACGCATTGTAACCTTTTGAAAGAAACTTCAAAGCCACAGGTTCGGCTTCTCTGTCCGATGTGAAGAGAAAGGCACCACCCGGACAGATCACAACGGCAGATCTTTTCTTCCAGGAAATTTCCTGCGAACTATCCACGATGTAAGCAGTCAACACCACCGGACGGTCTTTTCTCAAATTGACAACTTCAACTTTCATGTCCTTCCCCCCCTCAAACCTGTCCTTGCCCCCACCGTGAAAAAGATCGGTGAGAGGATCAATATGGAAGCCGAAAGGAGTATGGCGTACTTCATCGAACCAGTCAGTGAAACTATGTATCCATTCACAAGGGAAGAAGCAATACCTGAGAAAATGACCGCTCCCACGTAAATGTTGCTTGCCCTTTCAAAGTGCTCTGGTGGAATGAGATCTCCAAATATCGCCCAGAAAGAAGGTGTTGAAAGTCTCCAGAAGAGGATGGAAAGTCCCATCATAACGGCCGTTGAAATGGGACTCGTGGAGAGAGTGGAAAGTATCAGAAGAACTGCTGACGGAAGCAAACCAGCGTACAGGGGAATCAACCTTCCCCGTATTCCCCTCACCCTGTCAGACCACAGACCTGTGAAGATCTCAAGAGTGCTAGACACAACAGCCATGATCCCAAGAACGAGTGCGATGAAACCATAGTCCAGCTGAACTTCGCGAACAAGGAAAGTGGAGAGCCTGAACATCAGGTTCCAGGTGTAAACGGCGGAAAAATGACCGAGGGAAAGCCACAGTACGATGGTGAACACCCGCTTGAAGGTAGTGTGTGTCTTCTTTTGAGAACCGCTCCACTCCGATCTTCTCTGCGTTTTTCCCTCCAGGAAACTGTTCCACAGGATGTACGCAACGGGAACGTAGATAACACCGAGAAGCCCACCGGCAATCATGGAACTCTTCCAGGAACCACCCACAAGAGCAACGACGACATAGCCAAGCGCAAGTCCTATCATCGAACCCGTGTTGTATATGGCAGTTGCGATTCCTCTTTTTCTGGGATCCACGTACATCTCAACCACTCTTGCAGCGAGTGGATAGGCAAAGGGAACCGCAACACTCCCCACTATCCTTACAACGTTCAGGGAGAAAAAGTCTTTCACGAAAGCAACGAGGATGGTGGGAACAGAGAGCATCACCATGATCAGGGCAATGGAGTTCATCGGAGACAGTCCATGAACGAACCTTCCAAAAAACATGGGGGAGAGGGCGGAAACGACCGCCCAGGCACTCATAGCAACCCCCATGACACTCCAGTCCACACCGAACTCCTCGACGATCGATGGCAGAACCGCACCAAACACCGATCCCTGAAGTATTGAAAGACTGGTGAGACCAAGACATATCCCAAGAAGAATCCCTATCCTCTTCACAGAATCCCTCCTCACAGATACGTCATCCTCTCGAGATCCTCAGGATACCTTTCACCTTTTATCTCTATTCTCGAGAGAGCCTCGTTTATCTCCTGAAGTTCCTCCGGGGTCAGTTCAACGAAAGCTCCTCCGATGTTTTCCAGAAGGTGGCTCAGTTTCGTCGTTCCGGGAATGGGAACGATCCATGGTTTTTGAGCGAGCAGCCAGGCGAGTGCGATTTGAGAAGGTGTGGCTCCCTTGCGCTCTGCGATCTTTTTGAGGAGCTCTACGAGTGCAAGATTTTCCTTCAGATTTTCTTTTTGAAAGCGCGGAATCCTGCTTCGAAGATCCATTTCGTCGAACGTGGTGTTTTCGTTTATTGTCCCTGTGAGAAATCCCTTTCCAAGAGGACTGTACGCCACAAAACCGATTCCCAATTCCTCGCAGGTGGGAATTATCTCCTCTTCTGGCTTCCTCCACCACATGGAGTATTCGTACTGAACCACATCGACCGGGCACACCCTGTGAGCCCTTCTTATCGTCTCTGCAGAAGCTTCACACAGTCCAAAGTGTTTCACCTTTCCCTCCTCTATCAGTTCTTTCACAGCCCCTGCCACTTCCTCTATCGGAACGTTTGGATCCACTCTGTGCTGATAAAGGATGTCAATGGCCTCCACCCTGAGTCTCTTCAATGAACCCTCTACGGCTTTCTTAATGTGTTCCGGCCTGCTGTTCAATCCTTTCCAGCCTGGCCTTCCATCCTCGTAGAGATCAAAACCAAACTTCGTCGCTATCACGACTTCACCTTTGAATGGCTCCAGCGCTTCCCCAACGAGTTCTTCGTTCGTGTAAGGACCGTAAACTTCCGCAGTATCGAAGAAGTTGATGCCAAGTTCCACGGCCGTTCTGATGAGTTTGATCATCTCCTTTCTGTCTGGGAGTTTCTTCTGACCAAAACTCATCTTCATGCAACCAAGTCCAATGGCAGAAACCTCAGGACCCCTTTCTCCGAGTTTCCTCCTCGGTATCGCCATAGTATCCCTCCTCGTTCGATTCTCAAGACGAGTATACTTTTCTTCCTTCGTCAAGTGATAGAAGGATATTTTCAAATTTTTGCCTGATTTTCCAGAGTGGAGTAGAATTTTACATGGAAGGAGGATGAGATAACATGGATGAATTTGAATACGTGAGGAAAAAACTCATTGAAAGGATTTTACATCTCACAGAAAAACAGCCCGTGGTGAGCCCCATTCCAGGCTTGACGGTGAGCAGAAGAGAGGCCCCCACAGAGCCAAACAGTTACATGCTTCCACCCGGTATCTGCAT
Source organism: Thermotoga sp. RQ7 (assembly GCF_000832145.1). Classification (NCBI taxonomy): domain Bacteria; kingdom Thermotogati; phylum Thermotogota; class Thermotogae; order Thermotogales; family Thermotogaceae; genus Thermotoga; species Thermotoga sp. RQ7. The sequence continues at coordinate 1,785,219 of NZ_CP007633.1, forward strand.
CGCCGTTCAGGGTGCAAAGCGTGTTCTTCTTGGTGAGGAATACTACGTTTACGATGTGAACCACTTCCTGCTCACCTCCCTCGATCTTCCTGTCACCGCTCAGGTGATAGAAGCCTCCAGAGAAAAGCCGTACATCGGTCTGGTCTGGGAGATAGACATGGACATCCTCACAGAACTCATCGTTGAAAGCAAATTCCATGTGCGTGAAAATAGACTCTCTCGGGGAATGTCCCTTGGAAGGGTGACCTATCAGATTCTGGATACCTTCAGAAGGATGCTTGACCTTCTCGATGAACCAGAGAGCATGCCCGTTCTTCTTCCTGTGATCAAAAAAGAGATCACATACAGACTCCTCACAAGCGAGCAGGGCCCCAAACTCGTCCAGATGGCAATGTCTGAAAAGACCGACGTGATGAAAGCGGTGAACTATCTGAAAGAACACTTCAACGAAAACGTGAACATGAAAGAACTCGCCGAACTTGTTGGTATGAGCGTGTCATCTTTCTACCAGCACTTCAAAGCCCTCACCGGTATAACACCTCTTCAGTATCAAAAGAAACTTCGACTGTGTGAAGCAAGAAGGCTTCTCATGGCAGGAAGTGATGTCACAACCGCAGCCTACCAGGTGGGTTACGAGAGCCTCTCTCAGTTCAGCAGGGAATACAGAAGGTTCTTCGGTGTCTCACCCTCCCAGGATGCAAGGGAATTCAGGCAGGGGGTATATGAAAGGGTTCTTCATTGATAACCTCAATACCATCCTTGTGTGGTTCAGTTCAGAAATTTGAACCTGTAGAATCCCAGAAAGTATGGATTGATCTCGAGAGGAGCCCAGGATGGATCGTAATTCACAAGTTCCGAATATCTGACAAACCTGAGTTCTCCCTGATTTTCACCGAGTGGTCCTGTGTGATACACAAACCATCCCTCGTGTCTGTGAATGTAAGATAGGCTTTGAGGAGTTTCTCTACAGCCTGTTGTGAGTGAAAACATATAGATTCAGTGGGAGAACCTTCAAATTCCATCAAAATTCTGGCAGTTTTCAAATCAGACTCTGCTTTCTGGATCCAGCGCTTTATAATATCTCTCTTGCTGGTCATAACAATATCCCTTCTTTCATGGCTTCGCTTGATATCGTGTTAACCACAGATTTTTCGCTTTCAAATTCCTGCTCCGACTTTATGATAATATCGAACGAATTCCCTGGAAATTTCCTGTGCAAAGCCCTGTAGATCTTTAGCCAGATATCCCGTTTTTTCACAGGACTGAGTTGTTCTTTCACCACAATGAGAATATCCCAGTCACTTTCCGATGTATGATTCCCTCGCGCTCTTGAACCAAAGAGTATAATTTTGACCAGTGTAAAGTTCTCTTCTCTGAGAGCGCTCTCAATTTCTCTTCTGAGATCATCTTTCATTTTTTCCACACCTTTGTTTTTTTCTCTTCCACTCCTCAAGAGATATTATGAACCTTACTATTTCGACCTTTTCTATTGCCGCGATTTCTTCGGCTGGATTCTGAACGATGTAAAGAGTTGGATTTGTTACCGCATTTGCCACTATCTCCCTTGCACTCATGAGTCTTTTTTCTCTTTTCAGAATGAAATAAGCAGTTTCTTTAAAAGTCTTTTCACCTTTATTTTACTACTTCATACACCCTCATCATATCCTCCGGTGTGATGAGAAAGAGATTTTCGCTTTTCAACTTTAGAAGATTTTCTTCAAAGCCACTTCTGGAAAAAAGAGCGTAGATCTTTCTTCTTTTCGATGTCGTCGTTTCCCTGACTTATGAGAACTTCCCGATGAGATCAACAGGGTTGCCGGATGCTCACACCAGACACAGAATATTCGCTGGTTCGAGACAACGACATAAAAATAGAAAGTGGTTATCTATCTTTAGAAGAACTGAATGCTATTTTCAAAACGTTGCCGTTCGATATTACCTTTGTGGATAAACACGGCAGAGTTCGTTTCTTCTCTGGAGGTCACAGGATCTTCCACAGAGCTCCCACCGTTCTTGGAAGACCGGTCCAGTTCTGTCATCCCCCAAGGAGCGTTCATATCGTGAACAAAATCCTCAAAGCTTTCAAAGAGGGAAGGAAAGAACCTGCGGAGTTCTGGATCAACATGGGTGACAGAAAGATCCACATACGCTATTTCCAGGTCCTGGACAAAGAAGGAAACTATCTGGGAACACTGGAAGTGGTACAGGACATCACGAGGATAAAAGAACTCGAAGGAGAAAAGAGGCTCCTCGATTGGGAAAATTAATATTCGGGAAATCCTGAAACCTTCAGGTTCGGAGGCAAGGTTTGCTTCTGATGCTGTGAGCATAATCCTGTCATTACCTTAAAACCATGTTATGTTATCATTTTCCATAGAGCAAGAATTGTTTGACAAAATCCTGCTACTTTTGAGCAGTTTGGATTCAATAGATTTTCTGTGACTGTGTTGGGGTGGTGAAATGATGGAAATACTACAAATACTATCGGAATTCAAAAAAAGGGTTTCTGAAAAATTCGGTGAGGTAGAAGTTGTTCTATTTGGTTCTTGTGCAAGGGGAAGTACCAGAGAAGAGTCGGACATTGATGTTTTCGTGATACTGGATAGAGATGTCGATATTAAAGTAAAAGAATCCATTTACGATATCGCTTATGAGTTTAACCTCAAATACGACATTGTTCTGGATGTAAGCGTTTATTCAAAGAAGGAGTGGGATAGATACAGGAAGATCCTTCCTTTCATCGTCAACGTTGAAAAAGAAGGTATAATCGTATGAACGAAAAGGAAAAAATCATTGAATATTGGAGAAGAAGAGCAAGAGAATGTCTTGACGACGCGAAACTGCTTTTAAAAAATGAGAGATTACATTCCGCAGTAAACAGAATTTATTATGCTTTATTTTATCAAGTTTCCGCGCTTCTTCTCGCCAAAGGTCTTTCATTTTCCAAACATAGTGGTGTTCTGGCAGCTTTTAACAGAGAGTTTGTAAAAACTGGAAAAGTAAACAAGGAACTGGGAAAGTTCTACAATCGCATGTTTGAGCATAGAAAGACAGGAGACTATGGAGAGCTTGTTGAATTTGAGGAGGAGAACGTGAAAGACTGGATAAGAAAAGCGGAAGGATTCTTGGATGCTATTGAAAAACTAATAGAGGATTTGAAACGAGCATGAAAGAATATGAGGCAAGGCAATTTAAGGTTTGCTACATGAATTCTCCTGAAAAAGCGCAGGAGAACCTGTGCTTTTTTCAATTATTCGTTTTGTAACTCACAGGTCTTCTCTTCGTTGCTCAGTCTAAACGATGAAGTTTATCTTTTCTGATAGTATATAAGTGATCAATTATATAAGAAGGTGATTATATGAAGCTTCACGAGTTGTTCCATATCCTTTCAAACGAAACCAGGCTGAAGATTTTAACTCTTCTTCTGGAGAAAGAGATGTGCGTTTGCCAGATACTGGCAAGTATAGGAACGACTCAGCCGAACATCTCACAGCATCTCCACGTTCTCAAAAACCACGGCATTGTCAAATCTCGCAGAGAAGATTCCTTCGTTTACTATTCGATCGATGAAAGATTCCTCGAAAAATATCCCTTTCTGATCACTATTCTCGAACGTGCGAGAAAGGAATATGGTGTTAAAGCCGTTAACTCCTGCTCTTTACAAAATCTATCAAATAAGGAGTGAGAAACTTGGCGACCTTCATCCTGATCGCTCTGATCTTTGTGGCTTTCTATTTCGTTCCGTTCGGGCATCCGATTGTCGATCAGAGTATTCTGAACGGATTCTACCTGCTTCACGAATACGCACGTGAACACGTTCTTCTGTGTCTTGTTCCGCATTCTTCATCGCCGGAACGAGATCAGTAATGCTCAAAAAGGACGCCGTTTTGAAACTCCTTGGTCCAAACGCAAAAAGGATCATTTCTTATCCTGTCGCTGCGATTTCCGGTGGTATTCTGGCTGTCTGTTCCTGCACCATTCTTCCGCTCTTTGGAGGGATCTACAAAGAAGGTGCGGGTATAGGTCCTGCCACCACTTTCTTGTTTGCCGGACCTGCCATAAACATCGCTGCGATATTTCTGACAGCCCGAGTTCTTGGATGGGATTTGGGACTTGCCCGTCTCATTGCAACGATAACAGCAGCTGTCCTGATAGGCTTGATCATGGAAATGATCTATCAGGAAAGGGGAGAAGGTGGACTCGCGTTCACTTCCGATGACGATCAATACGGCGTAAGAGGAATAATATTTTTCCTGATACAGCTTGGATTTCTGGTAACGAGTTCTCTTGGTATCAACCAGACCCTCAAATATTCCCTGATGACATTGCTCGGAATCTCCGCACTTTTCATGGCTTTGTTTGGTTTCAAAAGAGACACCGTTGAAAACTGGCTGTACGAAACCTGGGACTTCGCAAAGAAAATACTGCCATATCTCTTCATCGGTGTGTTCTTCGCAGGTGTTCTGACCAGACTTCTGCCCCAGCAGGTGGTAACGGCACTTCTTGGAAGCAACAGTTTCTTGTCAAATCTTGTAGCGTCCGTCATAGGAACTCTCATGTACTTTGCCACTCTTACGGAAGTTCCAATAGTTCAGGCTCTGAGAGAACTTGGAATGGCAAAGGGTCCAACCCTTGCTCTTCTCGTGGCCGGTAATTCCCTCAGCCTGCCAAGCATGATCGTTATCACAAAGCTTCTTGGAAAGAAAAAGGCCTTCACTTACTTTGGCCTTGTGGTTGTTTTTCTCCACTCTGTTTGGAATGATATACGGAGTAATTTAAAAGGAGGGATAGCATGGCAAAAAAGGTGGAGATACTAGGAAAAGGGTGTCCGAGGTGCAAACAGACAGAAAAAATCGTGAGAATGCCAATCGAAGAACTGGGAATCGATGCAGTTGTTGAAAAGGTTCAGGACATAAACGAGATTGTCTCAAGAGGTGTCGTGGCAACCCCCGCAGTAGCGGTGGATGGAAAAGTTGTCATCTCCGGTAAAATTCCATCCCTAGATGAAGTCAAAAAGGTCCTTCAGCAGGCTTGAGACAGAACTCTGTTTACGACAAAGCCGCCTGAGAAGGCGGCTTTTTTATCATCGTAACTCATTGAAAGCTTTTTTGAAGAGTTTTCCTCAATCTCTGACATCATTTTAACAGCTCTTACCTCACAAAACAAAAAACTGTGACATCATCTATTAAATTCATTTACAATTATGTTATAATTACTGCACCATATACGGGAGGTGATTTTCATGAGCAGAAAAATGTTACTTGTCCTTCTGTCCTTTCTTGTGGTCCTCGCCGGATGTACAGCGGTTGTAGGCATCATCGCTGAAGAAGGCATAAAACAAAGGCACAGGAATTAATCGATCAGGCAAGAAACATCGTAACGGGTAATGACATCGACTATGTATCCCTGAGAGAGCTCATCCATGTTCCACAATCTGATGTAGACGATTTCGATGTCGAAAATACCGTTTTCGGAACAGGAGAGATCTTGGGTTATGATTTTACATTTCCCTCCACCATCACCAGTTGCAGTTTGGTTTCTGTGAGCGAACTCGAGACCACCAAGGCCATTCCATGGAGTTTGAGCAACAAACCAGATTTTGTGGAAAATGTTTATGCTCTAACGGTAGAGGGAATCACTCAGGACGGAACAAAGACCTTCTTTTCGCTTCCAATGATAGAAGTTTCCGGCGAACTGTACTTCTGGACAATTTATATCTATTCCTATGAACAAAAGGATGTTGTCCCAACACCTGCCACAGAGGTGAGGATGTACCCAACACCTTCCCTTTGAAGAGTCAACTAAAAGACAACGCGACCCAGAAAATCCACCGACGACAGTTCAGAAAGCTAATCGGGATGAATTATCCCGGAAGTGAACACAAGCAAGACGTGTCCCATCTGTGGTGAAAGGAATAAGCCAATCGTAAGAAGATACCACTGCAAAGCCTGTGATTTTGAGTATCACGGGGACGGAGTAGGAGCAATTAACATCTGGAAAAGGTATCCTGGCACAGGCCAGGTAGTAGCGAGCTTGGCCCCCGTCAGAGGTGTGAGGTTCCACCCTCACTTCTGTGGTCATGGAGCATCTTTGACTCCATGGAAGGTGGCCTGAGAGCTGACCAAAAGTCCCATCCTCTCAGGGGATGGAAGGAGGTCGACTTCTTTCAATTCCTTGAATCTGTAAAAGCGCTCGCTGTTAGATACATAGGGACTCTGATCTCCCTTTGAGTTTTTTATCCGTTAATACACAGATTTTCTGAGAGGATATGTGTTTCCAGCTTCTTTATTGCAATCGATTTTTCTACACGTGTGAAAAATTTCATAGATTGTGAAAACTTATTTGTATCTTTCGTAGAACAAATGCTATAATGGTAGGAATTCTGAACTTTGGAGGGATTAATAATGAAAAAACTTGCTGTGGTAGTAGCTATTCTGTTGACATTTTATCTGTGCGTGTTTTCAAACGATAGCGACGCTTTGCGGTATCGCTTAAACACCATTAGCGAACTGAATAAAAGCTATTGAAAGCAATTCAAAACATTGTCGGATACAACGGATTGTTCAAATCAGGAAGCGATTTTTTCTTAGAGACGCTTTATTCAAACGACCCGCTTCTGGCCAGATATCAGAAAGAAAGCCAAGAGGCTATTCGAAAGGTTCAAGAAGCAAGAAGAGAAGGGGCTTCTAATGAAGAGATCTTAAAACTTCAGCTCGCATATCAAGAAGCTCGTTTGCGGGAAAACAAGCAATTTATCGCTTTAATTGAATCTAATTTGTATAACTCCATAGACTACCTTGCATCGGAAACGTTGAAAAATTCTTTGAAGACAGCGAATAAGATAATAGACGATGTTTTGAAGAACTGGAAAGAGATTTTAAAACCGTTACTCGAAGGGGATTTCGGTGGAGTAATAAAAAATGCGATTCTTCAACTGATAGATTCAACGTACAAAATAACGTTTATTGATTACTGCAAAGCAAATTATGGTGCCACTGAAAAAATTGCTCAGTACTGGTGGAAAACGTATTTTGTCGAACCTTTTGAGTCTTCAGAGGAAAAGAAAGTCTTAGACGAGGTTCTCACCAAAGCTTCAGACGAACTAAAAGATAGATTAAAAGACAGGTTGACGGAAAGATTAAAATTGGAGATTGTCAGCAAAGGTAACGCACTGGCCGAAAAAGTGATAGAAGAAACTGCTAAGAAAAGCGCTGAATCGATTTTGAAGAACATTATAGAAACACCATCATTGATTGTAGAGTTGTTCACAAAATACTACAATGTTGTCGATTTTCAGATCACGTTCAACGATATAGCCAGTAATGAGGTTGTGTTTATCAAGCAGATCAGGGAGTTAGTTGGTAACGATGAAAACGAGATAAACAGATGTTACTTCGACAGAGCTTATTTTCTATCAAAAAAGAAAGCCGCAAAGAAAGCTGCTATCAACGATGTCGGGGAGAAGACACAACAGGGATCGACAAAAGGACAAAGAAAATCTGAAGAAGATGTTATTCCTCAAGAAGTCATAGCAAAAGCGGAGGAAATAGTATTGGCAAAGGATCCCTTTCTCAAGGTGAGCGCGGTACAGAACATAGAGACGAGGATTGAAGAGATGAACGATTTGTCTTTAAGGGATGCACTGCCAGATCTTAACAGTGCCAAAAGATTAATCGAGTACACCTTTGGACAGCTTGAAAACAATGAGATAACTCTCGGAGAGTACAACTACGAAATCAATCGAATAGTAAGCGTTTATACGGGTCAATTAAATACCGCTAAAAAGACGATTGCCAACAATCTTGAATCTGAATACCATAAAGGATCGATCAGCCAAAGCGAATATTCGGAGAAGCTCAAACAATTGGATAAAGATGTCGAAGGAAACATTAGACAATTGAACGATTTTGTTTATTTGAAGCATCAGGAGATAGAGAAACAGCGACAGTTGTTCAAGGAAAAGCTATCACAACTGGTCAAAACCCTTGATCAAGGAAGTGAAATGAAACTATTACAGGATAGTTTGTTGGCAAAATTCAATCAGTTTTTGAAACTCTACAAGCAGAAAATAGGACAGGCTGTCTGGTCGTTTGCATTTAGTAGCTTTTCAGAAATGATGGAAGGTTTTACTAATGGAATCGGCAAGGCATTCATGAAGGAACTCAACTCCAAATCACCTTCATTTTTCTTGCTACAGAACGGCGGGTGGATTCTGGAAAACTTGCTGGCGATTTGTCAAGAGGACGAGCGTCTAACCAGAGCTCTGATTGAAAAGGTTGACAAATTATCTGAGGAAATCAAAGCTTTGTATGAGAGCTTCCCTCGGTATTGCTACACAGATGAAGATGGCTTAGTTTCATATTCAAAAAATGCGATGTTGATTGAGGAATTCAAAAGTTCTTTACTACAGAGATTGGAAAAAACACTCGAATGGAAAACTACAATATCTCAATGGGTGTACATGACGGAATTGAAAAACGAAATGACGAAGCGGTATCTTGAGGTCTATTTGGCGTTTCTAAGAGAAAAAGTGAAAATATTCCAGGAAACGTTTCAGGTTGTTGTCGATAGTTTCGACTCTCTAAAATCGAGCTATCTGGAAAAATGGGAAGACAGGATCGAACAAATGGCCTTCACAATAAAAGATATGTGGAAACAGAAGATAACTCCAGATGAGGCCCGGAATGAATTAAAAAGAATCTCCCAAACCACCGAAGCTGTGGATTCAATGTATGAACACTGGATTGAGATGCGCGATATGTTGGAAGTTATGTCCTCAGATCTTTACAGAATAAGCTCAGCTGGTGTAGAAATGTTAAATCTTGAACCATCGAAAGAGTATTCCAGTTATATAAATTCGATGATTGAAGAGAATAAGAGCCTTAAAAAGAGTGCTTCTCAGGTAATAGAAGAGTATGAAAAGGCTTCTCTTCATGACTACTCTCACGATCTGAAGGCTCTAATACTGGATTACTATAGATCGGATGACAACTCATATTTGTGGAAAGGAATCTCCACACAGATAGGAGGAATATCTTTTCTTTTGATACTTGACGATCCAGACATAATGGGAGTTATTGGTGGAGATCTCGAAAAAGCCCTCAACCTTTGCCAAAGATTCGAAAAGTTTATCAAAGACGCTGAAGAACGTGTAAAGGCAACCAATGAAGCAGACAGAGTTCTGAATACTTATCTGGATAAGGTTGAAATCGAAGTAGAATCTATTGAAAAAGCAGGGGGATTCACAACTCTTACGAAGAAAGAAGCTCTTACAGAATTACTTACTGAAGCGGAAAAAAAGGCAATCGAAGCATTCCAAAGTTACGGTTTTGAATGCACCAGCTGGCGTTCATCAAGGTGGTGGGATTTGAAACGCAGGATAGAAAGCATTAGTGTTCCTGAAGAAAAGGTAGGTCAAGCTGTTGAGGGAAATGCAAGCAGTTTTCCTTCGTTTGAAAAGCCAGAGAGGATAATTTTTGGAGATCTTGTATGGCTGAACGTCATGCAGGATGGGTATCCCACCCATAGATTCAGCCTTTCACCTGATGGCAAAAAACTACTAATTGAGCGTCAAACCGGGTTTAGTCTATACAACATAGAGACGAAGACCCTGGAAGAGTTTTCTCTGCCCGAACCTGTAAAAGCGACTCTCTCAAGGGATTACAACTTCGAATGGATATCAGAAGATGAAGTGTACTTCTACGCGTACAATGGTGAAGGCTTTGAAATCGATGAATCTGGTAGCTACAAAGAAAAACCAGTTACAACTATTCAGGGAATGGGTTTTATACTACACAGTTTCAGCCCCTCAGGGGAATATATCCTTGCAAGTAGATTAACTTCAAATGGTGATGCCATTCATGTGTTGAGAGTTAGTGATGCCAAGATAGAGCAAATTGGAACCACATATGACAAAAGTATTTTACAGTGGGTGCCAGGAACAGATTCCGTTTTCTTCAAAGATCAGAACTCAAAAATGAATATCTACGATGTTGAGAGTAAAACACTTAAAACGTATGATGTCACGCTGGAAAACTATGTCTGCGCTCTTTTGCCAGGTGGAAAATGGATTGTTTATGGAAATTCTCTTGAAGTTATTGCTCAAAACCTGAGCACGTCTGAAAAAATCACGCTGTGGAAAGGTAACGAAAGTGAACAGGGAGCAAACGTTCTGAGTGGAATATATCCCTTGCGTGGAAATATTGTTTTGCTTTTATGGATGCATCACACTGAGCCATTTGATTATGGAGTGCAGATTTGTGAAATTGAATAAGACAAACTAATATTGTTGTGCAAAGAATTCTTGGATTTGAAGAGGATGATGTGGAAGACTGGATAAGAAAAGATGAGAAATTGAAATGAACAGGAACATGAAAAGTATGGAGCAAGGCAATTTAAGGTTTGCTACATGAATTCTCCTGAAAAAGCGCAGGTTCTCCTGCTACAGGATACGAGTCAGGAATCATATTCCATTGAGGGGGGTTGTGATAAACAGCTATATTAGTTAAAATTCTAACGGATCAAGAGTGAAGAATCTACCTCTTCCAGGAGATTGGGGGAAAAATCGTGAACGGTCTTTTGTTCAAGAAGGTAGATTACAGTGTAGGTGGACTGTTAGAGAATATCGATAGCGGTGAAATAGGTCTTCCTGATATTCAACGGCCCTTCGTCTGGGATACAACGCGTGTGCGTGATCTGTTTGATTCTATGTACCGTGGCTATCCTATTGGAACTCTTCTTTTCTGGGAAAATGGTTTCCCTGGTGAACACCGCACTATCGGGACAGGCCCCAAGAAGAAAGTGCCTCGCCTGCTCGTTGTAGATGGTCAACAGCGACTCACTGCCCTTTACTCCGTAATGAAGGGTGTTCCCATCGTAGACAAGAACTTTCGACAACGGCGCTTGAGAATAGCCTTCAATCCGTTGGAAGAAAAATTCGAGGTCACCAATACATCTATTGAACGAGATCCTACCTGGATATCTGATATCAGTATCCTGTGGCAGGAAGGTTTCGCGCTGTACGATTTTATCTCCAGTTTCATGAAGAGATTGGAAGAACGGCGTGGTCTAACCGAAGAGGAACGGCAGCGGATTCCTCGATCCATTCAAAAGCTGGTCAACCTCGTCAATTATCCAATGACCGCTCTGGAAATTTCTGCCAGCGCCACAGAAGAACAGGTTTCTGAGATCTTTGTTCGCATAAACAGCAGAGGTCGTACACTCAATCAGGCCGATTTCATCCTGACGTTGATGTCCGTTTTCTGGGATGAAGGGCGAAAACAACTGGAAGAATTCTGCCGGCGGGCTAAGAATCCACCTTCGGATAATCGTCCTTCACCCTATAACCCATACTTCAAACCTCAACCAGATCAGCTACTGAGAGTCGATGTGGCACTGGCTTTTCGTCGCGCCCGGCTGGAATACGTGTATTCCATTCTGCGAGGCAAAGATCTTCAAACCGGTGAATTCTCTCCTGAACGTCGTGATGCCCAGTTCGCTCTCCTGAAAAAAGCACAGGACGAAGTTCTCAACCTGCAAAACTGGCACGACTTTTTGAAAGTTTAAAGCGTGCCGGATATATTCATCCCAGTCTTATTACCTCCGAAATGGCGCTGGTTTACACTTATTCCCTCGGGCTCATTGGCAAACAAGACTTTGGCCTGGACCAGCACACTCTCCGCAATCTGATGGCACGATGGTTCTTCATGAGTTCACTCACCAGCCGCTACTCCTCTTCCCCTGAAACTCGTATGGAACAGGATCTCGCATTGATACGAGGCTGTACCAATTCAGAAGAGTTCATTCGGACACTGGAACAGGAAATATCAGCGGTTCTGACAAATGATTACTGGACTGTCACGCTCCCCAACGAACTCGCCACAGCTTCCGCTCGCAGTCCGGGACAATTCGCCTTCTTTGCAGCTCTCTGTTTGCTTGATGCCCCGGTACTCTACTCTTCTATGAAGGTTCGCGACCTGCTCGATCCCACATCACAATCGGGAAGGTCAGCCCTGGAGAGACACCATCTCTTTCCACGCAAATACCTTCAAAAACTGGGCATCAAAGATAAACACGACATAAACCAGGTTGCCAATTTCGCACTGGTAGAATGGTACGACAACGTTGATATAGGAGATCGCCCTCCTTCAGATTACGCGCCCGAGTATGAAAGACGTTTTCCACCCGACAAACTTAAAGAAATGTACTGGTACCATGCACTGCCCGAAGGCTGGTACAACATGGATTACTGGACATTTTTGGAGGAACGCCGACGTCGAATGGCAGAAATCATTCGAAAAGGGTTTGAGAGTTTGAAGTGAAAAAGTCAGTCTAACCGGAAGAAATCACCTCCTGCGGTATATTTTCTGTCCGAGTGAAATGACGTATCGTTGTTTTGTTTTTATTGTCGATCCAAATATTTCGGTGATATCAATGTCTTTATTCTCGTGAACCAGGTATATTCTTCTTTTTTCATCATCGAACGGGCTGAAGATCTTTAAAATTACGGGCTTTTTACCTCCAAGGTTGGAAACTATGTAGATCCAGTATCTATCCCGATTGTCATTTGCGAATCTGTGCTCAGCCGCGGTCAACTCAGCGGACAGCCACAAGGGTTTGTGTCCCTTGACTTCTATGTACTTCTCACCTTCTGGTTCAGAGACTTTTATATCGTAGTGTTCCTTCAAAGAAACATCCTCTACCTTCCAGTCAGAGCTTTCCCCATACTTTTCAATTAGACGCTTCTTTTCTATGTTCATAACAATTTCCATGGCTTTTCTTTCACTTTCAAGAATATCTTCGAGTGGAACGAAACCTCTTTCCATCCATCTTTCATAGTCGTTCGATGGAAGATCAAAGCTGTCTGGAGGAAGGCCGAGGATTTCAAGAATGGAAGGATGAAATAGTTTAAAAATGGAAAATTCCCTGTCGGATACACCCTCAACTCTCAAAATCTCAGATGACTTCGTGTCCAGATTTATGAACAGTGAGCCTGTTTTCATAAAAGATTCATTCAGTTCAGTGTCATAATCTGTGTGTTTATTCATGATGCTTTGTAAATCTTTGGCACTCCGATCTATCAATTTCGCGGTTTGAATATCCATCTTCTCTTTTGGATTTGCCCATTCAATAACGAACCATTCTTTTGAAAACACATCTGCCAGCTTTTCCAAAAGAGAAGTACCACGGTAGAGCTGAGGTGAAACGTTTCCACCGATTTCAATTAGTACAGGATACTCGTATATCTTTCTTCCTCGATCGATGACTTCCACCTGGAAAAGTCTGTATTCTTTTGACTCATTTTTAACGGCTATTTTTAAACACTTCTCGTTCAGAAGTGGTTCATGTATTCTATCTGTCAGAATTTTAAAAAGGTATGAACCTATACTATTGATAAAACTATTTTCAAAACTGATATGTACTTTTTAAGTTTCTCGAAAACGATCTCCGATTCCATATCGTCAGGTAAAAGAACACTGTTCAGTTCTTCTTGAATTTCATTACAGGTGTTCAAAGGAACGACTTCTTCGATCTTCGTTCTGAGAGATTTCAAAGTGCTGATTATACGTTTTGTCTGTTCATCTAAATTCCTCCTTTTGATGGCAGAGAGCATCAGTTCGAACTCGGACACAGGAGAATCCGAAGTTTCCTCGTCCTGAACGTTCTCCAGCCGATACTCGAAATTTCCACTGAGCGTTCTCGTTCCAAAAACTGGCTTACCAACGTTCGGCCCAGTTCCAACAGCATCAGTTATGTTCAGGATCTTCTGATAAAGGCTTTCCAGTATCTGAAGATCTGCCTCGTGGTTGAGAAGAAGGGTGTAAGCGATCGTTTCTTTTGTCTGATTCAGTCTCCAGATTCTTCCCACCCTCTGTTCGAGCTTTATCGGACTCCAAGGGATTTCGTAATTGATCAGGATGTTTGCCACCTGCAGGTTCAATCCCTCGGATGCCACATCGGTTGAGATCAGTAGTTTTCCATCGTTTGCAAATTTCTCCACCTGTTTTTCTATTTCTTCGCTTTTCATTCCGCCATGAAGTACAGATATATCCTTTTCCTCAGAAAGGTGAATACCTTCTTGTTCGAGGAGTGTTGGAAGATTGTTCCTAAGGTATTCCAGTGTGTCCTTGAATTCTGTAAATACGATCACCTTTTCGTTTTTCTTCAGGTGATATGCGAGAACTTCGGCAAGAGTTTTCAACTTGCTGTCGTTTTTTCCGATGGCCTTTCCAATCTTCAGGATCTTTTCTAACGCGTTAATCTGTCCTTTATCAAGAGGGTATCTTTTGGCCACGCTGTTTATTATGCTACTGATCAGATCGTCTATTTCTGAATTTTCTTCCAGTTCCATCTCATCGTACCCGAGGCCGAATATCTGCTTGATCTGATCTTCCAGCACGTCTTCACCTGAAGCCCCGGAATACTGATTTTTGATGATGTTGTTTATAGTTTTCAAAGCGGATTCGTAACTCGAAGCCGCTCTTTTTCTCAAAAGTACAGCACGAAGAGCAACAGGAGAGTTCATATGAACATCCTTGACCATTTCAAAGAGCACTTCATCCAGTTCCTCAAAGAAACGTTTTTCTTCTTCGGTAATATCAACTATCACAGCGTTGAAATCGCACTTTTTGAAGATCTCTCTCTTCTCCAGATCGTTGACAACCTTTTTTGTTCGACGAAAAACCAGAACCCCGTGAGTTCTTCTGTAGAACTTCTCGCTGTCCAGAGCGTTCCAATCGGCTGTCAGTGTTGGATCAAGGAGTCTGAGCCTTTCTATATAGTCTTTCGGATTACCTCTGTGCGGTGTTGCGGAGAGAAATACGATGTTGAGGTCCTCTTTTGATTTTTCGATCAGACTCTTCAAAAAGTTGTATCTCTGTGTGTTGTAAGTTACATTATGAACCTCGTCAACGATTAGAAGATCCCAATCTATCGCCGAGAACTTTTCTGAATGGTTTTGACTCTTTGCCAGATCGATTGACACCACAAAATACTCGGCAGCATTATTAAAAGTAGCCTTTCTGAGAAGTTTTCTTTCCACTTCGCTTCCATTCGTTATGACAACCGGTTTTCCTCCCAATCTTCTTATCTCCTGTTTCCACTGCTCTCTGAGGATCTTGGGAACGAGGATCAGAATCTTTTTTGCTTCACCTTGAAGCTCTAAATATCTCGCTATTGCAAGAGCCTGGATGGTTTTTCCGAGGCCTATCTCATCGGCTATTAGAATTCTCACAGGCCTTGAAAGCATGGCATGACAGAGCGTCTGAAACTGATGCTTGAAAGCTTCTATTCTCCTTCTGTTCGAGGGAGAAGTCAGCGAGGAATAAAAGAGAGCGGGATTGCTCAGGGTAACTTTTCTGAGTATGACCTCAGGTAACCTTTCCAAGCCTTTCTACCTCCAGGATACGCCTTGCAAGATAATTCAGCACTCTCCGATTCTTGGCTTTCCAGAAAGTGTATTTTATCTTCGAGCCCCAGAACCGTAGAGTTAAAGGTTCCATTGAAAGAACGAGATCCTCGAGATACCCCCACTCCACAGGATTCTTCAAAACAGACATCAAAACACCGTAGATCATCAATCTCAAGTACGCGTAGTCATCCGAGACCTTCAGTACAAGCTTTCTGGATCGATCATTTTCCATCTGAAAAAGGCTGATCTGTTCATCGTGTATCGCTCCTACTTTTTTCGCAAAGTTCAAAAACTCTGGCAAAAACACCTTCGCACGTGCCTCTGCTTTCCCGGGTATCTGCTCTTCTTTACCGTTTTTTCCAGCGATAAAAACCGGAACGAACTCCGCCAGCTTCTGAGTTCTCTTCACAGGAAGAGTGGACTTTTTGACGTACTTCAAAGATATGCGGTATTCGATCGCACTGTTCATTTCTGATCTCCTTTCTTTAGAATGAATGATACTTTTCCATTCAGAGGTTTCAGTTTCTCAAAGATAAGGTCATTGATCATCTGTGGTTCCGACAAACGGAAGTTCACATCGAGCAAAGCCTTTGTTCCCAGAAAATCTTCGAGCTCACCGGCAATGTATTCAAAAGTTTTTCTGTCGGTTTCACTGAACTGAACTTTCCACTCAGGCTTTTCCGTTTCGAGACGACCACTCACCACTCCTTCGAAGTCCTCTGGTAGAGATTTCAGTGTATCGAGATCTCTGATGGATTTCCGGAAACAGAAACATTCCTTTGTGAGTTTCGTCCAAGGTATTTGTCTCAAGAACACTCGATTCAACTTTCGGTACAAGAACGATCTCCTTGGGAATCATTTTCTCTTCACTTTTTGCCTCTATCTTCACAACTTTCTTCTCAGACGGTATGGTCATATTCCATAGAATTTCAAGAGATTCACCCTCTCTGAGAAAAACGTTCTGATAGGAAAGTTCCCCGTATTCGGATGAGAGTTCGATCTCGGCATCACCAAAAGCGGTTATCCTAACGGGGATCTCTACTTTCTCGCCCGGTTTTCCTTCAACGCTTCGTCGGGCTACCTCAAGGTCGAATTCTCCTTTTTTAATCTCCACTTCTTCCTTTTTTTCCAGGATTAAACCGTACATAACGGCTTCTTCGTCCCCTATCTGACATTCCTCGTTCTCCACAGTAACCAGGTTCTTCAAAAGCTCTGAAAATTCCGAACTCGGAAGATAAATTTCGTACCACACGCGATATCTTTTTCCATCCCTAATCTCATCCTTTTCCTGTTTCAAAAGCTCGCAGACTTGTCTTCTGAGAGCTTCATTAGCTGGCAGAATTATGTCATCGGGCTCAACTTTGGAGATCTCCACGCCGCTTTCTTGTGCAAAGTCGGGCATCTCCGAATAGACCTTTTTGAATAGTATCTTTCCTTTTCTTTCACGGCCGATCTTGAGCTTTCGAACAGCCTCCTTTATCGACTTCTTGAGATTCTCAAAGTCCACCATGGGTGCAGAGGGATTCGAACAGATGATTTTTCTCAGTTCTGACACGTAGTATCCTTCTGGTTTCGGAATATTGAGGCCGATGTTTTCTTTCAACCAGTTAGCGAATTCGATGAAATCGAATTCCTCTACGATCTTTCCTCTGCCTTTCAGAGCAGAATACACGTTTTCGACAACAGATTTCGAGCTGGCAGGAGCGTCAGCGGTGTCTATACCATCTTTAACCGGGTAAGCTACTTTTCTGAAAGAGCCCACAATTTGATTCTCAAGGTCTTCAAGGGCCCTGTTTCTTATATCTCTGAACTGGTTCAGCTGTATTTTCACCACGGTCTTCTCCATACTTTCCATACATCTCTTTTACCGTGTCCATCACCCTCTGGCATGCCATATCTCTTGCCGTCGTCATTATCAGATGTTTCATCGTTCCCGGAATGGGATAACAGACAACCACAGTGGTTCTTGTAAGTTCTGCTTCCAGAACCGATCTGGAACATAATGCCTTTCAGTAATTTCTCATCGACATCCTCACTCACCAGTACGAAGAGCTTGTACATTTCATTGTCCATAAGTTCCTGTGGTTCTTTGCTAACGATCACCTGTTCGAAGAACCTCACGTGTTCTTCTACAGTGGATCCCTTACCTCTTGCTGCAATACTCCTTTTTTCCTCACTAACTGGTCCACATATCGGACAAGCTGGTTCCAGATCTCACCATAGCTGCTTTCGATGAGCTCCTCAGTTTTGCTGTCAACCATCTTTGTCACGTTGGCAACTCTCCAGAACCAGAAAACACCGTCTTTTCTGTTCAGAAAGACGAAGTGTGGATGGGATTCTATCTCTTCGACGGTGTCTTTTATATCAGCGGGAATCCACTGTTTTTTGGAGAAAGTTTCTGGGTCGTAGATCGCTCTCGATATGGTGGTCAGCGTTGGGAAATCATTTAGAGGAGTCGGTGCATCGAATGGATATGTTCTCAAAAAGATGTAAGTGAGAATCATCCTTGCAAGCTCTGGATGTCTGAAAGCTCTGTACTTCTCATCGTTGACCAGCTCAGCATCTATAATCGAAGCGTAATCAGCGAACTTCGACTTTTCTCCAAAGAGCATTCCCCTTATTCTGTCATTTGTAAGATCGATGTGAATAGGAAGTATGATAGCAGGTGCAAATCCCTCTTTCTCGTAGCGATCGATCAGGTTTCTCACAACGATTCTGGTTATTCTGATCATGTCCCTCGTTCTCTGAAGATCCGTCTTTTCTATGATCGTTCTCAGAATCTGTATGTATTCGGGATGGAACGGATAGGTTCTGGGTATTTCATGAGTGAATCCTCCGTGACCGAAGATTTCCACATCGTTATTTTCAGATCTTATTCTTTCCAGTGTTCTTCTTCGGATATCGGGATCCACACGCTTGAATATCCTCTTTTTCAAGACCTCGACGAGTTCGTCGTTTATGCCAACGGTTCTCACAGGTGTGTAAGAATCAGCCCCACCAACTCTTCTGACAGCATCCCACAGAGCCCTTACAACACTGTGGTTGTATTCTTCCTGAGTCCTCAGATTGCCTCCTTCCTCTGTCATGGGAAGTGTGATCACCATAGAACTCGTAGAGCTTGAAAGAGCCGTGGAGAGCCTGTCGATGAAGTTGTCCACGTTTTTTGCGTAACGGCGGTCCTCTTCCGCTCCAGAGTTGTAAAGGTTGTCAACGTAATCCGCAATTTCGTCGATCAAAAGCAGTACTTTTTCGCCTCTGAATAAATCCCTCAGAGTTTCAATGTCCGGCACCGTGAGATTTTTATCGTTTTTCTCGACGATGGAGTACTTTCCAAGGGAATGTGCTATGTACCCCCAGATCGTCTTCACACTGTAGGGGCCCACGTCCAGAGGAATACTTGGCTGACCTACCCTTCCCTTACCATACACGGGAACGACCTTTACGCTTTCTCCAAGGAGCTTTATCCTCTCTGCCAGTTCTCTTATGGTTTCTCTTTTTTCGGGAATGTATCCCTCGAGGACCTCTGGGTCTTCCAGAGCTTCAGGTGTTTTGAAGGCGTGATACAGGGTGAGGAGCAGATGCGTCTTTCCACCACCGAAGAGAGAGTAGATCAGAAATATGTTTCTTCTCTCTTTTCCCTCGAATGTATCAAGGATTCTTTTCAATATCTCCACCGTTGCATCGGTGAAATACGTCCTTTTGAAAAACTCCTTCGGATCTCTGTATATCTCCGGCGCTTCACCGGTGTACACATCCCCTAATTCCGGCGCAACTTGAGAATCAAAACTCTCATCCAGAACGTCCTCCCAAACTTCGTAAGGACCGAATTTCATCACACAGCACCCCCTACATAACCCAGGAGTCTTCTCATCAAAACGACTTCGAGGAATCCGTCCTTTTCCAGCTCCCTGTCTATCTCTGAAGCGAACTCTCTTCATCCTCCTGACAGGATCTATTTTCCTGATGTAGATCTCCGCGTAGTACTCAGACACGAGCCTCGCGATAAAAAGGGCCTCTTCTACCTCACCAGCCCACATTTTTCTGAGTTTTTCTATCTCCTCTTTCACTCTGGAGCGTCCAAGCAGTGAGTAGTACTCGAGAAGCTGAAGCACATCCACACTGTTTTTTGGTTTTGGCTCTACCGGATCGAGTTTCTTTTCATGAAGGAACTTCTGGAACTCCTTCGTGTCCAAAGCTTTCTTGCCGAGAAGATCCGGTGTGTAGAGCGTGTATTCTTTACTGCTTGAAGATCTCTTCTCTTTGAGAACTCCACTGCTGATCAACTCACTCGGATCTGTTGATGTTGCGAGCCTGAGGAGGACGATATCGTTCGCGCTCAAAGATGCGTTTCCAAATAGTATCTTGTAAGCGGTGTAGAACATGGCAGTGCCAGAATGGAGTGTTCCAGTTCCTTCGATCTCCGCAATCGCGTTCACAATTCCTCTTATAGTAGCGGGATATACGTATTCGTTCAAAATTTCTTCTGTCGTAAGAGGACCTTTCAGGGAGGAAATTTCTCTGTACTTTGTGACTTCCTCGAGGGCAGCCGCCATCACACCGTACAGCAGATCGAGTCCTTCATAACCATACTCTATGAATTCACGAGCCGAAGACTTTGCTTTTCTCTCGATCTCTTCCTTCAGAGTCGATATTTGAACGGTTTTTTCCTCTTTCTGTTTTCTCCAGACAGCAACGAATCGAGGTGTCGAGACTCATTTTACCCCTGCTCACGATGCTCGTTTCCGATTCGGTTGTCAGAGGGATTGCCCTCGTTATTTGAAGTCTTGCTCGCCTCCAGCCGGCTTCAATGAGGTTTATCCAGCTTCCCGGATCTGTGTGAGCGTAGTAGGTGACAAGAACCCCATTGTCCTTGAGGTGCTCCCTCATGGCACGAAGGCCTGACTGAAGAGGTTTCGAAGTGTTGGACGGCTTTCTCCTTTTTGTTTTCGTCTTCCATGAAACGACCCGGATTCGTCGAAACTTCTTTCTTCGCAAATTCCTGCCACTGGGTCTTGATTTCCACCCATTTGGGGCCGATTCTTTTGAAAAACGCTTCCTTGTGGAACCTTGGAATGAGTTTTCCGTTCTCAACGTCGCTCAGAGCCCTTTTGAGCCAGACGTAGTAGAAGTCAGAAAGTTCTGTGTATGGGACATCATCTGCATAGGGTGGATCAGTTACGATGACGTCGAACTTCTCTCCAAGGTTGAGCGAGGTCGCGTCGCCCTGGAGAACTTTAACGGAGTTTTCTGTGAAATCCGCAAGGGTTCTCTGGGAGGAGGAGAGAGCGGAGGTGAGGTATTTAACACCCCTTAATATTGCAAGGAGTGTTTTGATCATCCCACCAAAACTACTAAACCAAGGACTTTCTGTCCAGTTCCAATTCATTGCGATTCCACGGGTGGACATTGTTTCCCCAATTTTCCACCAAGTAGAATCCCACCGGGTAACGATTGAATTGTAGTACGCATACTTCAACATCGCCGTGCTCAAATACGTTGCCACTGCCTCCGCATACTCAAATGCCCTTTCTTTATTCCAGCCCTCGGCAATCTTTTCCTCCTCGACCTTTCTGCCAACTTCCCTTATCAGCCTCACGATCTTTATGAGGGTGAGAAGCTGACGGGGGTTGAAGAACTGATACCATTTTTCTGCACTGAGTATTGGAGTAATACGGCGGTTCTCGTAAAGAGGTATTGCTTCACTCGGCACGTCCAGATCTCCCTTCTCAAGCATCTCCCTGACCTTTTCCTTCGCTTTCCAGAGTTTTTCGCTGTCTTCCTTTGTCGCTGGTTCAAAGATCAGATCTCCATCCTTGACTTTCACCTTCACGAGCAGTCTCTGCCTTGCGAAGCGCTCATCACCTTCGTGGTACTTTCTCAGCGCGAACTTCACATAAAAATCCCCGTTTTTCAGCTTCATGTGGTGATTTCCATTTTCATCCGCGTACTTTATGACATTTCCACACATAAGACAGGTGAGCTGGCTCCGTCTTAATTCGATATTCGCCGAAGGAACTTCGAAGATAACCGTGTTTCCATCTATCTTCACATCACTCTGTTTCAGCTTTCCATCTCTTACAGCTTCTTCTACTGTTTTCACGTAGTTTTCTCCTTCGAAGATGATCTCATTGCCGTCAACATTCGCTTTAGAAATATCGTCCAGGATTTCGTTGAGGTCAATCACCCTTATTTCAATCTCATCGCCCTTCCTCTCAGGCTTCATGTAGGCGAGCCTCTTGTAGCCCTTGCCGTCCTTAACTCTTGCCAGCCAGAAATTTCCTATCGCAGGAGTCCACCGCCCACAGTGAGGGCACCTGATTTCCCACGTTCCGATGTAAACGGCCACGTCATCGTCGTAAAGCTCCCTGATTTCAGGGTCATTCTTGAGTTGCTCGGTTATCCACTCACCCCACCTTTCAACGTCTTTCACGAGGGATTTCCCGAACTTCTTTGGATATTCGAGAACGGCCTTGAGAAAAATGTAGGTTGTTGGTAGAAGTTCAACAGCCGTGACATCAAGGCCGAGTCTCAGCCCTTCGAGGGGAATCGAACCGAACCCAGCGAAGGGATCGAGCAACTTTTTCCCTTCAAAGTACTTCGCAAATTCCGCGGGAATTTGAGGGTTCTCTCTGTGGGGTGTGGGCGAAGAAAGTCTTACAGCCGCTTTGAATAGATTTTCATCCACGTTTTCGGGAAGCAGTGCCCCCGCTATTACAGACCTTGCACCTACGAGAGGTTTCCTCGTCCAGTAAAACACCATCTCCCAGTACGGAGGCCTTCCAGGTCCTTTCTCGCCGGAACTTTTTTTATTTACTTCCTGGACCGGGAATTTGAGACTTTCAAGGAATGTTTTCATTGTACATCCCCCTTTGGATTTGCTGTATCCAACTTAAATTGTACACAAAATCACTTCAAAAACCTGAACCTGTAAAATCCAAGAAAGTACGGATTTATCTCAAGGGGTGCCCAGGAGGGGTCGTAGTTCACAAGTTCGGAGTATCTGACGAACCTGAGCTCTCCCGGATTTTCTCCGATCGGACCCGTGTGGTAAACGAACCATCCTTCATGATCAGCGAGGTTCAGATTTCCGACGAATATCATGAGATGGTACGGCATCTCAACGTCTTCCGGATGAAAGAAAACCGCTATGTCACCCGGAAGCGCTTCCGAGACACTCTTTGTGACGAACTCCATACTGCACTCCACAAGAATCCTCGCAACCGCAAAGTTCGAAAAGTCCTCAACTCCCCTGTAAGCTCCCTTCTCTATCCTGAACATCTTCGTTCCAACAAGAGGAAGATTCGGGTAGTTGTACTTCTCCACGTCTTCCCAAACGGGTCCGTTGTAACCTGAGAGAGAAAACCAGCTTCCTGTGTGTTTCTTCAGTGCCTCTCTTGCGCAGTACCTGACGAAACCAGAGCAATCCCTTTCTTCTTTCGGCCAGAGGAGAGGATCGTTCTTGAACGCCGACAGGGCTATCCAGACGAACCAGTTTCTGAACCTCTCACTGTCTTCACTGTCGAGTTCCAGAGAGTCCGGATATCCATCACCGTCGCTGTCTTCTTCGCTGGCTCTGGCTTCGATCTTTAGCTCCTTCTTCACCCTGAAAATGCCACCGCTTTCAAAGTGCAGAGTCACAGTCTCGCCGGGTCTCACCTGCTTGATCAGAACACCGTTTTCTTCGAGCACGAAGTTTTTGGAACACTCCACCTTCGCTCCTCTGACTTCAAGAGGAACGAAAATGTCCTGGACGTTCTTCAGAACGAAAGTCCCACCAGAAAACTCCACCCTGAACCTCAAAACCTCAACGACGTTCCACAGAAGAACGCCTGTAACGATCAACAAGATCAGGTATCTCTTCATAACGCACCTTCTCCATAAATCTCAGAAGACAGTCCCTGTGGTAGCCAAAGACCTCTTCCGGTTTCACACCGAGCACTGCAAGGACCACACCCTCTTCCATCCACCGCGGCAGATCAAAATACATCTCCAGAACATGGTGTAGAAGCTCATGGAGGATCGTCGCTTCGAGGGAGTTTTTCCTTCGAAGTACATCGAGCGGCTGGGTGTATATGACACCTTCGTGGTAAACCCCGCCTGTGTGGTACGGCATACCCGTAATTTCGTGGAACTCTTCAAGACTTTCGCACTCGAAGACTACCACATCCAGACTCGGCTCGACCCTCAAGAATTCACATACCTTCGTGAAGCGATCCAGAAAGTCTTTTCCCAGCTCAAGGTTGATCATCTCTTCCATCGATAAAATCCGCCCCGATGAAAAGCACATCTGGATCTGTATGAGCATAGAGACCACGAGAATACATCGGATAAACCCGTGCCGGAAGAAGATGAAACACCCCCTCTGCAGTCGCCCTCCAGACGTAGTCAAAGCTATCACCGTAAAGGTATCTGGCAAAGAGCGCAACCCTGTCCGTTCGAATCTCCCTTCCAGAGTACCATGCGTTCCATGAAAAGTACCAGCTGTACGAGAACTTGTTTTCCTCGATCCCTTTTTCTCTGTAGTTCGAGAGCACCTGCGCGCAGGACGGGATGAAATCCTCCACTATGAGATAATTTCCATCTCCCTCAACCCTCACCACCGTTTTGATTATGTCTCCCAACTCTATCCTCACATCTTCAACATCGAAGACCACCTCGAAAACTCTGTTCCGAAGAGTCTTTGAAGACCCGCTGAAGCGTATGCTCTCTGCAACCAGCCTCTTCCCATCCCAGAAGAATACCCTTCTGGCAACGAACGGAAGATCCACGAACTCTCCGTTCCTGTACCAGTACGTTTTGTTTTCTCCCCTCAGCAGGATCTCATCCATCGTGCAGGACAGCCCCGTAACGTCTTCAGGAACGGGTATCTTTTCATCACCGACCAGCACGAATCCCTTCATGAGAAAAACAGGACCACTTCTCATGAAACCTGCGTCTGTTACATCCAGATACCTGGTGATAGTGTTCTTTTCCGTATCATAGACGAGCGCTTCGTTTCTGAGAACTACAAGAATCAGGCCGTTGAACGTTTCGATCCTGAAGAACGTGTAAGTCTCTCCTTTTATTTTCACTTCTGCACCGTCTATCTCGAGGGGAAATCCTCTGTATTCGATTGTCTTCTTCCAGTACTTGTACGGCAGGATGTAGAGTTCTTCGTTTTGTTCTTTCTCGACAGGGTGTATCGAGCGCGGTACGTATCCTCTCCCGATCGGCACGAAGGCATCCACAATCATTTTATTCTCCTCTATGAGCAGTTCGTACCTTTTGTAGAATTCTCTTTTTATCTCCAAACCTTCGCTCACAGCCTCTTTCGGAACTTCGATGTAAACTACCTCCACTTCCACAATGCCTTTTCCAGAGACGGTCAGTGAACCGGGAACGAGGGACCTTTCTTCACCTGGCTTCAGTTCGAAGGTGTTTTCGGAGTTGATGACTTTCAGTGTGGTTGAAGCGTACTCCGGCATCGCCTCAAGGAGCGCCAAAATAACAAAGGACGTGTCTTTTGTGGAAGTCCAGAAAGCGCTGTCTTTTTTCAAGAGAAGGTAATTTGTCACTTTTCTTTCCAGTTCTGGAAATTCTTTCCACTTCGCAAGAGCCCTGAGGAAGACGCTGTTGAGCTGGATCTCACTGATGAGGGGATTATTAGAATATACATTCAGATAGGCCTTCTGCTCGTCCTGGACGACGTAGTTCATCAGCTGTTTCAGAGCCTCTTTTGAACTCAAACTCAGAAACACCAGATCCGCTTCGCTTTCTGGCTTGAACGGCTCGTGATTCACTCCGTACAGATCGAGAACATACGATCCGTAGGCCGATGGATGTTTTCTGAGATACTCTATTCCTCTCTGCAGAACGCTTTCTGCGACATCGTATCCTGCCTTCATGGTAAAGTACAGCCCTTCCATCACGTAGCAGGTCATGAAGTCATCGGATTCGCCGAATCTGAACCATCCCCAGCCACCATCGTTGTGCTGGTAAGAGTAGAGTTTGAACAGCCCCCTCTGGATGATCTCTTCCAGTTTTCCACCTCTATTCCTGCGCTTGCTGCAACACAGCCGGGAAGAACCGGCTCATGGTCTGTTCGACACAACCGTACGGGAAGTCTATCAACCTTTTCAGGCTATCCTCGACAAGCGGAACGATGCTGTCCAGAAACCTTATCCTCGATGAGATGAACTGCCCTGGAATTTCCAGCGTTTCTTTCCCGTCCAAGAGCATGATGCGGTAGAATTCCCTTTCGAAGGCGAATCTTTCAACGGGCAGTCTCATGGAGACCGCATCGTTCAGATCTTCTCCGACCGCAACGAACTTCACGAAACTTCCTTCAGAAGCGGAGACAGCCTTCACTGTCCAGGTCTCTGTGTGTGAGGAGTTCGCCTCCATCAAAAAGTGCCTTGAAGAACTCCCCTCGAGGAGTTCTATGTTCTCGGGAAGTTCCACCGTGAGTTGAACCGGAAGCGTCTTTGAAGTCCTGTTGAAAACGGTTGCGGATATTTTTATCACATCACTCTCCCTCAGAAAAGATGGAAGATGTGGCATCAGATAGAACTTTTTGGAAACGACCATTTCGCTTTCTGTCTGGGAAAATCGATCCTTTGAGAAACCGTAGGCCGTTGCCCTGA
Source organism: Thermotoga sp. RQ7 (assembly GCF_000832145.1). NCBI lineage: Bacteria > Thermotogati > Thermotogota > Thermotogae > Thermotogales > Thermotogaceae > Thermotoga > Thermotoga sp. RQ7. Next base: position 1,811,250 of record NZ_CP007633.1, read on the forward strand.
AAGAAGTGATGCTGTCTGGTACCTTGAAGCTCACCCTTGCCGTTCCGTTGTGAAGCTTCAGTGATGGGATCCAGAGGGCCGTGTCGGGGAAGTACTCCCTGACGTTCAACTTGGATGGAAGGGCGTTCTGCTTGAAATCGGCAAAGGTCTTCTCCTCCGGGAGGGAAGCGAGTTTGTTTCGGAACGAATCCCTTGAAACGTAGAGCCTCCAGTAATGCGGAAATCCTCCTCTTGTCCGGGGATAGTTCATGTATGGATAGAGGAAGTTTTCGAGCACCGGTGGTTCTGCTCCAACCATGGCGTATATCGCTTCATCAACGAGGAAAAGACAGACTCTGTCCACATTCGATTCGATCGTGATCTGTGCCATTTCTCCAGGTTCATACTGATCTTTGTCGAACAGAATCTTCATGGTGGTGAAATTCGTGTCGAGCAGAACGTTCAGCCTTTCCAGCTTGTAGATACGCCCATTATCGTCGAGTCCAACGAAGCTGATGAATAGATTCTTCTCGGGGATATCTTTCGGTATTCTGACACGCAGGTTGACAGATCCGGTGAAGGAGACGGGAATAGTGTCGTAAACCCTGTTTGAGACGATTCCCAGAACTCCCATCACCTTACCAGGTGCAAGGATCTGAACCGAAAGTTCATCCCCGGGTTTCACTGTGTTCGTTGCCGGATTGATTACGAACTCGCTGCTTGTTCCTGCACCGCAGTAAGCGTACACGTAGAAGTGAGTTTTCGCTTTTCCAAAGGAGAGTTCTATTCTGTAACTTTTTGGCTCTTTTGGGGTGAAAGTGACGATCGCCTCACCGTTTTCCACGGCCACCGTGCTCGTTGAATCCTCAGAAGAGGTGGTGAGCAGTCCATTTAAAGGATTTCCTGAAAGATCCGTCACTTTCACCTTCACCCTCACCTGCTTGCCCGGTGAAGTGGAAACGTACCGATCCAGAGGAGATATCAGAACGTTGTCGGCGTACACCTTCACAGACCTTGTTTCCTCGATCTGACGCTGGCTCTCATCCGTCACAATCACCTCCAGCCGGTAAGAGCCCTGAAACCCTTCTTCTGTTTTCACACCGAGCCTGAGGTTTCCCTCTTCGTCCGTGAAGTCCGTTCCCCTGTAAACTAGATAGCCGCTTCCTTCCTCTGGAAAGGCCCGAACGTAGTAGGCAACCTGCGCCTTCGCGACGGGCTGGCCGTTGAAGTACTTCACCCTGACAAGGTAGTTCACAACTTCGCCAGATATGTACACGTCTTTATCCGTTTCGATTTCGACTTTGTACTCCGGTTTCCTGTATTCTTCCACCAGAAAATATTCGTAGTAGCGTCTTCCTCCGTGATCGACATTCACCTTGTAGAGTCCGACCGAGGCTGTGTCTGGAAGTTTCATGGAACCGCTGAATCCACCGAGCTCGTCGGTTTCGAACTCCGATCTGTAAACCTCGTTTTTCTTTGTGTCGAAGATGGAAACGGTGACTTTCGTCTTCTCAAAGGCTTTGTAGAGACCCTCTTCAAAAGAGAAGATCTGACCTCTGAAGTGGACCGTGTCGGACGGTTTGTAGATCGGCCTGTCTGTGACAAAGAAAAGCTTTTCTCTTTCAAGCCCTCCACCTGAAAAGTACACCCCTCCAAAAAATCGAGAGTCCCCGTACCTGATGTAGAACGTGTCGAAGTGTTTCGTGATAGAAACGACCCCGTCTTTGCCGGTGAAAACTCTGTCGATCAGTTTTGAATCTTCAAAGAGGAGGACCTCCGCTCCTTCTACAAAATCACCGTCTGAGTCGAATACGTGGAGCCTCAGCTTTTCGCTGTCGGAAAAGTAGATCGCTTCCAGATCGGTGACGATGAACAGGCTCCTGTCAATCACCCTTCTGAAAACCGTCCCCTCGTTGGAAACCAGAGTCGCAAAGTAAAATCCCCTGTCTTTGAGCGGAAATGAGAATTCTTTCCACTCTTCTGAGGAGAACTTTTTACTGTAGATAGGACGTGTTATCTCTAACAGTGAAAAGTTAAAGCTTTCTGGATCAAAAACTGCTTTCAAAAAGTCTTCTTCACTTATCTTCCACACGTTCAGGGTGATATTCTCCAGATCTGAGATCACAAAGGAGAGCCCCTCATCTGGGTGCAGAACAGGATATCTAGAGAAATAGGCGTATCCTCCAAAAAGACTGAAGCTGATCAGAAGAAAAACCAAGAAAATCAATCTCTTCATACCCATCCCCCTCTTTCACGTTTTTAAAATGTTAATACTATGATACCACTTAACGAAAGAAAATCAGAAGATCAATCTTTAAACGTGATCATTTGGTTAATTTACCATATCGTAATATTATTCAACGTCTATGTAACATTAGAATATTATTATTTTCACGAGGATTGAGATTTTTTTCACAAAAACTCAAGGGGAGGTGTGCAGTATGGCGAAGTACCAGGTCACCAAGACTTTGGATGTGAGAGGAGAGGTTTGTCCAGTGCCTGATGTGAAACCAAAAGGGCTCTGCAGAACATGAAGCCAGGAGAAATCCTTGAAGTGTGGATCGACTATCCAATGTCGAAAGAAAGAATCCCGGAAACTGTCAAAAAACTTGGCCACGAAGTCCTGGAAATCGAAGAAGTGGGTCCGAGCGAATGGAAGATCTACATCAAAGTGAAATAAGGAGGTGCAGAAGTCATGGTCTGGACCGGTCTACTAATCGGAGTTCTGTTCGGTGTAATCCTTCAGCGTGGCAGGATCTGCTTTAACTCCGCTTTCAGAGACGTTCTGATCTTCAAGGACAATTACTTGATGAGGCTCGCTGCGCTGACACTCGGTCTCGAATCCATCACGCTCTTGATCTTCGCTCAGGCCGGCATCATAACTCTCAACCCCAAACCCCTCAACTGGATTGGAAACATCATTGGTGGATTCATCTTCGGAATGGGAATGGTGCTCGCTGGTGGATGTGCTTCGGGAGTGACTTACAGAACCGGCGAAGGAATGACAACAGCGTGGTTCGCAGCTCTGGCCTACGCTCTGACGGCCCACGCTACAAAGAAGGGATTGTTCTCGGGATGGATCAAGTGGCTGAGCAACTACACGGTGACAGTTTCGAACACAAATCCCGTTTACGCACCAAAGACAGGGCCAACTATCGCAACGGTGCTCGGTATCAGTCCATGGATCGCCTCAATTATCTTCCTTGCGCTCATGCTCTGGTACGCCTTCGGAGTGAAAAACAAGTCCCAGAGGCCTTCCAAATTGAACTGGATCGCTGCTTCTGTTCTCATAGCGATACTCGCACCCATAGCCTGGTGGGCAAGTGCGAGTACAGGAAGAAACTATGGTCTTGGTATCACAGGGGGCTGGATAAATCTGGTTTCTGTTTACGCAAACAACGCCTCTCTGAACTGGGAAGGTGCTGAGATTCTCGGAATAATAATAGGAGCTGCCATATCTGCCATTGCAGGAAAAGAGTTCAAACTGAGAATGCCAAAGAACCCCAAAACCTACGCTCAGGTTCTTCTGGGAGGATTTCTCATGGAATTCGGTGCGGTAACAGCTGGAGGATGTAATATAGGTCATTTCCTCACCGGTGTTCCGACACTGGCCATCTCATCGATAGTAGCATCTATCTTTTTCATTCTCGGAAACTGGACAATGGCCTGGTTCCTGTTTGGAAGACAGAAATGAAACTTCAAGAGGAGGAAAAACTATGAAGATAGGAATACAGGTGATGGTTCCACCCTATACATATGAAGATCTGGATACCGCTATAAAGATCGCTGAAGCCGCAATGGAAAAAGGTCAGGAAGTAACCCTCCTTCTTTTCGCGGATTCCGTCCTTTGTACTAACAAGAACATAAAGCCCATTCAAATTGGACAGAAACATTCCCACAGAAACTTGTAGAACTGATGCAAAAAGGAAACTTCGAGGTTTCACATATGTGGAATATGTATGGACTACAGAGGGATAACCACAGACATGATAATAGAGGGTTCGAAACCGAGCGGTCTTCCAGAACTCGCAAACCTGATTGCCACCTGCGACAGATTCATAAATCTGATGGCTTGAGGTGAGATCATGAAGAAACTTCTGTTTGTAGCCTATCAATCACCGGTTGGAAGTGTCTGGGTCAACGAAGCATTCAGAACTGCCTTTGGAATGTACGGAGAGGATCTGGAACCAAATGTTCTCCTAATTGAAGAGGCTTCTGTTGCGTTATCCAAAAATACGAAGCCGGAGATGCTGGGACTACTTCCTCTCTCGATCTGTCACAAATACATCAAAAGATACGGTACCAAAGTTTACGCAGTCAAACAGCATCTCGAGAAGTACAGGGTAAAAGAACTGGACGAAAATTTCGGGGCAGAAGTGATCGACGAAGCGAATCTCCCAGAATTCTTACACAGTTTCGACTACGTTATATTCATGTGAGGTGATAGGAGATGGCACTCGTACTCGTTAAGTACGGAACGGATCACCCAGTGGAAAAACTCAAAATAAGATCTGCAAAGGCAGAAGATAAGATAGTTCTCATACAAAACGGTGTCTTCTGGGCTCTGGAAGAACTCGAAACACCAGCAAAGGTCTACGCAATCAAGGACGATTTTCTTGCGAGAGGATATTCCGAAGAGGATTCAAAAGTTCCACTGATCACTTACAGTGAATTCATAGATCTTCTGGAGGGTGAAGAGAAATTCATCGGCTGATGAGATTTAGATGTGATAAAATAAGAATACGCTAAGTCAACAGCAGGCCGCGGCTCGTCCGCGGCTTTTGCAGAAGGTGGTAACCCATGGGACAGCGCGGAAGCGTTTTGACACTCTTTAAAACCTTATCGAATCAGACACGACTCGACATCCTGATGCTTTTGAGAGACAGTTGTCTCACCGCTTCAGAAGTGGCGGAGAAGCTGAAGATCAATCCCTCAACCGCTTACAGGTATTTGAACCAGATGGTTAAAGCGGGGATCCTCAAAGTCGTAAAGACACCCGAGGGTGACAGGTACGATTTTTCTTCTGTTCAGGTGTTCAGGATGCTCGAAGCAGCGGTGGAATTGCTCCACGAGAACGAAAAAGAAAAGAAAATTTCCAGTATCATCTCAGTAGAAGAGTCGCCTGGGTCGAAGAAATTTCTCGATATGCGGGGACAAATATGTCCCGTTCCAGAGATCACGACCAGAAAAGAACTGGAAAAACTCCAGCCTGGAGAAACCCTGATCGTGATGTGCGACTATCCACTCTCGGGAGAGAGGATCACAAGTTTCTCTCTGAGGGAAGGCTATGAAGTGGCCACTGAACAGATCGGACCCGTAACCAAGATCTACATAAAGAAACCGCAATCTCTTTAAAAATTGAAAAGGATGGGAAAGAGAAGAGTGAAAATCACAAAAGTGACCAGAACGTGAAGGTAGAGCGTGTTGAGAACGAGTTGCATGTCTTTTTGATTCCTCTCACTTATGAACAGCGGCATTATAAACGGTGGCGGAAGAACCATAAGGGTGATCAGAGTTCGCTCAAATCCTCTGTCAAGATGCAACACCCTCACAAACAGAATCTCACCGATCGCGACGGCAAGAGTAAGTGTAATCATCGTTCTGACGCTTGTGAGGCTGTAAAATCAAACACGTTTTCTCATCACCAAGTGTGTGGGTCTGGCATAGCGAGGTGCCAAAACGAACTTAAGCAAGGACTACCGAACAACAAGGGTGTTGTGAGAAGAAAATGCTATGAGTTTTTGCGCGGTGGGCAAGGAGACAAGCGTATCAAAGCCATAGACTCGGACTGGAAGATCATCTCAGCCCTTCAACGATTTTTTTGAAGCGTACTCGACCAGAGTATTGAATGACGTTCATTTCTTTCTGGAGATGGTATTGCGGTTTTAACCATCTCAAGAATCGGCCATTTCGCTGCCAGGTTTTTGGTTTGAGTGTTTAAGTTATGTTGATTATTACTGCTGATCTGATTTTTGATTAGTGCCACTTTTAATGCCTTGACCACAGTTTATCATCTTTTTCTCGAGATTCTCAACGTCATGAAAAATACTCTTGATCCGGTCAGAAAGTTAGATTATAATTTCAAGCAGAAGAAAGCTGATTTGTATCGAGTCGCTCTTCACGCAAAACTTTGCTGGACCGTTCACGTGAAAATTCTCGGCGATTCTTTGAAAGGGGGTTGTGTCGAGTGGTTACGGGATTCCAGTTTATCCTTGTAGCGATTGCTTTCCTGGCACTCGGGGTCTCAGTGGGTTTATTCGTAAGTACAATGAGAATGAGAAGAAAACGTACTGTAGATCCTAAAAAATCGGCAGCGGAAGAATCGTCGATGGGTATGAGCATACTACGGAAAAAACACTCAGTTCGTCAAAGGAGCCAGAGAAGGTTGAGAAAGTGATCATAGAAGATGAGTTCAATTCACCAGTACTACAGATTGAACCATACACTGGTGATTATGTTGGGAGATGGGAGAAAGTAGAATTACCGCAAAAGGTCCTCTCAAACTGTCTGCAGCGTTCTCGAGCATGCCATTGCTGCTTTTCAGCGTTCCTCTATCCTCACCTCGAGTCTACCTGGTGAGATTCAGTCAGCCTTTTGATCATCTCATGCGCTCGAATGGGGTTTATAAAGTGTAGCACTTAGACCAGATGGTACGATCACAGGGCTTCCCAACGTTTTGTCTCCCGGGTTTTACAGATTCTTAGGTTCGGCAGCAACGGTCTGGGCTATACTGGCGGTGATAACGAGACAGAAATATTTGCACGATATCGAGCAAAGGTTGAAGAAAATCGAAGAGGGTGTTGCTGACATAAAGGAATTTCTTGAAAAAGAGCGGGATACCGGAATTCAGGGTAATCTGCTTTACTTGAAACAGGTATACGAGGCTTTGAAGAACGGAGATCTTTCAGAGTACGATATCAATAGTTTCAATAGCCAACTTGAATCCATAGAAAGGCAATGTCAGCAGGCCGTCTTACATTATCAAATCGATATGGAAAACTGCTTCAAGAAATTGGAAGAATTCGAGATTGGCGCTTGGATTGGAAAGGGACTAAAGAAGCAAGGAGAAGAATTCAGGAAGGTCTTGAACAGTTTTTTCCACTATTCTAAGTATCTTTTGTTGGTCTTTCAAGAAAGGTTAGTCACGATTTATCTTAAGACATTCTTACCAGTTGGTAAATCGATCTTGAGGGTTAGAATCAATGACCTGAAGGAATCACTGAGATTTTTGGAAAGAACAAGAAAGATCGAAGAATTCATAGAGCAAAGTTTAGACAGAATTGAAGAGTTTTGGGCATTGTTCACAAGCGAAAAAACGGAAAACCAGATTAAAAGGTCATTAAGACAGGACGTCAGAAGGAATTTGCGCGAACTTGAAGAAATGAGAGAAAGGCTGTACGAATCCTTAGCTAATTTTGAGGAACGGTTGAACCAGCTTGAGGCGGAAAAACAGGTAAACTTGGTTGTTTTCATGGACCAAGACCACAAGCAGATAAAAGAAGTGCGTATGATTCCCGCCGGCGGTTCAGCATAGGTAGGATAGTTGAACAACGATCGCTGCTGTGTGGGCTTCAAAAGATGAGCCCAGGGTTGTCTGTCTCAACTTCTAATCCTGTCCAGGTCGGCGCGCATGAATAGCAGTAGGTAATAAACCGGCTCGTCACGGCCTTCAACGTAGATCCAGCGGGACATCTTCAAAAATTCTTCGGCGTCGATCAGGTTCTGCACGTGTTCCGCTTCCTGCCGGGTGCAGGGTTCTATGACCTGCTCGATCCTGGAAATCTTTGCATCCTTCAAACTGTTGAAGAACAGTTTGGCGAGGGATTTTGTCAAATCTTCGTTTTCGAACGATTTTGAAACCTCAGGATGGAAGTAGGACTTTTCCACCACGATGGGGCCTTCGTCGACGTACCTGAGCCGCCACCCCAGTACGGTTGAAGGACCAGACCAAAACTGCCAGGCTGTGTCTGCAACAGGTTGTTGCAACTGTATCGAGTATTGCCGAACAGACGAATTTACTTGCCCTCAATGCCGCCATAGAAGCTGCAAGGAGTGGAGAAGCCGGAAGAGGTTTTGCAGTGGTTGCTGATGAAATCAGAAAGCTTGCCGAAGAGAGTCGAAGCTCCTCTTCAAAGATAGCAGAATATCTATCGACCATAAACACGGGTATTCGACGATACAGAATTTCTTCTCCCAGTTGAAGGTTGTTCTCGATAGTGTGAACGAAACCATAAATCTACTTTCGATGACTAAGGAAAACTTCGAGGACATGGTGCTGTGAATCTGCGGAAAAACCCACAATACGGGGAGCCTCTGGCTCCTCTTTTTCTTAATCACAACAGGACTTTTTCTCTCTCTTCATTCCATACATCTCTTCGTCCGCTTTTTGAAGGAATTTCAAATAGTTGTCACCTGGATTGAGTTCAGCCACACCGTAGCTGATATCGACATCCACTCCCAGTTCATTCGAGTTTCTGATTTTCTCCCTTATCCTCGAAGCGACCCGTTCTGCTTGTTGTTTGCTGGTGTGTAAAGGACAACTAACAATTCATCCCCACCGTAGCGCACTGCAAAATCCGAAGAGCGAATCGAATCGCTAATACATCTTGCAACGAATTTGAGCACCTTATCTCCGGTTAAATGTCCGTATGTGTCGTTGATCTGTTTGAAATCGTCAACATCGATCATTATGAAAGACAGCGGAACGTTCTGGAACTGCGCTTTTCGAACTTGATCCTGAATCCACTCGTTGAAAAACGCCCTGTTGAAGAGCCCTGTTAAACTATCGCGATGAGCGATTTCCTTGAGTTTTTCTTTTTCTTCGTGAAGTTCAAACAATAGAGCTCGAACAGGATTCGCCAAAGCGTTCACTATCATTCCCCTCAAAATCACCATGTACGAGAGAAATCTGAAAACATGTCCCAGGAAATTGAAAAAACCATAGACATCTGAATACAGTGTGAAAGAGAGCTCTCCAAAGATCGTGAGAATTACTGCAGCTACGAGAGGTTTTCGGAATGTAGAGATCGAGATATCTTTACTTCTGAGCGTTCGAACAAGCACCGCAAGTAGAACAAAAATTATGATGTACTCCATTGATATTTTGAACTCTGTTAAACCGAAACCTTCGATGAAACAGTCTGGGAAAACTCCAGTCCAGATGGATGTGATCAGAAATGTGGTCAGAGGGCCGAACAGAAAAAACAATGTTCTCTCGCTGAGCTTAGGAAAATACAGGATCAGAACAAAACCGAGTGTTTCAAGCAATCTTCCTGCGATCCAAAACTGGGTGGGCTGGTTTGACGTCCAGTTTGGAAAAACTCCCATACCCTTATACGCAAGCGTATGAAGGAAGTCGACAATTGCAACGAATATATAAACGATTCCAACTTTATGAAGATTCTGTTTGATTGAATCCACGTGTGGCATACGCTATAAACCAATCGACAGACCGGTAAATATCGCAAAGAACTCTATTACTGTATGATAAAGCAGGTAGTTTATCCTGAGAGAAAAAACAGCGCAGCGAGAACTGGTATGTAAATGAAAATGAATCTTTTGGTGATCGCTTTCAAAGCCAATCCCCTCCACACAAAAGTGAATCACAGGAAATTATATCATGGTGAGAGGACCGCATGTACCTGCTTTTTTCACTCCAGAATTAAACGGTAGATGTTTCTCAAATCGCGGTGTCGTAAAATTGACATTTTACGACACCAAAGTCTTCCTCCCAAAAATATAAATCTGAATTTACTAAATTCACATTTAGCAAATCATCATTTATAATTTTTATTGTAAGGAATCTCAAGGGGGAATGGGCATGCTGATTGACAGGGAAAGGGAATGTGAGTTTTTAAGAAGAAAGATTTCAAGCAACAAATCAGAACTTTTGATCATCAGTTGTTGAAAAACTGAGTCCACGGTATCACCGAGATAGACATCGACTCGATCAACAACCAGAAACTCCACCAGATGCCGTATGGAAAGTTTCTCAGCAAACTGAAGTACAAAGGCCGATCAAGTAGGAATCAGAGTTATTGAAGTGCTCGAAAACGCACACCTCACAGACATGTTCTATATGCGGTGCTGTGGACAGATGAAGCCGAGGTTTGTACGTTTGCAAACACTGTGGTTCGGCGATGAACAAGGATGTAGAGATAGATATCGTAGGAATAAAAGGAAACACCCTATACGTTGGCGAATGTAAGTGGTCAAACAAGAAAATAGATGTTCGTGTTCTGGATCGATTGAGAAGCAAAGTTCCATACCTTCTAAAGGATCTTCAAGTAGATAATCTCTCCGTTGTTTACTATCTCTTTTCCAGAAGTGGTTTCGATGGACTAAAAGAGACCGAAGAAGTGAAACTGGTCGAACTCAAAGATCTGTTTCGGTGAGGTCTTCCCATTCACTCTTCAGCAAGCCCATCACGATAACGTCGTGATACCTTCCTTCTCTGAAAAGTTCTTGTCTTAAGATACCCTCCACTTTGAAGCCTATTTTCTCGTAAACTCTCTTTGCCCGCTCGTTGAAACTGAACACGTGGAGCTTGATCTTGTTCATATTCATCTCGTTGAAAATGAACCGCACCAGTACCCTCATAGCGTCCGTTCCATATCCCTGGCTCCAGTAAGGCCTCCCCAGAAATATGCCGACCTCTGCCACAGAGTTTTTCCAGTCGATTTTGTTAATGCTGCATCCCCCTATGTACTCTCCATCACTCAACTTCTCGATGGCGAACGAGTAGGAATCTGTGCTGAAGGGATTCAAACTTTGGTACCATTTTTCTTCGTCTTCTTTTCTCCACGGAAAAGGAATACCCGGAACGAGGCACTTCTTCACTTCAGGATCGTTGGCGAATTCCAGGGCTTTCTCTATGTCTTCTTTTCTGTAGGCCCTGAGCCTCACCAGCTTTCCTTCAAACATAGAATCCCTCCGTTCGTTTTTTGATTTATAGTGTAACATAAATTATTGGGAAGGTGATCTTCGGTGGACGAATACCTGGAGTACCTCAAAGTGGTTAAAAAAAGAAGCGAAAGGACGCTGTATCAATACAGATCTATTCTAAGAGAATTCACCAGGTTCGAGCCCATCACTCCAGAAACCTGGAAGGAGTATCTCAACACAATATCGAAGAACGCTCCCGCTACCCAGAGGAACAAGCTCGTCGTTGTGAAGAACTACCTGAACTGGAGAGCGGATAGAGGACTGCTGAACGCGGAAGAGCGCTTCTGGAACGAAGCAGAGCCTCCCCGTCATACGGTGTTACCAAAAGCCATTGAACTCGATGAAGTCCGTCGTATTATCGAAGCGTGTGACAACCCTCTGTACAGAGCGATATTCAAAGTGCTCGCCAATACCGGGATGCGAGTATCGGAGATTGTGAATCTGTCAGTTCACGATATTTCGGTGAACGAAACTGCCAGGATAAGAATAAAGGGAAAGGGAAACAAGGAAAGAATCATCAACGTCTCAAAGGATCTGGTGGAAGAACTCGTGAGATCTGGTTTCTTCGAGAAAAAGCCCTCTGTTCGCTCGATACAGAGGGCCGTCAAACGATACGCCAGAAAGGCTGGAATAAGAAAAAAGGTGACACCACACATTTTCAGACATTCCTTCGCTGTTGCTTTGATAGAGCGAGGAATTCCCCTGAACAAGATACAGGCCCTTCTTGGTCACGCCAACATTTCAACCACTTCCATATATCTAAAAATAGCAAGCGAAGGGGTTGAAGTACCAAAAATTATTTGACGTAAAATAAGAGTAGTCATACCAAGAAATATTCTATCAATTAATATTCTGAATAATCAAATTTTGACATACCTACACTTTGTTTCTTTATATCATCTAAAGTAGATAATGAAGTAATACATTTCTATACAATACAGTATCGTAAACTAACATTTCTTGGTTGTTACCGAAAGATTATTTCGAAACATCCTCGATGGTTCTGTTCAATTTGCCGCTTGTCAGGCCTTCCAGATCCAGCGTCACAAAGGAAAAACCTATTTTTCGAAGGTTTGAGACGATTTTCTCTCTTTTCTCCATGAAGACCTTCATATTCTCCTTCTTTACTTCTATCACTGCTAATCTGTACGGGAAAAATCTCACCCTCACTTCCTCAAAACCAAGATCTCTGAGAAAATTCTCTGCCGCCTCCACCATTCTGACCTTCTCCGTGTCCAGGCCAAAACCGTATGGAAACCTGGAGCACAGGCAAGCCATGGCAGGCTTGTTCCAGGTTGGAAGGCTCAGTTTTCTGGAAAAATCCCTGATTTCCTCCTTTGTCACTTCGAACTCTATAAAGGGATGCCAGATCCCATCTTCCGTGGAAGCCTTCACGCCCGGTCTGTAATCTTGAAGGTCAGAGAAGTTCAACCCATCTGCTATCACTTCGAATCCATGTTCTTTTGCCCAGTTTTTCACAACACTGTCTCTCAGTTTTCTGCACAGATAACACCTGTCTGGAGGATTTTCTATGAGATGTCTACTTTTGAGTTCGTTCAACTCGATGAATTCATGTCTTATTCCGATGAGCCCTGCCAGTCTTTTTGCCTCTTCTATTTCCCTTCTTGGAATGACGGGGGAATCTATTGTGAGTGCTACACTGTTTTCACCCAGTGCGTCGTAAGTGAGTTTTGCAAGGAGTGTACTGTCCACTCCTCCTGAGAACATCACCACGACTTTCTTTTTCTCTCTCAAAACCTCCATGATTTTTTTGATCTTGCTCATCTTTCTGCACTCCCGATTCTTCTCAGAATCCTCACGGCGGCTGCGGCAGCACCGACGGTGTTTCCTATGTTCACCACAAGAAGGCCTGGAACACACGTCTGAAGCATCGTTGTAAGAGCTCCCGTGCCCTCTCCACCGTGTCCGTAACCGATGGGTGTGGGAACTGCTATCACGGGAAGATCCGTCAGAGATGCTACGAGAGAAGGTAAAATTCCCTCCATTCCAGCGAAAACCATGATGAGATCAGCATCTTTTACCTGTTTCAACGCATAAAAAGACCGGTGTATTCCTGCAACACCTGCGTCATAAACCTTCCTCACTGTGACACCGAGCTCTTCGAGTATGAGAGAAGTTTCTTCAGCGAAGGGAACATCAGAAGTCCCCGCAGTTATTACGCCCACTGTTCCATCCAGTCTTTCTGGAAAATTTCCCTTCTTCACAACCAGAAGCCTGCCTGCTTCTTTTATTTCATACTCTCTGAATCTGTCCTTTACCACCTTTTTCTTTTCCTCGTCCAGATGGGAAACAAAAGCGATTCCCTTCTTCTCCAGGAACTTTTCCACGGCCAGGATTATGTGCTTGGTTGTCTTTCCAGATGCAAAAACGACCTCAGGAAAGCCCTGCCGTCTTTCTCTTTCCAGATCCAGCATCAACTCATCAGTTCTTTCATAGAAAGTCTCCAGAATCTTCTTTTCTGCTTCCTCGAGCGCTATTTCACCCTTTAAAAGGGCATTCAGGATGCTCTCAAACATTTCCTTGAACCTCCGATATCTTCCTGTAGACTGCGCTGTATATCTCTTTGAGAGGCACTCCTTTTTCCTGTGCTATCTTTTTGCAGGTTTCGTACTCTGGAGAGACGTTCACGACTTCAGAATCAAAATATGCCACTTTCACGGGGATCTTTCCGTATTCTGTCTCCAGTGTTATCACCTTGCGAGGCGCTTCCACCTTTTCGAGGTGTAGGATCCTTGCACCTATACTGGTACTTTCTTTGAAGAGAACCTTCAGGATCTGGTCTCTTTTTTCCTCAGAACACAGGACAGAAACTTTCACAGCCGGGCGGTTCTTCTTCATGTATATGGGGGTGTAGAAAACGTCCTTTGCACCCGTTTCGAACAGTTTTTCCATGAGGTATCCAAAAAGTTGAGGATTCATATCGTCCACGTTTGTCTCTATGAGGATGTCTCTTTCACTTTTTCCTTCCAGAAAGCCAAGGTAGCCTCGAAGAACGTTCGGTATCTCAAGATCTCTTGTCCCTGCCCCGTATCCCACCTTCTCTATTCTCAGAATAGGCGTTTTGAACTCGTCGACCAGTTCTTTCAGGATCACGGCTCCCGTTGGTGTGACGAGTTCTGCCCGCACCTTTTGATCCATGTAGATCGGTATTCCCTTCAGAAGTTCGGCGGTTGCCGGGGCTGGGACCGGGTATCTACCGTGTTCTGTCATCACAAAACCGCTTCCTGTGTTGACGGCGCCGCAGAAGACTCTTTCCACACCGAGGAGTTCCAGCCCTACCACGGCTCCTGCGATCTCTATCACCGCGTCCATGGCCCCCACTTCGTGGAAATGAATCTTTTCTTTTGGAAGGCCATGAACCTTGCTTTCCGCTTCGGCGAGGGTTTCAAACATCTTCGCTGCTTTTTCCTTTGCAGGATCATCGAGCCTTTTGAGTATTTCCATTATCTCCGAAAGATGCCTTCCGTGGTGTTCATGATCTATGTGGTCTTCGTGGTGTTCTTTTCCTGGAAAGACAACGTCCACTTTCGTTGCGGTTATTCCCTTTTTGTTGACCTTCCTTATTCTCAATTCAAACTCGACGCCCAATTTTGAAAGGCGTTTTTTGAGCTCCTCAGGATCAACACCCAGATCGACAAGAAGCCCAAGGAACATATCACCGGCAATTCCGGAAAACGGATCGAGGTAGAGAATCTTCTCCATTTCTCTGCTCCCTCCTTTAGAAATGAGTATATACTAATTGCCTTTCCGAACCAAGTAACATCTGAATTAAAACGAAGCACATCGAAGAAATTCGAGTGAGAATACTAATAGAACGCCTGCGAGGGAGGGATGTAGAGGATGCAGTGGAAAGACGTTGAGCCTCTGGTGAACGAACTTCTGAAGTTTCCTATCTCTTCTTCTGAAGACTTCAGAAATTTTGTCAACAGGGTAACGGATTTCTTCGACCAGGTGGAGGAGGAACACGCCTGGCTCTACATCAGAATGACTGTGAACGCAGACAACAAAGAGTACGCAAAAGCCTACGAGGAGTTTATGAAAGAGGTCGTTGCAAAACTCAGACCCTATGAACAGAAGATCAAAGAAAAGATCGTCGAAAACGAACGTTTTGCACCACTTGGATACGAGCACATGATAAAGATCCTCAAAAACGACGTGGAACTCTTCAGGGAAGAGAACATCCCTCTTCAGGTGAAGGAGAGCATACTGGCCAAAAACTATGGAACACTCGTTGGAAGCATCGAGGTGGAATTCAAGGGAGAAAAGAAAACCCTCCAGCAACTCTCCGCCTATCTGAAGGACCCCGACAGGTCCACAAGAGAACTTGCCTGGAGGAAAAGATACGAAGGAATATGGAGAGTGAGAGAAAAACTTAACGAACTCTTCGACGAACTCAAGGACATAAGACACCAGCAGGCTCTGAACGCCGGCTTCTCCAACTACAGAGACTACATGCACAGGTTGAAGGGAAGATTCGAATACGCACCGGAGGATCTGTTTGAGTTTCACTCTGCTGTGGAGAAAGAAGTGGTTCCGTACCTGATGGAAAGAACAAAACTCAGACAGAAAAAACTCGGTGTTGAGAGTGTAAGGCCGTGGGACACAGCGGTGGATGTGGATGGTAAAGTGTTGAAGCCATTTTCTTCGATAGACGAGTTCGTAGAAAAAACACAGCGGGCCCTGGAAAGAGTGAACCCTCTCTTTGCAGAAAGGTTTCGCCTCATGAAAGAGAAAAGACTCCTTGACCTTGAAAACAGAAAAGGAAAGGCTCCAGGTGGCTACAACCACACACTTCCAAAGACGGGCGCTCCTTTCATCTTCATGAACGCGGTTGGACAGCCAGGGGATGTGAGAACGATCTTTCATGAGCTGGGGCACTCGATGCATTCGTTTGAAACACTGAGCCTCCCTGTGTTTTACAGACCCCACAGAATGGAAGTCGCTGAACTTGCTTCGATGTCAATGGAACTCATCTCCATGGAGTACTGGAATGAGTTCTACGAAGACCAGGAAGATCTCAGGAAGGCAAAGATCGAAGAACTCGAAGGAGCGCTTTACTTTTTGCCGTGGTGCACGATAGTGGACGCCTTCCAGCACTGGATTTACACCAACCCAGATCACACACCAAAGGAAAGAGACGAGTACTTTGCTTACCTGATGGATAGGTTCAACCCAGGAGTGAACTGGTCGAATCTGGATGAGGAAAAGAAAACAAGATGGCTCTTTCAACTTCACATCTTCGAGGTGCCGTTCTATTACATAGAGTATGGAATAGCCCAGATCGGTGCTCTTGCAATTTACAGGAACTATCTGGAAGACTCAGAAAGGGTTCTTAAAAATTACACCGAATTTCTGAGGGTCGGATGCTCTCTTCCAATCGATAAGGCCTATGAAACAGCAGGAATAAAGCTGGACTTTTCCAGAGACTACTTGAGGGAAATAGTGAATTTTGTTGCAGAAGAAATTGAAAAGCTGGAGATGGTATAATAACGTTTGGAAAAAAACAATAACCCAACGGGCGATGAGGCCCGCCCAAACTGCCCTGAAGAGGGCTGATGGCCTCTACTGGCTTGATCAGTAGAGGCCATTTTCTTTTGTGGGAGGGATTGAAAGTGATTCTTCCCAGCGTTCTTTTTGTGGACTCCGTGAGAACCATTCAAGTTTCCCAAGAAACCCTAAGAGACTTGAGACTTGATCGTGTGGTTCGAGAGATCGTTCAGGAACGGAATGATATTTTAGAGTATTACCTCTCACCTGTTCAGGATGAGAAAACCGTAAGGTACCGCCAGGAAGTGATGAAAGATTTGGAAAACAACGAAAAATTGCTGGAAGCCATCAGGAAGTTCGCAAAAGATATGGCATCGTTTCATCGACATATGAAAATGGTAGAGCAACTGGAGTACGAGTACAACAGAAAAGGATGGTTCCTGGAGACAGTCCTGATATATTGCGATGCGGTATCCGAACTGTCACGCGCTATGAACACTGCTAAACTCCAATCCTCTGGACTGAGAAAATTTCGAGAGTACCTGAAAAGCTACGTTCGTTCTTCTTCCTTCGTTTCTCTTAAAGAAGAGGCTCAAAATGTGAAACTGAAGCTCTCAAATGTAAACTACTGTATCATTATAAAACCCGGCATGTTCACGGTGAAACCCTACGAAGGAGAAAAAGAATACTCCCCGGAGATAGAGAAGGTGTTCTCAAGATTCAACCGCGAGAAATGCGCGGACGAGTTTCAATTCGATATTGAAGAGGGGCTGGGGATGAGCCATATTGAAGCAAGGATTCTGGAGTTCGTATCGAGATTGTATCCAGAGCCCTTTATAACACTTGACCTTTTTTGCGAAAGAAACGGGCGTTTTACTGATAAAGTTATTCTGAACTTTGAGAGGGAAATACAGTTTTATCTCTCGTACTTGGATTTCATGGAACCTCTGAGAAAAAAGGGATTACCTTTCTGCTATCCTGAGGTGTCTTCTGATAAAAGCGAATACGTGGAAGACGCTTTCGACATAGCACTAGCCAGTGGTTTGCTGGATACCAGGCAGCTTGTTTTCAATGATTTTTATCTTGAAAACCCAGAGAGGGTGATCGTCGTGACAGGACCGAACCAGGGTGGTAAAACAACCTTCGCAAGGATGATTGGTCAACTTCATTATCTTGCCGCCCTGGGACTTCCCATTCCCGCGAGACGAGCGCGTTTGTTTTTACCCGACGCTATCTTCACTCATTTCGAAAGAGAGGAAAGGGTGCAGGATCAAATGAGCAAACTAGAAAACGACATCCTCCGTGTAAAAGACATCCTCGAAAGCACTTCCTCCGAAAGTTTGATCATATTGAATGAGATTTTTTCTTCGGCTGCACTGAGTGATGCTCTGTTTTTGAGCAAAGAAATTATGAAAACTATTTTGGAACGTGATTGCTTGTGTGTATGGGTTACCTTCCTTGATGAACTATCCAGAATGAATGAGAAAATTGTGAGCATGGTCGCAACTGTCTCCCCTCAGGATCCAGCTGTGAGAACTTTCAAAATCATCAGAAAACCGGCTGATGGACGATCGTACGCTGTTTCGCTGGCGGAAAAGTATGGTCTCACATATTGGAAAATAAGGGAGCGTGTTGAACCATGAGAGTACTTTTGATGTACCCAGACAAGGATTTCAATTTGAAAAGAGAGTTGCCTTTCAATGCAGATGATTTGACAAGAGATCTCGGTTTAGATGTGATATTCGATCACATGGCAAAGGGAGATGGTTACCTGTATAGTGTTGTGAGAAATGTCATTCTGAATCCAGAAACCGATCTGGAGACGATAAAGTACCGCCAGGAAATTCTCAAAGATTGTATGAAAAACCAGAACGTCGTAAGGCGGTTGTTTCAGATACCGCTGGAGGTTCAAGAAAACAAGAAGAAAAATTGGTGGGGGGTTTTTGGATGGAAAACTCCTATCAATGTCCTGAACGGCTCCAGAAAAGCTTTAGAAGCCATGCTGGTAGCGCTCAGAGAGCTTAAAAAGTTGGCAGATGAACATCGTCACAATTTTCATTCTCGAGGCTTCACAAGGTTTTTCGAGATGATAAGGACGGAACTGGATGAAGCCTACTTACAAACTGTGGAGAAGCATCTCATTAATTTGAGATTTTCAAACGGTATGTTGTTCAAAGTAAAACTCGGAAAAGGTAACGAGGGAAAAGATTACACCCTCTGCCAGCCTGACTCTTCAAGAAGCATCCTGAAAAGACTACTCAGTGTGAGACGAATGTATTCTTATAAATTACATCCAAGAGATGAAAGTGGAGCACGAGCACTGGAGAAGTTGACCAATTTGGGACTTCGCAGGGTAGCAGCCACAGTTTACTACGCGGCAGAGCATGTAGAAAAATTTTTGAACAAAATTCGAGAAGAACTGGCTTTCTATGTTGGTTGTCTCAACTTGCTGGAAGATGTAGAAAAATCGAAGATAAGTTTTCCCGATCCCAAACCAATTGATGAGGACGATGTAACCGCCTTCAGAGGGCTTTACGATCTTAGTTTGCTTCTAATAAAGAGAAATAGAGTGATAAGTAACGATCTGAACACGCGTGGTAAAAGAGTTTTTTTCATCATGGGAGCGAATCGCGGTGGGAAGACCACTTTCCTGAGAAGTATAGGGCAAGCTCAGCTGATGATGCAAGCTGGTATGTTCGTTCCGGCGTCGTACTTTGAATCGAACGTTTGCAAAGGAATTTTTACGCACTTTAAAAGAGAGGAAGATCCAAGCTTGAAGAGAGGAAAATTTGAAGAAGAACTTGTCAGAATGAATGAGATAGTCCTTCATCTGCATAGAAGGTCTATGGTGCTATTCAACGAGTCCTTCTCATCTACGAATGAAATGGAGGGTTCCGAAGTGGCCTACCAGATTGTTCGAGCTCTACTGGACAGCCGTGTTAAAGTTTTTTACGTAACACACATGTACGAACTGGCCCGCCGTTTTACAGGAGATGAAAGAGTGATGTTTCTACAAGCAGAAAGGAAACCTACCGGTGAAAGAACCTTCAAGATCAAAGAAGGCCTGCCTTCGCAGACAAGTCATGCGAAGGATATATACCTCAAAGTGTTCAGATCATCAACTTCAACTTCACCATCCTCTTGATGCACCACCACCTCCGGAGGATCCTCCTCCAAATCCCCCGGATCCACCTGATCCACCTCTGGGTCCACCGAACCCACCCGGAAACCTGGGTCCTCTGTACCAGTATCTTCCCCTTCCCATGATGGAAGAGAAGATGATGAACGCTATGACGATGATAACGATAGAAAGACCACTGATGTCCGTTCCTCTTTCGGGAAGATCGGAGGTTCCTGTGATCTCCACCCCGTACTCTCTGGCCACTTCCCTGGCAATCGCCAGATAACCGTAGTAGATACCCTTGTCGTACTCTCCCTCTTTGAAATAAGGAATCACGTATTCATCGAGGATTCTTCCTGCCTTTCCATCCGGTATGGCTCCTTCCAGACCATAACCCACCTCTATTCTCACTTTTCTGTCTTGCATAGCAACAAGAAGAAGTACTCCGTTGTTCTTCTCCTTCTGACCTATTCCCCATTCCCTGAAAAGCCGGTTCGCGTATTCTTCCACCGTGAGACCAGAAAGAGAAGGAACCACCACCACAACAACCTGAGCCGTCGTTTTTTTCTCCAGTTCTTTTCCAACGGCAACGATCTTTTCCACCGTCTCCGAATCCAGCACACCCACGTAGTCGTTCACATACTTGTACGGAGTGGGGTCTGGAAACTCAACGGAAAACGAGAGAACAAACAAAGCAATGAGGATCAAAAAAAGAATTTTTCTCATCAGAACTTCACCTCTGGCACCTGCTCTGCTCCGGCTTTTGCTTCGAAGTACTGTTTCTCTTCGAACCCAAACATCCTTGCAAAGATCACACCGGGGAACCTCTTTATAGCGGTGTTGTACCTTTTCACTGCTTCGTTGTAGTCTCTTCGAGCGACTGCAATCCTGTTTTCCGTTCCGGCGAGTTCATCCATGAGCTGGCGAAAGTTCGCGTCGGCCTTGAGATTGGGATAGTTCTCCGCTATGGCAAGAAGTCTTGAGAGGGCAGAAGAAAGTTCTGCATCAGCCTGGGCGCTCTCCTGTGGTGTTCTTGCACCTATCAGTTTCGCTCTTGCATTCGCTATCTCTTCGAGAATCTCTTTCTCGTGTGCAGCATATCCCTTCACCGTTTCCACGAGGTTGGGTATGAGATCTGCTCTCCTTTGAAGCTGGTTCTGAATCTGGCTGTACTTTTCCTTCACTTCCTGTTCCAGCGAAACAAGGTAGTTGTAGTATCCTATCGTGGTGCCGATGATGATGACCACTACGATCAGAACAATTATCAGAACGATGAGGCCCTTTTTCACAGAAATCCCTCCTTCCACTTTTAACATGTTATCATGGAATTTTATTTTTCGGTACAACACCCCTCTTTCTCAAATTCTCCACAACGAAGGGATAGGCTTCCAGATACTCCTTCTCTATCCTGCAAGGAACGGGAAGTTTCTTTTTGAGTTCACTCAGTCCTTCTTCGCCGAATAGATCGTACATTACGGCAACCCAGAAGCGCACCTTTCCATACAGGTTCTCCAGGGCTTTCAGCTGATAGTGGAAATACCACCCATCCGCGCCGGTTATTCGTTCAAAGTTTTCTTCGTCCCAGCCCTTCACATTCACTCTCACAAGAACATCAAAGTCAGTGAAAAGATCCACCAGTGATGGATCGTAGCCAAACAAAATGCCGTTTGTCTCCAGGATGAACGTTCCTTTCACGAGTTTCATCACTTCTTTTGTGTGTTCTGCCGATTTTCTTCCAAGAATCGGCTCTGCGCCGCTGATCCTGAAAAGATCGCATCTTCTTTTTCTTGAGATCTCCACGAGTTTTTCTGCCACCTCTTCCGGTGAGAAAAAGTCTCCTACCTTCTCTGACCTCATGTTCTTGAAGTAGTTCCAGCAGTAAGCACAGAGCAGGTTACACCCAACAGAGTCTGCCGTTACGATCCCGCTGTAGTACAGAGAGTACCTGAACCTGTAGTATTTTCTCCTTCCGTCTTTCATAACAAGGTTTTCTATCTTCTTTGACCTTTCAACCGGATCGAATCCCATGATATTCCCTCCGGTTTATAATGTACACGATGATCACGGCCGGCGTGGATGGTACCCGAAGAGGATGGGTGTATGCACTGGTCGAAGAACGCAAAGTTTTGGAGATAGGTCTCATGGAACGTTTCTTGTTCCCGGGATTTCCTGTGCTTGTGGACATTCCCATCGGGCTTCCGGAGACCGGTGAAAGAGTGTGTGACAAACTTGCGCGGAAGATCCTTTCAAAGCGAGCAGGATGTGTGTTCACCGTGCCTGTCAGAGAAGCGGTTTATCAGAAAACCTATGAGGACGCTCTGATGATCAACAGGAAAAAGCAGGGAAAGGGATTTTCTGTTCAGTTCTGGAACATCGTGGAAAAAGTGAGGGAAGTGGATCTCTTCTTGAGAGAAAATCCTTCACTGGTCAGTGTGATCAGAGAATCTCATCCAGAGCTTTGCTTTTTGAGGCTTTCTGGAAGACTTCTTGCCTCAAAACACACAGAAGAAGGAATTAAGCAGAGAATAGATGTTCTGAGGAGATTCCTCACACTCGATGTGAAAGAACTGAAAAAGACTGAAGAAAGACTGAAAGTTGCCCTTCACGACCTTCTCGACGCTCTGGTACTTGCCCTCTCCGGACAGTTCTCACTGGAGACGATCCCCGAAAACCCACCGAACGATCGCTACGGTCTTCCGATGAGCATAAAAATCCCAAAGATCATCAATGGAAGATGGAACTTTCTGTCTACCGTGTCTCCCTCACGTTTTCCCAGCGTTTTGCTTCAGAGTCTGGTAGGATATTAAAGGATGAAAAAAATCACCATCAGAGCCTTTACCTCTCTTCAAAAGAGATAGGGTTTCAGAAGGTGAAGCAGGAAAAACGCTAAGGGAGAAACTTCCAGGTATCTGCGAAAGATTATTCAACCTCATCGTGATGAAAATCCACAAAAGCGTGCCCGTGTGGAAGTAGCGGATTAGAGAGGTTGGAAAATAAAAAAGCCAGCGTTGATGAATTCAAGGACCCTGAACACATGAAATTCTCCTGATGAGGAGGGAAAGTATGAAAAAAGCGACAAGTTTGATAATGCTGATTCTCACCGCCACGATCTTCGCCGTGCATCCTCTGGACGTTCTCACTCGAGAAAGAGGAACTTCTCTTTACGAAACGAAGATCTCAACCACTACCCAGGAGGGTGAGGAAATATACGTTCTCAAATCCTATGGAATGAAATGGCAGGAGATTCAGTGGTTTCACAGGATGGGTATCATTCTTCCATCCAATCTACGATACAAAGATCGAGCATTCCTGCTGATAACAGGTGGGAGCAGGAAAGAGGAAAACGAAGGTTACTACAGGTCGTTTCTGGAGGACGTCCTGGAGTATCTGTGGGTGGCGAGAATGTTCGAGTCTCCCTTCGTGGTTGTGGGAGATGTTCCCAATCAACCGATCTTTGGCCTCAGAGAAGATGCGTTGATTGCAGAGACGTTCAGAATGTACCTTGAAAAACCCGATCCATACCTTCCGCTCCTTGTTCCCATGACCTACGGTGTGATAAAGGCCATGGACACGGCACAGGACTTTCTGGAAAAGAAAGGCTTTGAAATAAAGGGTTTCATGGTTTCTGGTGCTTCAAAGAGAGGATGGACTACGTACCTTGCAGCGATTTTCGATCCACGGGTCTTTGCCATCGCTCCCATGGTGTACGACAATCTGAACATAGAGGCGCAACTTCTTCATCAAAAGGAGTACTACGGCACTTACAGTGAAAAGCTGAAGGATTATCGGGAAAGAGGACTCTTAGATCTGATAGAAAATGAACAGGGGAAGGAACTTCTCGAGATAGTCGATCCGTACGCTATGAGGTTGAGGCTTGATCTTCCCAAGGTTCTTGTGCTCGGCACGAATGACGAGTACTGGACGGTCGATTCGGCAAATCTCTACGTGGACGACTTGCCAGGTGAGACCTTCCTTTTCTACTCTCCAAACGACAGACACAGCCTGAAAAACATCAAAGAGATCGTAGAAACGGTCTCTTCGTTCTTCAAACTCTATCCGAATTTGCCCAAAGTTGAATTCCATTACGACAATGGAAAGATTTTCGTTGAGAAAGAACCGGAAATAGTGGATGCAGAACTGTGGTTTGCAAGATCGAAGAGCAGAGATTTCAGAGAGGCGGTGTGGTTCAGGAAAAGTGTTGAAGAAAATGGCGATTCATTGATCGGAGTACCTCCCGAGAAACCGGAAGGTTTTTATCAAGCCTATTTTTTGAGGGTTGTTCTTGATATTGGTGGTTTGAGAATGAAAGTTTGCAGCAAGATTGTGGTTGAATAGCGAGGTGAAAAGCTTGGGCAAATGCAAATACTGTGGAAAGCCTGCTGGTTTTTTAAGAACGAAGCACAAAGCGTGTGAAATGATTTACAAAGAAGGGTGGAAAAAGATGCTGGATCTTGCTGAGAAGTCTTTCACAACAGGAAACTTCCATTTTCTCAGAAATCAACTTCTTGAGATAGCCCAGAGTCATTTCAGAACAGAAAAAGATGTGGAAGATGTCCTCACGACGGTCTGGGAAAAAATGGTAGATCACTTTCTGGACGATGGCAACCTGGATGAAGTGGAGGAAGAAAAACTGGTTCGTTTCATAAAAGAAACGGGGCTTTCTGTGGACAAGCTGGTTGGAAAAGATTCGTACACGAAGTTCGTAAAGGGAAGACTTCTGAGAAGGGTGATGCACGGGGAGATAGAGTGTTTCAACGGAGATGTTCCAGTAATCCTTGGAAAGTCAGAGGTGCCTGTGTGGGTCTTCCAAAAAGTAGGAAACTACGAGATGAGGAAACGCAGAGAATACGTGGGAGGATATTCAGGTTTCAGTGTGAGGATCGCACTTGGTGTTTACTACAGGGTGGGAGGTTTCAAAGGAAATCCTGTTGAAAAAACAGAGTTAACCCACGTCGATGAAGGTGTTCTCGTCTTCACAAACAAAAATCTGTATTTCGTTGGACAAACAAGGAGCTACAAGATTCCTTACAAAAAGATCATCTCAATCATTCCGTACAAAGAAGGAATCATGGTGTATCAAGATGCAAAGACGAAAAAGCCTCAGTTTTTTGAACTGGACGATGTGTGGTTTTCCTACAACCTTTTGGTGAATCTGGTAACTCTGGAAAAGGATTAGTAAACCGTGTAGAAGATCAGTTCACCGGAATCGGTACAGAGAACGGCGAACTCTCTTTCTGAGATTTTGAAGATCTTCAGGGGGTATTTGCCTGTCTTCACTGTTTGTACCACTCTGTCGTTTTTTATCAGGTATATCTCCTCTGCCTCCACGGAGAGTGCCACCAGGTAGTTTCCTATCTCCTCGAGGTAAAGAACAGGGTGTGGCACGCTGATCTGTCTCACATTTCCGTCTCTGTCAACGACAGAAACAACGGGAGAAACCAGGCTGGCAACTGCCAGATCAGAACCATAGAAAGAAACACCATAGGCAAAATCTGGAAGGTTTCTTTTCCAGACAACGCTTCCATTGACCAGTTTCACAAGCCAGCCGTTTCTGTAATCAAGGACGTAATCACCGCTTGCTCCTTCTATGTAACGTAGAGGGCGGGTAAGTCCCAGATGAACAAAGTCCATGCTTCCACGGTGAAGGTAGATCACATCGGGTTCATCGTCATCTTTCCAGTAACAGAGGTAGGCAATCCCCTTTTTTGTAGGAACAAAGTAGGTGCTGGGAACTCCCGTGCGGTACCTTTCCACCACCCTGAAAGTCTTTCTGTCCACTCCCACAAGGATTCCCTGGGAAAAGAGAGAGATGTAGAAGATGCCGTTGTGGTAGAGAAAAGTGGTGGGATCTCCACCCAGAGTGATCTCTCGTCTTCTGTTTTCTGAGGAGATTTCTATGAATTTTCCTTCGAACATGTCGGTGACGTACCACTTTCCTTCAACGTACATTCCCCAGACTGGATAAGAAAAACCTGTGAATCTGGCTACGATACTTTTTGAGTTGGAATCTATGGATACGATCTCTCTTTTTAAAGAATCAACGAGGGTGATGACACCCTCGTTGATCGTTCCTCTCATGGGATTCATACTAAGAGCGATCCTCTTCGTTTCGAGGATTCCAGCACAGGCGATTGCGATCAGAGATACAAGTAGCGCTGCAACTCCCAGTTTGTAACGTAGGTGCTGTACTCTTTCCAATCCTTCTCGGCAGCCTCCACGAACTTTTCGAATATGTGTTCTCCCAACGCATCTATTATAACATCGTCCTTCTTGAGTTCATCGATCGCTTCCTTCAACGTTCCAGGTAGAGAGCCTATGTTCAGTTCTTCCCTTCTTTCTGGTGTCATGTGGTAGATGTTTTCCTCGACGGGTTTTGGTGGTTCTATCTTGTTGACGATACCGTCGAGTCCGGCAGCGAGGATGGCGGCGAATGCCAGGTAGATGTTACAGGACGGATCGGGAGATCTGTACTCCAGTCTTGTAGCCTTTCCCCTTGCCTTCGGTATCCTGATGAGAGCACTTCTGTTTCCAACGGACCATGTGATGTAAACGGGTGCTTCGTACCCCGGAACGAGCCTCTTGTAACTGTTCACCGTTGGGTTGGTAACGGCAGCGAGTGCCCTCGCGTGTTTCAGAATACCTCCAACGAAGTATCTGAGATCATCGGAGAGTTCAAGGGGTTTGTTCGGATCGTAGAAGGCGTTCTGGTCACCCTTGAAAAGGCTCATATGGACGTGCATACCAGATCCGTTCACACCGAAGAAGGGCTTGGGCATGAAGGTTGCATAGTAGCCGTGGAAGATGGCCATGGTCTTGATTACGAGTTTCACGGTCTGGGCGTTGTCGGCGGTTTTCAGGAAGGTATCGTATCTGAAATCAACTTCGTGCTGGGAGGGAGCGACTTCATGGTGCGTGGCTTCAACGATCACTCCCATCTTCTCAAGGGCGATGGCAACGTCTCTTCTTATCTCTTCGGCTTTGCTCAGAGGAAGAAGATCGAAGTAACCTCCGTGGTCGAGGAATTCAGGAATGGGTTCTCCCTTTTCGTTGGTGGGGAGGATGAAGAACTCCATCTCAGGACCTGCGTACGGTGTGTATCCGAGTTCTTTTGCTTTTTCCATCATCCTCTTGAGTCGATATCTTGGATCGCCTTCGAAAGGTTTGCCGTCTGGGGTATAGACATCACAGATGACTCTGGCGCTCTTTGCACCGTCGACCGTCCATGGAAGAACGGCGAAGGTATCGAGGACGGGTTTGAGGTACATATCGGATTCTTCGATTCTCACAAAGCCTTCGATGGAAGATCCGTCGAACATGATCCCTTCTTCCCAGGAATCGAGGAAAATTTCTGGGGTTATCTCCACGTTCTTTAAGATTCCGTTGATGTCGGTGAACTGGAGTCTGATGAAGCGGACGTTCTCCTTCTCGATGATCTTCTTGATTTCCTCGATCGTCATGGAAACACCTCCTCTTGAATGTGGATGATATCCATGGTATAATTATCATCCCTGACACGCAGGACCAAAGAGAGTGAAGATCAGAACTTGAAAAAGCAACATCCCATTCTGTCCCCGGGGACAGAGGTGTTTGTTATTTTGCATCTTTATGCCTAGAATATATCAGTGGTTTGTGAATTGGTGATTATTTAGAAGTTAAGAGGTGGTTTAAGATTCTCTTCAGGAAGAAGAATACGGCATAACCTATGGCGATTCCAAGAAAACTCCTGTAGATCGATACCAGAACGGGTGTTTTGATGTGACAGAAGGTGTTGAACATGGACACAAGGGCTATACTTCCAAAACTTTCCCTGAGAAAATCGTACTCTCTGAACCCTCCCAGCCAGAAGAAAGGGTAACAGATGATCTCCTTGAAACGAGGCCGGACCACAAGAGCACTTTCGATCCAGTCTCTGATCTTTCTTTCCAGTCCCAAAACCCATCCTGTGTTACCGGAACGCACGATGTAGTAAAAACCTACCGGAACGGCAAACAAGAGAAGAGGGAGGTATTTTTTCCAGTTCTTTCTGTTTTTCCACAGACCTTTGAGAAAGAGAAAACCAGGAAGAAGAACAAGAGAAAGTTTCACACCGCGAAACTCCAGTATTCCGTTGAGGTGGTAGAAATCACTGAGACCAAGAGATAAGGAAAGAGAAAGAAGGAAGATGTTCAACACCTTCAGCCACTTTCTTTCTGTAACAAAATAAGCCGTCAGCGTTCCCAGTGAAAAAAGAAGGGATGCGAACCATTCCTTTGAGAAAAAGAGGACAACAGCGACGATCAGAAAAAGTGGGTTGTAAGAGACGACCAGAAGAAGCGGTGGAATCAGAAAGATCCATCGTGGAAAAGAAGGTGCCGGTTCAGAGAGAGCAGGAAACGGTACCACGTTTCCTTTGAAGTACTCAGAAAGTCTTCTAACGAGTGAATCTTTCCAGGCGATGTCTCTTATCCAGAGTACCTCCACACTTCTTTCCAGAACTGCCCTTCTGTACCTGTGAAAAAGTGCATCTTCGTCCAGGTTGAGTTTTTCTACTTCTTCAGGTTTCACCGTGTGAATGCGAAAGAAAAACCCGTCACCCTTCAAGAGGGCAACTTTTCTTGCAAAGTCGTACGATGGATCAAACTCCACGATTCCAACCAACTTTCCCCTGAGTTTTTCTGCAAGGATCTCTGGTGTCCAGAAGGTGGGTTCTCCCTTCAAAATCACGATTTCTGCACTCTCTGGTATCTCTTTTTCACTGGAAAGATCAAAAAGAACCACTCGTCTTCCGTCGATCATGTCGTCGAAAAGAAAGGAAAATCGTATTCCCTCTTTGTCCGACGCTATTCTTTTGGGGAGAAAGATCGCAAGAAAAACGATGGAACTCAACAGGAACATGAGATAAAGTCTACTTTTCAATCTTGAAAATCTCTCCACTTATTCTCACCTCACAGTGGTCCTTCGTCCATCCAAAGACCACGTTTCCCTTTATCGAAAGACCCCCAAGTTCTATCTTTCTTTTCGGGCCGAAGTATATCAGAACAGGCCGTTCGGAGACCTTTACGATGTGCGGAAGGTCTGTCACAAAAAAAGCGCTGCTTGCGTTTCCAAAGTTGTCCACGGCTTCTAAGAACACAGTGTGGTGACCAGTGGGGATCTCTTTTACTTTTTTTCCGTCGCAGTAGACCCTCACGGTGAAAGAGGAAGCATCTTTTACCACCTCGGGTGAGACAATGACGGGTGGGGAGGTGTCCTTCACCTGAACCTTCAACCTCATGAAGTTGCCGTTTCTGTCGTGGCCGATGAGGTGGTAAGTGCCGGGAAACTTCGGAGTGAAAGTGTTGATCTTTCGACCGGTTACAGGATCGTACCAGTCAACGTAAGAAGGCAAAAAGAGAGTCTCACCGAATTCGAGAAAAGACTGAAACGTTTTTACTTCGTAAGAAGCAGAAGATGTGGTGAGTGAAAGCTTCGTGGTCTTACCCAGTGAATCTTTCACCTCGACGACCACTCTGGTGGACTCTGAAGTATGGAACGTCAGGCCACCAGGCTTTCCGTTCCAGAAAACGGTGAAGGAAGAATCGTCCGTCACCTTCAGGAAAACAACCGTTCCGACGAGAGGATGATCTATCTTCGAATACTTTACTTCTGGAGGTTTCGGCGTGACATCGATCGTACCTTCTGTTCTTCCGGGTACCTCGAATTCATCGAAGAAGAAGGAAAGATAATAAGATAGTTTTTCTCTGGTGATAGGCCCTTTCACAACGATTCTGTCCAGCGAAAAAACCTCAACGGGAAAGACATCATAAACAAACGTGCAATCGGTGCTGCTTAGAAGATCGTTGAATACATCCTCTGGTACACGGATGTCACCTGTATCGGTACCGATCGTCACTCCGTTGTCCAGAACAAGAACGGTGCTTTCAGGAAGATCCAGTGTGATACCCCGAACATCCGGTGGCATGTAGATCGTCTCGAAAGAGGCACTGAACGGTTCCATGTCCCTCACTGTTTCGAAAGGGAAGGCCTTCTTCGAAGAAGAAATAATCCCCGTGCGGTTGTATTCGTTGAAAAGAACTTCCATTGGGAACACAAGGAACTGAAGGAAAAGAAGTATCAGGAAAGAAACTCCTCTAACCATTCATCACTCCTCTCTTCCAGAAGCGTCAAAACGTTCAGAAGGTCTTCTGTGAGAGGTGCCTTGAAGTCTTTTTCCTCTTCAGCCCAGGGATCAAAAAATCTCATGCGATAGCTGTGAAGAAAATGCCTTTTCAGGGCGTACTTTCTTCTGAATTCTCTGTTGAACTGTCTGTCGCCGTAGGTGTCATCTCCCACGACGGGAAATCCTATCTGTGAGAGGTGTCTTCTTATCTGGTGCTTTCTTCCGGTGTGGATTTTCACTCTGAGGAGGGAAACGTTCTTCAGGGGTTTCACCGAAACGATCTCAGAGACCGCTTCCTGACCGTCCAGTGGAATAGTGATCTTCAGATTGTTTTCGGGTACTCCCTTTACGAGTGCGATGTACTCTTTTTCCATGTTTCTTCCCCTGAACATCTCTGTGAGAACCCTTGCGGCTTCTCTGTTTTTTGCCACAATCAGGAGGCCGGAAGTGTCTTTGTCCAGCCTGTGGACAAGAAAAGGTTCAAATCCCTGCTCCTGCCCATAATACAGCAGTCCTTCTATCAGTGTGGCTACGTGCACACCTTTTCCAGGATGTATGGCAATTCCCGCCGGTTTGTTCAGGACAAGGTAGTTGTCGTTTTCGTGAATTATATCGAGTTTCATGGGGACTGGAGTGAGATCTTTTTTATCGGATCTTTTGGGGAGGTTTTCCAGATTCACGTATTTGATCTCAACGGTGTCTCCTTCCTCCAGATCGAATCCAGGATCCCTCACCCGTTTTCCGTTGACGTACACCTTCCCTTTCCTTATGAGTTTGTAGATGGTGGAAAGGGGAAAATCTTTCAGCGTGTTTCTCAAAAACTTGTCCAGTCTTCTGTAGAAGTTTTCTCTCGTCACATCTATTCTCATGTTTCTCATTTCTCCTGAACGATCTCGTTTTTGTCGTTCAAAATTATCGTTTTGGACTTCACGGGTGTCTCGCTCAGAGTGAAGGCCATGATGATCACCCTGTCCCCCTCTTCGGCAAGCCTTGCCGCCGCTCCGTTCAGATTTATCTCCCGGCTTCCCCTCTTTCCTTTTATGACATACGTTACAAACCTTTCTGCGTTGTTGACGTTCACAACCAGTACCATCTCTCCTTCGCTGATACCGGCCCTTTCCATCAACTCTTCATCTATCTCTATACTTCCCTCGTAGAACAGCTTTTTTCCTGTTACCGTTGCCATGTGGATTTTCGACTTCAAATATATGTTCAACATCGTCTCACCCTCCCGAAAGATTTTACCATGCGGTTTTGTGTTATGATTTTGCATAGAACGCCGTTTAAAGGAGGAGAGAGGCATCTACGGGAGATTTGCCCGTGTGTTTCACGAAGGACCCTACACGATGTTTTCAAGGAGGATCGCTAAGAACTTCACCAGGATTCTTGAAAACTTCCACATTTCTGGAAAAAAGGTGCTGGATGTGGCATGTGGAGAGGGAACGTTCGCTGTGGAGATCGCAAAGCAGGGTTTCGAAGTGGTGGGAGTGGATCTGTCACCTGAGATGCTCAAATTCGCTGTGGAGAGGGCAGAGAGAGAAAACGTGCCCGTAGTTTTCCTGAAGATGGACATGAGGGACCTGAGCTTTCAGGAAGAATTCGACATAGTCACGTGCTGGTTCGACAGTTTGAACTATCTTCTTGATTATGATGATCTGAAGAGAACGTTCAAAGGGGTGTGGAACGCTCTGAAACCGGGTGGGCACTTTCTTTTCGACATGAACACCATATACGGTCTGTTCATGGCGAGTCAGGAAGGTCCTGTGTACATCCAGCAGGACAGTTCGAACGTTTTTGAAGTTCAGGATATAGAGTTCGATCTGGAAGATTCCATTGCCACTTTCTACGTGACGGTTTTTGAGAGAAAAGAGGGAAACCTTTGGGAAAGGTTCGATGAGATACACAGAGAAAGAGGCTATAAAATCAAAGAGATAGCAAGCGCTTTGAGAGAAGCAGATTTCATATTTTCTTTTTACGACGACCTTTTGAACAAAACTCCGGTATCCGATTACAGTCGAAGGCTCTGGTGTGTTGCAAGAAAGGAGATAGAAAGATGAGGTTTCGAGGTGGAAGAGGAATTCACGGATGGTGGCTGGCCAGCGTTCTCCTTTTGCTCATAGCAGAAGAACCCTCACATGGGTATGAACTCGCGGAGAAACTTTCGGATTTCGGAATAGAGGTACCCGGTATCGGCCACATGGGAAACATCTACCGCGTGCTGGCAAGTCTTGAAGAGGGCGGTCTTGTCCAGACCGAATGGGACACGTCGGTGAGCCCTCCCAGGAAGGTGTACAGGATCACACCGCGGGGAAAGATGTATTTGAGGGAAACCTTGAAAAACCTGGAGGAGATGAAAGAAAGAATAGAGATGCTCGAAAGGAGGATAAAGAAAGCGCTTCAAGAGTAGAGTTCTTTTTCGATTCTCTTCAACTCTCTTTTCACTTCATTCTCGTCTATGGTTGGGTATTTTCCATCGTAGTAGATCCACCTTCCTGCCACCATGGTGGCAAAGACGTTTCCGGAAAAGGCATGGACGAGATGACTCTTGATGTGCCTGGAGGGAAACATCTCTGGAAGTTCCAGATCGATCACCACAAGGTCTGCGTTCCATCCTTCTTCCAGTTTTCCACTCTTGAAACCCATCGCCCTCGCCCCATTGATCGTTACCATCTTCAGACACGTTTCAACATCCATCCTGCGTGGATCTTCCATTTTCTGAAGGAGACTGGCAACTCTCATCTCGAAGAAGAGGTTCAGAGAGTTGTTGCTCGCGGATCCATCCGTTCCGAGCGTGACTTTCACACCACGTTCTATCATCTTCCAGACAGAAGCGATGCCGTTTCCGAGTTTCAGATTGCTGGCAGGATTGTGCGAGACAAAGAAAGGCAGATCCTTCAGCGAACGAAAGTGTTCCTCTGGAAGGTAAACGCAGTGGGCAGCTATCGTTTTCACGTTCTTCATGCCCAGCTCCAGTAACTCTGAAAGATCGTAGTTTTCCTTCGACGTTTCGTAAAGATGGATGGTTATGGGGGCATCCAAGGATTTTGCAACATCGAAGATCCTTTTTAGGTACTCCTTTGAACACAGATACGGTGAATGTGGACCGAAACCGACCAGGATCCTTCCGTCGAATCCGTTCCACTCACGGTAGAGCTTTAAGTTTTCATCGAGACGCCCTCCGTCGTCTCCATGATCGTCGACAAGGCCACGTGTGAGAAGTGCTCTCATTCCGAAGTCTCTGACTGCCTTTGCAACCCATTCTTCGTGAAAGTACATGTCGACAAAGCCCGCTGTTCCATGCCTTGCCATCTCCATCTGTGCAAGAATCGTGCCGTAGTAGATCATCTTTTCTGTCAGTCTGTCCTCCAAAGGAAGGACCCTGGAAAACAACCAGTCTTCAAAACTGAGATCTTCTGCCACCCCTCTCAGAAGGGTCATTGGAGCGTGCGTGTGCGTGTTGAAAAGGGCGGGCATGATCATCTTTCCAGAAAGGTCCACGTCGACCTTTGTCTTTCCCTGAATCACCCGCTTTATGATCCCCGATTCTATTTCAACGGCGCCAAAGAACGGTTCAGAAGAAAAATCCTTCAGTATGAGGCAGTTTCCCAGGATCATTCTTTTCTCTCCTTCCACAGAGCAAGGAGAATCTCGAGGGAGTTGAGATCTCCTATTATTTCACCTTCTTCGTTCAGAACAGGCATTTCCTGTATGTTGTTGTCGATCATCATTTTCAGGGCTTCCTCCACCGGTGTGTCCGGATGAACGTACACAGGAGGTACCATTATCTCGGATGCGCTCTTTGCTACCAGTTTTTTCATGGAAGAGCGAACAAGTTCCTCTTTCGGAATGAATCCGAAGAAGTGAAACCCTGTTACCTTCAGAAGATGAAGAACCGGTATCATACCAACGAGTTTTCCATCCCTTACAACGTATACGGTTCTTGTGATGGGATCTTCCAGTATTTTATCGACAACTTCCTCTATGGGATCATCTTCTTCCACGATCGTTGGATTCAGAGAGATCAATCTGCACACGTCTTTCACTTTCATGGTATCACCTCAATATCTGAACAAAAGGTACACCCCAGAAACCAGAAGACTGATTAAGAGTACAGGAAAACCCACTTTGAAATAATCCCAGAACGTGATGTGTTTTCTGTCCGCAACCAATGAGGTTCCTATGATGTTCGCAGACGCTCCAACCAGGGTACCGTTTCCCCCCAGACACGCTCCTAAAGAAAGCGCCCACCAGAGAGGCCTCAGGTCAGAAAAATTCTCCGGCGACAGAATCGCAAGTTTCTTTATCACCGGAATCATCGTGGCCGTGAACGGAATGTTGTCGACGAATGCTGAACTGATGCCGGATATCCCCAGAACAGATATCAGTGCACGTTCCATCTTTCCGCCTGACATTCTGGAAACAAGAGCCGAGATCTTTTCCAGAACACCCGTTTCTTCCAGCCCGCCGACGACGAGAAAAAGACCTATGAAGAAGAAAATGACGCCCCATTCGATCTCTTTGAGAACTCCTTCTATTTCCTCCTTGTTCAGGAAAGCAAGAGAGAAGAATCCGGCGAACAGGGCCACCTCGAAACTCTCCAGCCCGAGCACCTTTTGGAGGGAAAAAAGAACGAGGACAAAAACTGTCAGCGTTATGGACAGATAGAAGAGTTTTTTGTTGACGATGGCCCTTCTTGGATCGAACCCTTTGACCACCTCTGTTGGCACTTTTTTGAAGATGACCCTTCTGTAGACGATCGAGAGAAACCCCATTACAACGAAGAATACCAGAACGGCTGCGGGGGCCACGTTGAGAACAAAATCCAGGAAGTGGAGTTTTGCCGCCGAAGCGATCATGATGTTCGGAGGATCTCCTATCATCGTGGCGGTTCCGCCTATGTTCGAGGAGATGATCTCAGATATTACAAAGGGCACCGGGTCGAGATCCACCGTATCACAGACCACGAGGGTAACCGGCACGAACACGAGGATCGTCGTCACGTTGTCCAGGAAGGATGAAAGAAGGGCCACAAGAAAGTTGATCGAAAGAAAGAAAAAGAACACGTTTCCTCTGGAAAATTTCACGGAGTACAATCCCAGAAAATGAAACAGACCACTTCTTTTTGTGACGGCAACGAAGATCATCATGCCTATCAAGAGAAATATGGTGTTGAAGTCCACGTACCTGACGAGTGCTTCGATGGGATCTTTGAACACAAGAAAGAGTGTGGCGCTTCCTCCCAGCATGGTGATAACCGCTCTGTGGTGTTTTTCCAAGACGATGAAGAGGTATACTATTATAAAGATCAGAAGGGAAACGAGAGCACTCTCGAACAAATTATCTCCTCCGGAGGTACAGAGATGAAAAAAACCCTTTTTTCGATCTTTGCTATTATACCTCTTCTCTCTTTCGCAATTGTAACTCTGAATTTAAGCCTGTTCAGTACGGATCAGGCCTCATCTGTTTTGATGGATGTGAAAAGCAAGATATTCGAACTTCTGCCGGAAGAGGCAACCGTTACCAATTCGGCGACGGCGACGTTTTCGATGACCTTTTTCCTCTCGTACGACGCAACGGACAATGTGTACATTGGAGAGTGGAGATACAAAGATGAAACGGTAAGATACGAGTACAACCCCGGAGGATACAAGTATTACAGGGACTTCGTGATGGAGTGTGCTTCTTTTCCGCTCGAGAAGGTCTCTTTCTATCTGTTCTCGAAGGGTGAGTTCCCGGAGGTGTTTCGTCTCACTTATCATCCTGCCCTCGACGAGTACAGTGATTTCTCCAGTGAGTATTTTGTTTTCTCCTCAGAAAGGCTTTCTGGAAACAGAAACCTGTTTTTGATCGACAGAAAAAATGGAAAACTTATCCCCCTGCCTGTGTACGGTAGCAGCGAGTACTTTCCGAGGATATCCCCGGACCAAAAGTATCTGCTCTTTCAGGGTTCACTCCATGGAAACTGGGGCATATATTACATGCCGATCTCAAAAGATTATTCCTCGAAGATAAAACTCATCTCACGGGGTAGATTTGCAGCGTACAATCCCAACTGGCTCGACGAAAACACGGTGGTGTACGTTCAGGAGGATGCCACCTCGAATCATCTCGTTGTGAAAGATCTCGTAACGATGAGGGAAAAGACGTACGATCTTCCGTTCGACTGGGTTTTCACACCCGTCAAGGGCAGAGATGGAATCGTTTTCGTTGGTTTGAAAGAGTCCGACTTTGGAATATACGAACTCCTTCCGGATGGAACGGTGACGGTTCTGGAAAACAGCCCTTACAACGAGTTCGATCCGGATGTGTTTGGAAATTACCTGATTTTCTCCTCGAACAGGGACGGTGTTTTCAGGATATACGCAAAGGATTTGGAAAGTGGGAAAGTCTGGTGCCTGACGGAAAAGATCCCTTACGATGCGTTCTATCCTGCGTTCTCTGAGGACGGAAAGTTGGTGGCTTTCTCTGTGTACGAAAAGGGCAGTGAACCGGACATCTGGATCGTGCGCTTCAGAGTTCCTCAGGAGTGATGTTCTTCACAACGTGAACCTTCTTTATGAATCCTCCTGCTGATTCAAGTAATTCCAGCTCTTTTTCAAGGGACTGCGAT
Source organism: Thermotoga sp. RQ7 (assembly GCF_000832145.1). NCBI lineage: Bacteria > Thermotogati > Thermotogota > Thermotogae > Thermotogales > Thermotogaceae > Thermotoga > Thermotoga sp. RQ7. Next base: position 1,847,550 of record NZ_CP007633.1, read on the forward strand.
ATCTCACCGTTGGTGAACACACCCACTTCGACAGCACCGTAGATGTAGGCAGCCGCCACGAGTTCTTTCACCACACTCTTTTCCACGGCAGAACTTCTCAACTTCACCTGAAAAACAACGGTTCTTCCGCGCTTTTTTGCGACGATGTCTGCACCAAAGTCTTTGCTTTTTCGAGTCACCCTCACCTTTTTGAAACCGTGTTCCCGAAGATATTCCCTTGCGAACTCTTCGAATCGATAGGGGCTCTTCAGACCGGTCTTCAGAAGAGATCTTAATCTTTCGTTTCTCTTTCTTCTTCTGAGAAAGAACCAGATGAAAGCAAGGCTAAAAGACAACAGAATCAAAACGACGTATATCATCACTTTTCACCCTCGTTCTGTGAATTCTGAAAGTTCTCTTCATCCTCTCAAAGGCCTCCTGGGATTCTTTTGTAATGGAAGAATAAACCACTCTTACATCGCGCACCCTGTTCACATACGCGGTGTAGAGGATCTCCTTCACAACATCGAAGTTCACATTTCCAACCGCAACGATCAATCTTCTAGCACCCTTTTTTATCAAAAACAGCTCGCAGCCGTTCACCGTCCTCTGAACGATCTGATATCTCTTCCTCTCGTAGTGTTTTCTCACGGCCTGGCAGACAAGATCCGGTGTTATCTCTCTTTTCCTCTCCGAGAGTGCAAGAAAAACGATGAAAAGAACGACAGCAACTGTGAGGACGATTCCCAGAACGCTCATTTTCATCACCCTTTCCTATGATATCAAACGTGGTATCATTGATGAGGAAAGGAAGGTGGAAGCGTGAAGGTGGAAGAAGCAAAATTCCTGGCAAAGAAAATCATGCTGGCAGGAGAGATTCCCCTTCTGGTAGGTCACTTCGGAGTTGGAAAGACAGATATCGCAAGAGACATCGCAGAGGAAACAGGCAGAAAACTGATCATACTGGTTCTCTCACAGATGGAACCAGGAGATCTGATAGGGCTTCCTGCACGGTCTGAGGAAAAAACGGTGTTTTTGAGACCAGACTGGTGGCCAGAGGACGGAAACACCCTCCTCTTTCTGGACGAGATAAACAGAGCGCATCGTTCTGTGAGGAATGCGATCATGCAGCTTCTCATAGACAGAAGGATCCACAACCATGTTCTTCCGGAGGGAACATGGATCATGGCGGCCATGAACCCACCGGAGGAAGAATACGACCAGGCAGATCTCATAACGGATCCCGCTTTCATATCGAGGTTTTTCATACTCGAGGTCAATCCGGATGTTTCGGAGTGGTTGGAATGGGCTGGAAAAAACGGTGTTTCAGAAGAAGTGAGGAGTTTCATCAAAAACTATCCGGAGTTTCTCTTTCCGGAGAAGAGCCTCTCCCTGAAAACATCTCTGAAACCTTCCCCAAGGAGCTGGTACAAACTTTCAAACGTTCTGAAGACCCTCACAGAAGAGGAAAAGGAAAAGTACGGATACGTGTTGGCCGCGGGAATCGTGGGTCCGGAGGCAGCGAAAGCCTTCTACGACTCCTTCTTCCAGAAAACACGGGTGCCCTCTGTGGAACGTGTCCTTTTGAAAGGTGAAATGGAAGATATGGACGATGTTCATGCGGCAAACACCCTCGTTTTGAGGGTTGTGGACTTTTTGAACAAAACAGATAGAACCACTCTCGAGAGGAATTTGAACGTCATTTCAGAGAATCTTTCAAAACTCGCTGAAAAAGTTCCAAAGGAATCTTTCTATGGTATTCTGAGGTTCATAGTCGATGAATCCCAGAAAGATGGTGAAAAATCCGATCTCTTCGATAAAATTCTGGAAAAGATGGTGGAAAAAGAAGAACTTCGAAAAATGGTGAGTGAAATATGAAACCTGAGGAACTGCTGGAGAAAGCTGTTTTGAATCTGGGAAAAAAATCCCCATTCTATTACTACGTTCTCCTCGGAATGAAGATCGTCCCGTCAAAGTCCATCAGGAACCTGAAGATCTCCTTTTCCACAACAGGAGACGTGATGTTGCTTTACAATCCTGAGGCTCTGGAGAAAAAGCATGTGAGAATGGTTGAGGCTCTCCTGTTGCATGAGGTCATGCACGTGATCTTCCAGCACTTTCGAATAAAACCAAAAGATGAAAGAGACAGAAAAATATGGGACCTTGCCATGGACGCTGCCATCAACCAGTACATTCCTGAACTTGCAGCATTCGGTGTTCCGCTCGACGTTCTAATCAAAGAGGGTCATGCCGTGGACAACGACACGCTGTTCGTTCTACCACCAGAGTGGATGATGTTCGAAAACGCAGAGACCTACCACAGATGGATTTTAGATGAGATGGAAAGACTCGGAAGATACGATGTAGAGGTGGTCTCAGAGTTTCGAGAAGGTGTGGACGATCATTCGGGATTGTTCGAAGAGGACGTTCCAGTTGAGATGATTCTGGAGCTCACGAAAGACAGAACCAAAAAGGCTTTCAACATCTTTGGAGATTCACTTCCCTCCGGGGTTAAAAGGGAAGTTCAGCTTTTGCTGGAAAATCCTGAACTCGACTGGAAGACCCTTATCCGGCGATTCTTCGGAATTTCCATAAAGACGGATCGATACACCACACCATTGAGACCGAACAGAAGGTACGATCATCTTCCAGGGTGGCGAAACGAATACCTTCCCAGGGTGGCTGTTGTGATCGACACAAGTGGAAGTATCGTGGAAAAGGAACTGAATCAGTTTGTATCGGAACTGGAGAGACTCGCAGGCATTTTGAAAGAAGAGATCTGGCTCGTTCAGGTGGACAGGAATGTGACCTCCGTTGTCAGGTACAGATCGGGAGACTGGCGGGATCTGGAGATCGTGGGCGGCGGAAGTACTGACCTTCAGCCGGCCGTTGATTACTCCGAGAAGGTGCTGAGGGCGGAAGGTACGATCGTTTTCACAGATGGCCACACGGATGTTCCATTTGCAAGAAGAAGGATTCTCTTTGTGCTCTCCAGATTCCACAACGAGGATTTTCAGAAAGAAGCCCGGAGGATGTACGGTAAGGATGCGGTGGTGATGCTATCGTGAAAAAGGAACTGGAGTCTCTCCTGAAAGAGATTTCTCCCGTGAACCCGCTGAAGGAATACGAGGAAAGACTCGACAACGTTCACCTTCATGTGTTTTTGCTGAGGGTGAAAAGGCACCGATTTCCGAGTCTTTTTCTCATGATGGACGTATCCGGCAGGAAACTTTTGAACCTCTCCGTTGAGGATCCGTTCGACAGAGAACCATGTATATACAGAGTGTCTGCGGACGTTCCCGACACCCTACTTTCGTTCTACAGGAAGCATTTCAAAGAAGTGGATTCGGTTTCTTCAGGGATCTTCCGTATGCCGTTGAGGGTAAAGGTTCTGCGATCGGTCGGCGATGAGACGTGGCTTCAGAAGATATTCCTTCAGGAGAAAGTCAGGGGTGAGGAATTTTTCCTGTTTCAGGAGAGAGTATCGGAGAAAGATCTGAAAAAGCTTTTCGATCTTCTGAACTCAGAACTCAAGTTGATCCTGAGAAACGAGGGAATAGATGTGTTCCTTGATCTGCCGGACTGGGTCGAGAAGGACCATGTGCCACTGCTTCACGAAATAGGAGTCCTTCTCAGGAAAAAGGAAAACATACAGCCAGCCCAGAACCCAGAAGAGAGAACATTTCTCAGTTTGAGGATCGGTTACGACAGGTTCTTCGAAGAGGAATTCGATCTGGTATCCTTTGTGGGAGATTTCTTGAAGAAATTGAAGAAAATATACAAGGTGACCATTTCGATGTTATAATAGACAATGTACGAAAACTTTCCAAGGAGGGGCGAAACATGAAGGTAAAGGTCGACGCAGATGCCTGCATCGGTTGTGGAGTTTGTGAAAACCTCTGTCCAGATGTCTTCCAGCTCGGTGACGATGGGAAGGCCAAGGTCCTCCAGCCCGAAACTGACCTTCCCTGTGCGAAAGACGCTGCTGATAGCTGTCCCACTGGCGCTATAAGCGTTGAAGAGTGAGGAAGAAGGGGTGGGTTTCCACCCCTTTAGAATTTTTTCAGATCTGTTTCTTTTTCTCCGTTGA